>CP081098.1:3334442-4595413 GCA_025141015.1 Rhodobacteraceae bacterium M382 | reverse complement strand
CCAGCGCCTCACGCATCCCAAAGCTGGCCATTTCGGCCATTATGTCATTTTTTTCGTTGGTCTCAGGACCATTAGGATTCACACACCAAAATACCGGTCGCTGCCGGAAAACCGACACCGTTGTCTGTGCAGACATAACGACAAATATGTCCCCCAAAATCATCCGCTATCCAGCACGGACGATCCTCTGAAACAAAACCGTTACACACTCATTTTATAGACAGGGCCAAACACCGGTGAGTGACCGGATCATAGCGCATCAGGATGCCGCCATTCTAAACAGTATCCCGACAGTCGTCTCCAAAGCTTCCGATGCCCATCGGATGTTCCGGATCCAGCCTGTCCCCCCAAGCGAGTGAATCGCTGAAACCTTGGTAGCAATTTCGTCCCCCTCCCAGCAACGAAACTATGCTGTTGACTCAGGCTTTGGGGATAAAGAATCTCTCGCGCTTGCAGCAGAAGCCGGGTTGGGACCAAGAGAACAAAAAAGGCGCTGCAATCCTGCAACGCCTTCCAGATTTGTTAATTCAGATCTTGTCCGAACAGATGCCGAACGGTCACCGATTCCCGGGGGAGACCCAGAATTAGCCCAGCGCTTTGACGCGGGCGGACAGGCGCGAAACCTTGCGCGAGGCGGTGTTCTTGTGGAAAACGCCTTTGGTCACGCCGCGCATCAATTCGGGCTGAGCAGCGCGCAGAGCGGCAGTTGCTTCTTCTTTGTTGCCGGATTCGATTGCTTCTTCGACTTTACGCAGGAAGGTGCGGATGCGCGAACGACGGGCTTTGTTGACAGCGAAACGCTTTTCGTTCTGACGGGCGCGTTTTTTTGCCTGGGGCGAATTTGCCATGGTATTTGACCTTTGTATTCGGGTTCGATTTCTAAGCGCAATGCCAAGCCAACCCGGATCAGGTCACCGGTGTGATTCTAGCCAGAGCGGGCCGCACGCGCATGTATGGCCGGGTCTTTAGCCAACTTGGGCGCAATTGGCAAGCCGGGAACCGTTTTGCCGTTTCCGACCCCGAACGCAAAAGGGCAGACCCATCGGCCTGCCCCTCGGGATCGGAGATGTCCTGCGTCTTACTTGTCGCGGAACTGGGCCTGACGTTTTTCCAGAAAGGCCGCCATGCCTTCCTTTTGATCTTCGGTTGCAAACATCGAATGGAAAACCCGGCGTTCGAACAACATGCCTTCGCTCAGCGTCAGTTCGTAGCTGCGGTTCACCGCCTCCTTGGCGGTCATCGCGGTCAGCATGGATTTTTCGGCGATCTTCTGTGCGGCCCCCAGGGCCTCTTCGATCAGCTTTTTGGCGGGCACGACGCGCGACACCAGACCAGAGCGTTCTGCCTCTTCGGCATTCATGAACCGACCGGTCAGGTTCATGTCCATAGCTTTGGACTTGCCCACAAAACGGGTCAGGCGTTGGCTGCCACCCATCCCGGCGATAACACCCAGGTTGATTTCGGGCTGACCGAATTTGGCCGTGTCCGATGCGATGATGAAATCGCACATCATGGCCACTTCGCACCCGCCGCCCAACGCATATCCGCTGACAGCGGCGATAATGGGCTTGCGGATGGCGGCGATACGATCATTGACGTCGGCGAACAGGTTGATCTTGGACACATCGACAAAGCTCATTGCCGACATTTCTTTGATGTCCGCACCAGCAGCAAAGGCTTTTTCGGATCCGGTCAGCACAATACAACGCACTTTGTCGTTGGCATCGGCTTCTTCCAGCGCGGCGCACAATTCGCCCAACAACTGGGTGTTCAGGGCATTCAACGCGTCGGGGCGGTTCAGCTTGATGAGGGATACGTGGTCCTGAATGTCGACGTTGATCGTCTCAAAGGCCATATTCACTGCTTTCGTTGTTCCGTTCAGGGACGATTCCTTATCACGCGACACATCTCGATCAAGCTATCTTTGGCATTGCGCGCAGTAGAAAGATGAGCGTCCGGATTGAGTGATTCTATCTATTGTCCCATCACAGCCATTCCGTTTGCAGGGGGCGCCTTCCCGTCCGTAAACATCAAAGGAATGTTGAAAATATCCAAGTTCTCCATCAGCTTGACGGAAATCCTTGAGCGAAGAACCGCCTGCTGCAATGGCGTCTTGCAGGACCGTTCGGATGACCGGAACCAGGCTGGCGACGCGGGTGGCTGAAATCTGCCCAGCTTTGCGACGTGGCGAAATTCCGCACCGAAACAGGGCTTCGCAAACGTAAATGTTACCAAGCCCCGAGACGATTCTTTGATCCAGTAACGCCGATTTCACCGGACTGTTCTTGTTTCGAAAGGAATCGATCAGATGTTGTTCGTGAAAATCATTGCCCAGCGGTTCGGGTCCCAGCACCGCCAACAGTTTGTGTTGATCGGCCGTGGCGGTGTCCAGCAGGTCCATGGCCCCGAACCGGCGGGGGTCGTTAAAGGTGATGCGCGCGCCATTATCCATGTCAAACACCACATGGTCATGTTTTTGCGCCTGAGGATGGTCGTGGACGAACTGCCCCAACGGATCGCCTGATACAGTCATCCGCCCCGACATGCCCAAATGCACCAGCAACGTTTCGCCTGAATCCAGGTCGGCAAGAATGTATTTCGACCGCCTCCGCAGCTGATTGACACGGGCACCGGTCAAACGATCTGCCATGCGGTCAGGAAAGGGCCAGCGCAGATCGGGGCGGTTGACCCGTGCCTGGGCTATGACCGCGCCTTCCATGGCCGGTTGTAAACCGCGCCGGACGGTCTCGACCTCGGGCAATTCAGGCATTACATGGCTCCTATCCAATGGGCCGCATTGTACCCGGCCTCCAGCAGCCTATAACAAGGGCGAAAATCCAGGAAACGGCAACCCGTATGACCGACAGATCCGACAATACCACCCATTTCGGGTTCGAAACCGTCCGCGAGGACGAAAAGGCCGGGCGCGTTCAGGGCGTGTTCAATTCGGTCGCGTCGAAATACGACATCATGAATGATGTGATGAGTGTCGGCATCCACCGTGTCTGGAAGGACGCGATGATGGATTGGCTGGCACCGCGCCCGGGGCAACGTCTGCTGGACGTGGCTGGCGGCACGGGGGATATCTCGTTCCGGTTTCTGGAACGGGCCGGTCATGGACATTCTACGGTTCTGGACCTGACCGAACCCATGCTGGTCGAAGGGCGCAAACGTGCCGAAGCTGCCCGCATGGCCGACAGCCTGGATTGGGTAACCGGCGACGCCATGGCGCTGCCGTTCAAGGACAATACCTTTGACGTCTACACCATCTCGTTCGGGATCAGGAACGTCACACGCCCGCAGGACGCGCTGAACGAAGCGTTCCGTGTGCTGAAACCCGGTGGCCGCCTGATGGTGCTGGAGTTCAGCCAGTTGCCCAACCCGGCCATGCAAAAGGCCTATGATCTCTACAGCTTCAATGTGATCCCCCGCATGGGCAAATTGATTGCCGATGATTACGACAGTTACCAATATCTGGTGGAATCCATCCGCAACTTCCCCGATCAGGACACTTTTCTGGGTATGGTGCGCACTGCCGGTTTCGAAAATGCCAAGTATCGCAACCTGTCAATGGGCATTGCCGCCCTGCACTCTGGTTGGAAGATCTGACCCATGCGCGGACCCCATAACATCATTCGCCTGATCCGAACGGGTGCCACGCTGGAGCGCACCGGTGCCATGAATGTGGTGCTGGATGCGTTCGAGGCCCCCGCACCGCTGCGGTTCGTGGCGCATGCGCTGGGCTGGCCGTTCAAATGGCTGGGCTACAAGGGTGATCCCGACATGCCCCCCGCCACGCGGGCACTGACCGCGCTGGGCCCGGCCTATATCAAATTCGGTCAGGTGCTTTCGACCCGCCCCGACGTTGTGGGCGACGATTTGGCCCAGCAGCTGCGGGTGCTTCAGGACAAATTGCCCCCCTTTTCCAAGGCCGAAGCCATGGCCGAAGTCGAAAAGGAACTGGGTGTCCCGGTTGACCAGCTGTTTTCCGAATTCAGCGAACCGATTGCGGCGGCGTCAATTGCCCAGGTGCATCGGGCCCGCCTGGCGGACACAGGACAGGACGTCGCCGTCAAGGTTCTGCGCCCCGGTATCGAAAAGGCGTTCAAAAAGGACGTTGATGCGTTCTATTTTGCAGCCCGGATTGTTGATCTCTTTGCCCCCGGCGCGCGGCGGTTGCGGCCCATGGATGTCATCGAACATTTCGATGGCGTGGTACAGGGTGAGCTCGACTTGCGATTGGAGAGCGCGGCAGCGTCGGAATTCGCCGCCAATACGGTCAATGACGCCGGATTCCAATTGCCGCCGATTCTGTGGAACCTGTCTGCCCGCCGCGTCATGACGCTGGGCTGGGCTGATGGTGCGCCTTTGGGGGACAATGATGCGCTGGATGCGGCGGGCCATGACCGACGCGCGCTGGGCGAACGGGTGCTGTCGCTGTTTCTGAACCACGCGTTGCGCGATGGGTATTTCCACGCGGACATGCATCAGGGCAATCTCAAGGTCGCCCCGAATGGTGATATCATCGCCTATGATTTTGGTATCATGGGTCACATCGACGAATACACGCGCCGGGTCTATGCCGAAATCCTGTTTGGGTTCATCCGGCGCGATTACAAACGTGTTGCCGAGGTGCATTTCGAAGCCGGCTATGTCCCTGCCAACCGCGATGTTGACGAATTCGCCCGTGCTCTGCGCGCTGTGGGCGAGCCGATCTTTGGCATGGATGCAGACCATATTTCCATGGGACGGCTGCTGAATTACCTGTTCGAGGTCACCGAACGCTTTGGCATGGAAACCCGGACTGAATTGATCCTGTTGCAACGCACCATGGTTGTGGTCGAAGGGGTGGCACGTTCGCTCGATCCGCGGATCAATATCTGGGAAGTCGCCCATCCCGTTGTCGAAGACTACATAAAAGGGTCGATCGGCCCGCGTGCCATTGCATCGGACCTGTTCACGGTGGCCAAGGTTCTGGCCCGCTTTGGCCCCCGCTTGCCCGCGTTGGTCGAACAGGCGCTGATTGCCCAATCCAACCCCAAAGACGCGTCTGACACAGGGTTCACAAGCCGATGGAAACCGGCCCTGATTGGCGTCGGGGTTGGGGCCGCAATCGCGGCGATCATTTCTCAGGTGATTTGACGTCACAGCGTGCTAGGGTTCAACCATGGTACGCAAGAACCCATATCGCCCATTTGTTCCCGACCCGGAACAAATGGCGCTTTGGCCCGACCTCAGCGGCAATGCGGTCAACGGGCTGGGTGAAACGGCTCCGCGTCCGGCGCGCATGGTCTATTGGGCACCGGACCCTGGCGATATCCCGCACGGTGATCTTCAGCTGTATTTCTATGCCCAATCGGCGCGGGATCCCCGGTTTGCCGAGGCCAGAGTCGGCCGGCAGGCGGTTCTGGATGCGCCGCTCCCGGCTGTTGCGGACCAGACGGTTGCACGCTCGCAACAGGACTGGTCCACGGGTCTGGCGACCTTTGTTGCGGATGGGGTGTGCGAATTGATCGGGGTTGCCGCAATCGATCCGGACTGGATCGTTGATGGGCATGACATCACCTTGCCTCGGGTGATCATGCTGGGTGTGCACCACGATTATGACGCGCTAAAAACCGCCCCAGATGCTGTGGCGGGCCTGGATGTGATGGAGCAATACCGCCGCGCTGCACTGGGAGCCAAGTCAATCGCTGGATGGTTGCGGACCCAAGGCTGGCAGGCGGACCCGCTCACTGGTCCCATGACCGGCGCACTGACCATGATTCCCCCGGCGTTGGCCTGCGGCTTTGGCGAATTGGGCAAACATGGCTCGATCATCAATCCGGATCTGGGCGCGGCGTTCCGCCTTTCGGCGGTGTTGACCGATGCGCCGCTTCCGGTCACCCCAGCGCAAAACCACGGGATCGATGGTTTCTGTCAGAATTGCCGGATCTGCGAGGATGCCTGCCCGCCCCAGGCGCTCTCGGCAGACAAGCAAACCGTGCGCGGTGCTGATAAATGGTATGTCGATTTTGACAAATGCCTGCCCTTCTTCAACCAGCACCACGGCTGCGCAATTTGCATCGCTGTCTGTCCCTGGTCGCTCCCGGGGGTTGGCCCGAACCTGGCCGCCAAACTGGCGCGACGCGCGCATAGAAACGCGGATTCATGACCCGCGCTCCTGCTTCTTTCTGGTCTAAAATACCTCGGGGGTGAATGGGCCAACGGCCCAGAGGGGGCAGCGCCCCCAACCCCCTGAATTCACAGGCGTTCGATGGCCAATGCAATCCCCTGGCCGCCCCCAATGCACATGGTAATCAACGCCTTGGATCCACCGATCCGCTCCAGTTCGTAGAGCGCCTTGATGGTGATGATGGCACCGGTTGCACCGACCGGGTGACCCAGGGCGATGGCGCCGCCGTTGGGGTTGACCCTGGCCGGGTCCAGACCCAGTTCCTTGTTCACGGCCAGCGCCTGCGCGGCAAAGGCCTCGTTGGATTCAACAACGTCAAAATCGCTGGCCGACAGGCCGGTTTTGGCCAGCAGGTTCTGGACCGCCGGGACCGGGCCGATACCCATGACTTCGGGGCGCACACCGGCGTGGGCATAGCCCAGAATGCGGGCCCGTGGCTTCAGGCCGGCCCGTTCGGCAGCATCCGCATTTGCCAGCACGATCGCCGCCGCACCATCGTTAATTCCGCTTGCATTTCCAGCAGTTACGCGTCCGTCCTTTTTGAATACGGCGCGCAATCCGGCGAGCGCTTCGCCGGTGGTTGCCTTGGGGTGTTCGTCGACCTCAAACGGGACCATGTCGCGTTTGACCTTGACCTCGACCGGGGCGATCTGGCTTTGGAAATACCCGGCCTCGATGGCGGCCGCGGCGCGGGTCTGGCTGGCCATGGCGAAATCATCCATCTGCTGGCGGGTGATGTCATGTTCGTCAGCGACATTTTCGGCCGTCACCCCCATGTGTCCGGTGCCAAACGGGCAGTTCAGTGCCCCCAGCATCATGTCCAGCGATTTGACATCGCCCATCTTGGCACCCCAGCGGGTTTGGGGGGTGATGAACGGGCTGCGCGACATGTTTTCGGCCCCACCAGTCAGGGCAAAGTCGGCGTCACCCAGCATAAGCGACTGAATCCCCGACACAATTGCCTGGGCACCGGATCCGCACAACCGGTTGACGTTCATCGCCGGGGTGCCGTTGGGAATGCCCGCCTGCATGGCGGCCACGCGGCTGAGATACATGTCGCGGGGTTCGGTGTTGATGACATGGCCGAACACCACATGACCGATCTGGGCCGGGTCCACGCCCGCGCGTTCCATGGCCGTTTTCGAGACCGTGGTGGCCAGGTCGATGGGGGCGGTATTGGCCAGGCTGCCGCCAAAGGTGCCGATGGCGGTGCGGGCGCCGTCCAGGATGACGATATCGGTCATGGTGTCTCTCTCCTCATGAGCATTTGGGCGTATTATGCAGATGCAGCATCTTCTGTCTTGTACAACGTGCCGTCACTGAAAACAGGGGGACACGATCCGTGCACCCTGCGTGCACCACCCGTGCACCGCCGCAACGCAGCATCATGGGCCGTGCGGGAGAATTGACAAATTGCCGCCAAAGGCGCAGGGAATCCACTATGACGGAACATTCTGACGACATCCTGACCCGCCTGCCTGCCCGCCTGAAAGAGGCGCGCCGCGCGCAGGGGCTGTCGCTCGAGGCGGTGGCGAACCTGTCGGGCGTGTCCCGATCCATGGTCAGCCAGATCGAACGCGGCGAAAGCAGCCCGACCATCGCGACCCTGTGGAACCTGACCCGCGCCTTGCAGGTGGATTTTGCCGGGTTGCTGGATGTCGGCGACAGCCAGGACCGGATCGAGGTTTTGCGGGCCGTGGACGTGCCCAAGATCGAAAACATGGGTCAGGGGTGCCGCATCCGCATTCTGTCCCCCCCCGAAGAGGCCGGTGGGCACGAGGTCTATGACATAAGGTTCGATCAGGGCGGCGCGCTGAACAGCCAACCCCATACGCGGGGGGCCATGGAGCAGCTGACGGTGCTGGAGGGCAAAATCCATGTCCGTTCCGGCGCGGCCGAACACCAATTGCAGGCCGGAGACACCGCGCGGTACGCGGCAGATGTGGCCCACGCGATCACCGCGCCCGAAGGTGCAGCACGGGTGTTTTTGATTGTGAAGAACGCTTGAGTGATTGTGTGGTCTGATCAGGCATCGTTATCGCCAGACAACAGTTGAACAAGTGCAACATTGACATAGTAGCTGTTCCTGCCTTCAACAATTTTCTCAATTGGCAGTTGATCATCTTTTGCCAGCTTTTCCAGATACGAGGTCGCGGTAGGGCGTGACACGTTCAATTCGTTCATCACAAATTCGATCCGGGTATACGGGTGCCGGAACAGGTTGTTTATCAGATCTTGTGAATATACCCTTGGGTAACGATCTTTGATAACAGTCTTGAAGAATGCCATCTGTATACGGATACCCTCGATCAGTGTCAGCGTAAGCTCTGAAGTCTCTGTTACGACATCGAGAATGTAGACAACCCATTCTTCCCAAGCACCTTCAT
Source organism: Rhodobacteraceae bacterium M382 (assembly GCA_025141015.1). Taxonomy (NCBI): domain Bacteria; kingdom Pseudomonadati; phylum Pseudomonadota; class Alphaproteobacteria; order Rhodobacterales; family Paracoccaceae; species Rhodobacteraceae bacterium M382. The sequence continues at coordinate 4,586,851 of CP081098.1, read as the reverse complement.
CGCGGACTGCTTGCAGCAGCCGATAATAGTCTGCCTTGCGTCGGTTGATCCCGCGGCTCATGTAGAGGATGGGAATATTTAGTAGCCCAGTCTTACTCAGATAAAGAACGTTAAGCACGCGACCGACACGCCCGTTTCCGTCTGGAAAGGGGTGAATGCTTTCGAATTGATGGTGAATGATAGCCATCCGGATCAGCGGATCCATATCATCATCGGTGTTGATGAATGCCTCCAAGTCGGTCATTTGCTGTTCAATGTCTTGGGGGTGTTGGGTCGGCACGTAAACGATGTCACCCGCACTGTTCTGAAGTCCGGTTCCGGGCAGTTTGCGAAAACCATCGTTTCGGTCCTTCAACACCTGAAACATTTCAATAAGTAAGCGGTTTGTCAGTAGCCCCGTTTGACATAACTGCTTGTATCCCAAACGCAAAGCATCCCGGTACGCAGCGACTTCTTTGGACGGACCTGAAAGCTGGGCGTCCCTTTCATAGCCACCTCGAAAAAGTTCATCGTTCGTCGTGACAATGTTCTCAATCTCGGAACTGTCTTTCGCTTCTTGAAGGGACAAGGTGTCGATCAAAACACCTTGATTGGGGATGACAGGGGCTCTTCCCTTTACCTCAGCAAGGCTGCGTGTTGCCCGAGTCAACGCTTTCATGATTGCAAGCGTTTCGAAATCGAAGTCCGGTGGTAGTTGTGGGATCTGATAAGTTTCTTTCAGCATTGACTCTCACATGTAAAAGAATTCGGTTTTTTTTTGCATATTCGAGACGTCATGTAAAACAATGAGGCATATTCTTAGCATAAAGGGCCGAGCTTCGATCAGCTGCAATCGATGGCAATGGCATTATCCACCTTTGCGGAAAATTTTCCGTGATGGGGGAAATCCTCTATTTCGGAATTTCGTCCGTTATGGTAGATGGTGACTCGAACACGGGAGTCACATCATGTCCGCAGCCTTTTTGAACGATATCTCTGCCACGTTGACCCAGATCGAACAGGACGGTCTGTATAAACGTGAACGCATGATCACCTCGCCCCAGGGGGGGGAGATCATGGTTGGTGACAGTCGGGTCATCAATCTGTGTGCCAACAATTACCTGGGGTTGGCGGATCATCCCGCGCTGATCGAAGCCGCGAAATCGGTGATGGAGCCCAAGGGGTTCGGCATGGCATCAGTGCGGTTCATCTGTGGCACGCAGGACATTCACCGCGAGCTGGAGCAAAAGCTGGCCGATTTTCTGGGCAAGGATGATGCGATCCTGTTTGCCGCCTGTTTTGATGCCAATGGCGGGTTGTTTGAACCGCTGTTGGGTCCCGAGGACGCGGTGATTTCGGACAGTTTGAACCATGCGTCGATCATTGACGGGGTGCGGCTGTGCAAGGCGAAACGGTACCGGTATCTGAACAGCGACATGAACGATCTGGAGGCCTGGCTGAAACAGGCCCGCGAAGATGGCGCGCGCCATATCATGATCGCCACGGATGGTGTGTTTTCGATGGACGGCTATCTGGCCAAGCTGCCGGAAATCCGGGCCTTGGCCGACAAATACGACGCTGTGTTGATGGTGGATGATTGTCACGCCACCGGGTTCATGGGGCCGAATGGAGCGGGGACGCCGGATCATTTTGGTGTGGATGTGGACATCGTGACGGGAACCTTGGGCAAGGCATTGGGGGGGGCAATCGGCGGTTATATCGCCGGGCCGCAGCCAGTGATCGACCTGCTGCGGCAGCGGGCGCGGCCCTATTTGTTCTCTAATTCGCTGCCGCCCAGCATTGTGGCCGCCGGGATCGAAGCCCTGCGGTTGGTCAAGGACGGCGCCGATCAGCGCGCCCAGCTGTTTGAAAATGCGCGCTATTGGCGGGCGGGGCTGGAGCGCCTGGGATTTGATCTGTTGCCCGGTGAACACCCCATTATTCCGGTGATGTTGGGGGATGCCAAGTTGGCCCAGGAGATGGCATCGCAGCTGTTTGACGAAGGGGTGTATGTGTCGGGCTTTTTCTTTCCGGTGGTGCCCAAAGGGCAGGCGCGCATCCGCACCCAGATGAACGCGGCGCTGACCCGCGCGGAACTGGACCGGGCGCTGGCGGCGTTTGGCAAGGTGGGCAAGGCATTGGGGGTGATCACATGAGCCAGTCAGTTGCACGGCCGAACACCATGAAAGCGCTGGAGAAATCCCACCCGCAGGAAGGGTTGTGGATGGTGCGCGCGCCGGTGCCCGAGATCGGGCCTGACGAGGTGTTGATCCGCATCAACAAGACCGGGATTTGCGGCACCGACATCCATATCTGGAACTGGGACGATTGGGCGTCGGCCACGGTGCCGGTGCCGATGATCACCGGGCATGAGTTTGCCGGTGAAATCGTCGAGATCGGGCGCGATGTCGACGGGTTGCAGATCGGTCAGCGCTGTTCCGGCGAAGGGCATCTGGTGGGGCATGACAGCCGTCAGGCGCGGTCGGGCAAATTCCATCTGGATCCGGGCACCCGGGGAATCGGGGTGAACGAACAGGGGGCCTTTGCCGAGTATCTGAAGCTGCCGGCGTTCAACGTGGTGCCGTTGCCCGATGACATCCCGGACGAGATCGGTGCCATTCTGGACCCGCTGGGCAATGCGGTGCACACGGCGTTGTCCTTTGATCTGCTGGGCGAAGACGTGCTGATCACCGGGGCAGGCCCGATCGGGATCATGGCCGCCGCCGTTGCCCGGCACGCGGGCGCGCGACATGTGGCGATCACCGACATCAATGCCGACAGGTTGCAATTGGCCCAGCATGTGGTGCCCACGGTGCGCGCGATTGATGTGACCCGCGAGGACCTGAATGATGTCATTGCCGAGTTGGGCATGAAAGAGGGTTTTGACGTCGGGTTGGAGATGTCGGGCAGTCAGGCCGCGTTGGACCAGATGGTCGAGGCATTGGTGATGGGCGGCAAGATCGCCTTGTTGGGGATTCCGCCAGGGAAATCACCGGTGGATTGGAGCCGGATCGTGTTCAAGGCCATCACGCTCAAAGGCGTCTATGGGCGCGAAATGTTCGAAACCTGGTACAAGATGATTGCCATGTTGCAGAACGGTTTGGACGTCAGCAAAGTGATCACGCATCAGTTTGGTGTGGATGCGTTTGAGCAGGGGTTTGCGGCGATGAAGTCCGGGCGATCGGGCAAGGTTGTGCTGAACTGGCGGTAAGAAGGGGCGCTGCCCCTCTGCCCCGTTGGGGCATTCACCCCGAGGTATTTGGGACCAGAAAGAAGCAGGAACAGGCACATGGCGGCAAGGTCGATATTGGACGTGATCGGGGGCACACCGTCGGTCTGGCTGGACAGGATGGTCCGGGCGCGGGGGCTGGAGGGGCGCATTCTGGCCAAGCTGGATTATCTGAATCCGGGGTTTTCCAAAAAGGATCGCGCGGCCAAGGGTATCATTGAGGAGGCCGAGGCCAGCGGAGCGTTGCGTCCGGGCCAGACGGTGGTCGAGCTGACCAGTGGCAATATGGGCACCGGTCTGGCCATTGTCTGTGGGATCAGGGGCTATCCCTTTGTCGCGGTGATGAGCCGGGGCAATTCTGTGGAACGCGCGCGGATGATGGCGGCGTTGGGGGCCGAGGTTGTTCTGGTGGATCAGGTGGCCGGGTCGGTCCCGGGCGAGGTTTCGGGCGCGGATCTGGCCGAAGTGGATCGTGTCGCGCGCCAGGTTGCCGCTGACAGGGATGCGTTCCGCGCGGATCAATTCGAACGCTCCGGGAATGCGGCGGCACATTTTGCCACCACCGGGCCCGAGTTGTGGGCCGATTCCGACGAAAGCCTGACCGCATTTGCGGATTTTGCCGGGTCAGGGGGAACCTTTGCCGGGACGATCCGAGCGCTGCGCGCGCGGGATCCGGGGATCCGGGGGTATCTGGTCGAGCCGCAGGGGGCTGCGGTATTGTCCGGGGCGGCGGCGCAGGCACCGGGACATCCGATTCAGGGTGGGGGGTATGCAATGCCTGATCTGTCGCTGTTGCAGGGCGTGCAGGCAGATGGATTCCTGCAGGTGTCCGGCGAACAGGCGCGACAGGCCACGCGGGCCCTGGCGCGGGAAGAAGGGATCTTTGCCGGGTTTTCCGCCGGGGCCAATGTGGCGGCCGCGCTGGATCTGTTGGCGGGGCCGCAAAGGGGCGGCGTTGTCGGGGTCGTCATCTGTGACAGCGGGTTGAAGTATCTGTCCACGGATCTGTGGGGTTAGACCTGAGTTGGCCGTATGCCCGCAGTGCGCAGCACTGCCCGGCCCAACGCTTTGAGGGTGCGTCAGCACACGACAAAGGGGCGGGAGCGCCACGGTGTCCTAGAGGCGGGCGTTCAGGGCAGGAGCGGGACGCGGCCGTGGTCCGTCAACAGGGCACAGCTGCGCCCTTCGAAGACCGCGCAGGCCAGCGGGTGGCCATAGCCAGCCCCCTGATCCAGGTTGACGCGGTTGCCCCGGTGCTCGGCCTGTTTGGCGGGGGTGTGCCCGTGTACGACCAGCCAGGGGTGCACCGTCTGGTCGTTTAGAAAATCGTGACGGATCCAGATCAGGTCATCTTCGGTTTGATCTGCCAGCGCGATGCCCGGGCGAATGCCGGCATGGACAAACAGCAGCTCGCCGTCCTGGTGATAGGGTTTCAGGCTGTTCAGGAAATCGACATGGGCGCGGGGCACGGCGGCGCGGGCCTGGGCGTGGATCTGAAAGATCCTGTCGCCGTCCCGGACCGGCACCCCATAAGAGGCCAGGGTTTCAACACCACCCAGCCGATCATGCAACCAGTGATAGCCCACCAGCAATTGGGAATCATTGCGCGGATACTCTTCGACGAACATGGAAAACATGCGGTCGTGGTTGCCCAACAGCATGGTCCAGTCGCGCCCCTCCTGTTGGCCCTGGATCAGGCGGTCAATCACACCGCGGCTGTCCGGTCCGCGATCCGTGTAATCGCCCAGAAACACGACCCGGGCGTCCGGGCCGCCATCCGTTTCGATCCGGGCCAGGGCGGTGTCCAGCATGTCGCGCTGTCCGTGGATGTCTCCGATTGCATAGATTGGGCGTGTCATGGGGGCTCCGGTCTGATCTGCGCCCTTGATGCCCCAGCGGTGCGGTCATGAAAAGGGGTATGGGCGCTATCGGGCGTCACGGGCGTCGAGCGGGGTCAGAAGATGGGCGATCTGGTCCCGTAGCCAGCGGTGACCGGGCGTGTTTGTCGAGCGTTTGTTCCAGATCATCACGATGTGCGCCGCAGGCATAGGCATTGGCGGGTGAAACACGTGCAGCCCGATCTGGGGGGCCAGCCGGTCGGCCAGTTGCTGTGGGATCATGGCGATCAGGTCGCTTTGGGCCACAGAGGTGCAGATTCCCGCGAAGGTCGGCATTGTCATGACCACCTGACGGCTGCGCCCGATGGCGGTCAGCGCATCATCACCCAATCCGGCAAAATCCCCTTCGGGTGAGAACAGGATGTGGGTCAGGTCACAAAATTGGTCCAGCGACATATGGGACTCTGATGTGGCGGACAGTTGTGGGTGGCCGCGGCGCGCAATCACCCGAAACTCGGACCGGAACAGCGGGCGTGTTTCGATCCAGTCGGGAAATTGCGTATCCGGGACCAGGGCGATGTCGACATTGTGGTGGTCTATGGCATCGGTGAAACGGTCCGGAACCACATCGACCATCTGGATCCGCATTCCGGGGGCGTGTTCGGACAGGTGGCGCGCCAATTGCGGCAGCAGCATTTCGGCAAAAAAATCGCTGCCCGAGATCTTGAAGTCTTCGGCCGAGCGGGCCGGGTCATAGGTGTCGCGGGGGGCCAACAGCATTTCGGTCTGTGCCAGAACATCACGCAGGGGATCGCGCAGCGAAGTGGCCAGATCGGTCGGTACCAATTGGCGGCCCTGACGGATGAACAGCGGATCCTGCAGCGCATGTCTGAGACGTGCCAGAGCCGCCGAAACGGCGGGTTGCGACAGGCCGATTTTCTGTCCGGCCAATGTGGTGGAATTGGTTTCCAGCAGGGCGTCGAACACCCGCAAGAGATTGAGATCGAAGGATCTGAAATTCATACTGTAAATTGATACTATCAGATCTATCTATTTTCCATATTTCATTTCTATCCCCAAACTACTGACCCAGAAGAGCATCAAAGCTCTGGCGGAATGGGAGGGACGGATGAAAGGTATTGCATTGGTATTCATGGCGCTGGCGGTGATCACCGCATTGATGGGCATGGCGTGGGGCATTCAGATGGCGGCCAGCCAGGACCACACGTTGTCCCCGGCGCATGGGCATTTGAACCTGCTGGGATGGGTCAGCTGTGCGATCTATGCGTTTTATTACCACCTGATGCCGCGCGCTGCGGACAGCGGGTTGGCCAAGCTGCATTTTGCGCTGGTGCTGGCATCGCTGGTGGTCAGCATTCCCGGCATCGCCATGGCCATACGGGGGCAGACCGAAGCCCTGGCCAAGGGTGGGTCGCTGATCATCGTGGCGTCGATGTTGGTGTTCGGGCTGATTGTCCTGCGGTCGGCAAAACAACCAGCCTGAAGCGGGAGCGCGTCGGCGTCAGGCCGTGAGCGCCGCGCCGGGACGGATCGCGCCACAGGTCACACCGCGCCGGTTCAGGATCGGTGGGGACATGTATTGCTGCGCCGCCGGGTGATTGGGATCCAGCACCCCCAGGCCGACCAGAATCGTGACAATGGCGCATTCGCTGGCGCGGGTGGCCCCGTCGATGATCTTGACCGCGACGCCCATGCGTTTTTCGGGGATGATGGCGATGAACACGGCTTCGGCACCGGTCTTGATCGCCACGCGCCCGTCCATGGCGCGCATCAGATTGGTGCAGGCGCGGCCTTCGCCCGCGACAAGGTCGGGGTGTTTCATCATGGCCGCGGCAAGGGATTGCGCGGCGGCCGAGGCGCGGTCAGAGCGATCGGCGGCCGAGGCAAACCACGCCATTGAACGGGCCAGCCCGGTGACAGTTGTGGCAAAATTGGGGGCTGAACAGCCGTCAAAGCCAAAACCGGGGCTGTCCATGCCGGTTGTTTCCTCGAAGGCGGTCAGGGCGGCCTGTTGGACCGGGTGATCCATGGCAATATATTCAGGACCGGCCCCCATGTGTTGGGTCAGCGTGAGGAACCCGGCGTGTTTGCCCGAGCAGTTGTTGTGCATCTGGCAGGGGCTTTGATCGGTTTTGATCAGGTGGCGATGGGCGTCTGGATCATCGGGGTCCTGGGGACCACAGCGAAAGTCGTCATCCCCCAGCCCCAGCTGATCCAGCCAGGCGCTGACGCGGGTGGTGTGAATGGCCGCGCCATTGTGCGAGGCACAAGCCAGCGCCAGCTGTTCGCTGGTCAAACCGTATTTGTCCGCCGCCCCCGAGGTCACCAATGGCAGGGCCTGAATCATCTTGGCCGAGGAGCGCGGATAGATCAGCGCGTCCGGATTTCCCCAGGATCGCACGATTTGGCCGGTGTCATCACAGATCACCGCGTGGCCGGAATGCACGCTTTCCAGAAAGGGGCCACGCCAGATTTCGGCCATTGGAACCGGTTGCGGGACATTTTGGGTCATGTTTTGCCTCACTTCTTGGCGAAATCCTGCCAATCGCTCTTTCGCACATGGCGCAAACTAAGTTAGTGTGGTTGTGTCGGCAAGCGACGGAGTGCGACAAGAGAGACGGCGAAGGCAACGCTGCGCGCGCTTCTGAAGATTGAGGTTAAGGACAGTCTGGAGTCTGGACAAATGGCATCGCTACTCGCCCGCATAGCCGCGGGCCTGTGTTTGGCCGGGATGGCCACTATCGCATCCGCACAGGATCAAAGCACCAACCGGGTCGCCGCCAAGACGGACTGGAGTGTGTTCGTTGAGGACAACCCCACCGAATGCTGGAGCGTTTCGGCCCCCAAGGAAACCGTGAACACCCGTGGTGGCCGTGTGGTTGCCGTACGGCGCAGCGACGTGTTGCTGTTCGTGTTCTACCGGCCCGGTGCCGGGGTCAAAGGTCAGGTGACCTTTACCGGCGGATATCCGTTTGCGCCGGGATCGACCGTCAACATGGCGATCGGTGACGACGAATATGAACTGTTCACCGAAGGGGAATGGGCCTGGCCTGCGACCAAGGCGGATGATTCCAAAATCATCGCGTCGATGAAACGCGGAGCCCAGGCAACGCTGACCGCGCGGTCCGCCCGGGGCACACAGACCCAGGATACATTTTCGCTGTTGGGCTTTACCGCGGCAGTGGACGACGCGTCCAAACGCTGCGGCGGCTGATCCACCCGATCGAGACCCCGCGTTGTGCCAACCGCCCCAAGGGGCGGTTGTTTGCGTTTGGGTCGGTGTTACGGAGCAATCGGGTCGCGCACCATGTCCAGATGCAGATCCGTCCCGGTATAGGGATTGGCGGCGATGACGTCGTCGTTCAGTTCGACCCCCAGACCCGGTTCGGTCGACGGGATGACATAGCCGTCTTCCCAGGTGATCGTGGATTTCAGGCAGGACATGTAGGGGCCGTCAAAGGTGCCGATGCTTTCCAGAATCAGGAAGTTCGGGGAACAGGTTGAAATCTGGATATTGGCAGCGGCCACGACGGGCCCGCAATAGAGATGCGGGGCCAGTTGGGCCTGTCGGGTTTCGGCCATGGCGGCGATCTTCTTGGCCTCGAGCAGGCCCCCGACCCGGCCCAGATCCAGTTGCAGGATCGAAGCGGCTCCGGCCTCGAGAACCCGGGCGAATTCATGTTTGGTGCAGAGCCGTTCGCCGGTGGAAATCGGCACCGAGGTAAAGCGGGCGACTTCGGCCATATCGGCGGGGTTTTCCGGAGTTGTGGGCTCTTCGAACCACAGCGGTTCATAGGGTTCCAGACGGCGTGCCATGCGTTTGGCGCCCGAGACGGTGAATTGCCCATGGGTGCCGAACAGCAGATCGGCGCGGGTGCCGACGGCAGCGCGAATGGTTTTGACAAAAGCTTCGGAGCGTTCCAGATCTTCGAGCCGGGGTTGGTGGCCGTCATAGATCGTATAGGGGCCGGCGGGGTCGAATTTGACCGCGGTGAACCCCTGTTCGACCCGTTTCAGGGCGACCTGGGCGGCGATGTCAGGATCGTTGTAGACGTTGGGCGTGTCTGGGTCGGGGTAAACGTCGCCGTCTTCGGGATACAAATAGGTATAGCTGCGCAGACGGTCGTGGACCTTGCCGCCCATCAATTCGTACACCGGTTGACCGGCGGCCTTGCCGATGATGTCCCAACAGGCCATTTCCAACCCGCTGAGCACCCCCATCACCGTCACATCGGGGCGCAGCGTATAGCCCGCGCCATAGGATCGGCGCCAGAGTTTTTCGATGTGATGTGGGTTTTCGTTGTGGAATTGGCGGCCGAACATGTCGCGCGCCATGGCACAGCACAGATCCGGGCCAAAGGTGGCGTTGTAAATCTCGCCCACCCCGGTGATGCCACAGGCGGTGGTGAGCCGGACAAAGATGAAATAGCGCCCGCCGTGGCGCGGCGGCGGGTTGCCAAAGACAAAGGTTTCGATCTTGTCGAGTTTCATGGGGAGGTCCTGTTGTCGGTTTGATCCATAAGGATGAGGTCAGCGGCACGGGCGGCCAGCATCATGGTGGGGGCATTGGTGTTGCCCGAGGTGATATTGGGAAAGGCCGAGGCATCAACCACCCGCAGCCCGCGTGTGCCATGCACCCGCAGGCGCGCATCCAACACCGAATTGGTGGCATCCGTGCCCATGCGGCAGGTGCAGGTGGGGTGAAACACCGTGCCCGCGCGGATGCGGAAGTTTTCCAACAGCGCGTCGTCGTCCATCGTCATGATATCCGGTTCGCGGCGTTCGCGGGTGACGCGGGTGATCGCCGGGGTTTGGGCCAGCGATTGCAACAGGTGGCTGGCACGGAGGACGGTGGCGCGGTCTTCGGGGGTCGACAGCGAATTGGGGTGGATCAGCGGGGCGTCGTTGGGGTTGGCCGAGCGGATGGTGATGTCGCCCCGGCTGGTCGGGCGGCAGGGTTGCACGCACAACAGGAACCCGTTGTCGCGGTCGATCTGAGGTTTGCCGCTGGCCTGTGTCGAATAGGAGGCCGGGTTGCAATAGACCTGTACATCGGGCTGATCGGCACCGGCCGTGCGGGCAAAGCCGCTGCATTGGTTGACCGGAACCGCCAGCGGACCGCGTCGGGTCAGGATGTATGTCAGCCCGGCCCGCATCTGGCCCAGCCAATGGCCCAGTTTGGCGTTCAGCGTGGGTTCGTTGGCCCAAAAGAAATGCGACACCGCCAGATGATCCTGCAACCCCTGACCGACCTGGGACAGGTCGTTGTGCACCGCAATTCCATGGCGTTGCAACACGGCGGCGGGCCCGATGCCCGAAAGCTGCAACAGCTGTGGTGAGTTGACCGCCCCGGCGCTGAGGAGGACTTCGCGCTGGGCGCGGGCGTGGTGTTTCTGTTGGCCCCGACGATAGCGCACGCCTGTGGCAGCGCCGTTTTCAATGACGATGTTTTCCACATGGGCGTTGCTGACGATCGTCAGGTTGGGGCGTGATCTGGCCGGGCGCAGGAACGCATCGGCCGAAGACCAGCGCATCCCGTTTTTGACGGTGCTGCGCACATGGGCCAACCCTTCGCCCGGGGGGGTGTTGGACGGGGTCGCGGGGGCGGCGTTCATATCGTCCATGGCGGGCCATCCCATGTCCTGGGCGGCGGACAGGAAATGGCGGGTGAACGGGTGCATGTGGTCGCGCATGTCCGTAACCCGCACCGGGCCATCGCCGCGACGATGCCAACGCCCGTGTGCATCGTATTCGTCATTGCTTTCGAGAGCGTCAAACGTCTGGCGGACGGTGTCCCAGCCCCAGCCGGTGGCCCCGGCGGTGTCCCAATCGTCGAAATCATGCGGCAACCCGCGCACATAGGCCATGGCGTTGATCGAGCTGGACCCGCCCAGCACCCGGCCCCGGGGCCAATAGGCGGGACGCCCGTCCAGACCAGGATCGGGTTCGGCGTCATAGCGCCAGTTCACCGCAGGGTCGGAAAAGGTGAACCCATAGCCCAGCGGCACCTTGATCCAGAACCGGCGATCTGTGCCGCCTGCTTCGATCAGCAGCACCTTGTGACGGCCACATCGGGTGAGTTTGTCGGCCAGAACACAGCCCGCTGATCCGGCGCCGACAATGATGAAATCATAAGAGGGAGAGGTGGACATTGGCGATGTTCCCGAGCCGTGGTTGGCGCAGACTGGGCAAAGGGCATCGACAAATCAAACTATCCATTTTACCCCTAAGGCATCATTTTCATTGCAGGTGTGCAAAATGTCCGATCTGCCCCATGTCACCTGGTTGCGTGCCTTTGAAACCGCGGCCCGACACAACAGTTTTTCCGCGGCGGCCGACGAGCTGAAGCTGACCCCGGCGGCGGTCAGTCAACAGATCCGCCTGTTGGAGAAACATCTGAACACCCAGCTGTTCGTGCGCCTGCCCCGTGGGGTGCAATTGACCAGCATCGGGCAGGCCTATGCCCAGACCATCCGCAAATCGTTCAATGAAATGATCGCCGCCACCACCGGGCTGTTTCTGGAAAAACGCAAACGGGTGGTGCGGGTGCGGGCGTCGATTTCCTGTGCTGCGCTGGTGATTGCGCCCCGGTTGGCGCAGTTTCAGTCTGCACATCCGGATATTCTGGTGCATCTGACCACGTCGATCTGGGCGGATCGGTTTGACGAGGACAATCTGGACATCGACATCCGATACGGGTTGGGCGATTGGAAGGACGCCCACACCACACATCTGGGGCATGAATCGGCGGTGCCGGTGTGCCATCCCGAATTTGCCAAATCGTTCGGAGCGGATCTGTCGATTGACCGGATGGCCCAGTCCAAAGTGGTCCAGATTGTCGGGTCGGAAACCGATTGGGGCAAGCTGGCAGAACTGCATGGGCTGGAGTTCACGGCGGCCACCGATTGGATGCGCACGGATTCGTCGATCAACGCGTTGCAGATCGTGATGACGGGCGAAGGCGTGACCATGGTGCTGGACAGTTTTGCCCGGCAATATCTGGATCAGGGGCTGTTGGTTGCCCCGTTTGAATACAAGCTGCCCAAACGCCGGTCGCATTATCTGGTGGTGGAAGACCGCGCCGTGCAACGCGACGAGGTCGCGATATTCCGAAACTGGGTGATGGGGCTGTATCGGGTCGGGGTTTAGGCCCCCGTTGCCGGTCGTGTCGCTGGTCGTGTTGTTGGCCGTGTTGTTAGCCCCGGCATGGTAGCGTCGCGGGCCGGTGTGCTGATCGCGCCGACACCAAATGTGACGACGCGATCGGCAGTGATCAACCGGCGACCTGGCGGTCGTAGTCTTCGCCGTCGAACCACCCCAGGGACGAGGTGATTTTCATATCGCCATCAAGCTCCCATTCTTCCCAGCCGCTCACATCAAGCGGGTTCCCCGTTTCGGCGTGATGTCCGGTGAAGGTCCACATGAAGATCACATGGCTGCCGGCGGCGCGAATGCCATCGTTTTTCAAAACCAGGTCGGGAACGTCGGTGTGAAACCCTGCGGCCATTTCGGTCAACGCGTCATGCCCGACAGACGGGTCGCCACGGTTGATAACGATTCTGCTGCTGGCCGCATGGCAGTTGGCCACGTTTTCAGGCTGTTTTGAATTCCACGCGTCTGTGTAACGCGCGGCAAGGTCGTTTAAATCACTTTGACTGAATGACACTTTGAATTCCTCCCGGTTAAGTCCTTCAGCCTAGGGGATGCGCAGGGTTCGGACAAGACGGGGGTTCGGGGCCGGGGGGTGTGGGGCCGGGGGGCGCGGGCGGGTTACCATGCGGTCCACAGCCCGATGGCACCCACCAGCAGCAGGCTGAGCGCCCAGACAGTGTCCATGTTTACCCATGTTCGGGAGAGAAATTTGAGACCCAGCCACGTGTAGGCCCCAATGGCCAGCAGGCCCCCGGACAGGGTCATTGCGACGGTGTGGACAACGGCCACCGACAGCGCCGTATCAATGTTGCTGGACATCAGTTCAGAGGCGGCCCTGTGTCCGCTGTCCAGTTCGTCAATCCGGCACAGCCCCAGATAGATGGGAACCAGCATCATGCCGGCCCCATGGGCGGTGGCCGCAAGAAAGGACCACAGCGCCAATCGGGTGGGTTTGATCCGGGCCAGAATCCGCGGGTGGCGGCGGTTGATCAGCAGGTACACACCAAATCCCATGACCAGGATCCCTGCCGCGATGCGGATTTCGCGTTGCCATTGTACCAGCCCGACCATCGCCGAGAACGGCAACAGAATCGCCGACATGGCCAGAAAATGACCCAGCGCTAACATCGCCAGCGCGCGGATCAGGGCGCTCCGCCGCCCCTCCATCAGGGCTGCGGAGACGGATAGCGGCCACCCCATTCCCGGATTCACGCCATGATAGATCCCCGAGGCGATGACGGCCCACCAAAGGGCCGCCAAGGAGTGTTCCGCCCCCACGTTCAGGTGTTGGGATAGCAGAAGCTGTCGGTCGAACAATCACCGCCTTCCAGGCGGATCTGATGGCTGCGATACCCGTCCGGGAAGGCGACCCAGAAGTTTTCGTCCAGCGTCAGACCGCCAGAATCACCGGCATTCGCCATCACCATCGCAGCACCTCTTTCGCCGGGATAGAATTGATCGTCCCAGGTGGAATAGAGCGAGTTCGTCCAATACACCCGTTTGCCATCGCGGCTGATTTCGACCATCTGCGGGCCATAGCCGAATGTCTGTCCGTTCGGGTGCGGCGTCTTTTTGACGATGCCGCCGATTTCGACCTTGCCTGCCAACGTCGGGTTCATCGGGTCGGACACATCGTATTGATGCATTTCGCCGGTCCCCCAGCAGGCAACATAGAGAAACCGGTCATCCAGACTGAGGTCAATGTCGGTCACCAGCGGTGGCACGGCCTCGAACCCCTTGAGCAGGTCCGGCAGGTCGTCGGCTGCGGCGGGTTGGGGGTCGATGGTGATGGTTTTCTTGGCCTCGAATGTGCCGTCATCATTGCGCCACCACGTAAAGATTGCGCCCTGAAGGTTGGTTGTATCCACGACAACGCCGCAGAACCCGTATTGCTTGGCCGGGTCGTGTGCCGGGCGAATTTCCAGCGCCATCTGATGGTTTTCACCCAGATCAATCGTCTGGATATTCTTGCGCGCGCGCAGATCCCAGAAATGGATGCTGTGGCCGTATTTGTTGCTCAGCAGATCTTCGGCGACGATTCCGTTTTCGAACTGCGGCGGCAGGCCCCATTCCGAGCTGACCATGTAGTCGCGCGGCAGGTTCCACCAGAAATCATAATGTTTGTCCTGAATGCCCCGGTCCATTTCATAGCGACCAAGGATTTCGAAGGTCTCGCAATCCATGATGAAAATGCCCGGAGGTCCGTCGGTGCCATCTTCGCCGCCGCCGCCCAGGGTGGACACGTAGATGCCTTCGGGACCGCAGTGGATGGTATGCGGACGCGAATAGCCGGTTTTTGCCCAGACTTCTTCGGGTTCGATGATCTTGTGAATTTTGGCGTTCAGGGGTTCCTTGACGTCGATGATGTAGATGCGGCTGGAGCGGATGCCGGGAATGATCAGATAGCGGCGTTCCAGAAAGGCATGGCCGGTCAGCGGGCTGAGCGCGGAAGAGCAGGCATTCCAGCCGAAATGGTGAAATTCGTCGCCGGTATTCGGCATCATCAGCGAATGAACAACCTGGCCATAGGTCCCTGATGTCGGGTCCACGTCCACAACTGCCAGGCCATCAGGTTGGGATCCATCCGGACTGAGCATCAGTGTGAAGGCAAGCTTTTCCACCGGAGCGGCCATGGCCAGCTTGGGTGTGGCGTGAAATGTCGGGTCGGGTCGCAAGTTCATTTCAATTTTCCTCCCTGGAAAAAATTGGTGATACGAACGGAGCTCGGAGAATACCTGCCTCTTGGAAATACCTTTTGTTCCAGTAACGACAAAATTGGACGGCCCGTCAACAAATTCGCGAAAAACGATTCATGAATGTGATGAGGCGCGCCTTTGACCTTTGTCCGCGTCGACCCGGGCAGCAGGCCCAGCAGATCGGACCGTGTCGGGGTGGGCGCGCGGTCGGAAAAGAGTCTGAATCCTTTTGCTCTTGGTTCAGAATCCTATATAGAGGCGCATCCACCCGACAAAACCGGACCCTTTGCCATGACCGCCGATGCCCCAATTACCCAGGACGTTCTGACCCTGCCGCGCAAGATGCCGGAGGGAGGCAAGATCAACCTGGTTGGTCTGACCCGCGATGCGATGCGCGAGACGTTGATTGCCAATGGAACACCGGAAAAACAGGCCAAGATGCGGGTCGGCCAGATCTGGCAGTGGATTTACCAGTGGGGCAAGCGTGATTTTGGCGAGATGACCAATCTGGCCAAGGCGTATCGCGCCGATTTGGCGGAAAAATTCGTCATCGAGATCCCCGAAGTCGTCTCAAAACAGGTGTCAACCGATGGCACCCGCAAGTATCTGGTGCGGATCGCTGGCGGCCATGAGGTCGAAGTGGTTTACATTCCCGAAGAGGGGCGCGGGACGTTGTGTATTTCGTCGCAGGTGGGTTGCACGCTGACCTGTTCGTTCTGTCACACGGGCACGCAAAAATTGGTCCGCAACCTGAACGCATCCGAGATTGTCGGGCAGGTGATGATGGCGCGGGATGATCTGGACGAATGGCCGGTGCCCGGTGCGCCAAAGGATGAAACCCGTCTGTTGTCCAACATCGTGCTGATGGGCATGGGCGAGCCGCTGTATAATTTTGACAATGTGCGTGACGCGATGAAGATCGTCATGGATCCCGAAGGCATCCAGTTGAGCCGCCGCCGGATCACATTGTCGACATCCGGTGTGGTGCCGGAAATTGCCCGCACCGCCGAAGAGATCGGCTGTTTGCTGGCGGTGTCCTTTCACGCGACCACAGACGAGGTGCGGGACAAATTGGTTCCGATCAACAAACGCTGGAACATCGCGGCGCTGCTCGAGGTGTTGCGCGCCTATCCGCGGCTGACCAATTCCGAGCGCATCACGTTTGAATACGTGATGCTGGATCATGTGAACGACAGCAAGGAAGATGCCCAGCGATTGGTCGAGCTGATTGAGGGCATTCCTGCCAAGGTGAACCTGATCCCGTTCAATGAGTGGCCCGGATCGCCCTATAAGCGGTCCTCCAACAACCGCATCCATGCCTTTGCCGATATCATCTACAAGGCGGGCTATGCCTCGCCGATCCGCACCCCGCGGGGGGAGGATATCCTGGCGGCCTGTGGGCAACTGAAGTCGGCCACCGAACGGGCCCGCAAATCGCGCAAGCAGATCGAAGCCGAGGCTGGTTTGAGCAATTGATCTGATCGGGAGGTGCGTGCAAGCACGCACCCTACGCCGGGTTGAGGGGAGATCAGGGATCGATTCTGAACCAGTCGTTTGGCAGGATGTCCGGGTTTGACAATTTGGGGTCTCCGAACCAGCGGGCTGGTCCTGCCACCCGTTTGTCCGGGTTGCGGTTCAGCCAGGCCGCCCACCAGGAAAACGAGCTGTTGCCGATGATGTTGTGTTGGCACATCGACATCAGGCGCATGTCTTCGTAATCGGCGTCCGGCCCGTTGAAATCCACCACCACTTTGTCAAAAGGCAGCGGCAGGTTGTCCTTGGCCCATTGTGGATCGTCGGAAAACACATAGACCGTCGGGTCGGTGTCCAGGCCCTGAACGATGCGGGTCAGGGCGGCCTCGTAATAGGATTGATCACACAGCACATGGGCGTTGAGTGTCAGGTAGTCACCACGCCGCACGTGCAGTGACACGGATGGGGTGGAGGTGATCCGGTCGGCCATCGCGATGTTTTGCGGATCGCCGAGCAGGGGAAAGGTGAAATCGCGGCGGATCTGATCGGCGATATGGGCGAAGTAGGCTTCGCTTTGCCAGTATCCGTGCAGGTAACACCCGTCGTCATATCCGGTGATTGCGGCATTGTACCCCAAGCCGGTTTCACGCCGAAATCGCGGTGCCCCGCCGGTTTTGCGCCACACCGCATAGCGCAGCGGGTTGTGGGTCTTGAGCGGGGGCAGGCGATCGGGGGCCACCAAAGGCAGGTCGAACACCCGCGTCAGCACGCCTTCGCCGTTGGCAATGGCCTCGCGGCTGTCCAGGGCGACCGGCACGCCGTGGCGCGCAGCCAGACCGGCGGCGGCAGCATATTGAAACATCTGGTTGCCGAGGCGGCCGTGAAGGCGGGTGGTGATCATCGGGGTGTCTTTGGCTGGGTGTGGTGTGACCTGTGTAGGCTGGACTGTCGCCCAAGGCCAGAGCATCGGCGAATTTCACCGATGCCGCGCGCGCCAGTGCGACAGAGGGCCAATGCCGAAATCATCGTCTGCCGGATCGCGGAGGGGGCTGAGAAACTCCACCGAATGGCCATCGGGGTCTTTGCAATAGACCGACGCGGCCGGCATCCAGCCGATCACCACAGGTTCGACAACCGGTTCAGCGTGAAACCCCAAGGGCTGAATGCCGCGCGCACCGAGCCGGTCCGGCAGGTCAACAAGCTCTGACAGAGCGAGTCGAAACGCAAAGTGCAGGGTCATGCGCAGCGGCCCGGCCTGACCGCCCCAAAGCCCCAGCATCCCCTGTTCCGGGCCAGCGACCCAAAGGAAGGCGACATTCCTGTCCGGGACAACGCGAGCCAGCTGTAACCCGATCCGGTCGCGGTAGAATTGGATCGAGCGATCAAGATCGGCAACAGGCAGGTGGGTTTCAAACAGGCCGGTGATGTTCGAGATGGCAGGCATGGGGCACGAATCCTTTGGGCAGCGTCAATGATGAGTCGGGGCCAGACTGGCATCTCAAGCCACCTTGAGATCAAGGGGGAAGGGGTTGACGGTGGTGGCGACATGACCGTAAACGGGGGCAGGGCCGGGTCCCTGCCGCTTGCGCGCCCTTTTGGCGATGGTGAAACCCGTTTGATATGACACCCTTCGTAGCTCTGAATGCAGGCATGCGACTGGATGGCAATGCAAGCTCCGTCTGACACAGACATGCCGCTGAAACGAGGCGACGGATGACAGATTCACAAAATGCTCCTCCTGTGGAGGATCTTAAATCGCAGGCCAAACGGCTGCGCGCGCGATTGCAAAGCACGGGCACCGTGATCACGCATAGCGCGGCGTTGGAGTTGGTGGCGCACCAATATGGCGCGCGGGACTGGAATACGCTGAGGGCCCGGAGCACAAACCGGATGGAGCTGCATGTCGGGCAGCGGGTTCAGGGGCGCTACCTGGGACAAGCTTTTAGCGGCGAGATTCGCGCGTTGTCCAACCTTGGGGATGGGGCGCATCGTCGTGTGACGCTGCATTTCGACGCGCCGGTCGATGTGGTGCGGTTTGCCAGCTTTTCCGCATTGCGCCAGCGAGTCACCGGTGTGATCGGCTGGGACGGACGGTCGCCCAGGAAAACCTCGGACGGGCACCCACAGTTGGTGGTTGCCCGGAGGGTGACCTGAAACCTGAAGGCTGAGCCTGGGTGCTGAACACCCATTCGTCCTCCGGTTGGTTAGGCAGGTTTGCGAGGCTCTGCCTCGCGCTCCGGGATATTTACGGCCAGATGAACAGGGGATCCTTCATTCATCTGGCTAAAAATATCCCGGGGGAGCAGCCAAAGGCTGCGGGGGCAGCGCCCCCATTCAGCCCTTGTCACTCTTGCGCAGGCGGTGGGTTATTCTGCAGCCCAGCCGCCGACAGCCTTGACTTCGAGAAAGTCTTCGAGACCCCAGGTGCCGCCTTCGCGTCCGTTGCCGGATTGCTTCATGCCGCCAAACGGCGACCCGGCCGCACGGGATTTTCCGTTCATTTCCACCATGCCAGAGCGCAGGGCGCGGGCCATACGGTTGGCGCGGGCCGGGTCCTGGGTCTGGACATAGTTTGTCAGGCCATAGGGCGTGTCATTGGCGATTTCGATGGCTTCCTCTTCGGTGTCAAAGGGGATCATCGTCAGCACCGGGCCAAAGATCTCTTCGCGTGCGACGATCATCTGATTGTTGGCATCGGCAAAGATGGTCGGTTTGACGTAATAGCCCTTGTTCAGACCGTCGGGGCGACCGGTGCCGCCGGCGACCAGGCGGGCACCTTCGTCGATGCCTTTTTGGATCAGGTCCTGGATCTTGGTCCACTGCAATTCATTCACCACGGGGCCGATATGGCGGCCTTCGTCGTGGGCATTGCCGACCGTAACCTTGGCGGCCACTTCGGCGGCGGTTTCAACGGCCCTGTCGTAAATCGGGCGTTGAACCAGCATCCGGCTGGGGGCGTTGCAGCTTTGGCCCGTGTTGTTCATCATGTGCAGAACACCGCGTTTGACGGCCTTTTCGTCTGCGTCCGCAAAGACCACATTGGCACCTTTGCCGCCCAGTTCCAGATGCACCTTTTTCAGCGTGTCGGCGGCGGCTTTGGAAATCAGCGTGCCGGCGCGGGTCGAGCCGGTGAACGAGACCATGTCGACATCCGGGTGGGTGGACAGCTGTGATCCGACGCCCACGCCATCGCCGTTGACCAGGTTGAACACACCAGCGGGGAAGCCGGCCTCGTCCATCATTTCGGCAAAGACCATGGCGTTGAGCGGGCTTTGTTCGGAGGGTTTCAGCACCATGGTGCAGCCCGCGATCGCGGCGGCACCGACCTTGAGCGTGATCTGGTTCATCGGCCAGTTCCACGGCGTGATCAGCGCGGCAACGCCGACGGCCTCGTGGATGATGCGGTCTTCGGGGGCGTGATCGCCCAGGGGCTGTTCGAATTCAAACGATTTGGCGGCGCGGATGAAGTTCTTGAGGTGCCAGATGCCGGTGCCGACCTGTTGGGTGCGGGCCATGTCGATGGGGGCACCCATTTCGGCCGTCATCGCCTGGGCCAGATCCTCGCCCCGGGTTTTGTAGATATCGACCAGCTTTTCAACCATTGCGATCCGGTCGGCCACAGGTGTGGCCATCCAGCCGGGCAGAGCCGCCTTGGCTGCTGCAACGGCAGCATCGGTATCCGCCTGCGCGCCCAGCGAAATGACGGCACAGGGGTCTTCGGTCGAGGGGTCGATGACCTGGCAGTCGTTCGGTTGCGAGGGGGCCACCCATTGGCCGTTGATATAGAAATCGCGTTTTTCGATCATGATGACTTCTCCCGGGATCGATTCTATTCCGACCTTTTGGTCGGCTTTTCGGCGCCACTGTGTCACTGACACGCCAGAGGGGCAACAGAGGGATTTTCTGAAATTTGATCAAATTATTTTGCAATAGCGTTTCTGCAACGTTTGGCTGATCAGAAAACCAGTAACTTGCATAAAAGAAAGCGATTTTATGAATGTGGTGAAATTTCTCACTTGGGGCTGTAACGTTGCGGCAGAGGTACTAGGTTGTTCTTCGAAGGCAACACAGATGAAACAGGAGACACCCATGGGTTTGCGCATTAACGACACGGTTCCGAATTTCACAGCCGAGACGGATCAGGGCACGATCAGCTTTCATGACTGGATCGGCGACAGCTGGGCGATCCTGTTTTCGCACCCCAAGGATTTTACCCCAGTGTGCACCACCGAGTTTTCGGCTGTTGCGCAGCTGAGCGACGAATGGGCCAAGCGGGATTGCAAGGTGATCGGCGTGTCCGTCGATGGCGTCGAGGACCACAAGAAGTGGAAAGGTGACATCGAGAAATACGGCAATGCCGCCGCCGGGTTCCCGATCATTGCGGACGAAGAGTTGGCCGTGTCCAAGGCGTTCGACATGCTGCCGGCCGAAGCCTATATGCCCGACGGGCGCACCCCTGCCGACAGCGCAACCGTGCGGTCTGTTTTTGTCATCGGGCCGGACAAGCAGTTGAAGTTGAGCATGACCTATCCGATGACGGTTGGGCGCAACTTTGCCGAAATCCTGCGCGCTCTGGATGGATTGCAGATGTCGGGCAAGGGCGTTGCCACCCCAGCCAACTGGGTTCCGGGCGAAGACGTGATCATCCCGCCGACCGTGTCGAATGAAGATGCGGCCGCCAAATTCGGTCAGTTCGAGACGATTTTCCCGTATCTGCGCAAGACCAAAGCGCCGGAATGATGTGAGCCGGGGCGGGGGGCTGTCTGCCCCCCGGCGTTGCAATCCGGATCGGATTGCAACGCTCCCCCCGAGGATATTTTTGGCCAGATGAAGATGGACCCCCGCAAGATCTGCGGGGGTTTTTACATGTGCTGGCGATGGGCCGAGACCTGGGCCCGGTAGACGGCGCGTTTGAGTTCGCGTTCGAGTTTGCTGTGGGACCCGGATTTCTTTTGAATGGTTGACCCGCCGAGTGCGTCGGTCAGTTCCGAAGCGCCATTGGGCAGGATGGTATGGATCGTCTGGCCGTGAATCCAATGCATCTGCAAGAAGGTGTCGACGGGGCGGTCGATGGTTTCCGTAGATGCCAGAAGGCGCGCCGCGGCAGCGCGCCCCACCACCTGAGCGACAGTTTGCAGGCCGGGAACGCGGGGCAGAAACAGGCGGGCCTCGCCGAATTGCGCCACGGTCGCCGCCGCGGCCTCGCGGTGTTTGGCGGGCAGGCGGATGAAGTGGTCCGGCGTCATGTGATCCGCGATGAGGTGGAGTGCATCCGGCCAGAGGGTCGGATCGACCGACAGGTCGTCTTCGACGATCAAGGCCCACTCCCAGTCCTGGGCCACGATCTTTTGCCAGCAGGCGCGGTGCGACAGGAAACATCCGACTTCGCCGGGTGACAGAGGAAAGGGATAGGACGGGCGATACAAGGTACCGGCAATCGGGGCGCACCCGCCGGTGGCCATCACATCCTTGCCGATGACGGCGTCAACAATCTGGGCGTTTGGCAGCGTGTCGCGCAGTGTCGCCACATTGGAGGCCCGTTTGGTGTCGCCTGGCATATGGATGATCAGTGAGTGCATGAGTCCTGAATAGACTGCAACATGGCGCAAAGAAAGGCCCAGCGGCGGACAGGCGGCGGACAGGCAGGTCGGTAAACGAGGTCGCCCACAAAAAAAGGCCCCGCATGTTTCCATGCAGGGCCTCGTGTTGGTCAGGTCGATCTTCAGGATTCGGGGCTGATTTCTTCGCCGGTTTCCTGGTCCACGATTTTCATCGACAGGCGTACCTTGCCGCGATCATCAAAGCCGAGCAGTTTGACTTTGACTTCCTGGCCTTCCTTCAGAACGTCCGAAGGATGGTTCAGGCGGCGGTTTTCGATCTGGGACACATGCACCAGGCCGTCGCGTTTGCCAAAGAAGTTCACGAAGGCACCGAAATCGACGATTTTGACGACCTTACCGGTGTAAACTGCGCCTTCTTCGGGCTCGGCCACGATCGAATAGATCATGTCGTAGGCTTTCTTGATCGAGTCGCCGTTGGGCGATGCGATCTTGATGATGCCGTCGTCGTTGATGTCGACCTTGGCGCCCGACACTTCGACGATTTCGCGGATGACCTTGCCGCCGGACCCGATGACTTCACGGATCTTGTCGGTGGGAACCTGCATGGTTTCGATGCGCGGGGCGTGGACCGAGAAGTCGGCCGCACCGGTGATCGCCTTGGACATTTCACCCAGGATGTGCATCCGGCCGTCTTTGGCCTGTGCCAGGGCTTTTTCCATGATCTCGGGCGTGATGCCTGCGATCTTGATGTCCATCTGCAGCGAGGTGATGCCGTTTTCGGTACCAGCCACTTTGAAGTCCATGTCGCCCAGGTGGTCTTCGTCACCCAGAATGTCGGACAGGATCGCGTAGGAGCCGTCCTCTTCGAGGATCAGACCCATGGCAACACCAGCCACAGCCGATTTCAGCGGAACGCCCGCGTCCATCATCGACAGGGAGCCACCGCAAACCGATGCCATCGACGAAGAGCCGTTGGATTCGGTGATCTCCGACACCAGACGGATGGTGTAGGGGAAATCGGTGGACGCAGGCAGAACCGCCTGCAGAGCGCGCCATGCCAGTTTGCCGTGACCGATTTCACGCCGGCCGGGGCCACCCACACGACCAACTTCGCCAACCGAATAGGGCGGGAAGTTATAGTGCAGCAGGAAGTTGGATTTGAAGTTGCCGTGCAGCGCGTCGATGAACTGTTCGTCGTCGCCGGTGCCCAGAGTGGTCACAACCAGACCCTGTGTTTCACCACGGGTGAACAGAGCCGACCCGTGGGTCCGCGGCAGCATGCCGGTTTCACAGACGATCGACCGGATTTCGTCGGTCGAACGACCGTCGATGCGTTTGCCGGTCTTGACAACGTCACCGCGCAGGATGCCTGCTTCGAGCTTTTTCAGGGCCGAGCCGAGGTTGGCGTCTGCCAGTTGCTCTTCGCTCAGCGCTTCTTTGATCGCGTCACGGGCGGCGGCAACAGCGGCGGTGCGCTCCTGTTTGTCGCTGATCGCGAAGGCGGCGCGCATCTGGGTGTCACCAGCGGCTTTGACAGCGTCGAACAGTTCCGAATAATCGGCAGGCTGGAAGTCAAACGGCTCTTTGGCGGCGTCTTCGGCCAGGGCAATGATCAGGTCGATCACCGGCTGGATCTGCTCGTGGGCAAATTTCACCGCACCCAGCATTTCTGCCTCGGACAGTTCGTAAGCTTCGGATTCCACCATCATCACGGCGTCTTTGGTGCCGGCAACAACCAGGTCCAGACGCTGTTCAGGGTTCAGGCGCAGGTCCTGCATGTCGTCAACGGTCGGGTTCAGAACGTAATCGCCGTCCTCGAAACCAACGCGGCAACCGGCGATCGGGCCCATGAACGGTGCGCCCGACAGGGTCAGCGCAGCCGAGGCGGCGATCATGGCAACCATATCCGGGTCGTTGACCAGATCGTGCGACAGCACGGTGCACATCACCAGAACTTCGTTTTTGAAGCCGGGAACAAACAGCGGGCGGATCGGACGGTCGATCAAACGCGCGGTCAGGGTTTCTTTTTCGGTGGGGCGGGCCTCACGTTTGAAGAAACCGCCGGGGATCTTGCCCGCGGCATAGTATTTTTCCTGATAGTGCACGGTCAGCGGGAAGAAATCCTGGCCGGGTTTCTGCTGGCGTGCGTAGGTCACGTTGGCCATGACCGAAGTTTCGCCCAAGGTGGCGATGACAGAACCATCTGCCTGACGGGCAACCTTGCCCGTTTCCAGTGTCAGCGTTTCTTCGCCCCACTGCATGCTTTTCGTCGTTACATCAAACATATGCGTATCCTAGAAGGGAGCACTCCCGGCCCTCCGGGTCTCCCGTTTTGAATGGCGGCCCCATTGCCGCCGACCCCATGTATCTTTCTTTCGCGTGCCGGGGTCCGGGCACACCGTCTCAGATAGTCGCGGCCATATACGAAAATGCGGCGGATTGAAAGATGTGAGTTGAAGGTGCGGTCGTGAGCTGCGCGACAGCGGAAAAAACCAGGGCACCTTTGGATCATTCAGGCGTGCAACGCGCGCGGCAACCTTGAGTGTGTCAACCGCAGTGACGATTGTGGCCTGTGGTGGCCTGTAGTCCAGCGTTCCGATTTGTCACGAGGGTCTGGTCCCCCAAAGTCAGTCTTGATAAGGGCCAATAGTAATGTGTCTATCCAACCGTGACGCATGCGAACGCGCAACCGGAGGATTATTTGTTGAGATACATTAAAATAGCTGGATTGATATTGGTGGCGGTTCTTTTGCTTGTCGCTGCAGGGGGGACGCTGATCGGGTATTGGATAAGCGCACCGATTTCGCACGGGAACCAATCGCGCAGTGAGCGGGTTGCGCCGTTTCGTGATGGTCGGTTTGTGAATTTTGAACCGCAGGCCAGCGCCGATGTGACGGTCGCAAGCGTTATCGAAGCCTTTGCAGACCATGAACGCACCAATCCGATCGGCAATATTCCAGTCATCCCGATTGATGCTGAACGACTGCAATCTGCTCCGGGCGCAGGGTTGCGTATGGCGTGGTTGGGGCATGCCGGTGTTCTGGTCGAAATCGACGGGGTGCGGATCCTGACCGATCCGGTGTTGTCAAATCGGGCGTCGCCGGTGTCATTTGCCGGTCCCATGCGGTTTCATAAGCCGCCAATCGGTCTGTCTGAACTGGGTGGTATTGATGCGGTTGTTATTTCCCACAATCACTATGATCATCTTGACGCGGCAACAGTCCGTCATCTTGCCAAACAGGGGACCCAGTTTTTTGTTCCCTTGGCCAACAAGGCACAATTGCTGATCTGGGGTGTTCCGGAGACGCAGGTCACCGAGCTGGATTGGTGGGAGGAAGGGTCGATTGCGGGACTCCGAATCGTTGCGACCCCGACGCGTCATTATTCCAACCGGGGGACCTTTGATTACAAGAAGACGCTTTGGTCCTCATGGTCGGTTATCGGCCCCAACAACCGCTTTTTCTACAGCGGAGACACCGGTTATTCAAAAGTGTTTTCAGAGATTGGTGCCCGGTTTGGACCATTCGATGCAACCATCATCAAGGTTGGCGCATATGGTCCGGGCGACGCCTGGCACGATATTCACATGACACCGGAAGAAGCGGGACAGGTTCACGTTGACGTCAAGGGTGCAAAGATGTTGCCCGTCCATTGGGCAACGTTCAATCTGGCCTACCACCCCTGGGATGAACCCATCATTCGGGCTTTGGCCATTGCCGCGCAGAAACAAATCGATCTGGTTACGCCCCAGGTTGGGGAATTCGTCGACATGAAAGAGGACAAAGAGTTTTCGAACTGGTGGGAAGATGTCGAGTAGGGGGTGAAACCCACCTATTAAAACATGTGTCTATCCACCGTTTCGACTGCTTTCGCATTCTGGCCCAACCGAACTTTGCCGTGGGTCTGGGGCGGTATTGAGCGGTATTGAGCGGCTTTTGGTGTGTTGGCGATCGCCGGGCATGCAACCTGTGGCTGCCAACTGGTTCGCGAGGTGGTGCTGATCCAATTGAAACGCGGATATCGCAAGGCCAAAAAAAAAAACGCCCGGGCGGAGCCGCGGGCGTTTCTTTGTAGGTACCTGGTGGGTCCGGCCTTAGCGGCGGATGCCCAGACGCTTGATCAGGTCCTGATAGCGGGCAACGTCTTTACCTTTGGTGTAGTCCAGCAGCTTGCGGCGCAGGGCAACCATTTTCAGAAGGCCACGACGACCGTGGTTGTCCTTCTTGTGGGTTTTGAAGTGCTCGGTCAGGGTATTGATGCGCGAGGTCAGGATAGCAACCTGAACTTCAGGCGAACCAGTGTCGCCTTCGGTGATTGCGAATTCTTTCATCAGGCGGTTTTTTTCTTCAACAGTGATCGACATCGGGGTCTCCTTTGCAGGGTTGATGTGAATGGCGCAGGCCGGGATGTCGTCCAGCACAGGCCCATGGAGATATCCGCCACCGAAAAATTCAAACGAATGATTCCGACGTCGGATGCGCGCGTATAGGCGGTTTTCACGGGGTTGGCAAAGGAATTCTGGTGCAATCCGTTTGGGCGTCAGGCCGACATGCCAAGCGATCCGGCCGTCGCACTGTTGACCAGCATGATGTCCTGGGCCGTCAGGTTGCCCATCCCGTGAACCGACGCAACCATGGTGCCATTGATCACGATATGCTGCAGGTCCGGGTTGTCCGGGTCGGATTGGACCGAAACGTCGGCTTCGGTGTCCGAATCCCAGACCATGACCAATTGGTCTTCGGCTTCGTTATAGTCCACGATCGTGGCGGCCTGGTCATCGGTGATCCAATCCCCCAGAACAATCGAGTCCGCGCCGCTGCCTGCGGTCACGATGTCTCCGGCACCGGTAATGATGACATCATTGCCGTCGCCGCCGTTCAAATAGTCAATGTCGGAATTCTGACCGGCGACCATATGATCGACGACGCCGGAAATGACATCGTCACCCCGCCCGCCAAACAATGTGTCCGCGCCCAGGCCCCCGTTCAGGGAGTCATTGCCATCGTTGCCATGCAGGGCATCGTCTCCGGCACCACCGTGCACCGTGTCATTGCCCTGGCCACCGTGGGCCGAATCATTGCCGGCGTCGCCCACCATCTGGTCGTCGCCATAATGGCCGAACAGGGTGTCGTCGCCGTCGTTGCCGGTCAATTGGTCGTTGCCCGCGTCGCCGTGCAGGACATCGGCCCCGCCGCCGCCCCACAGGCTGTCGTCGCCATCCGCGCCGTACAGCCCATCATCGCCCTGATCGCCCCACACCCGGTCGTCGCCGTCATAGCCGTTGATCTGGTCATCACCGGATTTGCCGGACAACAGATCGTCCGCGTTGCTGCCGACCATGATATTGTTGTCGGCATCGCCCGAAACGAGGACCGGAGAGGGATCTGGGGATTCATCCGCGGTGTCCTGTGTCGCGGGCTGCGATTGAGAGGCCAATGAAGGGTCGGATGAGGAGGTTTGGTCGCCGGCTGCGCCCTGATCATCGGTCTGCACATACTCGTCGGTCTGCACATACCCTGCGTCGTTGCCGTCCTGCTGTCCGACGCCGGCCAAAAGGTCACCGGCGGTGGCCTCTTCGTCTTCGGAGCCATCCGGTGACCGATTTTCTTCGTCGGCCAAGGAGTCATCCGCAGCGGTTTCGTCCTCTGAATCCATTTCAGACAGCACGACACCGCCGATGGCCATCAGGCCAATCACGCTGGCAAGTAACATCATAACACCACACTCCACGCATATTGCGCCCCATAGTCATCATCGGCCATTTCGGTGGGGTTGGTCAAAGCCAATCGCGCAACCCGGTTAACGGTCGATTGTCGCCCCATCGGCCACAACCCATGGGCATGGGCGCTGGACATAGGCGATATACAGAGGGTGTTTCGGGTGTCCTGCCTTGCTGAGTCCCAGATGGTGGAGGTCGATCCCGCGCGACCGCAGCATCTGTTCCACGGCTGTGCCGCGGTGACGGTGCGCCCCATGGGTTCCCCAGGCGGCGATGATCTGGTCCGCCCAATCGGCAGCCTTCAGGATGGCCTGATCATTGTCGGCTCCGATGGGGTCGGACGCGGCGCGCATGTTGCGCGGGTCGGTGTCCCGCCAGGCAAAGATATTGGTCGCACAAAAGCCGCCAAACCCCAGCGCCCGGGCCCGACGTTCGCAGCGTTCGATGGTCGGATCGTTTTGAACCTCGGTGGCTTTGGACGGGTTCAGCATGACAAAATTCACCCGCTGCCCGGCCGGATCCCACACCCGTGTCAGGCTGTAGCGATAGCGTTCGCAATCGGAATAGACGGCGGTCGACGGGGCGTCGCCTTTGGTATGGGAGCGGGTGATCATCGGGATGTTCTACGGGCAATCCGGTCTGTGGCCAACCCGGTTTGCCCGCCCGCCCCGATTGTCGGCTCCCCTGTTTGTCGGTTCAGTCGGGCAGGTTGAAGACGCGGCTGGGGTGCAGTTCACCGGATTTATACCGCCCCACAGCCACCGGACGTCCCTGATACGATGCCCAGGCTTCGTCTCCGTATTCGACATCTGTTGTCGGCAGGACCATGCCGGGATTGCCGTTGCGCAACCGGGTGGCCCCTTCGGGTTGGCATTTCAGTTCGGGCAGATCAGCCAAGCCTTCTTCGAGCGGACGCAGGTAGTTGTCCAGGTCCGGCGTGCGGGCCAATTCTTCGATCCGGTCCCAGGTCAGCCCGTCGGCGGCATCAAAGGGGCCCGACCAGATGCGGCGCAATTCGCGCACATGACCATGACAGCCCAGTGCCGCCCCCAGGTCCCGCGCGATAGAGCGGACATAACCGCCCTTGCCGCAGGTCATTTCCAGGGTGACGTGATCGGCGTCGGGGCGGTCGGTCATGACCAGTTCCTCGACCCACAGCGGCCGGGCGGCCAGTGTGATGTCTTCGCCATCGCGGGCCAGTTTATAGGCGCGCTGACCGTCGATCTTGACCGCGGAAAATTTCGGTGGAACCTGCATGACGTCGCCCAGGAAGGGCAGCAGGGCCTCTTTGATTGCCGCGTCGGACGGGCGGTCATTGGATTGCGCGATCACTTCGCCTTCGGCGTCATCGGTGTTGGTCGACTGTCCCAGCCGCACGGTAAAGGTATAGGCCTTGAGCGCGTCGGTAATATAAGGAACGGTTTTGGTCGCTTCGCCCAGAGCGACAGCCAGAACGCCGGTTGCATCCGGGTCCAGGGTGCCGGCGTGGCCGGCCTTGTTCGCGTTGAACGCCCAGCGCACCTTGTTCACCACGGTGGTCGATGTGACCCCGGCGGGTTTGTCCACCACGAGCCAGCCCGAAATATCGCGTCCCTTGCGTTTGCGTCCCATGATAGCCCCCAGTTCCAGACAAGGCGCGCCGGGTACCCCACCCGGACCGGTCTGTCAATTGCAGTGAAGACCCCTGACAGGGACGATGGCCCGATCGCCGCCCCGATCGCGGGCCGAGTGGTCAGTCGGCGACAACCACGCCGACAATGGGACCCATGGCAAATCCGGCATCATTGCGCCGCAGATCCGGTGCATAGAGCCGTGAGATATTTCCGTCGAAATACAGGGCGTTCGGCAGTTTCAGATAATCGCGGAACAGGCGGCCAAATTCGTGGAAGGTCACGGTATCGCGCGAAATCGCAAACACCGCGCGGGAGCCGTCCGCCGTGGTGCCGACCCCGTTCCGCAGATAGCGTGAGGTAGAATCCGGCAGGAACCGTGGATGCAGGTCGCCATCAATCACCAGCATCGGGCCGGATTGGGTGGCATAGGTACAATCCGGGGTCCGGGCCATATAATCCCGTGTTTCGATCACATCGGCGCGGGTGTCGCGAATGCAGAACACGCCGTTTGGCAGGAGGCCGAAATTGCCGGGCCCGGCATTTGGGATCACCCGCATGCGCTCCTGGCCGTTTTCGACATAGTGACCGACGGGTGAGCGGTCCGAATGGTACATCCCGGCATTCATGGCAAAGCCAAGGCGCGCGCCCTGGGGGCTCAGCTGTGCGTTGATGCGCCCGAACTGGCCCAGGATCTGACCGTCGTCATCGTGTAGAAACAGCCGCAGATCTTCGCGGGCCGTGTCGATGTCACAAACCGTATATCGGGTGTCGTCAAATGTGATGTTCCGGCACTCTGCCGCGGCCAGCGGCCCGGCGGCCAGCCCCAGCACCAGGCAGAGCAGCCGGAGAGTCAATCTTCGAGATCGCGGCGCACCGCGTCCTGTTCCAACATGCGACGGGTGTCGTCCATCCGGTCAAATGTTTCATCCAGCCGGAACCGCAGGTCAGGTGTGAACCGCAGATCCAGCTGCTTGCCGATCATGTGGCGCAATTCGCCCTTGTTGCGGGCGAGCAGTTTCAGCACGTCGTCCTTGCCCTGTCCGCCCAACGGCAGGACATAAGCGGTCGCGATCCCCAGGTCTCCGGTGACCTGAACCTCGCCCACCGTAATCGACATGCGATTGAGATCGGGGTCGTGCACCTCGCCGCGCATCAGAATCTCTGACAGGATTCTGCGAATCAATTCGCCCACACGCAGCTGTCGCTGCGATGGACCGGTACCAGTTTGGGATTTGTTCTTAGCCATAACTCACGATCTATGCCGAAACCGGGGCTTTGCCAAGCCGCGCGCGAGAGGATAGGAGAGGAAACGCGACAAATAAGGAGCCGCAAGATGACGCACAAGCCAGGGATCGTGATTACCGGAGCATCGGGCCGCATGGGACAGATGCTGATCAAAACGGTGATGGAGAGCGACAAGGCAACCCTGGTCGGGGCTGTCGAACGGCCCGGGCACGATTGGGTCGGCCGCGACGTGGGCGAGGCCATGGGCGGCGCGGCCATTGGCGTGATTGCGACCGATGATGCGCTCGAGGCGTTTTCGCAGGCGCAGGCGGTGATTGATTTCACAGCCCCCCAGGCAACGCTGGAATTTGCGGCGCTGGCGGCTCAGGCGCGCTGTGTGCATGTGATTGGCACCACCGGCATGAGTGACGCGGAAATCGCCGCGCTGGAACCGGCATCGCGCCACGCGGTGATCGTGCGGGCGGGCAACATGAGCCTGGGTGTGAACCTGTTGGTGCAGCTGACCAAAAAGGTCGCCGCCGCGCTGGACGAAGATTTCGACATCGAGGTGATCGAAGCCCACCACCACCACAAGGTGGACGCGCCATCCGGGACGGCGCTGATGCTGGGCGAGGCCGCTGCCGAAGGGCGCGGCGTGGCCCTGAACGATGTGTCGGATCGGGGTCGTGACGGCATCACAGGGGCCCGCAACCGCGGCGACATCGGGTTCACCGCGATTCGCGGTGGCGATATTGTTGGCGAACACGACGTTCTGTTCGCAGCTGCCGGAGAGCGCATCATCTTGCGCCACATGGCAACGGACCGTGCGATCTTTGCCCGCGGGGCGCTCAAGGCGGCGCTGTGGGGGCAGGACAAAACACCGGGTGCCTATGACATGGTGGATGTGCTGGGGCTCTGATGCCCGAGACCGAAAGCGGCCAGTGGCCGCTGCCTCCGGCGGGAGTTTTTCAGGCAAGATGAAAGGGAGCGGTGGCTCTGCGACTTCATCTCGCGGAAAAACTCCGGGGGTGAGGCCAAAGGCCGAGGGGGCAGAGCCCCCTGATCCCGTCGCTTGCGGGGTGTCTTAAAAATCTATGGCAATGCCCTTTTTTTCCCAATCGCCATACCGGGCCGGGTCCGAGCCGTCGCGGCCTCCCAGCTCCTTTGGAGGGGCGTCCTGTTTTGCGGCCGCCTTGCGACGGGCGTCGGCTTCGGCCAGGGCGCGCTGGGCGGCAGGGGGCAGGTCTGTGGTATCTGGTGTGGGCTGATCGCTCATCGCGGGTTCCTTTATCCTGATGTCATGATATACGCCCCCGTCGTACCGGCACAACCCAGCGCCAAGGAGCCAAAATGTCCCAATCTGTCCCACAGGCCGCCACACGGGCCGCCGCACAGGCTGCCACTCAGGCGCGGCGCAGCGCGATCCAGTTGCTTGATCAGATTCTGGGTGAGGGGCGGTTGCTGTCGGAATGTCTGAGCGCCGGCATGCTGGACAAGCTGCCACCCGAAGATCGGGCGCGCGCGCAACGGTTGGCTTTGGAAACCCTGCGCGGGATGGAGCGGGCGGATCGGTTGTTGGACAAGCACCTGCGCAAGAATCCACCATTGATGGTGCGCAATGCCTTGCGGTTGGGCACCGTGGAGCTGGCCCATGGAGCGGCCAGCCATGGGGTGGTGAATGCGATGGTCGAGATCATCGGCAAACATCGCCGCCATGGTCAGCTCAAAGGGTTGGTCAATGCGGTTTTGCGCAAGATGGCCGAGGAGGTCCCGGTCGAGTGGAACCGGTTGCGGGTGCCGCGTCTGCCGAAATGGCTGCGCGCGCCTTTGGTCCAGGCCTGGGGTGCGCCCGCGGTGGCGGGGATGGAATTGGCCCAGTTCACCGGCGCACCATTGGACATTTCGGGCAAACCTGGCGTGGATCTGGCGGCATTGGGTGGCCAGATGCTGGCCACCGGGTCTGTACGATTGGACAATGCCGGTCAGGTATCAGGGCTGCCGGGATATGATGCCGGTGATTGGTGGGTTCAGGATGCTGCCGCTGCGATCCCTGCGCGGGTTTTGAACGCGCAGCCCGGTGAGGCGGTGATTGATCTGTGTGCCGCACCGGGGGGCAAGACGTTGCAGGTGGCCGCCGCGGGGGCGGATGTCACGGCGTGTGATTTGTCCGAAGGCCGCATGGCACGGGTGCGGGAGAATCTGGAGCGGACCGGGTTGAGCGCGACCTTGATCGTTGGGGATGCGCTGGAACAGGCGGGTCAGTATGACGCCGTTTTGCTGGACGCGCCCTGTTCTGCAACCGGGACCATGCGCCGCCATCCGGATCTGCCCCATGCCAAGGACGGATCGGAATTTGGCGCGTTGATTGAATTGCAGGCGCAGATGCTGGCCCATGCCTGGGGGCTGGTGAAACCCGGCGGGCGTTTGGTCTATTGCACCTGTTCGCTGCTGCCCGACGAAGGCGAATGCCAGGTCGAAGAGGCGTTGGATATGTTCGAGGACATGTCGGTGAACCGCGAGGCGTTGCTCCTGCCCGGTGTGGATCCGGCGTGGGTAACCGAAGAAGGCGGATTGCGCTTGCGCCCTGATTTCTGGGCTGATTTGGGCGGAATGGACGGGTTTTACATCGCCTGCCTGCAGAAAGCCGCCTGAGCCTTCTGCAAGGTGGATAAGTCGGTGACACGTGATCCGGCACCCGCTATGCTGGCCGCAAACGCCAAAGAGCGTATGAGGCAACAGAGCATGTCCTACCCTGGAAAGATGGCCAGCCGACGTACCCGGCTGCTGAACAGTCTCTTTGCGCGATTGGCCCGGCGTCAGCGCGCAGCAAAGGGATTCGTGTCACAACCTGAACCGCGCACCGTGGGCAGTTTCGCCCGGGGCCGTCAGATGGTGGCGGGCAATTTGCTGTTCGCGGGTTTTCTGGTCGAATCCAAAGACACCGGGTTGTGGGATGTTCAGGCCCCGAATTTTGATTTTGACGCAGAACGCCATGGGTTTGCCTGGCTGGATGATCTGGCTGCGGTCGGAGATTTTTCGGCGCGCGAAAAGGCCCAGAAATGGGTCTGGGGCTGGATCGAGGCGCATGGCGACGGGCAGGGGCCGGGGTGGACCCCGGATTTGACCGGGCGCCGCGTGATCCGTTGGATCAACCACGCCGTGTTTCTGTTGCGTGGCGCGCAGGGGGACCAAAGCAACGCGTTGTTCCGGTCCTTGTCCCAGCAGACCTGGTTTCTGTCCAAACGCTGGAAGGGCGCATCGCCGGGATTGCCCCGGTTCGAGGCGCTGACCGGGTTGATCTATGCGGGATTGGCATTGGAAGGACGCGAGGATCTGGCCGACCCGGCAGTGCGGGCGCTGGCGCATGAATGCGAGGTCCAGATTGATGGCCAGGGTGGTCTCCCGACGCGCAACCCCGAAGAATTGCTGGAAGTGTTCACCCTACTCACCTGGGCGGCGGCAGCGCTGCACGAGGCCGGGCGCGGTGTGCCCCCTGCACATACGGCGGCGATTGAGCGGATTGCGCCGACCCTGCGGACCCTGCGCCATGCAGATGGTGGGTTGGCGCGGTTCCACGGTGGTGGTCGCGGGCTGGAAGGGCGGTTGGATCATGCGCTGGCAGCCAGCCATGTGGTGGACCGCCATGCCGACGGTTTGGCGATGGGATATGCGCGGATCTCGGCCAGGCGGACGTCGGTCATCGTGGATGCGTCGCGCCCTCCGAAATCCGCAGCCTCGCACAATGCCCATGCATCGACATTGGCGTTTGAACTGACGTCGGGACGCAGGCCGTTGATTGTCAATTGCGGTTCGGGTGAAACCTTTGGCGTGGAATGGCGCCGTGCCGGGCGGGCAACCCCGTCGCATTCGACATTGTGTCTGGACGGTCATTCCAGCGCCCGTCTGGCCGCACCGCAAAAGGGCACCGGGTACGAAGCCCTGATCGAAGGGCCCAAGGATGTTCCGTTCGAGCTGAACGAGATCAGCGACGGGTTCCGGTTCCAGGGCGGGCACGATGGCTATGCCCGCCAATTCGGGCTGACCCACGCGCGCACGCTGGAGCTGTCTTTTGACGGGCGGGGGGTGGCAGGCGAAGACATGTTGCTGGCGATGGATGATGCGTCCAAACGTCAATTCGACCAGACAATGGACGCGATGAAGTTGCAGGGAATCGGGTTTGATATCCGTCTGCATCTGCATCCGGACGTGGATGCGGCGCTGGATCTGGGCGGTGCTGCGGTGTCGATGGCGCTCAAAAGTGGGGAAATCTGGGTCTTTCGCCACGATGGGATTGCAGAATTGGGGCTGGAACCCTCTGTTTATCTGGAAAAAGGCCGTTTAAAGCCGCGCGCGACAAAACAGATCGTTCTATCCGGGCGCGCAATGGAGTATGCGACCCGCATCCGGTGGACGTTAAGCAAAGCGCAGGAGACTGCAATTGCGGTGCGTGACCTGAACCGGGACGAACCCGATTTTACCGAATAAGCCTTCACGAAGGACTGCCAAGATATGACCGACCTGCATCCCGTGCGCCGCGCGCTTCTTTCCGTTTCCGACAAAACCGGCCTGATCGAGCTGGGAAAGGCATTGGCCGACCGTGGGGTCGAGCTGTTGTCGACTGGCGGATCTGCCAAGGCGCTGCGCGATGCCGGGTTGATGGTTAAGGATGTGGCCGAAATCACCGGGTTCCCGGAAATGATGGACGGCCGGGTCAAGACCCTGCACCCGATGGTGCATGGGGGTCTGTTGGCGCTGCGCGACAAGGACAGTCACGTTCAGGCGATGACCGACCATGGGATCGGTGCCATCGATCTGTTGGTGGTGAACCTGTATCCGTTCGAGGAGACCGTCGCCAAGGGTGCCGATTATGACACCTGCATCGAAAACATCGACATTGGCGGCCCGGCGATGATTCGCGCGGCATCGAAAAACCATCTGTTTGTGAACGTGGTGGTGGATGTGCAGGATTATGACGCGCTGTTGGCGGAACTGGACGCCAATGAGGGTCAGACTTCATACGGGTTCCGCCAAAAGCTGGCCCAGACCGCCTATGCCCGCACAGCGGCCTATGATGCAGCTGTATCGACCTGGATGGCTGGTGCGCTGGCGCTGGAGGCCCCGCGTCGTCGGGCCGTTGCCGGTGAAGTGAAACAGACGCTGCGGTATGGCGAGAACAGCCACCAAAAAGCTGTGTTCTATACCGATGGGACGAACCGCCCCGGTGTGGCCACTGCGGTGCAGCTGCAGGGCAAGGAACTGTCCTATAACAACATCAACGACACCGACGCCGCCTATGAGCTGGTCGCGGAATTCGATCCGGCAGACACTGCGGCGGTGGCGATCATCAAACACGCCAACCCCTGTGGGGTGGCTCGCGGTGCGACATTGGTCGACGCCTACCAGAAAGCGTTTGATTGTGACCGCACCTCGGCCTTTGGCGGGATTGTGGCGCTGAACCAGCCGCTGGATGCAGACACCGCCGCCAAGATCGTCGAGATCTTTACCGAAGTGGTGATCGCTCCGGGGGCATCGGACGAGGCCAAAGCCATCTTTGCCGCCAAGAAGAACCTGCGTCTGCTGTTGACCGATGGTCTGCCCGACCCACGCAAGCCCATCGTGGCCTACAAGCAGGTTGCCGGTGGTATGCTGGTTCAGGACAAGGATGTCGGATACATCGGTATGGATGATCTGAAGGTGGTGACCGAGAAGGCCCCGACCGAAGAGCAAATGCAGGATCTGCTGTTTGCCTGGAAAGTTGCCAAACATGTCAAATCCAATGCCATCGTTTATGTCCGTGACAATGCAACCGTCGGTGTGGGGGCTGGCCAGATGAGCCGCCTGGACAGCGCCAATGTCGCCGCCTCCAAGGCGCAGCGCATGGCCAATGAATTGGGTCTGCCCGACAGTCTCGCCAAAGGATCTGCCGTGGCGTCGGATGCGTTTTTCCCATTTGCGGACGGGCTGCTGGAAGCCGCCGCCGCAGGTGCGACCTGTGTGATCCAACCGGGTGGGTCGATGCGTGACGACGAGGTGATCAAGGCGGCCAATGACGCAGGTCTGGCCATGGTGTTCACCGGTATGCGTCACTTCCGTCACTAAAGGATGATTGCGATGGGTGCACGTTTGATGTTCTGGGCCGGGTTTTGGGTCTTTTTGGCGGATCAGGCCAGCAAATATCTGGTGGTTCACTGGATGGAGCTGTCCCGCATTCGCAGCATCGACGTGCTGCCGCCGTTGCTGAATTTTCGCTATGGCGAAAACACCGGCATCAATTTCGGGCTCTTTGACGGAGGGTCCGATACCGCCCGCTGGCTGTTGATCGGGTTTTCGCTGGTCGTGTGTCTGGCGGTGGCCGTCTGGGTTCAGCGATCACACCCCCGGCGCCTGATGCAACTCAGCGCTGGTCTGTTGATCGGTGGCGCGCTGGGCAATGTGGTGGACCGGCTGCTGTATGGCTATG
Organism: Rhodobacteraceae bacterium M382; assembly: GCA_025141015.1. NCBI lineage: Bacteria > Pseudomonadati > Pseudomonadota > Alphaproteobacteria > Rhodobacterales > Paracoccaceae > Rhodobacteraceae bacterium M382. The sequence goes on along the minus strand of CP081098.1, from coordinate 4,549,886 downwards.
TTCTCGACTTTTTGAACATGTCGTGTTGTGGCATCGAAAACCCGTTTGTTTTCAATGTGGCCGACATTTTTGTCTTTGCCGGAGCGGCGGGTTTGGTCCTGTTCGAGGGGCGCAGCAAAAAGCCCGCGTGACCTCTGGTTTCAAATGGGTTAAAAGCCTCGCAAATAGGCAGGAGTTGGGGCCCATGCGGATCTCGCCATTTATCGTTGTACTGGTCGGTGCCATTGCCGTGTCGGGCTGTGCGCAAAAAGGATTGCGTGACCTGCGCCCGAATGGGCCGGGGCCGGATGAATTCATGGTGCTGCCCAACAAACCCCTGACGCCGCCAACCAATTACAGTGCCTTGCCAGCGCCGACGCCGGGTGGCGGAAATCTGGTCGATCCGACGCCAAAGGCAGATCTGGTTGCGGCCTTGGGTGGGCGCTCCAGCGCGCTTGACCCGAATGCGGCAATTCCGGGGTCTGATGGGGCGTTGGTCACGGCTGCGAGCCGGTACGGCGTTGAACCGGGTGTGCGCAGTTCGCTGGCGACCGAAGATGCGGCCTATCGCAAACGGGCCAGACGTACGGGGCGGATCAAGCTGTTCCCGGTCGACCGATATGCACAGGCCTATCGCAAAGAGTCGCTGAATCCGTTCAATGAGACCGAGAAATTCCGTCGCTCCGGGTTTGGGACACCGTCCGCTCCGCCAAGCGACCTGTAAATCCGCCAATATCCTCACAATTGCGATATGACTTCTTGTCTGTGGCCACGGCTGACGTAGGTTACAGGCATGTCGCAATTGGAGGACTATGCATGATCCGCAGGATCGTATGCGCCGCCGCCCTGTTCGGGTGGATCGGCACCGGGTCATCAGCCGCCCCGGATGAAGCGGTGACAACATTTACGTTGCAAAACGGAATGGATGTCGTGGTGGTCGAAGATCATCGCGCGCCGGTCGTGCAGCACATGGTCTGGTATCGCGCCGGATCGTCGGATGAACCCAAGGGACAATCCGGAGTGGCCCATTTTCTGGAACATCTGCTGTTCAAGGCCACGGACACATTGGAAGCCGGAGAATTGTCGGCAACCGTGGCCGCCAATGGCGGGCGGGACAATGCGTTTACCAGCTATGATTACACCGCTTATTATCAACGTATTGCCGCGGATCGTCTGGAATTGATGATGCGAATGGAAGCGGACCGGATGCGCAACATCCGTCTGACGGAAACCGATATCGTCACCGAACGTGATGTTATTCTCGAAGAGCGCAACCAGCGAACCGACAACAATCCCCGTGCGTTGTTTGGCGAACAATTGAATGCCGCGCAATATCTGAACCACCGCTATGGGGTGCCGATCATCGGGTGGCGTCACGAAATGGAAGAGCTGGATATGGACGACGCGCTGTCGTTCTATTCAACCTATTACGCGCCGAACAATGCAATTCTGGTGGTGACCGGAGATGTCTATCCTGATCAGGTGCGGGCCTTGGCCGAACAGTATTATGGCGTGATCCCTGCCAATCCGGAGCTGCCCGAGCGGTACCGGGCGCAGGAACCGCCCCAGACGGCCGAACGCCGTTTGATCTTTCGCGATGCCCGTGTGGCGCAGCCCTATGTGCATCGGTCCTATCTGGCCCCTGAACGCGACGCCGGTGACCAAGAAGAGGCCGCCGCCCTGTTTCTGCTGGCCAAACTTTTGGGCGGTGGGACCACGTCTTATTTGACCAACAAATTGCAGTTCGAAACCCAGACCGCCGTCTACAGCGGGGCCTTTTACAATGGCGTTGCCCTGGACGAAACCAGTTTTGGTTTGATTATTGTTCCTGCCGAAGGGGTGAGTCTGCAGCAGGCCGAAGACGCGCTGGACCAGGCCGTTGCCGGGTTTATTGCGGAGGGCGTGGATCAGGAGAAGCTGGAGCGGATCAAATTGCAATTGCGGGCTTCGGAAATCTATGCCCGGGACAATGTGGACGGGATCGGCAACCGCTATGGGCGGGCGCTGACCAGTGGACTTACGATCGAGGATGTTCAGCAGTGGCCGGATATCGTGCAGGCCGTTACGGGCGAGGAAATTATCGCAGCAGCCCGTGATCTGTTCCAACCGGAGCGGTCCGTCACCGGATGGTTGATGCGGGATGAGGAGAAGACCCAATGAAACATCTGCGTCTGATCTGGGCGACCGCGGTCGCTGTTGTCCTGGCCTTGCCAGTGCAGGCCGAAATCAAGATCCAGGAAGTCGTGTCGCCTGGCGGGATCACGGCCTGGCTGGTCGAAGAGCATTCGATTCCCTTTACCGCGCTGGAATTGCGGTTCCGCGGCGGGACGTCGCTGGATGCGCCGGGCAAACGCGGGGCGATCTATCTGATGTCCGGGCTGCTCGAGGAAGGGTCGGGGGACCTGAACGCCCAGGAGTATGCCCGTGCGGTGGAATCTCTTGCGGCGTCGTTCGCCCATGATGCCCGCAGCGATTCGATGTCGCTGTCTTCCCGGTTCCTGACCGAAAACCGCGATCAGGCCGTTGACCTGTTGCGCGATACCCTGATGAAGCCCCGGTTTGATCCAGACGCGTTGGAACGGGTGCGCGCGCAGGTGCTGTCCGGCCTGAAGTCGGACGCCAAAGACCCCGGAGCCATCGCCGGGCGCACCTTTGCCGAGGCCGCCTATGAGGATCATCCCTATGAAACCGATGGCAAGGGCACGACCGAGAGCGTGTCCGCGTTGACCCGTGACGACATGTTCGCCGCGCACCGGGCCGTGTTTGCCCGGGACCGGCTGTATGTGTCGGCTGTCGGTGACATTACGCCAGAAGAGTTGGGAGAGCTGTTGGACCGCCTGTTGGGCGATCTGCCGGACACCGGGGTCGCGTTCCCGGTCAAAGCCGAGGTTGCAATTCCTGGCGGTGTAACAGTGGTCGACTATGATACCCCGCAATCCACGGTGATGTTTGGCCATCAGGGTATTGACCGCGACGACGATGATTTCTTTGCCGTTTACGTGATGAACCAGATTTTGGGAGGCGGGTCGTTTGAATCCCGTCTGATGACCGAAGTCCGTGAAAAACGCGGGCTGACCTATGGGGTCTATTCCTATCTGGTGCCCAAGGATCTGGCATCCTTGTACATGGGCAGCGTGGCGTCTTCGAATGACAAGGTCGCCGAGGCGATCAAGGTGATCCATGATGAATGGACACATATGGCGACCGAAGGGGTGACACCCAAGGAGCTGGAAGACGCCAAGACCTATCTGACCGGTGCCTATCCGTTGCGATTCGATGGCAATGGCCAGATTGCAGGGATCATGGTCGGGATGCAGATACAGGGATTGCCGATCGACTATATCGCGACTCGCAATGACCGGATCAATGCCGTCTCGTTGGAGGATATCAAACGGGTTGCGCGCGAATGGTTGAAACCCGACGGTCTGCATTTTGTCGTGGTGGGAAGACCCGACGGGTTGGAGACCACCACCAATTAAAACAGAAAAGACCGCCCTTTTGGGCGGTCTTTTTCGAATGACAGATACGCCGGTTGGTGGGGTTCAGATCAGATAGGCCCCAGATCAGGCGGGCCCCAAATCAGGTAAGCCTGAGTCAGCTGCACCCCAGCTGCACCAGAGTCGGCTGACAAACGGTGAGAGTCGGCTGACAAAAGGTTATGTGATCTGTTTGGGGGGCTGGTCTGATTTTGAGGTACTGGCAGGGGCATCAGGGTTCGAACCCGAGACCTACGGTTTTGGAGACCGTCGCTCTACCAACTGAGCTATACCCCTGCAGTGGGCCCTCTCCTAAGACAGCGCGCAGGCAGAAACAAGAGGGAATTGCATATTCGGGGGGCAAGAATGCACACTCTGTGCTCGGGGCTTGTGCAGCTTTGCCTTTGCGATATGACAGAGGCCGTCAATCAGAGGAACAGGCTGGTGAGTTTGAGGAAAAGGATCGCGGATAGCGCGTGGTTCAACAACAGCATTCAGGCGTTGATCACGTCCTATGTGCGATTCGCTTACCGCACCTCGACATGGGAGCGCAGCGGATTCGACGCGATGGATGACTGTGTGCGAAATGGCGAGCCGGTGATCTTTGTGCTGTGGCATCAGCGGCTGATCATGGCCCCCTTTCTCTTCGATACATCCCTGGGCCGAATCTGCGCCTTGACCTCTGCTGCGCGGGCCGGGCGTCTGGCGGGGCAGATCCTGGTGCGGTTGGGGTTTGAAACGATACCGATGTCCAGCCACAAACGGCACGTCGCCCTGTCGCGTGAGGTGTTGCGGCTGGTCAAGGAGGGGAGCTCGATCGGGATTGCAGCGGATGGGCCGCGAGGTCCGGCGCGGGTGTCGTCAACCGTACCGCTGGTCTGGGCGCGCATGACCGGGTGCCGGGTGTTCACGGTGGCCTTTGCCGAACATCGGGTGTTCCGTCTGCCGACCTGGGACAGGCAGATGTTGCCCAAACCCTGGTCGCGTGGCGTGCTGATATGTCAGGAATGGACGGATCCGGTGCCGCGCAAACCCAGCGAAGACCAGATGGAACAGCTGCGGCTCAGCCTGGAGGCGTCGCTGGATGAGATCACGGACAAGGCGGACATCGCGGCGGGATTTCCCGTGGACACGATCGAAAAGGCCCCCAGAAAACAGTAAATACGGTGCGCCTGTCCCTGGCTGTCAAACGTGCGTTGACTGATCCTGCATGTGTGTCGCAGGCTTGAGCCTTGGAACCTCTGTATGATGGTGTGCTGGGCGGTGCAGCCGGGTCCGGTTCAACAGGCAAGAGCTGTGTTACAATAAACTTCCGTGAAATACGTCAGCGACTGCCTGCGCTATCTTAGCCCCGCGCGGTGAACCTGTTAGCGATTTAAGGGACATGCACAGAAAGCACCTGTATGACTTCTGCCTTTCGGTCGCCACCGCATCTGGCAACACTTATTCTGATGACAGCGCTGGCCGTATTGTCGCTCAACCTGTTCCTCCCGTCCTTGCCAGAGATGGCATTGGAATTTGGCGTGGAGTATTCGGTGATGAATCTGGCGGTGTCCGGGTTCATGTTGGTGTCTGCCGTCTTGCAACTGGTTCTGGGACCGTTGTCGGACCGATATGGGCGCAGGCCGATTCTGTTGGGGGCGCTGGCCGTTTTCACGCTGGCCTCGCTGGGATGTGTGTGGGCCGAGGATATTCGGGTGTTTCTGGCCTTTCGGCTGTTGCAGGGCGGGATTATTTCCGGGGCAGTTCTGTCCCGCGCAGTGATCCGGGACATGGCCCCTGAACAGGAAGCGGTGCGTCTGATCGGTCTGGTGGCGATGGTCATGGCGGTGGCCCCGATGCTGGGGCCCGCGTTGGGCGGCGCGCTGGACGTGGCGTTCGGTTGGCGGTCGGGATTTGTTGTGCTGGCAGGTGCCGGAGCGGCCATGTTCTGTCTGTGCTGGGTTGATCTGGGTGAAACGAATTCCAAACCGATTGGCACCTTTGCCGCACAGTTTTCGGCGTATCCGACGCTGATCGCGTCCCCTGTTTTCTGGTCCTATGCGCTGTGTCTGACGTTCTCGGTTGGGGCGTTTTATGCATTCCTGGGGGGCGGACCGTTGGTGGCCGCAGAGATTTTTGGGTTGTCCCCGGTGGCTGTGGGCGTCGGCATGGGGTCGATCACGGGTGGTTTCATGTTCGGCAGTTTCCTGTCGGGTCGGTTGAACCGTCGCTGGGGTCCGACGGGATTGATGATTGCGGGGCGGGTCGTTGCCTGTAGCGCGATGGCGGCGGGTCTGTTTTGGTATCTGTTGGTGGGGCCGTCTGCGTTGGGATTTTTTGTGCCGGTTGTCGGGGTCGGGATCGGCAACGGTTTGACGCTGCCCGCGGCGACGGCCGGGGTCATGTCGGTGAATCCGCGGCTGGCCGGGAGCGCGTCGGGATTGAGCGGAGCGCTGATGGTGGCAGGCGGAGCGGCCTTTGCCGGGATGGCGGCCGCCCTCTTGCCTCCGGGTGGGTCGGTTTTGGTGTTGTTTGTTCTGATGCTGTTGGTGTCACTGGGCGGGTTGCTGGCCGCATGTGCGGTGATGCGTTTGCGCCCCGGTGTCGGCGATATGATCGACTGTGCGCCAAAGCGGTCTTGAAAATGCCGGTCGGCCCGGTTATGTGCCCTGTTGTCGACATACCCAAAGAAACGAGAGCCACATGGCCACCACCAATCCAGTTCAGTTCGTTCAGCAAGTCCGCGCCGAGGTCTCCAAGGTCGTTTGGCCGACTCGTCGTGAGGTGCTATTGACCACGGTCATGGTGTTCCTGATGGCGGCGTTGACGGCGATTTTCTTTGCCTTGGTCGATGTGCTGATCAAAGCTGGCCTGACGGGTGTTCTGAGCTATTTCGGATAATTCCGGGATCGTGCGTTTGCGACGGACGGTTGATCCTATGCCCCCCTTGATTTGGTCGGCAATGCCGGTTAGGTGACTGGCTGACTCTGGATGGGCGTGCGGCGATTCGTGTTGCGCGCCGCTTTTTGTTCCGGGTCGCAGCGGAACACCGCAACGAAATGACTTACGCAAATGACGCCGAGATTGATGCGCGTCGGGCAATACAAGGACGGCAGGTTCATGGCGAAACGATGGTATTCGGTCAGCGTTCTCTCGAATTTCGAGAAGAAGATCGCAGAGCAGATCCGCACCTCGGTTGCCGAACAGGGTCTCGAGGATGAGATCGACGAAGTTCTGGTGCCGACCGAAGAAGTGATCGAAGTGCGCCGCGGCAAGAAGGTCACCACCGAGCGCCGGTTCATGCCGGGGTATGTTTTGGTGCACATGGAAATGTCCGACCAGGGCTATCACCTGATCAACTCGATCAACCGCGTCACCGGGTTTCTGGGTCCCCAGGGCCGCCCGATGCCGATGCGTGATGCCGAGGTGAACCAGATCCTGAACCGTGTTCAGGAAGGTGAAGACGCACCGCGGACGCTCATCAGCTTTGAGATTGGTGAACGCGTCAAGGTCAACGACGGTCCGTTCGAAGATTTCGACGGCATGGTCGAAGAGGTCGACGACGACAACCAGAAGCTCAAGGTGACGGTGTCGATCTTTGGCCGGGAAACCCCGGTCGAACTGGATTTCACTCAGGTCAACAAACAGATCTGAGCGAACGGTGCGTGCCAGCACGCACCCTACGGCGTGAAGACGTCGTTTCATTGTGGGAGGCAAGCGTATCGCGATACGTGACCCAGACCACACAACATGAACCCCGAGGGACGCGTCCCAGGGGTGTTGCAAAGGAGAAGGCCAATGGCCAAGAAGCTCGTAGGGAGCCTGAAGCTTCAGGTTCCTGCCGGTAAGGCAAACCCGTCCCCGCCAGTGGGTCCTGCGCTGGGTCAGCGCGGCATCAACATCATGGAATTCTGCAAGGCGTTCAACGCCAAGACCGCAGACATGGAAGTTGGCGCACCTTGCCCGACCGTGATTTCCTATTACCAGGACAAATCCTTCACCATGGAAATCAAGACGCCGCCTGCGTCTTATTACCTGAAGAAGGCTGCCAAGCTGAAGTCGGGTGCCAACAACCCTGGTCGTGAGACCGCCGGCACCGTGACCGTTGCTCAGGTCAAGGAAATCGCAGAAGCGAAAATGACCGACCTGAACGCCAATGACGTTGAAGCGGCGATGCAGATCATTCTGGGTTCGGCCCGCTCCATGGGCATCGAGGTGAAGTAAGATGGCAAAGCTCGGAAAACGTACCCGCGCAGCACGCGAAGCCTTTGCAGGCAAAGAGAACGTGACTGTTGAAGAAGCCGTCGCGCTGATCAAAGCCAGCGCAGTTGCCAAATTCGACGAAACCGTCGAAGTGGCTCTGAACCTGGGCGTTGACACCCGTCACGCAGACCAGATGGTCCGCGGTGTTGTTGGCCTGCCCAACGGCACAGGCAAATCCATGCGCGTTGCTGTGTTTGCACGTGGCCCCAAGGCAGACGAAGCCAAGGAAGCCGGCGCAGATGTCATCGGCGCAGAAGACCTGATGGAAGCCATCCAGGGCGGCAACATCGATTTCGATCGTTGCATTGCAACCCCGGACATGATGCCCATCGTTGGTCGTCTGGGCAAAATCCTGGGCCCGCGCAACCTGATGCCGAACCCCAAGGTTGGCACCGTGACCATGGACGTCAAAGCAGCTGTGGAAGCGGCCAAAGGCGGCGAAGTCCAGTTCAAGGCCGAAAAAGGTGGTGTTGTTCACGCCGGTGTTGGCAAAGCGTCGTTCGACGAAGCCAAGCTGATCGAGAACATCCGCGCATTCATTTCGGCTGTGGCCCGTGCCAAGCCGTCGGGCGCCAAAGGCACCTACATGAAGAAAATCGCGCTGAGCTCGACCATGGGTCCGGGCATCACGGTTGATGTTGCAAACGCAACCGGCGAATAAGCCGGAGCGCAGGGTTTGACTGCGACCTGGCATGTCGGCGCAATCCTGAACGAGCCTTTGGCCGAAACGCTTCGGTTTGCGGCTTGGTATCTGGATGCTGGTGCCACAGGTCTGACCCTGTTGTTTGATAATCCCCAGGACCCCGCCATCGGGGTCCTGGGTGACCACCCCCAAATAACCTGTATCCCCTGCACACCAGAATTCTGGCAGGCGCGGGGTGTGACACAGGACACACGTTTCACCAAACGACAGAATGTTGGGCTGACCTGGATCTATCGGCAGCAAGGCTGTGACTGGCTTTTGAATGTCGATGCGGATGAATTCATGTATTTGCCCGACAGCGATATTGCCGCCTGCCTGAGTGATCTTCCGGCTGAGGTGGATGTGTTTCGGGTTGGGACAGCCGAGATCGTTGACGCGCCGGATCATGTGGGCCGGGTCTATCGGCTTCCGATGGAGCGGGACGTGGCCAAGCGGGTGTATCAAGGGAGTGCCGGATATTTTGGGCCCAGGCGCAAGGGGCTGATCGGTCATTCACAGGGCAAATCATTCGTGCGCAGCGGTTTGGACGGGGTGACGTTGCGCCAGCATTGGGCCCAGCGTCCGGGCGGTTTGACCGAACGGATCGTGGCGGCGCAGGCCAACCTGGCGCTGTTGCATCATATCGGGCTGGATTACGATGTTTGGCGGGCCAAGCTGGATTGGCGCATTCAGTCACGCGGGTTCACCGTACCATTGTCTGCAAAGATCACCGAAGTCATGCAGGAGCCGGAAGCCGAGGATCGGCTGAGAGCCTTGCATGCTGATCTGCACGGGATGGATCAGTCGCGTCTCGAGCGATTGCGTGCCGAAGGGGTCTGTCTGGAATTGCCGGTAGACCCGGATGCGGTTGCACGACGGATTTTTGGTACGGATGTGTTTTCCGGGTAAATTACCCCTTGGAAGTCCCCTGTTTTCGCACTAGGAAAGTCTTCGAAGTGAAGCGTGCGATTCGTCGTGCGCTTTATTTCGTTTCGTCCAAGATGGTGGGTGACCCTGTATAGGGTCTTAATTTCCCTCCTGAGACGGGAACGACCAATATGACGAGGGATCCTTTTGGACGCCTCGGGCGATTTTTGGCTCACCCCGTAAAACGGACCTGAACGCCGGGTTAACGCCCGGCAAAATTGAGCCGGGATGATTATCATCCCAAACTTGGAGAGAACTGTGGATAGAGCCCAGAAAGAGAAATTGGTCGAGGAACTCGGCCAGATCTTCGAAAGCTCTGGCGTCGTGGTGGTTGCACACTACGTCGGTCTGACAGTTGCCGAGATGCAAGATCTGCGCGCGCGTGCACGCGAAGCGGGTGGATCTGTGCGTGTTGCCAAAAACAGGCTCGCCAAAATCGCCCTCGAGGGAAAGTCATGTGCAAGCATTTCTGACCTGCTGACAGGGATGACCGTTCTGACCTATTCCGAGGATCCTGTGGCTGCGGCCAAGGTTGCCGAGGGCTTCGCCAAGGATAACAAGAAGTTTGAAATCCTTGGTGGTGCTATGGGCGAGAACGCTCTGGACCGCGCTGGCGTTGCAGCCGTGTCGAAAATGCCGTCTCGCGAGGAGCTTATTGCTACCATCGCCGGCATGCTTGGCGCACCTGCAAGCAACATCGCGGGCGCGATTGGCGCACCTGCAAGCAACATCGCAAGCATCCTTTCGACCATCGAAGAGAAGGCGGAAGCTGCGTAAGCGGTTGGTACTGAATGACTGGCGTGGGGCATGTGCCCGGACGTTGGAACACATATACTGAAAACGGAAAGAGCTGATACAATGGCTGATCTGAAAGCACTCGCAGAAAGCATCGTGGGTCTGACCCTGCTGGAAGCACAAGAACTGAAAACCATCCTGAAGGATGAGTATGGCATCGAGCCCGCAGCTGGCGGCGCAGTTGTCATGGCGGCCGCCGAAGGTGGCGCAGCTGCAGAAGAAGAAAAAACCGAATTCGACGTCGTTCTGAAGAACGCCGGCGCTTCGAAAATCAACGTGATCAAAGAAGTTCGCGCAATCACCGGTCTGGGCCTGAAAGAAGCCAAAGAACTGGTCGAAGCTGGCGGCAAGATCAAAGAAGCAGTTTCCAAAGACGAAGCTGAAGAAGTCAAAGGCAAGCTGGAAGCAGCTGGCGCCGAAGTCGAAGTCGCCTAAGCGCCTTCGAGGGAAACGTCCGGATCATCTTGAAATGATCCGGTTCGTACCCAGATATTCAGGCTGGATCCGGGAAAACCGGGTCCAGCCGAATCTGTCTCAGAAAGGACCTTTTGCCAATTTGGTCATGAGGTTTTTTCTAAGGCGAGGTTCAATGGATCGGGAGGCTACCACTCGGGACGGTAGCCATGAATTGATCTGAACACGCTGTCTCGTATGGGCAAGGCGTCGGGACCCGACGGCGTTCTTGTCCGGTGAGAACTTGAAAAGGTGACATCTGACATGGCTCAAACGTTCCTTGGCCAGAAACGTCTTCGTAAATACTTTGGTAAAATCCGTGAAGTGCTGGACATGCCGAACCTCATCGAGGTTCAGAAGTCTTCGTATGATCTGTTCCTGCGGTCTGGCGATGAAGCCGAACCCATGGACGGCGAAGGCATCCGCGGCGTTTTTCAGTCGGTTTTCCCGATCAAGGATTTCAACGAAACCTCCGTTCTGGAGTTCGTGAAATACGATCTGGAAAAGCCCAAGTATGACGTCGAAGAATGCATGCAGCGCGACATGACCTATAGCGCACCGTTGAAGGTGACGTTGCGTCTGATCGTGTTTGATGTGGACGAAGATACCGGTGCAAAATCGGTCAAGGATATTAAAGAGCAAGACGTGTTCATGGGCGATATGCCCCTGATGACCCCGAACGGCACTTTTGTCGTGAACGGCACCGAACGCGTTATCGTGTCCCAGATGCACCGTTCCCCCGGCGTGTTCTTTGACCACGACAAGGGCAAGACCCACTCTTCGGGTAAATTGCTGTTTGCCTGCCGCATCATCCCGTATCGCGGCAGCTGGCTGGATTTTGAATTCGATGCCAAGGATATCGTGTTCGCGCGGATCGACCGTCGTCGTAAATTGCCTGTGACCACCCTGCTGTATGCGCTGGGTTTGGACCAGGAAAGCATCATGGATGCCTATTACAACACCGTCAGCTATCGCCTGGAGAAGCACAAGGGTTGGGTTACCCCGTTCTTCCCGGAGCGTGCGCGCGGCACGCGTCCTACATATGATCTGGTCGATGCGGCCACCGGTGAAATCATCGCCGAAGCCAGCAAGAAAGTGACCCCTCGTGCGGTCAAGAAACTGATCGACGAAGGCACTGTTACCGATCTGCTGGTTCCGTTTGATCACATCGTCGGCAAATTTGTTGCCAAGGATATCATCAACGAAGAAACCGGCGCGATCTATGTCGAGGCCGGGGATGAGTTGACCCTGGAACACGACAAGGATGGTGACATCATTGGCGGGTCGGTCAAGGAACTGCTGGACGCCGGTATCACCGACATTCCGGTTCTGGACATCGACAACATCAATGTCGGCCCCTACATCCGCAACACCATGGCTGTGGACAAGAACATGAACCGCGAAAGCGCGCTCATGGATATCTACCGTGTGATGCGCCCGGGTGAGCCGCCCACCGTCGAAGCCGCATCGTCGCTGTTTGACACGCTGTTCTTTGACAGTGAACGCTATGACCTGTCGGCCGTTGGCCGGGTCAAGATGAACATGCGTCTTGCGCTGGATGCAGAAGACACCATGCGCACCCTGCGCAAGGAAGACATCGTCTCCTGTATCAAGGCATTGGTTGAGCTGCGTGACGGCAAGGGCGATATCGACGACATCGACCACCTGGGCAACCGTCGTGTGCGTTCGGTCGGCGAGCTGATGGAAAACCAGTACCGCGTGGGTCTGTTGCGTATGGAACGCGCGATCAAGGAGCGCATGTCGTCGGTCGAAATCGACACCGTCATGCCGCAGGACCTGATCAACGCGAAACCTGCCGCTGCTGCTGTGCGCGAATTCTTCGGCTCTTCGCAGCTGTCGCAGTTCATGGACCAGACCAACCCGCTGTCCGAAGTGACCCACAAACGCCGTCTTTCGGCGCTTGGGCCTGGCGGTCTGACCCGCGAACGTGCTGGCTTTGAGGTGCGCGACGTTCACCCGACCCACTATGGTCGGATGTGCCCGATTGAGACGCCTGAAGGTCCGAACATTGGTCTGATCAACTCGTTGGCGACCTTTGCCCGCGTGAACAAATATGGGTTCATCGAAACACCTTATCGCGTTGTCAAAGAGCGTCAGGTTACGGACGAAGTCCATTATATGTCCGCGACCGAAGAAATGCGCCACACTGTGGCTCAGGCGAACGCGCAGCTGGACGAAGCTGGCAAGTTCAAGAATGACCTGGTTTCGACCCGTCAATCCGGTGACTACACTCTGGCACCGTCGGAAAATGTCGACCTGATCGACGTGAGCCCGAAACAGTTGGTTTCGGTTGCGGCTTCGCTGATTCCGTTCCTGGAAAACGACGACGCCAACCGGGCCCTGATGGGTTCGAACATGCAACGTCAGGCGGTTCCGCTGCTGCGGGCCGAAGCTCCGCTGGTTGGCACAGGGATCGAAGAGATCGTGGCCCGAGATTCCGGTGCGGCTTATATGGCGAAACGCGCTGGCATCATCGACCAGGTCGACGCCCAGCGTATCGTGATCCGGGCAACCGAGGATCTGGAACTGGGTGACGCAGGCGTTGACATCTATCGCATGCGTAAATTCCAGCGGTCGAACCAGAACACCTGTATCAACCAGCGTCCGCTGGTCAAAGTGGGTGACACGGTTCTGAAAGGCGAAGTGATTGCCGATGGCCCGTCCACCGACATGGGTGAACTGGCGTTGGGTAAAAACGTGGTCGTCGCGTTTATGCCCTGGAACGGTTACAACTACGAAGACTCGATCCTGATCAGCGAACGTATCGCACGGGACGACGTGTTTACCTCGGTACACATCGAGGAATTCGAAGTCGCCGCCCGTGACACCAAGCTGGGGCCGGAAGAGATCACCCGCGACATTCCAAACGTCGGTGAAGAAGCGCTGCGCAACCTCGACGAGGCTGGCATCGTTTACATCGGTGCGGATGTTGAGCCGGGCGATATTCTGGTCGGCAAGATCACACCCAAGGGCGAAAGCCCAATGACCCCGGAAGAAAAGCTGCTGCGTGCCATCTTTGGTGAAAAAGCATCTGACGTGCGCGACACCTCGTTGCGTGTAAAGCCGGGTGATTTCGGGACTGTTGTCGAAGTGCGCGTCTTTAACCGTCACGGCGTTGAAAAAGACGAACGTGCGTTGCAGATCGAACGGGAAGAAGTCGAACGTCTGGCCCGTGACCGGGACGACGAGCTGGCGATCCTGGACCGCAACATCTATGCGCGTCTGCAGGGCATGATCCTGGGTAAGACCGCGGTTAAAGGCCCCAAAGGTGTACGTCCGAATTCGGAAATCAACCAGGACCTGCTGGAAACGCTGACCCGCGGTCAGTGGTGGCAGCTGGCGCTGGAAGACGAGGCCGACGCCCAGGTGGTCGAAGCGCTGCACGACCAATACGAAGTGCAAAAGCGGGCCCTGGATGCACGGTTCGAGGACAAGGTCGAAAAAGTCCGTCGTGGCGACGATCTGCCCCCGGGTGTGATGAAGATGGTCAAAGTGTTCATCGCGGTGAAGCGCAAGCTGCAGCCGGGTGACAAGATGGCCGGTCGTCACGGGAACAAAGGTGTTATTTCCAAAGTTGTACCGATGGAAGACATGCCGTTCCTGGCCGATGGTACCCCTGTCGATTTCTGTCTGAACCCGCTGGGTGTTCCATCGCGGATGAACGTTGGTCAGATTCTGGAAACCCACATGGGTTGGGCCGCGCGCGGTCTGGGGATCAAGATCGACGACGCCATGCAGGAATACCGCCGGTCCGGCGATCTGACCCCGGTGCGGGACGCGATGCGCCACGCCTATGGCGAAGACGTCTATGCCGAAGGTCTGTCGGATATGACCGAAGGTGAACTGCTGGAGGCCGCTGGCAATGTGACCCGTGGTGTGCCGATCGCAACGCCAGTCTTTGACGGTGCCAAAGAGGCAGACGTCAACGACGCGCTGGTGCGTGCCGGGTTCGACACGTCGGGTCAGTCGGTGCTGTTTGATGGTCGTACAGGTGAACAATTCGCCCGTCCGGTCACCGTGGGTATCAAATACCTGCTGAAACTGCACCACCTGGTCGACGACAAGATCCACGCCCGGTCTACCGGTCCCTACTCGCTTGTTACGCAGCAGCCGCTGGGTGGTAAGGCACAGTTCGGTGGTCAGCGTTTCGGGGAAATGGAAGTCTGGGCTCTGGAAGCCTATGGCGCTGCCTATACCCTGCAGGAAATGCTGACTGTGAAGTCGGATGACGTGGCAGGCCGGACCAAGGTCTATGAATCGATCGTCAAGGGCGAGGACAACTTTGAAGCGGGCATTCCGGAATCGTTCAACGTTCTGGTGAAAGAAGTCCGTGGCCTTGGCCTGAACATGGAACTCCTGGATGCGGAGGTCGAGGAATAAGAATTTTGCAAAAATTCTTGGGCGGAAACTTTGAAAGTTTCCGCTCACCTCTCCCCCCTTCCGCACGAATTTGAGGTATCAAAATGAACCAGGAACTGACGAACAACCCGTTCAACCCGCTCGCATCGCAAAAGATGTTTGATGAGATCAAAGTATCTCTCGCATCGCCCGAGCGGATCCTGTCGTGGTCTTACGGTGAGATCAAAAAGCCGGAAACCATCAACTACCGGACGTTCAAACCCGAACGTGACGGTCTGTTCTGCGCGCGTATCTTTGGCCCGATCAAAGATTATGAATGCCTGTGCGGCAAATACAAGCGCATGAAATATCGCGGCGTTGTCTGCGAAAAATGCGGTGTCGAAGTCACGCTGCAAAAAGTGCGTCGCGAACGCATGGGTCACATCGAACTGGCCGCGCCTTGCGCCCATATCTGGTTCCTCAAGTCGCTGCCATCGCGCATCGGCCTGATGCTGGACATGACCCTGCGTGATCTGGAACGTGTGCTGTATTTCGAAAACTATGTGGTGATCGAACCCGGTCTGACCGATCTGACCTATGGCCAGATGTTGACCGAAGAAGAGTTCATGGACGCCCAGGACGCCTATGGCATGGACGCTTTCACGGCCAATATCGGTGCCGAAGCGATCCGTGAAATGTTGGCCGCCATCGATCTGGAAAACGAAGCCGAACAGCTGCGTGCCGATCTGAAGGAAGCCACCGGTGAACTGAAGCCCAAGAAGATCATCAAGCGCCTGAAAGTGGTCGAGAGCTTCCTGGAATCCGGCAACCGCCCGGAATGGATGGTTCTGACAGTGATCCCCGTGATCCCGCCAGAGCTGCGCCCGCTGGTGCCGCTGGACGGCGGTCGGTTTGCGACCTCGGATCTGAACGATCTGTATCGTCGTGTGATCAACCGGAACAACCGTCTGAAGCGTCTGATCGAACTGCGTGCGCCTGACATCATCGTGCGCAACGAAAAGCGGATGCTGCAGGAATCTGTGGATGCGCTGTTTGACAACGGCCGCCGCGGTCGCGTGATCACCGGTGCCAACAAGCGTCCGTTGAAATCGCTGTCCGACATGCTGAAAGGCAAGCAGGGCCGCTTCCGTCAGAACCTTTTGGGTAAACGCGTCGACTTTTCCGGTCGTTCGGTCATTGTGACCGGTCCGGAGCTGAAGCTGCACCAATGTGGTCTGCCCAAGAAGATGGCGCTCGAGCTGTTCAAGCCGTTCATCTATTCGCGTCTGGAGGCCAAAGGCCTGTCCAGCACCGTGAAACAGGCCAAGAAGCTGGTGGAAAAGGAACGTCCCGAAGTTTGGGACATCCTGGATGAAGTCATCCGCGAACACCCCGTCATGCTGAACCGCGCGCCGACGCTGCACCGTTTGGGCATCCAGGCATTTGAACCCACGCTGATCGAAGGCAAGGCCATCCAGCTGCACCCGCTGGTCTGTTCGGCGTTCAACGCTGACTTTGACGGTGACCAGATGGCTGTTCACGTCCCGCTGAGCCTTGAGGCCCAGCTGGAAGCACGTGTTCTGATGATGTCCACCAACAACGTTCTGTCGCCTGCAAACGGCGCGCCGATCATTGTTCCGTCGCAGGATATGATTCTGGGTCTCTACTATCTGACCCTGGAACGCGAAGGCATGGTTGGCGAAGGCAAGGTCTTTGGGTCCATCGACGAAGTTCAGCACGCGCTGGACGCCGGTGAAGTGCACCTGCACACCAAGATCACCGCGCGGATCACCCAGATCGACGAAGAAGGCAACGAAGTGTTTGATCGCTTTGAAACCACGCCAGGTCGGGTGCGTCTGGGCAGCTTGCTGCCAAAGAACGTCAAAGCTCCGTTTGCGTTGGTGAACCGTCTTCTGCGGAAGAAGGAAGTGCAGCAGGTCATCGACACAGTGTATCGTTACTGTGGTCAGAAAGAGTCGGTCATCTTCTGTGACCAGATCATGACCATGGGTTTCCGCGAAGCGTTCAAGGCCGGCATTTCCTTTGGCAAGGACGACATGGTGATCCCGGACGACAAATGGGGCATCGTGGACGAAACCCGCGACCAGGTGAAAGATTTCGAACAGCAGTACATGGACGGCCTGATCACTCAGGGCGAAAAGTACAACAAAGTTGTTGATGCCTGGTCCAAGTGTAACGACCGCGTCACCGATGCGATGATGGGCACGATCTCGGCCGATAAACGCGACGAGAACGGCGCAGTCATGGAGCCGAATTCGGTCTACATGATGGCTCACTCTGGTGCGCGTGGCTCGGTCACGCAGATGAAACAGCTGGGCGGGATGCGTGGTCTGATGGCCAAGCCGAACGGCGACATCATCGAAACGCCGATCATCTCGAACTTTAAGGAAGGTCTGACCGTTCTTGAGTACTTCAACTCGACCCACGGTGCCCGTAAGGGTCTGTCGGATACGGCGTTGAAAACTGCGAACTCGGGGTATCTGACCCGTCGTCTGGTGGACGTGGCACAGGACTGCATCGTGCGGGCCCGTGACTGTGGAACCGATCGTGCGATCACAGCCGAAGCGGCGGTCAATGATGGCGAAGTCGTTTCGTCTATCTCTGAGCGTATCCTGGGTCGTGTCGCGGCCGAGGACATCAAAAAGCCGGGCACAGAGCAGATCATCGTGGCCCTGGGTCAGTTGATCGATGAACGGATGGCCGATGCGATCGAAGAGGCCGGTGTCCCCACCGCGCGTATCCGTTCGCCTTTGACCTGTGAGGCCGAAGAGGGCGTCTGCGCCATGTGTTATGGTCGCGACTTGGCACGTGGTACAATGGTGAACACTGGCGAAGCCGTGGGTATCATTGCGGCACAGTCGATCGGTGAACCTGGTACACAGCTGACCATGCGGACCTTCCACATTGGTGGGGTTGCCCAGGGTGGCCAGCAGTCATTCCAGGAAGCCAGCCAGGAAGGTGTGATCGAGTTCGAGAACCCCAATGTTCTGGACAACGCTCAGGGCGACACCATGGTCATGGGCCGCAACATGAAGCTGATCATCCGCGATGAGCACGGCGAGGAACGCTCCAGCCACAAGCTGGGCTATGGTTCCAAGATGTTCGTCAAGGAAGGCCAGAAGATTGGTCGCGGTGACAAGCTGTACGAATGGGATCCCTACACTCTGCCGATCATCGCAGAGAAGCCGGGTACCGCGAAATTCGTCGACCTGGTGTCGGGGATCGCCGTTCGCGACGAAACCGACGATGCGACCGGGATGACCCAGAAGATCGTGATCGACTGGCGTGCGGCACCCAAGGGCAATGATCTGAAACCGGAAATCATCCTGGTTGGTGAAGACGGTGAACCGGTGCGCAACAGCCTGGGCCACCCGGTGCATTACCCGATGTCCGTGGATGCCATCCTGTCGATCGAAGACGGTCAGGAGATTCAGGCCGGTGACGTCGTTGCGCGTATCCCGCGTGAAGGTGCCAAGACCAAGGACATCACCGGTGGTCTGCCGCGTGTTGCCGAACTGTTCGAAGCCCGTCGTCCGAAAGATCACGCAATCATCGCTGAAGTTGATGGTCACGTGCGCTTTGGCCGCGACTACAAGAACAAGCGGCGTATCTCGATCGACCCGGTCGAGGAAGGGCGGGATCCAGTCGAATACATGGTGCCCAAGGGCAAGCACATCCCGGTGCAGGAAGGCGACTTTGTGCAAAAGGGCGATTACATCATGGACGGCAACCCGGCGCCGCATGACATCCTGTCGATCATGGGTGTCGAAGCGCTGGCAAACTACATGATTGACGAAGTGCAGGACGTGTATCGTTTGCAGGGCGTGAAGATCAACGACAAGCACATCGAAGTGATCGTGCGCCAGATGTTGCAGAAATGGGAAATCCAGGACAGCGGCGACACCACCCTGTTGAAGGGCGAACACGTCGACAAACAGGAATTCGACGCGGCCTGTGAAAAGGCGATCTCCAAAGGTGGTCGTCCGGCACAGGGCGAGCCGATCCTGCTGGGGATCACCAAGGCTTCGTTGCAGACCCGTTCGTTCATCTCGGCGGCGTCGTTCCAGGAAACCACGCGAGTTCTGACCGAAGCTTCGGTTCAGGGCAAACGCGACAAGTTGGTTGGCCTGAAAGAGAACGTCATCGTGGGACGTCTGATCCCGGCCGGTACCGGTGGCGCAACTCAGCGCGTGCGCCGTATCGCCCAGGATCGCGACAACGTGGTGGTCGAAGCCCGTCGCGAAGAAGCCGAAGCAGCGGCCGCGCTGGCTGCTCCGGTGATGGATGGCGATATCATCGACGATACGTTCAGCAACATGGTCGATACGCCCGAAAGCCGCGATTGATCCACGTCAAATAAATTCGAAAAGGCCCCCGCATGTCGGGGGCTTTTTTTTGTGCAATACAGGTCCAGGGGCCGCGATCCTGAACAGCGGTGGTTTTGCCGTTTTCGCACGCCAGAGATTGACCATCTTTTCGGTTTCACCGCTTGGCCCAGACCCGGGCCGCGACTAAGGTCGCCTGGATTGAACACCCGCAGGAATCCGA
This sequence comes from Rhodobacteraceae bacterium M382, assembly GCA_025141015.1. Classification (NCBI taxonomy): domain Bacteria; kingdom Pseudomonadati; phylum Pseudomonadota; class Alphaproteobacteria; order Rhodobacterales; family Paracoccaceae; species Rhodobacteraceae bacterium M382. The sequence goes on along the minus strand of CP081098.1, from coordinate 4,530,401 downwards.
TGCCCAATTTGACCGACAATATCCGCGGCGCTTTGCTGATGATTGCCAGCATGGCGTGTTTCACGTTCAATGATGCGTTGGTGAAGGTGATCGGTCAGGATCTGCCCCTGTTTCAGATCATTGCAATGCGCGGCATTCTGGCGACCGCTCTTATCTATGCACTGGCGCGGTATCTGGGAAAGCTGCGGTTTGATTTTTCTCGGCGGGACTGGGCCCTGGTGGGGCTACGCAGTGTATCCGAAATCTTTACAACCTACTTTTTTCTCACGGCCTTGCTCGTGATGCCCATTGCCAATGTCACGGCCGTGCTTCAGGCCTTGCCGTTGACCGTGACTTTGGGTGCGGCGCTGGTTTTTCGTGAGGCGGTCGGTTGGCGGCGGTTGGGAGCTATTCTGATCGGGTTCGTTGGCGTTTTGCTGATCATTCGCCCAGGCCCCGAAGGGTTTTCGCATGGCGGGGTCTATGTCCTGTTGGCCGTTGCCTGCATCACCGTGCGCGACCTGTGTTCGCGGGGCATGTCATCCTCTGTCCCGTCGTTGACGGTGACATTGCTAACATCCACTCTGGTCACTGTCTGCGCCGGGCTTGCGTCGGTGGGAACGCCCTGGCAATCGGTCGATACAGGGCAGGTTGTGATCCTGTCCGTCGCAGGTTTTCTGATCCTTGGCGGCTATCTCTTCAGTGTTCTGGTCATGCGGGTGGGGGACGTCTCCTTTACCAGCCCGTTCCGTTATACTGGCCTGATCTGGGCGTTGTTGCTGGGGTGGCTGATTTTTGCAGATTGGCCGGACAATGTGACGTTGTTGGGGGCGCTGCTGGTTGTGTCGACAGGCGTGTTCACCCTATATCGCGAGCGGCTCAGGCGGGGGGCGTGAAAAGATCTCGCGTACGTTGGCATTGTCGATATTGAAGGTGTTCTTGAAGTACAGTTCCTGGTCCGCCGTCAGGGGCTGGTAGTCGAACGTGTTTCCCCCGGTTTTCAGCCGTGAATCATTGAAGTCGTTGTGCCCGCGCATCATCATGTCTTCGTCGGTCAAGGTCATGGTCGGCATCGTCGTCCACAGTTTGTGGTGGCCGTGGCTCATGATTGTGTCGGTGCAACCGGGTTGAACGATCATGCCAAGCGCGATGGCGCTGTATTGGTATTTGTAAGGCCAGATCGAGACACCGTTGATGTCGGCGCGAAACACATAACCTGTGTTGAAGTCTACTGCGATCCGATCATGTTTTGACCACAGGCTCTGGAGGTCCCAGGCGGTTTCACGGAACCGTTCGACAAACCGGCATCCCATGGCGTCGTCATCGTCCAGGCGGAATTGCAGGCAGGGTTCAATATCTGTGTTATCGGTCGCCTCGTGAAAGGCACGTGCCATGACGTTGCGATGGCGGCCAGGTGGGTAAGGGCAGATCCGGATTTGTGGAATACCCTGAACCAGGGCGTTCAATCGTTCAACATAAGGGGCTGGCATTGTCTCGCCGGTCACAACGATCAGGGTGAAATCCGGGTCCGTTTGCCCTATGATGGAGGGCAAGGTGATGGCCTCGAACAGCCGCAGGCGTTCGTCCATCCGCTGTGGATCGTATAGGAAGCTGTGCCGCTCTTCCAATGTCTTGTGGTCAACCTTGAACCCACCGCGCCCGAGGTAGGAAAACCGGCAGAGTCCCAGAATTTGCATGATCAGCCTTCTCTGTCAGAAGAAAAAGTTTGCCGGATCAGATCGACGTCCAGGGCAAATCGAGCCTGGAATTCTGATTCCTGTTCGCGCGTGAGTGGGGTCATGTCGAAATGCTTGACCTTGCCTTGGCGCGAGTCGTTATAGCCATTGTGCGTGCGAACCCACATGGGCGCATCTGCCATGGTTATGGTGGGCATGTGATGGTGAATCTTTTGATGCGCAAAATTCATGATGGTCCGCGCGCATCCGCCGGCGGCATACATGCCCAGAGCCGCAGTGTAATAGGGGCGCAGAATTTGTGTCGCGACAAGAGAGTGCCCCTGAACTTCGGCAACGAATCCTTTGTTGAAGTCGATGGCAACGGTGCGGTTCTGGTCCAGCAACCCCTGGCAGGCGACCGCAGTCTGGCGAAGCCGTTCCACAAAATCGACTGAGATTGCGTCGTCATCGTCAAAGCGGAACTGCAGGCAGGGATCAGACGGGTTTATTCGTGCGCGATTTAGGATCTCTTTCATGATTTCGCGATGATTGCGGGGTGGATGCGCCTCGATGCGTATCTGTTTCATCCCGGATGTCAGGTCCATCAATCGCTGCACATGTTCCCGTGGCATCTGGTCCCCGATGACCAGTACCATTGTGAAATCAGGATCGGTTTGTTCCTTTAGACAGGGCAGGGCAAAGGTTTCGAACAAGCGAAACCGCTCTTCGATCCTTTGGGCACCGTAAAGGTAACGAATTCGATCCTGGATCGCATCATGTTCAACCTGAAAACCGCCAATGGCGGGATAGGAAAACCGGCATAATCCGATGACTTGCATATGAACGCCTTGGTGGAATATTCGTTTGCGCGACTATGCCCGGTCCACCGCCACCGAACAAGGCACGGACGGCAAACGGTTTAAACCGGTGCGACTTTCACGTCATGAGCCGGGAATGCCCACCCGGAACCGGGGCTGGCTGTTGACAGCGGGCGCGACTCCCCATATACGCGCGCCTATCTCGACAGCCGGGGGTCGCCCCAACAGTCGATTTCTATACTTGAGTGGTCAAGATCCAGGACGATTTTGCTGTCCCGATCCGCTGATAACCCACCGCGTCGTTCACCTCGGAATGGGAACGTCGCGGATTTTGCGCTTGTGGACGCACCAGCGCAGCAGAATATGAGCCGCACGTCTCGACGTGCACGAATGTGAGTTTGGAAACGGGGAAAAAACCGGAATGCCAACGATCCAACAGCTGATCCGCAAACCGCGGCAGCCGAAAGTGAAACGCTCGAAGTCCATGCACCTGCAGGAATGCCCGCAAAAGCGCGGCGTTTGCACACGCGTGTACACCACCACACCTAAGAAACCGAACTCCGCTATGCGGAAAGTGGCCAAGGTTCGCCTGACCAACGGTTTCGAAGTGATTTCCTATATCCCGGGTGAAAGCCACAACCTTCAGGAGCACTCTGTGGTTCTGATCCGCGGTGGTCGAGTAAAAGACCTTCCGGGTGTCCGTTACCACATCCTGCGTGGTGTTCTGGATACCCAGGGCGTCAAAGACCGTAAGCAACGTCGTTCGAAGTACGGCGCCAAGCGTCCCAAGTAAGAAGGAGAGGCTTAGATGTCACGTCGTCACGCCGCCGAAAAACGCGAAATTCTGCCCGACGCCAAATATGGCGATCGCGTTCTGTCTAAATTCATGAACAACCTGATGATCGATGGTAAGAAATCGGTCGCAGAAAGCATCGTTTACAACGCTCTTGATCGCGTTGAAAACAAGATCAAACGCGCCCCCGTCGAAGTCTTCCACGAAGCGCTGGACAACATCAAACCTTCGGTCGAAGTTCGTTCGCGCCGTGTGGGTGGTGCAACCTATCAGGTTCCGGTCGAAGTGCGCCCCGAGCGTCGCGAAGCCCTGGCCATCCGCTGGTTGATCACCGCATCGCGCAAGCGCAACGAAAACACCATGGAAGAGCGCCTTGCCGGCGAGCTGCTGGACGCTGTTCAGTCCCGTGGGACCGCTGTGAAGAAACGCGAAGACACCCACAAGATGGCCGAGGCAAACAAAGCCTTTAGCCATTATCGTTGGTAATCCAGAGGATCCAGACCTATGGCACGCGACTATACACTCGAACATTACCGTAACTTCGGTATCATGGCGCACATCGATGCAGGTAAAACCACCTGCTCGGAACGCATCCTGTATTACACCGGCAAATCCCACAACATTGGTGAGGTGCACGACGGTGCGGCCACCATGGACTGGATGGAGCAGGAACAGGAACGCGGCATCACCATCACATCGGCTGCGACCACCACTTTTTGGGAACGCACCGAAGACGGTCAGACCGCCGACACGCCCAAACACCGTCTGAACATCATCGACACCCCCGGCCACGTTGACTTCACCATCGAAGTCGAACGTTCGCTGGCGGTTCTCGACGGTGCAGTCTGTGTTCTGGACGCCAATGCTGGTGTTGAACCCCAGACCGAAACCGTGTGGCGTCAGGCTGACCGCTACAAGGTTCCGCGTATGGTGTTCGTCAACAAGATGGACAAGATCGGCGCCGACTTCTTTAACTGTGTCAACATGATCGAAGACCGGACCGGCGCTGTTGCGATCCCGGTTGGTGTTCCGATTGGCGCAGAAACCGAGCTGGAGGGCCTGGTTGATCTGGTCACCATGGAAGAATGGCTGTGGCAGGGCGAAGACCTTGGCGCGTCGTGGATCAAAGCACCGATCCGCGAAAGCCTGCAGGACATGGCAACCGAATGGCGCGGAAAAATGGTCGAAGCGGCCGTCGAAATGGACGACGACGCGATGATGGCCTACCTGGAAGGTGAAGAGCCCGACGTCCCAACTTTGCGCAAACTGCTGCGCAAAGGGACGCTGGAAATGGCTTTTGTTCCGGTTCTGGGCGGTTCTGCGTTCAAAAACAAAGGCGTTCAGCCCCTGCTCAACGCTGTGATCGACTATCTGCCCAGCCCGCTGGACGTTGTCGATTACATGGGTTTCAAACCTGGCGATGAAGACGAAGTTCGTGACATTCCGCGCCGTGCGGATGACGAGATGGCGTTCTCGGGCCTGGCGTTCAAAATCATGAACGACCCCTTTGTTGGTTCGCTGACCTTTACCCGCATCTATTCGGGTACTCTGTCCAAGGGCGACACGCTGCTCAATTCGACCAAAGGTCGTAAAGAGCGTATCGGTCGTATGATGATGATGCATTCGAACAACCGTGAGGAAATCACGGAAGCGTTCGCGGGCGACATCATTGCGCTGGCAGGTCTGAAAGACACCACAACCGGTGACACGCTCTGCGCCGTCAACGATCCTGTGGTTCTGGAAACCATGACCTTCCCTGATCCGGTGATCGAGATCGCGGTTGAGCCCAAGACCAAAGCCGACCAGGAGAAAATGTCTCAGGGTCTGCAGCGTCTGGCTGCCGAGGATCCCTCCTTCCGTGTTGAAACCGACATTGAGTCGGGTCAGACCATCATGAAGGGCATGGGCGAACTTCACCTGGACATCCTGGTTGATCGCCTGAAGCGTGAATTCAAGGTCGAAGCCAACATCGGTGCCCCTCAGGTTGCTTATCGCGAGACCATTGGTCACGAGGTCGAGCACACCTACACCCACAAGAAACAGTCGGGTGGTTCGGGTCAGTACGCCGAGGTGAAGATGATCATCTCGCCGACTGAACCTGGCGAAGGGTATTCGTTTGAATCCCGCATCGTTGGTGGTGCTGTGCCCAAGGAATACATCCCGGGCGTTGAAAAAGGCATCAACTCGGTCATGGACAGCGGCCCTCTGGCCGGCTTCCCCGTGATCGACTTCAAGGTTGCTCTGATCGACGGTAAGTTCCACGATGTGGACTCGAGCGTTCTGGCCTTTGAAATTGCCGCCCGTATGGGCATGCGTGAAGGCATGCGCAAAGCCGGTGCGAAACTGCTGGAACCGATCATGAAGGTCGAAGTGATCACACCGGAAGAATACACCGGCGGGATCATCGGCGACCTGACTTCGCGTCGGGGACAGGTGACAGGTCAGGAGCCACGCGGCAACGCGATTGCGATCGACAGCTTTGTGCCTCTGGCCAACATGTTCGGCTACATCAACACACTGCGTTCGATGAGCTCGGGCCGTGCCCAGTTCAGCATGCAGTTTGATCACTACGATCCGGTACCGCAGAACATCTCGGAAGAGATCCAGTCGAAGTACGCATAATCCACGGTGCGTGGGAAACCACGCACCCTACCACCCCGTAGGGTGCGTGCTTGCACGCACCGTTTGAAAGACAAAAGGAGCCTTACCATGGCAAAGGAAAAGTTTGAGCGTAACAAGCCGCACGTCAACATCGGCACCATTGGCCACGTTGACCACGGCAAGACCACGCTGACCGCAGCGATCACCAAATACTTTGGTGACTTCAAAGCCTACGACCAGATCGATGGCGCACCGGAAGAAAAAGCGCGCGGGATCACCATCTCGACCGCGCACGTGGAATATGAGACTGAAACACGTCACTATGCCCACGTTGACTGCCCCGGCCACGCCGACTACGTCAAGAACATGATCACCGGTGCTGCCCAGATGGACGGCGCGATCCTGGTTGTGAACGCAGCTGACGGCCCGATGCCCCAGACCCGCGAACACATCCTGCTGGGCCGCCAGGTTGGCATCCCGCACATGGTCGTCTACATGAACAAAGTTGACCAGGTTGACGACGAAGAGCTGCTGGAACTGGTGGAAATGGAAATCCGCGAGCTGCTGTCTTCGTATGACTACCCCGGCGATGACATCCCCGTCATCCCTGGTTCGGCTCTGGCCGCGATGGAAGGCAACAACCCTGAAATCGGCGAAGAATCCATCAAGAAGCTGATGGCTGCTGTCGACGAATACATCCCGACTCCGGCGCGTGCTGTTGACCAGCCGTTCCTGATGCCGGTCGAAGACGTGTTCTCGATCTCGGGTCGTGGTACTGTTGTGACCGGTCGTGTGGAACGTGGCGTGATCAATGTTGGCGACAGCATCGAAATCGTTGGTATCCGCGACACTAAAACCACCACCTGTACCGGTGTTGAAATGTTCCGCAAGCTGCTGGATCGCGGTGAAGCCGGCGACAACATCGGCGCCCTGCTGCGCGGTATCGACCGTGACGGTGTTGAGCGTGGCCAGGTTCTGTGTGCTCCGAAATCGGTTCAGCCGCACACCAAATTCGAAGCCGAAGCCTATATCCTGACCAAGGAAGAAGGCGGTCGTCACACCCCGTTCTTTGCGAACTACCGTCCGCAGTTCTACTTCCGGACCACCGACGTGACCGGGACCGTGACCCTGCCCGAAGGCACCGAAATGGTTATGCCTGGCGACAACCTGAAGTTCGACGTTGAACTGATCGCCCCGATCGCGATGGAAAACGGTCTGCGTTTCGCCATCCGCGAAGGCGGCCGCACCGTTGGTGCTGGCGTCGTGTCCAAAATCACTGAGTAAGGCCGAGTTTTCGCAGAAAACTCTGGCCAGTGGCAACAGGCGGTTTTCCCTTCCGGGAAAACCTGCCAAGCGCCACACCGGTGAACACCAAAAGAAGGCCGCTCCAACCCGGAGCGGCCTTTTTTCTATTGGACAAGGCGTTTTGGCACCTGTTGCAGGTCAAAACAGTCGGCAGTCTTCAATCCAAAATGGTGTCTCGCCTAAAGAGACAGTTCCCGAGGTCTCAGCGCGCAAGCGGTTGTACCTAATGTGTGGGCTAGCAAAAGCAAACTGGCTTTGCGTGCTGAGACATTCAGGTGCCTTCTCTGCATTTGCTGGAAAATTTGACGCACGGACGTAAGGCACCTAGGCTTGGAACCACACCGATGTGCTCTTCAGCGTCACATGGGTGTTAGGCAAATGGCGGGAGTTCGTTTTGAGATATTTTGCAGCGTTGATTTCCATTCTTTCTTTCTGCTTGGCGTTCGGTTTGGCCGACGTTGCGGCGGCCAAAGACAAGGGCGGAAAACCCAAAGGAAAGAAAGTTAAGGTAGAAGGCAAACCTGGCAAGGGTGCAAAGACGATCCCTCCCGGGCAGATCAAACGCTACACTCGGGGGGCAAAGCTTCCGAGTGACCTGAACTATGTGAATATTGATGACCTATCGAAATGGAAGCTCAAGTCTCCTGGAAATGGCAATCGCTATATTCGGGTGGATGATGAAATTTTGGAAGTTTCGAAAGATCTGTCGACCGTGGTTGACGCTGTTGGGATCGTCGGTGATTTGCTCAAGTAAGATCAATTCCGAGAGGCGAGCGCCTGTTGATCTGTCTTGATCGCGCTTTCGGCGAGCATCAGGTCCGGATTACACATATACTCTTGCCAGACGCAGCTAACAGGCGTATAGCGCGCAAGTTCGCAGTTGCGACACGAGGGCGGGGTGATTCCCGCCTTTTGGGTTCGATGAGGGTTTGCGATGAGCGCCGGCCCTCCTCTCAACCTCGACGCCTAAGATAAAAGGCTGTTTTGAATGCAAAGCCAAAATATCCGTATTCGGCTCAAGGCATTTGACTATCGTGTACTGGATGCCAGCACACAAGAGATCGTCAACACTGCCAAGCGGACCGGTGCCACTGTACGCGGCCCCATCCCGCTGCCGAACAAGATCGAGAAATTCACTGTTCTGCGTGGTCCCCACGTTGACAAGAAATCCCGCGATCAGTTCGAAATCCGGACGCACAAGCGTCTGCTCGACATCGTTGATCCGACCCCCCAGACCGTGGACGCGCTGATGAAGCTCGACCTGGCCGCTGGTGTGGACGTCGAAATCAAGCTGCAATCGTAAGATCGGAGGGTAATGAATATGCGCTCTGGTATTATCGCAAAGAAAGTCGGCATGACCCGGCTGTTCAAAGAAGACGGCAAGCAGATTCCTGTGACTGTTCTTCATCTGGATGGTTTGCAGGTCGTTGCTCAGCGTACCGAAGACAAAGACGGCTATACAGCTGTTCAGCTCGGCGCTGGCTCTGCCAAAGCAAAACGCACCAGCCAAGCCATGCGTGGTCACTTCGCAGCTGCGAATGTTGCCCCCAAACGCAAACTGGTCGAATTCCGCGTTTCCGAAGATGCCCTGATCGAAGTGGGTGCCGAAATCTCGGCCGAACACTTCCTCGAAGGTCAGAAGGTTGACGTTTCGGGTACTTCGATCGGTAAAGGTTTTGCTGGCGCAATGAAGCGCTGGAACTTTGGTGGTCTGCGCGCCTCGCACGGTGTGTCGATCTCGCACCGTTCGCATGGTTCGACTGGTCAGTGTCAGGACCCCGGCAAGGTGTTCAAAGGCAAGAAAATGGCCGGCCACATGGGTGCTGCCCGCGTGACCACTCAGAACCTGGAAGTCGTCAAAACCGACGCCGACCGTGGTCTGGTGTTCATCAAAGGTGCCGTACCTGGTTCCAAAGGTGGCTGGGTTACCGTGAAGGATGCCGTGAAGAAGAAAGCGCCCGAAGGTCTGCCGTTCCCGGCTGGTCTGAAAGCTGCTGCATCTGAGGCCCCGGCCGAAGAAGCCCCTGCGGAAGGTGGTGAAGCATGAAACTTGATGTGATCAATCTGGACGGCTCCAAAGCCGGCGACATCGAGCTGAACGCAGACCTGTTTGGTCTGGAGCCACGTGCGGACATCCTGCACCGTGTGGTCCGTTGGCAGCGTAACAACGCACAGGCCGGTACCCACAAGGTCAAGACCCGTTCGGAAGTCAAATACTCGACCAAGAAGATCTATCGCCAAAAAGGTACCGGTGGCGCACGCCACGGCGCCCGTTCGGCACCGATCTTCCGTGGTGGTGGTGTTTACAAAGGCCCCGTTGTGCGGTCGCACGGTCACGAGCTGACCAAAAAGTTCCGCAAGCTGGGTCTGCGCCATGCTCTGTCTGCCAAAATGGCAGCTGGTGAGCTGGTTGTGATCGAAAACGCTGCCGCAGAAGGCAAGACTGCCGCTCTGGCCAAACAGGTTGCAAACCTGGGCTGGAAACGCGCTCTGGTCATCGACGGTGCCGCGGTCAACGAAGGCTTCCTGAACGCATCGCGCAACATCGAAGGTCTGGATATCCTGCCGACGATGGGTGCAAATGTTTATGACATCCTCAAGCGTGACACCCTGGTGATCACCAAAGCGGGGATCGAAGCACTGGAGGCTCGTCTGAAATGAGCGCGAAGGCAGAACATTACGACGTGATCCGCAAGCCGATCATCACCGAGAAATCGACCATGGCGTCGGAAAACGGTGCGGTTGTGTTTGAAGTGGCCATCGACAGCAACAAACCCCAGATCAAAGAAGCTGTTGAAAGCCTCTTTGGTGTGAAGGTCAAAGCCGTCAACACCACGATCACCAAAGGCAAGGTCAAGCGGTTCCGCGGCCAGCTGGGTCGTCGCAAAGACGTCAAGAAAGCCTATGTAACCCTGGAAGAGGGCAACACCATCGACGTGTCCACCGGACTCTGATTGATCGGCTTTTGCCAAGATCAAAGGCCCTCGCGCAAGCGGGGGCCTTTTTTGTTGCTTGGCCTGGTCGGTCCGACGATCTTGGCTGTAGTTGGCGCGGTCTCTTGGACGCGCGCCCCAGGGTGAGCTGGACTGCGACAAAGCCAATGGGTTGGGCAACGCCGACGTCAAAGGCGGCATCGCGGCCAGTCTGTTGGCTATGAGATGTCTGGCTGAGGCCGGCGCTGGCTATCCAGGGAAACTGTCGGCACTTTCGTGGGCGATGAGGAAACCATGGGGCGCGTGGCACACAGGAACTTCTCGACAACCCACCACACGCCAATCTTGGTGGTTGCCGCGTCAGTCGGTGGTTACGTGGCATGAACAACCAGACGACGTTGTCGGCTTTGAAGGATCTGTCCAGTCGTCTTGCCCTTGAGGCGAACGGCTGGGTTAGCAGACAATACTGGGTTGCGATCCTAACGGCATTACGGTGCCTGGAAGCTGGAAGACAGAAGTCTTGGGCTCAACCCGTCTGGTGCAAACGAAAGTCGGACCTCAAGCTGATGTGTCGGAAAACCCCAAGTGTTTTGGCGTATGAACCATGCTGGAAACTCCTTGGATTGGAATAATACGCATCGCCGCAATTGGCTGCGCTCCTGTCCAGCATGGTGTTTTTTGGTTCTGGCAGCAGGATTTATTGGGTGCGCTTGACCGGAAATTGACGGGTCGGGCCGCCGTGGCCGGTCAGTCGCAGGTGTTCGCCGTCTTCCAGCAACTCGACGTCCGCCTTTTCCAACGAGCCCTTCCAGCCATATTTCGTGCGTTCCAATGCAGCGGTTTCCGGGCCATCGCTCAGGCGATCCCAGACCATTTCAGTGCAACCGCCATTGACGGTGAAATCACCATAAATACCGTGCTCGCTGAATTTGAAGGCACCACCGCCCCAGGGGCAGGCGCTGGCCACGGCCGGCAGCGTCGCCAGCGTGAGGCAAACGGCGGGAAGTGTCAGAATGCGTTTCATCGGAGGTCCTGTTTTAATGGATAGGATAATGCCGGTGAGTGTACGACATTTTTCAACATGGGCATAGCGAATGAAGCGCTGACGTCAGGGCCCAGGAGATCACGTTTTCCAATTTGACATCAGTTTTGCAGAACAATGGGCATGTTCGGGAAACCAATCGCATGGACCAAGTGGACGCTGATCTGGCCCTGTTTCCGATTGTACGGGTACCGTTGCCTCGCGCGCAAAGGCCCGTTAGGCTGATCCGTATGAAACATGTCCCCAAAGAAACCACGGATGACGCATTAATTCGGGAGTTCCTTGAAAAAGGAGGCCGGGTCAGTGTTGGTAAAACCAAGCCTCAGCCGGCCGAGTTGGGGTTGAGCAACAATGTTTGGAACAACAAGCTCACCAAAGAAGAAAAGGCAGCACGCGACAAGAAGTGATGGGGGAAGACCCGCTAGATCTGGCAGTGTTTGACTGAGTCGAAAAGCGCGTGCCATCGATACCTGTTGACGAACCCAAGATTCTGACGCCGTTCTATAGACAGCCCCTCTCATCCCTGCTAAATGCCACCAATCTTGAGGCCTCGGATTCGTTCCGGGGCTCTTGATTTTTGCGAATCGGGGACCTTCGGGGCCCTATATCATCGGGCACCTTCGGGGGCCTTAAACATAGCCGGACCAAAGACAACAACCTAAGGTCTGGCACGCTAAACGGAAGACAGAAAGCATGGCACTTAAGTCGTATAAGCCGACGACGCCGGGCCAGCGCGGGCTGGTGCTGATCGACCGTTCGGAGCTCTGGAAAGGACGCCCCGTCAAATCCCTCACCGAGGGTCTGACGAAATCGGGTGGCCGGAACAACACCGGACGGATTACATCGCGTCGCCGCGGTGGTGGGGCGAAACGCCTTTACCGTATCGTTGACTTCAAACGGAACAAATTTGATGTTGCGGCAACCGTTGAACGGATCGAATATGACCCGAACCGGACCGCCTTCATCGCATTGGTCAAATACACCGACGGGGAACAGGCCTATATCCTGGCTCCGCAGCGTTTGGCAGTTGGTGACAAAGTCGTGGCATCCGCCAAGGCCGACATCAAGCCTGGTAACGCAATGCCATTCTCGGGCATGCCGATCGGTACCATCGTTCACAACATCGAAATGAAGCCCGGCAAAGGCGGCCAGATCGCCCGTGCAGCCGGTACATATGCTCAGTTCGTTGGTCGTGACGGCGGTTACGCCCAGATCCGCCTGAGCTCGGGTGAACTGCGCTTGGTCCGTCAGGAATGCATGGCCACCGTTGGTGCCGTGTCCAACCCCGACAACTCCAACCAGAACTACGGTAAAGCCGGTCGTATGCGCCACAAAGGTGTGCGTCCGTCGGTTCGTGGTGTGGTCATGAACCCGATCGATCACCCCCACGGTGGTGGTGAAGGCCGGACTTCGGGTGGTCGTCACCCGGTGACCCCATGGGGTAAGCCGACCAAGGGTGCACGCACCCGCAACAAGAACAAAGCGTCCAGCAAGCTGATCATCCGCTCGCGGCACGCCAAGAAGAAGGGGCGTTAATATATGTCTCGCTCTGTTTGGAAAGGCCCCTTTGTCGACGCTTACGTGCTGAAAAAAGCCGAAGCTGCGAAGGATTCGGGCCGCAACGAAGTCATCAAGATTTGGTCTCGTCGTTCCACCATTCTGCCCCAGTTCGTGGGCCTGACGTTTGGTGTCTACAACGGCAAGAAGCACATCCCAGTCAACGTCACCGAAGACATGATCGGTCAGAAGTTTGGTGAATATTCGCCAACTCGTACCTATTATGGTCACGCGGCTGACAAAAAAGCGAAACGGAAGTAAGTCATGGGCAAGGCAAAGAACCCCCGCCGCGTGGCTGAAAACGAAGCAATGGCGAAAACGCGCATGCTCCGTACCAGCCCGCAGAAACTGAACCTGGTGGCTCAGATGATCCGTGGCAAGAAAGTTGATCGTGCTTTGACCGATCTGACTTTCTCGAACAAACGGGTCGCTCAGGACGTGAAGAAATGCCTTCAGTCCGCCATCGCGAACGCCGAAAACAACCATAACCTGGACGTCGATGAACTGATCGTGTCCGAGGCTTATGTTGGCAAGAATATGGTCATGAAGCGCGGTCGCCCTCGGGCCCGTGGCCGGTTTGGCAAGATCCTGAAGCCGTTTTCGGAGATCACCATCACGGTGCGTCAAGTTGAGGAGCAAGCCTAATGGGTCATAAAGTCAATCCGATCGGCATGCGCCTTCAGGTCAACCGCACCTGGGACAGCCGCTGGTACGCCGACACCAAGGACTACGGTGATCTCCTGCTGGAAGATCTGAAAATCCGTGAGTTCATCAAGACCGAGTGCAAGCAGGCCGGTATCGCGCGTGTGATCATCGAACGTCCGCACAAAAAGTGCCGCGTCACGATCCACACTGCACGTCCCGGTGTCATCATCGGCAAGAAAGGTGCAGACATCGAAGGTCTGCGCAAGAAACTTGGCCGTTTGACCGACAGCGAACTGCACCTGAACATCGTCGAAGTCCGCAAGCCGGAACTGGACGCTGCTCTGGTTGGTGAGTCCATCGCACAGCAGCTGGAACGTCGTGTATCGTTCCGTCGCGCGATGAAACGTGCTGTTCAGAACGCCATGCGTATGGGTGCCCTGGGTATCCGGGTGAACGTTGCTGGTCGTCTGGGTGGCGCTGAAATCGCCCGTACCGAATGGTACCGTGAAGGCCGTGTGCCTCTGCACACACTGCGCGCGGACATCGATTACGCACCTGCCGAAGCGATGACCCCTTATGGGATCATCGGGATCAAGGTCTGGATCTTCAAAGGCGAGATCATGGAACACGATCCTGCGGCACGTGACCGTAAAGCACAGGAACTCCAGGACGGCCCTGCACCTCGTGGTGCTGGTGGCGGTCGTCGCTAAGGAGAAGATCACATGCTTCAGCCAAAGCGTACTAAATTCCGCAAGATGCACAAAGGCCGGATCAAAGGCCTGGCAAAAGGCGGTTCGGACCTGAACTTCGGTTCATTCGGTCTGAAAGCGACCCAGCCCGAGCGGGTAACCGCCCGTCAAATCGAAGCCGCACGTCGTGCCATGACGCGTCACATGAAGCGTCAGGGCCGTGTTTGGATCCGGATCTTCCCGGATACCCCGGTAACCTCGAAGCCAACCGAAGTCCGTATGGGTAAAGGTAAAGGTTCCGTGGATTATTGGGCAGCCAAGGTCAAACCTGGCCGCGTGATGTTCGAAATCGACGGTGTATCGGAAGACATCGCACGCGAGGCCCTGCGCCTTGCCGCGATGAAACTCCCGGTCAAAACCCGCGTCGTGGTTCGCGAAGACTGGTAACTCCGGTCTTGAGACAACCAAAAGCCCCCGTCGAGAAATCGGCGGGGGCTTTTTGCTTTTTCGGAGTCTTTTCAGAATTTACCGTTGTCATTCTTCCAAAGCTCGCGGGGTGGAACGGTTTCCACAGTGTTCCAATGCTCGACGAGCTTGCCGTTTTCGATCCGGAACATCTCGTAGAACGAACTGTGGCGTCCTTGCTGACGGCCTTCGCAGACAGCCAGAACAAAACTCCCGCAGGCGAGAACCCGGTGGCATTTTTCATATAGTTTGGCAGTTGTCTGGGATGTCAGGCTGGCCAGGAGGGCATCTGCTCCGTCCGAGAGCGCGTGATCGTGTTGGATCAGTTGGTCCTCTTGGAAATAGTCATCCATGTGGGTGTGATCCCGTCGGATCAGAATCTGTTGAACAAACGCGGCGACCAAAGCGCGATTTTCTTCGGTCCGGTTCAGGTCCCCGGCATCGGTCGGGCCGTTCACCATACTGTGTCCGCTGCCATTCGGACCCTTGCGGGCCTGGATATTGTCCCAATGTTCGACCACCTGATCCCCGTCATAGCGAAACACCTCGAACCCGATGCGCTGGCTGGAGAAATCATATTCGGTGTGGCCAAACACGAAATTCCCATCCTCGAACGCGCGGACGACATTGACCCGCGGGTTGGTCAGCGACAGGCGTTTGAACAGCGCCTCCAACCCTTCGCTGCCCTCATGGGTCTGGGGGTTGTGCTGAATGTATTTGGATTGGTTCACGACGGCGATGGGGCCGGGGTCTCCGGTTTCGATGCTCTTCAGCAATGCCCGGATCTGGTCTGTTTTGCTGGTCTGCATGGCCCGTATCCCTGATTGTGATGCTTGCGGCCAACTGTGCAGCAGGACAGAGAGGAGGAAAAGGAAAAGGCGACGCAGGTGCAAATGTCGCTCTCGCGCTTGGCGCTCTCCTGCGCTACACCCGGCCCATGGCACAGATCGAATCTCTCTTTGTAACCCGTCTCTATCGCGCATCATTGTCGGAATACCGGCCCAAGATCGATGCGGATGAATTGGAAAATTCCTGTTTGGTCATCGCCGAAGATGACGAAGCAGGCCAGGCCTGGTCCGAGGCAAACGGATATCCTGGCTATACGTCCTATGCGTCGCTGACGGATTTGCCGTGGCGGTTCCCGGTGTTTGCGGATCTGGTCAAGGTGTTGGACAAACATGTCGCCGCCTTTGCCAAGGATCTGGAGTTTGATCTGGATGGTCGCAAGTTGAAGCTGGAAGACCTGTGGATCAACATCCTGCCCCCGGGCGGCACCCACGCCAGCCACATCCACCCGCATTCAGTGATCAGCGGCACCACCTATGTGTCGATGCCCAAGGGAGCCAGCGCGCTCAAGCTGGAGGACCCGCGGTCCGCCCGGATGATGGCCGCACCAGCGCGCAAGAAAGACGCCCGACGCAAGTTGCAGCCGTTCATCTATTTGGCCCCCGATGTGGGGGATGTCCTGTTGTGGGAAAGCTGGTTGCGTCACGAAGTACCGCTGAACATGGCAGACGAAGACGAGCGGATTTCGGTGAGTTTCAACTACAGTTGGGGTTGACCTGCCGCGCCATCTGAATTGACAAAGCCCTCTCGAATGATCCGGGAGGGCTTTTTCGTTTTTGCCAGGTATCTGAGTTGATCGGCTCAGGTCAGTCCGCCTGATCTGCGGGGTCGGCATTGAGTTGGCCATAGTTTGCCGCGCCGATTTCGTCCAGCAACCCGATCTGGGTCTCGAGGAAGTCGACGTGCCCCTGTTCGTCCAGGATAAGCTCTTCGAACAGATGCATCGAGGCATAGTCCCCCACGTCCGAGCAATATTTTCGGGCTTCGGCATAAAGCGAGACGGCTTCCATCTCAGCTGCAAGATCACAGGTCAGGGTTTCGCGGACGTTTTCTCCAATCCGAAGCGGGTCCAGCGTCTGTAGGTTTGGATGACCTTCCAGAAAGATGATGCGGTCGATCAGCTTGTCGGCATGCTCCATCTCTTCGATGCTTTCTTCGCGCATCTTTTTAGCCAGCTTGCCATAGCCCCAGTCCTTTTGCAGACGATAGTGCAACCAGAACTGGCTGACGGCTGTTAGCTCAACACGTAACGCCTTGTTCAGGTATTCGATGACTTTCTTGTCACCCTTCATGCGTCATCTCCAATTTTGTTGTTTGGCTTTCAATCCACGAAGCTCGAATGGAACTTCCAGATTAGAATTCGACCGCATGGATGCAACAAAAAGCTTCATGCAGCCGCCGCACTCGGGGGTTTTGCCGAGCGCATGGTAGATTTTGCCGGGGGTGATGATGGTGCTTTTATCCGACGCCCGCATCCAGTTGATGGCGGCATGGATGTCCTTGTCACTGATGGTTTGGCAGCTACAGACGATCATTTCACTTACCTGACTTTTTTGGTTTGGTATCTTGTCGTCGAAATGTTGTCAATCCTGATTTAATTTGTCGGGTAAAGGGGGGGCGTGAACTGCCTTGGCTGTGCCGGGCAGACTTCTCTGGAAAAACTGAGGAATGCAGTTCCAAACGCTATGGGTCGAAGCCCTTATTTTGTAGAGCTTTGAGGATAGGGAAACTTTCCCTTGCCCCCATGCCGATCCTCCCCTATAGAGCGTCATCCTGCGGATTCCTTCTGTTGAAGGGATTCGTATGTTTGTCATTCATCCACCAGGTCAAAGGTGACCCTATTGCAGGGGCCTTCTGGTGTTTTGAGAAAAGGAAAAGGCGATGAACGCCCAAGAACTGCGCGCCAAATCGGCGGACGAGCTTCGTCAGGAGCTCACCAACCTGAAGAAAGCAAGCTTTAACCTGCGCTTTCAACAGGCCACCGGACAGCTGGAAAACACTGCAGGCATCAAAGCGGCTCGCCGCGAAGCTGCCCGTGTGAAGACCATTCTGAACCAAAAAGCTGCTGAAGCAGCTTCTGAAGAATAAGGAGCCTGAAGTATGCCCAAACGTATCCTCTCCGGCACCGTGACAAGCGACGCCAACGCCCAGACCGTAACAGTTTCGGTTGAACGTCGTTTCACACACCCTGTTCTGAAGAAAACCATCCGTAAGTCCAAGAAGTACCGGGCTCACGATGAAAAGAACGCTTTCAAGGTCGGCGATTCCGTACGCATCATCGAATGTGCGCCGCGCTCGAAAACGAAACGTTGGGAGGTTCTGGAAGCCTAAGCTTTCAGATCCTTTCGACTTAGTCGAAACCCTGGGGGATTTAACAAGACCAGCCCCCACAGGTCGGGAGAAACCACATGATCCAGATGCAGACCAATCTGGATGTCGCTGACAACTCCGGCGCTCGCCGAGTTCAGTGCATCAAGGTCCTGGGTGGTTCCAAGCGTAAATACGCATCCGTAGGCGACATCATCGTCGTCTCGGTCAAGGAAGCCATTCCACGCGGTCGCGTGAAGAAAGGTGATGTCCGCAAGGCCGTCGTCGTTCGCACCGCAAAAGAAGTCCGTCGCGAAGATGGCACAGCGATCCGTTTCGATCGCAACGCCGCCGTCATCCTGAACAACAACAACGAGCCGGTTGGTACCCGTATCTTTGGCCCGGTTGTTCGTGAATTGCGCGCCAAGAACTTCATGAAGATCATCTCGCTCGCTCCGGAGGTGCTGTAATCATGGCTGCTAAACTCCGCAAAGGCGACAAGGTCGTCGTGCTGGCCGGCAAGGACAAAGGCAAAGAGGGTACCATTTCCTCTGTTGACCCCAAAGCCGGCAAAGCTGTTGTAGATGGCGTGAACATGGCCATCCGTCACACCCGTCAGACCCAGACAGATCAGGGCGGTCGCCTGCCCAAGGCCCTGCCGATCGAACTGTCGAACCTGGCAATGCTGGACGCAAACGGCAAAGCAACCCGCGTTGGCTTCCGTATGGAAGGTGACAAGAAGGTTCGTTTCGCCAAGACCACAGGGGACGTGATCGATGCTTGATTCTGCAACCTACACCCCGCGCCTGAAGACCGTCTACAAGGACAGCATCTGTGCTGCCATGAAAGAGGAATTCGGCTATAAGAACGACATGCAGCTGCCCAAGCTGGAAAAGATCGTTCTGAACATTGGTTGTGGCCGCGCGGCTGTCAAAGACAGCAAGAAAGCCAAATCCGCCCAGGGTGATCTGACTCTGATCGCGGGCCAAAAAGCTCTGACCACGATCGCCAAGAATTCGATCGCTGGTTTCCGGGTTCGCGAAGGTATGCCGATGGGTGCGAAAGTGACCCTGCGCGGCGACCGCATGTACGACTTCCTGGACCGCCTGATCACCGTCGCGCTGCCGCGCGTGCGTGACTTCCGTGGTGTCAAACCGAGCTTTGACGGCCGTGGCAACTTTGCCATGGGTCTGAAAGAGCACATCGTGTTTCCGGAAATCGATTTCGACAAGATCGACGAGCCTTGGGGCTTGGACATCGTAATTGCCACCACCGCGAACACCGACGCGGAAGCCAAGAGCCTGTTGAAAGCTTTCAACATGCCGTTCAACGCTTAAGCGCGGGAAGGAAGAGACATGGCTAAAAAAGCAATGATCGAACGCGAAAAGAAGCGCGAACGCCTGGTGGCTAAATACGCAGCCAAGCGTGCCGAGCTCAAAGAGATCGCGAAAGACGAAAGTCTCCCGATGGAAGAGCGTTTCAAAGCGCGTCTGAAATTGGCGAAACTGCCGCGCAACAGCGCAGCAAACCGTCTGCACAACCGTTGTCAGCTGACAGGTCGTCCTCACGCTTACTACCGTAAGCTGAAGGTCAGCCGTATCGCGCTGCGCGAGCTGGGCTCTGCTGGTCAGATCCCCGGCATGGTGAAATCGAGCTGGTAAGGGAGAGATTGATATGAATGATCCTATCGGCGATATGCTCACCCGTATCCGTAACGCTCAGATGCGCGGCAAATCCACTGTCTCGACCCCGGCTTCCAAGCTGCGCGGTTGGGTTCTGGATGTGCTGGCTGACGAAGGTTACATCCGCGGTTATGAGAATTCGACGGGGGCCAATGGTCACCCGGCGATCGAAATCAGCCTGAAGTACTTCGATGGCGAACCTGTCATTCGCGAACTGAAGCGGGTCTCTAAACCCGGTCGTCGCGTTTACATGGGCGTCAGTGACATCCCGTCGGTCCGTCAGGGCCTGGGTGTGTCGATTGTCTCCACCCCCAAGGGTGTGATGTCGGATGCAAAAGCTCGTAGCCAGAATGTTGGCGGCGAAGTTCTTTGCACCGTCTTCTAAGGAGGTCCATCGATGTCTCGTATTGGTAAAAAGCCGGTCGAACTGCCCAGCGGCGTAACCGCCTCTGTGTCGGGTCAGACCATCGAAGTCAAAGGTCCGAAAGGCACCCGCAGCTTCAACGCCACCGATGATGTGTCGCTCGCTGTCGAAGACAACGTCGTCACAATCACGCCGCGCGGTTCGTCCAAGCGCGCGCGTCAACAGTGGGGCATGTCCCGCACCATGGTTGCCAATCTCGTTGCTGGTGTCACCACCGGCTTCAAGAAAGAGCTGGAGATCCAGGGTGTTGGTTACCGGGCACAGGTTCAGGGCAATACCCTGAAGCTGAACCTCGGCCTGTCGCATGATGTTGACTATGTTGCACCTGAAGGTGTGACCGTCACTGCGCCCAAGCAGACCGAAATTGTTGTCGAAGGTATCGACGAACAAAAGGTCGGCCAGGTCGCCGCTGAAATCCGCGCATGGCGTAAGCCCGAGCCCTACAAAGGCAAAGGCATCCGCTACAAGGGCGAATTTATCTTCCGCAAGGAAGGCAAGAAGAAGTAAGGACCAGCAAAATGGCAAACAGCAAAAGAACTCTGTTTCTGAAGCGCCGTCTGCGCGTCCGGAACAAACTTCGCAAGGTCAACGCAGGGCGTCCGCGCCTGTCTGTACACCGCTCGAACAAGAACATCTCTGTTCAATTGATCGACGACGTGCAGGGTGTGACCCTGGCCTCGGCCTCGACCCTGGAAAAAGATCTGGGTGTTGTGGGCAAGAACAACGTCGAAGCAGCCACCAAAGTGGGTGCGGCTATCGCCGAGCGTGCCAAGAAGGCAGGCGTCGAAGAAGCCTATTTCGATCGTGGCGGCTTCCTGTTCCACGGCAAGGTGAAGGCTTTGGCCGACGCTGCGCGTGAAGGCGGCCTGAAGATCTGATGGAGCGGTGCGTGCAAGCACGCACCCTACAACAGCGATAAAACCGTAGGGTGCGTGCTTGTCACGCACCTTGCGATGTTAAAGCGAAGGCAGGTTCGCCTGCCTCGATGATCCGGGGGCTGATGTCCCACTGGGATTGGACAAAGGGCGCTTGTCGCCAAGAAAAAGGAATGCCTAATGGCAGAACGTGATAACCGCCGGGGTAACCGTCGCGACCGCGATGAAACACCGGAATTCGCAGATCGTTTGGTTGCGATCAACCGCGTATCGAAAACCGTTAAAGGTGGTAAGCGCTTTGGCTTTGCCGCTCTGGTTGTCGTAGGCGACCAAAAAGGCCGTGTGGGTTTCGGCAAGGGTAAAGCGAAAGAAGTACCCGAGGCGATCCGCAAGGCAACAGAACAGGCCAAGCGTCAGATGATCCGCGTACAGCTGCGCGAAGGTCGTACGCTGCACCACGACATCGAAGGTCGTCACGGTGCCGGTAAAGTGGTCATGCGGACCGCTCCGGAAGGTACTGGGATCATCGCCGGTGGTCCAATGCGTGCCGTGTTCGAAATGCTGGGCGTCAAGGACGTTGTGTCCAAGTCGATCGGCTCGCAGAACCCTTACAACATGATCCGCGCAACCATCAACGGCCTGACCAAAGAGCAGAGCCCGCGTTCGGTTGCACAGCGTCGTGGTAAGAAAGTTGCCGACATCCTGCCCAAGCGGGACGAAGCACCTGCTGCTGAAACCGCAGAAGCGTAAGGAGACGACATCATGGCTAAAACTATCGTCGTCAAGCAGGTCGGTTCGCCGATCCGTCGCCCCGCAGACCAGCGCGCCACTTTGGTGGGCCTGGGCCTGAACAAGATGAACCGGACTCGTGAGTTGGAAGATACTCCTGCGATCCGCGGCATGGTGCGCAAAGTTTCGCACATGGTCGAGATCATCGAAGAGCGCGACTAAGCACTTTCTTGGGGTTAGCCCCGACAAAATTCTAAACGCCCTCGGTTTTCCGGGGGCGTTTTTGTTTGGAAGATTGCTGGCGGGACCGGGGACGACTCGTGATAACCGTTTGCTGCTTTTTTCAACCCCAGCTGACATCGCCGAGAAAAATGTATCCTGCGCCATAGATGGTTTTGATCAGGCGTGGATTTTTGGGATCTTCGCGCAATTTGGTCCGCAAACGTGAGATGCGGACATCCATTGCCCGATCAAAACTGTCACCCGCGGCCCCACCCAACATTTCCTGCATCTGAGCGCGGCTGATCAGTCGTTTTGGGCTGTCCAGAAACAACCGCAGAACCTCGCCTTCGGCATGGGAAAACGGGGTTTCCGTGCCGGTGTCGTCTTCGAGAACATACCGGTCGAAATGCGCGGTCCAGCCATTGAAGCTTGCGGTGTCACCAGATTGGGTCACGGTTCTGGATCCGCCACGCAACCGCGCCCGAACACGGGCGACAACTTCGGCCGGGTCAAACGGCTTGGTGATATAATCATCTGCGCCCAATTCCAAACCCGTCACACGGTCCTGGACTTGCGCCCGGCCTGACACGATGATCACGGCCGCGCCCTGTTCCAGCGCCAGCCGGTGAACCAACGCGAGACCATCGGTGTCGGGCAGCGAAAGATCGACGAGGCAAACATCAGGCGTCACCCGTTTCAACGAGGCTTCGAATTCGCGGGCGCGCGAGAAGCTCTGTGTGCGAAATCCGGCTTCTTCTAGCGCGTCGGATAGAATCTGGCGAATGCCAGGTTCGTCATCCAGAATTGTAACCAGCGGTGCGGTCATGCGGCGGCCTCCGGTTTGATCAGCGCCGAAAGCTGATGGGTTGTAAACGGTTTGCCAAGGACTGGGCCCTTGGTCAATGCGATGCGATGTAGCGGGTCGGTTGCGGGAAGCGAAGTCATCAGAATCACCGGGAGCCGAGACGCGGCCATACGGTCTGCCAAATCAATCCCCGTTGCTTCGCCTTCCAATTTGATATCCGACAGAATCAGCGTGATGCTTTCCAGATCAGCGGCCAGGGCACAGGCTTCATCCACAGAAGTTGCTTCGATCACAGAAAACCCCAAATCGATCAACATGTCGCGGAAGGTAGCGCGCAGCTCATCACTGTCCTCGACCAACAATGCCAATCCACCGCGGGCGTCCGGAGCTTCGCGATAGGGGAGACGCAGCGTGATGCTGGCCCCTGACGGGGTATTGCCGATTCGCATATCACCACCGGCCAGTTTCGCCATGTCATAGACCATGGGAAGCCCCAACCCCGATCCTTCACCACCCTTGGTGGTGAAGAACGGGTTCAGGGCTTTGTCCAATGCTTCGGCAGAAAACCCGGGGCCGGTATCGGTAACCGATATCTCCAACCAAGTTGTGGCGACTGTGTGCGCGCTGACCGTGATTTGCCCATTGGTCCCGCAGGCATCCCGCGCGTTGAGCAGAAGATTGAGCAGAGAATCCTGTAGCATTCCAGGGTCAAGCAGCAACAATTTGTCCGGCGTGTTGTCGAGCACGCTCAGGCCTACGTCGCGGGGCAATGACGGCGAAGCCAGGACTTTCAATTCTTCGAGCAGGGAGTGCATGTTGCAGGCTTGGGGGCGCAGAGTTCTATTTCCGGTCATATCTGCGATGCGGTTCAGCAACCGCCCGCCGCGCCGTGCTGCGGACAGGGTGGCCTGAACAAGATCGTCGGCTTCGGAGTCCAGCGCCATTTTCTCCAACTTGCCCTGCATCCCCATGATGATAGTCAGCAAATTCGAGAAGTCGTGCGCCAGGCCGCTCGTCATCTGGGCGGCCATGGCCCGGCGTCTGGATTGTTGCAGGGCTACCCTGGCTTGGGTTTCTTCGGTGATATCCATCGACAATACATAGACCCCGCCCATCTGATCCGGGGTCAATGCGACTCGAATACGGCGCTGGTTGTGATCTTCGGTGAATTCGAAAACCGAATTTGCGCCCTTGTACGCTGCCAGCAAATTCGGTTCGATCTTGGCATAGGCAAAGGGGCCCAATGCCTCGCTTATGTGAAGCCCAACAATATCCGAAGGTCGGCCGGGAAACACGGCGCTGAGGCGTCTGTTGGTGTAGGTGTAATGGCCGTCCTCATCAACATGTGCGATATGGGCGGGCATCATTTCGGTGGTCAGACGGGTGCGGCTTTCAATCTCGGTCAGCTGGCGTTTTGTTTCTTCCAGCTGGGTAATTGTTGCGGCGAGCTTTCGGTTGGTGGCGCTCAATTCTTCGGCGTGGGTCAGTAACTGATCAGACAGTTCTTCGGATCGGGTGCGCAGCAGCTCCTCGATCTGCTTGGCACGACTGATATCTGTATAGACAGCCACCCAGCCGCCCTGGGGCAAGGGGGCTCCTTCGATGGAAATGACCTGACCGTTGTTGCGCTTGCGCTCCAGGTAATGTGGCTCAAAAGCCTGGGCCTGCTCGACGCGGATCTGCACCAGTTCTTCGATGTCATCAACATCGCCGTATTCGCCCTTTTCTGCCATATGGCGAATCGTGTCTTCGAATTTGGCACCAGGGAGGGTGAGGGCCTCCGGGAGGTCGAACATTTCCTGAAACCGATGGTTGCAAACTGCCAGACGCAGGTTGCTGTCATAAATGGACAGCGCCTGGGCAATCAAATTCAACCCGGCTTTGGTCAATGCTCTGGTCTGTTTTTCGGAATAATCCATAGCGCCTCCCGCCACATGGCTAACATTGCTGGTGCGCGACGCAAAGAGTCATTGAGTCACGGGCGGTGCAACCTGTCGCTTTGCGGATAGGGAGCGCAATCCAGGGTAGAGCAGGATTCCCAGCACTGTGATGACGCGAATCCGGGGCAGTGGTTTACCCGCGATCCGACGCACGATGGAGAAAATCCTGCCATCCCACCGCGACCCGAAACACCTTTGGGCTTTGAAATCGGCCGCAATACGAACTTTGGCCGTTGTGGTGGCAGATCTTTTGTCCTTGGTGCGGCTTGTTTTGCGTGTGGCGGCGTGCCGCAGCAGGACGTAAATCCCCTTGTTTTCTTGACATGTATCGGGAAGCGCGAGGGTCAGTGCGAAGCTGTTACAATTCGTAACAATTGGGAAAACATCAGGAAAAAGTTGACGGCGCATCATGTCAGCGTCCCTAATCGGGGCAGAATCGCCTGGAAGCGATCATTCCGGCCACGGAGGGCCGGATTGGGAGGAGAATGAAATTGGCTCAGACGCAGTCGGGCGCCGAAGGGTTGCAATCCCTTCCGGCGCTGCTTCAACGCAACGCGACAAAATTCGGCAATTCCCCCGCCTATCGGGAGAAGGAATTCGGCATTTGGCAATGCTGGAGTTGGGCTGAAGCGGAAAAGGAAATTGAGGCTCTTGCTCTTGGTTTCATCAACCTTGGCGTGAACGAAGGCGATTTTATCGCCATCATTGGCCGCAACCGGCCCTATCTGTATTGGGCGATCGTTGCCGCGCAATCGGTGGGTGCCGTGCCGGTGCCCCTGTATCAGGACGCCAATGCCGAAGAGATGGCCTATGTGCTGGGCCATTGTGGTGCCCGGTTCGTTGTGGTGGCGGATCAGGAACAGGCTGACAAAGTGATCGAAGTGCAGGATCAACTGCATCAATTCGAACATATGATCTATCTGGATCCGCGCGGTATGCGCAAATATGACCACCATCAGTTGCACGAATACAGCCATGTGCAAAATCAGGGGCGTGCTGCCTATGACGAATGGATCAGTGATCTGCAGGACCGCCGGGCCAAGCTGACCTATGACAGCACCTGCGTGATGCTGTACACATCCGGTACCACGGGCAAGCCCAAGGGCGTTGTTCTGTCCAATCGTAACATCATCGAAAGTGCCAAGAACGCGTCCGAGTTCGACAAGCTGGGTGTGGATGACGAAATTCTGGCGTATCTGCCGATGGCTTGGGTCGGGGATTTCATCTTTTCGATCGGTCAGGCGTATTGGACCGGTTTCTGTGTGAATTGTCCCGAGAGCGCCGACACGATGATGACCGACCTGCGGGAAATCGGACCAACGTATTATTTTGCGCCGCCGCGGGTGTTCGAAACACAGCTGACCAACGTCATGATCCGGATGGAAGACGCCGGGGCCTTCAAACGCAAGATGTTCAAGCATTATATGGCGCACGCCAAAAAAGTTGGGCCGGATATTCTGGACGGCAAGCCTGTCGGCTTTGCGGATCGTTTGAAATATGCGCTCGGCAATGTGCTGGTCTATGGGCCGCTCAAGGACACCTTGGGTTTTGGCAAGGTGCGTGTCGGCTATACCGCTGGTGAAGCAATCGGACCGGAGATCTTTGAGTTTTATCGGTCTCTGGGGATCAACCTGAAGCAGCTCTATGGCCAGACCGAAGCCACCGTGTTCATCACCGTACAGCCAGATGGCGAAGTACGGGCCGACACTGTCGGTGTTCCGGCACCAGACGTGGAAATCAAGATCGCCGACAATGGCGAGATTTTCTATCGCTCGCCCGGAACGTTTGTTGAGTACTACAAAAACCCGGAATCCACGGCATCGACCAAGGACCCCGAAGGTTGGGTTGCCACAGGCGATGCTGGTTTCTTCGAAGAAGGCTCAGGTCATCTTCGGATTATCGACCGTGCCAAGGATGTTGGCAAAATGGCCGATGGCCGGATGTTTGCGCCCAAGTATGTCGAGAACAAGCTGAAGTTCTATCCCGATATTCTGGAGGCCGTGCTGTTTGGCAATGGCAAGGACCGGTGCACCGCCTTTATCAACATTGATCTGACAGCAGTCGGCAACTGGGCGGAACGCAACAATATCGCTTATGCGTCGTATCAGGAACTGGCGGGACATCCGCGGGTTTTGGAAACCATTCAGGAACATGTGGAGGCGGTGAATAAATCGGTTGCCGAGGACCCGATGTTGTCGGGCTGTCAGGTGCATCGGTTTGTTGTTCTGCACAAGGAACTGGATGCTGATGACGGTGAAATGACCCGCACCCGCAAAGTGCGCCGCATCATCGTCGCGGACAAGTTCAAGGATATCATTGATGCCATGTATGGCGGTGCTGCCGAGATCTCGACCACGACCGAAGTGACCTATGAAGACGGTCGCAAAGGATCGATCAGCGCGACTCTGGATATTCGGGATGCAGCGATCATGCCAATCACTGGAAAAATGGCGGCAGAGTAAAGAACGGTCGGACGACGCTCGCCTTTACAAGGCGTCGCCCCGCCCACCGTCCCGAGAGGCACGATGGGGCACACCGATCTAACAAGGGAGAATTCGATGCTGGATGCATCTGAAGGATATGTCACCGAAGACGGCCGCCAGATCGGCAGCGTGGTGATGGAAATGAAGAACATCACGCTGCGTTTTGGTGGTGTGGTTGCCATCAAGGATATCAGCTTTGACATCCGCGAAGGCGAAATTCGCGCGATCATTGGCCCGAATGGTGCCGGCAAGTCGTCGATGCTGAATGTGATATCCGGGTTCTATGTGCCTCAGGAAGGTGAGGTTCTGTTCCGTGGCAAAAAGCGCCCGCAAATGCGCCCTTATGAAGTTGCGCGTCAAGGGATCGCCCGGACTTTTCAGAACATCGCCTTGTTTGAAGGGATGAGCGTTCTGGACAACGTGATGACAGGCCGGTTGAACTATATGAAAACCGGGATGTTTGCTCAGGCAATCTGGAAGGGAAAGGCCGAGGCCGAAGAGACCGCGAACCGGGAAGTGGTGGAGAAGGTCATCGACTTTTTGGAGATCCAGCACATCCGGAAAACCCCGGTGGCGCGTTTGCCGTATGGTCTGAAGAAACGCGTCGAGCTGGCCCGCGCATTGGCTGCGGAGCCCAAGCTGTTGCTGCTGGATGAACCGATGGCGGGCATGAACGTCGAGGAAAAAGAGGACATGAGTCGTTTTATCCTGGATGTGAATGACGAGTTCGGCACTACCATTGCATTGATCGAACACGACATGGGGGTCGTAATGGACCTGTCGGATCGGGTTGTCGTGATGGATTACGGCAAGAAGATCGGTGACGGGACCCCGGACGAAGTGCGCAACAATCAGGACGTGATCGACGCCTATCTGGGGGTGGCTCATGATTGATGCGCTGACACATAAATTCGAGAAATTTGCGCAAATGTCGGGACCGACGTTTGCAGGAGGAGAGCGGGATGCCTGAACAACTCGTATTTGCGATGGAGGTCACGCTCAACGGCCTCATGGCCGGGGTTCTTTATGCGCTCGTGGCGCTGGGGTTTGTGCTGATCTACAAGGCCTCCGGGATATTCAACTATGCCCAGGGGGTCATGGCGTTGTTCGCCGCAATGACGTTGGTGGGGATCATGAATGGACAGGTTCCGTTCTCCCACATGATCAACGCGGTTCTGGGAACTGAGGTGCACCATTTTGGCTGGCATGTGCCTGGATTCCTCGCGATCGTCCTGACGGTCGGCGTGATGGTGGTCTTTGCCTGGCTGGTGCAGCAACTGGTGATGCGTCATTTGGTTGGGCAGGAGCCGATCATCCTGTTCATGGCGACCATTGGTCTGGCCTACTTCCTGGAGGGAGTGTCGGATCTGATGTGGGGCTCAGAGATCAAGAAGCTGGACGTGGGTCTGCCGCAGGGGATCAATCTGTGGATCGACGAAGTTACGTTCAATATCCTGGGTTACGGGTTCTTTATCGACAATCTGGATATCGTTGCGACGATCATCGCGGCCTTGCTGGTGACCGGTCTGGTCGTGTTCGCACAGTTCACCAAACAGGGTCGTGCGATGCGGGCCGTGGCGGACGATCATCAGGCGGCTTTGTCTGTTGGCATCTCGTTGAACTTTATCTGGGTCCTGGTCTGGTCGGTTGCCGGGTTCGTGGCGCTGGTCGCAGGCATCATGTGGGGCACCAAGTCGGGTGTGCAGTTTTCGTTGTCGTTGATCGCACTGAAAGCGTTGCCGGTTCTGATGCTGGGTGGGTTCACGTCGATCCCCGGTGCCATCGTCGGTGGTCTGATCATTGGAGTTGGCGAAAAACTGTTCGAATTCGCCATTGGGCCGATGGTTGGTGGCGCGACAGAAAACTGGTTCGCCTATGTTTTGGCGCTGCTGTTCCTGGTGTTCCGCCCGCAAGGCCTGTTTGGTGAGAAGATCATTGAGAGGGTCTGATGAGGCAAGGGCGTCGGGGTCATTTCGGGCGACTGCGTGTCGCCGTGCGCCACGACACCCGCCCGCCCGGACCCTTCGCGAGAGAAAGCTAGACGAGGGAGTGCAGCGATGCCCAAGCTGATTGCCATCATCAATGTCGTCTCCTGGTCTGGGTTCTGGGCTTTTGGATATCTGGCGATTTCGGCCCAGGGGCTGACACAGACCCAACTGATCACCGCTGCTCTGCTGGCTGCCGGTGGTCTGGTTTCAGGAGTACTCGCATATCTGCGGCTGGTTCGGTTTACCGAGCAGGCCGGATACGCAAGGAAGTCAAATCAACTTGATGCCACGGCTCGTAACCGTGCGCACGCAACAGGGAGCATCTAAGTCATGTTCTATCGTGAAGCTGGAGATTTCAAAGTCTCCTACCCAGAGGACAGCCAGACGTTCCCGATCAAGTTCGACCGGTTTCGTTATTATGCAGTTATGGCGTTTGCCTTTCTGGTCGTGCCGTTCATCATCAATGATTATTGGGCCAATGCGATCCTGTTGCCGTTCCTGATCTATGCGATCGCGGCCATCGGGCTGAACATTCTGGTTGGCTATTGCGGTCAGGTCAGCTTGGGGACGGGCGGTTTCATGGCGGTAGGCGCTTATGCCTGCTACAAATTGATGACCGGATTTCCCGAGGTCTCGATGTTGGTACATGTGCTGATTTCGGGGGGCATCACAGCCATTGTCTGTGTGGCCTTTGGTCTGCCCAGTCTGCGGATCAAGGGGTTTTATCTGGCGGTGGCAACATTGGCCGCACAATTTTTTCTGGTCTGGTTGTTCAACCGGGTGCCGTGGTTCTACAACTACTCGGCGTCGGGTCAGATCAGTGCACCGGAACGCGAAGTGTTCGGCATCATCATCACGGGTCCCAATGCATCGGCAACAGCGACCTATGTCTTTTGCCTGGTGTTCCTGACCTTTTGTGCCCTGATCGCCCGGAACCTGACACGCGGGACAATCGGCCGATCCTGGATGGCGATCCGGGACATGGATATCGCGGCTGAAATCATTGGGGTAAACCCACTGAAAGCCAAGCTGACGGCCTTTGCCGTATCGGGCTTTTTCATTGGCATTTCCGGGGCGTTGTTCTTTGCCATCTATCTGGGCGCGGTCGAAGTTGGCGAAGCGTTTGGCATCACCAAGTCGTTCCTGGTGCTGTTCATGGTCATCATTGGTGGCCTGGGGTCGATCTTTGGTTCGTTTGCCGGCGCGGCATTCCTGGTTTTGCTGCCGGTGGTTTTGAAGGTTGTCGGCGTGGACGTGATGGGATGGCCCACGGATATCGTTGCGCATTTTCAACTGGTGATCGTGGGCGCGTTGATCGTGTTTTTTCTGATCGTGGAACCGCATGGATTGGCCCAGCTGTGGCGCGTCGCCAAAGAAAAACTGAGACTCTGGCCCTTCCCGCACTGACTGGGGCAGGCCTGAAATAGGTGGGGCTTTCTGATTGGGCTCCGCCAAATACACTATCGGATAATACCAAGGGAGGAATGATACCGATGAAAAAGACACTGACAACTCTGGCGCTGAGCGTCGTTATGGCCGCTGGCCCCGCGCTGGCGGATCTGGTTATCCCGTCGCTGAGCTATCGGACGGGCCCCTATGCGGCTGGCGGTATCCCGTTTGCTGATGGGTACGAAGACTACTTCAAGCTTTTGAATGAGCGCGATGGTGGTATCGGAGGCGTTCCAGTTAAACTCATTGAGTGTGAGACCGGGTACAACACCGAAAAAGGCGTGGAGTGCTATGAATCCACCAAGGGTGAAGGCGCGTTGATTTATCAACCGCTGTCGACCGGTATCACTTATCAGATCATCCCCAAAGCCACCGTTGACGACATTCCGATTCACACCATGGGTTATGGCCGGACGTCAGCCGCCAATGGCGATGTGTTTAGCCATGTCTTCAACTACCCCGCCAACTATTGGGATGGTGCATCGGGTGTTGTAAACTATCTTCTGGAAATCAACGGTGGCGACATCAAGGGCAAAAAAATCGCTCTGGTGTATCACAATTCGTCATTCGGCAAAGAACCGATCCGGACCCTGGAAGAACTGTCCAAGAAGCATGGCTTTGAACTGGTGACTCTGGCCGTTGACCACCCTGGCCAAGAGCAGAAGTCCCAGTGGTTGCAGATCCGTCGCGAACGCCCAGACTACGTCACGATGTGGGGTTGGGGTGTGATGAACCAGGTGGCCGTACAGGAAGCCGCGAACATTCGCTTCCCGATGGAAAACTTTATCGGTGTCTGGTGGTCTGGCGCAGAACATGACGTGCTGCCCGCCGGTGAAGCAGCCGATGGTTATAAGGCAGTCACTTTCCACGCTGTGGGCAGCGACTTCCCGGTTTTTGATGACATCCGTACGCATGTTGTCGACAAAGGGAATGCATCGGGCGCCGGCGACAATGTTGGCCGTGTTCTGTACAACCGTGGTCTTTATGCTGCGATGTTGGCAGCCGAAGCCATCAAGGATGCACAAGCCGCCAATGGCACAGGTGACGTGACCGCTGGTATGGTTCGCGATGCAATGGAAAGCCTGAATATCACCGAGGAGCGTATGGCTGGTCTGGGAATGCCGAACTTTGGTCCCAGCTTCCAGGTATCGTGCAAAAACCACGGTGGATCAGGCCTGGTTGGTGTTGCTGAGTGGGATGCCGGTAGCCAGACTTGGTCGCAGGTGTCTGACTTTGCGGCGACTGACGCCGAGGTCATCGGTGCGCTGATCACCGAAGATTCGGAAGCCTATGCAGCTGAAAACAAAATTGCACCCAACTGCAAATAAGTGCGGCTTTCTCCGGGTCTGACCCGGAGAATTTGACGAAATCGGCGCGGCGGGTCTGTTCGCCGCGCCACCCCAACCAGGTTCCGGCCAAGATCCGGAACAGGCATGAGGACAAGCTCTGATGCTGGATGCAGCGAACAACAATGACGTGCAGACCGAAACTCTGCTTGAAGTCAACAATATCGAAGTGATCTACAACCATGTGATCCTCGTGCTCAAAGGCGTCAGCCTAAATGTTCCCAAAGGTGGCATTACCGCGCTGCTTGGGGGCAATGGTGCTGGCAAGACCACCACGCTCAAGGCAATCTCGAACCTGCTGCACTCTGAACGTGGCGAGGTGACCAAGGGATCGGTGAAATACCGCGGCGTGGATGTGCATGAATCGGACCCTGCCGAATTGGTGAAGCAAGGCGTGATTCAAGTGATGGAAGGCCGTCACTGTTTTGAACATTTGACTGTCGAAGAAAATCTGCTGACCGGGGCGTATACCCGTTCAGATGGTGGTGCCAACATCCAGAGAGATCTGGAAATGGTGTACTCTTATTTCCCGCGTCTCAAGGAACGCCGCCGGTCGCAGGCGGGGTATACCTCGGGCGGGGAACAGCAAATGGTGGCCATGGGTCGGGCGTTGATGAGCCGCCCAGAAACCATTCTGCTGGACGAACCTTCTATGGGATTGGCTCCGCAATTGGTCGAACAGATCTTTGAGATCGTGAAATCCATCAACGAAAAGGAAGGCGTGACCTTTCTCTTGGCTGAACAGAATACCAATGTGGCGCTGCGCTATGCGCACTATGGATACATTCTGGAATCCGGTCGGGTTGTGATGGATGGCCCTGCCGCTGAATTGCGTGAGAACCCGGACGTCAAGGAATTTTATCTTGGTATGTCCGATGATGGCCGCAAAAGCTTTCGCGATGTCCGGTCGTATCGTCGCCGCAAGCGGTGGCTGAGCTAAGGAGGGTATTGAGTATGACCTTTTTCGATACACTCGAAACCCGTTCCCCGGACGAGCGCGCCGCGGATCTGGCGCGCGCACTGCCCGAGCAGATTGCACGTGCCAAAACGACGTCCGGGTATGATGGGGTTCTGGATAATGTTGACCCCCTAACCATTACGTCGGTCACTGCTTTGGCCGACCTCCCGGTGTTGCGCAAATCCGAACTCAGCCGGGCGCAGGCCGCGAACCCTCCGTTTGGTGGGTTCACTGTCAAGCCTGCGACCGGGTTCGCACATGTCTTTCAATCTCCCGGTCCGATTTACGAACCCGGTGGTGCCGATCAGGATTGGTGGCGAATGGGTCGATTCCTGCATGCCGCAGGCATTGGTCAGGGGGACGTGGTTCAGAACTGTTTTGGGTATCACCTGACACCAGCTGGCATGATCTTTGAAAATGGCGCGCGCGCTGTTGGTGCAGCGGTGTTGCCTGCGGGCACTGGTCAAACCGAACTACAGGTCACAGCGGCCCATGATGTCGGCGCGACCGCCTATGCCGGGACACCCGATTATCTAAAGGTGATTCTGGACAAGGCTGATTCCATGGGGGTCAAACTGAAGTTCACCAAGGCGGCCGTGGGTGGAGGTGCCTTGTTCCCATCTCTGCGCCAGGAGTATGCGGATCGGGGTATCACCTGTTTGCAATCCTATGCCACCGCTGATCTGGGCAACATTGCTTATGAAAGTGCGGCGATGGAGGGCATGATTGTCGATGAGAATGTCATCGTTGAAATCGTGACACCCGGAACCGGAACACCTGTGTCAGCGGGTGAAGTAGGTGAGGTTGTCGTTACGACGCTGAACCCTGACTATCCGCTGATCCGGTTTGCAACCGGTGACTTGAGTGCCGTTTTGCCAGGGCAATCCCCCTGTGGTCGGACCAATCTGCGGATCAAAGGTTGGATGGGACGTGCCGACCAGACGACCAAGATCAAAGGCATGTTTGTGCGCCCGGAACAGGTGGCAGCATTGGTTGAGAAACACGATGAAATTCTCAAGGCGCGCGTGGTGGCATCACGGGATGGGGAAATGGACACCATGACGGTCAGGATCGAAGCCAGCAGTGGCAATGATGCGTCCTATGCCAAATCGGTGATCGAAGTTCTCAAGCTCAAGGGGGCAATCGAGGTGGTCGCGCCTGGCACCCTGCCCAAAGACGGGCTGGTGATTGAAGATCAGCGCAGCTACGACTGATTTTCCTGTACCTGGCTCATCAACCCCGGATGCTCCTCCCGCGTCCGGGGTTTCTTCAGTCGATGCGCTCCCGTCCCTTTTCCCTGCATCACAAGATGCTGCAAAAAGCGTTGGGCCTTGCCCTGCATCGGGCCTGATGGCCCGATGCAGGGCGCGCGGATCACTCGTGACGAGCGTAATCACCTGTGGATGAGTGTTTTAGTCTGGAATTTCCGACAGAAATCATCGAATAAGGCAGGGCTAAGCCGCATCAAAGAAACATTCGTGAGCAGGCCCGATCAGCCGTGACAGAGTTACAGCACTATGCCCCCGGGGGCAGCCGACGTGGCAAGAAGGGTGGGACAGGGCTGTTTGCCGGTTTGTCCTGGGCCGTTGCGATATCCTGTCTGTTGCCCATGATCGCAGTAGCTCTGGCAGCACTGACCGGCGGAACAGGGACGATTACACATCTTCTGGAGACAGTCCTGCCAGGCTATGCCGCAACGACATTGACCCTGGTGGTTCTGGTTGCAATCGGGACGTTCTGTTTGGGCGTTGGTTCCGCTTGGCTGGTGACCATGACCAGGTTCCCCGGTGTGCGGCTGTTTGAAATTGCCCTGATCCTGCCGCTTGCTTTCCCGGCGTATGTTTTGGCCTATGCCTATACGTTTATTCTCGACCACCCTGGGGTCGTGCAAAGCACATTGCGGGACGTGACAGGATGGGGGCCAAGAGATTATTGGTTCCCCGAAATTCGGTCTTTGCCCGGTGCCGCGCTGATGTTGGTGCTGGTTTTGTATCCATATGTTTACCTGTTGGCACGGGCGGCCTTTCTACAGCAAAGCTCGGGTGCATTCCTGGCTGCGCGGGCGTTGGGAAAAACCTCGTGGCAAGCGTTTTGGCGTGTGAGCCTGCCTATGGCCCGCCCGGCGATTGCCAGTGGCGTGTTGCTTGCCATTATGGAGACCATTGCCGACTTTGGGACCGTGGCCTATTTTGGTGTGCAGACCTTTGCCACGGGGATCTATACGAGCTGGTTTTCCATGGCGGACAGGGCGGGGGCGGCACAATTGGCATTGTGTTTGCTGAGCTTTGCACTGACCCTTGCGGTCATTGAACGGATTTCCAGAGGCAAGGCACGATACCACCAAGCGGGCAAGCACCATGCCAAGATGCCCCCGGCCCAACTGAAAGGGGCACGCGCGGTTTTTGCCTGGGTTTTATGTTCGGTTCCGGTGGTTTTGGGGTTTTTGCTCCCAGTTGTTATCCTGATCAACATGGGGCTCGAATCTGAACAAGATCTGTTCAGCCGTCGCTACATCGGTTTCCTGAGAAACTCCGTGACGCTTGCCGGGGCTGCGGCGATGATCACGGTTTGCGCTGCAGTTTGTATCGGATTTTATCTCAGATTGCGCCCTGGCCGGTTGGCTTCGGCCGCCGCCTATTCGGCGCGTTTGGGATATGCGGTTCCTGGTGGCGTGATCGCGGTGGGTCTGATGGTGCCGTTTGCCGCCTTTGACAACGCCCTGGACGCCTGGATGCGAGCGACATTCGACATCCGAACGGGCCTGTTGATTACAGGGTCCATTTGGTTGTTGGTTGCGGCCTATATGGTTCGATTTCTAGCGGCGGCTCTGGGAGCTTATGAGGGCGGGCTAAGCACGGTGCAGGCCAATATTGACGCCGCTGCGCGATCACTGGGGCAAACGCCTTTGGGAATGTTGCGACGCGTCCATCTGCCGATTTTGACGCCCAGCTTGCTTACAGCGTTGTTGATTGTCTTTGTCGATGTGATGAAAGAATTGCCTGCTACTCTGATCATGCGTCCCTTCAACTATGACACTCTGGCAGTGCAGGCTTATCGATTGGCCTCTGATGAACGTCTCGAAGGTGCTGCGGTGCCGTCTCTGGTGATTATGCTCGTCGGGTTGCTGCCGGTGATTTTGATCTGCCGCCAAGTCGGGCGAAAGGGGTGAAGAGCCAAAAGTTTTTCTAAAACTTTTGGCCAGACTTTTTGATAAAAGTCTGGGTCACGCAGACCACCAAGCTTCGATTTCTTCGGATGAGATCCGACCAGTCGGTCCCAGTGCCACCAGAACCGTTTTATCAGTATGCACGCGTCGGGCATCGACGTTGCGGCCTACGATGTGCAGCTCGTAACCGCCACCGGTTGTCTGCACAAATCCTTTCAAACGGTACAACCCTTCGGGTCTGTCGGCCAGTTTGTCACCCAGAGCACGGCGATCCAGGACAAGGTCGCTGGTGTGCTGCCAGGTTGTATATCCGGGGTGGTGAACGACCTTGTGTCCTTTTGGCAGGGGAATGACGTCGAGCAACAGATCTGACAAAGCACCGTGAACTGGCAAAACCGGGTGACGTGCCCCCAGGCCGGTTAGGGTTTCGCTCAGCCGAGCATCAATTTCATCAGATTTGGAAATGAGAACCAAGTCCGCCGCTTTGATCTGTTGCGTGACCTGGGGGGCGATCAGCGGATCTTCAAGGAGGGTGAAGATATTGTCGGCGTCGACAAGAGTGACAATGCCGGCATAGCCCAGATCAGGATCGTCGCTCGCGGTGTTGGCAATTGCGGCAGGGTCTGCAATGCCGCTTGCCTCGATAAGGAGATGATCCGGGCGCGGCGACCGATTGAGCGCCTCTTTCAACGCCAGGGTCAAGTCATTTCCCATGGTGCAGCACACGCATCCGTTGGTCAGGGCGATCTGGTCTCCATCGGCCCGCGCGATCAGGTCAGCGTCTATGTTGATTGCACCAAAGTCATTCACCACCACTGTCAGGTTCATGCCGTGATCCTCGGACAGAAGCTGGTTGATGAGCGTGGTTTTTCCTGCACCCAAGTATCCGCTGATCACAGTGACAGGCATTCGCATCATGAGTTGGGCATCCTATTTTGGCCGAGTTGACCTCTCGCTACCCGGTTAGGGCAGGAGGATGCAAGGTGCTAGACGATTTGGACATGGTTCAACAAAAAAGGCGCGGTCTGAGCCGCGCCTTTTGAAGATCAAACCATGCGAGTGGATTACTTCCAACCCACTTCGTTGAAGATCTTCTGGGCTTCGGGGATGTTTTTGGCGACAGCGGACAGATTGATGTCATCGGCCTTGAACTCACCCAATGCTGCAACATTTTCGGCCAGAGCAACGCCGGAAACGGCCGGGTATTCGTCATTGCCGTTCGAGAAATAGACCTGTGCCTGATCTCCGGCCAGATATTCCAGGAATTTGACGGCGTTCTCCCTGTTCGGGGCATGAGCCGTGACACCTGCACCGGACAGGTTCATATGGGCCCCTTCCGCGTCTTGTGCGGGGAATACGATGCCGATTTGGTCGATTTCGTCAGACAGGCCTTTTACGGATTTGCGCAGAGCGCGGGCGAAGTAATAGGAGTTCGAAACCGAGATCTCACATTCACCCGAAATAATGCCACGCAGCTGGTCCGTGTCCCCGCCCTGTGGCGCGCGCGCCATGTTGTCGACGACGCCTGCAGCCCAGGTTTTGGCCGCTTCAGCGCCATGATTGGTGATGATCGCAGCCAGAAGCGTCTGGTTATAGGTATTGGTCGAGGACCGGATGCAAACCAAACCCTTGTAGTCTGGTTTGGCCAGATCCAGGTAGCTGGCGGGTGGGTTTTTCACGTCTGTCTTGTCGAAGAAAATGATGCGTGCGCGTTGCGAATACCCAAACCACTGATTGTCTTCGTCCTGCAAGTTGGCAGGAATGCGCTCTTCCAGCAGAGGGTTTTCGATGGCTTGCAGGATACCGGCGTTCTTGGCCCGGGCCAGGCGCGATGTGTCCACGGTCAAAAGAACATCCGCCGGAGAGTTGGCTCCTTCCGCCTGCATTCGCGCGATCAGTTCGTCGGCTTTGCCTTCGATCCTGTTGATGGTGATACCGGTTGCCTGCTCGAAATCCGAATACAGGCGTTCATCGGTGTCGTAATGGCGCGAAGAGTACAAGTTCAATTCACCTTCGGCAGTGGCCGAGGTTGCAACGGATGCTACCAGTACAGCAGCAAGACAAGAGGAAGATTTTAGCATGACATGTCCCTAGTCAATCATTCTCGTGGGCTTAACCCGACTGAATTAGTCAATTATCGAATTTTCACCGAAATGCAATAGATTTCTGATTATTTTACTCAGGAAGTGTCAGGGCGGTTTTTGCCCGAAATCCGACGGGAATGGCGACCGCAACATCTCTGGGAAAGCCATGGCCCTCACAGCCTAACACCTGTCCTCAGATTCCTTCCCAGCAAACGGTCCTCAAAACAGAACCTATGCAGAAGCTGAGAGATACGCAAAATGTACATTTTCCTCGGATATCAACGACCAGATCACGGGTTTGCTGGGGCTGGGTATTCCGAAGGGCGTTGAAGCCAATTGGCACCGACCTATCCTTCGGCGTTATCCATTCCCCAGGCTGTGAGCAGCCTGGGCAGGGCTATGCTCCAATCCATCACCCCGGATTTATCGGCCCAATCCATATATTGACGGACCATCATCTGCGCGCGAACAGCTTCGCCTTTTATGATATTGTTCAACTCGGTTCGGTCGTGCTCGATGTTGTACAGTTCCCAATCCTGATCGTGCAGACGCACCAATTTGAACTGTCCCAGCCGGATCGCGGCGTTGCCTTCGTGTTCGAAGAATATGGGTTGGCTGCGCTCCCATTCCTTGTCACGTAACAGATCGATCAGACTCTCGCCCTGTAAGGGTTGGATTTCATGACCTCCCAATTCCTTTAGATAGGTTGCGCCCGTCGCGTCGAGAATGGTGGGCAGGATATCCACGACATGACAGGCGGCATGGGCCGTGCTTCGTGGTTGGAACCCATTTGGCCAGTGGGCCACCAACGGAGTCGAAATCCCCCCCTCATGAACGTAATGTTTGAACAGACGAAACGGAGCGTTCGAGACATTGGCCCAGGGTTTGTCATAGCTCTGAAAGGTCTGAGCATCGCCCGGACGCAGGCCTGGGACATTGCCCATAGTGATCTTGCGACCGTCGTGGGTGGTGTCGGGATAGAACTGTGCCCAGCCATCCTCGGCCATGAATTCGGCGCAGCCGCCATTGTCGCTGAGAAACAGGATCAGGGTGTCTTCGAACTGACCTAGTCGCTTCAATGTGGCGACAAGGGTGCCGATGGATTGGTCCATCCGGTCGATCATTGCCGCATAGGTGGCCATCTTGCTGGCTTCCCAATCTGGGTTTTCCTCGTGATCCCAAGGGTGCACATCGGTGTCGCGCGGGGAGATGTCCCAGGTCGTTTGAAACACGCCCGTCGCGTTCATCGTTTCGTGACGGGCCGTGCGAATAGAGTCCCAGCCTTTGTAATAGGTCCCCTCATAACGGGCAATGTCTTCGGGGTGGGCGTGGAGCGGCCAGTGCGGTGCGGTGTGTGCGAGATACAGAAAGAACGGTTGCTCGTCGGTCACCGCGTCTTCGATCATGCCGATGGCCTTCTCGGTGATGGCGTCGGTGAAATAGAAATTATCTGGCAGGACTTCGACCCTGCTGTCGTCTTCCATCATGTAGTGAGGGGAAAAGAAATGTGTCGCCCCATCCATGATGCCAAAGAAGCGGTCGAACCCGCGTTGGCGCGGCGTCGGATGTTCCAGATCACCCGGTCGCCAGCTGTCATAGTCGCGGGACTCGAAGTCGCCAGCCACATGCCATTTTCCGGACATAAGGGTGCGATATCCGTCGGCGCGCAGATGTTCCGCGATGGTCGCAGAGTCATTTCGCAGAAAGCCCTGATAGGCAGGGGTTCCCAAATTGGCGCCCATGTGCCCAACCCCAGCGTTGTGGGGATATAGCCCAGTCAAAAGCGATGCCCGGGTAGGGCAGCACCGGGCGCAGTTGTACATTGCGCTCAACATGGCACCGTCCCTGGCCAGAGCATCAATATTCGGGGTTCGGATCTCTGATCCGGTACAGCCCAGATCCGCAAACCCCATATCATCGGCAAGGATCAGGATGACGTTTGGTTTACGGTTGTTTGCGGTGGTCATGGTTTCCTCTCCCCCAGTTCGACCACGTTGCACGATTTGTGGGCGAGAGGCAAAAAATCGTCTTTCCTGCCACCTCGATTTGGAGGGTAGGGAATCCCGGACCCTTGGACTGGTGGTCTGGCGTGATAAAACACCTATTAGATATCCCTGATCGTGAGATCGAATGTGACAGACAGCGAGCAAAGCCGCCCGTTGGATGGCGCGCTGCGAGCGCGTCTCCATTTGGCGGAAACATCCCGGTTCCAACTGGCGGCCGTGCGTCTGTCGTTGCACGTTATGGATGCCGTCAGCCGGACCTTTGTCGGCAAGCCCTTCTTTTCCTTGCGGGAAAGCGAAGATCTGTTGGGCGAAGTGGACGGTTTGACAGGGCCAGGGTTGGTTCACCACATCCTGAATTGCAGGGGCGGCACACGGATTACGCCTCTCGGGCTGGAGCATGTTCCAACATCAGGTCCGACGATCATCGCATCGACGCACCCAACGGGCATGTTCGATTTTGTCGCTCATGCCGGGGCGCTGTTTCACCGGCGTCCTGATCTCAAAGTGGTCGCGAACGCGGAAACTGAGATGTTTCTAGGAGCGGATTACATTGTCCCGGTCAGTATCGACAAACAGAACAACGCAACTTCGACTCGCAAAACCCACGCGGCCATGTTGCACCATCTGGATGCGGGCGGGGCGTTGTTGATCTTTGGATCCGGCCGGGTCCCGAACGCAAAAAGCGGACGCCTGATCGAACCGGATTGGCGCAGTGGGACGTCGCGCATATCCGAACATTGCCAGGCCCCGATTGTTCCGGCGGCTGTTGATGCCAGGAATTCGCGATATTATTACCGGTTGCGGTCAATGGCCCAGTTTCTCAGCGGCGGGGATGACAACTTTGGCGCGATGGTTGGATCCTTGCGCTATTCGTCTGAGATGTTGGAGAAATTGGGAGGAGAGTTCGAGGTCCACTATGGCGCGCCCTTGTCTCCGGGAACGCCCTCCGAAGATATCAAGAACAGCGCGGAATGCCTGGTTCCCGGCCTTTACGCGGGCCATTGAACAGGAACAGCCCCAAGTCGGATCAAGAGCGTTGAAATCTGAAGAAGGCACAAAAAAACCGCACCCAAGGGCGCGGTTTTCAAAACCATATGCGGTTGATCTCAGCCCTGGCGAGCTTTGAACCGCGGCTGTGTTTTGTTGATCACATACACGCGGCCTTTACGACGCACGATCCGGCAATCACGATGCCGGTTCTTCAGCGAGCGGAGCGAGTTCTTGACTTTCATAGCCGATCTCCTGTTCATGCGGCGCGGGCCAGCGCCTGGGTTTGCGGGTGTTCCGGATGGCCGGAACAGTGAATTCATGGTGGGCGATACAAGGTTCGAACTTGTGACCCCTTCGATGTCAACGAAGTGCTCTACCACTGAGCTAATCGCCCATGAATACCTGCGTTTCATCCTGCCCCTTAATGTAAAGGGGCGCGGAAGTCCGCGCCGGTGAGGGGTCTATAAAAGGTTGTTACGCTGTGTTCAAGGGCTTTTGGCACAAGATATTTCCGGTCTATGATGAAAAGACAAGGAGACACGATGACGAACGCCGTATTTGACCTGATTGAGCCCCAGCAGATCCTATCGGCTGTTGTGTTCGCATCGCCACACAGTGGTGCAGTCTATCCTGAGGCCCTTAAAAACAAGACGGTTTTGACGAGGCAGGCGTTGCGATCCTCGGAAGATGCGTTTGTGGATCAACTGTTCGCCGCAGCCCCTGGGTTTGGTGCGCCGCTGATCTGTGCGCAGGTTCCACGTGCTTTTGTCGACCTGAATCGGTCGCCGGACGAACTGGACCCGGCTCTGATCGCCGGGATTCGCAAGCAGGGGCACAACCCCCGAGTCGCTTCGGGTCTCGGGGTGATTCCCCGAGTCGTTTCCAATGGTCGCTCGATCTATCGGGGCAAGATCCCTCTTGCCGAGGCCGAATCCCGTCTGCGTGATTGTTGGCATCCGTATCATCAGGCATTGCAGTTCCTTCTGGCCCGGGCACACGACCAGTTCGGACAGGCGATCCTGGTGGATTGCCATTCGATGCCGCACGAAGCGATTGAGAATCTGTCCGTCAAGGGGCGACGACCAGAGATCGTATTGGGGGATCGGTTTGGGGCCTCTGCCTCCTCCGAAGTCGTGGACAAGATCGAAGCCGCATTTGTAGCAACGGGTTTGAACGTGGTGCGCAACTCGCCGTTCGCGGGGGCCTATATCACGCAGGCGTATGGACGCCCTTCCCGGGAACAGCATGCGATTCAGATCGAAATTGATCGCTCAATTTATATGGATGAGCGCCAGATCCGGCCTAATGCAAATTTCGACATGCTGCGTGGGGTTTTAAACGATGTGATTCGTGATATCGCAGCCATTGGTCAGTCTCAGTTGCCATGCGCCGCTGAATAACGGGTCATCGCAATGCGCGCCCCTTGAGAATCGCATCGGCTCCAAATCGCGCC
The DNA here is from genome assembly GCA_025141015.1 of Rhodobacteraceae bacterium M382. Lineage (NCBI taxonomy): Bacteria > Pseudomonadati > Pseudomonadota > Alphaproteobacteria > Rhodobacterales > Paracoccaceae > Rhodobacteraceae bacterium M382. The sequence goes on along the minus strand of CP081098.1, from coordinate 4,488,145 downwards.
CGGATCGCATCTGTGGCCCGTTCTGCTCTTGCGCGCCGTTGCGCGTCCGGATCCAACAGGTCTCCGGAAAGATCGGCCTGCTCTTCGGGCACCAGATCTGACAACCCGCAGCCCAAGAGCCGATACGGTCCTTGATTGCCGACCTGATCCATCAATCCCCGTGCGACGCGGTACACAATGTCAGCCATTTGGGTGGCGTCACGCAGTGATTGCCGGCGGGTCAGGAGAGCATGATTGGCACGCTTAAGTTTCAGGGTCACGACACGGCCCGCCAGAGATTTGGCCTTGGCGCGATCCGCGACTTTTTCTGCCATGCGCCACAAGTGCCCGTCCAGTGTCAGTAAATCGGCTGTGTCCTCGAAAAAGGTGGTTTCATTGGAGATGGATTTCATTGGAGTGTGGGCAGAAACCCTGCGTCGATCTTCGCCCCGCGCCAGATGCCACAGACGATCGCCCATACTGCCAAAGCGGGCACCCAGATCGCGGCGGTCCCAGCGCAGCAGGTCGGAAAAGGTGCGAATTCCGGCCTTGTCCAGAGATTCCTGTGCAGCAGGGCCGATGCCCCAAATCAAACGAATGGGTTTGTCCTGTAAGAACGCCGATGTTTCGGCCTCTCCGATCACCGAAAACCCACGGGGTTTGTCCAGATCTGATGCGACTTTGGCCAGGAACTTGTTGTGGCTCAACCCGATAGATCCGGTTACGCCCAATTCGTCTTTCATGCGTTTGACCAAACGCCCCAGCATCACGGCCGGCGGTGCACCATGCAGTCGCTGTGTTCCGGAAAGATCCATGAAAGCTTCGTCCAAAGACAATGGCTCGATAACCGGGGTCAGCTCTTCCATCAGGGCGCGAATTTGCTTGCTGACCTGCGCGTAGACTTCCATCCGGGGTTTGATCACCACGGCATCGGGGCACAGCTTCATCGCCTGAAACATGGGCATGGCGGATTTGACGCCACGAATGCGGGCAACGTAGCAGGCTGTGGAGACAACTCCCCGTTTGCCACCGCCGATGATGACCGGCTTGTGGGCGAGTTCGGGATTGTCACGTTTTTCAACGCTTGCGTAAAAGGCGTCACAATCCATATGCGCGACCGTCAGGGAAAACAGCTCGTCATGCACCTTGACCCGCGGGCTGGTGCATTGACTGCACCGGCGGGCAGGGGGCTGAATGGTCAGGCAGTCGCGACAAAAGGCGGGCATGGCGGTTGGTATTCCCGGTTCGACAGACTATTTGTTACACAGTCTACACGTTACAATGCGCAGGGTTTAGTGCGTTTTATGGGTGCAGACAGACCCGGGCCATTCTGACGACATTTTGGAGCGAAGATGGAATTTACTGGTGCCAAACTGGCCCTGTTTCTGGGGAAGGAATTGTTGGTCATTCGTCGGGATGATCACGCGGATATCCCTTATCCCAATCATTGGGATTTGCCCGGTGGCGGACGAGAGATGGGCGAAAGCCCTGAGCAATGCGCCTTGCGTGAAACGCAGGAAGAAGTTGGGTTGGAGCTGCGTGAGCAAGATCTGGTTTGGGCAACGTCCTATATCTCGCCCGAAGGCGACTTGACCTGGTTTTTTGTGTCGCATCAGCCCGCTCGGTTGGTGAACGACGTGCGTTTTGGATCAGAAGGTCAGGGATGGGCGTTAATGGCTCCGGGGCAATATTGTGCGCACCCATTGGCAGTGCCCCATTTTGCTGACCGGCTGCGCAGCTACCTGGAAACTCTCTGACGGAGGACCAAGCGCGATGATCATTGGGCTCTTTTGCGGCCGATCAAAGGATCAAATGAAGTTTCAATAAATACCCCCCGCTGCTGAGGCGGGGGGAGGTGACGAACCTCAGGAAGAGATGGTTCGTTGGGGAGTGTTGATCTTAATCTCGCCTAAAAATGTGTATTCTCAAAGCTGGTTATGCCTCATTTCTGGTACGGAAGTTCCGAATGTGCTTTTGCAGGCACAGGCAAAATGCCGTGCAGTTGACCGTCTCAACCGCCAACGCCTCAGGCAAAATCATGTGTAATTAAGGGGTTGCAGGCAGGTTGATGATGGCTGTGAAGACACAGCCAGTTGAATTCAAAGATTTGGGCGCGACCCGGAGCTGCTGTGCTCAGGGGCAAGGATGCAAAGTAATCTGACGTTTGGGTCTTTGGGCAGGGTCGGGCCCAAACAGCACGCTAAGCCGGACGCCTGTCATCCCGGCGCAGCGATACCGGGATTTTGGGTGGCAAAATAAACGAGCGGGTCAGACTGTCTTCAATTCATCGAGAATCGCCATTGCCGCGTCTCGGGGGGTTGGGGATTTCCAGATCGGGCGACCGACCACAATGTGATCTGCACCATCAGCAATCGCACTGGCTGGGGTTGCAACGCGTTTCTGATCTCCCAGATCGGCACCGGCAGGTCGGACACCAGGGGTCACGATCAGACGATCCTTGGATGCGGGCAAGGCACGGATCAAGGCCGCTTCCTGTGGTGATGCAATAACGCCATCTGCACCGGCTTCGAAGGCTCGCGCTGCCCGCTCCAGCACCAATTCCTGCACGTCTCCTGGCTTGATCAGGCCGGCGTCCAGATCGGCGCGATCCAGAGAAGTCAGAATGGTCACTGCCAGGATTTTCAGATCCTTGTCCGCGGCACCTTCTTTGGCGGCGCGAACCACATGCGGGTCACCGTGGACGGTCAGAAAGTCCAGGTCGAACTGGGCCAGTCCGCGGACCGCATTCTCTACGGTTGCGCCGATGTCGAACAGCTTCATGTCCAGAAAGATACGCTTGCCCTTCTCCTGCTTGAGTTCGTTGGCCAGGGCCAATCCGCCGCCGGTCAACATACCCAGCCCGATTTTGTAGAAGGATACGCAATCCCCCAACTGCTCGGCGAGTTTCAATCCCGACAGGGCGTCGGGAACGTCGAGGGCGACAATCAGGCGGTCATCGGTTGAGGGGGCGGACATGGCAGGTCTCCGGAGGTTGCGCAGCGTTGGGGCTGTTTAAACCGCAAAGTGGTCCGGGGAAAGGGGGCTTGATTCGGGGGGGCTCCCGCGCCTGATCGCGCCCCTGACGGGGCGAGATACAGCCTTGGGCCGGGCGCCACGCCGGGGCGTGGCGCGGTCGCGCCCTTTGGTCATGCCGAACGATATGTCAGATTATCAGAGAATTGCAGCTGTGATGCCCCAGAGCGGAATTCAGGCATGCGTTTCAACTGCCGGATAGCATCGCGTACAAAGGCGGTCGCCCGGGTTCGGTCCGGTTCGTCTTCGGGCATGTCCAATTTGCAGAACAGGCTGATCACCTGGTTCTTGAGCGTCATGGCGACGTTGGCCTGATGGCGCGCCGACAGCGGGTCATAAGAATAGTGTGAAATTTCGATATCGGTTACCAGCACAGTGTTTTTCCCATTTTGCCTCAGGAATAAGGTGCTGTTCAATTGCGGTGGAACTGTGGCCCGGCCGTGCTGATTTCGTGCTGGCCGTGAGAGGATACGCATCAGAAAAAAGCAAGCAATTTCCTGTAAAACGGGTCTTGAAGCATCGCCACTCATTCCCCAGATTGAATGCGAGGCCCGAACCGGGGCGTGCCGCATAGCGGGCGTCAGTACCTACATCGGGCGCTTGTAAAAGGAGAGACGAGATGGACTTGAACAAGTTCACTGAGCGGGCACGTGGTTTCGTGCAGGCAGCCCAGACGATCGCGCTGCGCGAGGGACACCAGCGTCTGGTTCCCGAACATATTCTCAAGGCACTGATGGATGATGATCAGGGGTTGGCGAGCAACCTGATTTCACGCGCGGGCGGCACGCCGTCACGGGTGGTTGAACACCTGGATATCGCCATGGGCAAACAGCCCAAAGTCAGTGGTGATGCAAGCCAGATCTATATGGATGGCCAGACCGCCAAAGTACTGGACGAGGCCGGAAAACTGGCGAAAAAGGCTGGCGACAGCTTTGTGCCTGTCGAACGGGTTCTGATGGCTCTGTGCATGGTCAAATCCAAGGCCAAGGACGCATTGGACGCCGGTGGCGTGAGTGCGCAAAAGCTGAATGAAGCCATCAACGACATCCGCAAAGGGCGCACCGCTGACAGCGCCAGTGCCGAAGAAGGCTATGATGCGCTCAAGAAATACGCGCGGGACCTGACCGAGGCCGCAGCCGAAGGCAAGATCGATCCAATCATTGGCCGGGACGAGGAAATCCGCCGCGCCATGCAAGTGCTGAGCCGCCGGACCAAGAACAATCCGGTTCTGATCGGTGAACCCGGTGTGGGTAAGACTGCGATTGCCGAAGGTATGGCGCTGCGCATCGTCAACGGCGATGTGCCTGAATCCCTGCGCGACAAGAAACTGTTGTCGCTGGACATGGGCGCGCTGATTGCCGGGGCCAAATACCGGGGCGAATTCGAAGAGCGCCTGAAGGCGGTTCTGACCGAAGTGACCGAAGCCGCCGGTGAAATCATCCTGTTCATTGATGAAATGCACACGCTGGTTGGCGCGGGGAAATCCGATGGTGCAATGGATGCTGCGAATCTGATCAAACCGGCGTTGGCCCGTGGGGAGTTGCATTGTATCGGTGCAACCACGCTGGATGAATATCGCAAGTACGTGGAAAAGGATGCGGCTTTGGCCCGTCGGTTCCAGCCGGTTGTGGTGACCGAACCCACAGTCGAGGACACAATCAGCATCCTGCGCGGGATCAAGGAGAAATACGAACTTCACCACGGTGTGCGGATCAGCGATTCCGCGTTGGTGGCGGCTTCGACCCTGTCGCACCGGTATATCACTGACCGGTTTTTGCCGGACAAGGCGATTGACCTGGTGGACGAAGCGGCCAGCCGTCTGCGTATGGAAGTAGACAGCAAGCCCGAAGAGCTGGACCAGCTGGACCGTCAGATCCTGCAATTGCAGATCGAAGAGCAAGCCTTGCAACTCGAAGATGACGTGGCCTCCAAGGATCGGTTGGAAACCTTGCAGAAGGATTTGGCCGATCTGCAGGAAAAATCCGCCGAGATGACGGCCCAGTGGCAGGCGGAACGGGACAAGCTGGCAGGGGCACGCGATCTCAAGGAGCTGCTGGACAAGGCACGAGCCGACCTGGAAATCGCCAAGCGCGAGGGCAATCTGGCCAAGGCCGGAGAGCTGTCCTATGGCGTGATCCCCGATCTGGAGAAAAAGCTGTCCGAGGCCGAAAACCGGGAAGACAGTGGGCTGATGGTCGAAGAGGCGGTGCGCCCGGAACAGATTGCTGCCGTGGTGGAACGCTGGACCGGCATCCCGACGTCCAAGATGCTCGAAGGCGAACGGGAAAAATTGCTGCGCATGGAAGATGACCTGCACGCACGCGTGATTGGTCAGAATTTGGCGGTGACTGCGGTGTCCAATGCCGTGCGCCGCGCCCGGGCCGGGTTGAACGACGAAGGTCGTCCGCTGGGCTCCTTTCTGTTCCTGGGGCCGACCGGCGTGGGCAAGACCGAATTGACCAAGGCCGTCGCGAATTTCCTGTTTGATGACGACAACGCGATGGTGCGCATCGACATGTCCGAATACATGGAGAAACATAGCGTCGCGCGTCTGATCGGGGCCCCTCCCGGTTATGTCGGGTATGACGAAGGCGGAGCGCTGACCGAAGCCGTTCGGCGTCGCCCCTATCAGGTCGTCCTGTTTGACGAAGTTGAAAAAGCCCACCCGGATGTGTTCAACGTGCTGTTGCAGGTTTTGGACGATGGGGTGCTGACCGATGGTCAGGGGCGCACGGTCGATTTCAAACAGACGCTGATCGTGTTGACTTCAAACCTGGGAGCGCAGGCTCTGAGCCAATTGCCCGAAGGAGCGGATGCGTCCGACGCGCGTCGGGATGTGATGGATGCGGTGCGGGCGCACTTCCGTCCCGAATTTCTGAACCGACTGGACGAGACGATCATCTTTGACCGTCTGGCGCGTAAAGATATGGACGGTATTGTGGATATTCAGCTGGCCCGTTTGAAAAAGCGGCTTGCCGGACGCAAGATCCAGCTGGAGCTGGATGAAACCGCAAAGACCTGGTTGGCGGATGAAGGGTATGATCCGGTGTTTGGTGCCCGCCCATTGAAGAGGGTGATCCAACGCGCCTTGCAGAACCCGCTGGCGGAGCTGCTGTTGGCCGGTGATGTCAAAGATGGTGACACGCTGCCGGTATCTGCTGGAAGCGATGGGTTGATCATCGGGGACCGGCTGGGCACTTCGGACCGTCCGCGTCCCGACGATGCGGTTGTGCATTGATCCGATTAAGCCACAGTTAGATGAAAAAGCCCGCCGGCAAAGGCGGGCTTTTTTGTCCAAAACAGAAAATAACAGTGGATGTTATTCGCCAATGGCTTCCTGAACGATGTCATCGAGCAGCTTCTGTACTGTCTGCATTGCCCCTTCAGGGAACTGGCGATAGCCCACGACGACCTGATCGGACCCAGGTTGCTGGGCGAGAAAGATGTCATACGGGCAAAAGACGATGTTCATCGGATCTGCCTCCATCACCTGACGGGATATAGTGGCCGAACAAAAAGAATAGACGTCGGCCTTTTCAAACAAAACCATATCTGAACCGACATCCGCCCGTGTGCGTTCCAGCATGGCACCTACGTGGCTGACGTGGTCCACAACCAGACCTGCATCGGTAATTGCGCTCTCGATCCCAAAGGCGACGTCATCAAAATCCTGATCTGTCGTATAGGTCACCATGTCCTGTGCTGTAGACGTCTGGGCGCAAACACCCAAGATTGCTGCAAAAACGAATTGTTTCATCTATCTTCTCCCAATGTGATCCGGCGTGGCTTGCCAGCTGCGTCCTTCCCTTTCACTGTTCGGGAGAGTCGCGCAGTACTGCCTTGCGATACGTCAACATATCGGAGTTTTTGCATGGGTTTTGCAATGAAGGCTATAGAATTCTTTGCGATAAGTTTTGTTTCTATCATCGGGCTGGTGGCGGTCTTGGCCGTCGTCATGTTTGTGGTCGACCGGTTTCAAACCAGCGATGCAATCCGGCGCAATTATCCGGTAATTGGCCGGTTTCGCCATCTGTTCAGCGAGTTGGGCGAATTTTTCCGGCAATACTTCTTTGCCATGGACCGGGAAGAGCTGCCATTCAACCGGGCGCAGCGGGAATGGGTTGGTCGGGCATCCTCCGGGAAAAGCAATACGGTGGCTTTTGGGTCTACGCGCAATCTGAACATTCCGGGCACACCAATTTTCGTCAACGCTCCGTTTCCGCCACTGGATGACCAATACGCCAAATCCGAACCTCTTGTGATTGGGCCCACGGCCCGAACCCCCTTTGATGCGCCGTCGTTCTTTAACATCTCGGGGATGAGCTATGGCGCGATTTCAAAGCCCGCGGTTCAGGCGTTGAGCCGAGGTGCCAAAGAGGCCGGTGTCTGGCTGAACACCGGGGAAGGGGGGCTGAGCCCGTTTCATCTGGAAGGGGGTTGTGACGTCGTATTTCAGATTGGAACCGCCAAATATGGGGTGCGCGACAGCGAGGGCAATCTGAGCGATGACAAGCTGCGCGAAATCGCCGCCCATGACACCGTGCGTATGTTTGAGCTAAAGCTGTCCCAGGGGGCCAAACCGGGCAAGGGAGGTATCCTGCCTGCCGAAAAGATCACGGATGAAATCGCGGCGATCCGAGGCATTTCCAAAGACCACGACAGCCTATCCCCAAACCGCCACCGCGAGATGAATTGTTTTAACGACCTGCTGGACATGGTCCGCCATATCCGCGGTGTCACTGGTAAGCCCGTTGGGATCAAAACTGTTGTGGGCTCCGAAGAGGTGATGCGCGACCTGTTTGAAACCATCAGCCGACGTAGCGAAGAATGCGCGCCGGACTTTATCACCATTGACGGGGGCGAGGGCGGTACTGGTGCTGCACCGATGCCGTTGATTGATCTGGTGGGTATGTCTGTGCGCGAAGCCTTACCGTTGGTGGCGAACTTGCGTGATGAATATGGGCTCAAGGATCGGATCCGGTTGATCACTTCGGGCAAGCTGGTGAACCCGTCGGATGTGGCCTGGGCGCTGGCGACTGGTGCGGATTTTGTAACTTCGGCGCGGGGCTTTATGTTCGCGCTGGGCTGTATCCAAGCGCTCAAATGCAACAAGAATACCTGCCCCACAGGGATCACCACCCATGACCCGAGGTTCCAAAAGGGATTGGTGGCAGAACAGAAATACCGTCGCGTGGCCCGCTATGCGACCGAGATCATCCACGAGGTTGAAACCATTGCGAATTCCGTTGGCGTGTCTGAACCCCGTCTGATGCGCCGCCGTCATATGCGGATCATGCAGGACAATGGGCGGTCGGTTCCGATGAATGAAATCCAACCAAGTTACAGTCCCGTCGCTGAATCGTGAGAGGATATGTTTTGGCTGTTTCGGCCCCATTCACTAAGTCATGTATAATGATTTAATCGAGGAGACACGCTGAATGGCTTATCGCTGGACCAATGATCTGACATCGGCTGATGTTACCCCACAGGCGGCATTCCTGAACCGCCGCCAGATAATGGCCGGAATGGCCGGGGCGGGATTGGCCGCGATGACCGGCGGCGCAGCGCAGGCTGGCGAAGGATTGGAACCCAACAGCTGGGAAGACGTGACGACCTATTGCAACTACTATGAGTTCGGCACCGGCAAAGGCGATCCGTCTGCCAATGCCCACAGTCTGACCACCTCGCCCTGGAGTGTCACTATCGACGGGATGGTCGATCGCCCTGGCGAATACGACTTCAATGAAATCTTGTCCGAGATGACCATCGAAGAGCGGATCTATCGGTTCCGCTGTGTTGAGGCATGGTCGATGGTTGTTCCTTGGAACGGCTTTGAACTGGCCGATCTGTTGAACATGGCCGGTGTCAAGGATGGGGCCAAATACGTCGCCTTTGAAACCCTGTACCGCCCCTCAGAAATGCCGGGCACCCAATACCGGGTTCTGGACTGGCCATATCGAGAGGGATTGCGTCTGGATGAGGCTATGCACCCGTTGACCCTGATGGCCACCGGGATCTTTGGTAAGCCATTGCCGAACCAGAACGGCGCCCCGCTGCGGTTGGTGGTGCCGTGGAAGTACGGCTTCAAGTCGATCAAGTCGATCGTTCGTCTTACACTGACCGACAAGGAACCACCGGCAAGCTGGAACATGGCTAATCCTGGCGAATATGGGTTCTATAGCAACGTGAACCCCAATGTGGATCATCCACGTTGGTCCCAGGCGTCGGAACGTCCTTTGGGGGGCGGGTTGTTCGCACGTCGCAAACCCACTTTGATGTTCAATGGCTACAAAGAGGAGGTCGCCGCTCTTTATGACGGTATGGATCTGACAAGGTTCTATTGATGGCCGACGGTCTCAATGCCTTATTACGCAAAGTACCGACTTGGGGAATCTACCTGGTCGGTGCTCTGCCTGTGCCATGGCTGTTCTATCAGGGGCTGACCGGTGGTCTGGGCGTGGACCCGATCAAGGCATTGGAACATGAATACGGCGAGCTGGCCCTGCAGCTTCTGTTGATCGGGTTGGCCATATCACCGCTACGCCGATTTACAGGAATATCACTGATCCGGTTTCGCCGTGCATTTGGCCTGTTGGCGTTCCTGTATGTGTCCTGTCATCTTCTTGTCTGGCTGGTGTTGGATGTTCAGCTTCCCGATCAGATCTGGGCGGACATCGTGAAGCGACCCTATATTACGATTGGGATGATCGGGTTTGTGGTTCTGTTGCCATTGGCGATAACGTCGAACAATACGTCTGTGCGCAAACTTGGACCACGCTGGCGTCAATTGCATCGGTTGACCTATTTGGCGGTCCTTCTTGGTGCGCTGCATTTTGTCATGCTGGTCAAAGGGTTTCAGATTGAACCTCTGATCTACCTTGGTGTGGCGGTTGCGTTGTTGTGTCTTCGCATAAAGCTGCCCAGCCGCAGGATACTGGCCTGAAGCGACTCGGGCATTGGTGCCGAGATTGGTTTGGAGCCCACCTTCGCGAAAAAACCAACGATTCACCGGGGATTCGGCATGTTGATTCCACCGCGTTGTGGGCAATTTTGTGGGTAACTCTGTTGGTAACGCAATATGTAGAGGATGGGGTCCGCCGACGGTACAGTCTTGAGGTGACGTTCCATGTCTTCGCTCATTATACACCCCATCTAAGTCATTGTTATTGTTTATATATTTGTGATTTTTTGAGAAAGTTGTATTTTTTGTAAATTAGGGGTTGCGGGTATGGTGGGTTAACCGTAGAACCCCCCTCACCGGCGGCGCTGAGGCGCACAACGGGACGCCAGACGGAGCGGCGGGGACGGACGGAAGGTTCGGAACTTGAGCGAAGTGAGGCGGAAAGAATTGGGGATAAGTTGAGCGGGCCGCGCTAGGAAGTTTAGCGCAGTCGGTTGATTTTGTCTCTCGGGTTGTCGGGTTTAGGCTTGGTGGTCCAACGTTATTTGACATTGCTAATATCTGAAGAGATATGTGGGCGGTTTGGTTCATTTCGATGGATCAGCCTCGCATATCGCGCTCTTAGGCTTCGGCCGATGATGGAGTGTCAGCTTCACTGTTTGGACGGCTTTCGGTTACTTTGGTAGCTGAAGCACAGACAAACAGAAAAGACGCATGATGGTTTCAGTAAGGCCATTATGTGGATGTGCAGAGGTTCGAACGTCAAGGACATGATCGCAAGATCATTTCAACTTGAGAGTTTGATCCTGGCTCAGAACGAACGCTGGCGGCAGGCCTAACACATGCAAGTCGAGCGCACCCTTCGGGGCGAGCGGCGGACGGGTTAGTAACGCGTGGGAATGTACCCAGATCTAAGGAATAGCCACTGGAAACGGTGAGTAATACCTTATACGCCCTTCGGGGGAAAGATTTATCGGATTTGGATCAGCCCGCGTTAGATTAGATAGTTGGTGGGGTAATGGCCTACCAAGTCTACGATCTATAGCTGGTTTTAGAGGATGATCAGCAACACTGGGACTGAGACACGGCCCAGACTCCTACGGGAGGCAGCAGTGGGGAATCTTGGACAATGGGCGCAAGCCTGATCCAGCCATGCCGCGTGTGTGATGAAGGCCTTAGGGTCGTAAAGCACTTTCGCCAGAGATGATAATGACAGTATCTGGTAAAGAAACCCCGGCTAACTCCGTGCCAGCAGCCGCGGTAATACGGAGGGGGTTAGCGTTGTTCGGAATTACTGGGCGTAAAGCGTACGTAGGCGGATCAGAAAGTAAGGGGTGAAATCCCAGGGCTCAACCCTGGAACTGCCTCTTAAACTCCTGGTCTTGAGTTCGAGAGAGGTGAGTGGAATTCCGAGTGTAGAGGTGAAATTCGTAGATATTCGGAGGAACACCAGTGGCGAAGGCGGCTCACTGGCTCGATACTGACGCTGAGGTACGAAAGTGTGGGGAGCAAACAGGATTAGATACCCTGGTAGTCCACACCGTAAACGATGAATGCCAGTCGTCGGGTAGCATGCTATTCGGTGACACACCTAACGGATTAAGCATTCCGCCTGGGGAGTACGGTCGCAAGATTAAAACTCAAAGGAATTGACGGGGGCCCGCACAAGCGGTGGAGCATGTGGTTTAATTCGAAGCAACGCGCAGAACCTTACCAACCCTTGACATCCTAGGACCGCCAGAGAGATTTGGCTTTCACTTCGGTGACCTAGTGACAGGTGCTGCATGGCTGTCGTCAGCTCGTGTCGTGAGATGTTCGGTTAAGTCCGGCAACGAGCGCAACCCACATCTTTAGTTGCCAGCAGTTCGGCTGGGCACTCTAAAGAAACTGCCCGTGATAAGCGGGAGGAAGGTGTGGATGACGTCAAGTCCTCATGGCCCTTACGGGTTGGGCTACACACGTGCTACAATGGCAGTGACAATGGGTTAATCCCAAAAAACTGTCTCAGTTCGGATTGGGGTCTGCAACTCGACCCCATGAAGTCGGAATCGCTAGTAATCGCGTAACAGCATGACGCGGTGAATACGTTCCCGGGCCTTGTACACACCGCCCGTCACACCATGGGAGTTGGGTTTACCCGAAGGCCGTGCGCCAACCTTTCGAGGGGGCAGCGGACCACGGTGAGCTCAGCGACTGGGGTGAAGTCGTAACAAGGTAGCCGTAGGGGAACCTGCGGCTGGATCACCTCCTTTCTAAGGATGTTCCTAGTCAGCAAGAACTTGTTTTTGTTCGTGGAACACTTAGCAACGGTCAGTAATCAAAACTGACCACATCACGGACCAGGCCGTCCTCATATCTCTTCAGCACACACCAGGCCTGCCGGCCTGTCTGGGTCGGTAGCTCAGGTGGTTAGAGCGCACGCCTGATAAGCGTGAGGTCGGAGGTTCAAGTCCTCCTCGACCCACCAAGACATTTTTTGCCATTGGCAGAAAATGTCGTTGTCGCGACAGTGTCTTTTGCGGAGCAAAAGGTCACGATAGCGACTGCATAACGTGGGGCCTTAGCTCAGCTGGGAGAGCGCCTGATTTGCATTCAGGAGGTCAGGAGTTCGATCCTCCTAGGCTCCACCATTACTTTCCCGATTAGATCATCAAGCACTTTGTATTGAGTGTTTGATCGTCCAATCGGACGCACGCAACTTCGGTTGCATTGACATCGTTTAGAGAGAAAATCAATCAACACTGTTTGATCGCCACAAGTACGTGGATGATCTCAGTACGGTTCTGGTTCTTCGCAAGAAGGTCCAGAAGGCGTGATTGGAGATGTTTCCTCGTCTCCTTTGTGCGTATCCCGTCTGAAACGAACAGAGTTGTCCAAGTCAAGTACACTAACCCGGTTCAAATTCTGCACGGATTTGAACCAAATGTTCTTCATCCTCCACACGGGTCCGACCGACATCGGAAGTGTGGGTTCGGGGTGAAGAGCGGGAAAGTATGCTTTTGGTTCAGAAAGTTAAGGCCCCTTTAGTTACCAGCTGGGGTGCCGCGAAAGATCAGTCTTTCTCTTTCTGGATCAAATCAAGCGCGAGAAGGGCGTTTGGTGAATGCCTTGGCAGTAAGAGGCGATGAAAGACGTGATACTCTGCGATAAGCCATGAGGAGCTGAGAATAAGCTTTGATCCATGGATCTCTGAATGGGGCAACCCACCTGAAAGTTCATTATAATTACTTCGGTAGTTTATAATGTTCTTAAACAGGTACTTATAGACTGAATACATAGGTTTATAAGAGCAAACCCGGGGAACTGAAACATCTAAGTACCCGGAGGAAAGGAAATCAATTGATACTCCCCTAGTAGCGGCGAGCGAACGGGGACCAGCCGAGCCAGATGAGTGACTAGAACATGTTGGGAAGCATGGCCATAGCGGGTGATAGCCCCGTATAGGAAGCTTTGATGGACGTATTAAGTAGGGCGGAACACGTGAAATTCTGTCTGAAGATCGGAGGACCACCTTCGAAGGCTAAGTACTCCTTACTGACCGATAGTGAACCAGTACCGTGAGGGAAAGGTGAAAAGCACCCCGACGAGGGGAGTGAAACAGTACCTGAAACCGAACGCCTACAATCAGTTGGAGGGCCCTTGCGGCCTGACAGCGTACCTTTTGTATAATGGGTCATCGACTTGGTCTATCTAGCAAGCTTAAGCCGTTAGGTGTAGGCGCAGCGAAAGCGAGTCTTAATAGGGCGCATGAGTTAGATGGATCAGACCCGAAACCGAGTGATCTAGGCATGATCAGGTTGAAGGTGCAGTAACATGCACTGGAGGACCGAACCCACATCTGTTGAAAAAGATCGGGATGAATTGTGCCTAGGGGTGAAAGGCCAATCAAACTCGGAGATAGCTGGTTCTCTGCGAAATCTATTTAGGTAGAGCGTCATCCGAATACCCCCGGGGGTAGAGCACTGGATGGGTAATGGGGCCCCACAGGCTTACTGATCCTAACCAAACTCCGAATACCGGGGAGTACTAGATGGCAGACACACTGCGGATGCTAACGTCCGTAGTGGAGAGGGAAACAACCCTGACCTACGACTAAGGCCCCTAATTCATGGCTAAGTGGGAAAGCAGGTGGGACGACCAAAACAACCAGGAGGTTGGCTTAGAAGCAGCCATCCTTTAAAGATAGCGTAACAGCTCACTGGTCTAATCAAGTTGTCCTGCGGCGAAGATGTAACGGGGCTCAAGCCATGAGCCGAAGTCTAGGATGCACATAGTGCATGGTAGCAGAGCGTAGTGTGACATAGTCTCATTCCTCCTTAACTCCTTCGGGAGTATTGGAGGAGAGAGGCTTTCGATGAAGCGGGCGCGTGAGCGATCCCGTGGAGAGATCACTAGTGAGAATGATGACATGAGTAGCGACAAAGAGTGTGAGAGACACTCTCGCCGAAAGTCCAAGGGTTCCTGCTTAAAGCTAATCTGAGCAGGGTAAGCCGACCCCTAAGGCGAGGCCGAAAGGCGTAGTCGATGGGAACCAGGTTAATATTCCTGGGCCATGGAGTGGTGACGGATCTCGAAGGTAGTTCATCCTTATCGGATTGAATGGGCTGCTGAGAGGTTCCTGGAAATAGCCCTCCTATAAGATCGTACCCTAAACCGACACAGGTGGACTGGTAGAGAATACCAAGGCGCTTGAGAGAACTATGTTGAAGGAACTCGGCAAAATACCTCCGTAAGTTCGCGAGAAGGAGGCCCGGTTCCTAGGCAACTAGGGGCTGGGGGCACAAACCAGGGGGTGGCGACTGTTTATTAAAAACACAGGGCTCTGCGAAGTCGCAAGACGACGTATAGGGTCTGACGCCTGCCCGGTGCCTGAAGGTTAAAAGGAGGGGTGAGAGCTCTGAATTGAAGCCCAGGTAAACGGCGGCCGTAACTATAACGGTCCTAAGGTAGCGAAATTCCTTGTCGGGTAAGTTCCGACCTGCACGAATGGCGTAACGACTTCCCCGCTGTCTCCAACATAGACTCAGCGAAATTGAATTGCCTGTCAAGATGCAGGCTTCCCGCGGTTAGACGGAAAGACCCCGTGCACCTTTACTACAGCTTCACATTGGCATTAGGCCGAGCATGTGCAGGATAGGTGGTGGGCTTTGAAGCAGAGACGCAAGTCTCTGTGGAGCCTCCCTTGAGATACCACCCTTGCTCTGCTTGATGTCTAACCGCGGTCCGTTATCCGGATCCGGGACCCTGTGTGGCGGGTAGTTTGACTGGGGCGGTCGCCTCCTAAAGCGTAACGGAGGCGCGCGAAGGTTGGCTCAGAGCGGTCGGAAATCGCTCGTTGAGTGCAATGGCAGAAGCCAGCCTGACTGCGAGACTGACAAGTCGAGCAGAGTCGAAAGACGGCCATAGTGATCCGGTGGTCCCGAGTGGAAGGGCCATCGCTCAACGGATAAAAGGTACGCCGGGGATAACAGGCTGATACTGCCCAAGAGTCCATATCGACGGCAGTGTTTGGCACCTCGATGTCGGCTCATCTCATCCTGGGGCTGGAGCAGGTCCCAAGGGTACGGCTGTTCGCCGTTTAAAGAGGTACGTGAGCTGGGTTTAGAACGTCGTGAGACAGTTCGGTCCCTATCTGCCGTGGGTGTAGGATACTTGAGAGGAGTTGCCCCTAGTACGAGAGGACCGGGGTGAACGAACCACTGGTGGACCAGTTGTCGTGCCAACGGCAGTGCTGGGTAGCTATGTTCGGACAGGATAACCGCTGAAGGCATCTAAGCGGGAAGCCCCCCTCAAAACAAGGTATCCCTGAGGACCGAGGTAGACCACCTCGTCGATAGGCCAGAGATGTAAGCATGGTAACATGTTCAGTTGACTGGTACTAATGGTCCGATAGGCTTGATTTGATCCAGTAAAAGTAAGACTGCTGGCCTCATGTAGCGCTCCGCGCAATAGGCCAACAAAACTGGAACCAAACAAAAGCATACAGCCCCAAAAAATCTTGGCTTGGACAGCACAATGTTGATTGATCTCTATCCGCTCTGACAATGAATGGGTGACAACGCGCTTTCCTTTGGAAAACGCTGTCTGTCACTCTCACTGTCCGAGAGCGGACAGTGAGTATTTATTCGGTTTGGTGGTCATAGCACGAGTGAAACACCCGGTCCCATCCCGAACCCGGAAGTTAAGCACCGAAGCGCCAATGGTACTGCGACTTAAGTCGTGGGAGAGTAGGTCACCGCCAAACCTAATAAATACTCACAAAATCTCTCAATTCGATCCAAAACACACACCCTCCCAAAAAAACACCAGACAAACTAAAATAATCGCAAGTCGATATGTCATCGACAAAATTGACGTGTGGCCCTGAAACGCCTCCAGCTTTGTGTAACCTCCGCCCAACCACAGGACGGAGAAATGAAGGTGGGAGACATCGGCGAGCAGATCATTCAGAGGGTCAAGGAACAGGGCTGAAACCTTCGGGAAATTCGGTGGGCTCAGGATGCGGTGACAAAATCGTGGCCTCAAACCCATCGCACCGGACGAGCTTGGCTCATCCGGTGCGAAAACCGAGGATTGACTGTCTCTGAGGGCTTATCCCGCCTGGCGGGCGTCCTGCTTGCAGTCGCGTTTGTCGTGCCCGGCACCTTCGGATTGACGGCAATCCTGGCGATCGCCCCGGCGGTCCTGGCGGTTGTCCATGCCGCGTGTGTCGGCAACCTCATAGCTGGAGCTCGCGGGCATCATTCCCGTGTCCAGGACGGGCATCGGCGCGGTCGAAGCGGAAGCCAGAGAGGCGGTGAGCGCAACGGCGACGGCGGCGAAGGTGGCTTTGGTGAACATGATCTGGGTCCTTTCCCTGTGAGCGGTGTGACCGATCTGCGGCCCGCTCCGTGTCTGATGACACCAATATGCGCCCCCCATCGCCCCAATGCCGGTGAATTTGGGTCAAAAACTTGCGAATACGAGACGCAAAGCCACCCAAACATAACCCAAGACAGCAATAAAACCTCAGACCCCAACGTGCCCGAATGCGCCTCAAATAAAATCTCCAAACAACACAAAAAAATACAAACAAAAATCAATGACAGAATAAGAAAGGGCCCAGGATCGCGCGACACTCTCGCTGTGCGTTAGTCCAGGAATTTGTGTTTGGCGATCAAGGTTAGAAATTCTTCCAACGAGACGGTTTCGTCCTGGCCACTTGTATCGAGACAGGCTTCGGCGCGGCTGTAAAGAGCTTCCCTGCTGGTCAAGATTGACTGCAGCTGTTCCATGGCTTCCGGATTGCCCGACATTGGACGTTCATCGCCTTGGGCGCGGACTCTGTTCATGTGTTCGTCGGGCGATGCCTTGACCCATACGGTATGAAAGTTGCTGAGCAATGTGGTGTAAGTATCGGGTTCCGCAACAATCCCACCAGCCACGGCAAGGATCATGGTTTCATAGGTTGCAATTACGCGATTGATCGCTTGATACTCGAGCTTCCGATAGCCTTCTTGGCCGTAAAGAGCCATGACCTCGTCAACAGGCATACCGCTTTGCTCTTCGATCTCTGTGTTCAATTCAACAAAGGGCAGGGTCAGGGCTTGTCCGGCCAACCGGCCGAGCGTGGACTTGCCAGCACCACGCAACCCGATCAGGCAAATCCGTTGCGCACGCATCGTTGTGACAGGTTCGGGGGCAAGAACCCGTAAAGCGGCCTGTTGTGTATCGGCGTTGGCCGAACGGAACAGGTCAGCCACGCGCAGAGCTTCGGATGTCCAGGGATCTTCTTCGCCGGTCAACCATTCGATACGATGGTCAAGAGCGATCGCGACACGCTGCAACAGTCCGATAGAGATGTTGCCTTCGCCTGCTTCCAATTGTGCGAGATAACGCGGAGAAACACCGGATCTTTCGGACAGAACACGGCGTGGTATCCCCTTGCGTTCCCTCGCCTTTCGGACCCTGTCACCGACCCGACCGATCATTTCCTTTACGGATGCTGACACCGCGTCGCCATCAGCGTCAGAAGTGATCTCTCCACGGAAGTTGGTGATTTCGGCCATGTCTACGGTATCGTTGTGAATAATATTGCACAACTCTGGTGGTTATCGCGCCAAAATACAATGATATATCCCCAAGGTACGGGGTCGTACCTGCAGTATCTTGCGAAGTCGTGCCTATTCTGGCCTGAGGTTCGCGGTGACCACGGCGCGCATATCCTCGGGGGGAGACTTGGGGCGGAATGCGTTCGGGTCGATGAACACACAGACAAACCGTCCTTCGAAACACAGATTGCCGTTCTGACGCGCATCGACCCGAAAGGTCACTGATGTATTGCCCAACTTGACTGGCCAGACCTCACACATCAATCTGTGGCGCGGTGTAACCGGCGAGCGGAAATCGAGGCTCATATGCACAAACGGGGTGCCGGTTCCACGATCCAGCTCCATTTGAAACCACCCGTCCCCGTCCAGATGGTGTTCCCACCAGGCGTCAATCGCAGACAGGGCAAAGCGGGGCAGATGGCCGGTATAGGCAATCTGGGCTGGGTCGCAATCCCCCCAGCCGACGCGGATTTCATGTACAAAGGTCGCTTGGTCGGCGCGCGTGTCGTGAGCGGTCATTCAATAGGTTTCCACATGGTACCTGCCATCGTCGCGCATCCTATCGCGCAGCTCTGACCAGTTCAAACCGATACCCCGAGCGATATCCTTGAGCGCCTCTTCAACTCCCTGCTCCATCGCCTTCAGGCCGCAAATATAGATATACCCATCGGGGTTCTGCAAAAGCTGGGCAACGCGATCCGTTTCGTCGCGCAGCCGATCCTGAACATATTGCTTGGGGCCATCTTTTTGCCGGGAGAACGCAAAATGTTTGGTCATAAAGCTGTCCGGGATCTTCTTGAGCGGGCCAAAATAAGGCAATTCGCTCGAGCGGCGGGCCCCAAATACCAGCGTCATTTTTCCGGTTTCATGAGGCGCCACCCGCAACCGGCGCATCGTAAAGCCCCGGAACGGCGCTGATCCGGTTCCCGTGCAGATCATGAGAACATCTGCTTGTGGATCCGATGGCAACAAGAAGGTCGAGCCAAAAGGACCTGTCAAATTGATGGTGTCTCCGGGGTTCAGATCGCAGACATAATTCGAGCAAACGCCGTGTTCTTCACGTTTCACCGTCAGGGATATGTTTTGATAACCGGGACGTTCGCCATCGCGGGGGCTGGATACGGAATAGAGACGCGGGAGATGAGGTTTGCCAGTGTCGTCGGTGCCGGGAGGCAAAATACCGATAGATTGCCCTTCGAGCACCGGCATTGGCGCACCACCCATATCCAGAATGATGTGGCGCACGTCGCTGTCGCTGTTTTCGTCAGTCAGGCGATAGTTGCCCTGCACCCGGACCTGCGCGGGTTTGCCCAGATTGTACATGTTGATTACGGGTTTCGCTGCGCTGGAAGGGGCCTTGGCCTTGCCACCCGCACCTGCGTGGGCCTGCGCCAGCAAGGCCGCCATTTCGGAATCCAGGGCTTCGTCAGAACCGGGATCCGTGTCGGATTCGGCAATGTCCTCCTGTTCAGGAAGTTCCATCCAGCCGAATTGCTCCTCAACGGAATAGGGTTGGGCAACCACCCGCCATTCATCAATTGAGCCGGTTGGGCAGACCGGTATGCAATCCATGCAGAAATTGCATTTCTCTGCATCTACGACAACATTGTCATCGTCATGCAGGATTGCCTCCAGCGGGCAGGTCATTTCGCAGGTATAACAGCGGATACAGATTTCAGGATCAATGAGATGCTGCTTGATCGGTGCGGTCATTGCGTCTCGCGTTTCTTGGACAGGATGACGTCGGGCACCACCAAGGCTTCGATCAACGGCATGCACAATCCGACGCAATCCGCGCACCCGACACAGGGACCTTGAAGCTCCGAGATCTCGGAAGACAAGGAATTTACGCGTGGGGTTTCAGCTTTGCTACGGTTGATCTGCATGACAGAGCTCCGGACTGGAATGGGTCGGGTCGAGCGATAGAATGCAACGTGGCGCGTCGGGATTATCCTGACGAATCATAGGTTAGCACAAGATATGGCATTTCCCAAAACCCTCGATGGGGACCGGTGCCCGATTGGGCACCGGACGGTTGGTTATGCCATATGAAGTTTGACATATTCAAAATCGCCGGGCTTGTTGTCGATCCCGACTTTGGGTGGTGCAATCCAACCAGCGTATTTTCCAGGCTCGAAACACGGCTTCATCAGCGATTGGATGAAATCGCCATCTGCCTTGGTCGGCAGCCATTTGGGCAACCCGGCGTCATAGTCAGCACCGGTCACCAACCCTCCGTCCGGATCAAACAGCTTGTCGGCAAAGACACCGATTTTGCGGTTGAACGCTTCATGGGGCAGCTTCATTTCGAATTCGACACCGGCCTTTTGGATCAGTTTGTTCCAGCGGCCTACACCGCCGGCGGCGTCCTTGGTATAATCGTCGCGCAGTCGCATGTTGATTGCGGTCAGGGCGGGGACTTCCTTGCGCACCAGTTGGCCGTCTTCCATATCCCAGACGGTATATGTGTCGTTGGTCAGCTTGTGGTCATCGTCAATCCGGGATTCCATATAGCGTCCCTTGATCCCGGCGTTGAACGCGTTTGCGGCGTTGGTCGATACTTCTTGGCCGAATAGATCCAGCGACAGCGTGTAATGCAGGTTCAGCTTTTTCTGGATCAGCGGCAGGTCGATGACACCCAAATCGCGGATCCGGTCGATGTCATAGGGATCGGTGATCCCGGCCTCTTTCATGGCATCGCATGTGCGTTGGATGGTGCGACCCACGCCAGTTTCGCCGACGAACATGTGGTGTGCCTCTTCGGTCAACATGAACCGGCAGGTGCGTGACAGAGGGTCAAAGCCAGATTGCGCCAAGCTTTCCAGCTGCATCTTGCCGTCGCGATCGGTGAAGTAGGTGAACATGAAAAACGACAGCCAATCCGGTGTCTCTTCGTTGAACGCCCCCAGCATCCGGGGCGCTTCCTCGCTGCCTGAACTGCGGCGCAGCAGATCGTTGGCCTCTTCCCGTCCATCGCGACCGAAATACTTTTGCAACAGATAGACCATTGCCCACAGGTGGCGGCCCTCTTCGACGTTGACCTGAAACAGATTGCGCATGTCATAAAGCGACGGTGCCGTCAGCCCAAGAAAACGCTGCTGCTCGACCGATGCGGGTTCGGTGTCACCCTGGATCACGATCAGACGGCGCATCAGCGACCGGTATTCACCCGGCACTTCCTGCCAGGCCGGCTCACCCGCGTGTTCGCCACAGGGGATACGGCGGTCTTCGACCTGAGGCGCCAGCAGTACGCCCCAGCGGTATTCCGGCATCTTCACATAGTCGAACTTGGCCCAACCCTTGGGATCGACCGACACGGCCGTGCGCAGGTAGACCATGCTTTCCTGGAAATTCTGCGGGATCAGGTCATTCCACCAGTTGATATAGCCGGGATGCCATTTTTCCAGCGCCTTCAGCACCCGTTTGTCCGAGCTGAGCCCAACGTTGTTTGGGATCTGGGTATCGTAGCTCACATTGATCAGGTCGAGCATGTCTTTCCTCCGTTGACTCAGGTCATACAGCGCGTTGCGCCGTAGGGTGCGTGCTTGCACGCACCGCTTGTTTTACACACGTTCCATATCGTATTCGCCGCGGATCCCGGTGCCATAGCGTTGCAGGGCCCCGTTTTCCCCCACCGCATTGGGGCGCTGGAAAATCCAGTTCTGCCAGGCGGTCAGGCGGCCAAAAATCCGGGTTTCCATGGTCTCCGGCCCTGCAAACCGCAGGTTGGCTTCCATCCCTGTCATCGCATCAGGCGAGAAGCTGGCGCGTTCTTCGAGAAAAATCCGCACTTCGTCTTCCCAGTCGATATCATCAAAGGCATAGGTGATCAGGCCCAGTTCCTCGGCCTGGTCCGCCTCCAGCGACTCTCCGATATGCTCCCGCAGGGCATCCACAGTTTCAGGAGTGCCCAGGAACCGGGTTTGTAAACGGGTCAGATCATTGCCCATTGGGTAGAGGCCGAAATTTCCGGGGCTCAGTGCGACGGCCGCCATCGGGCGGTTATCGCCCTCAAATTCGTCCAGCATCATATAAGACCGGTCGACGGCCCACAGCAATTCGGCCAGCGGCCCGGCAAAACACGAACCATGCTCGACCAGCGCCACCAGCGAGCGCGACGTCATATCGACCCGCTTCAACACCCGCTTCCAATATTTCAGGATCTCATTGGCGAGCCAGTTGTCGGTGTTCTCCAGCAGCACCGCTTCATGGGCCATAACTTTGTCTGCATCACCTTGGGTGCGAAAATCGACAAGCCCAAGCTCTCGTTCGTTCAGACGCAAATGCAGCAGAGCATCATCCAATTCGCGTGCTGCCCGGAGGATCCAGGCATCGGCACCTTGCTGTTGCAGGGCATCACCAGAGGTTGGTGCATCTTCTTGGGGCCCGCTGATGGTGATCGTTGCGCGCCCTGCGTCTCGATTGACGGTGATTTCCACGCTGGAATAGGCGACTGAACCATCATCACCAAAGCTGCGCCGAAGTGGGGTCAATGCGATCCCGGTGATGTTGATGGGTTTGGAGGATGCAGCGGCGAACTCCCGAGCGCGGTCCTGTACCGTCGCGTCGAATTTCGAATTGGCGACAACCTCGTCCACCAGTTTCCAGTCCACTGCCCGCTGACCTTTGACGCCTTCTTCGACGGAACAGAAAACATCGGCCAGGTCTCGGCGCACCTTGCGTTTGTCGGTGACACGGGTCAGCCCGCCGGTACCAGGTAGCACGGCCAACAGCGGCACTTCGGGCAGGGCGACAGACGAAGAACTGTCATTGGTCAGCATGATGTAATTGCAGGCCAGAGCCAGTTCATATCCCCCCCCGGCGCAGGCACCTTTGACAGCAGCCATGTATTTCTGACCAGAGTCTGCTTCGGCGGCTTCAAAAGTGTTGCGGGTTTCGTTGGTGAACTTGCAGAAGTTGACCTTGTGTGCGTGGCTGGCTCCGCCCAACATCCGAATGTTGGCCCCGGCGCAGAACACCCGATCCTTGGCGGATTGCATGATCACCACTTTGACTTCGGGGTGTTCGAACCGCATGCGTTGAACCACGTCAGCCAATTCAATATCTACACCCAGATCGTAAGAGTTCAGTTTGAGCTCGTAGCCGTCAAACAATCCGCCTTTTTCATCCACATCCATGAACAGGTTGGCAATTTCCCCATCATATTCGACCCGCCAATGGCGGTATCGCGAGGGGTCGGTCTGAAAGTCGATGACTTTGGACATGGCGCGCTCCTGAATAGATCGGTTTGATGCAACTTAATACATCTTTGGGAATGGGTAAAGGTAATGATGCAAAATAATGCTCAACGTAACCTTCAGTAAAACATGAGTTTCTTGGGGTTATTAAATTGACCTCCCGTCGGGCGGGTTCGAGAATCTGCAATATAATGCAATATTAGGGATTGCGAAGAATCACGGTGGATCGCAATTGATCCACCTGGTGTTCAAGGGTCTCCCGTACCACGCCGCATGTCACAAAGGTGTCGTTCGGAAGGCCATCCATCAGTTCAACAACCTGATCACACAATCGCAAAACAGCATTGGGTCTGTTCATCTTTCTTTTCAACTGCGCGTTGGCCAATTGGATCAATGCACGGGTCAAAGCGCGTTCCGGACTCGGGTTTGGCAGGGCTTGCCACACTGGTTCGAACACTTCATGCGCTTCCCAGTTGTAGTCTGAATTCAGAAACTGAATGCCTGCGGCCCAGGCATCGCTGGACAGGAGTTGGGAAACCGACATTCCTGGTTTTGCGGTGGCGCACAGGAGATTGAATTGGGATGGATCGTGCCGGGGCGTCTGACCCGGAACATAGGCAAAAGGGGGGGATTTAAAACGTGTCACAGAGATCACGCAGGAATGACGACTTCGGCCTCTATCCGCTCCAGCCTCTGGGTAAAATCGGTCACGGCCTCCAGAACCGCATCAGTTTGTTCCAAATGTGGAGAATGTTGGCAATCTTCGAGCACCACCATTTCTACCGGGGCATAAGATCTGGTTTCAATCTCTTCGATCTGTGCCAATGTGCCATATTGGTCACCGCGCCCCTGGATCGCCAGCGTTGGAATGCGGAAATAATCAATCACATCTCCGATGTTCCATGACAGGAATTCGGGGTCAAGCCAGGTGTCGTTCCAGCCGCGAAAGGCACCTTCTGGATCGCGGTGATGTCTGGCGAGCCGATCTTTCAGATCGGTGGTTTCAAAAGCTATTCGAGCTTGCGCGATTTCAGCCTGCCCAATCGGTTCCGTAAAGAAATGAGGTGCCATGAGAATAAGCCCGCGAATGCGGTGATCGGCCACGCTCCCAGCGTAGATCGCCGATATGCTCGCCCCGTCGCTGTGCCCCATCAAGATCCCGCGTTGCAGTCCGATCCGATCCAAAAGTTCGGGAAGCGGCCCTTGGGCTTCGCGGGTCATAAAATCCAGAGGGCGGGGCAGGTCGATGGATTGGGATTGCCCATACCCTTGCCGTGAATAGGCAAAAACGCCAAACCCTGTGGCCGCGCCGAGCTTTTGCGGGAAATCACGCCATAATGAAACTGACCCCAGCCCTTCGTGCAGAAGCACAATGGTCGGGGCCTGATCCGGCGAGGGTCCATAACAGGCGCATTCCAGCCGGACCCCTTCGATGTCGAGCAGACCGTGCGGATTGGCAGACCAGTCAAAGGTGTCCATAATCATTCGCCCCGCAGTTTGAATCGTTGAATCTTGCCGGTTGCCGTCTTGGGCAGGTCGTTGCGAAACTCTATCCAGCGTGGGTATTTCCATTTTCCAGCCCGCTCTTTGACCAGATCTTTCAGCTCCTGCGACAACGCATCTGACCCTTCGGTGTCCTTGAGCACGACAAATGCCTTGGGCTTGTCCAGTCCTGAGTCATCCTGCGCCGGCACGACAGCGGCTTCAAGAACGCAGGGATGAGAGCCCAAAGCCTGTTCGACTTCAAAGGGGGACACCCAGATGCCGGAAACCTTGAACATGTCATCGGTGCGGCCACAATAGATATAACGGCCATCGGCGGTCATTTCATATTTGTCGCCAGTGCGGGTCCATTCCCCTTCGAATGTGCTACGGCTTTTGCCGCGTTTATTCCAATACCCATCCGCCGCCGAGGCTCCGCGCACCAGCAATTCACCAATGTCACCGGGAGCGGCGTCGTTTCCGTCTTCGTCGACCAGACGAAGTTCATATCCGGGGACCGCGATGCCCGAACTGCCATACAACACGTCACCCGGCGCATTGGACAAGAAGATATGCAGCATTTCTGTCGAACCGACACCATCCAGAATTTCGACCCCCCAGATGGCTTCCCATGCCTTGCCTACATCCATTGGCAGGGCTTCACCGGCAGAAATACAGCGCCGCAAGGGCGCATCCGGTTTTTCATGATGATCCAGGTGCATAACGGTTGCGGCGTAAAGCGTTGGCACTCCGCAGAAAATAGTGGGTTTTTCGGCGTTGATCACATCCATGACCGTGTCCGGGGTTGGGCGACCATTGTACAGGATCGCCGTGGCCCCAACCGACATGGGAAAGGTCATCCCATTGCCAAGCCCGTAGGCAAAGAACAACTTGGCCGCGGAGAAAATCACATCCTGTGGCGCAATTCCCAATACATGGGCCCCATAGGTGTCCGATGTCGCCTTGAGTGCGCCATGGACGTGGCGCACCCCCTTGGGTTGGCCGGTCGAGCCCGAAGAGTAGAGCCAGAAGGCGATTTCATCTTCTGAACATGCAGCGGTATCGACGGGGCCTGCGCCATCCATGAAATCAGCAAAGCTTTGCGTGCCGTCGGGGGCCTGATCCGCGATCACCACGATCTGTTTCAGGTCCGGCGCGGATTTGGTTGCTGGCGCGACAACGGGCCATAATTCTTCGGAGACAAACAAGATCGTGGCGCGGCTGTCACGCAGGATAAGTTCGTAGACATCCGTGGCCAAAAGAGTGTTGAGCGGGACCGGTACCACACCTGCCTTGAGTGCCCCCCAAAAGATCTGGGGGAATTCGATCTGATCCAGAACGAGCATCAACGCGCGGGCTTCACGCGGAACATTGGCACGTTCAAAGGCCCCCGCCGTCCGGGCGCTCAGGTCGGCCAGCTCTGCATATGATATCTGGCGTTTGCGACCGCCTGCCTCGCGAAAGGCACAGTGATCGCCGCGACCTTCAACCAGATGGCGATCCACAAAATAGCTCGCGGCGTTGCCTTCACCTGACATGCTTGCTCCTCTCTGTTCGCGCGTATCCCCGGATGTTCCGGGTGAACGATTCGGTCAGCCGATCAGACAGGCCAACCTTCGTGTGGAGATATAATGCACTCCTTTTGGAATAATGCAATATAATGCTTAAAGAGGTGGCGCCATTATGCAGGTGCCAGCAGAATCTGTTCCGCAATCCATGGGCCATAGAGCAAATCAACCAAGGCAGCGCGCCGGGTCAGCAGCTTTCGGAAATTCAGATTACCCTTGGCCGTAATCTCTCCGGCAGCCATCATTGGTGCTTCTGACAGGATCAAGGCGCGGGTGATACGGTTTGCACTGCCGCGGGATGGATCTGAAAAAGGGGCCAGGCGGTCTGCGATCTGTTGTTGCAGGGCGTCAGAGCAGATCAGGCCGGGACGAGGCGACAGGTCAGCCTTGGCAATCTGATTGGGAGCGGGAAGGATCAGAACCCCAACTGCGTCCCGCCCTTCACCGGTCAGAACAACATCCTGCGCCAATGGTTTCAATGCGCTCAAGACTGCCATTCGAAGATCGGAGGCCCGGACCCAAGTTCCAGTTGCCAGCTTGAAATCTTCGGACAGTCGTCCAGCGAATTTCAACCCGGCATTCACATCGTCCATGTCGGCAAAAGTCATGGCGTCGCCGGTCAAAAAGAACCCTTCGTTGTCAAAGGCCTGTTCGGTTTGTGCCGATGCATGAAAATATCCCGGCGTGATGTTCGGACCTTTTACGCGCAGTTCGTACCTGTCTGGCCCGTCAGGGACCAATTTGGCTGTGACTTCGGGCAGGGGGACACCCACCAATCCCACGCTGGCCGCAGGCTGATGCTGGAAGATGCACGCCGGAGCAGTTTCGGTCATGCCCCAGCACGTAGTCATCATAATCCCGTCCGGGCGCACGGATCGGGCCATGTCATCCAGATCGCTCCAGATGTCCGGGGGCAGGGGGGCTCCGGCATAAAACAGCATGTCCATGTGCCGAAAATAGGCCTGCTTCAGTGCATCATTGTTCTGCATTTCAGTGCGCAGTAGGCCAAAGCCAACCGGAACATTATAGGCAACGGTCGGTGATTTCAGCAGCAGGTTTTCGACGGTCCGCCCGATCAAGGCCGGGATTGGTTTGCCGTCGTCGATATACAGGCTTCCGCCATGACATAGAACCTGATTGAAGTTGTTTGAGCCACCAAACACATGATTCCAGGGGAGCCAGTCAACCAGGCAAGGCGGATGGCTGTCGAGAAAGGGCAAAGCGCCAATGTATTGCGCCTGATTGGTGCACATCATGCCTTGGGTGGTGATTACGCCTTTGGGATCTGATGTCGAACCCGAAGTCATAAGGATCTTGGCAATGGTGTCCGGACCAACGTCGTTGCGTGCGGTGGTGACCTCCATGACGTCACTGCGAGACAGTTCATCCAATGTGGTCATACCGGGGCCGGGCGACTGCGCCACCACCAGATCACGACCTTCCATGACATCCAGAGCCAGAGATTTGGCAAATGTCTGGCCATCGACGGCGAACACCAATGCGGGGTCGATCAGATCAGTGATGTAGGAGAGTTGGGAGTCAGCACCGGGGATCAGCGAATATTGCTCGGCCACCGGGACGGTAGGAATGCCGACATAATGCGCAGCCAGAGTCACAAGCGCGTGGTCTATGCCATTGCCCGAAAGGATCAGGATAGGTGTTTTGGCGGTTAACCCGCGTGCCAGAAGGCCACCCGCCAAGGATCGCACCTGTTCCAGAGCCGCACCATATCGCAATTCGCGCCAGCCTGCTCCGCTTCGCTCTGCAAGAAAAACAGCGTCAGGACGCGAATGGGCCCACTGTTCAAGCCAGTCATTTGTGCTGTTGGCCGTTGGAGACAATGCATATTCAGACCTGAGTAAAATCGATCCGTCCGCCCGGTTTTGTCGTGAAACCTTTTGCGTGCGGTACTTTGGTCTGGCCATGTCATCCCCCTTGTTTGGTTGCGTCCTCGATCTTTTTCAGCGCGCGTATCAGAATCTGCCGCTCGTCATCGTCCAAATGCTGAGTGACCTTAGCCTCATGGGCGTTGGCTTCTGCAGTTGCTTTTGACAAAACGTTACGTCCTGCCGTCGTGATCCGTAGGCCATAGGCTCTCCGGTCGGTAGGGTCGGGAATGCGGATGACCCAACCGACATTTTGCAATTCGTTGACAATCGCCACCAGGTTTGGCCGTTCCATTCCCAGCGCTTCGGCCAGGTTTGCCTGTCTGATATGGGGATTCCGGGCGACCATGGTCAAAACCGAAAAGCTGATCATGCGAAGTCCCAGGTGTTTCAACGACCGATTGATGTCAGCGTAGATGACGCTGGCAGTGCGACGCACCGAGTAACTGGTAAATTTTCGCAGAACCTGATCGGAAACGGTTGGCCGATTTGTTTTGTGTCGGGGGAGTGTGGTCTGTTTTTGGGTCACGTGGGTCCTAACGGGCGGCTAGAATATATTGGTTTGCCTGATGCCCCCAATGCGTTCTGATCGACACGTGATCTATCCAAGGCATGTTTCGTGAATGCCGGATCGACAAGTGCGCCAGGAACGGGGCCGCACGTTTAGATTGCAACTGTCTCTGAACCGCGTCAACCCAACAAAAAAGCCGGGGAAATTTCCCCGGCTTTGATGCTGTTTAGAACCACCCTGGTAAGAACAGCAGGGTTATGGTTGGGAACATGACCAATATGATCACACGAACAATGTCCGAGGCGACAAAGAACATGACCGCCTTGTAGGTATCGACCATCCGGGTTTTCCGGTCCATCGCGTTGATGATGAACAGGTTCATCCCAACGGGCGGAGTGATCAAGCCGACTTCCACCACGATCAGAACCAGGATGCCGAACCAGATGGCAACAAATTCGGATTCCAGCCGGTTGATCTTGCCCTGTGTGACCCGGATACCCAGTTCTTTCATCTGTTCACGGGTCAGTTCGGCACCCGAGGCAATGGATTGACGGATCGAATCCAGCATTTCCGCCCCCATACCTTCGGGGATACCCGCATTCAGAACTGCCATGGCCGCGTCTGCCTGTTCTTGGGCAAGCGACAGAAATCCGAAATCCATGGCGGAAATCACAGGGAAGAAGATCGGGATAGTCAGAAGGATCATTGAAAGGCTGTCCATCAGGCAACCAAAGACCAGATAGAAGCACAAGATCATGGCAAGCACGACCCAAGGGCTCCACCCTTGGGAGACAACGAAGTCAGCCAGTTCTTGGGGGACCTGGGTCAGCGCGAGGAACCCATTATAAAACCCAGCACCCAGCACGATGAAAAAGATCATTGCCGTTGAACGCGCGGTTACCAGAAAACTGTCGATCAGGTTGGGACGATCCAGCCCGCCGTTCAACCAGGCAATCAATCCGGTGCCAAAGGCTCCGACAGCGGCACCTTCGGTTGGGGTGAACAGGCCACCGTAGATGCCGCCGACAACAGCGCCAAAAACCATCAGAACCGGCCAGACCCGAAAGAGGGCCGCAAAGCGGTCCGCCCATGGAATTGCCGGGCGGGTGCCTGCGCTTTCAGGATAAAGGCGGACATAGATCGAAATCACGATAACATAGCCAAGCGCCGCCAGCAGGCCAGGTACAAAGGCTGCGAGGAACAGTTTGGCAATGTTCTGTTCGGTCAGGATCGCATAGATTACCAGCACCACCGACGGCGGGATAAGGATGCCCAATGTGCCACCGGCAGCCAGCGTGGCCGTCGAGAACCCACCTGCATAACCATATTCCTTGAGTTCGGGCAGGGCAACGCGGCCCATGGTTGCCGCGGTGGCCAGCGACGATCCACAAATCGCACCAAACCCAGCGCAGGCCCCGATGGCGGCCATGGCAACACCACCGCGGCGATGCCCCAGGAAACCCTCGGCCGCTTTGAACAGCGCATTGGACATGCCGCCCAACGTCGCGAAATGTCCCATCAGCAGAAACATCGGCACGATGGTCAGCGAATAAGAGGAGAAGGTTGAATAGGTCTCGCTTTTGAGCCGGCCAAAGGCCACTTGGGTGCCGTCAGTGACGATCACCAGGCCGATCAATCCAATCAGAAACATGGCGAGCCCGATAGGGACCCGTAGAAAGATCAGGACCATCAAGGCCGGAAAAGACGCGATGCCGATTTCAAGGGTAGTCATTATTCAGCCTCCACGCCGTCCCAGATCCGGATGCGGCCTGTAAAGAATTCAAGAGTGCGGATGCAGGCCATATAGGTGCCGACAATGGCGGCGACGATGGCGGCAACAAGGCTGGCGGCATAGGCCCACCAGACCGGGAATTCGAGAAGAAACGAGGTCTCTCCATTTTTCAGTTTGCTCAGCATTCCATCGCCCAATTTGACGGCAATCAGAACAAGGACCACTGCAAACACGATTTCGGTAACCATGCGCAGGAACCGGTTCACTCGCTTGGAAAAAGAGTTCGCCAGAATATCCACCGACGCGTGGCCCGCGGTGATCTGACACAGGGGAAGGAAGGCAAAAATTGCAAAGGCAACGCCTGCTTCGACCAATTCAAAGTCGCCGTTGATTGGTCCAACACCCAGATTGATCATCCATTTTGAAAAACCGGGCGCGATGCCTTCCATCAAGTCGCTGTGAAAGAAACCGTTCAACAGGCGTCCGGTAATCGAAATGCAGGTGAGAATGATGAGAACGCTCAGGATGAGCCCGCCGATCATGGCCATCTTTCTGGCCAATCCCGTCATGAAACTGTGCATGGCTGTTTGCCTTTTGCCGGATAAGCAAAGCCGCGGCGAACCAGTCGCCGCGGCCAAATTTTATGGAACGACCGCCTTACTTTTCGTATTGCGGAGTGTATTTTTCGATCAGCATGGTGGCTTCGTCGATCAGGGCCTGACCGTCTTTGCCTTTTTCCGCCATGTCAGCCAGCCAATTGTCGTAAATTGGCTGAGACAATGTGCGCCACTCGGCGGTCGCGTCGGCGTCCAGGGTGATCACGTT
Source organism: Rhodobacteraceae bacterium M382 (assembly GCA_025141015.1). NCBI lineage: Bacteria > Pseudomonadati > Pseudomonadota > Alphaproteobacteria > Rhodobacterales > Paracoccaceae > Rhodobacteraceae bacterium M382. The sequence continues at coordinate 4,456,940 of CP081098.1, read as the reverse complement.
GTTTCCCAGATCCAGCGCCATTTCACGCGACGGGCCGTCTGCATCGGCTTGGGTTCCACCAGCAAAAACCGAGAATTCCAGACCAGATTTGTCGTCGATCACCTTTTGCAGATCGGCGGGCAGGCTGTCGAATTTCTCTTTGTTCATCGCCAGAACAAAGGTCAGCGTGTACAGGGCCTTGCCGGTGAATTCGGTGTGGTTTTCAACCAGCTCCGGGACCTTCAGGGCTGCGGTGACTTCCCACGGAATCGTGGTGCCGTCGATCACGCCTTTGGACAGACCTTCGGGGACTGCAGGTACCGGCATGCCAACCGGGGTTGCACCCAGCTGTGTCAGCAGCGCGTTCACAGAACGCGACCCGCCACGGATTTTCATGCCTTGCAGATCATCAGGAGTTTCAACCGGATCCGCAGTGTGGATCATGCCGGGGCCATGCACCCAGGTTCCCAGGATTTTGACGTCCTTGAATTCGGTGTCCTTCAGATGCTTGTCGAACATTTCCCAATAGGCGTGGGAAACGGCGCGCGCATTGGTCATCATGAACGGCAGCTCGAACACTTCGGTCGATGGATACCGACCGGGGGTGTAGCCAACAACGGTCCAGACGATATCAGCAACGCCATCAATGGCCTGGTCCATCAGCTCTGGGGGCTTGCCGCCCAGTTGCATCGACGGAAAGCGATCAATTTTGATCCGCCCGCCCGACGCTTCTTCGATGCTGTCGGCCCAGGGGTCCAGAATCAGCTTTGGCACATTTGCCTGCGCAGGCAGGAATTGGTGCAGTTTCAGTGTGACCTCTTGTGCCATGGCTGAGGTTGCGCCCATGGCCATCATGGCCGCGGCGCCAACTGCGCCCAAAAGCATTCTCCGAGTGGTCATATGATTCCTCCCTTTGACCTTACTCGCAATATAATGCCTACCCATTACGATATTGCAATATATTGCCAAAATCTTTGCAAAGATGTCCCGAACCTCGAAGTGCAGTTGAGATAATTTTACAACTGACCGTTCGGTCGGGTAATTTCTTCACCCTACTCGTATTGAGTGCATTTGTAACTATCAACCGTCAGATGCCGAAGTTTTATTTTTTTTTGTAAAGCCAGCTTAGCGTTTCGTACCAATTTAGGGGATTTTTTTCAATCATTAACTTGTTACGTAAATCGGCATGCGCCCCTTCGGGATGGTAAATATGGGTGCCGATTTCGCGCGATTGAAGCTGTACGCGTGCCGTGCGCAGGTGGCGCTTGCCCTGATAGGTCACCAAGGCATCCTGGGGTGCAACATTTGGACGGGAAAGCTCTTCGGCCAGACATACAGCGTCTTCCATTGCCATACAGGCACCCTGTGCAAAATACTGGAGCATCGGGTGCGCAGCGTCGCCCAAAAGCGCAACATTCCCATCTGTCCAAGTCATCACGGGATCGCGATCACACAACACCCATTTTTTCCAGTTCGACCCTTTGTCGATGACTTGCAAAGCTTTTGGATGCACATGTTCAAAACCCTGTCGCACCTCATCATGCGTCACCGGTGTTCCCGCGACCGGGGCGGGTGCATCATTGTGATAGGTGACCACCAGGTTGAACAGCTTCCAGCCCGACAGGGGATAGTGGACGATGTGGCATTTGGGGCCGGCCCACAGAGTTGCCGCGTTCCAGCGCAGATCTTCGGGCATTTCGTCGACCGGGATCACCGACCGATAGGTCGTGTGACCCGAAATACGAGGCGGACCATCGTGCAGCATTTGGCTGCGAATCTTGGACCACAGCCCATCGGCTCCGATGACGGCGGTGCCCTGAATGGCCTGACCATCTTCTAAAATGGCCCTGGCATGGTCCTGGGTCTGATCGTACCCGATCACGCGTGCGTCGGTCCGCAATTCGACCCGATCATGCGCCTGGCAGGCCTTGAGGAACACCCGGTGCAATTCACCGCGATGCACCACCCCATAAGGATTGCCCATAAAGGCGCGGAATTCTTCGCCCAAAGGAATGCGGGTGATTTCGCGCGCGGTCAGCGCATCCATCAGGCGTAGGTTGTCAATGTAGACGGCCATGTTTCGAGCCGCGTCGCCTATCCCCAGGGCGTCAAAGGCGTGAAAGGCATTGGGCCCCAGTTGAATGCCTGCCCCGATTTCTCCAAAGGCACCGGACTTTTCCAACACGATGACATCGCGACCCCGATTGGCCAATCCAATGGCCGCAGCCAGACCGCCAATCCCTCCTCCGGCAATGACGATCCGATCCGTGGTCATATGTGCCTACTCCGCTGCGCTCAGGTCGAGCCTGATCGGGTCCAACCCGTCAATGCCACCGGTGATCTGATCCCCGGCAACCACCGGTCCAACTCCGGCTGGAGTACCGGTCATGATCAGATCCCCAGGTCGCAAGTGGTAGAACCCTGACAGATGGCAGATGATCTCATCCAGCTTCCAGATCAGCTCTTCGAGCGTGGCATCCTGTTTGGTGTCACCGTTGACAGACAAATGAATACGGGTCGCGTCCAGGGGGCTCCAGTCGCCGGCCTTGGTCAGAGGGGCAAATACCGCGGCATTCTCAACGTCTTTGCCCAGATCCCAGGGGCGCTGTTTGTTACGCTCCCGAATCTGCAAATCACGCCGGGTCATGTCGAGCGCACAGCCATAGGCATAGATCGCATCCCACGCCTGTTGAGCGGTTGCACGGAACACCGGCTTGCCGATGGCGACGGCCAGCTCCATTTCATAGTGGAAATTCTCGGTTCCGGGAGGATAGGCGGTTTCGCTGCCGCTCAGGATCGCATTGGCGGGGGATTTGGTAAAGTAGAACGGTGCTTCGCGGTCGACCTCGTGCCCCATTTCCGCTGCATGGGCGGCGTAGTTGCGCCCGACGCAGAAAATACGTCCAATGGGAAATGCGTTATCTTCACCGTTGACCGGGATCATCGGAATAGCGGGCAATTCGAACAGGGGGGATGTCATCGGGGTCTTTCCTCGTAATAGCCCAGGCGGTCCTGCAGTGGGCGATCGTGTATGCGGATCAAAAAGCTTTCGTCGTCAGCCTCGTGTATCAGATCGGCAAAAACAGGGGCGGTAAAGGTGTCTTTGGGGCCCCAGTCAAACGGTTCTCCGTTGATGGTTGTTCGTCCTGTGCCGCGCACCACGTGAAACGCCGCTGAACTGGACCGCAGGGGCGGGGTCACGATTTCACCTGGCTGCAACATCATGGCGGTAAAACCCAGGGTTGGCAGCACGTCGGTGCCGGTCTCGGGATTGATGTAGTCGAGCTCGGCCACCTCTCCATGCGCAGCCATGGCCCGCAATGCCCGTTCCGCACTCGCCCACGGATAGCGCATCATTGGATAGCGCCGCACGGCCTGTTGGCGCACTCGGGTGGGGACCATCCCTGCGGCGGCATATTCGACCGCGCTGGCATCTGGGCGGCTGCGCTGGGCCTGAAGGTCGCCGCCGATGGCATAAGACCCTTCGAGATAGACAAATAGCGGCAGATCCAACGCATCCAGCCAGACCACCGGGTCCGTGCCATCATGGCCGTGATCGTGCCAGTCGCCACCTGGCGTCATCACCAGATCGCCTTCGCACATGGGGAGGCGTTCACCGTCAACGACGGTATAGCCGCCTTCGCCTTCGACAACGATGCGCACAGCAGACGGAGTATGTTTATGAGCTGGCGCAGATTCACCTGGCAACAGCAATTGCAGCCCTAGATAGATTGACGAGGTGGCCTGCATCGCGCCGACGCCGCGACCGGGGTCAGACAGGACCAGAACCCGACGTTCCGCCTTTTCCACCGGGGTCAGCGCACCGGCCTTGATCAACAGTGGGCGAATGGTCTGATAGTTCCAGTACCCCGCACGGGTTTTCGGTACCGGCGCATCGTGGGGCAGAACATTGCGCATCATCGGCCAGAGCGGCGCAACACCTGCGGCGACCAGCTCTTCCCGATAGTCCTGAGGCAGATCTTCGAGGCGTCCCAGTTCGTCCGTCATGGCGATGTTCCTCATTGAGTGACGCCTTTAATTGATAAGTATACACCCTAACAAGTCAAGCTTTGCTCGCTTTTGGGTCCTGTACGCCGCATTGAAACTTGGTCGCAATCGGTCCAAAAGGCATCGCAACAGGCCATCGTGGCCTTTGCAAGCTCGAGGATCCGCACATCATGTTTTATGCCACTCTTCTGACCTCTCCTGCCAATCCTGCGCTGGATCCCGCTTTGGTGGACTCCCTACGCAATGCCTGGGGTGGCGGAGAGGCCCAGTGGCTGTCCGTGGATGAGGCTGCAGAATTTCAACTGGAAACCAAACCCGACAACCAATGGGCTGTGTGGCAGGACCTTCAGGGGATGGGGGTCGATCTGATCATTCAGCCTGAACAGGGACGGCGCAAGAAGATGCTTCTGGCGGATATGGACAGCACCATGATCCAGCAGGAGTGTATCGACGAATTGGCAGATGAAGCTGGAGTGGGGGATCACGTCAAGGACATCACCGCCCGGGCCATGAATGGAGAATTGGACTTTGAAGGGGCGTTGATCGAACGGGTTGGGCTGCTCAAAGGGCTGGATGAAAACGTGATTGCCAAAGTTCTGGCGGAACGGATCACCCTGATGCCAGGTGGCCGGGCCTTGCTGGCGACAATGAAAGCAAACGGCGGGTATGCGGCGTTGGTCTCTGGTGGGTTCACCGCATTTACGGCCTATGTGGCATCGACCCTGGGGTTTGACGAAAACCGTGCCAACACGCTGCATATCGAAAACGGCAAGCTGACCGGAGATGTTGGGCATCCAATTCTGGGGCGCGAGGCCAAGGTGCAGGCGCTCGAAGACATCTCGGCGCGTTTGGGCATTTCCGAATTCGATGTGATCGCGGTGGGCGATGGTGCCAATGATCTGGGCATGTTGGGCCGGGCAGGCGCAGGGGTGGCGCTGCACGCCAAACCATCCGTCGCGGCACAATGCGATATTCGGATCAACCACGGTGATTTGACGGCCCTGTTGTATCTCCAAGGCTATTCCAAAGCGGAATTTGCCACCTGAACGGCGAAGAACGCAACGAATAACACAATGAAAACACGGGCTCGTGGCGGAGCGACGGAAACGTCAAACAATCTATTGCTATCCGTAAATTAACTATTGTGTTAATTAACAAAATGATTAATGATCAGAGCATGGCACCTTTGCTCAGAACATTTTCGGCCCTGTCTGACGAAACCCGTCTGACCATCGTCGAACAACTTATGGATCACGGTGAACTGCCCGCCGGGGATCTGGTGCGAGGATCTGGGATCTCGGCCCCGGCGATCTCGCGGCATCTCAAGGTCTTGCGCGAAGCGGGGTTGATTGAACAGCGCGCCGATGGGACACGGCGGCTCTATTCCGCGCGCCCCGAAGGTATACAGCTGATCGCTAATTGGACGATTTCGCGACGTGATTTCTGGAACAGCAGCCTGGACCGCCTGGAGGCGGCAATACGCGAAGAGGAATTGGAATGACCGACCTGCGTCTGGAACGCGATTTTCCTGTGACCCCTGATCGTCTGTATGTCTGGCTGACCGATCCGGCCAAATTGTTGCAATGGTGGGGGCCCGAAGGGATGACCATTGGCGAACATGATCTGAACCTGACCAAACCCGGGCCCTGGCTGTCCGTGATGGTCGGTGACGATAGCGGGCAGAAATTCAAGGTCTCCGGACAGGTGACCCATGTGGATCCGCCAAAGTCCGTTGGCTTCACTTGGGGCTGGCATGACGATCAGGATCAGCGCGGACCAGAAAGCCATGTGACATTCAGCGTGTCCGAAACCGCGACGGGTGCGCGTTTGACCATTGATCACCGGGATCTGGATGACAGCGAAATGAGCGCAAGCCACGAACGCGGTTGGAGCTCGGCATTGAGCAAACTCACTGCAAAACTCAACTGATTTTCAACAGGAGGAAGATATTATGCCACAGTTCGTATTTGCCTATCACGGCGGAAAAACCCCCGATACCCCTGAAGAAGGCGCCAAAGTCATGGCTGCCTGGCAGGCCTGGATGGGGGGAATGGGCGATGACCTGGTGATCCCCGGCGCGCCTGTGGGCATGTCAAAAACCGTGTCTGGTGGCGGTGTCGCTGATGATGGCGGTGCCAACCCGATTTCCGGTTACTCTGTTATACAGGCGGCTGACATTGCGGCCGCCTGCGAAGTGGCCAAAGGCTGTCCGATGGTTGTGGACGGGTCCGGGTCCGTAGAAGTGGCCGAAGTCCACGAAATGTAAGCGATTGGAACAGGGCCCCGGTTGTGTCGGCCCTGTTCAAAATTCGGCCTTGGCCCGGAATTTCATGGATTTCTCGTTTTCAGGGTGTTTCAGCCGCAATTCTTCGGAATGCAGCATCAGGCGGCCATATTGATCCATCGTTTCCGGTGCATACAGCGGGTCGCCCAACATGGGGTGACCCATCGCCAGCATATGCACCCGCAGTTGATGTGTTCGCCCGGTTTTGGGTGTCAGCCGCACCCGGGTTTCCCCGGCACCATATTTGACCACCCGCCAATCCGTTACTGAGGGTTTGCCCGTCTCGTGGCACACCATTTGCAAAGGACGGTTCGGCCAATCCACGATGAGCGGCAGATCCACTGTACCCGTCTTGGGTTCCAGCCGACCGGAAACACGGGCGACATAGGTCTTTTTGGTCGACCGTTTTTCGAATTGCATCGACAGATGGCGCTGGGCATGCGGTGTCAATCCGAACACCATCACCCCCGATGTATCCCTGTCCAGCCTGTGCACCAACAAGGCGGTAGGGAAGGCAACCTGCACACGGGTCAACAGGCAATCCGACAGATGCTCGCCGCGCCCGGGAACCGACAACAGACCAGCAGGTTTGTTGACAACAACAATATCGCTGTCCTCGTGCAGGACGTCCAGCGGGGTTTGCGGGGGGGTGTAGTCTGTACCGGTGCTCATACGCGCACAGGTCGCATGATTTGGCGCAAATGGCCAGTGGGAGAAGCGGCCACCCTGGTCGGATGGCCGCAACCTATTTCAGAGAATGCCAGGCAGGTTCAGGCCGCATTCGCGGGCATGATCTTTGGCGATATCATACCCTGCATCTGCATGGCGCATCACACCAGTTGCCGGATCGTTCCACAGCACACGACCGATACGGCGATCAGCATCTTCGGTGCCGTCACAACAGATCACCACGCCCGAGTGCTGAGAGAAGCCCATGCCAACACCACCACCATGGTGTAGCGAAACCCAGGTCGCGCCGGATGCGGTGTTCAGCAGCGCGTTCAGCAGCGGCCAATCCGACACCGCGTCCGAGCCGTCCATCATCGATTCTGTCTCACGGTTGGGTGAGGCAACAGAACCCGAATCCAGATGGTCACGGCCGATGACAACCGGGGCTGAGAGTTCGCCAGTGCGGACCATCTCATTGAACGCCAGACCCGCTTTGTGACGATCGCCCAGGCCGATCCAACAGATCCGCGCCGGCAAGCCCTGGAACGCGATGCGTTCCTGCGCCATGTCCAACCAACGATGCAGGTCAGCGTTGTCAGGGAACAGTTCTTTCATTTTGGCGTCGGTCTTGCGGATATCTTCGGGATCACCCGACAGAGCACACCAGCGGAACGGGCCAATGCCCTTGCAGAACAGCGGACGGATATAGGCGGGGACAAAGCCGGGGAAATCGAACGCGTTTTCCAAACCTTCTTCCAGCGCCATCTGGCGGATGTTGTTGCCATAATCCACGGTTGGAATGCCCATCGCGTGGAATTCGCACATTGCCGCAACCTGCACCTTCATTGATGCTCGGGCAGCTTTTTCCACTGCTTTAGGGTCTTTTTCGCGCATGTCCTTCCACTGGGCCATGGTCCAGTTCTGCGGCAGGTAGCCGTTGACCGGGTCGTGGGCCGATGTCTGGTCGGTGACGATATCGGGTTTTGTGCCGCCCGCCTTGGCGCGGTCCACCAGTTCGGCAAACACATCCGCGGCATTGCCCAGCAGACCCACGGATTTGGCTTCGCCAGCAGCGGTCCAACGCTCGATCATCTCCAACGCTTCGTCCAGGGTTTCGGCCTTTTCGTCCAGATATTTGGTGCGCAGGCGGAAATCGATGCTGTCAGGGTTGCATTCCACCGCCAGACAACAGGCCCCGGCAAATACAGCTGCCAAAGGTTGCGCTCCGCCCATGCCGCCAAGACCACCGGTCAGGATCCATTTGCCGGTCAGATCGCCGTCAAAATGCTGACGCCCGGCCTCGGCAAAGGTCTCATAGGTGCCCTGAACGATGCCTTGGGTGCCAATGTAGATCCAGGACCCGGCGGTCATCTGGCCGTACATCATCAGGCCTTTTTTATCGAGCTCGTTAAAGTGGTCCCAGTTGGCCCAATGCGGCACCAGATTGGAGTTGGCGATCAGAACGCGCGGCGCGTCCTTGTGGGTCTGGAACACTCCAACCGGTTTGCCCGATTGCACCAACAGGGTCTGGTCTTCTTCAAGGCCCTTCAGGGTTTCGACGATCAGGTCGAAATCTTTCCAGGTGCGGGCGGCGCGGCCGATGCCGCCATAAACCACCAATTCATGCGGGTTTTCGGCTACATCCGGGTGGAGGTTGTTCATCAGCATCCGCATTGGCGCTTCGGTCAGCCAGGATTTGGCCGTGATCTCGGTGCCGGTGGGGGGGAAAACGTCGCGGGTGTTCTTACGGGGATCGCTCATGCGGGTCTCCAGTTCTGCAGGTCGGTGAGAATATCGGTGAGATGTGTGCGCAACCGGGTCGCGCGGTCAGCTTCATAGCTCCAGGGGGGGCTTTCCTGGCAATAGGTGGCCTGGGCCAATTCCATCTGGATGGCGTGCAGCCCTTCGGCAGGGCGGCCATAGTGACGAGTGGTCCAGCCGCCTTTGAACCGACCGTTGAGGATGTCGGTGTACCCATCGGCGGCGGCACATCGGGCCACGGTCATGGCCTCGATCGCAGGATCACAGGTGGTGCCCAGATTGGTCCCGACATTGAAATCCGGCAGACGCCCGTCAAACAGAAACGGGATGTCGCCGCGGATCGAATGGCAATCATAGAGAATGGCAAACCCGTGGATTTCCTTGACCCGTTCCATCTCGGCCTCCAACGCGGCATGATAGGGCGCATGAAACGCCTCGCGGCGGCGGATGATCTCTGCCTCATCCGGTTCGCAACCCTCGCGCCAGATCGGGTTCCCGTCGAAATCGGTTATCGGCACCAAAGTGGTGGTGTTCTGGCCGGGGTACAGGCTGACCCCAGCTGGGTCGCGGTTCACGTCAATCACATAACGGTGGATCGGCGTGCGTACCGTTGTGACGTTTTCCACCACCCCGTCATAGAGATCTTGGATGTGCCAATCAGTATCAGCCAACCCCTGTCCGGTCTCGTTCAGATTACCCCAGATGTCGTCGGGCACATCGGTCCCGGTGTGGGGCAGCCCCAACACCAGCGGAGATGTGCCTTGGGTGATTTCGATCATGCGGCCACCTCGATACCAGCAGCGGCCGCGATTTCGCCCGCGCGCACCATGGCGGATGCGGCTTCGATATCTGGTGCGAGATAGCGATCATCTTCCAGCGACGGCACATTGGCGCGCAGCGCGTTGATAACGTCCTGCAATCGGGTGGAGGTGGCCAGCGGGCTGCGGGCTTCAACACCCTGCGCGGCGCACAGCAGTTCGACCCCCAGGATGACCGACAGGTTGGTGTTCATCCGGCCCAGACGCAGCGCACCATGGGCGGCCATCGACACGTGGTCCTCCTGGTTGGCGGAGGTCGGAGTAGAGTCTGTTACGCAAGGATTGGCGAGATGCTTGTTCTCGCTCATCAGCGCGGCGGTGGTCACCTCGGCGATCATAAAGCCCGAGTTCAGACCCGGATTCGGGGTCAGGAACGGTGGCAGATCAAAGCTGAGCGTTGGGTCGACCATCAGCGCAACGCGGCGCTGGGCGATGGCACCAATTTCAGCCACGGCCAACGCGATCTGATCAGCGGCAAAGCCGACATATTCGGCGTGGAAGTTGCCGCCCGATACGATGCGCCCTTCGTTCACCAGAACCAGCGGATTGTCGGTGACGGCGTTGGCTTCGATCTCCAGCGTTTTGGCGGCCATGCGCAGCACGTCCAGTGCGGCACCGACAACCTGTGGCTGGCAGCGGATACAATAGGGATCCTGGACACGAGTGTCGTCTTCGCGATGGCTTTCGCGGATTTCCGACCCCTCCATGATGGCGCGCATTTCGCGGGCGACATCGATCTGTCCCGCGTGACCGCGCAGCGTATGGATGTCCGCCACCAGAGGTGCAGTCGACCCCATGATCGCGTCCGTGGTCAACGAGGCAATCACCATGGACGCTTCGGCCAGCCGCCAGCCATCAAATAGCCCGGCCAAGGCACAGGCGGTTGAAAACTGCGTTCCATTGATCAGCCCCAGACCTTCTTTGGGGCCCAGAACGATCGGCTGCAACCCGGCCTTTTCCAATGCCTCCGCGCTGGGCATGCGGGCACCTTCAAATGTGGCTTCGCCAGCGCCGATCATTGCGGCTGCCATATGGGCCAAGGGGGCCAGATCACCCGAAGCCCCAACAGACCCCTGAGAGGGAACCACAGGGAGAACTCCGTGCTCCAGCATGTTTTCGATCTGTTCGATCACCAACCAACGCACACCAGAAGCTCCCCGGCCCATCGACAACAGCTTCAGCGTCATCATCAGGCGGACTTTGTCTTCGGGCAGCGGATCGCCGACACCGCAGCAATGCGACAGGATCAGGTTGCGTTGCAGGGTCTCGGTGTCTTCTGGGGCAATCTTGGTGCTGGCCAGCTTACCGAACCCTGTGTTGATGCCATAGACGGCTTCGCTGCCGGCGGCGGCGTCTGCCACCATCTGGGCGGCGGCTTCGACGGCGGGTCGGGCCGCGCGATGCAACCGCGCCGGTGTTAGGTTGCGGTAGATCTCTTGCAGCGTGACGAGCGTGACTTCGCCGGGCGTCATTGAAATCATGATGTACCTTCTTGCGTCTGAGCGTAAATGCGTGAGTGGAGCGGGTTGAACCCGATGCGATAAGAGAGCTCTCCGGGGGTTTCGACGTCCCAGATCGCCAGATCGGCCACCATGCCGGGGGCGATCTGGCCACGATCCTTCAGACCCAGCGCCTTGGCGGCGTTGCGAGTGACACCAGCCAGTGCCTCTTCGGGGGTCATGCGGAACAGGGTGCAGCCCATGTTCATGGTCAGCAGCAGCGAGGTCAGAGGCGATGATCCGGGGTTGCAGTCTGTGGCCAGCGCCATCGGCACGCCGCGATTGCGGAATGATCCGATGGGGGGCACCTGTGTTTCGCGAATGGTGTAGAACGCCCCGGGCAGGATGACCGCGACCGATCCGCTGTCGGCCATCGCCCTGGCGTCGTCGTCATTGGCATATTCCACGTGGTCAACCGACAGCGCCCCATAGCGGGCCGCCAATTGGGTCCCCCCCAGATGGCTCAGCTGTTCGGCGTGCAATTTGACCGGCAGGTTCAGTTCCGCCGCGACCTGGAACACCCGTTCGATCTGATCGGGTTGAAAGGCGATGCCTTCGCAGAATCCGTCGACGGCGTCCACCAGCCCTTCGGCATGGGCGGCGCGCAGGGTCGGGATACAGACCTCGTCGATATAGTGGTCATCGCGATCCTTGTATTCGGCCGGTGTTGCATGGGCTCCCAGAAACGTGGTCCTGATCGTCATTGGGCGCAGTGTTGCCAGCGTGCGGGCAGCGCGCAGCATGTTCAATTCGGTTTCGCGATCCAGCCCATAGCCGGACTTGACTTCGACCACCGTTGCACCTTCTGCGATCAACGCGTCCAGACGGGGCAGGGCATTTGCGATCAGGGTCTCGATCGACGCTGCGCGGGTCGCCGTCACGGTGGACACGATGCCGCCACCAGCCCGGGCTACTTCCTCATAGCTGGCACCATTCAGGCGCATTTCGAATTCCAACGCCCGGTTGCCACCAAAGACAATATGCGTGTGGCAGTCGATCAGGCCAGGTGTCATCAGACGTCCCGCCATATCCCGAGCGGTCAGGTCAGCGTAGGATGCAGGCAAGTCTCCTGTATCTCCGACCCATTCGATCACGCCATTTCGAACCGCAACCGCGCCGTCTTTGATCAGCCCATAAGGCGTTTCACCGGTGTTCATTGTCGCGATGCGCGCCCCGGTCAGAACAAAATCCCTTGTCACCGAATCCGATCCCTTCATTCTGCTTGCTGTATTTAAGGTATGCGTTTAAGATTATTATGTCTATACATAAGAGGATCACATGCAGACGATTTTCGCGCAGCGCGCCAGAACCGATGCCGGATGGCAAAGAAATGTGCGGGTCAGTCATAAGAACGGCAAAATCACCGCGATAGAGACGGATGTGACACCTCAGCAGGGCGACATAATGGTGGATGTGTTGTTGCCTGCGCTGGCCAACCTGCATTCGCATTCGTTCCAACGGGCTATGGCCGGCATGACCGAGGTGCGCGCAGCCGGGCGCGACAGCTTCTGGACCTGGCGCACCTTGATGTATCAATTCATGCAGAATGTGACGCCCGAACAATACCAGGCCATCGCTGCGCTGGTGTTCATGGAGATGCAGGAAGCTGGCTATGCATCGGTTGGTGAGTTTCATTATGTGCACCATCAGAATGGTGGGGGACGTTTCGATCAGGTCAGCGAGCTGAGCCAGCGGGTATTTTCTGCGGCGGATCAAACCGGGATCGGGCTGACCCATTTGCCGGTGCTCTATTCCTATGGTGGCGCTGGGCGTGCTGATCTGAGCGGTGGTCAGATGCGGTTTGGCAATTCGGTTGCCCAATTCGCCGACCTGGTGGGCGAAGCTCGGGCCGTGGCTGAGGCGACGCTGCCCGCAGATACCCGTGTCGGCATCGCGCCACATTCGCTGCGGGCCACGTGCCCCGAAGATTTGGCCGAGGTTCTTCCAGTTGCCGCCGGAAACCCGATCCACATCCACATCTCCGAGCAACCCAAGGAAGTCGAGGATATCCAATCCTGGCTTGGCGCGCGCCCTGTGGAATGGCTGTTGGAGAACGCTCCGGTCGACAGCAATTGGTGTTTGATCCATGCCACGCATATGACCGCCTCGGAAACCCGTGACATGGCCCGGTCGGGCGCGGTGGCCGGCCTGTGCCCGATCACCGAGGCCAATCTGGGCGACGGTCCGTTCAACGGCCCTGCCTACTTGGAAGAGGGGGGCGCATTTGGGCTCGGCTCGGATTCAAACGTTTGCATTTCCTTGACCGAGGAACTGAGGATGCTCGAATATTCCCAGCGTTTGCGCGACATTAGCCGCAATGTTATGATCCCGGGCGAAGGGTCGGTGGGCGAAGTCCTTTACATGGGGTCAGCCACTGGAGGTGCCACCGCCGTAGGGCGCAACAGCGGTGCCATTGCTGTGGGCAAATTTGCAGATCTGGTGGCAATTGACAGCGCCGATCCGGCCTTGGTCGCGCTGCGGGATGATCAGCTTTTGGATGGCCTGTGTTTTGCTGCCAAGGATCGGGTTGTCACCGATCTGTGGTCTGCTGGCCGTCATCAAGTCCAGAACGGTCAACATGTCGCTCGTGCGGAAATCACTGCCAACTACGGTGTCGCAATCAAATCCCTTCTGGCGTCGATCTAAACAGATCGGGACTCCAAAGAGACAATCAGGCCGGACGCTCCCGGTTCGGCCTGAATCTGTGTGGACCCTTCCAATCGGGCTCCCTGCCCATCTTGCAGGTCGGGTTGTCCGAAAATCCGAACCGCCCCCTGCATGACAAAAACAACATTTGTCCCCGAAAGATCCGATCGCCCAGTTTGCAGCACGCGGACGTCGCCCCGGATCTTATCCGCATCAAACATCAGGTTGAATGCTCTTGTGTCCGCCCCGACACGCTGGCTGTCCAACGCCAGATCACCTGAAAAGGACACAGGCTGATAGGGGCGAGCCAGTAGGCGGTGGTCCGAATTGAACAGGTCGATCCCGTCCCCGGATACGATGGTCAGGATTCGCTGCAATCCGGGAAATGTCGAAAATGGCCCGTCGGTCTGTATGTCCGCCAGGCTCAGACGCCAGGACAGCCCATTCGGTCCCTCCTGTGACATCAACATCCGGGTCATCCCGCCGCCATTTTTCCAGGGCACCGGTGGGCAGATTGCAATATCAAAGTGCATCGGTTGCGTCTCCTTTGTGATCCGGACATAATCGCAGACATAATCGCGATAACCAGAACATAATCCTTCCAGATATCGGAACCTAAGTGACCAATAGCCGAAAAACCAGCTTCCAGGACGTACGCGACGAAGTGATCCGCCGAATTCAGGATCGCGAATGGCCTCAGGGCACCCTGTTGCCCACCGAATTCGAACTGGCGGAAGAATTCGGCTGTGCGCGTGCGACAGTCAACAGGGCCATGCGTGAATTGGCCGAACGCGGTATCGTCGATCGCAAACGCAAAAGCGGCACGCGGGTGGCTGTGGCACCGGTAAAACAGGCCGTGTTCGAAATTGCCGTTGTGCGCCACACCATTGAAGAAACCAACGCAACCTATCGATATGCTTTGGTACAGCGCACCCTGGTCACCGCTCCCGATTGGTTGGCGGCCCAGTTGAACCTGCCGGATCGCGCGCGCGCGTTGCAGGTGAAATGTATGCATTATGCCGACAACCGACCGTTTCAATTCGAAAATCGTTGGATCAATGTCGATGCGGTTCCTGATGTCCTCGAGGCAGATTTTGCATCCCTGGGACCAAATGAATGGCTGCTCGAGCGGGTGCCCTTTACCGATGCAGAGATCGGTCTGACATCCGTTGCAGCGGACGCGTCATTGTCGGAGTTTCTGGCCATACCATTGGCCACACCCGTCTTGCAGCTTGATCGGACCACCTGGTTTCAAGGTCAGCCTGTCACTTATGTGAGAATGAGCTACCACCCCGGCTATCGGATGAGCACCCGTTACTGATCTCTTTGAGAGTACGGTTTCGTTCTGATCAAACCCACCTCGGGTGGAGGAGGAAACCCTATGGGATTGCAACGCGGGGGGCAGCGCCCCAAATCTTCCTCAGACTTGCAGCAACTTCCCAAACCCGATGCGCGGCTCTGAAACGCCAGACAGGCGCAACATATGCCAGCTCAATGCCAGATTGCTGGATATCACCGGGCACCCGATCCTCGCTTCGGCCTGTTCCAGAATGTTCAGGATCCTCAGGTTGGTGCAGGACACAAACACTGCATCACAAGACGCCTGGGCGGCCACGGTTTCGATCGCGCTCAGGACGGATGCTTCGGAGATCCGGGCCACGACACGGTCGTCGCTTTCTTCAAACGACCCGAAACCGGCGATCTCGATCCCTGCGTCTTCCAGCTTGGTCCGCATCCTGTTGGAGACTTCCGGGATATAGGGTGTCACGAACCCCAGTCGCGTGACGTTCAGGGCCTGACAGGCGGCAATTGCGGCCCGCAGCGGATCAGTGACCTGAACGCCCGGGCGCGCTGTGCGCACAGCATCGCGTACCGCATCAGACCCGATCACCGTCGAAGCCGACGTGCAGCCATATCCGATCACGTCAAATTCCATCGGCTCTGGCAAGGCATTGGCAGCAGCAGGCAGATCCTGTTTCATCCGCATCAGTGTCTCGGGGTTGATCTCGGCGACCATCGGGATTCGTGTGTGATAGATGGCCACGCCCGGCAGGCCGGCGACCCGGGCCAACTCAGGCTCCAGGGATTCGTCGGTTTCCAAAACGATCAGACCCATCTTGGCCCGGGTTCCGACCCCCGCGTCGGTTTCAAAATCCAGTTTCATGACGCTCTCCCTGGTGTCCGGATCATATTATGGGCAATTCCCGCGCGGCGCGAGTGCTGAGCAATTGCGCAGCGCCGTCGCGGACCACGATGTTTTCCTCGTGAACCATGATCCGGCCGTCACCGTAGCCCATGGACGGCTCCAGTGTCAGTACCATGTTTTCCGTTAGAACGGTTTCATCCCATGCGGCATGGGACGGCCATTCGGTCAGCTGCATGCCCAGACCGTGACCCAAACGCCCAACGTCACCATCTGCCTCACCGATCACCGACATCATCGCCCGGAACAGATCAGCGCAGGTGGCACCAGGGCGGGCTGCGGTCAGGCCCGCCTCGGTGGCGCGCCACAGGGTGTCGTAGGCATGTTTGGACGCGTCATCAGCGCGCCCGATGGCCCAGTTGCGATCAAAGTCGCAGAAATACCCGTCAAACGTGGCCCCGGTGTCCAGCATCATGATGTCGCCGGTCTGCAGGGGGCGCATAGACGGGGGGGAAATCACATCGTGATAACCGCCCTGATCTGCGCCGCCGACCAAATAGGGCACGTCATCGGCCCCCTGTGCCAGGGCCTCGCGGCGAAAGGCGCGAAATGTATCGGCAAAAGGCTGTCCAGCCTGGGCAAAGCTCTCGACCTGCGCAAAGCTGCGCGAGCCGATGGCGCAGATGTGCGCCAGCTTTTCGATCTCGGCCTCGGATTTCACCATTCGCAGATCCCGGATCAACCCGGTGCAATCGCGCACATGCAATCCTGTCAGCCCTGACATCAACCTTTCATAATCACCCAGCGGCATACGCAGCCCGGTTTCATGCCCTTTCATCACGCCCAGAGTCGCGCCGCGGTCCGCCAGCGGGGTCAGCACGTCGGTCAAAAGGGATATTCCGTCATCCTCGGGCTGGGGCGCGGCCCAGGTGCGAATGTCATCCAGCCACCCGGTGCGCATCAGTGCGGCACCGATTTCGGGAATGATGGCAATTGGTTTGCCTTCGCGTGGGACGAACAGGAACCAGGGGCGTGTCGGGCTTTGCCAGAACAGCGTATGGAAGCCGCTGAAATAGCGCACTTCCGGTTCTGATAGCAGCAGCAGGCCGTCAAAACTCTGTTCGGCCATCCGTGCCTGGGCCTTGGCAGTGCGCGCTTCGAATTCGCGGACTTCAAAACCGCGCGCGATGTCAGCCATGTTTGGTGCCTTCCATGATCTCGGCGTAGATTTCCGGGTCGGTGATGCCTTCGGACCCAATCAGAAGAACCCGCGAGCCCGCGTCCAGTCCCAGCGTGGTCTTGAGGTCCGACTTGCAGGCGGCAATCAGGGCCGCCAGGCCTGCCACTGCGCTTTCTCCGGCTTCGACGATTTTGGCCACACCTGTTGGGCGGGCCAGCATCCGCACGGTGGGGGCCACGATGCTATCTGGGATTGTCACAAAGTCGCTGGATTCCTCGGTCAGAATTTCCCACGCCATTTCCGATGGTTCCCCACAGGAAAGACCGGCCATGATGGTCTCCTGGTGTATGGAAAAATTGGTCGCCTTGCCCGCTTTGGCGCTGTCGAACAGGCAGGCGGCCAGTTCGGGTTCCACAATCACGACGCGCGGGGTATCGTCGCCCCAAACCTGACGCAGACGCGCGGCGACCGATGCGGCCAACCCGCCAACGCCGCCCTGTAGGAACACATGTGTTGGAGCCTGATCCATGGCGTCACAGGCTTCCTGTGTCATGACACCATATCCGGCCATCACGTCGCGCGGTGGTTCACTGTATCCTGGCCAGGAGGTATCGGACACCACGAACCAGCCGTTGGCTTCGGCTTCGCTCCGGGCCAGCGCGACAGATTCATCGTAATCCCCTGCGATACGGACGACGTCGGCACCCAGGTCCTGCATCGCGACTTCGCGACCCTTGCTGACTTCGGCATGGATGTAGATCCGGCACGGTGCGCCAAAGGTCTGGCAACCCCAGGCCAGGGACCGGCCGTGATTGCCATCGGTGGCAGAACACAGGGTGATTTGGGAGCAGTCGTCGGCGTATTTTCCAGCGCGGATATCGGCCAGCGCCACGTCTGTGCCGCGACGCCGCGCGATCTCACGCTGTAGCACCCGCAACGCTGCGTACGCACCGCCCAGTGCCTTGAAGCTGCCCAGCCCAAAGCGGGGGCCTTCATGCTTGTACAGGATTGCGCCCACCCCCAGATCGCTGGCCAGATCATCCAACGACACCAACGGGGTTGCGGCATAGCCTGGCCATTGGGTGATTTCGCTGATGGCCTGATCGAAATCTGACCGGCTCAACACGCGGGTTGCTGCCGTATGGCCATGTGGGTTGCCGGTGGTGTGGGTCAGTTGGGCCTGGGTGTAAACATCAGTCATATTGATCAGTCCTTGGTCTTGGGCAGGCGGTCATGCACCAATCCGGCCCAGAACTGGGCCCCGATGGGCAAAAGCGCGTCGTTGAAATCATAGTCCGAGGCATGCAGCGGCTGCGCATGTGCCCCCTGTTCGCCGTTGCCGAGCAACAGGAAGCACCCGGGAACTGCAGCGGCAAAATGGGCAAAATCTTCGGAGAAGCTCATGGCGGGGCGATTGGGCCAGGTCGGCAACCTCTGGGACTCAGCGACGCGGATGACCGCATCAGCGGGATCCTGTGCATTGATGGTTTCGATGAATTCAGTGCGGAAATCCACCTGAACCTCTACGCCATGTGCTATCGCAATACCGTTGCAGATCTGGCGCATGAATCGTTCGATGTCGGCGCGATCCTGTGGCAAACGCGCCCGAGCGTCGCCTTTGAGAAGGACCTGACCAGGCAGGACGTTGCGCTGCCCATTGGCGATGAATTCGGTGACCGACACCACGGCACCGGCTGATGGTGCAAGCTTGCGCGACACGATGGTTTGCAGCGCAGTAACCAGCTCGGCCGACACGGTAATTGCATCCACGCCAACCTGTGGCATCGAAGCATGGCCACCTTTGCCTGTGACCGTGATTTCGAACAGGCTTTCCGAGGCGCAGATCTGGCCCACACGGGTTGATATTTGACCCACAGGAGCGCCGGGCAGGTTGTGAATTGCGTAAACCTCTTCAACAGGGAACCGCTCCAGCACGCCTTCGTCGATCATCGCCATTGCGCCCAGCCCGTGTTCTTCGTTGGGCTGGAATAGAAAGACGACAGTGCCGTCAAAATCGGGGTTCTCGGCCAGCAGCTCAGCGGCCCCCAGCAGCATTGTTGTATGTCCGTCATGGCCACAGGCGTGCATCGTACCCGGCGTGGTCGAAGCATAGTCCAACCCAGTGGTCTCCAGGATCGGCAACGCATCCATATCTGCCCGCAGGCCAATCGCCCGGTTGCCAGATCCCGCCCTCAGAATGCCGACAACCCCGCGACCTTCATGGACTTCCAGTCCCAGGTCGCTCAGACGCTGGGCCACCTGTGCCTTGGTTCGGTGTTCGGAAAACCCCAATTCGGGATGGCGGTGAAAATCGTGGCGCATATCGCGCAACCGGGCGTCAAAACTCTGGTCGGGCATCGGGAAACCTTTTGAATCGTTGCGGCGAGGTTAGAAGATTTATGAGATGCAAAACGGACATTTTCGGATAATCTGTTACGAAATTCGGAACCATTGGAAAGGACCGCGAGGGCAATGGACGAAACAGATCACAAGATTCTCAAATTGGTCCAGGGCGACGCACGTTTGACCGCGGAAACCATCAGCCTTGACGTCGGGCTATCGCAGGCTGCGGTGCAAAAGCGGCTCAAGAAATTGCGCGATACCGGGGTGATCGAAAAGGAGATTGCGGTTCTGTCTCCGGCCAAGCTGGGCCGGGAAATGACGGTTATTGTCGAGGTGATCCTGGAGCGGGAAAATCTGGCGTCGTTGGAGGCGTTCAAACGTAGAATGCGCGGCGCATCATGTGTGCAGCAGTGTTATTACACCACGGGCGAGGCGGATTTCATTCTGGTTCTCGTGGTTGAAAATATCAAGGAATATGAACAGTTTACCCAAACTTATTTCTTTGAGGAATCCAATATCAGCCGGTTCAAGACCTCGATTGCCATGGACCGGGTCAAAGTTTCGTTGGATGTGTTCTGACGAGAACGCAGGATCACACAGGGTGGGACGTTTTGGGAGGCAAAAAAAGGTTGCGCATGCCGCCTTAATTCAATAATCCATGAATTATGGAAAAAGAGATTCTGAAACGCCTTACCACTTTGGGACATCCACACCGCATGGCCGTGTTCAGGTTGTTGGTGCGCAGATATCCCGATGATGTTTCAGCCGGTGATATCGGTGCGGCGCTTGGGATCAAGCCAAGCACGCTTTCAGTCTATCTGTCGGCCCTGAGAGAAATTGGGCTGATATCTCAGACCCGGCACGGCACATCTCTTTTGTACAAGGCGCAGGTGTCAGCCGTGCAACAGATCATGGATTACCTGCTGCTGGATTGTGGGCGCGGCAGGCCCGACATAGGGGGGGGGCGTGATCTTGCCCTGCCGACGGACCGCAAGCTGAATGTTCTGTTCATCTGTAGCGCAAACTCGGCGCGTTCGATTTTTGCCGAAGCGATCCTGCGTCATGAAGCGGGACAGGTGTTCAATGTCTATTCTGCGGGTGTGACCCCCGCGACCGAGCCAAACCCGATGGCCATGCGTCTGCTTCGGAACAAAGGCTATGATGTCAGTGACCTGAGGTCGCAGAATATAGACGTCTATCAGGCCAAAGATGCGCCTGAGTTGGATTTTGTGTTCACTGTATGTGACGAATCTGCAAACGAGGAATGCCCGCCCTGGTCAGGACAGCCGATCAGCGCCCATTGGGGGGTGCCGGACCCGGTCACTGCCTCCGGGTCCGAGGCCGAACGGGCGCTCGCCTTTCAGAATGCTTTTGCCATGTTGCGCCATCGGATTCAGGCCTTTGCCGCATTGCCATTTGAAACACTCGACAGATCGTCCTTGCAGTACAGGGTAGACGATCTTGCCAAAGACAAGGATTGAAAAGATGACAACCTATGCCATCAACGGAATGGGCCGGATGGGCAAGCTGGCCATTCGGCCGCTGCTGGAACGCGGTGCCAAGATTGCGTTCATCAACGACGCGATGGGTGATCCGGAAATGCACGCTTTGTTGTTGGAATTCGACACTGTGCATGGGCATTGGGATGCCGAGTTCGGCCATGACGCAGACAGCATCACAATCAATGGTGCCCGCATCCCAGTGTGCCGGACCGACAGGTTGGAGGATCTGCCGCTGGATGGTGTGGATGTGATGATAGACTGCACGGGTGCCTTCAAGACGGAAGCCAAGCTGACACCGTATTTTACCGCTGGTGTAAAAAAGGTCGTGGTTTCGGCTCCGGTAAAGGACGGTCCGACGGCGAACATCGTGATGGGGGTCAACGAAGACATCTATAACCCGGCGCAACATCGGATCGTAACCGCTGCCAGCTGTACCACCAACTGTCTGGCCCCGGTGGTCAAGGTGTTGCACGAAGGGTTAGGGATCAAACATGGGTCCATGACCACGATTCACGATGTGACCAATACGCAAACCATCGTCGATCGCCCCGCCAAGGACCTGCGCCGGGCCCGATCAGCGATGAATTCTCTGATCCCGACAACCTCCGGATCAGCCACCGCGATCATGCTGATCTTTCCGGAACTGACTGGCAAGCTGAACGGTCATGCTGTGCGGGTGCCGCTGCTGAACGCTTCGCTGACCGATTGTGTGTTCGAGGTCGAGCGCGAAACCACTGCCGAAGAAGTGAATGAGCTGTTCCGGGTGGCATCCGAAGGCGCATTGAAAGGCATTCTGGGGTATGAGACCCGGCCGCTGGTCAGTTGTGATTATGTCAATGACGCGCGTTCGACGATCATTGACGCGCCGTCGACCATGGTCGTGAACGGTACACAGGTAAAGATTTACGCCTGGTATGACAACGAATGGGGGTATGCACATCGGCTGGCAGACGTGGCCCTGATGGTAGGCGACAGCCTCTGACCCGAGAGGACAGTTTGCGCAGGGGCGACTATCTGCAAGGCCTCCGAAGTTTGTGAAAACGGATACGCAGGAGGCGAGAGGTATGGAACACAGGGCGTTCTCCCCCCTGGTTCCTCTATGGGGCGTGCAGAGGTCTGACCCTGCTTCTGCCCCTGCAACTCTTTGATTTGGAACCATGACCGAAAATAATCCCACGCCGCCTGAGGGCCTTTCGGCCTATATCGCCGTAACCGCCGCCTATTGGGCCTTCATGCTGACCGACGGCGCATTGCGCATGTTGGTCTTGCTGCATTTTCACACACTGGGCTTTTCACCGGTACAATTGGCCTATTTGTTCGTCCTGTATGAAATCGCCGGAGTCGTAACGAACCTGAGCGCCGGTTGGATCGCAGCGCGGTTTGGGTTGACCTCGACGCTCTATGCCGGGCTTGGTTTGCAGATCGCAGCGCTGCTGGCGCTGGCGCAGCTGGATCCGAAATGGGCCGTCGCAAGTTCGGTGATCTTTGTGATGTTGGTCCAGGGCGCATCGGGCGTTGCCAAAGACCTGGCCAAGATGAGCTCGAAATCCGCAGTCAAGCTGTTGGCCCCATCAGAAGGTGACGGTTTGTTTCGTTGGGTCGCTCTGCTGACCGGGTCCAAGAACGCAGTCAAAGGGTTGGGGTTTCTGCTGGGTGCCGGGCTGTTGGCGGTGGCCGGGTTTGTGCCTGGAATTCTGGCGATGGCCGCTGTTCTGGGGGTCATCCTGGTCATCGTGGTCTTGCGAATGCCGGGCGGTCTGTCGACAAGGCGCAAGGATGCCAAGTTCAAAGAGGTGTTTTCCAGAAACCCAAATGTGAACTGGCTCAGTTTTGCCCGGGTGTTCCTGTTCGGGGCGCGTGATGTGTGGTTTGTGGTCGGCATTCCAATATATTTTTATGCGGCACTGTCAGACGGGAGCGAGGCCGGCAACCGAACGACATTCTTTTTGATTGGCAGTTTCATGGCGGTGTGGATCATCCTGTACGGCGCAGTGCAGGCCGCAACGCCCCAGGTGCTGCGCGTGCGCGAACGTGGTGTTGCTGCGATGGTCCCCGAAGCTGCGCGGTGGGCAGCCATGTTGGCGATTGTCCCAGCAGCGTTGGCTGTTCTTGTGTGGTGGGCGGGGGAACCGACGCTTTGGTTGACGCTGGTACTGGTCGGCGGATTGCTGGTGTTCGGGGCGCTCTTTGCCGTGAATTCGGCGCTGCATTCGTTTTTGATCCTGGCCTTTACCAGCGACAAACGAGTCACAATGGATGTCGGGTTCTATTATATGGCGAACGCAGCTGGCCGGTTGCTGGGGACGGTGCTGTCCGGCCTGTCCTATCAACTGGGCGGGTTGCCTCTGTGTCTGGGTATAGCGGCCGCGATGGTGGGGCTCAGCAGCCTGGGTGCGCGACGGTTGGCGACCTGACCACAGACCATCATTCGATGACGTTCCGTTAGGCTGGACAGATTTTCGAAAACCCCGTCGTCTGTCGCCCTAGGGATTGGGGGCGACATGCGATTTGACTATGTCATTGTTGGCGGTGGCTCGGCGGGGTGCACGCTGGCCAGTCGGCTGAGCGAAGACCCGAAGGTTTCGGTTTGCCTGCTCGAAGCGGGTGGGCGTGGAGACGGATTGATGGTGCGCCTGCCGGCTGCAGTCATCGCGATGCTGCCGGGGCGACCCAAAATCAACAATTGGGCTTATCAGACCGTGCCACAGGCCGGGTTGAACGGGCGGTGTGGATATCAACCGCGCGGCAAGGCGCTGGGGGGCTCCAGTGCGATAAACGCGATGTTGTATGTCCGCGGGCATCGCGATGATTATGACGCCTGGGCGGATCTCGGCTGTGACGGATGGAGCTGGGATGATGTGCTGCCCTATTTTCTTAAATCGGAAAACAATGCCTGGGGCGCAGGCGACGCGCATGGTGTGACCGGGCCACTGCAGGTCAGCGATCAGAAATCCCCCCGCCCGATTTCAAAAGCTTTTGTCGAGGCCGGGCAGACTCTCCAGATCCCGTATCGCCGCGAATTCAACGCAGGTGACACAGAAGGCATCGGCCTGTTCCAGGTCACTCAGTTTCATGATCCGGCGCGCAATGGGGAACGATGTTCAGCGGCCGCGGCTTTTTTGCATCCCGTGATGAACCGGCCCAATCTGACGGTTCTGACCCGGGCCCATGCGACCCGTATCCTGTTTGATGGCAAACGCGCGACAGGTGTCGCCTATCGACACAACGGCCGAGAGGCACAAGTGGAAGCCACCGGCGAAGTGATCCTGTGTGGCGGTGCGTTCAATTCGCCACAGCTGCTGCAATTGTCCGGTGTCGGGCGGCCCGAAGATATCACGCCGCACGGAATCGACATGGTTCATGATCTGCCAGGTGTTGGGCAGAACCTGCAGGATCACCTGGATTTCATCCTGGCCTACAAGAGCAGAGACAAAGACACCTTTGGCCTGACACCAGGCGCTGGGCTGCAGATGATCCGTCACCTACTGACCTGGCGTCGCAATGGTACCGGGTTGATGGCGACCCCGTTTGCCGAAGGGGCAGCATTTTTGAAAACGTCACCCGATCTGGCACGTCCCGATATCCAGCTGCATTTCGTCATCGGAATCGTAGATGACCATGCGCGCAAGCTGCATCTGGGCCACGGGATCAGCTGTCACACCTGTGTGCTTTACCCACACTCCCGCGGGCGTGTGGGTCTAAGCTCGGCGGACCCGCAGGCATCGCCGCAAATCGACCCGAACTACTTGTCCGACCCAAGAGATCTGGACACCCTTGTCAAAGGAGTGCGCCTGTCGCGCCAGATCATGCAGGCCGCGCCGTTGGCATCCCGGTTGCACAAAGAGCTGTTCGTAAAGGGGGAACCGGACAATACTGAACTCGAATCCCATATTCGACAACGGGCCGATACGATCTATCATCCTGTCGGAACCTGCAAAATGGGGCGCGACGACATGGCCGTTGTCGATCCTGAATTGCGGGTGCGTGGAATGGATGGGCTGCGCGTGGTTGATGCGTCAGTCATGCCTCGCCTGGTCGGGGGAAATACAAATGCGCCGACGATCATGATTGCCGAAAAGGCAGCAGACCTGATCCGGGGAACCTGACTTGGTAGAAACCAGGCGCACAAAAACAAAGGGGAGAGACAATACATGCTTGGCAAGATGATGCACAAACAGCTGACGATCAGTTCGCTATTGGAACATGCCGGTCGCTATCATGGAGATACGACGGTGACGTCGGTCGAAACATCTGGTGAAACGGTCCACTCCAACTGGGGCGAAGTCGAAGCGAATGCGCGTAAATTGGCGTCGGCGCTGAAACGACTGGGGTTAGCGCAGCAGGATTGTGCAGCGACGATTGCCTGGAACAATCGGCGCCATCTGGAAATCTATTTTGGCGTCGCTGGCGGCGGCTTCATTTGTCACACGATCAATCCACGCCTGTTTCCCGAACAGCTGATTTACATCATCAATCATGCCGAAGATAAGGTGTTGTTTATTGACGCGACCTTTGTTCCAGCGGTGGCCAAGCTCAGGCCGCATTTACCCAATCTGCGTCATGTGATCCTGATGGGGGCACGGGATGATACAGCGGCCCAGCAGATCGACGGGTTATTGTTTTACGATGAACTGCTTGCGGGCGAGCCTGATGATTGCATCTGGCCCGAGATTGACGAAAATCTGCCGTCCAGCCTGTGTTATACGTCTGGCACAACAGGCCACCCCAAAGGCGTGCAATACACCCACCGAACCAATGTCCTGCATACATTGGGCGGCAACCAACCTGATGGCTTGGGGCTGGCTGCGCGCGACACCGTGATGATGGTTGTGCCGATGTTCCACGCCAATGCCTGGGGTGCACCCTATGTTGCGGCAGCTGTCGGCTGCAAAGTTGTCCTGCCGGGTCCGCATCTGGATGGGGTCAGCCTGGCAAATCTGATCGATTCCGAACAGGTTACTGTGTCGCTGGGTGTTCCGACCATCTGGATGGGACTTCTACAGGGACTGGAGGAGACCGGGTCCAAGGCCGAAAGCCTGGAACGCACGATTGTCGGTGGTTCCGCGTTGCCGACCGTGATGATTCCGACCTTCCGCGACAAATACGGGGTCGAGCTGATCCACGCCTGGGGAATGACGGAAACCAGCCCGTTGGGCACATTGAACCAGTTGCTGCAGAAACACGATGATCTGAGCGTGGCGGAACGGAGCGCGATCCGCGAAGGTCAGGGACGTCCGCCCTATGGAGTCGAGCTGCGACTGGTGGATGATGCCGGTACAACCCTGCCGGAAGATGGCGAAACCCAGGGCAATCTACAGATCCGGGGTCATTGGATTGTCGATACCTATTTCAAGTCCGAAAACAGCGCTTTGACTGATGATGGCTGGTTTGACACGGGCGATGTGGCCACGATTGACGCCGATGGGTATCTGATTATCCGTGATCGGTCCAAGGACATCATCAAGTCCGGAGGTGAATGGATATCGACCGTTGAATTGGAAGACATCGCCGTTGGCCACCCCAAGATCGCCAACGCGGCCGCGATTGCTGCAAAACACCCGAAATGGGACGAACGCCCTGTGATTATTGCGGTCAAGGCGGCCGGAGAAGAGGTCAGTGAGGCAGAGGTTCTTGCCATATATGACGGGAAAGTCGCCAGTTGGCAGGTTCCGGACAAGGTGATTTTTGTGTCCGAACTACCGCTTGGGGGGACCGGAAAAGTGCTCAAGAACAAGTTGCGCGAACAGTTCGGGGATGTTCTGGTCAAAGCGTGATCAAACGGTGCGGATTGGTTCCGTTCGGCTGATGCCTGTCCGCGCCGCCCCTTAGTTTCTGACAAGTTTATCTGTTAAGCCCTGTTTAACATCACCGCTGATATCCCTGATCCTGGGTGAATATAAAGGTGGTGGAGTATGAGCGCGCAAAGCAATGCGGCGCCCATCATCATCAAGAGGAAAAAGGTCAGTGGTGGCGATGGTCACCATGGTGGCGCGTGGAAAGTCGCTTATGCGGACTTTGTGACGGCCATGATGGCATTCTTCATGTTGATGTGGCTGTTGAACGCAACGACGGAAAAACAAAGAAAAGGTCTGGCGGACTATTTTTCGCCGGACATACCGATCAGTCGAACATCGGCAGGCGGGGACGGTGCCTTTGGTGGAACCAGCCCGTTTGCTGAGGACATCCAGACCCAGATGGGGACCGGGGCGTCCGATCGCAATCCAACAGTGTCGAACCAATCTCAGGGGCAGTTTGGCGTGTTGCGCGAGGGGCAGGAACTCGCGCTTGAAAAGGACCTCAAGACCATTGAAGAGGCCCTGCAGGGGCGCGGAGGCGAAAGCCTGATCAGCACCGAGATGGCCAAACACATTGTGACGCGTGTGACGGACGAAGGGTTGATTATCGAATTGTTTGACACCGATGATGCCCGGCTGTTCCACAAGGATACCTCCAGGCCGACTGAGTTGTATCAGTCGCTGACGCGTGTGGTTGCGCAATTGTCGCAAAGGGTGACCAATGCAATTGCGGTCAATGGTTTCACGCAATCCCATCCTGTGGTTCTCGCAGAAAATCCGGTTTGGGCATTGTCTACTACCAGGGCTGGGAAGACCCGTGAGCTTCTCGAATCTAACGGGGTCCAGCCGCGAAGAATTCATCGGGTGACGGGACATGCTGATCGCAAGCCCGCAGTGAACAACCCGATGGCGACCCGGAACAATCGTATCGAAATCACTTTGTTACGCAATTGAATCAGTGCTTTGGCGCTGGCAATTACAAAGGATTTTATCTGTTAGCTCCGTATTAAGCGGTCGCACGCTAGCTGTTGCATCAAGATTTAATGATGCAGCAGAAAGGCGTGTCCATGACCATTTCTTCTTCGCTGAACGCGGGTATTTCGGGCTTGTCCGCAAATGCTTCCCGATTGGCTTCGATTTCAGACAATATCGCGAATTCGTCAACCTATGGGTACAAACGCGTTCAGACAGATTTCCATTCACTTGTCATGTCATCCAGCGGCGGGTCGTATTCTGCCGGCGGGACCCGTGCAACGACACAGCGACTGATCAGCGAAAGCGGGTCGTTGGTGTCCACGTCGAATGCCACCGATTTGGCGGTTCGTGGACGTGGGTTGCTGCCTGTCGCGACGTTGAGCGACGTCAACAGCGGGAATGGATCCCCCCAGATGTTGCTGACCACAACCGGATCGTTTCGAACCAATTCCGACGGGTTTCTGACTTCGGAATCCGGTCTGGTGCTGATGGGGTGGCCTGCGCAGGCCGATGGAACCATTCCGCCGTTTCCACGGGACACGTCAGATGGGTTGGAACCCATTCAGATCAACGTGAACCAGTTTTCGGGCGAGCCCACGACACGCATGACTTTGGGAGTGAACCTGCCAGCAACTGATACCGAAGCGGGTTCCGCGGGAGTGGCGCAGGAGCTATCGGTCGAGTATTTTGACAACCTGGGCCGATCCGAGAACATTCAAGTCGAATTTGCGCCAACGATTCCCGCGACGGGTTCGTCCAATACCTGGACTATGACTTTGCGCGATACGGCATCGCCAGGCACCGTTGTCGGTGAATATACACTGACGTTTGATGACTCCCGAACTTCGGGTGGGACATTGGCGTCGGTCACGACGGTCTCGGGCGGGGCCTATGATGCGACCTCTGGGACCATGTTGGTCAACGTCGCGGGTGGACCGATGGAGATCAACATTGGTCAGATCGGGGAAAGTGACGGGATCACCCAACTGTCCGACAGCTTTGCACCAGTTTCCATCACCAAGGATGGGTCGCCAGTGGGCAACATGATTGGTGTCGAAGTGGACGCCAACGGGTTTGTGCACGCCAATTTTGACACAGGCATAACCCGGACGATCTACAAGGTGCCCCTAATCGACATGCCCAATCCCAACGGGATGGTGGCGTTGGATCAGCAGACCTATATGCCATCGACCGACAGCGGGACATTCTTCCTTTGGGACGCGGGTGAAGGACCGACCGGGGATATCGTATCCTACGCACGCGAAGAGTCTGCCGTCGATGTCGCGGGGGAACTGACCGCCATGATCCAGACACAGCGGGCCTATTCCTCGAACGCGAAGGTCATTCAGACCGTCGATGAAATGCTGCAGGAAACCACCAATATCAAGCGGTAATCGGGTTCGCGCCTGATTTCGGGGAGGGCTCGGGATGAGTATCACATCGACATACAATACTGCGTTGAGCGGTCTTTCAGCCGCGCGTCGGTCTGCATTGACCATCTCCGACAATTTGGCCAATGCGTTGACGCCGGGGTATGCGCGGCGAACAACCGAACTGGTGTCGCAGGGCGATTTGTTCCCCGGCGTTCGCGTCGCCGGGGTGGTGCGCAATGTTGATCCCGCCGTCGTATCGTCCCGAAGGGGTGCTGAAGCGGAACTTGGCGGCGCGACGGCACAGGCACAGTTCTTTGACCGGATGGCAACATTGGTCGGAGACCCGACATCTGCGACCTCCATCGGCAGCCGCCTTGCTGCTTTCGATGGGGCGCTCATCGAAGCGGCGTCACTGCCACATTCACCGCAACGCCTGGATCAGGCAGTCGCGCAGGCACATGATCTCGCTTCGTCTCTTTCGGATGCAGCCGAGGGGTTGCGCAATATGCGTACACAGGCTGACCAATCCATCGCAACCCAAGTGGACAAGTTGAACACAGCCCTTGCCGAAGTTCAGAAGCTGAACGTTCGAATTACGGCCGCGCAATCCGGTGGAAATGATGCCGCGGCATTGATGGATCAACGCGACATGTTGATTGATAACATCAACGTCATGGTTCCTGTCAAAGTGGTTGCCCGAGATTTTGGCCAGGTTGCATTGTATTCGGATGGAGGGGCCATCCTGTTGGATGGTCAAGCCGCCGAGTTAAAGTTCACCGCGACGCGGGATACGATGCCGCATATGTCGGTCGACAACGGGTTGTTGTCTGGTCTGGAAATCAATGAACGCCCTGTTCGTACCGACAATATGCGCGGAGCAATTCGCGGGGGTACTCTGGCTGCTCAATTCGAAATTCGAGATGAGTTGGCAGTGTCGGCTCAGGACGCTTTGGACGCGGCGGCCCGGGATTTGGTCGAACGTTTCCAGGACGCAGCGCTGGATTCCACCGTTTCGGTCGGGGCAGCGGGTTTGTTTTCAGATGATGGAGCGGCGTTTGATCCTGCAAACGAGGTTGGGATTTCCAATCGGATTTCGGTGAATGCGGCTGTGGATCCGGCACAAGGCGGAGAAAGCTGGCGCCTGCGCGCGGGTTTGGGCGCGAGCGACCCGGGAGATCCAGGTGAGGCACGGTTGCTTCAGGCGTTTGGTGCTGCTCTGGATGCGCCTCGTCTCATGGGGTCCATGCTGTTGGGGCCAGGTTCCATGAGCGCAGACGCTGTGGCGAACAGTTTGCTCTCTCATTTTGCTTCGTTGGATGGCCGTGCAGAACAGTCGCTCGGGTATGCCTCTGTTCTGCTGACTGAAACCCAACGGATAGAACAGGAGCAGGGCGTGGATACGGACGCCGAACTGCAGAACCTGATGTTGGTCGAAAAGGCTTACGCCGCCAACGCACGGATGTTGCAAACCGTAGATGAACTGATGGAAACTTTGCTGAGGCTGTAACCAATGAACATGACTTCAATAGGCGATCTTGCACACAGTCTGATGTTGCGTACGCAAAGCACCAGCCTCAAGGCACAGATATCAACACTGACCGAAGAACTGGCGACTGGGCAGATCACAGATGCCGGTTCTCGAACGGGGGGCGATTTTTCGTATCTGTCCGATATCGAACGGAACGTATCTCTGCTCAACAGCTATGGGCTTGCGGCGTCCGAAGCGGCGCTGTTTACCGGGGCTGCACAACAGCATCTGGAACAGCTACAGGATCTGATGTCCGGG
The DNA here is from genome assembly GCA_025141015.1 of Rhodobacteraceae bacterium M382. Taxonomy (NCBI): domain Bacteria; kingdom Pseudomonadati; phylum Pseudomonadota; class Alphaproteobacteria; order Rhodobacterales; family Paracoccaceae; species Rhodobacteraceae bacterium M382. The sequence goes on along the minus strand of CP081098.1, from coordinate 4,426,179 downwards.
TTTTCAGCGACGTTGGCAACCACCAGACAAAGCACGCAACCTTCGGCACGAGAACATGCGGCGCTTGAGGCCAAGTCTGGCCTGGACAAGGCAATTGCCACATTGAACGGGTCAATCGGTGGTCGTCGGTTGTTTTCGGGGACGGCAACGGATCAACCGCCCTTGCAGGATACCGAAACCCTGTTGGCTGAGCTGAAAGCCGAGGTCGCCGGTCTGACCACAACGACGGATATCCGCCAGGCTGTGAAGGATTGGTTTTCCGACCCAAGCGGATTTGATGCCATGATGTATCAAGGGTCGGATCAACCGTTGGCTGCCATGCAGATCGGGGCCAATGAAAGCGTCACAATGTCGATCAAAGCGGATGACGCCGAGTTTCGCGAGATCTTGCAGACTTTGGTATTGCCGGTGTTAGCAATGGAAGCCGACTTGGGGTTTTCCAGTTCGGTCCAGACTGGTCTGATCCACAGCGCGCTAGATGATTCCATGAACAGCGAAGGCCACATAACAGCAGTCCGGGCTGATCTAGGATTTGCAGAGGCGCGGATCGAAGAGGTAAACACCAGAAATACAGCCGCACAGACCAGCCTGGAATTTGCACGCAATCAGCTCCTGGCAGCGGACCCCTACGAGACAGCCGTCAAATTGCAGGAAACTCAATTTCAGCTCGAAAGCCTCTATTCTGTTACGGCGCGCTCGTCCCGTCTGTCATTGTTGAGCTATTTGTGATGAAATTTCTTAGCATCTTCGTATTCTTGTTGGTCGCGCCGGCGTTCCTGTATGCGGCTCCGATCCGGCTCAAGGATCTTGTGGAATTTGATGGCGTCCGGGGCAACGATCTGGTGGGATACGGGTTGGTCGTCGGGTTGAACGGAACCGGGGACGGGCTGCGGAATGCGCCCTTTACCGAAGAAATCATGTCCAACATTCTGGAACGTCTTGGTGTCAATGTGACGGGCGAACAGTTCCGGCCGAAAAATGTGGCTGCTGTTTTTGTCACCGCCACGCTGCCTCCTTTTTCCAGAGTGGGTGGTCAGATTGACGTTACGGTTTCTGCGATCGGGGATTCAAAGAGTTTGTTGGGCGGCACATTGATCATGACGCCATTGAATGCGGCAGACGGTCAAATATACGCGGTCGCCCAGGGAACAATTCTTGCCGGTGGCGCCGTGGCAGAAGGGGATGCTGCGACGATTACCCAGGGTGTACCTACCGCCGGGGTGATCCCGTCTGGTGCACGGGTGGAACGTGAAATCGAATTTGACCTTTCGTCTCTGACCACACTGCGATTGGCGCTTCGTGATCCGGATTTTACCACCGCTGGACGCATTGAACGTGCGGTCAATGGTGAGTTCGGCCGGAGCATTGCCATTATGCGGGATTCCGGGACGGTCGAATTGGATATCAATGCCACTCGGGAAATTTCTCCGGCGCATGCCATCGGGAGGATCGAGAACATCCTGGTTCAGCCAGAGCGGAAAGCCAGAGTTGTGGTTGATCAACGATCCGGCACGATTGTCATGGGCGCAGATGTACAATTGTCGCGGGTGGCAGTCTCTCAAGGAAACCTGACATTGCGGGTCGAAGAAGCGCCAGTCGTCGTACAGCCCAATCCGTTTGCGGAAGGACGAACCGTTGTCGTGCCGAGAACCGGTGTCGCGCTTGATGAGGAAGAAGGAATCGCTTTGGCAGAAGTTCCAGAAAGCACCAGCCTGTCGCAGGTTGTCTCCGGATTGAACGCCTTGGGGGTATCTCCGCGAGACATGATCGACATCCTGAAGAGCTTGAAAGCTGCAGGTGCGTTGCATGCCGAGTTTATAGTTCGGTAAGGCATGCCATGAATTCGGTCTTGTAGATGCACGAATTGACAGGCCAGTTGGGGTGCAGCTCAGGGACGCCGATTTGAGGAAGGGCCCACCGGGGAGCGGCCGGTGATCGCCTGTCACAGTCGGGCAGGATGTCGTCGGGTCCAAAGTTTGGGCTGACGGGTCTAACCGGATGACAGGCTTCGGAGCCCCAAACGCGGGCCGCCGATGGATTGCGACAAGGATTCTGCGGCATCCCGCACCCGAGCACCAAAATCCGCGATCATGGGCTTGGTGACCCGGTGTGTGGGTCCCGAGACCGATATCCCAGCCACAGCCTCACCATAGACATTCAATATGGGGGCCGCGATGCATCGCATGCCTTCGGTGCGCTCTTCATCATCTACGGCATACCCGCGGGATCGGATGTCCGACAAGTCCCGGCGCAAGGCATGTTCTGTGGTCAGAGTATGAGGCGTGAAATTGGACAAGCCACGTTTAACGAGTGAATCAATGCGGTTTTCGGGAGCGCAAGCCAAGAGCGCCTTGCCAATCCCGGAGGCATGGAGCGGAGATAATGTGCCCGGCGGGAAAAAGGCCCGGATCGAAAAGTGGGTCTCGACTTGGGAAAGGAACAAGACTTCGCTGCCTTTTTCTATCCCCAAATTCGCGGTTTCACCTGTCTCCTCCATCAGCGCGCGCATCACGGGGCGGGCCCGTTCTACAACGCTGGTTTTGCGCAGGAATGCAGATCCCAGTCGAAAGGTTGTAGCCCCAATATGCCACGTCTGGTCACCGGCATCCATTTCGGCGGCACCGCGCAATTCCAAAGTGGTCAGGATGCGATAGATCGTTGCAGGCGACTGATCCAACGCGGTGGCTATTTCTGTCAACGTCTGTCCGTTGCCATGGGCCAGTTGTTCAAGCACATCCAGCGCCCGATCCAGGGATTGGATGCGGTTTTTTTCAGATTGATCATGAAACGCCTTGGGGCGCCCGCGTTGGCGGCTAGAAGAGGACATGAACACATCTTTCGGTTCTGAACTACAATGGTGAACATTGTCATGAAATATTTTTTCTATCAATGAAAAAATGTAAATCTTAGAAAATAAACAGTTAAATGCAAAATTACATATTATGAAAATCTTTTTCAAAAAAATTGCCACTGTGAAGTCTACCTGTCAGGTTCTGTGTGACACCTGCACAGGAGGGCAGAAAGATGAGCTTTCAGAACCCGGTTTTCATTCCCGGACCGACCAATATGCCAGAAGCATTGCGTCGGGCCGTAGATATGCCGACCTTGGATCACCGGTCGTCGCTGTTTGCCGAAATACTTCATCCGGCGCGCAAGGGCGTGAAGCACGTCTTAAAGAGTGCAACCGCTGAGATCTTCTTCTTTCCCTCGACTGGCACAGGGGGGTGGGAAACTGCTCTGACCAATACGCTCAGCCCGGGTGACAAGGTGCTGGCAGCCCGCAATGGTATGTTCAGTCACCGATGGATTGATATGTGCCAACGGCATGGGCTCGTATTGCAGGTTGTCGAGACGCCATGGGGCGAAGGCATTCCGGCGGACAGATTCTGTGAAATCCTGACGGCTGACACAAGCCACGAGATCAAGGTGGTGCTGGCGACACACAATGAAACGGCCACGGGGGTGAAATCCGATATTGCAGCCATCCGTGCTGCGTTGGATGCCGCCAACCACCCGGCCATGTTGTATGTCGATGGGGTTAGTTCGATCGCGTCGATGGATTTCCGGATGGATGACTGGGGCGTTGATGTCGCTGTCACAGGATCACAAAAGGGATTCATGCTGCCAGCCGGGTTGGCCATTGTCGGGTTCTCGCCAAAGGCCATGCAGGCGGTTGAAACGGCGACGTTGCCACGGACGTTTTTTGACATTCGAGACATGGGAAAGTCCTATGCAGCCAATGGCTATCCTTACACCCCCGCTGTGGGGTTGTTGAATGGGCTGAACCAAAGCTGTGGCATGTTGAGAGCCGAGGGACTGGAGAACGTCTTTGCCCGTCACCGGCGGATTGCTGATGGGATCCGGGCCGCGGTCCATGCTTGGGGTCTGCGCTTGTGTGCGGCATCCGCTGATCTCTACTCGGACAGCGTCAGCGCCATCTGCACGCCCGATGGGTTCAATGCCACCAATATCGTGACCCACGCGGCCGACACCTATGGCGTCGCCTTTGGCGTCGGCCTGGGCGAAGTGGCTGGCAAGGTCTTTCGCATTGGACACCTGGGGATGCTCACCGACGTCATGGCTTTGTCGGGAATTGCGACGGCTGAAATGTGCATGGCTGATCTGGGGCTGGACATCCAATTGGGATCAGGGGTTGCGGCTGCACAAGAGGTCTATCGGGCCACCGCTGCGCACCCGGTCCGGGCCGCAGCGTGATGAAGGATGCACCAATGATCATTCCTACAATCGAGGATATGCAAACCGCCCGGGAACGGATCAAGCCACATGTACATGTGACGCCGGTTCTCACGTCATCCTTTATCAATGATCTGACCGGAGCCGAACTGTTCTTTAAGTGCGAGAACTTTCAAAAGGCGGCGGCGTTCAAGGTGCGCGGTGCCTGCAATGCGGTGTTTGGTCTGACTGACGCAGAGGCGGCGCGGGGCGTTGCCACACATTCCAGCGGCAACCACGCGCTCAGCCTCAGCTATGCGGCGGGTCGGCGGGGGATTCCCTGTCACGTGGTGATGCCGCGCACGGCACCTCAGGCCAAAAAGGACGCGGTTGTCGGCTATGGTGGTGAGATAACCGAATGCGCGCCATCCACATCATCACGAGAAGCGGTGTTCGCTGACGTCCAGGCCCGGACTGGTGCGGATTTTGTACACCCCTATAACGACCCTCGCGTGATTGCAGGACAGGCAACCTGTTCCGCCGAGCTGTTGGAACAGGTTGCGAGATTGGATGCGGTGATCGCACCCATTGGCGGCGGAGGGATGATTTCCGGAACCTGCCTGACACTGTCCAATCTCGCACCGGAGATCGAAGTATTTGCGGCAGAGCCCGAACAGGCAGACGATGCGGCGCGTTCATTTCGGGCGGGACATATCATAGCGGATGATGCGCCTGTGACCGTGGCAGATGGGCTCAAGGTGCCTCTCAAGGAACTGACCTGGCATTTTGTCAGCACCCATGTGACCGACATTCTGACAGTTACCGAACAGGAAATCGTTGATGCCATGCGCCTTATGTGGGCGCGCATGAAAATCGTGGCCGAGCCGTCATCGGCGGTGCCTTTGGCCTGTGTACTGAAACACCCGGAGCTGTTCCGGGGCAAACGGGTCGGGGTGATCGTGACCGGCGGGAATGTAGATTTGGGCAAGCTGCCCTGGATGGAGGGATAGATGAAACACGTAGATATCGCCGAGTTGGAAGTGGGTTTTGACGTTCCTGCCTTGCCCGGCATGGACGAAGCAGACATCCAGACGCCCTGTCTGATCCTGGATTTGGATGCGTTGGAACGCAACATCAGCAAAATGGGCAACTATGCGCGTGAGCACGGAATGCGCCATCGGGTGCACGGCAAGATGCACAAATCGGTAGATGTGGCCAAACTTCAGGAAAAGCTGGGCGGCGCAGTGGGTGTTTGTTGTCAAAAGGTCAGCGAAGCCGAAGTGTTCGCGCGTGGTGGGATCAAGGATGTGTTGGTGTCCAACCAGGTGCGCGACCCGTTCAAGATCGATCGGCTGGCGCAGTTGCCCAAGCTGGGGGCACGGATCATTGTCTGCGTGGATGACATCGACAATATTGCTGATCTGTCAGCGGCGGCGAAGTCGCACGGCACCGAATTGGAAGTCTTTGTCGAAATCGACTGTGGGGCGGGCCGATGTGGCGTGACCACTGCCGAGGCCGTCGTCCAGATTGCCCAGGCAGCTGATACCGCGGAGGCGCTGAAATTTAAGGGTGTTCAGGCCTATCAAGGTGCCATGCAGCACATGGATAGCTATGCTGATCGCAAGACCAAACTGGACCTCGCCATTGCCCAGGTCAAAGAGGCAGTCGCGGCGTTGAAGACGGCCGGGTTGGAGCCTGAGCTGGTATCGGGAGGCGGCACGGGATCGTATTACTTTGAGAGTAATTCCGGTGTCTTCAATGAACTTCAATGCGGATCCTATGCGTTCATGGATGCTGATTATGGTCGAATTCTGGACAGCCAAGGCCAGAGGATTGATCAGGGGGAATGGGAAAATGCGTTGTTCATCCTGACCTCGGTGATGAGCCATGCCAAGGCGGACAAGGCAATTGTGGATGCCGGTCTCAAGGCACAGTCAATGGACAGTGGTCTGCCTGTCATTTTTGGGCGCGATGATGTGGAGTATCTGAAGTGTTCGGATGAGCATGGTGTTGTCGGTGATCCACAAGGCGTTCTGACGGTCAATGACAAGCTGAGACTGGTGCCTGGGCATTGCGATCCGACCTGTAACGTACACGATTGGTATGTGGGGGTGCGCGGCGGCAAAGTCGAAACGTTGTGGCCGGTTTCGGCACGCGGAAAGGCCTATTGACCGCGCTAACGCGCGGTGCCTCCGGCGGAGGTATTTTTTACCAGAAAGAAGCTGCAGGTCAGTGCCTTGGATCAACCCGAGTGCTGGCCGGCTGCGCAGGACAAGGATAGAGCCATGTGGATTGTACCCGAAGCTGAAATCGCCGGGTTGCTGGGGCGGCAGGAGAGTTTTGATGCGGTCGAGGCCGTGTTCGCCGCGATGGCCCGGGGAGATGCCTATAATTTTCCGGTCATCCGCGAGTCGATTGGTCACGCCGATGCATTATATGGTTTCAAAAGCGGCTTTGATCGGACCGGATTGTCATTGGGGTTGAAATCGGGTGGCTATTGGCCAGGCAATGAGGCGCGGGGGCTGACCAATCACCAATCGACTGTGTTTCTGTTTGATGCGGACACAGGTCAGGCCAAGGCCGTCGTCGGTGGCAACCTGTTGACGGCCTTGCGGACAGCGGCAGCGTCGGCCGTGTCGATCAAACACCTGGCTCGCGCCGATGCGCGGGTTCTGGGCATGATCGGTGCGGGCCATCAGTCGGCGTTTCAGTTGCGGGCCGCAGTGGAGCAGCGCGACTTTGAAAAGATCGTCGGCTGGAATCTGCATCCCGAAATGTTGAGCCGCCTTGAAGATGTTGCCAATGAGGTCGGTCTTCCCTTTGAAGCCGTAAGCCTGGATGAGTTGGGCGCACAGTCAGATGTTATCATTTCGATCACGTCGAGCTTCGCGCCAAGCCTGCGGGATGCACAGGTCAGGCCAGGCACGCATTTGGCGTGCATGGGGACGGATACAAAGGGCAAACAGGAAGTGGAGGCTTCATTGTTGACCCGTTCCAGGGTGTTTACTGACGAAATTGCACAGTCGATCACGATTGGTGAAGCGCAGCACGCGGTTGGCCAAGGGTTGATCGACGCAGAGCAGATCACGGAGATTGGCGCTGTGATCAATGGGACGCAAGCCGGGCGGCAAACGGCCAAGGATATTACATTGTTTGACGGAACAGGTGTCGGGTTGCAGGACCTGGCTGTGGCGTCGGCCGTTGTCGATCTGGCAATTGAACAGGGGATCGCCATCGAAGTTGCTTTGTAAAAAATCCGACGTCAACCGCAGGACGCAACGTGCCGGGATACCTGTGCTTGTCAGATGTGATCTATGATGCGTACAAACAGAACGTGTGGTCTGTTTGTACGTGGATCATGAGACAAGCGGAGACCTGATGTGACGAAAGCATTGCGAATTGGCGGGGCCTGCGGCTTTTGGGGGGAAACGGCTATGGCCACGCCCCAATTGCTGGCAGGCGATGGGGTCGATGTGCTGGTATATGACTACCTGGCCGAAATAACCATGTCGATATTGGCCCGTGCGCGACAGAAAAACCCGGAACGGGGGTATGCAACGGATTTTGTTGGCGGCGTTCTGGCCGACAGTCTGGACGAGATTGCCAAACAGGGTGTTCGGGTCTTGTCCAATGCCGGGGGGGTGAATCCCAAGGCCTGTGCGCGGGCTGTCCAAGCATTGATCAAGGACAAGGGACTGTCGTTGAAAGTGGCGGTTGTCGAAGGCGATGACCTGATGGGCCGCTCTGCAGAGTTTGCTGACAAAACCGAAATGTTTTCCGGTGCGCCAATGCCGGGTGCGGACCGCATTTTGTCAATGAATGCCTATTTGGGGGCTTGGCCCATTGTTGCCGCGTTGAATGCAGGAGCTGATATCGTGATAACCGGGCGCTGTGTCGACAGTGCGCTGACCCTGGCTGCATGCATTCATCGCTTTGGTTGGGAGAGCGATGCATATGATCAACTGGCAGCGGGCTCATTGGCGGGGCACCTGTTGGAATGCGGGCCCCAGTCGACCGGCGGCAATTTTACCGATTGGCAATTGGCGGGAGATTTGGCCGGAATTGGGTATCCTGTGGTCGAGATCCAGGGCTGTGGTGACATGACTGTGACCAAACCAGCGGGTACCCAGGGTATCGTGTCTCCCGCAGCGGTCTGCGAACAGATGTTATACGAGATTGGCGATCCGCAGGCATATGTTTTGCCCGATGTGATCTGTGACTTTTCGCAAGTCGTGTTGGAACAGGTCGGGTCCGAACGGGTTGCCGTACGGGGCGCCAAGGGGCGCGCGCCGACAGGGCAGGTCAAAGTTTCGGTCACTTGGTTAGATGGGTATCGCGCCGGATATCTGTTTCAGTTCAATGGCGTAAACGCCCGGCGCAAGGCGCAGAATTTTGCACGGATCGGATTGGACCGGGCCCAAAAAGCACTGCGCAAGATGGGGGGAGGGGACTATTCCGACGTCAGTATAGAAACCTTTGGCGGCCGACCGGGAGACGGCCCGTATGAGGAGATTGCGCTAAAGGCCGCTGTGCGTCACCAAGATCCGCGGGCTGTGGGTCTGTTTTTGAAGGAATTGATAGGGGCCGCTTTGGCGACACCACCCGGATTACACGGATTTACCGGCGCAGGACGTCCAAAGCCGTCTCCCGTCGTGGCGTTGTTTTCGTTTCTGGTCGATAGCGAGATTTTGGACCAGCGTATTGAGATCGAAGGCCGTATGGAGCGGCCTGCGCACCGTGCCCATGGCCCTTCCACAGACACCTCTATGGATCGTTGCGTGCCACATGACGTGGATGGTCAGGCCGGTCCGACCGTGACGTGCCGGTTGGAGGAGCTCGCCTGGGCAAGATCCGGGGACAAGGGAGACAAGGCCAATATCGGTGTGATCGCGCGCCACCCTGATTATATGCCCTGGATTTGGAAGAGTTTGACGCCGCATGTCGTGACGCGCAGGTTCAAGGGAGAAATCAAAGGGCCGGTTGAGCGGTTTTACCTGCCCGGGTCGGTTTCGATGAACATCCTGTTGCATGAGGCGCTGGGCGGAGGCGGGGTGTCAAGTTTGCGCAATGACTCTCAGGCCAAAAGCTTCGCTCAGGTGTTGTTGGATCTGCCCGTGAATATCCCGGAACACCTGCTGCATTGCAAACCGGGATAACGCGTTCTCGACTATTCAGCCGCGTTCGGGGTCGTGTGTGCTGTGGCCGTTCGGCAAAGGTCGCCCGCGTTTTTGGGGGACATCCAGCGCCGCACCAGCAACCTGGATGCGTAGAAACTGAGGTGTCCACATCGAGAAGCATCCACAGTAGGCCGTGAAAGTCGGCTATTGGGATTTCGACCAGGTGCTGTCCCTGTTTGTGGGGCCCGCACATGCCCAAGGCGACGGCAATATCTGTGGGTTCGAATGTTAGGTCAATCCAGAGCACACCTACGGCAAGCGCCATCCCGACCGATATCAGCAGTTCTGATGGTAGCGATGAATGAAGCGGAACGTGCCCGACCTGGTAAACCTAGGCCGCCTGAGATGTCGGGATGGCAAATCCCAGAACGGGATGTGAAATATTGTGCAGGTTTATTGCTCCCAAAGGTTCTGCATCGGGGCAAATTTCTGAAAACTCATGACTGACCACGATGGGGCGGTCGATTTTCTTGCCATAGTCACCTAGCCGGGCAGCTGTATTGGCAGCGCTGCCGATAACGGTGAAGTCCAGCCGCTCGCGCGAGCCAACATTGCCGTAGGTGACTGACCCATAGGCAATGCCGATGGCACATTCGCTCCGTCGCCCGCCCGAGCCGTGATCCGCCTGGTCGAGATGGGTGACGATTTCACGCGCCGAGGTCAGGGCATTGATCCGCGCCTGTCCCGGGTCGGTGTCGGCGGGAAAGACGGCCAGAACCGCGTCGCCAATGAATTTGAGCACTTCGCCACCGTGATCGTGAATAATAGTCGATGTGGTTTCAAAAAATTGGTTCAGCAATTGAATATAGGGAACGCGCCCCAGTTCTTCCTCCAGGCGGGTCGACATGCGCAGGTCACAGAACATGATTGCGGCATCTATGTCATCTCCGTCGCCCCGTCGAATTTCGCCGCCCAATACACGCGCGCCTGATCGTTTTCCGACATAAGTTTCGAGCAATACCTGCGCGTTTTCGCGCTGCATGAAGACTTCATAGTAGCGGGCGATGACCGACGAACATTCAAAAATCAGCCCCAGATTCGAAGTCGAGAACCCGTCGGGGTGGTCGCTGGTCAATGTCAGAACATTGATCCTGCCGTCAGAAAACCGCAACGGCATGGCAACATAATCGGTTGCCCCTTCCTTGCGCAGGTCGTCGATGATTGGAAACGCTTCTGGTGCGGAGGCACTGTTGATCCGGTGACGTACGCCGCCCAACCCATTCGAGACATGACGCAATGGGCTGTTGATATAGGCGGGGTGGTCGTAGATCTCATAAGACGGCGCGTAGGTTGTGATTTCTTCGGCCTTGCGCTGCCAAATGAAGTTTTTACCCGCGATCAAGGGGTGCAGGGACCAGGCCATGACAGACAGACGCGACAGAAATACGCCGTGTTCTACCAGCTTGTCAGCCAGGGCGGCGGTGAAGTCTTCGGGAGTTGGCAGGAAGGCCGCGTCACGCAGGAGCCAATCTATGACCGGACCACTGATATTGCCGTAATCGGGGGTGGTGAGATCATTGCCGTCCAGATCGACGTCCGTGAATGCATCGGGCATAAAACCGATGTAGCCGCGAATGTCTTCGGCTTCGTGCATGGGGGTGTCGTACATCCAAACAGCGTTTTCGATCTGCTGGTCGGCCAGGACCATATTGCGGTATCCCGCGGTGCCTTTGAACGGGCAAAAGGTCTGAAGGGCAGTGGGGCTGGTCAGGTCGGCCTGAATGTCGTCAGGTGGGAAATAGAGCGCCGGTTTCAGCCTGGTTTCGAACATCACTTTGGCTCGGGTGCTGGAGGCAAGCACCTGTCCGTGGTGGCGGATCGTCACGCGCCCCTTCATGGATCGGATTTCAATTCCGTAGCCAGGGGAAGGAGAAGATGAGTTGTGAATGTTCATGAGCGCGCGGGTCCTGCAGTGGGCACCTGGTATTGTATCATGTGGGGAGTACAGGGCAAAATTCCAACAGTGATGCGAAGAATGTCCGCGAGGCTCCCGCCCGTCAGCAGGACATCCTGGATGTCCTGCCGCCCGTTGGGCATGGCATTGCGGAGCAGGGCCCGCAATGCGGTTGCACAGTGAATCCGCGCTCCGCTCAGATCATTTGAATCACGTTCTTGTTGATCGCCAGCACATAACCGCGACGGGCGATGTTCTTGACCAGAAGTTCACTGACCAGTTGATTGCCTAGGGTATCGCGCAGCCGTTTGATGCGAGTTGCGCCCGCCGCTTCGTCGCAGTCCGAAGTATCGCGGCCCGAGATCATCGCTTCGATTTCGACACCGGACAGGACATCGTCGTCCAGCCGGGCCTCGGCCAGAACGGACAATGTCTCCATCGCAGCCGCAGTCAGCTTGAATCCCATCGAATTCAGATAGACGGTGTTTTCTTCACGGCTGATCAGAAGTTCAGTGACTTGGATGCCGGATCGTTCGATTTGCGCCATGCGACGGTTCATCGTGACCAACATTACCAAAAACACCAAGGCCGCAACCAACATGGCGGTGGCGAATATCAACAGAACAAAGATCACCATCCGATAGCTGACCAGCGTGTCTGAAAATGCCGTGCCGGATTGTGCCAGAATTTCGAGCAGCTTGATTTCGGCCTGGGTCGTCAGATCGCTTTCAATGAACAGCCGCTCAACGCGGGCGTTGAACGCATTGGCATCGGGCAAGGTTGCCAACAGGACCGTTCCAGCCACAATCAGAATGGCGACGATCGCGGCCATTCCATAGGCGACAATACGGGTGCCGGATCTGCGTGTTTCAGAAACGGAGATAGTAGGTTCCGGCATTGGCCTTCCTTTGTTGCAATCCTTCGGGGCCAAAGACGGAGAGAACATTCAGCAATGTCCATCCTGCCGCCGACAGCCGGGGCGAGATCTCGGATTTGGCGGATCCCTTGTCGCAAGAACCATTCAATTGCGCGACACCGTAATGGAGCCGCAACGGATTATCCTGTTTCGCCTTGTAGTCGGCATAGCATGCGTCGGCAAAGGAAGGCGCAGGCAACAGGCCGACCAAAAGGCCGACCAGGGCGGAGATCATGAGCATGTGTTTCATGTCGGTATCCTGCGCTGGTTGGGGCGGTTATTCAATAACAACAGGGATTTGAGCGAGCTGATATTCGATAACAAGGCCCCGATATTGCCTGTCGGAGCCGAGAAACACCAGGTTCAGGTCATGCCGCGTTCGCCGATGGTTCAAACAAAAAACCGGGCTGGGCGAACAGAAAACGGATCACACCTGAAAGGAAAAACGATGTCTCTTGCTTCCTCCCAATCCAACCGCCCTGCTTTGCATCGCCGGTATATTGCCATCGTGCTTGCTGCATCTGTTGCTGTGACCGGGTTTACGGCCGCTCCTGCCCGTGCCGGTGATGACCTGGGTAAAATTCTGGCGGGGCTGGCCGCGATTGCTCTCATCGGGGTTGCAGTTGAAAAGCGCCGCAAGGACAAGGCAGAGGTCGTCACCCGAAATCCAGTCCACGTCGACCCATACAAACCCAAACATGGCGGGCCGCGGAATTTGCCGCCGCGTGTGGCCCGGTATGACTTGCCCCGTCATTGTGTCAGGACGTTTCCCGGGGCTGGGGAAACGCGGATTCTTGGTTTGCGTTGTCTGAAGAACAATTACAGTTATGTCGGTTCATTGCCCCAGGCCTGTCGTGTCACGGTGGATACGGGGCACAAGCATCGCACCGGCTACGTTGCTCGTTGCTTGAAGAAACGCGGATATCGGATCACCCGCCGCTAAGTGCGGGCTCGAGCAGGCCCCACGTTGCAAGGGGGCGGGAAGAGGTGGGCGGTGTGCCTGCCTCTTTTCCCTTGTGTTGAACAGGTGTTTTCTGGTTTTCAGAAGGGTATGAATTTACCGAATTTCGAGATGGAAACCCATTTGCAGGCGCAAGGATTCTTGCACATCGCGGGGGTTGATGAAGTCGGGCGGGGTCCATTGGCCGGCCCTGTCGTGGCTGCGGCGGTCATTCTGGATCCCGATGCGATACCGGATGGGTTGAACGATTCCAAAAAACTGTCGCACAAGCGGCTGATCGCGCTGGAGGCTGAAATCCTTGCTCTCGCCAAGGTTGGGATCGGCGAGGCGAGCGTCGAAGAAATCGACGAACTCAATATCTTGAGAGCTTCGCATGTGGCGATGATGCGCGCGGTTGCTGCTCTGCAACCGGCAGCGGATTTCCTGTTGATTGACGGCAATTTGCTGCCGCGGGGATTGGAGCGGCCCGCCGAAACTGTCATCGGCGGAGATGGGCGTTGCGTGTCGATTTCGGCAGCTTCAATTGTGGCCAAAATGTGTCGCGATCGGATGATGGTGGATTTGGCGCAACAGTATCCAGGATATGGATGGGAAAAGAACGTTGGTTATCCCACCAAACAGCACCGTGAGGCACTGCAAAATCTGGGGGTAACCCCACATCATAGACGTTCATTCAAGCCCATACACAATATCTTGTATCAAGAGTGAACCGTAAGCATTTGTTTCAAAAAAGAAATTGACCCTGATTCGCCTTTGACTCATCCTGTCATTAACCAAATGAGCGCAAAAATGCGCCGCGGTTTAGAGGCAGAGTGATGACAAAGACCATGACCCAGAGCGCAACTGCGCTCCCATTAAACACGATTCTTGACGGGGACTGCATCGAAGTGATGAACAGTCTGCCCGCGAATTCGGTCGATCTGATTTTCGCGGATCCCCCGTATAACCTCCAGCTCAAAGGGCAATTGCACCGCCCCGATAACAGCCAGGTTGATGCTGTTGACGACCATTGGGACCAGTTTGCGAGCTTCAAGGTCTATGATGATTTCACCCGCGCATGGCTCAAGGCGGCGCGTCGCCTGCTGAAACCCAATGGCGCGATCTGGGTGATCGGATCGTATCACAACATCTTTCGGGTGGGATCTGCCCTGCAGGATCAGGGCTATTGGATTCTCAATGATGTCGTGTGGCGCAAATCAAATCCGATGCCAAATTTCCGTGGCAAACGGTTTACCAATGCGCATGAGACGATGATCTGGGCCTCCAAAGAAGAAGGGGCCAAATACACATTCAACTACGAAGCACTGAAATCCCTGAACGAAGGAATTCAGATGCGTTCGGATTGGGTGTTGCCGATCTGTACCGGGCATGAGCGCCTGAAAGATGAAAACGGCGACAAGGCACATCCGACACAAAAACCGGAAAGCCTGTTGCACCGGATTCTTGTCGGCTCGACGAATCCTGGTGACGTCATTCTGGATCCCTTTTTTGGAACTGGAACAACCGGTGCCGTCGCCAAGATGCTGGGACGGGATTTCATTGGTATCGAACGCGAGGAGAGCTACCGCAAGGTTGCAAAAAAACGGATCTCCAAAGTGCGAAAATTTGACCGAGACGCGCTGCAGGTGAGCACGTCCAAACGGGCCGAACCACGCGTTCCCTTTGGGCAATTGGTCGAACGCGGCATGTTGCGTCCTGGCGAAGAGCTGTTCTCGATGAACCAACGGCACAAGGCCAAGGTTCGCGCGGATGGCACGCTGATTGGAGGTGACGTGAGGGGATCGATCCACCAGGTTGGTGCCGCGCTGGAGAACGCCCCTTCGTGCAACGGATGGACCTACTGGTGCTTCAAACGTGATGGTAAAACGGTACCAATCGACGTGTTGCGCCAGCAAATTCGCGCAGAAATGCGAAACTGATCAAAAATACCTCGTAAACAAGAACACCGCCGGTGCCTGTGGCCTGTCACGTGGCACTAAACTGCCCCGCCTTGCGGCGGGGCTTTTTTATGTGGGCGATTGCCGACATTTGTAATTGGTTTCCGAGTTCATTTGCTCCGGCGGCGCTCGAACCTCCGTCGGCCGTGGGTCCGCTGCCAGCCACCAAAGTTTGATTGCGGTTTTGTGAGTGACGAACAGGATGGTCTTTGGCCCGATCACAGCTTTGAAAAATACCGGCTAAAGAGGTCCTTTGTCCGGTCTGCTAAAATCCGCTTGCGCCGCTGCTCCAAGGCCCGAAACCCTTCTTGTTTGACTGTGGGGAGGGCGATAGACCACAAGAGGCCATGCGCAAATAGATTTCTCGCTTGACCGCACCCAGCTTTCATTCGTCGCCACAGCGGCATGTCCATGTGGAATCCGCACGGCTGCAGCGACCGGCCTGTGTGCGCAAGCACTCGGGCCAATGCACAGCCGGTTGGACCGGAAGCCTAACCGACATGCTCAGAGTTCAGCCCGGGTCAAGACGTTGATGTGCCAGCCCGGTTTCTCCCGATGGACAGGTGAAACTCATCACCGGCCCACCTATGTTTGACAACAACGTAACCGAATAAGTCGTCTTGTGAACATCGAGACCGACCACGACATGTTGACCCTCGAACACTCTCACAAAACACGACAGATGTGATGCTTGCTTGACCGGGCTGAAGACGATTTTGTGTGGAGTATTCGGATATCGCAGCAGGTCGCCGCGCCGCCGTCCCGAATGGTGGGACATCAATCCGGCCAATGTGTGAGGTGGCCAGGTTTGGTTGCGGCAGAGGGTCAGCTGCGGCAGTGCATCTTCCCTATTGTCGAGCCTCCCGGCATACTTTTTATTCAATTCTAACCGTGACAGATGTGAACAAGATCTGCTGGAGCAAAGAAACTGTCCGGAGACTTGGCTATTGGCGATGCCATTTTGCAATCTTTTCCAGTATTTCCGTTTTTCTGACCGGTTTGCTCAGGAAGTCATCCATGCCGGCTTGTAGACATTTCTTTTGATCTGCAGGCATCGCGTTGGCCGTCAAGGCCACAATGGGGCATCTCTCCAAGCTCAAGTTCTTTTCTATCTCTCGAATGGATCTTGTGGCCTCAATCCCGTCCATGTCTGGCATGGACATATCCATCAGGATGATATTGGGTGATAATCTTTCGAATTGGTCCACTGCCACCCGTCCATTTTCAGCAAATGATACAGATGCCAGAGTCGATTTCAGCATCTTTTCTACAACGATCTGGTTGGTTCTGTTGTCATCGGCCACCAAAATGCTCAAATTTGAAAGGTCCAAATTGTCCTTCGGCGGGAGGGGGGCTGTATCACTCTTTGGTCCTTTGGGGGGAAGTAAGCTTCTTTTCAAAACCGACATCAAGTGATTTGATCTGATTGGCTTCAAGACCATTTCGTCAATGCCAAGTTCCTTTTTCGTGACCAGATCCAACGTGGTGTCGGTGGACGACAGGATAATCAGCGGAGCGCTCTTCAGTGCTTCAATCTGACGAAGTTTCTTGGCAAGACCCAAGCCATCAAGGCCGGGCATTTGATAATCCTGGATAATAATTTCAAAAGGCTCTTCAGGTGAGCACTCGTCAATCAAGCGTAAGGCGTCATTGCCGGAAGACGCCAAAGTCGGCCGCATGTCCCACGAGGAAAGCCGTTCAAAAAGAATTTGACGGTTCAGAGACAAATCATCGATAACCAATATACGTCTGCCCTTCAAATCTACCCCTGTATCACAGGGAGGTGACACGGGGATCGCACAGGGGATCAGAGGAAGAGTGAGCGTAAATTCCGAGCCAACATTGGGTTCTGATTTGACCGAAATACTCCCGCCCATCAGCGCAGTGAGACGAGTAGATATCGCGAGTCCCAGACCTGTTCCCTCAAATGTTCTGGTAGCAGTGGATTCCACCTGTTCGAATTCACCGAAGATTTGCCGGATCATATCTTTGTGGATGCCGATGCCTGTATCGACAATGTTTATTTTGATGTCGTAGGCTTCACCGGTTTGTTCCCCCGAGACGTCGATGAAGACATATCCCTCAAGGGTGAATTTCACTGCATTCCCCGCGATATTCGTCAGAATCTGACGTATGCGCCCAACGTCTCCCAGAAAGGCAATTGGAAGCGTTGGGTCATAGCGCATTGTGATTTCAACACCCTTTTCAGCTCCTTTTGGGGACAGAAGGGTGACAACATCCTCGATGGCGGTTTGTAAATTGAACGGTGCCTTTTCCAGCTTGAGCTTTCCTGCCTCAATTTTGGAAAAATTGAGAATATCATTTATGATCGCGAGAAGCGCAGAGCCGGATTTGAAAATCGTTTCGGCATACATTTGCTGATCTTCATTCAGATCTGTTTCAAGCATCAGTTCCGCCATACCGATGACGCCATTCATTGGCGTTCGAATTTCGTGGCTCATATTGGCGAGGAAGTCGGATTTCGCTCTGTTTGCTGAATCAGCAGTCTTGCGGGCCAACATTAGCGCATGTTCACGCTCATCTCTTTCCGCAAATGTATCTTCAAGGACGCCAACAGACATGTTCAACGCCTGAAATTCATGAGAGGCGAACCAGGGGAGCGTTTTTGTCGGGGGGATGGCTCCTGCAATTGCATGTGACATCCGTTCGTGGATCAAGTGCAACGGGCGCATGGCCAAAACATGAGTGAGAGACAAAAAAACCAGGGACAGTGTTGCTACGGTTACAAGGGTCGTCAACAACGCCTGTGTAACATTCTGGCGGATCATTTCTTCGCCTTTGCGTGTCGACCATTCGACAATCATTGTGCCAAAGTTCATTCCCTCCAACTCGATGTGGCGCCTGAATTCTGCGACACTTTCGGGGGTTCTTTCGATATGACTTTGTGCAGAAGCGACGACTTTCCCGCTGGTGTTCAGCAGGGAGATGGAAACAAGATTGATGTTTCGTGTGACAGCCTCCTGCATCGCGGTTTCCAGGACCGGGGTATCTTCGACGAGTATCGCTTCGAGCATCAAGCCGCTGAGCAGTGACACCGTCAGGTCAGCTTGTGAGGTCAATTGGGCCTCGAGCCGTTGGGTTTCGATCCTGCGCTCAATCAGTCCAACCGCAACGGCAACACCAATTGCTGCGATAAGCAGCGATCCAACGATTTGAACCAGGATGCTTGCACGCTTCATCGTTGTCGTCCGTATTTGCTGTCTTAAAAGGAAGTGGAGTGTTCGATCGCGCGACGAACAAAGTCATAGTCGGCATCGCTGCCCTGCAAAAAACCGTGTTTGGCGACCTTCATGACATGGTCGGCGTTTTGCGGATCAACCATGATTTCTTCAATATGCGTCGAAATCTCATTGGATAGTCCAGCTGCCGCAAGCCAAGGCTTGGTGACGTTTTCAAACCTGAAAAGAGCACGGATCGGGACACCCTTGGCGACGAGCTTTAGGAAGGTGCTTTCCTTCAGGGCGCCAGCCGAAAACTTCCCGGCACCGACGGCCTCTCCCACGATGTCATGGCGCCCCAGAAAAGTGTAGGAACTCAGGTCATTACCTGAGATTCCCGCATTCAGGAGATGGCTTTGTGCGAGGTATCGTCCGATCGTGGACAGTTCGTCGCCAAACGCAAAGCTTTGGCCTTTCAGATCAGCCAGGGTTTCAAATTCGCTGTCGGTGCGAACGGCAATGACGCCATTGAACCGTTTGGTCCCGTTCCTGGCTTCGATGGCAATGATCTGAACGTCCGGGTTCAGGTTCTTGACCTTGATATAGGATGCGGGACCAAATCGCGCAAAATCGACAGATCCGTTTGCCAGATTCTCGATAGCGGCATCGTAATCCTTGTCGATTTTCATCTTTATATTTACCGGCTGACCCAATCGCGTGGTGAGCTGATCCGACAAAAACGCCAGAAAGGGGCCGTATTTGCGGACAGTTTCGGTCGGCTTGTCCGCGGCGTAAGTCCCAAAAACCAAATTGAGTTCCGCCCGACCCAGGTTCGGAAACATCAAAACCGAGAGTAAGATCGCGAGATGGAGCAGGCGGGCGAAGGTGATGCTCAACCCACTGCCCCGTGTGAAAGTCGCGGTTTTGTTACGCATTGCGGATCCCTCCGTGGTTCAAAGCTGGCACCGCATAAGGGCGCGCGTTCACCAACTGTGCCTGATGGGATCAAAATATTTCGTTAACCCACCCGGGTTTTACCTGATTTGACTCAGGCGAAGATTCCTTGGTGGCGTTAACCATTCCGTAGGATTTTCCGAGTTTTTTAATGAGATTGAAATAAAAGTTGAGGCACAACTTTAAGTATAGGCGGAACATAACGTGATCAAATCTGTCAGCCGCACCGTGTTGCACTCAGTGCTGTTTGTGCTCTTTGGAGGGTTGTTTTCGGTCTTCCTGTCGACGCCTGTTGCGGCGATCCCATCCCCGGAACTTGTTATCGGTTCAGTTTCGTCTCTCTCCCAGATCCTTACAGTTGCAATCGCAACGGTATCGGGTGTCGGCGCCATGCTGTTTGGTCGATTGGGGATAAAGCCTCGGTCTTCCAACAAGACGAGACGAGTGCCCAGCTCTGTCAAATGGGCGCTCGCCGTGATGATCGCAGGGTTGATCGGTTTGAACGTCTGGCAATATCAAACGGCTCAACAATCTGAACAGGACAGATTGCAGGCGACACTGGTACGACCGGCGAGCTTTTCCGGAACCAAGATCCAAGACGAGACGCTTAAGGAAAAGCGGTTTTCGGCTCAGGTTGAGCACCCCTTGGCAATTTCGACAGACAGGGCAGCGCAATTGTTGAGCACGCCTGCGGGAGAATCGACCTCTTTGTTCTATGATATTCGTGAAGCCGGCGAGAACGAGATGGGAACCCTGCCGGGGTCGACCCATGTTCGGTTCCCGGATTTTCTCCAGAGCACACCGCTGGAGCCGGGACAAAGTGTAGTTCTGTTCTGCCACAACGGGAATCGAAGCTCGGAAACATGCGAGGCGCTGGCAGCACAGGGTATTGACTGTAGGTTTATTGCCGGAGGGATTGAAAAATGGATCGTCGAGGGGAGACCATTTTCGGATGCCGAGGTCGAAAGCCTGTCAGATCTGCGTGCCATCCCGGAATACCCAAACAAATCGGTGTTGATTAGCACCAGCAAATTCAAGGGTCTTCTGGAACAGGGAGACGTGCAGGTGGTGGATACAAGGTACCCGGGGGATTTTGAGGCCGGGCATCTGCCAGGTGCGGTCAATATTCCGATCCGGGCTTTGCCAACCAGCGAACTACAGTCCAGAATTGCTGCCTTGCGCAGCGATTTGCCGACGGTGGCCGCGTGTTATGACCGGCGAAGTTGCTTTATGGCCCAGGTATTGGGGCTGGAGTTGACCCGTGCCGGGTTGGACTTCAGGGGACGCTATACCACGCCCTGGGACTATTTTATTCCCCCGGCACCAAAACAGCATGTGCAAAACTGGCTCGCAGATCAGCAAAAGACCCTGTGGTCTCGGGCGATTGATTATCTGGCTTCGGCGCTGGTCTGGGTTGGGGACAAAAGCCATCTGATCCTGGCGCTCATAGGTCTGTCGGTGATCACGCGCCTTCTTATCCTTCCCGTCGCGCTCAAAGCCGAGAAGGACCAGATGATCACATCGGCATCATCAGACGAGATGTCCGACATCAAGGACCGGCTGCGAAACGATCCTGTGCGCAAAGCCCGGGCCATTCAGGCCTTCTACAAGGACAAAGGACTGACGCCGGGGCGTAACCTGATAGCTCTGTTGTTCCTGCCGGTGACTATGTTGGGGGTCTCCGCTGCGCAGCAGGCGGGGGAACGGACACAGGCTTCGTTCTTGTGGCTGGACGAATTGGGGGTACCTGACTCCAGCTATGCAGTGCCTTTGTTGTTCACAGGTTTGGCTGTTGTGTATTTGTGCTGGGCGATCGCCAAAACCCGCCGTCAGGCATGGCTATGGGCGATTTTTGGCGGCGCTGGGCTGTTCTTTCTGGTCTTTGGATTGAATGCAGCGGCCGGTCTGTATCTGTGTTCTGCCTTGGTGCTGCTCCTGCTTCAGCGGGCCTATGTTACCGGGCATCTGGCGCGTGCGCTGACATTGGGGCGGGGGCTTGTGCATCAGGTTTTCCGAACCCGGCTGCCGCGCGGCTTGATCCCGCTGAGCGACACCGAGGCATTGATTGGTGCCGGTAACAAGGCGTATCGCCTATCGGTGCTGACCAAGGCTGGCATCCAGGTGCCCAACGGCGTCGTGTTGCGGCAGTCTGCGTTGACCGATTTCAGCGCCCTGACTGGCGCAGATCGGCGTCGGTTTTCCAACAGGGTGTGGTCTCTTGCTGGTGGGCATCCCTGCGCAGTGCGCAGTTCTGCGGCCAACGAAGATGGGGCGAGCCAAAGTTTCGCCGGTGTCTTCGAGAGTGTTCTGGATGTGCAAGAGGATGGTATGGCTGATGCTCTGGATCATGTCATCGCTTCGTTCCAGTCTGCCCGGGCATTGAGTTATGAGGGCGAAGGCGCAGCGGATGGCAATGTTCTGGTCCAGCAGATGGTAGACGCAGAATATGCCGGAGTGCTGTTCACCCAGGACCCATTGGCACCGGGCATGTGTATGGTCGAAATGGTTGCGGGGTGCGGTGAGGATCTGGTTTCCGGTCGCGTGACCCCGATCAGCCTGCGATTTGGTCGCTATACCAGAGAGTTGCTCGACGGTGACCCTGGTGAAATTGATCTTGGGCCCTTGCTGGCGTTGGGTGAGCGTATCGAGAAGATCTTTGGGGGGCCGCAGGATATCGAATGGGCTTATGCCAATGGGCGGTTTCAAATTGTTCAAAGCCGTGACATTACCACCTTGTCCGCGGGTTCGGCTCTTGAACAGGTCCGGGTCCGGGAATGGGCGCGAATCCTGACACGCTTTGCAGGTTCGACCCCGGGGGCCGCAATTCTGGAACAGGATGAAATGTCCGAAGTTCTGCCGCGCCCGACACCGTTGTCCTATTCCGTCATGGCGACCTTGTGGGCTCCGGGTGGCAGCGTTGATCTGGCGTGCCGCGACCTGGGTGTCCCCTATAAGCTGCCCGAAGGTGGCGACGGACATCTGGTCCACCTGTTTGGCAAGACATTTGTTGATGCCAAGCTGAAAGAAAGCATGACCCTGCATTTGACAGAGTCCCAAGCACGCAAGCTGCGCAAGAAGGCATCAACCTATCCGCAGGAGTTTCGGCAGAATACAATCCCGCGGTTGGCGGAGGCGCTGTCGTTCTATCAGGCGGTGGATTACGCCAAGTTGCCTGTGGATCGGATCGTGCACAGCATTGCCGAGCTTCATGATCTGTTGGTGCATGACATTTATGTCGAAGCGGAAAAGATCAATATCCTGGCTGGTTTCACCATGACCGAAGCCCGGACAGCCGCAACCGGAGATCTGAGTCTGAACAGCCATCTCATGCAGGCCGAACTTCCGCATGCGCCCAGCAGCATTATGGCACGGTGTGCCGCATTGGGTGCCACGCAGGGCAAGGCCCAGGCGCTGCGCCTGATGGGGCACCGGGCCCTGTTCGACTATGAATTGAGCAGCCCGCGCTATGGGGAGGCGACTGAATTGTTGTGGCCGTTGCTCAACACCTCTGTCCACACTCTGGGGCCGGACCCACAGGTTCCGGCGAACCTTCCTGCGGACTTGGAGAAAACCATCGATCTGGCGATTGCCTTGCAGGATCTGAAGGAACAGGCAAAACACGAAGCCTTGCGAATCTATGCAGAGCTGCGCCGGGCATTTCTGGCCCTGGGGGAGGTCAGCAAGTTGTCCGATCTGATTTTCCAATTGCGCCTGGGGGAGATCACCCAGGCAGACTGGAGCGACACGGCGGACCTTGTGGCAATGGCAGAACTCAGAAAGGCAGAGGCCGAGATCAAAAGGAAACTTGCTCCCAAAGCGGCCTCGCTGACCTTGCGCGATTGCGAACTTTTGTCGATGGGTCTCAAATCCACGGCCCATGCGGAGTCGGCGTTGTCGGGAACCTGCGTGTCCGGCGAAGGCCAAAAGTCCGGCAAGGTGTTCTGGGTCGACCAGGACGACGGCGACCCCGAAGCGCTGTTTGAAGGTTTCGAGGACGGAGACATTCTGGTCTGTCAGATGGTCCATCCAGCATGGTTGCCATGGGTGCAACGGTCTGGAGCCGTGCTCAGTCAGGTTGGTGGGTGGCTCAGCCACATGGCAATCGTTGCTCGTGAAAAGAAGGTCATGATGCTGGTGGCCTGTTCCGGTCTCGAACAGCTGACCCACGGCGAAATGATCACCGTGGGAGAGTCCGGGGACATCGAAAAACTGTCCGTAGAGCAGAGTGTCGAAGTCGCCTGACGCTTTTCCCCGGCACGGGTTTGTCGTGCCGGGGAAACCTGCCCGTTAGGCGAAATGCTGGTCAACGATGCGTTGGACCATCGGTGCAAAATGCCAATAGTCCGGCGTGTCCATATCCGCGCGTTTTCCGGCCTCATCCAGATAGCGCACTGCAATGATTTGCTTGAGATTGGGGTTCTGTTGAAAAACCTCCACCTCTTCGGGTGTCATGGGCCCGCCCTGAAGGTTCAGAGAGTGGATCGAGGCATCGGACAGGCGGTTGAAATATTCCGGCTTTGTCGCGCACAGATACCGCTTTGCGGCCACATGGTAGCGCACGCAATCGGTGACGACGGTCGGGAAGAACTGTTCCAGAACCTTGGCACCGGCCTCTTCGTGGTACCGGTCTTCGGTGTCGTTCATGGTGAAGGTGCCAAATTCCGATGTGAAATGGCCGATGTCGTGCAACAGCGCCGAGACGATGATGATTTCGTCCTGGCCATTCTGTTCTGCGATGGCTGCGCCCTGCAGCATGTGTTCGGCCATGGTCACGGGTTCACCCAGGTATTCTTCACCGCCGCGCCGCTCAAAGATATCCCCGAGAAAGGCGACAATGTTCGTCTGGGTCAGGGTCGAAAAATCAGGCGCGTTCATTCTGCAGCTTCCTTGAATTCAGACAGGACGGTCAGGGTCGACAACAGGCCATCCTTGTCAGCATAGCATCCTTGCAGCCAACGCGATCCCGCGCCAGAGTAGCCTTTGCGGGCATGGAGCACCCGTGTGTTGTCGACGATAAAGCTCTCGCCCGGTTCCAGCTTGAATGCCACGCCCATGTCCGGGTCGTCGATGTAGGACCCCATTTGGCGGTACGCCGCGTAATAGGCTTCCATCTGGTCAAAGGGGATGTCTACAAAAGGGGCCGAAGACCGATTGTTGAACCGGATGCCAATCAGCTGCCCATCCGGCGACAATTCGATCATCGGGCGTCGTGACCGCAGCCACACGCCATCCGTTCCCTTGTATTCGAACCGGGCCGGATATCCGGACAACAGGGCAAATCCTTTGGGATTGTCTGCGCGCAGACGTTCGGCGACGCGAAAGCCATCAACGACAATACTCTCGCCACCCTCGGCGGAGTTTTCCAGGCAATACAGGATCTGCAGGGACGGAACAGGGTCACGATAGGGATTGTCAGTATGGGCCTGCAGACCCAATCCAGTATAGGCCAGATTCGTAGGGTTCACTTCGGTGCGAACTTCAAAGTGGCGGCCATAGTTGGTTTCGCGCACATAACCGAATTGGTCAGCGACCTGGATCAGCGCACCCTCGGTTGTGGGGCCTGCGGTCAGCTTGGCAAAACCCAATTCCGCAATCGCGGCCAGCCAGTCTCGCTTTGCCGAAGAATTGGATTGTACCGCCGTCCAGTCAAAGCTGGGTGCGGTCCGGGTGCCGTCCCAGGTTGTCACGTTCCCGGCCAGCCAGCCCAACGGTGCGGTTTGGTCCCGGTCATAGGCATTGTTGACCAACCAGCTGATGGGGAAGGCAACGGTTTTGTCTTCAGGCGCAAAGGTCACGCTCAGGGTCTCTGCCGCGACCGAAGCCGTGGCAATGCGGGTATCTGCGGGGATGTCTCCGATGGTGATCAAACGCTGACCGTTTCCCGGCGCGCGGGTCTGGTCATCCAATGCATTGTCACGCAGCCAGACGGCATGAAACCGCAAGGGGCGGGACGTGCCATCAACAAGGGTGAGGAAGGTGCCTGAAGCATCGACGTGAACGGAACTGGACATGACTGGGTCTCCGATTTGCCTGGTTCTGGTTGCGCATCTACCCGTGAAATGACATTAAAAGAATTAATTCTTTTTGGTAAATAGGCCAGGAAAAACTAATGCCTCAATCGCGTAAGCAATCTGGGCTGCCTCCTCTCGACTGGTTGCGTGTGTTCGAGGCAGCTGGCCGACACGGGAATTTCACCGCAGCAGCCCAGGAACAAGGGGCGACGCAGGCCGCCGTCAGCCAACGAATCCGCAATTTGGAAAGCTGGTTGGGACGGCCGCTGTTTTCGCGTGGGGCCCGTGGAGTGACCCTGACCGTAGATGGCGAAAGCTATTTGCCGCTGGTCCAGGAGACGCTCAGAACCTTGGAACAGGGTACGGTTGACCTGTTTGGAAAAAGCCCCCGTGAAATTCGGTTGGCCGCCCTGTCATCGCATCTGGATACGCTTGTTCTGCCACGGGTGGTGCCGTTCTTGGCCGCCTATCCGGACCTGCGTTTTGTCACCAATTCGGTGCCACTGCGGTCGGCTTTTGCGGATGAAAGCACAGCTTTGCAATTGCGCTATGGTCGCGGACCCTGGCCTGGGCGGCAGGCGCATCTGTTGCACCCCGAAGTATTGCAACCCATGATGCCCACCCACTGGGATCCGGACGACTGGAAACTCCGCCCGGCGATCGAACTTCGGGGCGAACGCCCCGGATGGCAGGAATGGGCACGTGCCTTAAACCTTCCGGTGCCCCATTTCAGCGGGCTGAACGTGGATTCCATGGGGCATGCCTTGCGCGCGGCGCGGTTGGGCCAAGGCATTGTTCTGGGCTCCCGTGTGCTGGCCCGGCATTTTCTGGCAACCGATCAGCTGACCCTGATTGATGTTCCGCCACTGCCCTGCGCCGAAGGGTATTGGCTGACCTGGCCGGACAGTTTTTCGGCGTCCCGTCGGCGGCGCAAGCTGCTCGAAGAGTTGATCGCGGCCCTGAGCCAGCCCTAGGCGTGGTCACAGATCACGCGGGTTGCACGGCATCCGGATAAGCCGCAACAAAAGCCGGGTGTTCGGCACAGGCCGCCTCTACGCCCAGCAAACGGGATAAGTCTGAAATTTCGACGCCCCAACGCCGAGCGTTGTAAAGTTGCGGCATCAGGCAGATATCGGCCAATCCCGGTCTGTCGCCGGTACAATAGGGCGACTGGTCAAACTGTGCCAGAAGGGTTTCGAAGGCCTGCAATCCGGGGCGAATGAAATGTTTCATCCAATCGCCGGGCATCCCTTCGGCACCGCCGCTTAACCCTGTGGCATATTTGGCGACTTGCAGGTTGCAAACCGGGTGAACATCCACGGCAATAGAGTGCGCCAGCGCCTGAACCTTGGCTCTCTCTGCGGGACCAGTTGGCACAAGCCCCAGATTACGGGTCTGGTCAAGATAGTCTAGAATGGCCAGGGATTGGGTCAGTTGCAGCCCGTCAATCTCCAGGACCGGCACAAATCCCTGTGGATTGCGTGCCAGATGATCGCCAGACCGCTGTTCGCCCTTTGTCAGATCAATCGAAATGGCCCTGTATTCAATCCCGGCCAAATTCAGCGCAATGCGCAGTCGATAGCTCGCGGACGAGCGCCAATAATCAAATAGAATGGTGTCGGTCATCTCGTGCCCCTGTCCGTTGGCAAACAACCGGCTCGCAGGAGCCGGTTGTCATCAGTTTAGTGCGACTATGTGCAAAGGATAGCAGGATCAGGCGTCCTTGTTGAGTTCCTTGGCGTGCAACCAGTCGGCGTGTTTGGGCGCTTTTTTGGTCACGGACCATTCATTCAGCATGTCCCACTTCACCTCGTCCATGCGTTTCAGCATGGCTTCTTCCTCTGGATCCGGGCAGGCCAGCTCGACACGGTGGCCATTGGGATCAAAGAAATAGATCGAATGGAAGATCGAATGGTCGGTCACGCCCAGAACATCGACGCCATTGGCCTCCAGATGCTCTTTGAATTCGATCAGCGTTGCGCGGTCCTTGACCTTGAATGCGATGTGCTGCACCCAGATCGGTGTGTTGGGGTCGCGCCCCATTTCCGGCTTGGTCGGCAGTTCAAAGAACGCCAGCACGTTGCCGTTCCCCGCATCCAGGAACAGATGCATATAGGGGTCGGGTTCATGGGTTGATGGGACATGGTCCTCGGCAATTGCCAGGATGAAATCCATGTTCAGCATCTTGCCATACCATTCAACGGTTTCCTTGGCATCCTTGCAGCGATAGGCAACGTGATGGATTTGTTCGATTTTCATGTTCATCATTCCTCTTTCAGAGCGGCAGCCTTCAGCGCCTGGGTCAGCACGGTGCGATCACCAATGTGATTGGCCAACACCAGGATCAGCCGGGCGTTCAGCGCGTCACTGTCGGTTTTCTCCAGACCTTCGTGGGCAGACAAAAGTTCGGCATAGAAATCATCTGCGCCGTTGATGTTTGGGGTCAGGTTTAGATCGGACATGGGTGTTACTCCTTGCCTGTTGCCCGGCGGATCGCGTGCCGGAACTGGTTTTCATCAAAGCTGGGTCGACGGGCGGCGACGTGCTGGTCCGGGCGGATCAGATAGACACCGCTGTCATTGTCCCCCAGGTACCGCGCCTTGAGCGCCAACGTCGGGTCGTCCTTTACCGACAATGCCAGGCGGGTGACTTCGATGCCGTCCTCTTCGATCAGATCGGGGGCATCGGCGTCGATGGTCAGCAGAGTGAATTTGTCAGCAAGTTTCGGCAACAGGAACTCATCCCCCAACGGGACGTCCGGGCAAGGTGATCCTGGCCGGGTGCGGGCGGGACCATCCAACGCATCGGCCGAATTCAATGGCGACCCGTCATAGGTGCAAGGCACCGACAAACGGCCCGAATTCACCAATGGGCGGGCGAATTCATACTGTTCGCTCAGGTCCAGAACCGCGTCGCGCAGGACGCGGGACATATCGGATTTTGGCGTAATGAAATCGGTCGACCGCGATGAATTCAGAATGTTCTCGTCCGCGCCGTACACACGTTCGTAATCATAGCTGTCCAACAGGCTTTCGGGCGCCTTGCCGTCCATCACCAGTTTCAGTTTCCAACACAGGTTGTCGGTGTCCTGCAGGCCCGAATTTGCGCCACGGGCACCAAAGGGGGAGACCTGATGCGCGGCATCGCCAGCGAAGACCACCCGACCATGACGGAACTGCTCCATCCGGCGGCACTGGAAGGTATAAATCGACACCCACTCCAGTTCGAACTCGACCTCTTCGCCCAACATCGCTTTGAGCCGCGGGATCACGTTTTCGGGCCGCTTTTCGCGTTCCTTGTCGATGTCCCAGCCCAATTGCAGGTCAATACGCCAGACCCCATCGGGTTGCTTGTGCAAAAGAGCGGACTGACCCCGGTTGAACGGCGGGTCAAACCAGAACCAACGTTCGGTTGGGAATTCGGCCTCCATGATCACGTCGGCGATCAGAAAGTTGTCCTCGAACACGCGGCCGACAAAATCCTTGCCCATCATTGCGCGGATCGGGGATCCGGCCCCATCACAGGCGATCAGCCAATCGGCTTCGACGGTATAGGACCCTTCAGGGGTTTCCACTTCGACCTTGACGTGATCATCATGGGTGCCAATGGCTTCGACCTTGTTGCGGCCCCGAATTTCGATGGGTGCCCCTTCGGCCTGCAATTCGCGGACCCGGTTTACCATGTATTCTTCGAAATAATATTGCTGCAGATTGATAAAGGCGGGACGCTGGTGGCCCTCTTCGGGCAGCAGGTTGAAATCATAGACCTGCCGGTCATCAAAGAAGACCTTGCCGATGTTCCATTTCACACCCTTGTCGACCATCGGCTGGCCACAACCCAGACGGTCCAGGATTTCCAGCGGGCGTTTGGCATAACACACAGCGCGCGAGCCAAAGCTGACCTTGTCATTGTCGTCCAGCACCAGCACTTCGACACCCTGCTGGGCCAGATCAATTGCCGCGCCCAGGCCGATGGGGCCGGCGCCGACGACGATCACCTTGTGACGTGCTGGGGATGATGCATCCTGATCCGCATGGCGTTCATACGGATACAGGGGAACTTCAAAAATCTTGTTCATCTGTTCTCCTCCTGAATTCGGGCTGTGCCATGGGCACATCTTCTCTGTGTCCCGGCACGGGTCTGCGCCGGGAGGATGGTTTCATGGTCTCATCGATTGGACCGGGGCAACACGATCTGGATCAAGGTGCCCCGGGCGGCCGTTTTGGGTCAGCCTTGCAGGGCGGCCCACATGTCCAGATCGCGCTGGGCAGTCCAGATCCGCGGTGTGTCGATCCCGCGTGCTTCGTCATAGGCGCGCGCCACGTTGAATGGCAGACAGTGTTCATAGATCGCATAATCGGCGAACTTGGGGTCGCATTCGGCGCGCACCGCGTCCCAGGCTTCTTTCAGCGATCCACCGCGGGCGGCCACTTTGGCAGCCGGGCGATAGGTGCTTTCGACAAAGTCACGGGTGCTTTCGATGGCGCGGTTCACAGCCTCTTTGCCGATCAATGCACCACCGCGACCGGGCGCAATCGCGTCCACGTCAAAGGCCGCTATGTTGTCCAATGTGCTGCCCCAGTCGCCAAAATGTCCATCACCGCAATAACAGGCGGAATGGTCTTCGACGATGTCACCGGTGAACATGACGTTCTGATCCGGCACATGAATGACGATGTCACCTGCTGTATGGGCACGACCCAGATGCATCAGGTCCACACGGCGGTTGCCGAGATAGACGGTCATGTCTTCGGAGAAGGTCGTGGTCGGCCATGTCAGGCCTGGGATGCTTTCGTGACCTTCGAACAGGCGGGGAAACCGTTGGAATTCGCTGTCCCAATCTTCCTGGCCGCGTTCGACAACCATTGCACGGGCGGTGTCGCCCATGATGATCTGCTGCGCATCGAACGCCGAGGCCCCCAACACGCGGACAGCGTGATAGTGGGTCAGGACCACATGGCTGATCGGTTTGTCGGTAACCGAACGCACGCACTCGATGACTTTGTTGGCCAAACGCGGTGTGGCCTGGGCTTCGACGATCATGACGCTGTCGTCACCGATGATTACGCCCGAATTTGGGTCGCCTTCGGCCGTGAACGCATAGAGGCCGTCTCCGATTTCGTCGAAGGTGATTTTCTTTTCTGTCATGTCCCCTTGGGACGCGAATGCTTTTGCCATTTGTCAGATCCTTATTCTGCGGGCCATGTCACGGCGGGCAGGATGGTGCCCACGCAATCGCCAAATCCAATAGTGAACCCATCGCCGCGGGCATTGCCGCGCAGGGTCAGCGTGTCTCCGTCTTCGATAAAGCCGCGGGTTTCCCCGGTGTCGAGCGTGAAGGGTTCGCGCCCGGCCCAGCTGAGCTCCATAAGAGAGCCGTATTCCTCGCGCACAGGGCCAGAAATCGTGCCCGATCCCAGCAGGTCGCCGGCGTTCATCTCGCAGCCACCAATCGCGTGATGGCACAGCTGTTCGGCCGCCGAGTAATACATGCGGTTGTAGTTGGTTTTCGAGATAACCGACGCACTGTCAGCGCCGTTTGGTTGCATCAAAACTTCGAGCTCGATGTCATACAGGCCGTCTTTGCTGCCGTTCAGATAAGGCAGCAATTCCTTGTCCCGCGGCGGGGTGGGCGCGCGGAAGCTCTCCAGCGCGGCGGCGGTCACGATCCATGGGCTGATCGAGGTGCCAAACGCCTTGCCCTGAAACGGGCCGAGCGGCTGGTATTCCCAGCCCTGAATGTCGCGTGCTGACCAGTCGTTCAGCAACACATAGCCAAAGATCATGGCATCGGCCTGATCCACCGTCACGGGCTGGCCAAATTCCGAACCGGTGCCGACAATCGCGCCCATTTCCAGCTCGATGTCGAGCCGCTTGGAGGGGCCAAAGGACGGCATATCTGCGTCCGGTGCCTTGGTCTGGCCATTGGGGCGGTGGATCGGGGTGCCCGAAACCACAACTGACGAGGCGCGCCCATTGTAACCGATCGGAATATGCAGCCAGTTGGCGGGCAGATCCGGAGAGCCGCGCAGGATGGCCCCCATGTTCTGGGCGTGCTGCTTGCCGGCATAAAAGTCGGTGTATTCGCTGACACCAAAAGGCATGTGCAGCGTGACATCGGCCATTGGAACCAGCAACGGTTCGACCTTGTCGCGTTCGGCGGCCCCATCGGAGAGCAGAGCAATCAGGCGATCACGCAGGGCGGCCCAAACGGCAGGCCCTTCGTCCATCAGGTCGTTCCAGATGGGCAGCTCGAACAGGGCATAGTCTGCAAGCGTGATCAACCCGGCGTCTTCAGCGGCCTGCATGTCAAGGATCAAGTCACCGATGGCGACCCCGCAACGGGCATCGTCGCTATCGGTTGAAAACACGCCATACGGCAGGTTGTTCAGCGGGAACGGGTGGTTGGCATCATTTGCCGATGTCACCCAGCTTGTCATCAAGGGCATTGGTTTTCCTTTGTCGGGAGGTGCGTGCAAGCACACACCCTACATTGTGTCGATGCGCCGTAGGGTGCGTGCTTGCACGCACCGTTGGCCTTATTTCAATCCGGGTGTACCATCGAATTTCTTTTCGATGTCGGCCCAGCAATCGATATAGTCATCTTGCAGCGGTGCTTCATTGGCTGCAAATGCGGTGAGATGTTGCGGGAAGCGGGTTTCGAACATGAACGACATGGTGTTTTCCAGCTTTTCCGGCCCCAGGTTTGAATTCGACGCGCCCTCGAACGCATTCTTGTCAGGTCCATGTGGGAGCATCATGTTGTGCAGGCTCATGCCACCTGGAACAAAGCCCTGTGGTTTGGCGTCATACTGGCCGTAGATGTTGCCCATCAGTTCGGACATGATGTTCTTGTGGTACCACGGTGGGCGGAAGGTGTTTTCAGCCACCATCCAGCGGTCCCGGAACAGAACAAAATCGATATTTGCCGTGCCCGGTACACCCGATGGCGCCGTCAACACGGTAAAGATCGATGGATCCGGGTGGTCGAACAGGATCGCACCCACAGGGCAGTACGTTTTGAGGTCATATTTCACGGGTGCATAGTTGCCGTGCCATGCCACCACATCCAAAGGCGACTGACCAATATCCGTGCGATGGAACTGGCCACACCACTTGACGGTGACAGTCGATGGGACCTCCCGGTCTTCAAACGCCGCCACCGGGGCTTTGAAATCACGCGGATTGGCCATGCAGTTGGCCCCAATCGGCCCGCGACCTGGCAGTTCGAATTTCTGACCGTAGTTTTCACAGACAAACCCACGACAGGGGCCGTCCAGAACTTCGACGCGATACACGAGACCACGCGGAATGATGGCGATTTCCTGTGGCTCCAAATCAATGATCCCCAGCTCGGTCGCAAAGCGCAGGCGGCCTTCCTGTGGGACGACCAGCAGTTCGGAATCAGCGGAGAAAAAGTAATCGTCTACCATCGACTCGGTGACCAGATATACATGGCTGGCCATGCCGACCTGGGTGTTCACGTCCCCTGCGGTGGTCATGGTGCGCATACCGGTCAGCCAGGTTTGGCCATCGTCGGAATGGGCAACCGGATCCCAGCGATACTGGCCCAGGCTGATGACATCCGGATCGACGCAGGGCGCGGATGTCCACAGGGGCAGGTCGATCTTGGTGTATCGATGTGAATGTTTGACCGATGGGCGGATGCGATAGCACCAGGTCCGTTCTGGTGGGTCAGCGGTAAAAGCGGTGCCGCTCAACTGTTCGCCATACAAACCATAGTCGCATTTTTGTGGGCTGTTCATACCTTGGGGCAGGGCACCGGGCAGAGCCTCGGTTTCGAAATCATTGCCGAACCCGGGCATGTATCCTTCATTCGGACCGGCAAGTGATGGGGCCTGTACCATCCGATGCGGGGCAATTTGAGGTTTCATTTCGCGCGTTCCTTTTACTTACTGCTTGCTTCGGTAATAGTTGATTTTGTAACTAACAAGGGGAAGGAGATCACAATGACCCAAAAAGATGACTTTGCCTTGCGTGAATTTCTGCCGTTTTTACTGAACCAGGCAGCCGAAGAAAGTTCGCTTGCCTTTCAACAGGTTTACAAGGATCGCTATGGGATGTTGCGCACCGAATGGCGGGTCCTGTTTCATCTGGGAATCTATGGTCAGATGACGGCCAAAGAAATTGGTGATCGGGCAAAAATCCATAAAACCAAGATCTCAAGAGCTGTCCACAAGCTGACGCAAAAGCGATTCGTATCACGGACCAGGGATGAATATGACCGCCGGTCCGAACATTTGGCGCTGACTTCGGCCGGAGAAACCGCCTATCGCGATCTGCGGGCTGTGGCCGAAGACTATGATGTGAAACTGGCAGCCCAGTTTACCAAAGGCGAAGTTGCCCTGCTGCGGATGATGTTGAGACGCCTCGCGGGGATGGAATAAACTGTTGCTCTGGCTCTCGAAATTTCCGAATCCAGACCCATATCAATCGTAACATGCGCAAAGGGGCCGAGGATGGTTGCTGAACCAACACTGACATTGGAATCGGCCGGCCGGGCAATGCCGCTGATCTCCTGGCTCATGCAACAGGGGCTTCAAGGTGCGGGCCAACAAGAGATGTTGCAGGGATACTGCCAGCGTCTCGAGGATATGGGGGTGCCCCTGTGGCGCCTGCATCTGGCACAACGTGCGTTTCATCCGAAATTCGGCGGCCTTGGGTTTAGTTGGACCAGGGCGGATGGCCTGTCGCATGAACATTACGAACACCGCGACTCCCCCCTTGACGAATGGGTGCGCAGCCCATTTTATCAAATTCTGACAAATGGCCTTGATGAGTTTCGCGCCGGGTTGGATGTGAACGAGGATTTCAGTGTTTTTCCGCTGCTCGAGGATCTGCGCGGTCAGGGCGCAACAGAGTATTTCGCCACCGGATTGTGGTTTGAAAAGCCGGACGACCGTGAAATCGACCCCAATCATGCGCCCGAAGGGGTTTTGATTTCCTGGACAACTGACCGGTTGGGCGGGTTTGAGGATGACGACCTGAACATCATCCGCGGGAGCCTTCCGTATTTGGGGCTGGCGTTAAAGTCATCGTCAAATCGGCAGATGGCTGCCGACCTGTTACGGGTCTATCTGGGGCGGGACGCGGGAAAACGGGTGCTCTCTGGCGAAATCCAGCGCGGCTCTTCGCAGCGGATTGATGCGGTGATCTGCTATTTTGACCTCAAGGATTTTACCAGCCTTGCCGAGAGCATTCCGGGCACCGAGCTGATCGAGATGTTGAACGATTATTTCGCCTTGGCGGTTGCAACAATCCAGAACCACGGCGGCAATATTCTCAAATTCATGGGCGACGGCATGTTGACCATGTTTGATCTGGGCAGCATCGAAGAGGATGCCACTGCCGCGTTGAATGCGGCATCCGAACTTCAGGTGAAAATCCGTGACCTGAACCGGACGCGCGAGGCCCAGGGGTTGACCACCACCGGCTTTACCCTCGCGTTGCACGCTGGCGAGATTCTCTATGGCAATATTGGTGCCGAAAACCGCCTGGATTTCACCGTCATCGGGCCGACTGTGAACCTGACCTCGCGGATTTCGGGGATGCACCGGTCCGTTGGGCAAAGCATTATCATTTCAGAACACGTGCATCGCGCCGCGCAACCTGCCTCCCATGATCTGGTGTCATTGGGGCGATATATGCTGCGTGGCGTCGCTGCGCCCATCGAATTGTTCACGATCTTCGAAGGGTGACACCCCCGGCGGCGGCTCAGATCTCGATTTCGACGCCGGGCAGGTTCAGGGCTTTCATCATGTCCCGCAATTCCTGACGCGCAGCGATGTTCGAAATGTTCAGCTGCTTGACCCCGATGTCCTTGAGATCCAGCAGGGTCAATCCACGGGGGAACAATTCGCGGAAAATCACCCGTTCGGAAAATCCGGGCGCGACCCGGAACCCGATGCGTTTGGACAGCATGGTGATGGCGCGTTCCATCTTTTCCTTGTTGACCATACGTTGGGTACCGACACGGTTGCGCACGACGATCCAGTCGATTGGCTTCAGCCCGGCCTGGGCCCGCAGCTGGCGGGCATTCCACACCATTTCCGAATAGACCGATGGTCCGACGATCTTTTCGCCCATTTGATCGGTATGCGCCAACAAATCGAAATCAACAAAGCTGTCGTTGAGCGGCGTGATCAGGGTGTCGGCCAGCGAATGCGCCACCTGGCTAAGCCGCGTGTGTGATCCGGGGCAATCAATCAGGATAAAATCATTGTCTGGCTCCAACGTGGCCACCGCAGCGGACAGTCGATGGTCATAGATGTTTTCGCCGGGTTGCAAAATGGATGCGTCGATTTCGGGCAGATCGTGGCATTCCACCATCGGCAGGTTCAATCCCGCCTTGGTGGCAAAGTCCTGCCGGTTCTCCAGATAGCGGCCCAGCGATCTTTGACGCAGGTCCAGATCCAGCGCGCTGACCTTGTGTCCCAGACGAACCAATGTGGTTGCGACATGCATGGACACCGTCGATTTCCCTGCGCCGCCCTTTTCGTTGCCGACGACTATGATATGCGCCATTGCCTGCGTTCCCCTGCCAATGCGAAACCCGCACGATTTAGTTGACGCGACTATATGTTGTGTCGCGCTTCAAGAAAAGCGTTTGGATGACGAAAGACGCACGGCCCGATGGATGTCGGGCCATGCATGATTGTTTTTTAACTTTTGCGCGGCTTGGATGGGGGCCGTTTTGGGCGGGCATCACCGCCTTTGGGTGCGCCGCCGCTGGTCTTGCGTGCTTTGTTCTTCTTGCTGCTTGGCTTGCCTTTTGGCGGCTGTGGCCCCTTGAGCGTTGGCCGTTTCAACTGGGTAACGGTCATCTTGGGCTCTTCGACAGGTTGCTCTGTCCGTGGCTTTGGCGCGCTTTTCTTGGCAGCAGAGCGTGGCTTGTCCGAATTGTAATCGGGTTTCTCCGACCAACCTTCGCCCTTGCGGTGTTCTTTCGCGCCATGGAGTTTGGGTTTGCCACCATAGGGTTTGGGCTTGTCGCCGTATGCCTTGGGTTTGTCGCCATACGATTTGGGTTTGTCACCGTATGCCTTGGGTTTGTCACCGCGGGGTTTGGGCTTGTTGCCGAATTTGGCGCGACCGCCCTGTCCCAGGTCAGGGGCCTTGTCCAGACGCTTCAGGACTGCTCCTGGTTCTATTTCACCCTTGTCGCCAATGGCTTCCAGGAATGCCGCGACTGCGGTTTCCTTGATTTCTACAAAGGTTTCGGTGTCCTGCACCCGGATGGCACCAAACACATCGCGATCGGTGTTGCCGGCCTTGCACAGCATGGGCAGATACCGACGCGGTTCGGCTCCGGCGTCGCGTCCACCCGCAATCGAAAACCAGACGCTGGGACCAAATGCGGCCCTGTTGTCCGAACGCTCCGGGCGGGAATCCGCTGCGCTCAGCTCTTCGGGGGCCGAGCGTTGGGCGTGATACAGACGCAAATAGGCGGCGGCGATCTGTTCGGGCGTAAACTGATCCAACAGGCCCTGAACAACCGGCGTTTCGGCGTCGGTCACGGCGTCGTGCCAGGTGGCGTCTTGCAACATACGCTCTTGATCGCGGGCACGGACATCATCCGCAGATGGTGCTTCGCCGAATTGCGCGTCCAACTTGGCCCACCGCAACAGACGCGTCGCCTTCGAGCGCATCTTGGGGGGGGCGATCAGCGCGCTGACACCCTTGCGCCCGGCGCGTCCTGTCCGGCCGGACCGGTGCAACAAGGTTTCATGATTGTTGGGCAGCTCGGCGTGGATCACCAGATCCAGCCCCGGCAAATCGATGCCACGCGCCGCGACATCTGTGGCCACACAGACACGGGCACGGCCATCACGCATGGCCTGCAGTGCATGGGTCCGTTCCGTCTGGCTCAATTCACCGGACAGCGCAACGACCGAAAATCCGCGGTTGGACAGTCGGGTAGTCAGCCGGTTCACCATGGCGCGGGTGTTGGCAAAAACGATGGCGTTGGGCGCTTCGTAGTAGCGCAGTACATTGATGATTGCGTTTTCAGCGTCCTGATGGCCGACATGCATCAGCCTGTATTCGATGTCGGCGTGCTGTTCCTTTTCCGCCACTGTGGTGACACGCTGTGCGTCCTTCTGATAGCTCTGCGCCAGCGCCGCGATACCTTTGGGCACGGTGGCAGAAAACATCAGGGTCCGGCGGGTTTCCGGGGCTTCGCCCAGAATGAACTCCAGATCTTCGCGGAACCCCAGGTCCAGCATTTCGTCAGCTTCGTCCAGAACGACACCGCGCACCTGGCTCAGGTCGATGGTGCCGCGCATGATGTGGTCACGCAAACGGCCCGGCGTGGCGACGACGATATGCGCCCCACGCGCCAGCGCCCGGCGTTCGTCGCGCATGTCCATGCCGCCGACGCAGGATGCGAGCGTTGCGCCCGCATTGGCAAAGAGCCAGGACAATTCGCGTTTGACCTGCAAGGCCAATTCCCGCGTTGGTGCGATGATCAAGGCCAGCGGCGCGTCCGCAGCTTCGAATTTTTCACCTTCCAGCAACGTCGGTGCCAATGCCAGGCCAAACCCGACTGTCTTGCCCGATCCGGTCTGTGCCGACACCAACAGATCGCGTTCGGTCAGATCTGGGTCGGTCACGGCGGTCTGCACCGGAGTCAGGGTTTCATAACCACGCTGTTGCAGCGCATCGGCAAGGGCTTGTTTCACGACGGAGCGGCTTTCTCGTGGCAAGGCCACGCAGAGGAGGGAGAAGAGAAATCAAAAAAGGCTGCCTCGAACCAAGGCAGCCTTTGGTGTTTTGGTCCGGCTTGGGAAGCTTAGAAGCCCAGGCCTTCGTATTTTTTCTTGAACTTGGACACACGGCCACCGGTGTCCATCAGGCGCGCACCGCCACCGGTCCATGCGGGGTGCACGGATGGGTCGATGTCCAGCGCCATGGTGTCGCCTTCTTTGCCCCAGGTGGAGCGCATTTCCAGCATGGTGCCGTCGGTCATCTTGACGTTGATGACGTGATATTCGGGATGGGTGTCTTTTTTCATGATACCGCTCCTCAGGCTTTCTTGGGCTTGTAGTGTGCGTCTTCGGCGATACGTGCGGATTTACCACGACGTGCACGCAGATAGTACAGCTTGGCACGACGAACACGACCGCGACGAACGACGGTGATGCTGTCGATATTGGTCGAATGCAGCGGGAACACACGTTCTACGCCTTCGCCAAAGGAAATCTTGCGAACGGTGAACGAACCGGCAATGCCGCTGCCGTTTTTACGGCTGATGCAGACACCTTCATAGTTCTGCACACGCGAGCGCGAGCCTTCGGTCACCTTAAAGCCGACGCGAATGGTATCGCCAGCTTTGAAATCGGGGATGTTATGCCCCAGGGCGGCAATCTGTTCCGCCTCCAGTTCTGCGATCAGGTTCATCTGATCATCTCCTAACTGCTTGCGGTTGTTCCGCAAAGGTTTTCGCCGTCCAAGAGCTCTGAGCCTTCATCGGGTCCGCGTGTCGCGCCCGCCAGAGATTAGCCGTCGTTGCTTTCCATTGCTGTTCACGTTGACCAACCGGTCGAAGAAAACCGGGCGTATGTCAAAACGAAACAGGCCCAGACGACTCAGACGAGTCCCGGACAGGCGGTGTATAGGCAGGTCAGCCGTTTAGATCAAGGGGCGATTGCGGCATCAGCCACAGCGAAAGATAGCGTTCCAAATGCGCGGACGCTGGTCTGTCATTGTGCAGCGCACAAAAGTGCAAGGCGATGGTGTTGATCAGAAAGGCCTGAACACCTTCGGCGAGGATTTCAGGCGACGCATCTGTTCGAAAGACCGAACCGCACAGCCACGGTGTGAGGATCTCGATAAAGCGGCCAAATGTCATGGCGATAGGGCCGATGTCATCCTTTTGGGCTGCCCCTGAATGGCGCAATATCACATCAAAAACATATCGTTCATGCGCCATGAACCGCATCAGAGGGGTCAGCACCGAAATCAGGTTTTGGAGGGATCCCGGAGCGTCCTGTCCCGCCAGATCATCCAGAATTCCGTCGACCCGCGCCCCGATCAGACGATCCATCAGCGCGTCTTTGTCGGGGAAATGGGCAAAGAATGTTCCTTTGGCCACACCAGCGCGGCGCACGACCTCTTCGACACGCAGTGCGCCATAGCCGGTTTCGGAAATCACCTCTTCGGCTGCCGCAACCAAACGGGCGCGGGTTTTGAGCGTGCGGGATTGGAGTGTTTCGGGCATGCGAGGGTTTTTACACAAAATGTGACCGGGGTCAAAAAGTATAATTGACCACGGTCAAATTCTGGTATTTAAAATGACCGTGGTCAATTATGGAGAACGTGATGACACGAAAACGCATTCTGATTCTGGATGGGCACCCAGCCCGCTCTTCGATTTCCCATCAGCTGGCGCGCACCTATTTTGATGCGGCCAAACAAAATGGACATGACGCCAGAATCGTGGCGCTCCATGATCTGGATTTTGATCCCGACTATGGGTTTGGGGGGTATAAAAACCAAAAGCCGCTCGAACCGGATCTTGAATCGTTTCTGGACTCTCTGGAGTGGTGCGAGCATTTCGTCATGACCAGCCCCATGTGGTGGGGTGGGTTGCCAGCGAAACTCAAAGGGTTGATCGACAGGACGTTTTTGCCCGGGCGAACGTTTGATCCCAGGGGCACAGGGTTGCCGAAACCGCTGTTATCGGGGCGCAGCGCCCATGTCATCCTGACCTCGGACAGCCCGTGGTGGTATTTTCGGTTCTTGTTGAACCGTCCGCTGTATTGGCAGCTGAAAAGACAAATCCTTGGGTTTGTCGGCTTCAAACCAGTCAAGGTGATGCATTTTGCACAGGCCAGCCATCCAAAAGACAAAGACGTCGACGCCTGGATGCAGAAAGTCAGCGTAATGGGAACCCGGGCGGCCTAGTCGGGCTTCTTCCTGCTATGGACATCCCACAAGTCTGGGCGCCTTTCCCGGGTGATCTTTTCGCTCATCTCGTGACGCCATTCAGCGACCTTGCCGTGGTGCCCGGACATCAGCACATCGGGGATCGGGCGTCCCTTCCACTCTGCGGGACGGGTGTATTGCGGATGTTCCAGCAAACCGGAGGAAAAGCTTTCCTCTTCGGTCGAAGCCTGGTTGCCCAATACGCCCGGAATCAGTCGCACGGTAGCGTCGATCAGCGCCTGTGCGGCGATTTCACCGCCGGTCATTACAAAATCGCCCAAGGAAACTTCCTGAATGCCATAATGTTCCAGCACCCGCTCATCGACCCCTTCGAACCGGCCACACAACAGCGTCACGCCGTCACAGCGCGCCAGGCCCTGCATCATCTTTTGATCCATCGGGCGGCCGCGCGGTGACAGGTAGATGATGGGCCAATGGCCCTGCACACCTGCCATCGTGTGCTCGATGGCATCGCCCAAAACATCTGGACGCAGAACCATGCCCGCACCACCACCGGCAGGGGTGTCATCGACATTGCGATGCTTGCCCACGCCGAATTCCCTCAGATCCACGGTCTCCAACTGCCACAACCCCTGTTGCAGCGCTTTGCCTGTCAGGCTTTCTCCCAGCACGCCGGGAAAGGCGGTTGGGAACAGTGTGATGATCTTGGCCTTCCACACGCCCACCAGATCTGGCGTCGGCGTCATCAGCTCACGCGGTTGAAACGTGGGGCGGATTGCCTTGCGGCCATGGGATTTGGCGGGTGCGTGTGCGGGTGTATGGGGCGTATCGTCGGACATATTCGCCTCTTATCGCGTGCCGGGGCAAAAGGAAACGTCAGCTTTTGGGCAGCCGGGTCCAGCTTTTGCGCAGGAGCTGGCGGCGTAGCCTCTCGGCCTCCCTGTCGCTGATCGTGCTCTGGTTGATGGAGAGCAATTCATCGCGCAGATCAGGCGAGCCCTGTACATTGCTCCGGACGGGGAGCGTAAGTGCCTCTACCACATGTGCAGGCAGCCCGAGCAGATCAAAAACCGGACCCAGCGGACCCAGCGGACCTGTCATGTCCTCCAATGCGGTTTCGCGAATTGTAATCGGGTGAATGGCCTGTCGGATGGCTTCGACCTGGCCGGATAAATCTGCGGCCGCGCCATATTGCTTCACGAATGCGTCCAGGGGGATCGTCAGACGCCCGGCGCGCAACAATTGCCAATAACAACTGTCCAGCCAACCGCTGCGCCGCGTGGAGAGATAAAACAGCAATTCAACAGAGGGCCCCATGACTTCGGTTATCGCGGTGCATATCGCCTGCATCAGCGCCGGTGCCGCAGAATAGTCCCGGACCCCATGGCGGCCGACCAGAAATCCGCACAGATCCTCGGTCGAGATCAACATAGGGCGGGGGTCATCCGGGTCACAGGCTTCGAGGACGCTGGCAAATTCCATCAGAAAAACCGCCAGGGTCAGGGGGTCTTTGTCCTTGGAATAGGCTTGGGCCGAACGGGCAGCAGACAGGATGTCGTCGCGAAACACCAGTTGAACATGGGGCGACAACAGGTCGGCCTGTGCAGCCAATGCAGTTTGAACCGTGGTTGTCGCCGTCTTGTGAAATCCAGGATGAACGACAATCCGACGCATCAGAAAACCCCGTCAGGCGGGTCAATGACAATGCGGCGTTGGTCCAGATCCACAGTGGGGACCGCAGCCAAAGTGAACGGCAGCAGGACCGCTTCCTTCAGGCCCGGGCCCTGAATATCCAACAGATCCGAGGCGCCGTGGTTGAGCACCTGTTTTACCTGTCCGATCAGCGCGCCACCGGTGTCATACACATCCACGCCGATCAGATCGGCGTGATAGTATTCATCATCCGGCAGAGAGGGGAGCTGATCGCGTCGCGCAAACAGGCGCAATCCCTTGATCGCGTCGCCCTGTTCCTTGGTTTCGACTCCGCCCAGACGGGCAGTGAACCCGCCTTTGACCGCGCGGATCAGATGCAGCGAATAGCTTTGGCTGCCGTCTTCGTTGGTCAGGGGGGAATAGGTTTCGATTTCGTCCGGGATGGCACAGAAACTCTTGATGCGCACTTCGCCACGCACACCATAAGATCCGCTCACGGCGCCAACACAAATAAGGTCACTCATGGTTTCATCTCCGTCGCAGAACTCGGGTCAATCCAAAGAAAGGGGTGCCCGATACGGTGATCTTTCGCAAGATCAGTAAAACAAGTCCCTGACCAAAAGGCCAAGGTTTCGATGGAAGATCTGACAGGGTTTACCGCGTTTCGATCGGCACCGCGGGCAGGCGGTCTTCCCAGCCCTTGGTTTCCAGTTCGGGCGTCAATGCCGTGTCTTCCGGATGACCCAGACAGAAATAGCCAATGAGTTGCCAGGCAGTTGGTACATCCAGATCGGCGTTCAGTTGGTCGGGATCCAGAACAGACACCCACCCCAGCCCGAGGCCTTCGGCCCGCAGGGCCAGCCAGAACAGGGTGATGGCCGTGACCACGGAATAGCGCCGCATTTCCGGCATGGTGGCAGCGCCCAACCCATGGCCCTTGGCGGTGGCATCGTCGCAGTAGATCGCCAGTTGCACCGGAGCTTCGCGCATGCCGGATAGCTTTAGCCGGCTGTAACGCGCTGCCCTGTCACCAGAATATCCGGTAAGCGCCTGTGCATTGGCCGCTTCAAAATTCTCGAGCGCCGCCGCGCGGGCGGTATCGCTGGTCACGCGGATCACGCGCCAGGGTTCGCTCAACCCCACCGAAGGGGCCAGTCGAAAGGCGTCGAGGCAGCGCGTCAGCACCGCCTCGTCCACCGGATCCGTGCGGAACCGGCGCACATCGCGCCGGAGCCGCATCAGCAGATCAAGCTGATCGCGGAATTCATCATCGAATTCAGCGTTCCGCGTCATCCCAATCTTATTCCGCGTCGGCAGAAGCGTCTGCTGCCTTGGCAGCTTTCTCTTCGGCGCGCTCCTGGGCTTTCTTGCCTGGGGTGCCTTTTTTCGGGTTCGAACGCTCGGTCTTTTCGCGCAGGCCGGCTGCTTCGAGCATACGAGCGATACGGTCGGTGGGCTGGGCACCCTGGCTCAGCCA
Source organism: Rhodobacteraceae bacterium M382 (assembly GCA_025141015.1). Lineage (NCBI taxonomy): Bacteria > Pseudomonadati > Pseudomonadota > Alphaproteobacteria > Rhodobacterales > Paracoccaceae > Rhodobacteraceae bacterium M382. Next base: position 4,382,940 of record CP081098.1, on the reverse strand, counting down.
GTACTGAACGCGTTCTGCGTTCATTTTTACGCGCTCTTCGCTGTCTTTGGGCAGCAGCGGGTTGTAGGTGCCCAGCTTTTCGATGAAGCGGCCGTCGCGCGGCATGCGGCTGTCGGCCGCCACGATGCGATAGAAGGGACGCTTTTTCGAGCCGCCGCGGGCGAGACGAATTTTCATAGCCATGGGTGTATCTCCTTTAGATGGCGTAAGCAGGCAAGGGCCTGTTATTCTTGGTGTTTCTTGTGGTGTTGGATGACTTCCTGAATGATGAAATTCAGAAAATTCTTGGCGAATTCGGGGTCCAGATCGGCCCGATTGGCCAGATCTTCGAGCCGCGCGATCTGTGTCGCTTCGCGGCTCGGGTCGGAGGGGGGCAGGTCATGTTCCGCCTTGAGGCGGCCCACGGCCTGGGTGTGTTTGAACCGCTCGCCCAGCGTATAAACCAGGATGGCATCGAGCCGGTCGATGCTTTCGCGGTGTTCTTTCAGCAGCTCGGCTGCGCGGGTCACGGGATCAGTCATGCGGGCCTCTGCACTGCGGCGTTGAACGGGCGGAAAACGAAAAAAACCGGGGGGTGACATGCGTGCACCACGCGTGCACCACCCGTGCACCGCCGCGACGCAGCATCAACACCCGAAAAACGGCGGAACATATCAGTCCATTCAGTCAATGGCCCAGCCTTTCGGTTTGAACAGCGGATCGGCGTAGTGGCTGATTTCCATGTCGATGCCATGCGACAGCTGAGAATCGGTCAGCTGCGCGGGCGAGGGATGGCGATAGACCGCGTCGTTGCCGTCGATGGTCTGGGCGTCATTGTCCTTTTTTGCACCCAGCCGTTCGGCCAACCGGATCGAATCCAGGTTCTTGGGGTCGAGATAGCTGACCGCTGTCTCCCAACCCATCTGGGTGTAGAAATAATTGCGTGCCGCATGGGTCGCCTCGAGCGCATAGCCGTGACCGGCGGCATCGGGCCAGATGATCCAGGCGATTTCACGTTCGGGCCAGGCCGCAGGCATCCAGCCCCCGGCCATGCCATAGGTTTCATCCGTCACCTTGTCGTGGATCATCCACATGCCAAAGCCGCGCACCTGCCAGTGGCCGATTTCGGCGGCATAGAGCATCCAGGCCTCATAGGTGTTCAGAGGCCCGCCCATAAAACGCGAGCGGTAAGAGCTGAACGTGGCCTTGAAATCCGGGTAATCCTCGGCTTCGGGGCCACGCAGGACCAGACGTTTGGTTTCGATGACGGGGATATTCTTGGGCATCAGGCATAGGCCTCCATGCCGCCGTTGACCACAGCGTCAGGTCCCGGATGGCGCCACACATGGGTGGTGCCAAAGGCCGGGTGTTCGTATTCAGATTCGAATGTCGCGCCGAGGCGTTCGGCCACCCGTTGGCTGGGGGTGTTGGCCGGATCAATCAGGCTGATCGCGGTGGGCCAGCCCAGAATGTCATAGGCATAGGCGCGCGCGGCCAGCGCCGCTTCGGTTGCGTAACCTTTGCCGGTGGCGCCGTTCATCAGGGTCCAGCCGATTTCCGATTCGGGCCAGCCTTCGGGCCCCCACAGGCCGACGTGACCGAGGAACGTGCCGGTTTCCTTGTCATCCAGCGCCCAGAAGCCATAGCCGCGCATCACCCAATGGCCCAGCAGCATGGCGATGGACCGCCATGTTTCGTCGCGCCGTTTCGGGCCGCCGACGAATTTGGAGGCGTCGGAGGCAAAGAAGGCGGCTTCGGCGTCCAGATCGGCCTCGCAGGGGGCGCGCAGGATCAGGCGTTCGGTTTCCAGCCGGGGGATGTTGATGTCCAATGTCATGCGGCACCTGTTGTCAGGTCAGCCGGGGCCGGGTGGCGGTACACCATTTCGGTCCCGTGGCTGACATTTTCATAGGTGCGTTCGTGCCAGGCACCCAGACGTTCGGCCAGCGCGACGGAGCGGGCGTTGCCCGGAAAGATGTTGCTGGAGAGCGTGTCGAATTCCAGCACCTCATAGGCATAGCGGCGGGCCTCAATCGCGGCCTCGCGGGCGTACCCTTTGCCTTCGGCGCCTTCGAACATGACCCAGCCCAGTTCCGGCTCGGGCCAACCTTCGGGGGCCCAGAGACCGACAAAGCCAACCGGGTCACCGTCGCGGGTGTCGACCATCCAGAAGCCAAAGCCGTGCAGCGCCCAATGGCCGATCAGGCTGGCGAACCAGCGCCAGGCGTTGTTGCGGTCCAACGGTCCGCCGAATCCCCACGACCGATCCGCATCCGCAAAAAATGCGGCCACGGTTTCAAAATCCGTTGCAACCGGTGCGCGCAGCACCAGACGGTCGGTTTTGAGGGTGGGGATGTCGAGAGTCAGCATGGAATTATTTCTTTTTCCCGAACCCGCTGAGACCACCGGGCAGACCCATGCCGCCGCCCAAACCGGGCAGGCCGCCGGGCATACCGCGTCCGCCGCCCATCGCCTTGGCCGCGGCCTCCAGCGCCTTGGGGTCCATGCCTGCGGCCATCTCTTCGGGCGAGGGGCCGCCCTTGCCGCCGAACATGCCGGACATGGCCTGTTTCAGCATCTTGCCTTTGCCCATCTTGCCCATCTTTTTCATCACGTCGGACATCTGGCGGTGCATTTTCAGCAATTTGTTCAGGTCGCTGACCTGTTGGCCCGCACCGGCGGCGATGCGTTTTTTGCGCGATGCCTGGAGCAACGCGGGGTTGGCGCGTTCCTTTTTGGTCATGGATTGGATCAGGGCGATCTGACGTTGGATGACCTTGTCGTCCATGCCGGCGTCCTGCACCTGTTTGGCCATTTTGCCCATGCCGGGCATCATCGACATCATGCCTTCCATGCCGCCCATCTTGAGCATCTGATCGAGCTGCATTTTCAGGTCATTCATATTGAAATGACCCTTCATCATGCGCTTCATCATGCGTTCGGCCTGTTCGGCCTCGATGGTGTCCTGGGCCTTTTCGACCAGCGCCACGATGTCGCCCATGCCCAGAATCCGACCGGCGATGCGATCGGGCTCAAAGGTTTCGATGGCGTCCATCTTTTCGCCCAGACCGACAAAGCGGATGGGTTTGCCGGTGACGGCGCGCATCGACAGCGCAGCACCGCCGCGCCCGTCGCCGTCCATCCGGGTCAGGACCACGCCGGAGATGCCGATCTTGTCATCAAATTCCTGGGCGACCTCGACCGCGACCTGACCGGTCAGGCCATCGACCACCAGCAGGGTTTCGCGCGGGTCGACCACATTGCGGACGTCTTCGACCTCCTGCATCAGGATTTCGTCGATGTGCAGGCGCCCGGCGGTGTCGAGCATATAAACGTCATAGCCACCCAGCGCGGCCTGCTGTTTGGCGCGTTTGGCGATGTCGACAGGTTTCTGGCCCTTGACGATGGGCAGGGTATCGACGCCGATCTGGGCACCGAGCACGGCCAGCTGGTCCATCGCGGCGGGGCGGTAGATGTCGAGCGAAGCCATCAGGACCTTTTTGCCGTCGCGATCCTTGAGCCGTTTGGCGAGTTTGCCGGTGGTGGTGGTTTTACCGCCGCCCTGCAGGCCGACCATCAGGATCGGCGCGGGTGGGTTGTCGATTTTCAGCTTGCCGGGGTCTTCGTCGCCGCGCAGCGTGTCGACCAGCGCGTCATGCACGATCTTGACGACCTGCTGGCCGGGGGTGACCGATTTGGTGACCGATTGGCCGGTGGCCTGATCCTGGACCTTTTTGATGAATTCGCGTGCCACCGGCAGCGAGACGTCGGCCTCGAGCAGGGCAACGCGGACTTCGCGCAGGGCGGTTTTGACGTCTTCTTCGGAGAGGGCGCCCTGTTTGGTCAGGCGATCAAAGACGCCGGAGAGGCGTTCGGATAGATTTTCAAACATGCCTGCGGGCTCCTTCGCCGGTTCATCTGGGGCGCTTCCAATGTAGGAAGCAGGGGTTCAATTCACAATTGCCGCCCCGCCCAATTTGGACTGTGGAGGCAAACCATACAGTTTTGCCCCCACGGGCGAAACTCGCTGGTGGGGGGCGATCCCTGAACGCATGTCAGGGACCGGAAGGTTTCTCACTTCCGGATGTTTGGGCAGGCGTTACGCCGATTGGGCGTCAGAGTCAAGCGGGCCAGAGTCAAGCGGGCCAGAGTCCTGAGGTGTGGCGGGCAGCCAGGCGTTGACCGCGTCGGTCAGACGCTGTGCTCCGGCCCCGGAGGTATAGGAGGCGACAATCGGGTGGTGCCCCGCGCTCATCCCGTCGTCCAGCACCAGAACCGGACGGTGCAGCGTGCGGGTGCGGCCATCGCGGCGCGACGTGGTGGTTTCGGTGACGGCATGGGACAGGTCAGAGAGCCTGTGTTCGACGGCGGTATAGCCGAACACCGATTGCCGCCGCAGGATGATTTTATCGGCGCTGCGATCAAAAATGACCTGAACCCGGCGCACAAAGACACAAAAGGCAGCCACCCCCATACCACCGCCAAACACCACAAAGATCAGCCCGGCCCAGACGCCGGTCGACACAATGGCAAGACCGGGACCGACAAAGGCGAGGATGAAAAACACCAGCATGATTCCGATCAGCCAGGGGGTATCGGACAGGATCAGCTGATCCGGGGTGTTGCGTGTGACCTTCATGTCGGCAGTGTAGCAAAGCCCGCCCGTCTGGAAAGGGGGGACTTGCACCGGCGGGTGACGTGTTTCATGTAGGCCCCACCGGTGATTTGAGCCCAAAGTGAGACTGACATGGACGCTTCTTTGACCTATCAGGACAGCCTGCCTGTTTCCTCGGACGCGCTGTTGGCGCGGTTGGATGGTTGGGGGATCGGCTATCGACTGCACAGCCATGTGCCGCTGCGCACGGTCGAAGACAGCAAGGCCGTCGAGGACCAGTTCATGGTGCCGGGCGAGAATGCGCTGCGGATCAAGAACCTGTATCTGCGCGACAAGAAAAAGCGCAATTACCTGATCACATTGCAGCAGGATCGCGAGATCGACCTGAAGGCGCTGGGTGCCGAGCTGGGGATTGGCAACCTGTCGTTTGGGTCTGCGGATCGGTTGTTGCAAAATCTGGGCATTCGCCCCGGCGCGGTCAGCCCGTTGGCCATGGTGAATGGCGTGGACAACGGCGTACAGTTTTTCATGGAGTCAGCCGCGCAACAGGCCGATGTCATTTATATGCATCCGCTGGTGAATGATCGGACCGTGGCCATGGACCGGGGGGATATGATGGCGTTTTTTGACCGGATCGGCTGTGCGGTGAATTGGCTGCCCTGATCACGGGCCTGATCGCGGGCCTGACGGCGGGCATAGGCGGACCCAGACGCAGTCAGGGCGTCTGATCATCCCCCAGCGCGCGGTCCAGAGCGGATTGAACATGGGCCGCCGAGGGGTTGATGAACAGATGCCCGTCGGCGTGAAAGCTGACATCATCCAGATGATCGGGAAAGGCCAGCGGCAATTCCGTGCAGGCCAGGATGATTGCGGTGCCGGGCGTGGCATGACGGTTGCAGACCCGCAGCAACCGGGCGCGGGCCTTGGGCGCGGCATCCCCATTGGAAATGCCGTGGAGATCATCGTCGATCATGGATTGCATTTCGGCGATGTCGGGATCGGGCAATTGCGCATTCGCAGCGATGCCCGCAGCCGCCAGATGGCGGGCATAGCTGTCTGATTGCATGGTGACGGTGGTGCCCAGCACCAGGGCCGCGTTTGCGCCGGTGGCGGCTGTGCCCCGTTTGGTGCCCCGTTTGGTGCCCCGTTTGGTGGCGGTGGCTGTGGCTTCGTAAATGCTGAGGACGGGCAGGGTGACCCCACGCGTGATGGCGTGCAGGCGCGCGTGCGGTGTGTTGGAGGCGATGATGGCGAAATCACACCCCGCCCCCTGAAGGGTGAGCAGCGCGGTGCGGAACACGGTGTCAAAAGCGGCCCAGCTGGGGTCATCGCCGGGGGATCCGCGCAGGGCGCGGGTCTGGGCCTGAACCACGGATTCGATGGTCATGGGCGGGATCGGCACAGGCGCGGTATGGCCCTGAGCCGCCGCGCGGCGAGAGGCCCCCTGGGCAATGGCGCGATAATAATCGAGCGTCGAAGCCCAGCCGACGCCGCCCAGAATGCCGATCTTTTTCATCTGCGCTCTCTCTCTTTCTGACTGTGTGCAACCATTGGTGGGTACCCTATTTTGTGGGGGCCATGGTTTCCAGTGCCGAAAAAGAGCATGTCGCAGAGCGGGGCCCGGGCTGTGAAAGATCCGGGTCCCGCCAGGTTATCACTGTGCTCAGGCGGCCAATTTGGCGATTTCGCCCTGGGCCTTGGTCAGGGCGGCGGTGGCATCGGCGGCGGTGCCTTCGGCGGCGACAAATTCGATTTCGGTGATGCCGACAAAGTTCAGAACCTGGGTCAAATAGGTCGATGCAAAATCGACCGGCGCGCCCATCGGAACCCCACCCGAGGCATAGGCCACAATGGCGCGTTTGCCGGTCAGCAGGCCCTGAGGGCCGGTTTCGGTATAGTGGAACGTGCGGCCCACGCGGGCGACCAGATCAATCCACAGCTTTAGGCTGGCGGGAGCCGAAAAGTTATAGACCGGCAGGCCGATGACGATGGTATCGGCGGCGATCAGTTCATCAACCAGCGCATCGGATTGGGCCAAAGCGGCGGTCTGGGCGTCGGTGCGCAGGTCGGCGGGGGTGAAATTGGCACCGATCCAGGTTTCGGAGATCTGTGGCAGCTCCTGTTGCGCCAGATCCCGGCGGATGACCTGGTCGGGGGTCAGGTGGTCAACGATTTGCGATGACAGGATACGGCTGGCGGAATCCGAGAAACGGGCGGAGCTGTCGATATGGAGGAGCGTGTGTGTCATGGTCTGGACCCTTGTGTGGTTTTGTGCGTGTTTGCATGTGATGAGGGTCAAATGGGTTCTTGCAAAAACGAACGCAATGTCGGATATCTCACATGTACTGTGCGTTTTTGCGTAGTGATGGATTTTGCGGTATGACGACATTTGTGAACAACAAAATTTGCGAACAAAGGTGAGCCTGAGGTGAGCATGGACAATTGGGATGAAGTGCGCACCGCCTATCAGGTGGCGCGTATGGGCACCGTCAGCGGTGCGGCGGAAGTGTTGGGGGTGCATCATGCCACGGTGATCCGCCATATTGATGCGATCGAAGCGCGGTTGGGGGTCAAGCTGTTTCAGCGCCATGCACGGGGGTATACCCCGACCGAGGCCGGACAGGATCTGTTGCGGGTGGCGCAGGCGACCGATGATCAGTTCAGCCAGCTGGTCGGGCGGCTGAAGGGGCAGGGCAATGATGTATCCGGCGAATTGGTGGTGACGTCGCTGGCCTCCGTGGCGCCTCTGTTGTCGCCGGTGTTGGTGGATTTTCAGCGCGAACACCCGGGTCTGATCATTCGCTATCTCACCGGAGACCGGGTGTTCCGGCTGGAATATGGCGAGGCCCATGTGGCGATCCGGGCCGGCAATGCGCCGGAACAGCCCGACAATGTGGTGCAGCCGTTCATGGCCCAGGAGATGGGGCTGTATGCGTCGCAATCCTATGTGGACGTCTATGGTGTGCCGGCGGACACGAATGATTTTGCCAACCATCGCTTTGTCGGCAATGACGACGTCAACAGCCGCGCCCCGTTTTCGCGCTGGCTGCGGGAGTTTGTGCCGCCCGAGGCGATTTCGTTCCTGTGCACCAACACGATCACCATGCGCGAAGCGGTCCTGCAGGGGGCCGGGATCGGGTTCTTTTCGACCTGGGAGGCCAAGAGTTATCCCGAGCTGGTGCAGGTGATGGAGCCTGTGCCGGAGTGGTCGGGCAAGCTGTGGCTGGTGACCCATGTGGATCTGCACCGCACGACCAAGGTGCAGACCTTTCTAAAATTTCTGAAATCCCGCGCCAAGGAGTGGACCTGTTGACACCTGAGCTGCGTGGGCATCTGGCGATGCTGATCTTCTCCTCGCTGGTGGCGGGGTCGTTTTCGTTGGGGTCCATGGTGGCCAATGAAATCGCACCCGAGGCGCTGACCGCGGTGCGGTTCGGGTTGGCGGCGATTGTCATCGGGTTGGCGGCGATGATGACAAAGGGGCTGAAACGGCAGGATTTTGCCGCGCCCTGGCGGTATCTGGTGCTGGGGGGGCTGTTTGCGGCCTATTTCGTGCTGATGTTTTACGGGCTGAAAACCGCACCCCCAGTCAGCGCGGCGGCGGTGTTCACCCTGACCCCGGTGATGAGCGGTATCGTCGGCTGGTTCCTGTTGCGCCAGATCACCACCCCGCGCATGGCGCTGGCGTTGGCGATTGGCGGGGCGGGGGCGCTGTGGGTGATTTTTCGTGCGGATCTGGCGGCGCTGATGGAGTTCAAGGTCGGGCAGGGCGAGATCATCTATTTCGTCGGCTGCGCCAGCCACGCGATCTATACGCCGATGGTGCGCAAGCTGAACCGCGGGGAAAGCCCGGTGGTGTTTACCTTTGGTACCTTGGTGGCGGGGGGCGTTTTGCTGACCATCTATGGCTGGCATGACATCCGGGCCACCGATTGGATGGGGCTGCCCGGGATCGTGTGGATCGGTTTGGCCTATCTGGTGGTGTTCGCCACGGCGGCGTCATTCGTGTTGCTGCAATTCGCGGCGATGAACCTGCCATCGGCCAAAGTGATGGCCTATACCTATCTGGTGCCCAGCTGGGTGATCCTGTGGGAAATCGCGCTGGGCAACGGTGTGCCCAACGGGCTGGTATTGGTCGGGATCGTGATGACGGTTGTCGCCCTGGTGATGCTGCTGGAGGGCAGCGGGCGCGCAAAGCTTCAGCGCGGATAATCGGGGCCAAAGGGGCGATGCTGGGTACCGGGAGCAGAGCCGGCGGCCAGGGTCAGGGTTAGCGTCAGGGTCAGCTCCGGGGGCGGCGTGTCAACCGTGGTTTCAGGTCTCGGGCTCGCTGAGTTCGGTGGCCAGAAACCGTTCAAACGCATCCAGATGGACCGGTTCGAACTGGCCAAAGCCCTGCATCCAGACGCTGGTCGCGCGCATGGCGTCAGGTTGCAGTTTGCACCATTTGACCCGGCCGCGTTTTTCCTGGGCGATCAACCCGGCGCGGGTCAGGATCATCAGGTGTTTGGAAATTGCCGCCAGCGACATTTCGAACGGTTCGGCCACATCGGTGACGGCCATGTCATCTTCGAGAAGCATGGTCAGAATGGCACGCCGGGTCGGGTCGGCCAAAGCAGCAAAGACAGTGTCGAGTTCGTGGGACATCAGCCCAAACTAGAAGGGTCGGCCCCGGAAGAAAAGCGCGCAAGTCGGCGAAACAGGTCGGGATACTCTGGCAGGGCCAGATCCGGCAGCTGCGCGGCATCGGAAAACAGGTACCACATCAGTTGGCTGTGTTCCTGGTTGCGAATGGTTGGGGTGCCCTGCCATTGATCCACCACGAAATAGTGAAAGCAGGAGTCGGTCGGTTGCTGTTCGATCGTGGCAAAATAGCGTTGCGAGAGGGGGACAATCCCGACCTCTTCGGCCAGTTCGCGGGTCAGGGCGCTGTGCAGATCTTCGCCAGCTTCGGCCATGCCGCCAATCACGTCCCATTTGTCGGCACGATTGCGACGGTGTGCCGACCGTTGCCCGAGCAAGAGTCGACGATCGTGTACAATGAGAGCGCAGGCAAAATCCGCCATGACATGGATCCAGAACATAAAAATAATGTCGCTGGTGTACGCCGAGCGCGGGGGTAAGTGCAAGAATTTGATCGACATCGCACCGGTGTTCTGTGCAAATCGCCGGGTTGTATCCCCAGGAGACCGAACATGGCGTTGAAATACTGGCTGGTGATTGCCGTTTTGGGAATCGGCTGGGGCATGTCATTCATGTTCAATGAAATCCTGTTGCGTGAGCTGGGGCCGCTGTCGGTGTCGATGGGGCGGGTCGCCTTTGGGGCGCTGGGATGTTGGGTCTATGTGCTGGCCACGGGCAAGACCGTGCAGATCGGGTGGCGCAGGGCCTGGGCATTGCTGGGGTTCGGGGCGCTCAGCTATGCGGCACCTTTTGCGTTCTATGCGCTGGGCCAGCAGTATATCGCCAGCGGCGTGGCCGGGATCGTGAATGCGACCACACCGGCATTTGCGGTGTTGGTGTCCCATTTCTGGCCGGGCAGCGACCGGGCGACGGTGTTGAAGTCGCTGGGGGTTCTGTTTGGGTTTGCCGGGATCGTCGTGTTGTCATTGCCGGTCATCGGGAGCGGTGGCGACTCGGCGCTGTGGGCGGTTCTGATGACGCTGTGCGCGCCGGTCTGTTATGCGTTCTCGGTCAATTTCGCCCGATATTTCCGCGATCTGGAACCTGTGGTCATGGTGGCGCTGGCGCTGAGTGGCGCGACGGTGTCGATTGCGCCATTGGCGTTGTGGATGGAAGGAATGCCGGTGATCACAAAGCTGGAAACCTGGGCGGCGCTGTGTGTGATCGGGTTTGTGCTGACCTCGGCGGCGTTCATCGTGTTCTATTGGGTGTTGCCCAAGGTGGGGCCCACCAACATCACCATGCCGACCCTGATCGCGCCGGTGTCGGCGTTGGTGCTGGGCACCTGGGTGTTGAACGAGCAATTGTTGCCAGAGCATCTGATGGGGATGGGGGCGATCCTGATCGGGTTGCTGTTGATCGATGGGCGGTTGTTTCGGAGACGCGCGCGCGGGTGAGTGGCTGCTGAGAGGACATCAGAGTATCGCACCGTTCGCTGCTGGGTCGAACGCCAAGCATAGCGGTTGGTCAATGGCTGCAATGCGGAACGAAGCGGACTTGTGCACGTGCGGCTATTGCTGACGCAGCATTCTCTTGCAACCACGGCGATGAATGTTTGGCAGTGCAGTATTTTTCACCAAAGCAGACGTTCAAACTGACCAGTAGCGCTTGATCTCAAACCCACATGTCGCAGGCAAAGTTGTTGTCGGGAAATTCCTTAAACGCGGGCATTCAGAGTTTATCAAGATGAAGGTCGGTTCGAGATTGGATGCATTTGGTTTTCTCCAGTACTTTAGGGGTCACGCGAAGCCTGTGGAGGCAATCTTGTCGAAGTGGGACGAGTGACTAAAGCGCGTTCTGATTTGAACGTCTTTCTTGCGCTTTGACACCAGAATGCCGGGGTGGATCCGAAGCAGATCATCAGCGTAAGTCCCGTGCAAATCTTAATGATACCCGAAGGCCGCCACGCCGAATTAGGTACGACTCGAAAAATGCCATACGTCTATCAAAAAATGATTGACGTATGGCATTTTGACGCCTTTGATGGGGGCACTGCGGCGATTGGGAGATTCGTTGCGAGGGGAGGAAGCATGACAAGTCCGACGTTAAGTGATGTCGCGCAGGCTGCTGGGGTCAGTTACGCCACGGCCGACCGGGTCATAAATAATCGTGGAAATGTTGCCGCGAAATCCATCAAGAAAGTCCGCGATGCAGTCTCCGCTTTGGGTTATGTGCGCAACGTGGCCGCTGCGAACTTGTCGCGCAATCGCGTCTACCGCTTGGCATTCTTGATCCCGAAAGGATCAAACGCTTTCTTTACTCGCATCCATGACCATATTCAGCTTACGGCCGATCACCTGAGTGCTGAACGCGTGAGGGTTGAGGTAATCGAAGTTCCAGCCTTTGCGGTTTTGGGCTTGCAAGACAGCATTGCCGAATTAGTGAAGAAAGACTTCGATGGGGTTGCCATCGTTGGGCTGCAAAGCCAGCGTCTTGAAGAGCCGCTGGCGGCGCTGCGCGAGCGGGGGGTGGCGGTCATTGGTCTGGTATCAGACCTTCCGCAGCAGTTCCGCTCCGCCTACATCGGCATCGATAATATCGTCGCCGGACGTACGGCTGCTCGGATGGTCGGCATGGCCCACGCTGGCCGCAACGGGTCAATCCAGACGTTTGCCGGTTCAATGGACGCCCGCGACCACGTCGAACGTTTGCAAGGTTTTTGCGAGGTCATTGCGAAAGATTACCCGCATATCACTGTGTGCGACCCCATCATGACCAAAGATGACGCGGCTGTCTTGTTGTCGCAAACCAACGCGGTTCTGACGGGTAAGCCCGAGACCACTGCTGTTTATAACGTGGGGGCTGGTAACAGCGGGCTTGTGCAAGCGATCGGTGCGGCACAGTCGCGGCGGCCGTTCTGTGTCGTTCATGAATTGGTCGCCCATTCCCGGCAAGCGCTGCAAGACGGCTTGATTGACTTAGTGATCGACCAGCGCCCCGACGTTGAAATCAGTCGCGCCTTCACCGTTTTGCGCGCCTTAATCGATAACCGCGACTTGCCGCCGATGCCTGGCCTGATGCCGACAATTTACGTGCGGGATAATCTGCCTGCCGACCCCCTGACCGATATGACGAAAGCCAAGATAAATGACTGACTTTTTCAAAGACATCTCTCCTTTGGCCTATGCACCAGGAAGCGCCGATCTGGCGTTTCGCCACTACAATCCCGACGAGGTTATTGCGGGTAAGCGGATGGAAGATCACCTGCGGTTTGGCGTGGCCTATTGGCATTCGTTCGCTTGGCCCGGTGGGGACCCGTTTGGCGCCGAGACATTCCAGCGGCCTTGGTTTGGCGACACGATGGACTTGGCGAAAATGAAGGCCGACGTCGCGTTTGAGATGTTCGATTTGCTGAACGTCCCATTCTTTTGCTGGCACGATGCCGATATCCGCCCCGAGGGCGATAGCTTTGCCGAGAGCCTGCGGAATTTCGAAGAGATCATCGATTATTTCGGCACCAAGATGCAGACATCAAAGACAAAGCTTTTGTGGGGCACGGCGAACCTGTTCAGCCACCGCCGCTTTATGTCCGGTGCCGCCACCAACCCTGATCCTGAGATTTTCGCGTGGTCAGCGGCGACGGTCAAAGCCTGCATGGATGCCACGCATAAGCTGGGCGGCGAGAACTATGTGCTTTGGGGCGGGCGTGAAGGGTACGAGACCCTGCTGAACACGGATCTGAAACGTGAACGCCAGCAAGCGGGCCGGTTCTTGCAGATGGCGGTCGAGTACAAACATAAGATCGGCTTCAAAGGCGCGATCTTGGTTGAGCCGAAACCGCAAGAACCGTCCAAGCATCAATATGATTTCGACGTGGCGACGGTCTACGGGTTCCTCAAAGAATTTGGCCTGGAAGGTGAAGTTCAGATGAACATTGAGCAAGGCCACGCGATCCTTGCCGGTCACTCTTTTGAGCACGAACTGGCGCTGGCGTCGTCGCTTGGCATCTTTGGTTCCATCGATATGAACCGCAACGACTACCAATCGGGCTGGGATACCGATCAGTTCCCCAACAATGCCCCCGAGGTTACCTTGGCCTATTACGAGGTGCTCAAGGCGGGTGGCTTCACCACTGGTGGCACAAATTTTGACTCCAAGCTGCGCAGGCAATCCTTGGACCCAGTTGACCTTATCGCGGCGCACGCAGGGGCGATGGATGTCTGCGCGCGGGGCTTTAAGGCGGCGCACGCAATGCTCGAAGACGGCACATTGGAAGAAATGCGCAATGCGCGTTACGCCGGATGGGATAGCGCGGGCGGTAAAACGTTGCTCGACAGTGATCTGGCCACCATTGCAGCGCAAGTTGCGTCCGATCCCATCGACCCGCAACCGCGTTCGGGTCGTCAGGAAATCTTGGAGAATATCGTCAATCGCTTTGTGTAAGCGGACAGGGAGGAAGACCATGAAAACCATCAAAGGACCGGCGCTATTCCTAGCCCAATTTGCAAGCGATGAAGCCCCATTCAACTCTTGGGATAGCATCACCAAATGGGCGGCGGATTGCGGATATAAGGGCGTACAGGTGCCCAGTTGGGATGCGCGTTTGATTGACTTGGCCAAAGCGGCATCCAGCAAAGATTATTGCGATGAATTCAAGGGCAAAGCGCAAGAGAACGGCGTTGAGGTCACCGAGCTTTCGACCCATTTGCAGGGTCAGCTGGTCGCGGTGCATCCTGCATATGACACAGCCTTTGACGGCTTTGCGGACTCTTCTGTTCACAACAATCCCAAGGCCCGCCAGGAATGGGCTGTGGATCAAATGATGATGGCGATTTCTGCGTCCAACAACATGGGGATCAAGAACCATGTGTCATTTTCCGGAGCGTTGGCGTGGCCATACGTTTATCCATGGCCGCAGCGGCCAGCGGGTTTGATTGAGGCAGCGTTTGACGAACTGGCGCGACGCTGGCGGCCCATTTTGGACCACGCCGAAGACAATGACGTCAACATTTGCTACGAAATCCACCCGGGTGAAGACCTGCACGATGGCGTTACCTTTGAGATGTTTTTGGAGCGTGTCGACAATCACGCCCGCTGCAACATGCTGTATGATCCCAGCCATTATGTGCTGCAATGTATGGACTATCTCGACAATATCGACATCTACAAAGACCGGATCAAATTGTTCCACGTAAAAGATGCCGAGTTTAACCCCACGGGCCGCCAAGGTGTCTATTCCGGCTATCAGCCTTGGGTCGATCGCGCCGGCCGCTTCCGCAGCCTTGGCGATGGTCAGGTCGATTTTGGGGCAATCTTTTCCAAGATGGCTGCGAACAATTTTGACGGTTGGGCCGTGGTCGAATGGGAATGCTGCCTGAAGCACCCGGAAGACGGCGCACGCGAAGGGGCGCAGTTCGTCAAAGACCACATCATCCGCGTCACTGAACGCGCCTTTGATGATTTCGCAGATGGCGGCACAGACGACGCTGCAAACCGTAAAATGTTGGGGATCGACTGATGACCCGTATTCGTCTTGGCATGGTTGGCGGCGGCAATGACGCCTTTATCGGTGGCGTCCACCGCATTGCGTCCCGCATTGATGACCGGTTTGAACTGGTTGCTGGCGCTTTGTCCTCCACCCCTGAAAAATCCGCAGCGAGTGCGCAGGCGCTTGGCATTCCACGGTCCTACGGCAGCTTTGAGGAGATGGCCAGGGCCGAGGCCGCGCGCGACGACGGGATCGAGGCGGTTTCTATCGTCACACCCAATCACGTTCATGCGGCGGCGGCCAAGGCGTTCTTGGCCCACGGTATCCATGTGATCTGCGACAAGCCGCTGACCTCGACCATGGACGACGCGGTCGCACTTGAGGCAGCCGTGAAGGACGCCGAGGCGCTGTTCATCCTGACCCATAACTACACTGGTTATCCGATGATCCGGCAGGCGCGTGAGATGATCGCTGCGGGTGACTTGGGTGAGGTGCGCATCGTGCAAGCGGAATACCCGCAAGATTGGCTGACCTCGCCGATGGAAAACGCAGGGTTGAAACAAGCGGAATGGCGCACCGATCCGGCGCGCTCTGGCGCGGGTGGGTCCATTGGCGACATCGGCACGCATGCGCATAATCTGGCGTGTTTTGTCAGCGGCTTGCGGGTCGAAAGCCTTGCCGCTGATCTGCAATCTTTTGGCGCGGGACGGACGTTGGATGACAACGCCCATATGATGCTGCGCTTTGAAGGCGGGGCGCGTGGGATGCTGTGGTCGAGCCAAGTGGCTCCGGGCAATGAAAACGCGCTGAAACTGAGGATTTACGGCGAAAAGGGCGGGTTGGAATGGGCGCAAGAAGACCCCAACTACCTGTGGTTCACGCCGCATGGCGAACCGAAACGCTTGCTGACGCGCAATGGTGCGGGTGCCACTGAAGCATCCCAAGCCGTCAGCCGCATCCCCGGCGGTCACCCTGAGGGCTACCTTGAAGGGTTTGCGACGATCTATAACGAGGCAGCGGACGCGATCCGCGCAACTCAAAATGGCACAGACCGCGCCAAAGCCATGGGCATCCTTCCCGGAATCTCGGCGGGCATCGACGGAATGCGGTTCATCACCGCCTGCGTCACGTCGTCGGCGGGCAACGCGGCGTGGACAACCCTATGACGACCCGCCCCCTTGTCGCACTGCAAGATGTCAGCAAAAGCTTCGGTCCTGTCGAAGTGCTGCATGGCGTAAATCTTGCGCTGCATGCTGGCAGCGTACATGCGCTGATTGGCGAAAACGGGGCGGGTAAATCCACGACGATGAAGATTTTGGCGGGTTATCAGCCGCCCACACAGGGCGATGTCCTGTTTGAAGGGCACCCCGCGCAGTTCGGCAGCCTGCAAGACGGCGAAGCGGCGGGGATCGTGATGATCCATCAGGAGTTCAACCTCGCCGAACAGTTGACCGTTGAACAAAATATCTTTCTGGGGCGGGAGTTGAAACGCGGACCGCTGCTCGACAAAGCTGAAATGCGACGCCGCACAAAGGAATACCTGACCCGTGTTGCCTGCGATGTGTCGCCTGACGCGCTTGTTTCTGGGCTGTCCAATTCAGAAAAGCAGATGGTCGAAATTGCCAAGGCTCTGTCGCGCGACGCGCGGGTCTTGATCATGGACGAACCGACCGCCGTGCTGACCAACCGCGAGACAGACGTGTTGTTCAAACAAGTCGCAGCCCTGCGCGCGGCGGGCACAGCGATCTTGTTTACCTCGCATAAGCTTGATGAGGTCGCCGCGATTTCGGACTACATAACGATCATGCGCGACGGCGATGTTGTGCATTCTGGCGCGACCTCTGAGATGAGCGAGGATGCCATGGCCACCGCAATGGTGGGTCGCGATGTGTCTGATCTCTATCCCACCAAGCCGGGCGTTGCGGCGGATGCGCCTGTTGTATTGCAGGTTGAAAATCTGAGCGTGCCAGGGTTTGCAAGCGACGTGTCATTCACCTTGCGGCAGGGCGAAATCCTGGGGATCGGCGGGTTGATCGGCTCTGGCCGGACGGAAGTGATGGAAGGCCTTGCAGGTTTGCGCCCCGCAACCGCTGCCAAAGTTACCTTGTTTGACAAACCCGCCCGTTTCAAACGCCCCGGCGACGCGCAGCAGGCGGGGCTTTGCTATTTGACTGAAGATCGCAAGCTACGCGGGCTGTTGTTGGAACGCGGCATGCGTGAAAACCTGACGCTGGCGAATTTGCACAAATTCGGCGGTTTCATGATTGACCGCCGCGCCGAGGAAACCGCCCTGACCGACGCAATCACAGAATTTGATATCCGCGCGGGCACCCGTGATGTGCAGGTCGGCAATATGTCCGGCGGCAATCAGCAAAAGCTGCTGCTGGCGAAGGTCATGCTCTCTGAGCCCCGCGTCTTGATCGTCGATGAACCCACCCGTGGCATCGACATCGGCACCAAACAACAGATTTACGCCTTCCTGCGCAGGCTGGCAGATGCGGGGCACGCGATCATCGTGATCACCTCTGAAATGCCTGAACTCATCGGTTTGGCGGACCGGATCATGGTCATGCGCCTTGGCGCTGTCAGCGGCATGTTGGCCCCCGACGACATTAATGAAGACGCAATCGTGCGCCTGTCCATGGGATTGCGCACTGACAAAACGCCGGAAATGGCCTGAGGGAAACAGATGACTGAAACAACCACACCTCAATCTGGCGGCATGCGTCTTCCGTCGATGTCCGTGCTGGGCCCCATTATTGCCTTGGTAGTCTTGTTGATCATCGGCGCGATGTTGAACTCCAATTTCCTGAGTGCGGCCAATATCACCAACGTTCTGGCGCGCTCTGCCTTTATCGGGATCATCGCGGTGGGCATGACCTTTGTGATCACCGCAGGGGGCTTGGATTTATCTGTCGGATCGATGGCGGCCTTTATCGCGGGGCTGATGATCTTGGTGATGAACGCGGCGCTGCCAAGCTTGGGGATCGGCATTCCGATCATCCTCTTGGGCATGCTGACCGCGATTATTGCAGGCATGCTTGCCGGGCTTTTGAACGGCTTTCTGATCACGACCTTGGGGATTGAGGCGTTTATCGTCACGCTCGGCTCCATGGGCATCTACCGCAGCCTGGTGACGTGGCTGGCCGACGGGGGCACGCTGTCGCTCGATTTCGGTCTGCGCACGTTTTACCGCCCGGTCTACTTTGACGGCATCCTTGGGATCAGCTGGCCGATCATCGTTTTTGCGGGTGTCGTGATTATCGGAGAGATCATCATGTCGCGCACCACCTATGGACGCCACTGTGCTGCCACCGGATCAAACGAACATGTCGCGCATTATTCCAACGTGAACGTGCGCCGTACGCGCCTGATTTCTTATGCCGCACTTGGCATTTTGGTGGGCATAGCGACCATCATGTATGTGCCGCGCTTGGGTTCGGCATCTGCTTCAACTGGGGTGCTGTGGGAACTGGAGGCCATCGCCGCTGTGATCATCGGCGGCACTGTCCTGAAGGGCGGATTTGGCCGGGTCTGGGGCACCGTTATCGGTGTGCTGATCCTCAGCCTGATCGGCAATATTCTGAATTTGACCGACTTTGTGTCGCCCTACCTGAACGGCGCGATCCAAGGGGTCATCATCATTCTCGCTGTGATCCTACAGCGCGAACGGAAGGCGGCATCTTAGGCTGCAAGCCAACGCTTCAAGGGAGGAGCAACCATGAAATTTACTAAAACATTTATCGCGGCCGCACTGGCATCAGCTGTCAGCGGGGCTGCATTTGCAGATGGTCACGAGGTCAAGGTGATCGGCGTGTCCATTCCCGCTGCGACACACGGTTGGGCCGGTGGCATGAACTTCCACGCCGCTGAAACTGTCGAGCGTCTCGAAGAGGTCTATCCAGGTCTCGACTTCGTTCTGGCAACGGCGTCCGATCCGGGCAAGCAGGTCAACGATATCGAAGACATGGTCGCCACGCGCAACATTGACGCGCTGGTTGTTCTGCCGTTTGAATCCGACCCGCTGACACCGCCTGTTCAGGCTGTTGCAGATAGCGGCGCATGGGTGACTGTTGTTGACCGTGGTCTGTCTGTCGCTGGTATTGAGGACCTGTATGTCGCAGGCGACAACACGGGCTTTGGCACAGTGTCCGGCGATTACATGGTGTCCAAGATGCCTGACGGCGGCGATATCGTTGTCTTCCGTGGCATCCCCACGACCATCGACAACGAGCGTGTGGATGCGTTCACAGCCGCAATCGAAGGGTCCGGCATCAACGTGCTGGACATGGAGCACGGCAACTGGAACCGTGACGACAGCTTTACTGTGATGCAGGATTTCTTGTCCAAGTATGACAACATCGATGCTGTTTGGGCCTCTGATGACGACATGGCCATTGGTGTTCTGGCTGCGATCGAAGCGGCGGGTCGTGATGATGTGCAGTTCGTCCTTGGCGGTGCTGGTATGAAGGAAATGATTAAGCGGACAGCCGACGGCGACGCAATGATCCCTGCCAACGTGACTTATCCGCCTTCAATGATCGCAACAGCGATTGAATTGACGGCTGTTGGTCTGACGTCGAACGCCCCTGTGTCTGGCGACTTCGTGATCGGGTCGGTCCTGATCACGCAAGAGAACGCGATGGACTTCTACTATCCTGACAGCCCGTTCTAATAGCTCTCCCAAGGTCATCGGCGGTTCCGCCGGTGGCCACCTTTTCCAACAAAAAAATGAGACGCACGTGACATATCTTGGTCTTGACCTCGGCACATCTGGTGTCAAAGCGCTGCTCATTGATGGCGATCAAAACGTTTTGTCTGAGGGTCATGGCCCACTCACTGTTGCGCGCCCTCATCCGATGTGGAGCGAACAAGACCCACTGTCTTGGATCACCGCTTGTGAAGCCGCGATAGCCCAAGTGTGCGCCGCAGTCCCCGCCGAATTTTCGGCGCTGCGGGGAATTGCCGTGTCTGGCCAGATGCACGGTGCGACGTTGTTGGATGCCAATGATAAACCGTTACGCCCTGCGATCTTGTGGAACGACGGGCGATCCCTTGCCGAATGCGATGAGCTTGAAGCGCGCGCAGATTTTCGCGGCATCGGCGGAAACATCGTTATGGCTGGCTTTACCGCCCCGAAACTGCGTTGGGTGCAAAAGAACGAACCTGAGATTTTTTCAAAGACGCGCAAAATTTTGCTGCCCAAAGATTTCATCAACTTCTGGCTGACCGGAGAGTACGTCTCAGAGATGTCGGATGCGGCAGGCACCCTGTGGCTCGATGTGGCCAAACGCGATTGGTCCGATGACCTGCTCGCGGCCACGGGGCTGACCCGCGACCACATGCCCCGATTGGTTGAAGGCAGCGAAAAAGCGGGCGATTTACGCGCCGAACTTGCAACGCAATGGGGCACAGGCCCTGTCGCTGTCGCAGGTGGTGCGGGGGACAATGCGGCGACCGCCTGCGGGCTTGGCGTTGTGCACCCCGGTCAAGGTTTTCTGTCGCTGGGCACATCCGGCGTGCTCTTCACGGTGACGGATACATTCGCCACCAACACCGACAGCGCCGTCCATAGTTTTTGCCACGCGGTGCCCGAGACGTGGCATCAGATGGGTGTCATTCTGTGTGCCACCGATGCGCTTGCTTGGCTTAGCCAGATCACCGGCCAAACGCCTGCGGCCCTGTCCAGCCTCGTGGCAGACGTGAGCGCACCCTCCCCCATCACGTTCCTGCCGTACCTATCGGGCGAACGCACACCCCATAACGCCCCAAACGCGACAGGTGCGTTCCACGGCCTGCGCCGCGATCATACGTTAGCCGACATGGTGCAGGCGGTTATGGAAGGGGTCGGTTTTGCCTTCGCCGATTGCTGTACAGCACTTGATGCGTGTGGCTCGCTCCCAGGTTCAGCCTGCGTCTCAGGCGGAGGCAGTCAATCGGCGGTATGGCTTAAAATGATAGCGAGCATCACTGGGCTGACGCTTGATGTGCCTGACAGCGGCGCGCAAGGGGCCGCATTGGGCGCGGCGAGACTCGCAATATTGGGAACGGGCAATGCAACCGCCGATGACGTCCTTATGCCGTCAAAAGTGCGTCAGGCCTACACGGCAGATCCAACGCTGTCGGATCTCTATTCAACGCGTTTGCAAAGCTTCAGAGACGCTTGGAAAGATTGACCCTTTTGGTTTCAGCCCTGACTGTTCGACCTTATTCTAGCCGTTGCCGCCAACACCGTGGCGCAAAGAAGGAATACTCTAATGACAAATGTCCTGGATCAACTCCGCACTATGACAACTGTTGTCGCTGATACCGGCGATCTTGCGGCGGTTCGGACATATGAGCCGATTGATTGCACAACTAATCCGTCTCTGGTTCTCAAGGCTCTGGAACATGCGGCATCCGAAGAATTAATCGCACGCGAAGTCGAGGCCGGCAAAACTGTGGGTATGACACCCGAAGAGGTGACCGAAGTCCTGACGGTTGCAATGGGGGCTGAACTTGCGGCGCTGGTCCCGGGCCGCGTCTCGACTGAGGTTGAAGCTTGTCTGTCGTTTGATACCGAAAGGTCGGTCTTGCGTGCGCGCGCCATTATCAATGAATACAAAAAACGTGGCGTCGATAAGAGCCAGATCCTAATCAAGTTGGCTGCAACATGGGAAGGCATCCGCGCCGCTGAAACCCTGCAAGCGGAAGGTATCGATTGCAACCTGACACTTCTCTTTTCCATGGCACAAGCCGTTGCCTGCGCCGATGCCAAATCATATTTGATCTCACCATTCGTTGGCCGCATTACCGATTGGTACAAAAAGAATGAAGGCCGGGATCATTACGCACCAACCGACGATCCGGGCGTAAAGTCGGTAAGCGCAATTTACGACTATTATAAAGCCAATAAGATAAGCACAGTCGTGATGGGGGCGTCCTTTCGTAACACAGACCAAATCAAGGCTTTAGCTGGGTGTGACAACCTGACGATTGCACCCAGTTTGCTTGATGAATTGAGCAATGATCACAGCCAGCTTGCGCGCGTGCTTGCACCCGATAAGAAGGGCGAGATCACCGAAGCTCCAATGGATGAGGCGACTTTCCGTTGGCGCATGAATAAAGACGCAATGGCCACAGAAAAACTGGCTGAAGGTATTCGAAACTTCGATATGGATCATCAAAAACTGGTCACATTGATTGCCGCACGAATGACCTGAGATAACCGAGACGGCGATGTCGTCTTGACGACAGTCCTGCACGTCGAGAGAGGCCTGCCTTCTATCACGGAAGCTATTGAAAATCCGACCAGTGAAGTTCGCAGCTTATTTCAATGGCCGAATTTCGGGGGGTAGCTCAGGTTCGCATGTCTCCTGTTCCCTGGTCCGGCGGGATCTGGTTTGGCCAAAAGTATCTGGCTGACAGTTGAGTGTGTTGATCTAACCTGATGGGTGGCCCTAGTCGGGTAAATGCTGGATTTGCAAGATCAACCAAAAGGTTGAATATGCATTTTCGGGGGATTTTCCTGTTTGTGGGGCGATCCTAGCCTGTGGATGGGGTGTTTCGAATCCCTTCTTTCTTGGGAATCGGTTTATTTTCAATAGGATAGGGTGCGGCGAAAGAGTCCGTCTGAACAATTGACTCTGTGCCCCCGACGCCTTAGCACCACCCATGAACAAGCGTGAGGGAAACGCCGGTGACTGATGACGACCAAAAGCAGCGCATGGCGCAGCTTGAGGCGCGGCTCGCACAGGCAAAGCAGGCGCAAGCGCCCAAGCCCCGCGCGGATGAGCACTATAGCCTCGCCAATCAGGCCTGGCGCATGGTGATTGAACTTGTTGCCGGTCTGGGGATCGGTTTTGGCATCGGATACGGGCTGGACAGCCTGTTCGGGACAATCCCGATCTTTCTGGTGCTGTTTACATTGATGGGTCTCGCCGCCGGGGTGAAAACAATGCTCCGCAGCGCGCAGGAGATCCAGGAACAGAAACTGGCCGAACAGGCCGACAAAGACACGGAAAGCCGGGATTGATCACGCCGAATGATCACCGGGCGACAGGAGAAACGAACTGATGGGCAAGATATTTTTCTATATCGTTTTGGCAGTGGTGCTGGTTTCGGGGCTGTTGTTCGCGCCTGAGCAATCCGGCCTGCAGATCCATCCCATGGAGCAGTTCGAAGTCAAATCGCTGTTTGGTGGCCATGTCGGCATGTTTTCGGTCACCAACGTGACGCTGTGGATGGCGCTGACCATCGTCGCAACCATCGCGTTGCTGGTGCTGAGCACATCGCGCCGCGCCATCGTGCCCAGCCGGGCGCAGTCGATTGCCGAGCTGGCCTATGGGTTCATCTACAAGATGGTCGAAGATGTGGCCGGCAAGGACGCGATCAAGTTCTTTCCCTACATCATGACCCTGTTCATCTTTATCGTTGTGGCCAACTTCCTGGGTCTGTTGCCCATGTCGTTCTCGACCACATCGCATATCGCCGTCACCGCAATCCTGGCCGCATTGGTGTTCATCACCGTGACCGTGGTTGGGTTTGTCAAGAACGGCGCCGGGTTCCTGGGTCTGTTCTGGGTGTCGAGCGCGCCGATGGCGCTGCGTCCGATCCTGGCGATCATCGAATTGATCTCGTACTTTGTTCGCCCTGTCAGCCACTCTATTCGTCTGGCGGGTAACATCATGGCGGGCCACGCGGTTCTGAAAGTGTTCGCGGGTTTTGCAGGCGCATTGGGCCTGTTCAGCTTCCTGCCGATCTTTGCCATCACCGCGGTCTATGCGCTGGAGGTCCTGGTGGCCTTTATCCAGGCGTATGTCTTTACCATTCTGACTTGTGTGTACCTGAAGGACGCTCTGCATCCGTCGCACTAAGTTTCGAACCTACTCATCATCTAATCCCAACAATTCCATCGTAAGGAGAATACACATGGAAGGCGATCTCGCACACATCGGCGCAGGCCTGGCAGCAATCGGTTCCGGCGCAGCCGCTATCGGTGTTGGTAACGTAGCTGGCAACTTCCTGGCTGGCGCTCTGCGCAACCCTTCGGCAGCTGCTGGTCAGACTGCTACTCTCTTCATCGGCATCGCGTTTGCAGAAGCTCTGGGCATCTTCTCGTTCCTGGTCGCTCTGCTGCTGATGTTCGCCGTCTAAGACCCTTCGGAACCTATTTCCTTACGGTTGGGCGGTGCGCCGGATACCGGATGTACCGCCCAATGTAACGGCAAGTTCCTTAGGAGGACGACATGGCGAGCACTACAACCGATACAGCCCACGGGGCTGCCGAGGCCGCACACGGCGGTGGCTCGGCAATGCCGCAGCTGGACTTCTCGACCTTTTCGAACCAGATCTTCTGGCTCGTGGTCACGCTTGTCGTGATCTACCTGGTCCTGTCGCGCGTCGCATTGCCCCGCATTGCAGCCGTGCTGGCGGAACGTCAGGGTACCATTACCAACGACCTGGCTGCTGCCCACGATCTGAAGGCAAAAGCAGTCGAGGCCGAAAACGCCTATAACAAGGCTTTGGCCGATGCCCGTGCTGATGCACAGCGCATCTCTGCCGAAACCCGCGCCGAAATCCAGGCTGATCTGGACGAGGCAATCGCCAAGGCGGACGTCGAAATCTCTGCGAAAGCAGAAGAATCGGCCAAAGCCATTTCGGCCATTCGTGCCGAAGCGACCGAAACTGCACGGTTGGTTGCGTCCGACACTGCGGTGGAAATCGTGGCGGCTTTGGGTGGCAAGGCCGACGCCGATGCAGTGGCCGCGGCCGTTGCAGACCAGATGAAAGGATAAGAGACATGCGTAATCTTCTCGCCCTTGTCCTGACTGTTGGTGTGACCAGCCCCGCATTTGCGGCCAGCGGTCCGTTCCTGTCGCTGGGCAACACGAACTTTGTTGTTCTGCTGTCGTTCCTGCTGTTCATTGGCATCCTGCTGCTGGTCAAAGTGCCCAGCCTTTTGGGTGGTCAGCTGGACAAGCGGGCCGATGGCATCCAGGAAGAACTGAACGAAGCACGCGCCCTGCGTGAAGAAGCTCAGACCATCCTGGCGTCCTATGAGCGCAAGCAACAGGAAGTTCAGGTCCAGGCCGACGCGATCGTTGCCGCCGCCCGTGAAGAAGCCGCTCTGGCTGCTGAACAGGCCAAGGCAGATCTGGCCGAGTCCATCGAACGTCGTCTGGCCGCTGCCCAGGACCAGATCGCTTCTGCCGAAGCCTCTGCTGTCAAGGAAGTGCGCGATCAGGCCATCACCGTGGCGGTTGCCGTCGCAGACAAGGTGATCTCGGCACAAATGACCGCAGCATCGGCAAACAAGCTGATCGACGCGGCCATTTCGGACGTGGATACAAAATTGCACTGATCGCAGATCCTGCGTTCATCACGTGATCAAGAAACCCGGCCCCTGGTGGTCGGGTTTTCTGATTTTTGGGGAGAGGCCTGAGCAATGGTCCTCTGCGCACTAAAGGTTGCGTCAAATGGCTTGTGGTCACAGCCCTCAATGATCATTAATGCACTTTCATGATTGACAATAGTATCAGGCAACTTGCCGAAACCAATTTACGCAAGCGAATTGAATCGCTTTGTGACTTGAAGCTATCAGAACCTATACAGCGAGAATTCTCGTTGCAGAGTATTTGCGACAGTAAGGCCGGTCATGAGGCAAAGGTTTGGCTCGAGAATTCTCTGGGAGATCGCGTCAAAGGGCGCTTCATCTACTGTCTGTCTGGGAGCAGTAATGAGGTGGCGGAAAAACTGTATGATAAATTCGAAAAAAAGAGCAGCGAGAAGAAATCTGTTAGAGGTTACGCGCTACCCAGGAATAACAAGAACAAAATTGGTGCTGATGTGGGGACTTGTCTTTATGTCGGAAGTTCCAAGAATATTAGGTCGCGATTGAAGCAACATCTGTGCAGAGCACCAAGGGATACATATGGTCTGAACATGAAACATTGGGTTCCGAATATTTTCGGATCGGTTGTTGTCGAAGTTCAGTGCTTTATTGGCGAATCTAGTGATGCGAGCGTTCAGGACATTGAAGACGCTCTGTGGAGATGTCGCCAGCCGATGTTTGGAAAGATGGGCGGTACTTAGTGAGTAGACATCACTATTGGTGACTGGATTTTCAATTGCTGGGGATCAGTCGTCGCCCAGTTCGTGGCGCAGCCGTTGGCGGGCGATGGTTTCGTTCCGGTCGGCTTTGATCTGGGCGATCAGGCAGGTTTCGACGTAATCGAGGTGATCTTCGACGGCGGTGCGGGCTCGGTCCGGGTCACGGGCCTGAAGCGCGTCGTTGATGGCGCGGTGCTGGTCCAGCAGGGCGGCGCGGGAGGTGCGTTGTTTGAACATGATCTTGCGATTGTAGAACACGCCTTCGCGCAGCAGGTCGAACATCGACCGCATCATGTGCAGCATCACCACATTGTGGCTGGCGTCTATGATGGCGGAATGGAATTGCGCGTCGAGTTTGGCCTCTTCTTCGGGATTGCGTTTGGTCTGGGCGACTTCCATCTTGTCCAGGATCGTCTGGATGACTTTGAGGTCGCTGTCGGATCCGAATTTTGCCGCCCGTTGCGCGGCCAGCCCTTCCATGTCCCGGCGGAATGACAGGTAGTCGAACACCGCTTCGTCCTGGCTGGCGAACAGCTGGATCAGCGCGGGGGAAAAGGCCGAGCCCAGAACATCGGCCACAAAGATCCCGGAGCCCGCACGGCTGCTGAGCAGCCCCCGTTGTTGCAGCTCGGCGACGGCATCGCGCAGGGACGGGCGGGAGACGCCCAGTTTGTCCGACAATTCCCGTTCCGAAGGCAGCCGCTCTCCCGGACGCAGGATGCCCCGGAGGATCAATTGTTCGATTTGCCGGACCACGGAGGTCGAGAGCTTTTCGGGTTGAACTTTTTCAAAGGGCATTGGGTCATTCCTGTTTGGTAAAGTTATATGACCAAATCGGGCGGGCATCAATGACGGCTGCGCCGTGACCTGGGACCGTGGTCCGAGGAGGCGCGCGACAGGGGGCGGATTCGGGGCCTGAATTCCCAACATTTTGTGGATAACTTTGTGGGTTCGGCTTCATATAGACATAAATCGTTGACTCCGGGCGATGGCGGGCCTCACATTTGGGGTCCAACAGGAATCGGCCGCAGGTATCCATTGAGGTTTTCCAAACTCAGACTTACAGGCTTTAAAAGCTTTGTTGATCCGACCGATCTGATCATCGCGGACGGGCTGACCGGCGTTGTCGGCCCCAATGGCTGTGGCAAGTCGAACCTGTTGGAAGCCCTGCGGTGGGTGATGGGGGAAAACCGCCCCAAGGCGATGCGGGGCGGCGGCATGGAGGACGTGATCTTTGCCGGGACTTCGAGCCGGGCGGCACGCAATTTTGCCGAAGTGTCGCTGCTCATGGACAACACCGAACGGTTGGCACCATCGGGATTCAACGACAGCGATTCGCTGGAAATCATCCGACGGATCACCCGGGACATCGGCAGCGCCTACAAGACCAATGGCAAGGACGTGCGCGCCCGCGATGTGCAGATGCTGTTTGCGGATGCATCGACCGGGGCCCATTCCCCGGCGCTGGTGCGACAGGGCCAGATTTCCGAGCTGATCAATGCCAAGCCCAAGGCGCGGCGGCGCATTCTGGAAGAAGCGGCCGGGATTTCGGGGCTGTATCAGCGCCGCCACGAGGCCGAATTGAAGCTGAAGGGCACCGAACAGAACCTGTTGCGGGTCGATGATGTGGTCGAGCAACTGGCCGCCCAGTTGCAGCAATTGGCCCGCCAGGCCCGTCAGGCGGCGCGATACCGCCAGATCGGGGATCAGCTGCGTCTGGCCGAAGGGATGCTGCTGTACCGGCGCTGGCGCGAGGCCGATGAGGCCCGGTTGGCCGCCGAAGACGTTCTGAAGACCCGCACCACCCAGACCTCTCAGGCCGAGGCCGCTGCGCGCGCGGCCAGCCAGCGGCGCGAGGGCGAGGAAGAGAGATTGCCGCCCCTGCGCGAGGAAGCGGCCATTGCCGCCGCCATCCTGCAACGGTTGCAGGTTCAGCGCGATGCCCTGAGCGATCAGGATGCCCAGGCCCGCCAGACCATCGAAACCCTGACCAGCCGGATTGTGCAACTGGGGCAGGACATCGAACGTGAAACCGGGTTGAACCGGGACGCCGGCGAGACCATCGAACGGCTGGAGTGGGAACAGCGCGAATTGTCCAAGGCCGCCGATGGCTATGATGACAAGCTGGAAGATTCTGCCGAACAGGCCCGGGAGTCTGCGGCGATCCTGCAGGAGCGCGAGGACCACCTGTCCCAGGTCACCGAAGATGTGGCGCGTCTGGTGGCACGTCACCAGTCCGCACAGCGATTGGTGGAGGACAGCCGCAAGACGTTGAACCGATCCGAAGGAGAGGCGGACAAGGCGCGTCTGGCTGTGGATCAGGCCCGCGGCACGCTGGAACAGGCCGAAGCCGATTTCGAAACCGCGCAAACCGCGGAAGAAGAAGCCATGGAAGCGGCCGAACAGGCCGAGGACATGCTGGCCGAAGCCGATGAAGCCCGGACCGAGACCCAAGCACGCGAAGCGGACGCACGGGCGGAACTGTCGGCGGCAGACGGCGAATTGGGGGCCTTGCGCGCCGAAATGACCGCGCTGGCCAAGCTGGTCGATCGCGATACCGCCGAGGGCGGTCAAATTCTGGATGAGTTGCGGGTCGAGCCGGGGTTCGAAAAGGCGCTGGGGGCGGCGTTGGCCGATGACCTGCGCGCGCCTTTGGTGGCGTCGGACGGGCCATCGGGCTGGGTTCAACTGCCCGGATATGATCAGGATGCGTCGCTGCCCGCGGGGGCGACGCCGCTGGCGCTGCATGTGTCGGGCCCCGAGGCATTGGGCCGCCGGATTGCACAGATCGGTCTGGTCGAAGGTGATATGGGATCGCGTCTGCAACCGATGTTGCAGCCCGGTCAGCGCCTGGTGTCCTCAGAAGGCGATCTGTGGCGCTGGGACGGGTACCGGGCCTGGGCCGAAGACGCCCCCAGCGCCGCCGCCATGCGGTTGGAACAGCTGAACCGCCTGGAGGCGTTGAAGCAGGAGTTCGAGCGGGTCGGTGCGATTGCAGACGGGGCCCGCGCCGCACATGCGTCCCTGTCACGCAGGTTGATCGAGGTGACAGAGGCGGACAAGGCCGCGCGTCAGGCCCGCCGGGTTGCCGACCAGCGGGTGGCGGATGCGGCCCGGGCGCTGAGCCGGGCCGAAGCGGAACGCAACCTGTCCGAAGGTCGGTTGGAAACGCTGGGACTGGCGGTCACGCGCCACACCGAAGATGCGATGGCGGCCCGCCAGCAATTGGGCGACGCCGAAACGGCCATGGCCGATCTGGGAAATCTCGATTCGGCACGAGCCAGTGTCGAAGACATCAAACAGACGGTGGAAGCCGCGCGCATCACCATGCTGACCCATCGGTCGTTGCATGACGAATTGCGCCGCGAAGGCGAAGCCCGGACCAAGCGGTCGCAGCAGGTGACCAAGGACCTGAGCGGCTGGCGTCACAGGTTGGAGACCGCAGAGCGGCGGATTTCGGAACTGGCCGAGCGGCGGGACGCGTCTCAGGAGGATCTGGAAGACGCCCATGCGGTTCCCGAGGAGATCGCGGAAAAGCGCGAAGAGCTGTCGGGGGCCATTGCCGAGGCCGAGGCGCGCAAGGCCGAGGCCAGTGACGCATTGATCGGCGCCGAAACCCGGCTGCGGGACGCGGTGCAGGACGAGCGGGAAACCGAACGTCTGGCTTCGGAGGCCCGGGAAGCCAGGGCGGCCGCCGAAGCCCGCACAGAGGCGGCGCGCGAAACGGTGCAGGCCGGTGCCGAACGCATCGCCGAGGAACAGCAGCTGACACCGGCGCAATTGCTGACCCAGCTGGACGTTGACCCGGACGCCATGCCAAATGCCGAAACGCTGGAGGCCGAAGTCAACCGGCACAAACGCCAGCGTGACTCGTTGGGGGCGGTGAACCTGCGGGCCGAAGAAGACGCCCGCGAGGTTCAGGAGGAATACGACACGCTGGTGTCAGAGAAGTCGGACCTGGAAGAAGCGATCAAGACGCTGCGCAGCGGGATTTCCAGTCTCAACCGCGAAGGGCGGGAGCGGCTGTTGACTGCGTTTGAACAGGTCAACAGCAATTTCGCCATGCTGTTCAAACATCTGTTTGGCGGTGGCGAGGCCAATCTGGTCATGGTCGAAAGCGACGATCCGCTGGATGCGGGGTTGGAAATCATGTGCCAGCCGCCGGGCAAGAAACTGTCGACCCTGTCGTTGTTGTCCGGTGGGGAGCAGACGTTGACCGCAATGGCATTGATCTTTGCCGTGTTCCTGGCCAACCCGGCCCCGATCTGTGTGTTGGACGAGGTCGATGCGCCGTTGGATGATGCCAATGTGACCCGGTTCTGTGACCTGCTGGACGAGATGTGCCGTCAGACCGACACGCGGTTCCTGATCATCACCCACCATGCGGTCACCATGAGCCGGATGGATCGTCTGTTCGGGGTGACCATGCAGGAAAAGGGCGTGTCACAGCTGGTGTCTGTGGACCTGAAGAAAGCCGAGGCCATGGTCGCCTGAGGGTGGCGCGGGATGAGGCGGCCGGATATTGGGGGTCGGCCAAAGAACCGTGGCCAAAGAACTGTGGCCAGAGAGCTGTGGCCAGAGAGCTGTAGTCCGGGAGGTTCTGTCGCGGAGGATTGCCGGGCGACAGGTCAGGGAATTTTGGGCTGGGTCAAACCCCGCAAAACCATGGCCTTGCGGGGGCACTCTTTGAAAAAATTCACTAATACAACACGCTGAGCATAGCGTTTTTGATATATATCCGAAAGGCAATATATGCGTCTTTCACGGTACCGGACCATACGTCAACTTGGGCTTTGGCCTGTGCTCGGACCAAAGCCCTGACCAAAGCCCTGATTGGCACCCTGACCAGAGCCGGAGCGGAGGGTTAGAGACGTCCCAGCAGGTCCGGCGTCGGCCAGGCATCCGCCGGAAGCCCCAGTCGCTGTTGTTCCTTTTGCACGGCCACCCGTGTCCGGGCCCCCAGAATGCCATCGACCTTGCCGACGTCATGTCCGCGTGCTTGCAGTTTCTTTTGCAACTGTTTCATCTGGGCACCGGACAGGCCAGGATCGGGCGTGCCGGCATCATATATGGGCGCGCCCTCGAGCCGGGTTGCGAAATAGGCCGCGGTCAGCACATAGACAAAGCTTTGATTCCATTCGAAATAGACGTCAAAGTTGGGATAGGCCAGAAACGCGGGGCCCTTGTGCCCCTGTGGCAGGAGCAGCGAAGCGGCCAGGGTCTGATTGGCCCAAGTGCCGCTGCGGGGCGTGACCCCCATCTGCGCCCAGTCCGACACCGACCGCTTTTGCGCCGGGCCCGTTTGCGACAGGTCCAGCCCGGCGGGAATGCGCACCTCTTGCAGCCAGGGCTGATCCGGTGTCCACCCCAGGTGGGACAGCATCTTGCCGCCAGAGACCAACGCATCCGGGGCCGACGTCTTGAGGCTGACCTGACCATCGCCGTCGCCATCGGTGCCGTTGTCCAGAATGTCACGCGGCAGCATCTGCACCATGCCGATTTCACCGGCCCAGGCCCCGGTGGTGGTGCGGGGGTCGAAATTGCCCTGTTCGTACAGCTCCAGCGCGGCAAAGATCTGGGGGCGGAACAATTCGGGGCGCCGGCAGTCATGGGCCAAAGTCACCAGCGCGTCGAGCGTGTTGAAGTTGCCCTGAAAGGCACCGTAGTCGGTTTCAAACGCCCAGAAGGCCAGCAAAACCCCCCGGTTGATCCCGTAGTCCCGTTCGATCCGGTCAAAAACGGCATCGTATTTGCGGGCCATGGATTGGCCCCGATCAATCCGGTTCTGAGAAATCAGACGGCGGGAAAAGTCGAGGAACGGTTTCTGGAACACCCCCTGGGCGCGGTCCGCCTTGAGCACCTTGGGGTCCTGTGACACGCCGCGAAAGAAGCTGTCCACGGTGGTGGCGGAGACACCGGCGGTCTGGGCCTCCTGTTTCAGTCCCGAAACAAACGCGGAAAAGCTGCCGCCGCATTTGGACAGGGCAGGAGAGGCAGCGAGCGTGGTGACGAGACACAGGGCAAACAGGCGCATTCAGTTGGAATCCTCGGGCTGTGGAACAGTCTCGTTGATACCGGTGCGGGCGGGCCCGTGGCAACCAAATCCATCGGGGAAAAGCGGTGCCGGTTTCCCAGAAGGCGCAACAGGTTATGTCGGGGCAACCGCAGTGCGCAGCACTGCCATGCCCAACGGGTTGGGATGCGTCGCAGACGCAGCCAAACCGGGCGGGAGCGCACCGGTGCTTTTTTAGAACACAACCGCCAGGGCCACGACGATGATCAGCATCAGGGCCCAGACCTTCCACAGCATGGCAACTGTGGCGTCGATATCCGGTGCGCCGATGCTTTTGCGTGCGGTGCCATTGACCCAGGCCAGATCCTGCATCCGCCCATCATAGCTGCGCGGGCCGGCCAGAGCCAGATCCAGAGCCCGGGCCATGGCGGCTTCGGGCCAGCCGGCGTTGGGGGATTTGTGGCGGGCTGCGTCGCGGCGGATGTAATACCATTGGCCGAACTGCCCGCCGATCAGCGCGATCATGACGCTGGTCAGGCGCGCCGGGATCAGGTTCAACAGATCGTCCAGCCGGGCCGCGGCCCAGCCAAAGTCTTCGTAACGCGGGGTGCGATAGCCGATCATGCTGTCGGCGGTATTGATCAGCTTGTACACCAGCAGGCCGGGGACCCCGCCGATCAGGAACCAGAAGGCGGGGGCCACGACCCCATCCGACAGGTTTTCGGACCCGCTTTCGATGGCAGAGCGGGCGACCTGGGCGCTGGTCATCTCTTCGGTGTTGCGGCTGACGATCAGCGCCACGGCGCGCCGTCCCGAATCCAGCGACAGGCGCAGCCCCTGACCCACCGCATCCACATGCTGAACCAGCGAGCGTTGTGCCAGCAGGATGGCGCAGACCGCGACTTCGACAAGGGGGCCGAACATCGACAGCCCCCCGCCCAGCAGCAGTCCGAGCAGCACCAGCGCAAGCGCGGCCAGAATGCCTTTGTTGCGTCGGTTGGCCCCCTGATTGAGACGGGTTTCCAGCGCGGAGACAGCCCGCCCCATCACGATCGCGGGATGCGGCAGCCGGTCCCAGATCCAGCGGGGTTCACCCAACGCGGCGTCCAGCAACAGCGCCGCCACCAGCAACAGGGCCAGGGTCATAGCGCCGCCTCCAGCCGCTCCCAGCCGTCGGCAGGCGGCAGGCCAAGGCGGAGGTAGGTTTGGGAATAGGGAAAGATGCGGCTCCAGATGTGGTGACGGGCCAGACGATCCTGCCAGGCTTGGGCATCCTCGACCCGATAGAGCCGGAACAGAGAGGTGCCCCCCACCAGCTGTGCGCCGCGTGCCAGGGCCAGCGCATCCAGCCGATCGCTGTCCTGTTGCAGCCGTGACCGGGTCGCAGCCGCCCAATCCATGTCCTGCAGGGCCAGGGCCCCGATCCGCAGCGCCGGTCCCGAAACCGACCAGGGGCCCAGCCGGGTCTGCATGTCGGCGATGGTGTCGGGACGTGCGATTGCAAAACCCAGCCGAAGACCGGCCAGCCCCCAGAATTTGCCAAAGCTTTTCAGCACGATCCGGCCGGGCTCTGCGGCCAGATGGACCAGGCTGTGCTTTGGGGTCACGTCACAAAAGCTTTCGTCGATCACGCTCAACGGTGCAGTGGCGTCCTGGGCCGTCCACAGCCGCCCGTCGGGGTTGTTGGGATGGACCAGAACCCGCGCCTGGGAGGGGCTGTGGTCGCTGACCTGCCATCCATGGGCGGCAAAGGCGGCGTGATGTTCGTTATAGGTTGGTGCGGTGATCCGGACGGTGGCGGGCGCGCGCAGGGTCGGGATCATGGCAATCAAAACCGAAGCGCCGGGCGCGGGCAGGATCTCTGCGTCGGCCGGAACGTTCCAGAACCGGCGCGCCGCCGCCAGCAGCTGTTGGTGTGCGGCCTGATCGGGCAGGGCGGTCCAATCCTGGGCCGGGCAGTCCATCACCGGATAGGGTGTGGGGTTGATCCCGGTGGACAGATCCAGCCAGGCAGCCCGCGTTCCGCCAAACCGGGCGACGGCCGCGTCCAGCCCTCCGCCGTGGTCGCGTTTGGATTGAACTGTGACGGCGGTTGTGTTGGTCATGGCGGGCCCGCTGGGCTGTGGATGGGTCGACCCGGAACAAGGGGCCGTTTTTGCCATATGGCGCAGCCCAGAACACAAAGCAACCTTGGTTGCTGGTGAGCGGGGAAATTGTTGGGTCGCGCGCCTGTGCCTGCGCTTGTGCCGTCGCGCTGCGCCCGTGCCCGGTGCAGATCCTTGACGGCAAAGAGTTTTGACAGTGGCGCACACCAGACTGGGGCGCGGGGGCGCGTCGGGCGTGTGCAATTTGTGCGCCCGACCAGGGGTGACCAGGGGGTGACCAGGGGGTGACCGTGGATATTGAGTGGATTTTGATCCGGGTTTGGCCGGGTGGCGCGCATCCCCGACCAGAGTCCAGGCCAACGCGGGTTGGGGCGACTTGGCGGGGCCGGAGACCCACAAAATGGGGCGGTAACTGTTAGAAATCATGTGAAAATTGAGCGTGCACAGATCCTGAAAATTTGAGTCAACTGGAGGATGGGCTTGGGTTGGGCGGTATTCACTTTGGTGAAACCTTGGGTGGCATTAAGTATTTGTTAACGAGAAAGGCAGATCACCATTTCTGGGGAGCGGCGTATACTGAGTGAGAGAATCAGCGCCGGAATACACGAATGAATGTGTTGATAGTTGAAAGTAACCCGGATCTGGGGCTGCTTTGGAAACGACATTTGGAACGACAGGGCGCGCGCGTCACCCTGGTGGAAACGCAGGAGTGTGCGATCCATGCGCTCTATGGTGCCGATTTCAACATCATCGTTCTGGATCTGGTTCTGGAACATGGCAGCGCCCTGGCGGTTGCGGATTTTGCCAGCTATCGCCGCCCGGATGCGAGGGTGATCTTTGTCACCAATACCAGTTTCTTTTCGGATGGGTCGATTTTTTCGCATAGCCCCAATGCCTGTGCCTATGTCCAGAGCGGTACGCCGCCGGAAGATCTGGCCGCGATGGTGGAGCATTATGCCGCCACCCGTTGACGGGAGGTGCGTGTCTGCGCAGGCGTCGGGGCAGGGCTGGCCCAAACAGGGCTGGCACATAGGCGGGGCACCACAGGTTTGAGACCCCAAGGTTGTGACCCCGGTTGGGAACTCTGGGCTAGGGGTTTTGGGCTAGGGGTTTTGGGCTGGGGATCTTGGGATAGGGATTTTGGGCAGGGTGTCCGGACGTGACTCTGGACGTGGCCCTGGACAGAGAGCCTTGGCATATAGACTGGACAGAGAGCCCGGGCAGAGAGGCTGGACAAAGAGCCCGGGTAGCGAGCCTGGGTAGGAATTCCGGAATCGGGCCGCTGTGATCCGTGTTGTTGGAGACCGGGGACGGCGGTCTCCCGCCCGTTGGTCGGGCTTTGGTGAAGCCCGCCCACCCGTTGGGCCGGGCGCTGTACAGCCTGGGCTGTACAGCGCAGTGGCGCCGGGAAACGGGCGGGGTGTTCAGCCCCGACGATGTGGTTCCATATAGTCTAGAATCGGGTTGGTCGGGATGATCCGGAACGGATTGATCGTGCTGTGGCTATAGTGATAGTGGCGCACGATATGGTGCAGGTTGACCGTCTCGGCCACCCCCGGCCATTGGTACAATTCGCGAGTATAGGCCCACAGGTTCGGATAATCCACCAGCCGTTTGCGGTTGCATTTGAAGTGCAGGTGATACACCGGATCGAACCGGATCAGGGTTGTAAACAACCGCCAGTCCGCTTCGGTGATCCGGTCGCCCATCAGGTAGCGATGTTCCGACAGGAGGTCTTCGAGCCAGTCCAGTGTATCGAACAGCGGTCCGACGGCCGCATCATAGGCAGCCTGGGTCGTGGCAAAGCCGCAGCGATAGACCCCGTTGTTGAGCGTGTCGTAGATGCGGGTGTTCACCGCCTCGATCGGTTCGCGCAACTCTTCGGGCCAGAAATCCGTCGTATTGCCCGTTACATCGTCAAATGCCGAATTGAACATCCGGATGATTTCCGAGCTTTCGTTGGAGACGATGGTGTTGCCTTTGGTGTCCCACAGGATTGGCACTGTGACCCGTGTGGTCACATCCGGCACCGCGCGGGTGTAGATCTGATAGGCATAGTCCAGCCCGGTCAGCTGATCCCCGGTGGCCCCGTGCGCGTCGGTTTCAAAGGTCCAGCCATTGTCCAGCATATCCGGGTGCACGACCGACACCGCGATATGGGGGGCCAGGGTCTTGAGCTGGCGAAAGATCAGGGTGCGATGCGCCCAGGGGCAGGCCAGAGAGACATACAAATGGTAGCGTCCGCTTTCGGCAGCAAATCCACCTGTACCGGAGGGTCCGGGGCTGCCATCTGTCGTGATCCAGTTGCGAAACAGCGCGGCATTGCGTTCAAAGCTGCCCTTGACCGTCTTGCTGATCAGATCCTGCACCTGCCATTTTCCGTCTACCAGCATTCCCATGGGTGTTGTCCTTGTGTGATGTTCGGGGATGAACATAGGGCAGCTGTGCAGGGCGGGCATAGGGCAGCCCGCGCGCAGCGGATCTGCGCCGTTGCACAGCCTGTTGCCCAGAATCCGCGATTCCGGACAACAGCCAAAGGATTCATAAAATTTCACAAAAGGTGCATTGAATTTTTGTGATTCCGAGTCACGGTTGGACTGTTGCCGAACAGGGGAAGCGCGCCAAATGACCACTTATGTTCCCAAAGAAGTGCAGGCCGGGCTCGAAGCTGCCCGTCTTGCCGGATTGAAAAAGACCAGCCGCGTGCGGGTGATGGTAGGGGATGATCTGTATCCGGTGTTGCGGCTGTGGAAGACCGGTTTTGCGGTCGAGGCCGAGGCCGTCCCGTCCTTGCGTGGATTGGTGGATCTGTATGATTCCGGCCGTCATCTGTATCAATGCCTGATCATTGCATCCGAAGAGGACGGCGGCGAGATGCAGTATGAATTCAAACGCAGCACGCTGGCCGCAGACAGGGCACCGTTGGATTTCTTTCGTGATCCCGACGCCCCCATTGCTTTGCTCGGGTCTTCTGGCGATTGATGTCAGGATGGCTGTGACCGGGCCTGTCGCGGTGCTGCACGCGGTCGGTTAGGCCGGATTGCGCGTGACAGCGGCCGGGCCGTTGGCCTCGTTGACTCCGATGCCGCGTGGCTGGGTCAAGGATATGGGTGCCGTTGGTGTCCTTGCAGATGGTCATTTTGGTGTGTGTGTGCGGTTCTGGCCGGTTTCAGGCCGGCTCCTGTGCCGATCCTGTACTGATCCCGTGATCGCTGCCTGATCCGGTCGGATTGGGTGGGGCGATGGATATGTCGACAGCAGCCGTGCCCCGTCAATGGCCCGTGCCGCTCAGCGGAGGCTCTGGTTCAGGGGCGGTCCCGATGTCGTGCGAGCATGGACAGGGGTGGGGCCTGCAAAGACCGGCATCTTTTCCAGGCGTTTGTCCAACCTCTGGCACTTGTGCGAGACAGGCACCGTTCTTTGGCACGGTATTTAGGCCGGATGAAGGTCGGATCGTTTCTCTTAGGGTCGGACCGTGAAGGAACAGGGGCACCGGCGTCTTTGTGGAGGGCCTGACGGGAGGTTCGGGCCCCGGTTTGGCCGTGGGCCCATGTGGCCGTTGATGTCCGTGGTTGGGCGAACAGGCGCGACATGCACGGTCACGTGGCGCAAGAGGACATGCAGAATTGCGCAGGGGGATTGGAGTGCGGCCGGGGTCAGCGATCTCAACCGACGCATCGCGCGGGCCTGCCCAGATGTTGCTACGCTCGGGGAAATGGCAAGGAAAGGTGCCGAGACTACGGGGGCCACAGAGGCCACAGAGACCACAGAGGCAACGCAGGCCGGGGCGGGTCTCCCGCCCTGGGCAGGTCAACCACCATGTCCGCGCGGGTTGCGATCCGGATCTGAGCGCCAGCCACGATCAACTGGTGGCACTGGGCACGAGGAAAAGGTCGCTGTCACGGCGGTGATGCGTTAGCTGCGCGGTTCTGTGCGGGTCCAGTGTGCGGTCTTGTGTGCGGGTCCTGTGTGCGGTCTTGTGTGCGGGTCCAATCCTGTTTCGAAACAAATGCCATGTCTCTCCTGTCATGTCGGCAAGCATGCGCTGCCGGGCCCTGGATGTGCAGCAAACCATGTGGCCAGCGTATCGCGTGGGTCGATGGGCCGGTGCGATGCCCATGGCATCCAGGCGGAAGTTGCCCGCCCGTTTCCATCCCCGAACCGGCGCTTTTGTTGCACAAAGGCCATCAACAAGAGCGGTATCAAACCGCGACAGCTCCGGTCGGAGCTGCCCCGACCGGCAGGGCGCCCACAGCGCATGGCCCCGCCATGCGCTGCCTGGCCCAACGGCACCTGTGGCTTCGCAGAAGCCCCTGGTGCGGGCGGGAGTGCACCGGGAATGGGGGTCCTGTAAAAAGGGTTTGTCAGGGGCGGATTTCCACTGTGGTCCCGCGATCGACCAGGGTCCACAATGCTTCGATCTCTGCATTGGTCACGGCAATGCAGCCAGCCGTCCAATCCCCTGGCAGAGTGATCAGAGATCCCAGGGAATTGGGCTGTCCGTGGATGAAGATATCGCCACCGGGGTCCTTTTGCTCGGCTGTTGCGCGGGCGATGTCCTCGGGGCGGGGATAGTTGATGCCCAAGGACAGGTGGTAGGCGCTGTTGGGGTTCTTGCGGTCTATGACAAACAGACCTTCGGGGGTCTTGCCGTCGCCTTCCTGCGATTTGTCACCGGTTGGGGCAAACCCCAATGCGATCGACGTGGTCATCACCGGTTGTCCGGCCTGCATCGCGGTCAGCCGGCGTGCGGATTTCTCGATCAGGATGTGATCGGCGCGGGCCCCCGCCTCCAATGCGGTGTCCAACATCGGGGGCGGGGTTTGTGGCACCGGACCAAGTCTGGTCCAGCCGATCCAGCCGGCCAAAAGGACGCCGATCAGCGCCACAAGACCCAACAGGCGGCGCATCACCGGTTATTGCAGATCGGCAAAGGCGTCGCGCAGCCGCGCACAGGCCGTTTCGATATTGGCGCGCTGGGTGCCGATATTGAACCGCAAAAAGGTCTCGCCGCCGGTGCCGAAGGTGGTGCCGTGGTTGACCGCGATCTTGGCCTGCTTTTCAACCCGGGCGGTGAATTCCGCCTGCTCCATTCCGGTGTCGGCAAAATCGATCCAGGACAGAAATGTGCTTTCCAAATGCATTGACTTGAGACCGGGGATTTCGGCAATGGCGGCGTCCAGCAGCTGGCGGTTACCATCCAGATAGGCGACCTGGGCATCGACCCAATCTGCGCCTTCGGGCGAATAACAGGCCTGGGCCACGAATTGCCCGACCGAATTGGGTGACAGCGCCAGCGCGGTCATCCGAGCAGAGAACCTGGCCCGCAAATCGGCGTCGGGGATGATCACGTTTCCGGTGTGCAGGCCAGCCACGTTGAACGTCTTGGACGGCGCGGTCAGCATGATCAGCCGGGGCAGCACGTCCGGGTCCACATTCGGCATCGGGATATGGGTGTGACCGGGATAGACCAGATCATGGTGGATTTCGTCCGAGATCAGCAACAGGTCGTGACGTTTGCAGAAATCGGCGACGCCCTGCAATTCGGCGCGGGTCCAGACGCGGCCGCCGGGATTGTGGGGCGAACACAGGATCACCATTTTTTCCGATCCGGTCATCTGCGCGTCATAGGCGTCGAAATCCATCTCGTAACGGCCATCGTTGTTGACCAGCGGGCATTCGACCACATCGCGCCCGGCGGCGCGGGTGACGCGGGCAAAGGCATGATAGACCGGGGTGAACAGCACCACGCCGTCACCGGGTTGGGTATAGGTGTCCAGACACAACGCGACCGCGTTGCACAGGCCGGTGGTGGTAAAGATCATGCTGGTGTCGATGTCCCAGCCGTGCCGGTTGGCCATCCACCATTGGATCGCCTTGCGGTAATCTTCCTCGATGCTGGCATACCCGAACACCCCATGGGTCACGATCTCTTGCAGGCGGTTCAGCACATGGGGTGGGGCCTGAAAATCCGTGTCGGCCACCCACATGGACACCCCTTCGTCTGCGGACACGCCATAGATGCTCTCCATCTTGTCCCATTTGGTGGAATAGGTGTTGCGGCGTTCAATCGGGGTGTCGAAATTCATAAGTCTGCTCCTGAGTGGTCGCAGGGAAGCTAGTCAGAATCGCGCCGGGTGCAAGGGGGGCGTTGCGGCGGCGCGGCCAATGGCCTAAATCAGGCGCATGAAACGTCCTATTCTGATCCATCCCGACCCGCGCCTGAAAAAAGTCTGCGCCCCTGTATCCGATCTGTCGGATGATTTGCGCAGGCTGGCCAAAGATATGCTGGAAACCATGTATGACGCACCGGGCGTGGGCCTGGCGGCCCCCCAGATCGGCGTGCTGGATCGCCTGATCGTTCTGGACTGTGTCAAGGAAGAGGGCGAAACCCCGCGCCCGCTGGCCATGTTCAATCCCGAGATCCTGGCCAGTTCGGACGAAACAAATGTCTATGAAGAAGGCTGTCTGTCGATCCCGGATCAATATGCCGAGGTGACGCGCCCAAAGACGGTGGATGTTCAGTGGATGGACCTGAATGGCAATCTGGTGACCGAAACCTTTGACGGGCTTTGGGCGACCTGTGTCCAGCACGAGATCGACCATCTGGACGGCAAGCTGTTCATTGATTACCTGAAGCCGCTGAAACGCCAGATGATCACCCGCAAGATGCAAAAGCTGAAACGCGAACGGGCGCGGGCCTGATCTGTCATGGCGGAGCTGGCGATCCTTCAGTGGCCTGATCCACGCCTGTCACAGCGCTGTGCGCCGGTGGAAAACGAGCGGCTGGATGATCTGATCGCCGACATGTTCGATACGATGTACGGCGCGCAGGGCCGGGGGTTGGCGGCACCGCAGGTCGGCGTGATGAAGCGGCTGTTTGTGATGGATGTCACCTGGAAAGAGGGGCCGCGCAGCCCGATGGTGATGATCAACCCGACGATTATGGCCGTTGAACGGGTGCCGGTGGTGATGGAAGAGGGCTGTCTGTCGATCCCCGGCGTGCTGGTTCCCGTGACCCGTCCCGTGGCTGTGACGGTGCAATGGACGGCGGCAGAAGGCGACATTCACATGGCGGATTTTGACGGGTTCGAGGCCCGGTGCATTCAGCATGAATTTGACCATCTGAACGGGATGGTGACGTTTGACCGGATCGACGCGGAGGCCCGCGCCCGGATCGAGGCGGAGTATATGGAGACATTGACATGACTGTGCGCACATGCCTGCCCTGGCCCGACAAACGCCTGCGCAGCAAGGCCGAGCCGGTGAGCGAGATCACCGATGAAATCCGGGCGATCTGGGATGACATGATCGACACGATGGAGGCGATGCCCGGCGTCGGTTTGGCGGGCAACCAGATCGGGGAGATGCTGCGTCTGGCGGTGGTCGATGGATCAACCGAGCGGGGTCGGGCCGTGCGCCTGGCCAACCCGGAGATCCTGCATGCGTCGATCGAGTTGCGCGAGCACGAAGAGGCCAGCCCCAACCTGCCGGGGGTGTCGGCCAAGATCAAACGCCCGCGCGCGGTGACCGTGCGGTTCCTGAACGACCAGGGCATGATTGACCGGCGTGATTTTGTCGGGATCGAAGCCACCAGCGTCCAGCATCAGATCGACCATCTGAACGGGCGGATGTATTTCGACAATCTGAGCAAGGTGAAGCGCGACATGTTGCTGCGCAAGGCCCGAAAGCTGAGCACATAACAGACCGGGCAGGGGTGCGTGCAAGCACACACCCTACGGCTGTGGAGGAGACAACATGCGTATCGTATTCATGGGAACGCCCGAATTCTCGGTGCCGGTGCTGGAGGCGTTGGTCGCGGCCGGGCACGAGATCGCGGCCGTCTATTGCCAACCGCCGCGCCCGGCAGGACGGGGCAAGAAGGACCGGCCCACGCCTGTCCATGCCCGTGCAGTGGATTTGGGGTTGGAGGTGCGCCACCCGGTGTCGTTGAAGACACCGGAGGCGCAGGTGGAGTTCGCGGAGCTGAATGCGGATGTGGCGGTGGTTGTCGCCTATGGGTTGCTGTTGCCGCAGGCCGTGCTGGACGCGCCGGAACGGGGCTGTCTGAACATCCATGCCAGCCTGTTGCCGCGTTGGCGCGGGGCTGCGCCGATCCACCGGGCGATCATGGCCGGGGACGGTGAAACCGGCGTTTGCATCATGCAGATGGAAGCGGGACTGGACACCGGGCCGGTGCTGCTGCGGGCCAGCACACCCATTGGAGCCGAAGAGACCACGGCTGGGTTGCATGATCGGTTGTCGGAGATGGGGGCGATCAAGATTGTCGAGGCCTTGTCGCGGCTGGATGATCTGACGCCGGAACCACAGCCCGAAGACGGGGTGATCTATGCCGCCAAGATCGACAAGGCAGAGGCCCGGATTGATTGGGCCCGGCCTGCCGAGGAGGTGGACCGCCAGATCCGCGGGCTGTCGCCGTTTCCCGGGGCCTGGACCGAAATCGACGGGCAGCGGATCAAGGTGCTGGCATCACGCGTGGCCGAGGCCAGCGGACCGGCGGGGCAGGTATTGGACGAGACATTGACAGTGGCCTGTGCCACGGGTGCGGTTTCGCTGTTGCGCTTGCAAAGGGCGGGCAAAGGCGCGCAGGATGCAGACATGTTCTTGCGGGGGTTTCCCGTGTCCGAGGGAACACAGCTCTGAGGAGGGGCGTGACATGCTCAACCTGTTTGGGACCGTGGTGATTGCGGGGATCGTCGGCTATGCATCGGAACGATCAGGGTTCACCCACAATGGCTATATCCAGTCGATCATCATCTGCGTGGGCGGGGCGTTCCTGTTCTTTTTCTTTCAGCGCATGTTTGGGTTCGGCTTTGGGTCTGCGGGGATGAATGCCATCGCGGCTTCGGTCGGGGCGCTGGTCATCGTGCCGTTCCATTGGCGCAAATAGGGGACGTGTGAGATGGGTATTATCTATCTGGTGATCATCGGGGCTGCTGCCGGGTTTCTGGCCACAAGGCTGATGAAGATCGAAGCGAACATCATCACCACCGTGGTTATCGGCATGGCCGGGGCGCTGATCGGCGGGCTGGTTCTGCGGACGCTGGCGACCGTCATGGGGTTCATGGCCGGGTTTGTCGGGGCCGTTCTGGGCGCGCTGGTGCTGATCTGGGTCTGGCAGCAGTGGGGCAATCGCCGTTAGGTCGCACAGGCCGGAGACGCAGGCTCTTTTATAAGGTTGAGGCGCGTTAGCAGCCCGGACCAGCCGGGCGTGCGCCTGTGCATCAAACGACTGCTCTGAGCCCTGAACGGACACCCGTCAGACAGATGGGCTGCCTAGCAGCGAATGACAGATTTTGAGGCTGGAGGGTCGAAATCCGCTCAGTCTTCCAATTCCCGACCCGTCACGAAGTCGTAGGATTCTCGGACAAGTCGAATGACAATATTCAACTCGAATTGGGTTGACGGAGTGAAGATCATCACAAAACCATCCCAGCCTTCGCGTTGATCCGCCCAAGGGTGCGAGACTGCCCAGCCGGATTTTATTGCGGCATTGGCCATCTCCGGCTCAAGCGATACGTGCAAAGACCCATCCGGATGGAGATGGGCAAATTCTCGGCCACCGACAATTACCTCGGGATGGGCGAGGGGCATATCGTCTGCGAGTTGGAAACCAATTGCACCTGGCAAAGAAACGCGTGTGGGTCCCAGATTGACGCCCGGAAGTTCACCGACAGCTTTCAAAAGTGCCTCTGAGAGTTCAGGAACCGCATGGATGCCGATTTGTACATGTGGAACGCCGTCTGTGGTTCTTGGGGGCGGTGTTTCGCGGGTGGGTAGTGTTTCAGCTTGAGCGAGAGCTGGTAATATCGCCATCAACGGCAGCATCACCAGCAATTGCCTGGCTCGTTTGGGTCTCATGACGGCTCGCTTTCAGAACAGGGTTTGGCTTCACGTCTGGGAATCTAGCTGGAATGGTCTCGAGCGTCCAACAAAGGGTCACCTGGAGATGTAGATGAACCTTCAAAGGCAGCTTTGCCCCGCAAATCGACCGGTTACGCCCCGGTCAGGGCGCAGCCGTTGACCGTGATGCGGTGCATGTAGCGGCGGTAGCCGTGGTAGTCGTTGATTGCCTTGTGCCAGGTGGCGCGGTTGTCCCACATGGTGATGTCGCCTGCGTTCCAGCGCACCCGGCAGTGCAGTTCGGGTTGCTGGCAGTGGGCATAGAGAAATTGCAGGAGCGCGTCGGATTCCGCCGCGGTCAGCCCGTCGATCCGGGTGGTAAAGACCGGGTTCACGAACAACCCTTTGCGCCCGCTCAGCGGGTGACGGATCACGATGGGGTGCAACACGTCCTGTGTCGCAGCATCGGCATTGGCGAGACGCCCGGATTTCACCGCTTCGCTGTCGGCGGCGGCTGCGCCAAACACGTGGCGCGAGCTGTGCCAGGCGCTGAGCCCCATAAGGAAGGTTTGCAGGGTCGGCGACAGGGTATCAAAGGCCATGCCCATCGACACGAACAGCGTGTCGCCCCCAACGGGCGGGACGTCGATGGCGCGCAGGATGGACCCCATCGCGGGTTCGTCGTCATAGGAATGATCCGTGTGCCAGCCTTCGCCGACGGCCTCGGTCTGGTCCTTTTCCTTGAGCACGGTGGCGATTTCGGGATGACCGGGGACCGGGGTAAAGAACCGGTTGACGTTGATGGTCCCGAATTGGCGGGCAAAGGTCAGGTGATCCTCGGGGGTGACGTCGGTCTGATCCCGGATGACGATCACCGAATGGGTAGCAAAGGCCTGGGCGATCTGGTCGAAATGCGCCGGGTCGCGAATGTCGGCGCCGTGGAGTTCGGCCCCGAGGCCGCCAGTCAGGGGAGAGATCTGCATCATGTCGTCCTTGGTTGATTGCAGACCAGGATAGGGCGACTTGCAGCAAAGAAAAAACTTATTAAAATTGGTGCAAAGGTAGAAAAAAGTAATGATAGACTATTCGC
Source organism: Rhodobacteraceae bacterium M382 (assembly GCA_025141015.1). NCBI lineage: Bacteria > Pseudomonadati > Pseudomonadota > Alphaproteobacteria > Rhodobacterales > Paracoccaceae > Rhodobacteraceae bacterium M382. The sequence continues at coordinate 4,338,072 of CP081098.1, read as the reverse complement.
TGCGCCAATTGGAGTATTTTGCCGCCACGGCCCGCATGGGCAGCATTTCGGATGCGGCGCGGGCAATGGGGGTGAGCTCGGCGGCGGTGGCCTCGGCCATTGGCAAGCTGGAAGAGCTGTGCCAGCTGACCCTGTTTGACCGATTTCCGGCCCAGGGCGTGCGGTTGACGCCGGTGGGGGTGCGGTTTCTGGCCGAAGCAGAGCAGGTTCTGGGACAGGCACAAAGCCTGCGCACAACGGCACGGGCGCTGAGCGAACAGACCAGCGGACATGTGCGGTTTGGGTGCTATTTTGTGCTGGCCTATGTTTTTGGTCCGGTGCTGTTGGGGGCGCACAAGGACCGTTGGCCCCATGTGACGGTAGAGGTGTTGGAGAACCACGGTGCGGGCATGGTGGCGCAGTTGGAGCGGCGCGAGGTGGATCTGATCCTGACCTATGAGGCGGGTGTGCCCCTAGATCGGTGCGACGTGCAGCGGGTGGCGCAGGTTGCGCCCCGTGTGGTTCTGCCTGCCGCACACCCGTTGGCGCGTCGCGATGCATTGGAGCTGAGTGATCTGGAGGGCATCCCGTATCTGCAGGTCAAGGAACCGGGGATGGGGCCGAGTTATCTGGACATGTTGCAGGCGGCGGGGTTGACCCCAGACGTGGCGCTGGTGTCGCGGTCTTATGAAATGGTGCGATCCTGTGTGGGCAAAGGGTTGGGGTTTACGTTGATGGCGTTTCAGCCGCCCAACAGGCACAGCTATCATGGCGACGCTGTGGTCAGTGTTCCACTGCGCGAACCGTTGGGGGTGTTGCAGATTGTATTGGCGGCCCAGAAGGGCGAGATGGACACGCCAGTGGTGCGCAATTTTGCCGATCTGTGCCGGGAGGTGCTGACCACCGGCTAGGGTGTTATTGACGCGGGGGGCGGCTTTTGTAGACCGGGATGTGCCAGCCAAAGGCGATGGACCCAGCCCGCAGAACCCAGCAACTGGCCGCGCAGGTCAGCAGCGCCGGTTGCACCGGCAGGCCGAACTGAATGGCGGCAACTGCCGTGATGGCCCCGACCATGGCGCAGGACACATACAGTTCGCCCTGCTTCAGAACCAGCGGCACGTCGTTGCAGACGACATCGCGCATCAGCCCGCCCATGCAGCCGGTGGTCATCCCCATCAGAACCACGATGATTGACGGCTGGTCCAGCGCCAGGGCCACGCCGGATCCGGCTGCGGCCGCGATGGAGAGGGCAAAGCTGTCGAGCCAGACCAGCCAGCGCATCCGGCTTTCGACCCGGTGCGCGGTAAAGAACACGGCTACGGCAGCGAGCACGGCAATGATGATATGGGTCGGATCGGCAACCCAGAACACCATGTCCCTGTTCAGCAGCAGATCCCGCACCGTGCCGCCGCCCACTGCGGTCAGGCAGGCGACAAAGGCGAAACCGACCACATCCAACTGTGCCCGGCTGGCCACCAGCGCACCGGTCAGGGCAAACACCAGGACCGACGCATAGTCGAGCAGAGCCAGGATCGTCATGCGCTTTTGGCGGGTTTCTTGAACGGGGCCATGCCGGCGCGGGCCAGTTCGTCCGCGCGTTCGTTTTCCGGGTGGCCTGCGTGGCCCTTGACCCATTCCCAGGTCACGGTATGGCGGCGTTGCGCTTCGTCGATGCGTTGCCACAGTTCCACGTTCTTGACCGGTTTCTTGTTCGAGGTTTTCCAGCCGTTGCGCTTCCAGCCGTGGATCCAGCTGGTTACGCCGTTTTTCACATAGGCGCTGTCGGTGACAATGGTGATGACCGATGGGCGCGACAGGCTTTCCAGCGCGTGGATGGCGGCCAGCAGCTCCATCCGGTTGTTGGTGGTGTCGGGCTCGCCGCCCTGGAGTTCGCGTTCCTTGATCACGGTGTCGCCGTCCATGGCGCGCAGCAAGGCACCCCATCCACCGGGGCCGGGATTGCCGGAACAGGCACCATCGGTATAGGCATAAAGATCAGGCATGGGCACGCACCACCATCCAGTCGGCAACGGCTCCATCCAGCCCGACCCCGGCACCAAAGGCGTGATCCACAGGTGTAAAGCCAGCAGTCTGCAACAGCCCGTCCAATTCGTCCTGCGTGTAATAGGTATAGAGGCGCCCAATGGCGTCGCGTTTTTCGCCAGTGCCGGTTTTCAGACCGATATGCAACATGCCACCGGGTTTCAGCGCGCTGTGCAGGGCGCTCAGGTGATCGGGCATGTTGGCGCGCGGCGCGTGCAGCAGGCTGAAATTGGCCCAGACCCCATCATAGATCCCGTCGCCGGAAATCTGTTCAAAGCTGGCCTGATGGGCGCGGACGCCGGGGTGCTGGTCTGCCATGGCCACCATTTCCGCCGAAGCATCGGTGGCCGTGACGGTCAACCCGGCCCGGGCCATTGCGGCCGCAGAGGTGCCCGGTCCACAGCCCAGATCCAACACGTGCCCCCCTGTGGGGATCGCGTTCAGGAAGGCATCCAGATGCGGGTCGTCCTGATTGTGGGCATCGGTCATTTCGGCGTATTTCGCCGCCTGATCGTCGTACACTCGAATGGTTTCCGGATCGCTCACCACGGTGCTCCTGTTGTCAAGGTTGAAGGGTCATGCGCGTTCGGCTGCCAGGCGCACGGCGAGCCCGGCAAAGATCGCGGCAAAGCCCCGGTTGAGCCAGCGCAGCACAGTGTCGGAGCCAAGGATATACGTGCGGGCGGCAGCGGCAAAGCTGCCATAAAGGGCAAAGACAACAAAGGTCAGCGCCATGAAGATCGCGCCCAATGTCGTCATTTCCAATGTCGCGGTGACCGGGTTGCCGGACAGAAACGGCGGCAGCAGGGCCAGAAAGAACACCGAGAGTTTTGGGTTCAGGATATTGATCAGCGCCCCGCGCTGGGCAATGCGTGGCCCGGATTGGGTGGTCTTTTGCGACGAAATCGCCAGCGCCCCGCCGGATTTCAGCGCCTGCCACGCCAGATACAGCAGATAGAGGACACCCGCGAATTTGACGATCTGAAACACCAGCGCCGAGCTGTGCAGGATGGCCGCCAACCCCAGAGTCGCCGCCGCAAGATGCGGCACAATCCCGATGGTACAGCCCAGTGCCGCCCACAATGCCGCCCGACGCCCCTGGCCCAACCCCAGCGCCAGCGTATAGATCACGCCGGTCCCGGGGGCGATCACAACCACCAGAGCGGTCAGAAGGAAATGCGCTGAAATCACGATGTTCTCCGGGGCAGGTCGGGGCAGTTAACGGCTGAAAGCACGCTCTGTGCCCACCATAAGGAGCCCCCTGGGATTAGGCCAGTCTGTGGGGCTGGGTCATGCACAAAGAGGAGCCGCTGGTCACGCGGGGGTCCGCAGCACGCGGGGGACTTTGAATTCGACGGATTCCACGGCTGTTTCCACCATCTCGACAGTCACCTCGTACCGGGCGCGAAAGGCGTCGATGACTTCGTTGATCAGCACTTCGGGCGCCGAAGCCCCGGCGGTGATGCCGATGCTGGTGATCCCGTCCAGCGCGCGCCAGTCGATGTTTTCGGCCCGTTGGACCAATTGGGCGTATTTGCACCCGGCCTTGGCACCGACTTCGACCAGACGGCGAGAGTTCGACGAATTCGGCGCACCGACGACCAGAATGGCATCCGCCCAGGGGGCGATGGCCTTGACCGCTTCCTGACGGTTGGTGGTGGCGTAGCAGATGTCTTCCTTGTGCGGGCCGACGATGGTGGGAAATTTTGCGTGCAGGGCGGCGACGATGCCTTTGGTGTCATCCACCGACAGCGTGGTCTGGGTGACATAGGCGATGCGGTTTGGATCGCGCACCGGGACGGTTGCGACGTCTTCGGCGGTTTCCACCAGCAGGACTTCGCCCTCGGGCAGCTGGCCCATGGTGCCGACGGTTTCCGGGTGGCCCTTGTGGCCGATCATGATCATCTGCAACCCAGCTTCGGCGTGGCGCTGGGCTTCGATATGGACCTTGGACACCAGCGGGCAGGTGGCGTCGACATAGACCATATTGCGCCTGTCGGCTTCGGCGGGGACGGATTTTGGAACGCCATGGGCGGAAAAGATCACCGGGCGATCATCGGGGCAATCCTCCAGCTCTTCGACAAAGATCGCGCCTTTGGCCTTGAGCCCGTCGACCACGAATTTGTTGTGCACGATTTCGTGGCGCACATAGACCGGCGCCCCCCATTTTTCGAGCGCCATTTCCACGATCTTGATGGCCCGGTCTACGCCGGCGCAGAACCCGCGCGGCGCTGCGAGCAGCAGAGTCAGGGCAGGTTTGGAATCTTGCGATGTCATGGCGGCGCCTCCTTGATGGCCGAGAGGTAAGACTTTGTGCTGGCAAGGTCCAGTGGCTTGGGCTTATCACCGGGATGTTACTGGAGCTTCCTGCGCCGGAAGGCGCTAGCGACGCGGCATCAAAAGTCGGGGATACCTATGACAAGATCAATGATCATATTGGGATGCTTGAGCATCGCGGGGGCGGCCGCGCTGCTGGTGCAGGTGCGGAGCGAGGCCTCCGCCGGGGGGGTGCCCTATACGGATCCGGCCGCCGTTTTTCAGGGGGCGCAGCTGTATGAGGAAAACTGTGCCTCGTGTCATGGGGATGCCCTGCAGGGCGAAGCCGATTGGCGCAGCCGGGATGAGGAGGGGTATCTGCCCGCCCCGCCGCATGATGCATCGGGGCATACCTGGCATCACCCTGATGAACAGCTGATCGCCATCACCACACAGGGGACCGAGGCCATCGTCGGCAATGGCTATCGCAGCCGGATGATCGGGTTTGGCGACAGTCTGAGCGCGGATGACATTCTGGCGGTGCTGGCCTTTATCAAGAGCACCTGGCCGCAGGACATCATTGACCAGCACAATCTGATCAATGCCGAGCGATAACGGATCTATCGCGGCTCAGAGCCAGCTCTGAACCGGGGCGGCAAGTCGTCACTATCGGAGAGTCGGCGCGATAATGTGCAGGCGCGGGGGGATAAAGCCGCGCCTGACGTTATTGAGCAGATGCCGCGACGCTGCGGACTTCGTCGGGAAGCTCGCGTGGCGGACGTCCGATGACTTCGCGCAGCTCTTCGAGCTCGATGAAGTTGTCGGCCTGCCGGCGCAATTCGTCCGAGATCATCGGCGGTTGGCTGCGGATGGTCGACACCACCGAGACACGCACACCTTGACGCTGCAGGCTGGCAACCAGCGGCCGGAAATCCCCATCTCCGGAAAACAGCACGATGTGATCAACACGAGGGGCAAGTTCCATCGCGTCCACGGTCAGTTCGATGTCCATGTTGCCTTTGACTTTGCGTCGGCCCATGCTGTCGGTGTATTCCTTGGCCGGTTTCGTCACCATGGTGAACCCATTGTAATGCAACCAGTCGACAAGCGGGCGAATTGGCGAATATTCATCGTTCTCAAGCAGAGCCGTATAGTAGAACGCGCGCAGCATCTTGCCGCGGCGCATGAATTCCTGGCGCAGGAGCTTGTAGTCGATATCGAATCCCAGCGCTTTTGCGGCGGCATACAAATTCGACCCATCGATGAACAGCGCAAGCCGTTCGTCTTTGTAAAACATAATTTTCCCTTCCGGTACAAACCGGTCCGCCGTTGTTCCGTGAGTGAGTAATAAAATATTGGCAGTCCAGATTGGCATAATGTAGGTGAAAAACCTGCTAGGGCAAGGTCCATTGATCGGGAAAGGGAACGCAAAAATGACCGAATTCCGGTCAAAAGCGCTGATTGCGCTTGGGGGAAACCTCCCATCTGACGTTGGTTCGCCGCAGGAAACGTTGAGTGCGGCGATATCACGGCTTTCAGAATATCAAATTGACGTGAGGGCGATCAGCCGGTTTTTCGCCACCCCCTGTTTTCCTGTCGGGGCCGGCCCTGATTTTGTGAATGCAGCGATTGCCGTCGCATATGATGGCACGGCGGCACAGCTGCTGGCGCATCTGCACACGGTCGAAGCCAGCCTGTTGCGCAAGCGCGATCAGAGGTGGGGTGTGCGCACCGTCGATCTGGACCTGTTGGCAGTCAACCAGATGATCCTGCCGGACGTCGCAGGGTTTCAGAGCTGGCTGGATCTGCCGATGGACCAGCAAACGCAAGTGGCACCAGACGAGTTGATCCTGCCGCATCCCCGCATTCAGGACCGGGCATTTGTCTTGGTCCCGTTGTGCGATATTGCGCCGAACTGGCGTCATCCGGTGCTGGGTCGGACGGTCTCGGATCTGTGCGCGGCGCTGCCGGTTGACGAAATCAACGCGGTAAAGCCAATTTGATCTGTGCGAGGGCTGGATTTCCGCCTTGTCAAGGGAAAGATTCGGGCTTACATACACCCCTTCTGGACCAATTTTCTTTTCTGGAGTGTCCCAATGGCCCGCGTAACAGTTGAAGACTGCGTAGACAAAGTTCCTAACCGGTTTGAACTGGTAATGCTGGCGTCCCATCGGGCGCGTGAAATTGCGGCCGGTGCCCCGGTGACCGTGGACCGTGACAACGACAAGAACCCTGTTGTTTCGCTGCGCGAAATCGCGGATGAAACCCAGACTGCGGATGATTTGCGTGAACGCCTGATCGAAAGCAACCAGTCGCAGATCGAAGTCGACGAACCCGAAGAGGATTCGATGGCGTTGCTGATGGGTGCGGAATCCGACAAGCCGGTTGAAGACGACATGTCCGAAGAAAAGCTGCTGCGGGCATTGATGGAGGCCCAAGGCCAGGGCTGACCGCGCAAAGAACACTCAAGGATGCGGACCGGAAATGATTTCATCTGAAGACCTGATTGCGCTGGTCCGCAATTACAATCCAAAAACCAATGCTGAACGATTGGCGCTGGCCCATGAATTTGGCGAACAGATGCACGAAGGGCAGACCCGCCATTCGGGTGAGCCCTATTTCACGCATCCTGTTGCGGTTGCCGCGATCCTGACCGAACAGCGTCTGGATGATGCCACCATCATCACCGCCCTGCTGCATGATACCATCGAAGACACCAAGGCGTCTTATGGCCAGGTGGCGGAATTGTTTGGCAAGGAAGTTGCCATGCTGGTCGATGGCGTTACCAAGCTGACCAACCTGCAACTGTCGAGCCGGGAAACCAAGCAGGCCGAGAATTTTCGCAAGCTTTTCATGGCGATGTCCAAGGATCTGCGGGTCATTCTGGTCAAACTGGCCGACCGTCTGCACAACATGCGCACGATCAAGGCAATGCGCCCGGAGAAACAGGCGCAAAAGGCCCGCGAAACCATGGACATCTATGCGCCTCTGGCGGGGCGCATGGGGATGCAATGGATGCGCGAAGAGCTGGAAGATCTGGCGTTTCGGGTGCTGAACCCCGAAGGGCGTCAGTCGATCATCCGCCGGTTCATCACCTTGCAGCGCGAAACCGGCGATGTGATCCACCGGATCACCGGGGACATGCGGTCGGAACTGGAAAAGGCCGGGATCGAAGCCGAAGTGTTCGGCCGGGCCAAGAAACCCTATTCGATCTGGCGCAAGATGCAGGAAAAGGAACAGGGGTTTTCGCGCCTGTCCGACATCTATGGGTTTCGCATCATCACCGAGAGCGAAGAAGATTGTTACCGAACCCTGGGCGCGATCCATCAACGGTGGCGGGCTGTGCCGGGCCGGTTCAAGGATTACATCAGCCAGCCCAAGACCAACGGCTATCGGTCGATCCACACCACGGTGTCGGGACGCGATGGCAAACGAGTCGAAGTGCAGATCCGCACCCGGCAGATGCATGACGTGGCTGAAACCGGTGTGGCGGCGCATTGGTCCTATCGCGACGGGGTGCGCACCGAAAACCCGTTTGCCGTTGATCCGGCGAAATGGATTGCCAATCTGACCGAACAATTCGATGCCGAGGAAGATCACGAGGATTTCCTCGAGGCGGTCAAGCTCGAGATGTATTCGGATCAGGTGTTCTGTTTTTCTCCCAAGGGCGACGTGGTCAAGTTGCCTCGGGGGGCGACGCCGATCGACTATGCCTATGCAATCCACACCCGGATTGGTCATGCCTGCGTCGGGGCCAAGATCGACGGCATCCGGGTGCCGCTGTGGACCCGGCTGAAAAACGGTCAAAGCTGTGAGATCATCACCGCCGAAGGCCAGACCCCGCAGGTGAGCTGGTTGGAGATTGCCGTGACCGGCAAGGCGCGCACCGCCATTCGCCGCGCCCTGCGCGAAGCGGACCGTGAACGGTTTGTCAAACTGGGGCGCGAATTGGCGCGGGTCGCATTCGAGCAGGTCAACAAAAAGGCCACCGACAAGGCGTTGGATACCGCGGCCAAGAACATGCGTCTGAGTGGACGCAATGAGCTTTTGGCGCGGCTGGGCAGCGCCGAATCCACCGCGCATGACGTGATCCAGGCGGTGTATCCTGATCTGGCACCCGACGAGGGCGAACAGATTTCTCCGCGCCGCGCGGTGATCGGTCTGGAACCGGGCCAAAGCTTTGAGCGGGCACCCTGTTGCCAGCCCCTGCCGGGGGAACGCATCATCGGCATCACCTATCGGGGCCGGGGCGTTGTCGTTCATGCGGCCGATTGCGATTCTCTCAGCCGTTACGAAGAGCAGCCTGAACGCTGGGTGGATCTGCATTGGAATGCCGGGACCCATCCCGCCGTCTATGGCACCACGTTGGATCTGACCATTGGCAACGATGCGGGTGTGCTGGGACGTATTTGCACATTGATTGGTGAGAAGAAGGCCAATATCAGCGATCTGGAGTTTTTGGATCGCAAGCCGGATTTCTATCGGCTGAGGACAAATGTCGAATTGAGAGATGCCGAGCAATTGCATTCTCTCATGCTGGCATTGGAAGCAGAAAGCGATGTGGCTGCGGTCGAGAGATTTCGTGAAACGGTGTCGCCTGCTCCGGCGGCGCGATAGGTCGAAACAGGATCAATTAGAGGGCGACATCGTTGGTTTTCAGACGCCGAGACCGTCGCTCCGTGTTGCGCACAATATGGGAGTTCCTCTGGCCCCGCGGTGGTTGGAAGCGTGCGTTCCTGTATGTCAAACACCGGGTCCGCCGGCTCCCTGATTCACCGCAACGGATTGCTCGGGGTGTCTGGGCCGGGGTGTTCACCACCTTTACGCCGTTTTACACGATGCATTTTCTGGTGGCGGCCCTGATCGCACGCGGCATGAATGGCAATATTCTCGCGGCGCTCAGCGCGACCTTCTTTGGCAATCCGCTCACCTATGTTCCGATTGGTGTCGTGTCGCTGAAAACGGGGCATTTTCTGTTGGGGACCGAATTCGATGAAACGGTCGACAAATCACTGGTCGGAAAATTCGTCGATGCCAGCAAGGATCTCGCTGACAATCTGCTCGCCCTGATGATGGATCGCCCTGCCGATTGGGAAGGGTTGAAGCTGTTCTTCAACGAAGTGTTCTATCCCTATCTGGTGGGCGGGCTGATCCCCGGTGCGATCACCGCCACGGCGGCCTATCTTCTGACGCTGCCGCTGATCGCGGCCTACCAGAAACGGCGCCGGTCCAAGATCAAGGCGAAATTCCAGGCCATCAAACGCAAGGCTGAAGAGCAGTGATGCGGAATCGCTGAGGGTCGGGGCGGAAAACTGGTTTCACCCGCCCGATTTGCATCCTAATGTCGGCGCATAGCGGATCAGAGGAGCTGTGTGCATGTCCGGGAATAAACTGCGTTTGGGCGTGAATATCGACCATGTTGCCACGGTGCGAAATGCACGCGGCGGGGCCTATCCCGATCCGGTCCGGGCGGCCATCCTGGCCGAGCAGGCGGGCGCGGACGGGATCACGGCGCATCTGCGCGAAGATCGCCGCCACATCGTTGATGCGGATATCGAACAGTTGATGGATGCGCTGAGCGTGCCGTTGAATTTCGAGATGGCCGCGACCGAGGAAATGCAGCAGATCGCGCTGCGTCATAAACCCCATGCGGTGTGCATCGTGCCGGAAAAGCGCGAGGAACGGACAACCGAAGGCGGGTTGGAAGTGGCGCGCGAAGAGAACCGGCTGGCCCATTATATCGCGCCGCTGCGGGACGCCGGGTGCCGCGTGTCGATTTTTGTCGCAGCCGAACAGAAACAGATCGAAGCCGCGCATCGCATCGGTGCCGAAGTGGTGGAGTTGCACGCCGGGGCATTCTGTGATGCCCATTCCGAAGGGCGGTTTGACGATCGCGACCGCGAGTTTGAGGCGCTGCGCAACATGTCGTCCTTTGCCCATTCATTGGGGTTGGAAGTGCACGCAGGGCACGGGTTCACCTATGATTGTGTGAAACCGGTTGCGGCTTTTCCAGAGGTCATGGAACTGAACATCGGCCATTTTCTGATTGGCGAGGCGATTTTTCAGGGATTGCAGCCGGCGATTGCCGAAATGCGTCGTCTGATGGACGAGGCGCGTAATGGATAGCGCCCAATATCTGATCCCTGTCTGGGCGATCATAACCGGATGGATCGTTGCGGGCGGCAGCCCGGGGCCAACCAATATGACCATTGTTGGCACGTCGATGTCATTGGGGCGCGGTCCGGGGCTGTTGGTGTCCAGTGGCGTTTTGGTCGGATCGGCCACCTGGGGTATCGCGGCGGCATTGGGGTTTTCCGCGATCATGATGTCCAATGTCTGGGTGTTTGAAACCGTGCGTTATGCCGGGGCGGCCTATCTGTTGTATCTGGCGGTGAAGTCGCTGCGCTCAGCCTGGCAGGGGGGATCGGTTGTGCCCGTTAAACCCTCTGGCCGGTCGCTGTTCACCAAGGGGATCCTGTTGCATCTAACCAACCCAAAGCCGGTTCTGGCCTGGGGGTCGGTTTATGCCATTGTGCTGGCCCCTGGTGCGGAATGGGCGACTGTCTGGCAGCTGTTTGGCACTTTGATCTGTACGTCTGCGTTTGTGTTCTGGGGCTATGCGTTGCTATTTTCCTGGGCCCCGGTGGCGCGGGTTTATGCGCGATCACGGCGGTGGTTTGAATTGACATTTGGCCTGTTGTTCGGCGCGGCCAGCATCAAGATCCTGACCCTGCGGCTGACATGATATTGGGCATCGGCACCGATCTGGCGAACATCGAGCGTATCCAACGAACGCTGGATCGGTTCGGGGATCGGTTCCGCAATCGGGTGTTCACCGAGACCGAACAGCGCAAGGCGGAACGCCGCCGGGATGTGGCAGGGACCTATGCCAAACGCTGGGCCGCCAAGGAGGCCTGTTCCAAGGCGCTGGGCACGGGCCTGCGGATGGGAATCGCCTGGAAAGACATGTCGGTCACCAACCTGCGCAGCGGTCAGCCGGTGATGCATGTGACGGGATGGGCGGCGGATCGATTGGCCAAGATGACACCGCCCGGACACAAAGCGGTCATTCACGTGTCCCTGACCGATGATCACCCCTGGGCCCAGGCCTTTGTCGTGATCGAGGCGCACCCCTGCGCTGGTGATCCTGCGTCGCCTTGACTTCGGCCCTTTGGCCCCGCATGTAGCCCCAATAGTCCCCAACCCCACTCGGAGAGCTTTATGGCCACCAAAGCCAAGTCCGGAAATGCCATTGTCGAGACCATCAAGACCATTGTCTATGCGCTTTTGATCGCCGGTGTCTTTCGCACCCTGTTCTTTCAACCGTTCTGGATCCCGTCAGGGTCGATGAAAGAAACCCTGTTGATCGGGGATTTCCTGTTCGTGAACAAGATGGCCTATGGGTATTCCTATGCGTCCTGCCCGACGGTTTCGATTCCGGTGGTGGGGTTGAACGTGGATGCCGAAGACGTCTGTGGATTTCTGGACGGGGACAACACCCGCCTGTTTGGTGGCGATCCTGAACGCGGCGATGTCGTGGTGTTCCGCCACCCTGTTTCGGGGCGCGATTATATCAAACGTCTGGTTGGCCTGCCGGGTGACAGGGTCCAGGTCAAGGACGGAATCCTGTATCTGAACGGCAAGATTGTGCCACAGACGCCGGCCGGAAACTTTGACGAAGTCATGGGGCGTCAGGGCCCCCAGGGGTTGACCCCGCGCTGCGGCAACGGACCTGTGGGCGAAGGTGGAACCTGTACTAAGACCCGTGCCGTTGAAACCTTTGACAATGGCAACGAACATGTCGTTCTGAATATTGGCAGCCAGGCGTCGGATCACACGCCGGTGTATCTGGTGCCCGAAGGGCATTATTTCTTTATGGGCGACAACCGGGACAATTCGGCAGATAGCCGTTTGCCGCAGGCGGCAGGCGGGGTGGGGTTCGTGCCCTATGAAAACCTGATCGGGCGCGCGGATCGCATCATGTTCTCGTCAGCGGGCAGATCCATGTTGTATTTCTGGACCTGGCGCAGCGATCGATTCTTCAAGGGGGTCAATTGAAACTCTCGGCCGACATAAAGGCACTGGAAGACCGGATCGGGCATGAATTTGCCCGCCCCGAGCTGTTGATTCGTGCGTTGACACATGCGTCGATTTCCTCGTCCACCCGCCCCGACAATCAGCGGCTGGAGTTTCTGGGGGATCGGGTTCTGGGGCTGGTGATGGCCACCGCGCTGCTGGAACATGACAAATTGGCGTCCGAGGGGCAGCTGGCCCCGCGGTTCAATGCGCTGGTGCGCAAGGAAGCCTGCGCCGATGTGGCCCGTGAGATTGATCTGGGATCGGTGTTGAAACTGGGTCGGTCTGAAATGATGTCGGGCGGGCGGCGCAAGCTGGCGCTGTTGGGTGACGCAATGGAGGCGGTGATCGCGGCCGTGTACCGCGACGCCGGGTTCGAGGCCGCACAGGCGATGATCCTGCGTTTGTGGGGCAGCCGGATCGGCACCGTCGAAGAAGACGCACGCGACCCCAAAACTGCCTTGCAGGAATTTGTGCAGGCGAAACGTCAAAAACCCCCGGCCTATGTGCTGGTGTCGCGCGATGGACCGGACCACCAGCCCATGTTCACCATCGCTGTGCGACTGGAAAGCGGAGCCGAAGCCCGGGCCACCGCCGGATCGAAACGTCAGGCGGAACAGGCGGCGGCAAAGACGCTGCTGGAAACTCTGGAGAATTCAAAATGACCACCCGCGCCGGATTTGTCGCCCTGATCGGAGAGCCCAACGCGGGCAAATCCACCCTGACCAACCGTATGGTCGGGGCCAAGGTGTCGATCGTCACCCACAAGGTTCAAACCACCCGCGCCCGGATTCGGGGTGTCGCCATCGAGGGCGAGTCACAATTGGTATTTGTGGACACTCCCGGTCTGTTCCAACCGCGCCGCCGTCTGGACCGTGCCATGGTGGCTGCGGCCTGGGGCGGGGCTGCGGATGCGGATGTTGTGGTGTTGCTGGTCGAAGCCCATCGGGGCGTGACCGAAGGTGTTGAGCGAATCCTCGAAGGGTTGCAGGGCATTGGCAAGGGGCGCACCGTGGCGCTGGCGATCAACAAAATCGACCGGGTGGCGTCGGAAAAGCTGTTGGGGTTGACCAAGGATCTGAACGATCGGTTTGATTTCGCGGAAACGTTCATGATCTCTGCCGAAAAAGGGCATGGGGTTGATCACCTGCGCACCTGGCTGGCCGGCAAGCTCCCCGAAGGGCCGTGGCTGTACCCGGAAGATCAGATTGCCGATTTGCCGATGCGCATGATTGCTGCTGAAATGACCCGGGAAAAGCTGACCCTGCGCTTGCATCAGGAGTTGCCGTATCAATTGACCGTGGAAACCGAAAGCTGGCAGGAACGCAAGGACGGGTCCGCCCGCATTGATCAGGTCATCTATGTGATGCGCGACGGGCACAAGGGGATCGTTCTGGGCAACAAGGGCGAAACCATCAAATCGGTCTCCCAGGCGGCCCGGATGGAGCTGGAAGAGTTTCTGGGCCGCAGGGTACATCTGTTCCTGCAGGTCAAGGTGCGCCCCAACTGGCTCGAAGAATCCGAACGCTATTCGGAAATGGGTCTGGATTTCAAAGACGGCAATACATGACCGGGCTGGTCGCATCCTTTTGGGTTCAGGCCTATCTGACCCGGTTGCGGCTGTCCGACATTCCCGCTTTTGTGGTGTCGCACGGCGATGATGATGCCGGTGCGGTTCTGGTCAAGGTCAATACATTGGACGGTCAGGCCCAGGCGCTGCACCGATCCTATGATTTGATGAGCGGCGATCGAAAATGGGTCGAGCTGATCACTGGAGCCGAACCCGACGTGGACGCAGCCATCCAGCGTCAGAAGGGGTTCGACCCGGACCTGTGGGTGATCGAGCTGGAAGACCGTCAGGGACGCCACCTGCTGGGTGAGGCTGGGCTGGAATAGAGTGGGCTGGAAAGCGCGGGTTAGGTGTGCCTGCCATGCGTTCTGAGCGCAATACAGCGTCCCCGGGCCGACACACCACGCCCCGACACACTACATCCCGACACACGACCAACCAACACATTGCCGCCCGACACATTACCCCGGCCAAAGATCTCCGCCCAAGTGCGCTGACCGGGCTGGCCAGGTGCGGGTGCCCCCCAGATCTGTTGTGGCAGAACCGCGCTGCTGGCGGCAGGGTTGCAGTTCGTCTGGGGATGCGATCTGGTATCGGGGCGACAGGCAAGGCGAGGAACAGGGTATGGAATGGCGCGATCAGGGAATCCTGCTGTCCATGCGCCGTCATGGCGAAACGTCAGCGATCATTGATGTCTTTACGGCGGAACACGGGCGGCACGCCGGGGTTGTCCGGGGTGGCACCAGCCGCAAGCTGGCCCCGATTCTGCAACCCGGAGCCCAGCTGGACGTAACGTGGCGGGCCCGGCTGGAGGACCATCTGGGCAGCTATCACCCCGAACCACTGCGCAGTCGCGCGGCGGCGGCGTTGTCGGGGCGGTTTGCCTTGGCCGGGCTGAATACGGTCACTGCGCTGTTGGGCTTTTGCCTGCCAGAGCGGGAGGCCCACCCGGCGTTGTATCGCCATTCCGAGCAGCTTTTGGACCTCTTGGGGCAAGACGACATCTGGGGATTGGCCTATTTGCGGTGGGAAATGGCCCTGTTGAACGAAATGGGGTTCGGGTTGGACCTGTCGACCTGTGCCGTAACCGGAGCGCGGGACGGGCTGATCTATGTGTCCCCCAAATCCGGGCGGGCGGTGTCGCGCGATGGTGCGGGCGATTGGGCACACAGGCTGTTGCCGTTGCCGCCCATCTTGCGGGGCGAGGGCGACGCATCAGACGATGAAATCGTTATGGCCCTGCGCACGACGGGGTTCTTTCTCGAATCCAGGCTGGCCCCGTCGTTGGGCAATCGCGCCTTGCCAGAGGCGCGCGGTCGCTTTGTCGATGCGTTTATTCGTCGGCTTTGAACAGCATCTCGCGGCCATCTTCGGCGCGCAGAACCAGGGTGTTGCCGGAGACTTCGGATTCGGTCATCGCATCCAGCGTGGAGAGGAACAAGTCTTCTGCATCCAGGTCGGGGCAGGCCATTCTGGTGGCAATCACCGGCCCCGTGTCGAACCACGGATAGGGGGCCTCCATGGTGGCCGAATACCGGTTGCAGGGCGCCTGACCTGCGATCTGCCCGCGGTCAGGGAATGTCAGCGTGGCGCGGCTTGCAAACGCCTGTCCGTCGATTTCGACCAGGGTCCACACCCGATCCCCGCCTCCATAGCCGGATACGGTTTCATCGCTTTGACACGCGCCGGGTATCAGAAAGGCCAAGATCATCATGAAGCGCATAGATGGAAACTCCGGTTTGTTGACGGGCGGTTTGGCGCTGATGTGTCCCTGTATGGCGCACGAGGTGCCGGGGTCAGACCAACCGATTGTCGATTAGATATTGTCCGGCTTCGCGAATACCAGTGCGGACGTCGCGGAAGTCGATCCCGAGCAGATCGCGGGCCTTGCTGTTGGACACTTGTGGTGACGTCCCGAGAATCGGAAGGATGGACCGGATTTCGGCGTCAAACAGGCTGAGAAAGCGAACGATGAGATTGGGCGCGACGCGTGTCACGATCCGGCGGTCGGGAAATGCGCCTTTCAGGGTCAGGGCCATGTCCGCATACCACAGCGAGCGGTCCACCCCGAGGATGCGCTGCCCCGCGCTGTCGGGGCGTTCCATGGCCCGAATATGCATCAGGGCAATGTCGCGCACATCGACACAGGGCATCCCGAAACGTGCCAGCATCGGATCCTTGCTGGTGATCAGCCGGACAATCACGTCAATCGACGATCCATAGTTGTTGTCCAATGGTGGCCCCATGACAAAGGTCGGGTTGATCATGGTGATCTGCATGTCGGGGGCGTCTTTGGCCTGCCAGTCCCAGACTGCGCGTTCGGCCAATGTCTTGGATTTCACATAGGGCGTGACCGACGGGTAATCCAAATCGCTCCAGTCCTCTTCATCGTATGTCGTCTTGCCCTGTGGCAGGTCGCCGTTCATCACCGCGACAGAGGACGACGTCATGATCACCCGGTTGATCCCGGCGGCCTTGGCGGCGTTGACCGCGCGCAAGGCCCCGTCAACTGCCGGGCGGATCAATTCGTTCTCGTCCTTGGGCTGGGCGATGGGAAAGGGCGATGCTGTGTGCATCAGCACGTCCACCCCGGCCATCGCGGTGTCCCATCCCGAATCGGACATCAGGTCCAATTGCACAACCCTGAGCCGGGACAATGCATTCGGATCGGTCAAATGGGGGGCCAATGCGGTGTGCAGCTCGGCTTCGCGTGCCATGTTTCGCAGCGATCCGACAACGTGGTAACCAGCATTCAACAGCTGCAATACAAGGTGTTTGGCAATATATCCTGTCGCGCCAGTGACCAGAACAGTTGTTTCAGGCATGTTGTATCCCCCCAAGTTGCTAAGGCATCAGGATCGGGGAATTTCAGATTAATACAAGCGGGATGATCATTCGGTGCTGTTGGGACCGGCCGGAGCAGGGGCGTTGCTGATGATCGCGGCCACCCGGTTGCCGATTTCGTCGCTGGCCTTGAGCGACGGGTGGATCATGTCGATGCCATGAAAGGACCTGTCACCATGCGGTACCAGATCCGCGAGCGACAGGAAATGCACCCCCGGATCCAAGTCGGCCAGCTTGTCGATGCGACGTTCGAGTTCTTCACCCTCGTCGCGGCAATGTTCGATCGGAGATCCCAGACCCGGGCTGCGCAGATAGCCGACATAGATGACCTGTGCGCCGGTTTGGCGCAGTTTGTACAGAAATCCGGGAATCGTGCCCCGGCGCCCATCTTCGGAAATGAGTTTGTTCATCTTGCCCTTGCAGACAAAACACCCGCACCCCAACCACAGATCATTGCCACCGCCGTTGACGATTACCCAATCCCAGTCGCCTGTGCGGAACTGTTTGGGGATGCTCATTCCGGCAGCACCCGACACCGGCAGATTATAGATCATGCGGGCCCCGATGACCGACCGGTCCACCACTTCTTCGTTCAGTTGCTGTTCCACAACATTGGAAATGGCGCGTCCCGTCATGCTGTGAGTCGCCATCAGCGAATCCCCGACAGCCAGAATACGGGCCTCGCGGGACTCACTCGGTGTTTCACCGCAACCGGACAAAAACAGAAAAGGAGCTAAAAACAGACCAAGGCGGGAAAGCATGATGTGGGTTTAATCCGTGTGCTGGGTGTTTGGGGCTATGCGATTCATTTATCATTTAATGTAAACCAAGGGCGGAATTATGGCGACCGAGCTCGGGATCCGTGTATTCCGCAGGATCCGGGTCGTTTTTGATCAGACCGTGCGGCATTTGGAACGGGACGCCCAATCTCAGGATGTATTCCAATGCCCCGCGCCTCAGCCACTTCCATGAACTTCAGGACCACCGGCCTGCTGTTGCTGTTAGCCGTTGTTTGGGGCGGCTCGTTTTTCTTTGCCGAGATTGCGCTGCGTGAGTTACCGCCGCTGACCATCACGCTGCACCGGGTTCTGTGGGCGGTTCCGCTATTGGTGGTGATCGTTTGGGTCAAGGGGATCCGTTGGCCACGGTCGGCGCGTGTCTGGGGCGCTTATCTGGTGATGGGGGCGTTGAACAACGCCATCCCGTTTTCATTGATCTTCTGGGGGCAGACGCAGATAGAAAGCGGTTTGGCATCGATCCTGAATGGCACCACCGCCATGTTTGGCGCGGTTGTGGCAGGGGTGTTGCTGGTTGATGAACCGCTGACCGCCCGAAAGCTCATCGGGGCAGGGTTGGGGCTGGCAGGGGTTGCCTTTATCATGGGGCCATCGGCGCTGAGCGATTTCAACCCGGGCAATCTGGCGCAGCTGGCCATTTTGGGGGCGGCGCTATCCTATGCATTTGCCAGTGTCTGGGGCAAGGTGGCCCTGTCCGGGCAACCGCCCCTGATGAATGCCCTGGGGATGCTGATTGGTAGTACAGTGTTGATGATCCCGATTGTGTTTGTCATCGACGGGCCGCCGGTTCTTGGGTTGTCAGCCAGTGTCTGGGGGGCATTGCTAGGGGTCGCGGCGCTGTCGACTGCGCTGGCTTATGTGCTGTATTTTGCGATCCTGGCACGAGCCGGGGCCGCGAACCTGATGTTGGTGACGCTGTTGATTCCGCCGTTTGCCATCGGGTTGGGCGTATTGTTTCTGGGCGAGCGAATGGGGCCCGAGGCGTGGATCGGGTTCGCTATTATCGCTGTCGGCTTTGCCGTCACCGATGGTCGGCTGTTTGCGTTGCGGCGTCGGATCCGCAATTAGGCGACGCCGGAAAAAAGAAGGCCCGGCACAAATGGCCGGGCCCAAGGTTCGGGGAAATCCCCGGGGAGTGTTCGAGTTATCCCAGAAGGCGGCGGGCGATGACCTGCGCCTGAATTTCAGCCGCACCTTCAAAGATGTTCAGGATCCGTGCGTCGCACAACACGCGGGAAATCTTGTATTCAAGGGCAAAACCGTTGCCGCCGTGGATTTGCAGACCATTGTCGGCCGCCGCCCAGGCGACGCGGGCCCCCAGCAGTTTTGCCATGCCCGCCTCGAGGTCACAGCGATGGCCGTGGTCCTTTTCCCAAGCCGAGAAATAGGTCAGCTGACGGGCGATCATGATTTCGACGGCCATCATCGCCAGCTTGCTGGAGACGCGAGGGAAGTCGATCAGCGATTTGCCGAACTGTTTGCGGTCCTGGGCGTATTGCATCCCGATATCCAGCGCACATTGCGCCACGCCGATGGCGCGGGCGGCGGTCTGGATGCGGGCGGATTCAAAGGTCTCCATCAGCTGTTTAAAGCCTTTGCCCTCTTCGCCGCCCAGCAGGTTTTCGCCTTTGACTTCGAACCCGTCAAAACCCAGTTCATATTCCTTCATGCCGCGATAGCCCAGCACTTCGATCTCGCCGCCGGTCATGCCGGGCGTGGGAAAGGGGGCGTCATCCGTGCCGGGGGTCTTTTCGGCCAGGAACATCGACAGGCCCCGATGATCGGTGGAGTCGGGGTTGGTGCGGGCCAGCAGGGTCATGACATGGGTGCGCGCGGCGTGGGTGATCCAGGTTTTGTTGCCTGTCACCTTGTAGTTTCCGTCGTCGTCTTTGACCGCGCGGGTGCGCAAGCTGCCCAGATCGGACCCGGTGTTGGGTTCGGTAAAGACGGCGGTGGGCAGGATTTCGGCGCTGGCCAGTTTCGGCAGCCAATTGGCCTTTTGTTCGTCGGTGCCGCCGCACAGGATCAGCTCGGCCGCGATTTCAGAGCGGGTGCCAAGGCTGCCAACGCCGATATAACCGCGCGACAGTTCCTCGGACACGACAACCATCGACGCCTTGGACAGGCCAAAGCCGCCGAATTCTTCGGGAATGGTCAGACCAAAGACACCCATTTCGGCCAGTTCCTCGATGATTTCCATCGGGATCAATTCGTCCTTGAGGTGCCAGTCATGCGCGTTGGGTTCCACGCGTTCGACGGCAAAGCGGCGGAACTGTTCGCGGATCATTTCCAGCTCTTCGTCCAGGCCGCTGGCCCCGACGGTGATATTGGCGGATTGCTCCTGCATCAATTCGACCAGACGGGTGCGGGCGTCCTGGGTGTTGGCGGATGCCATCAGGGTCTGTACTTCGGCGCACTGGAAGCCCGAAAGCGCGTCCCAGCCGAGACCCAGTTCCTGCAGGCGCACGACTTCGCCCTGGTTCATCGGGATGCCGCCGGCCAGCTGGTGCAGGTATTCGCCGAATGCAATCTGGTGGATCAGCTGTTCGATCTCGCCGAATTTTCCGTCCGCTTGCAGGCGCTCGGCCCAGGCCTGCATCTGTTTCAGCGACTGTTCATAGGTTGCCAGCCACGACAGACCGTGCGCAGCCGATTGGTGGCGTTCCATCAGCTTGCCCGATACGCGGCCATCCTGGCTGACCAGCGCCCGGACCGCTTCGCGGCCCTGTTCGAACAATTGCGTGACCGGTGGCAGGGCTGCTGCCGTCAGGGTCAGAAGATCGGGGAGAAGGGGCGCGTTTGCAGTATCGGCGGTCATATGCAGGTCCTGTCCGTCGTGAGCCATGAATCACATCCTATTTCGAGTTGCTTGGTCGTAATCACTTTGCAGGTGCAGCGCAACAAAAATACGTTGCACTGCGGCATTTGTTGCAAAAGTTGCGTGGATATTTTTGCGCGTGCAGAAAAATCAGATAGTGCTAAGACAACCAAATGGAAGCGATTTTATCTCTGATGACCCCGGCCGAGTTTGTTTTCGCCGCGATGGTTGCCCTGATGGGGGGCATGATCAAAGGTATGGTCGGATTTGGGATGCCGATGATCATGATCACGGGGCTCAGCACATTTCTGTTACCCGAACTGGCGTTGGCTGGACTGATTTTGCCAACGGTCGCCAGCAACGCCATGCAGGCCCTGCGACAGGGGCCACGACAGGCCTGGGCTTCGGTGTATCGGTTCCGGGTTTTTCTGATGGTCGGATTTGTCTTTTTGATGGCGAGCGCGCAACTGGTCCCGCAACTGGAGCCACAGACGTTTCTGTTGGTTCTGGGGGTTCCCATTTGTGTCTTTGCCGGGATTCAGTTGCTGGGCGTGCGGTTCCAGATGCACCAACAGACCCGGTCGGCGGACTCTCTGTTTGGCCTGATGGCCGGGCTGGTTGGCGGGATGTCCGGCGTATGGGGGCCGCCGACGGTCTTGTATCTGACCGCGCTGAATACGCCCAAGACTGAACAGGTTCGGGTGCAAGGGGTCATCTATGGGTTGGGCGCGTTGGCGTTGGTCGGTGCGCATTTGGGGTCTGGCGTTTTGCGGCTGCAGACCCTGCCGTTGTCGATCGGTCTGATCGCGCCCGCTGTTGTGGGCATGTGGTTGGGCACCAAGGTGCACGACCGGATTGATCAGGCAACGTTTCGCAAAGCGACATTGATCATCCTGACAGTCGCAGGTTTGAACCTTGTGCGCCGGGGGCTCATGGGCTGAGCGGTAGTGCGCGCGGGCCGGGTTGAAAAGGCATGAAAACAAATGCGCCCGACAGATCCGGGGATCCGTCGGGCGCATGTTTTACGACAGTCAGACTGTGGTATCAGCCAATGGCTGCGGCTTTTACATCGTCGTCGATGTAGGGCAGATATTGCTGGAAGTTTTCCGAAAACATCTGAACCAGCTTTTCCGCCTGCCTGTCATAGGCGGCCTGATCATCCCAGGTCCGGCGCGGATCCAGCAGCACTTCGGGCACACCAGCCATAGAAACCGGAACGTCAAAGCCAAAGTTGCTGTCCTTGCGGAATTCGGCCTCGACCAGTGATCCGTCCAGCGCGGCGGTCAGCAGGGCGCGGGTTGCCTTGATCGGCATCCGCGACCCGATGCCATAGGCCCCACCGGTCCAGCCGGTGTTGACCAGCCAGCAGGTTGCGCCGTGCTGGGCGATCTTTTCACGCAGCAGGTTGCCGTAGGCTTCGGGACGACGCGGCATGAAGGGCGCGCCAAAACAGGTCGAGAACGTCGGTTCCGGCTCGGTCACGCCGCGTTCGGTTCCAGCCACTTTCGAAGTGAAGCCCGACAGGAAGTGGTACATCGCCTGTGCCGGTGTCAGCCGCGCGATCGGAGGCAGAACACCAAAGGCGTCACAGGTCAGCATGATGATGTTCTTGGGGTGACCACCCATGGCGCTGCTGGACGCATTGGAGATGTATTCGAGCGGATAGGCACAGCGCATGTTGGCGGTCAGGCTGTCATCGTCGAAATCCAGTTCCTTGGTTTCCGGGTCGAAGACCATGTTTTCGATGACGGTGCCGAATTTCGAGGTGGTCGCGTAGATTTCCGGCTCGGCCTCGGCATTCAGGTTGATGGTCTTGGCGTAGCAGCCGCCTTCAAAGTTGAAGGTACCACGGTCCGACCAGCCATGTTCGTCATCCCCGATCAGGGTGCGCGCAGGGTCTGCGGACAGGGTCGTCTTGCCGGTGCCGGACAGGCCAAAGAACACAGCCGCGTCAACCGGGTTGCCGGTGGCGTGGTTGGCAGAGCAATGCATCGGCATGATGCCTTTTTCGGGCAGCAGATAGTTCAGCAGGGTAAAGACGGATTTTTTGTTCTCGCCGGCATATTCTGTGCCACCGATCAGGATCATCTTCTTGTCAAAGTTCATCGCAATGACAGTTTCGGACCGGCAGTCGTGTTTGGCGGGGTCCGCCTGAAAGCTGGGGCAGTTGATGACGGTGAAGTCGGACACAAAATCGTTCAGGTCTTCGCGGTCGGGGCGGCGCAGCATGGTGCGGATGAACAGACCGTGCCATGCCAGCTCGGTCACCATGCGAACATTGATGGCATGGGCCGGGTCGGCACCGCCAACCAGATCCTGGACGAAATAGTCCTTGCCCTTCATGTGTTCGAGCATGTCAGCATGCAGGGCATCAAAGCCTTCGGGCGACATCGCGGCGTTGTTTTCCCACCAGATGGTGTCAATCACGCTGTCGGTTTTGACGACATGTTTGTCCTTGGGCGACCGGCCTGTGAATTTGCCGGTGGTGACCAGGAAGGCCCCGCCGTTGCCCAATGTGCCTTCGTCGCGCTTCAGCGCTTCTTGGATCAGCGCTGGCTCCATGTAGTTGTAATAGACATTTCCCAGTCCCTCGATGCCCTGATCCTCGAGGCGGAATTGCGGGTTAACCCGTCCAGATGTCATGCGTTTTTTCTCCTGTGTCGGCGCGCGGGCCAAATTCCTGTTGGCAGCGCCGTGGGGCAATAAGATCGAAAATCCTTCGATGGGCGCGGTCTTAACATGACGTTTCGGGGCATGAACAGGACGGTTTGGCGCAGTTAGCGCCATCAAGGCAAGGTTTAGCGCAACCAAGGTTTTTGGGGTCGGTAACTGGGCAAAGATTCAGCGAATGATAATGTATTTTTGCCGAAATGGTTCCGAATAGCGCAGGTGATTCGCAGATTGGGATTGATTCGCGGGGCCGGAAAGGCGATTAATGTAACAAAAAAGAAAGCAGTTTTGAGCAGTATAGGGGCACATCAGATGTCAAAGATTGCATTGGTTGATGATGACAGGAACATCCTGACATCCGTTTCGATGACCCTTGAGGCCGAAGGCTTTGAGGTTGAGACCTACAATGACGGCCAGGCGGCGCTCGATGCGTTCAACAAGAAATTGCCGGATATGGCGGTGTTGGATATCAAGATGCCACGCATGGATGGTATGGATCTGTTGCAGCGTCTGCGCCAGAAAACCCAGATGCCGGTTATTTTCCTGACGTCCAAGGATGATGAAATCGACGAAGTCCTGGGCCTGCGCATGGGCGCAGATGACTATGTAAAGAAACCCTTTTCCCAGCGTCTGTTGGTCGAGCGGATCAGGGCGCTGTTGCGCCGCCAGGACGCCTTTATCGGTGACGCCGCAGGGTCGAGCCCCGAGGCGAAGGTCATGGAACGGGGCGAATTGCGGATGGATCCGCTGCGCCATTCGGTCAGCTGGAAGGGCAACGATGTGTCCCTGACAGTGACCGAGTTCCTGCTGTTGCAGGCGTTGGCCCAACGGCCGGGGTTCGTAAAGTCACGCGATCAGCTGATGGATGTGGCCTATGACGATCAGGTTTATGTGGACGACCGAACCATCGACAGCCACATCAAACGTTTGCGCAAGAAAATGCGAACCGCGGACCCTGATTTTTCGGCGATCGAGACGCTGTACGGGATCGGATACCGGTACAACGAAGAATAGGCGACCGGTCTGAACCAGGATCGGCAACAGGAGCGAACAACGGTTTTGCGCGATACAACCACATCTCAAACTCATCGCAACGGCGATGTTGTGCTGGGCGACGATTGGATCGCGCCAGACAATACTGTCGCCGAAGAGATGCGGGCCAAACGGGCGCGTCGAGGTTTCCTGCCGTTGCGCGGGTCTCCGTTGACGCGCAAGATCGTTACCTTCAACCTGATTGCGCTGATCATTCTGGTCTCTGGGATCCTGTATCTCAACTCTACCCGTGACAGCCTGGTTGTTCAGCGCGCGCGGACCCTGGTCGGAGAGGCCCATCTGGTATCGGATGTCTTTGAGGCCCAGCTGCCCGCGAGCAGCCCGGTCAACCTGACAACGGGTGACGGCATTGATGTGCCCGGCACGCTGAAGGCGCTGACGCTGCAACGCGGTGAAGAGGTGCTGATTTTTGACACCAGCGACACGATTGTCGGTCGCATTCAGGGCGTGGGGCAGCAAGAGATTATCCCGGGTGCTCAGTCGGAAACCGAAGGGCGGACGGTGTTGACGGACGGGTTGTCCTGGGTCTGGTCGCTCGTGTCCGGGCTTGTGTCTTCGAACCAGACAACTGCGGCACCAGATCTTGTCTCTCAATTCAAGGCGTTGGCACCGCTGGCCCTCCAAGGGCAAACCCAGGCCAAAACCCTGATTGGCCCCGATGGGGGGCGGGTATTTTCTGTCGCGACACCCATTCTGCACAATGGGGTGGCGGTCGGCGTCGTCGTCCTGACCAGCCCTTCGGGTGAAGTGGACGCGTTGGTCCGCGGCGAGCGGGAGCGTGTACTGCAAATGTTCGTTGTTGCGCTGTTGGTCTCTGTCGGGTTGAGTCTGGTTTTGGCGTCCACGATTGCCAATCCGTTGGCTGATCTTGCAGAAGCTGCCGAACTGGGCCGTGAACGCAACAGCCGCAATGCGGACAAGGGGCGGATCCGAATTCCTGATCTCAGCGCCCGCCCGGACGAAATCGGTCGGCTCAGCCGGGCTTTGCGTGGTATGGTCAAGGCGCTCTACAATCGGATTGACGGCAACGAACAATTCGCAGCCGATGTGGCACATGAAATCAAAAACCCTCTGGCCAGCCTGCAGTCGGCCGTGGGAACTTTGCGGATGGTCAAACGCGATGACCAGCGGGAAAAACTGATGGAAGTCATCGAACATGACGTTCGTCGGCTGGATCGGCTGGTCAGTGATATTTCGAATGCGTCGCGGTTGGATGCTGAGTTGGTCAAGGAAGAGCAGGTTGATTTCGACCTGCTGCAAATGCTGGGCAACCTGAACCAGTTCCTGGGCGAAGATGCGCGATCCAAACAAATAGACTATATCACCGACATGCCCGCCGACCCGATCATCGTTCATGGGCTCGAGGCGCGGTTGGCGCAGGTGTTTGTCAACCTGATCACGAATGCGATTTCGTTCTGCGAAGAAGGCGATGCCATTCGGGTTTGGGCCAGACGACGGAAAAACCGGGTTCTGATCGTGGTTGAAGACACCGGACCCGGGATACCGGACCAGGCGCTGACCAAGATCTTCAAGCGCTTTTATTCCCAGCGGCCCGACGAACATTTTGGAAACAATTCGGGTCTGGGGCTGGCGATTTCGAAACAGATCATCGAATCTCATGGCGGTGTCATCTGGGCCGAAAACATCCGCCCGACCGAGGCAGATATCACGTCGGACCCCTTGGGTGCCCGTTTCGTCGTGGGTCTGCCACTTTGATCCATGTCCGGCTCTGATCCCACCAGCGACTCCAACACACTGATCCTGCATGCGGCCTGTGTTTCGGTCGATGACAGGGGGGTGCTGATCCTGGGGAAATCAGGAAGCGGAAAATCCGGGCTCGCGTTGCAATTGATGGGGTTGGGCGCGACGTTGGTTGCGGATGACCGGGTGGAGCTCAAGCGGCAGGGGGCCGATCTCGTGGCGCGCGTGCCAGCGGCAATCGCAGGTCTGATCGAAATGCGCGGCCTTGGAGTGTTACGGGCGGATCACCGGGACACTGCGGTGATCCATACAGTTGTGGATCTGGATCAGATCGAAGAGAACCGCCTGCCGGACCATCATATGATTGAACTGCTTGGGCTTCAGCTTACATTGTTGAAAAGAGTGAACAGTCCGGTTTTTGCGGCGTCGCTGCTGCACTATCTGAAATGCGGGCGTCACACACCATGAGGCCAAGATGAACACTGCTCCCAAACGATTGGTTTTGGTGACCGGGCCGTCAGGCGCGGGCCGTTCCACTGCGATCAATGTGCTCGAAGACCTGGGGTTCGAAACCATTGATAATCTGCCGTTGCGGCTGTTGCCGCGTGTTTTGCAGGGGTCAGAATGGGACCACCCACTGGCGTTGGGTATGGATATCCGCAATCGCGATTTTTCGACCACTGCGCTTTTGGATCTGATCGAAGAACTGGCTGGACGATCGGATATCGAGGTGAACATCCTGTATCTGGACGCAGCTCCGGACGTTCTGTTGCGCCGCTATTCGGAAACCCGGCGCACGCATCCGATGGCACCGGCTGAATCACCAGCAATCGGGATCGAACGGGAATTGGACCTGATGGCCCCGATCCGCGACCAGGCGGACACGCTTGTTGAGACGTCGGACCTGAATGTGCATCAGTTGCGGGACGAGATATTTCGATTTTTTGCGCCCGAGACTGGCAAGATTCTGGCCGTGTCGCTGCAATCATTTTCCTACAAACGGGGATTGCCGCGCGGCGTGGACATGGTGTTTGACTGCCGGTTTTTATCCAACCCGTATTGGGTGTCGCAACTGCGGCAAAAGGACGGTCGCGATATCGCCGTGGCGACGCATGTGCAGGCAGATCCGCTGTTCAAACCATTTTTTGACAGAGTGGTGGATTTGGCCCGGCTATTGCTGCCAGCATACAAGGCAGAGGGGAAATCCTATCTTTCGATCGCCTTTGGATGTACCGGGGGGCAACATAGATCTGTTGTTATTGCAGAAAGCCTGGCCAAGGCCCTTGCAGAAGATGGCCAGCAAGTGTCAATTAGGCATCGCGAGCTGAAAGACAGGCGATAGACTTAGCGAGGCCGATTTGATCGGAATAGTGATCGTGGCACATGGGGGACTGGCCAGAGAATATCTGGCGGCGGTCGAACATGTGGTGGGTGCCCAGATGGGGCTAAAGGCGATTACCATTCTGCCAGATGATGATCGTGACGACAAACAGCAGGAAATTTGCGCTGCTGCCGACGCCGTCGATGCCGGTGACGGTGTGGTTGTTGTGACGGATCTATTTGGAGGATCTCCGTCAAACCTGAGCCTCAAGGCCTGCACCCCCCAGAACAGACGCATCCTGTATGGTGCCAATCTGCCGATGCTGATCAAGCTAGCGAAAACCCGCCATCTGCCCGTTGGCGATGCGGTTCGGGGCGCGATGGAAGCCGGTAAAAAATATATTAACACCCGCAATGTCAGCCCTGAATAGGGCACTGGGAGCCATATGACACAACGAACATTGAAAATCGTGAACGAAAAGGGACTGCACGCCCGGGCTTCGGCCAAGTTGGTCGAAGTGGTCGAAGGGTTTGACGCCACGGCAGAAGTCGGCCGCGACGGGTTGTCCGCGTCAGGCGACAGTATTATGGGACTTTTGATGTTGGCAGCCTCCAAGGGAACGACTATTGACGTCGAGACGTCTGGACCGGATGCTGATGCATTGGCAGATGCGCTCGAAGCATTGGTGGCTGACAAGTTTGGCGAAGGGTTCTGACCCGGCCAGAAATGAGAACAGGACTGGGATAGTGGCTGATACCGCACATGAAAATAGGGCTGACCTGAGGCCGGATGCGGAACAGCAGTCGGGCGAAATCTATGATCGCCGGACTCTGACTTATGCCAATTCCTTTGACAATCCATGGACATCCTTTGCGATCCGGGCCATCGAGTGGTTTACGGGCAAGATTTCGATCCTGCGGATGGTCAAGAAATTTGAACGTACGAATGCCGTTTACCGGGGACAGAAGTTTTGGCGAGGTGCCCTGAATGTCATGGGTATCGAGCTCCTGACGCCAATCGAACAGATTCGCAATATTCCGGCAGACGGGCCGGTGGTCGTGGTGGCCAACCATCCTCACGGGATGGTTGATGGCATGATTCTTGCCGAGCTGATCGGCCAGAGGCGTGAAGATTACCGGATTCTGACCCGATCCGTTTTGACCGGGCTGGACGAAGCTGCGACATCCTTCATGATTCCGGTTCCGTTTCCACATGACCCCGAAGCCCAACGCAAGATGGTGGAAATGCGGGCCAACGCGATGACACACCTGAAAGAAGGCGGTGTTGTTGCGCTGTTCCCGTCGGGTGTGGTGATGAGTTCGGACAGTTGGTTTGGTCCTGCGATCGAACAGGAATGGAATGTCTTTACAGCGCAGATGATCCGCCGGTCGGGTGCGCGCGTGGTGCCGATTTTCTTTCCGGGCTCCAATTCGCGCTGGTATCTGATTGCAAACCGGGTGTCCGCTATTCTGCGTCAGGGATTGTTGCTGCATGAAATCGTGCGCTCGTGCAATCGCCCGCAAAAGCCGGTCATTGGCAAGCCTTTGACAGACGAAGAAATGCAGCCCCTGCAAAAAGACCCGCGCGGGTTCATGGCGTGGTTGCGCGATCACACCATGCGGCTTGGCAACTGATCCACACACTGCTGAGCGATCGTTTGGCGGTGTCTGGGCTGCGGCCACTCCAAAGCCCCAAGGGGGACAATCCGCCTTGGGGCTTTGTCGCTGTGGTACAGGTTATCGCGTAGGTACGGGCGTCTCACCCCGATAATCATAAAAGCCACGTTTGGTCTTGCGACCCAGCCATCCAGCTTCGACATATTTGGTCAGCAGCGGGCAAGGGCGGTATTTGGTGTCGGCCAACCCGTCATGCAGGACATTCATGATGGCCAGGCAGGTGTCCAGCCCGATGAAATCCGCCAGTTCCAGCGGACCCATGGGATGGTTCGCGCCCAGTTTCATCGACTCGTCGATTGAACGGACATTCCCCACGCCTTCGTACAATGTGTACACCGCTTCGTTGATCATCGGCATCAGGATCCGATTGACGATAAAGGCGGGAAAATCTTCGGCGCTGGCAGCGGTTTTCCCCAACCGATCCACAACCGTCTTGCAGGCATTGAAGGTGGGTTCATCGGTGGCGATGCCGCGGATCAGTTCCACCAGTTGCATGACCGGAACGGGGTTCATGAAATGGAAACCCATAAACCGTTCCGGGCGGTCAGTCCGACTCGCCAGACGGGTAATCGAAATCGACGATGTATTCGAGGTCAGGATCGTATGCGGTTGAAGGTGGGGGAGCAGATCTTCGAAGATCGCCTGTTTGACAGTTTCCCGCTCTGTTGCGGCTTCGATCACCAGATCTGTGGCCCCAACATCGGGCAGGTTCAATGTGGTCGAGATCCGCCCCATGGCTGCCTTGACGTCTGCATCGGAAATTTTGCCGCGGCTGGCCTGACGGTCCATGTTTTTCTGGATGGCGACCAGAGCGGCGTCCAGGGCCTGCTGGCTGACATCGGTCATGACCACATCGTAGTCCGCCAATGCCATGACGTGGGCGATCCCGTTGCCCATTTGCCCCGCGCCAATAATCCCGATCTTCTGAATTTCCATGGCCTGACTGCCCCTCGGTTTGCTTTGGTCCGACCTTATCGGCTGTCAGGGTTCAAGGACAAGTGGACGTTATGTCCACCCCGCTGTGATCGCCCTAGTTTTGCTAAAATTAACGAATTAGCAATTTGGCAACGGCTGCCCATCATAGTGAGTCTTGGGTGAATATTGGTGGGTAAGATGAGCTATGAACTCTTTGGTGCAGACGCACCGGGAATCGCTCCCTGTCGGTACGGGGAGTCGAAATTATTGGTCCGGGGACCGGAGCGGGACCTGACCAGCCCCTATATCGCGATCCTCGGGGGAACCGAGGTTTTCGGGCGCTTTGTGGACATGCCGTTTGCGGCGTTGCTGGAAAGCCAGCTGGGGCGAACATGCGTCAACTTTGGTTGCGTGAATGCGGGATTGGACAGCTTTATGCATGATCCCGGAATTCTGCGACGGGCCCGGTCGTCCCAGGTCAGTGTGGTCCAGATCATGGGGGCACAGAATTTGTCGAACCGGTATTTTCGGGTCCATCCCAGGCGCAATGACCGGCTGGTGGAGGTTTTGCCAAAACTGGTTGCGCTATTTCCCGAGATCGACTTTACGGAGTTCCACTTTAACCGGCATCTGTTGAATACGATCCAGCAGGTTTCAGAGGCGCGGTTCGCGGTGGTTCAGGACGAATTGCAACGGGTTTGGCTGAGCCGGATGCGCCTGTTGATCCGGGCGCTGGGGGCCAATATCGTCTTGCTCTGGATCCGATATGGCCCGAATGAAAATGCCCATTTTCTGGATCACGAACCGCCCTTGGTCAGCCGACACATGGTCGAGACGCTTGGTCCGCAGGTACGTGGTGTCGTGGTAACTGACGTACAGCGTGCGGATGCCGGCGGAGAAGTTCAGGATATGGAGGTGGGGCCGGTACATCGCCCGATAGCGGGTCATGTGATCGGGCCCTGTGCACATCGCAGGGTTGCCGCAGATTTGGAGGCGTTTCTGCGCGCCTTGTAAAAAAGGCCCGCCTATTTGGCGGGCCTTTTCGATTTGGGACGCGGTTCGGGATCAGCCGAGTTTTTCGGTGAGTTCCGGGACAGCGGTGAAGAGGTCTGCGACCAGGCCGAAGTCTGCGACCTGGAAGATCGGTGCTTCTTCGTCCTTGTTGATCGCCACGATCACTTTGGAGTCCTTCATGCCGGCCAGGTGCTGGATCGCGCCCGAGATGCCAACGGCAACATACAGGTCAGGAGCCACAACTTTACCGGTCTGACCAACCTGCCAGTCGTTCGGGGCATAGCCCGAGTCGACCGCAGCGCGGGATGCGCCAACGGCGGCACCCAGCTTGTCAGCCAGTTTCTCGATCAGGGCAAAGTCCTCTTCGGACCCGACGCCACGGCCACCGGACACAACGATCCCGGCCGAGGTCAGCTCGGGACGATCAGAGGCGGCGACCTTGTCTTCGACCCACGACGACAGACCGGGATCGGCAACGGCCGACACGGTTTCAACCGACGCAGAGCCACCGGTCCCAGCCGCGTCGAATGTCGCGGTGCGGAAGGAGACGACTTTTTTGGCGTCCGAAGATTTCACGGTCTGGATCGCGTTGCCGGCATAGATCGGGCGCTCGAA
Source organism: Rhodobacteraceae bacterium M382 (assembly GCA_025141015.1). NCBI lineage: Bacteria > Pseudomonadati > Pseudomonadota > Alphaproteobacteria > Rhodobacterales > Paracoccaceae > Rhodobacteraceae bacterium M382. The sequence goes on along the minus strand of CP081098.1, from coordinate 4,306,724 downwards.
TGTGTTGCCATCGACAACACCGGAGACGTCCGAAATCACCATCACGTCCAACAGAGCCGCCACGCGGGGCAGCACGTTTTTCGCGTCAGTGGTGGCAGGCGCAACGATGTGTTCGTAATCGCCCGCCAGGCTGACGATCAGCGCCGCGGTGGATTCTGCCAGGCGGTGGCCCAGTGTCGCATCTTCGGCAACCAGGACCCGTGCCACACCGTCGATCTTGGCTGCGGCTTCACCGGCAGCAGCAGCAGTGCCGCCTGCAGCCAGCACAGTCACATCGCCCAAACCTTTGGCGGCGGTCACGGCCTTGGCGGTGGCGTCCATCGCCAGTTCGCCGTCGGTCACTTCAGCAAGGAGAAGAACAGCCATTACACAGCCCCCGCTTCTTTGAGTTTCTCGACCAGTTCATCAACCGACCCAACAACGATGCCGGCAGCGCGGGCTTCGGGTTCGGATGTGGTGACGATTTCCAGACGCGGAGAGACATCGACGCCATAGTCGGCGGCTGTTTTCTCGTCCAGCGGCTTTTTCTTGGCCTTCATGATGTTGGGCAGCGACGCATAACGCGGCTCGTTCAGGCGCAGGTCAACGGTGATGATCGAAGGCATCGACACGTTGATGGTCTGCAGGCCGCCATCGACTTCGCGGGTCACGACGGCCTTGTCGCCATCGATGTCCAGGCCCGAGGCAAAGGTGCCCTGGGACCAACCCAGCAGCGCCGACAGCATCTGACCGGTGGCGTTCATGTCGTTGTCGATCGCCTGTTTGCCGCACAGAACAACACCGGGCTGCTCTTCTTCGACAACTTTTGCCAGGATCTTGGCAACAGCCAGAGGTTCGATGTCGGTGTGCACATCATCCGCTGCAATCACCAGGATCGCGCGGTCTGCACCCATGGCCAGAGCCGTGCGCAGAGTTTCCTGAGCTTGCTTCACGCCGATCGAAACCGCAATGACCTCATCGGCCTTGCCTGCTTCTTTCAGACGAATGGCTTCTTCCACCGCGATTTCGTCGAATGGGTTCATCGACATCTTCACGTTGGCGAGATCGACACCGCTGCCGTCCGCCTTCACGCGGACCTTAACGTTATAGTCAATCACGCGCTTGACAGGCACGAGTACCTTCATTTCTGCGTTCTCTCCTTAGTATGGCAGCCGCCCAGGGCGACTCCCCTCCATGCTCTCGCGGTGTTGATACAGAAGCCGTCCCCGCCATAACAGGGCAAAATCGTCACGTTTTGGCACACCGACGTCGCGTTTGGTGTTTTGCGTCAGATTCTTTGCAAGAATGTTGCGCAGTGCTCGTTTTTCGACGCGGCGGCGGGAGCCGGGGTCGCGGGAATCAATGAAAATGAATACGACCACCCGATAGGGGTGGCCGGTGTCGCAAATCGTCGTATGGATGCGGGGTCAGCGGTTTGCGCCGGGGACCCACAACACATCGGCCGTGCCGTTGTCATTGGCGACACGCGCGGCGACAAAAAACCAGTCGCTCAGCCGATTGAGGTATTTGACGGCGGCCGGGTTGATCTGTTCGACCGTCGACAATTCGGTCGCCAGACGTTCGGCCCGACGCGCGACTGTCCGGCAGACATGCAATTGCGCCGCCAGCCGTGATCCCCCCGGCAAGATAAAGCTGCGCAAGGGTTTGAGATCTGCATTCATGATGTCAATTTCGGCTTCCAACCGTTCGACCTGTGCCGTGACCATGCGCAGCGGTGGGTATTCGGCGGTCGCATCCTGTTCCATGTCGGGACGGCACAGGTCCGCGCCCAAATCGAACAGGTCATTCTGGATGCGGGCCAGCGCGGTATCGGTTTCCCCGGTGGCGTCCAAACGGGCAACGCCGACAAAGGCGTTCAATTCATCGGATGTGCCATAGGCCGATACGCGGGCCGAATGCTTTGCGACACGGGTGCCGTTGCCCAGGGCAGTGTCGCCCTTGTCGCCGGTGCGGGTGTAGATCTTGTTCAGGACCACCATGTGATCAGCCCCCTTGGCGCAGATAAATGAACAGCAGGATCAGCCCCACAGCGATGAATTGTAGCAGGAGCCGCAATTGCATCAGCTTGTTGCTGTATTTTTTGTTGAATTTGCCGCCTTTGCCAAAGCCGCCAATGCCAAGCACCAGAACGACGACAACGGCCAAGATGGCAATCACCACAAGTATAAAGAGCGGGTCGCCCATGATGTCCTCGCAAGGTTTCCAGAATCTGCCGATGGTCTAACGCGGGTCGCCCAGAAAGGCGAATGACTTTTTGCCTCGGCGCGGTGGCCACACAACGCTAACCACCGATACGGGCCAGAAGACGGTCAGATGCCCGGGTCGAGAGAATGCGCCGCAACAGGCCGCCAATATGGGTCGGTGTTGTCACATAATAACGCGGGTGCGGGCGGCGGGATTCGCAGGCGTGGGCCAGTTTGACGGTCACGGCCGAAGCGGGCAGCTCGAACCGGTCGGTCCCGGTGCTTTCATACAGGCGTTTCAGCAGGCTGGATTCGTATTTTGCGCGCAGCGGCGAATTTTCCCAATCAATGAACCGTTCAAAATGAGGGATGGATTTTTCCCGCAGCTTGGAGGTGACAGGGCCAGGCTCGATCAATGATATATGGATGCCCGTGCCGCGCAGCTCGACACGCATGGTGTCGGTCAACCCTTCGAGCGCGTATTTCGTCGCCACATAAGCGCCCCGCCACGGAAAGGCGACAAGACCCAGGATCGAAGAGTTCTGAACGATGCGCCCGTGGCCCTGTGCGCGCATCACCGGGATCACCTGTCGGGTCAGTTCATGCCAGCCAAACAGATTGACTTCGAAAATATTGCGCAATGCGTCGGTCGGCAGGTCTTCGACGGCACCGGGCAAGCCGTGGGCACCGTTGTTGAACAGCGCCTCCAATGTGCCGCCGGTGTGATCCAGAACGCTGGCCAGTCCGGTTTTGATGCTGTCAGAGTCGGTATAGTCGATCCGCGGGGCCTGGAAGCCTTCGGCGCGCATACGGTCACAATCGCGTTGTTGGCGGCAGGAGGCAAACACCTGCCAACCGCGGTCCCGCATCCCCCGCGCTGCGTCCAATCCGATGCCAGACGAGCACCCGGTAATCAAAATCGACTTCTTCATGAAGATCTGCCCGCAATTGTCCCGTTAGTGTCCGGTGAGTTTCCTGACCAACAGCCTATGGCGCGACTTAGCGTTCGGATCAATCGGGTCAATCGCGAAATGAGAACAAATGTTGTACGCGCGCTACTGGGACTTCTTGCTGATCAGCGACGCAGCGATCCAGCCGATGTTCTGACCCTGCACGGATCGCAGGCGCAGCCAACCTGTGCCGCTGTCGTCCAGCACTTCGACCGCATTGCCCAATGTCAGCCGCTCGATCACTGGATAAGTGGTGCCGGGTCCGTTGCGCATATTCACGCGGGTGCCAGTTACTTCGCGCAGATCCGGTTCAGGGTCGGCATAGGGCACCTGTTCTTCGGCGGCAGGTGCCGGTTGCGAGATGGAAACCAGCTGGGCGGTACCATCTGCAAGGGATGCCACCGACAGTCCCGTAGACGCGGCCTGGACCGGGAACAATTCGAACCCGCCGGCTAGCCCGCGGCTCAGGACATCGCGCCGCGCTGCTGCGGCCTCTTCGGTCAGGGCAACCTGCTGGGTCGTTTGTTCCTGGGGCATGGGAAAGCTGCGGGTGACGCGTTTGGCCAGCACAGGTTTGGGTTTGGTCACGGCTGTTGCCGCAACGCGTTCGATGACGCCGAGGCGTTGGGTGACGTCCTGTTTGGCAAGCTGATCGGGTCGTTCAGGGGGCTGAAAATCAGCGCCCCCGCTCAGCTCGTAAAAGGCCCATCCAAGAAAGGCGAATGAAACAACAACAAAGCGCGACATGGCGCACCCCCCAAAGGCAATCATAAAAGAATTTTTAGCGCGACTCCGGTGGCAGACAATCCGGATGTCTCCAATTGTTACCGAATTGAACGATTCGGAACACCGGGGAACCAATAGTTTTTTCTCCCCACACCAAAAGGTTGTAGAAAACCGGTACAGGACATGAACAAGGTTGGGGACAACTGGAAACGGTCGCTTTACCCTGCTTGCATTGATGCGTATCAGTAAACCATGACCGAAGTGGTAGACGACCCCGCCAAGAATGAGGGCCCCCAGGGCTCTGAGATATCCGAACCGCTGCGCCGTGCAATCGGCGAGCGATATCTGACCTATGCGCTGAGTACGATCATGCACCGGGCGCTACCGGATGCGCGTGACGGGCTAAAGCCAGTGCATCGGCGGATTCTATATGCCATGAGCCGCCTGCGTCTGAATTCGACAGGAGGATTTCTGAAGTCCGCCAAGATTTCAGGCGACACCATGGGGGATTTCCACCCGCATGGCGATGCCGCGATTTATGATGCGATGGCGCGTTTGGCCCAGGATTTTGCAGTGCGCTACCCGCTGGTCGACGGGCAAGGGAATTTCGGCAACATCGACGGCGATAATCCGGCGGCCTCGCGTTATACCGAGGCCCGGATGACCTTTATCGCCGAGGCGATGTTGGAAGGGTTAAGCGAAAATGCGGTCGATTTTCGTGACAATTATGATGGGCGCCTGCAGGAGCCCAGCGTATTGCCGGCGACCTTTCCCAATATTCTGGCCAATGGTGCCGCCGGGATTGCGGTGGGGATGGCCACGAACATTCCGCCGCATAATATTGCCGAACTGATCGATGCCTGTGTGCATTTGATCAAGACACCGGATGCCCGTGACGACACATTGTTGAACTATGTACCAGGACCGGATTTTCCGACCGGCGGTGTGATTGTCGAACCACGCGAAAACATCGCCCAGGCCTATAGCACTGGACGTGGATCGTTCCGGTTGCGCTGTTCTTATGAGGTCGAGGATCTGGGCCGTGGTCAGTGGCAGGTCGTTGTCACCGAGATCCCGTATCAGGTGCAGAAGTCCAAGCTGATCGAAAAGATTGCTGAGGCGATCCAGACCAAGAAAATCCCGATTCTGGCCGATATCCGCGACGAGTCAGCCGAAGATATCCGGATCGTTCTGGAGCCTAGATCCAAGAATGTGGACCCGGATGTGCTGATGGGCATGATGTATCGCAATTCGGATCTCGAAGTGCGGTTCAGCTTGAACATGAACGTTCTGATTGACGGCGTCACCCCCAAGGTCTGTTCGATGAAGGAGGTGCTGCGCGCCTTTTTGGATCACCGGCGCGAGGTGCTGCAACGCCGCTCTGAACACCGGATGGAAAAAATCGACCACCGGTTGGAAGTGCTCGAGGGCTTTATTGTTGCCTTTCTGAACCTGGACCGTGTGATCGACATCATCCGGTATGACGATGATCCCAAGGCCGCGTTGATGCGCGAAGATTGGAGCCGTGATTTTGTCCGGGCGATGGACGAATCTGATTACGCCAGCCCGCCACCGGGCGAGGGCGAGCTGTCCGAAGTCCAGGTCGACGCCATTCTGAACATGCGGCTGCGCAGCTTGCGCCGCCTCGAAGAGATGGAGTTGATCCGCGAACGCGACGCATTGATGGAAGAGCGGGCAGGGCTCGAAGACCTTCTTGCGTCGGATGATCTGCAATGGTCTCGGATTTCGGATCAGCTGAAAGAGACCAAGAAACAGTTCGGAAAAGACTACGACGGCGGCGCGCGGCGCACCCGCTTTGCCGAAGCAGGCGAAGTCGAAGAAGTGCCGCTGGAGGCGATGATTGACCGCGAGCCGATCACCGTGGTCTGTTCACAGATGGGTTGGATCCGGGCGATGACGGGTCATATCGACCTGACCCGCGAGCTCAAGTTCAAGGATGGAGATGGGCCACGGTTCATTTTCCATGCGGAAACCACGGACCGGTTGCTGGTCTTTGGGTCAAACGGACGTTTTTATACCTTGTCCGCGGCCAATCTGCCGGGGGGGCGCGGGATGGGCGAGCCGGTGCGATTGATTGTCGATCTGCCCAATGAGGCTGAAATTCTCGACTTGATGATCCACAACCCGGACGGCAAACTGCTGGTCGCTTCGAGCGAGGGCAACGGATTTGTCTGCGAGGAAAAGGAAATCGTCGCGCAGACCCGGACCGGCAAGCAAGTCCTGAACGTCAAGGGTGACGACAAGGCCAAGCTGTGTATCCCCGTCATTGGCGACCACGTGGCCATTGTGTCCGAGAACGGAAAATTCCTGGTGTTCCCAACCGAAGAATTGCCGGTGATGAGCCGCGGCAAAGGCGTGCGGTTGCAGAAATACAATATGGCGCGGGGCAAACAGGGTGCGTTGGAATTGGATGGCGGGCTGAGCGATGTCACCACCTTTGACTGGTCCGACGGCCTGAGCTGGGAAATGGGAGGCGGCAAAACCCGGCATGAACCGGATTTGGCCCAATGGCTGGGCAAACGGGCTGGTGTGGGCAAACGGCCGCCCTATGGCTTTCCGCGTACCTATAAGTTCAAATGACCTTGAACATGCCGGGATTGGGCGGCTTCCGGCCGCCGTCCTGTTGCCTGCGCGCACCTGTGGGAGCCTTGGGTGCAAGCGCCTGTTTACCCCCCGCCCTCAGTCGGTCTAATGGAGCGATGTGTTTTTCTTGGGGTTCCGACAGATGATCCGAATTTTCGCCGCTTTGGTTGCAACGATGCTGGTGGTTGGGTGTACGCCTGCGACACCGGACGAGCCTTTGGCCGATTTGGGCGCGTTCCGCCTGGGGCATAACATCGTGATTGCCGATAACTTGCAGAAAGTTCCCGGATCACGCGATGCGTCCAAAAAGGAATGGACCGACGCCCTGACCCGTGCGGTCGAAGAGCGGTTTGGCCAGTACCAGGGGGATCAGCTGTATCACTTTGGTATCAGTATCGAAGGGTACAACCTGGCGACAGGCGGTGTCCCATTGGTATTCACGCCCAAATCGGTTCTCGCAGTCAATGTGACGATCTGGGATGATGCCGCCGGGGCCAAGCTGAATTCGGAAGTCGAGCAGTTTACCATTTTTGAAACCACATCGGCCGAAAGTGCTGTGGTCGGATCGGGGTATACGCGATCCAAGGAAGAACAGGTTCTGGGATTGGCGCGCAATGCTGTCGGTCAGATCGAGGACTGGATGATTGCGCAACGCAAAGCCGAAGGTTGGTTCGACTCCCGTCCCGGAGCGGCCACCGATGCGGTCGTGGTGCGTCCGCTTCTGGTTGACACGCTCGACGAAGACTCCGCGCCTGCACCTGACGCGACGCAACCGGTGCAGGATCCGGCCGCCAATGCCCCATTGGATTCAGCGGCGCAAAACGGCTGATTCACTTTGTGGTCTTGGGGGCGTGCTTCAAGAGCCCCTTGATTTTTGTCGCTGAACCAAATATGTCGCGCGCGCAGAGGAACGGGTCCGGTGACGACCCCACATTTTAAAAGGGCGCCTTACCATGGCAAAGGAAAAGTTTGAGCGTAACAAGCCGCACGTCAACATCGGCACCATTGGCCACGTTGACCACGGCAAGACCACGCTGACCGCAGCGATCACCAAATACTTTGGTGACTTCAAAGCCTACGACCAGATCGATGGCGCACCGGAAGAAAAAGCGCGCGGGATCACCATCTCGACCGCGCACGTGGAATATGAGACTGAAACACGTCACTATGCCCACGTTGACTGCCCCGGCCACGCCGACTACGTCAAGAACATGATCACCGGTGCTGCCCAGATGGACGGCGCGATCCTGGTTGTGAACGCAGCTGACGGCCCGATGCCCCAGACCCGCGAACACATCCTGCTGGGCCGCCAGGTTGGCATCCCGCACATGGTCGTCTACATGAACAAAGTTGACCAGGTTGACGACGAAGAGCTGCTGGAACTGGTGGAAATGGAAATCCGCGAGCTGCTGTCTTCGTATGACTACCCCGGCGATGACATCCCCGTCATCCCTGGTTCGGCTCTGGCCGCGATGGAAGGCAACAACCCTGAAATCGGCGAAGAATCCATCAAGAAGCTGATGGCTGCTGTCGACGAATACATCCCGACTCCGGCGCGTGCTGTTGACCAGCCGTTCCTGATGCCGGTCGAAGACGTGTTCTCGATCTCGGGTCGTGGTACTGTTGTGACCGGTCGTGTGGAACGTGGCGTGATCAATGTTGGCGACAGCATCGAAATCGTTGGTATCCGCGACACTAAAACCACCACCTGTACCGGTGTTGAAATGTTCCGCAAGCTGCTGGATCGCGGTGAAGCCGGCGACAACATCGGCGCCCTGCTGCGCGGTATCGACCGTGACGGTGTTGAGCGTGGCCAGGTTCTGTGTGCTCCGAAATCGGTTCAGCCGCACACCAAATTCGAAGCCGAAGCCTATATCCTGACCAAGGAAGAAGGCGGTCGTCACACCCCGTTCTTTGCGAACTACCGTCCGCAGTTCTACTTCCGGACCACCGACGTGACCGGGACCGTGACCCTGCCCGAAGGCACCGAAATGGTTATGCCTGGCGACAACCTGAAGTTCGACGTTGAACTGATCGCCCCGATCGCGATGGAAAACGGTCTGCGTTTCGCCATCCGCGAAGGCGGCCGCACCGTTGGTGCTGGCGTCGTGTCCAAAATCACTGAGTAAGGCCGAGTTTTCGCAGAAAACTCTGGCCAGTGGCAACAGGCGGTTTTCCCTTCCGGGAAAACCTGCCAAGCGCCACACCGGTGAACACCAAAAGAAGGCCGCTCCAACCCGGAGCGGCCTTTTTTCATGCGGGGGCGGCAGCGGGTTTGGGTTTCTGGGAACCCGTTCAACGGGGCGAGCTACCGTGGCGTTCTACTGGGCAGGTCGGAGCAGCAGGTCTAACCTGCACGGAAACCAAGCCGGAGACACAGATGAAGTTTTATGATTGCTCGACCGCCCCGAACCCACGCCGGGCGCGGATGTTCATTGCTGAAAAGGGGCTTGATATCGACACCCAGGACGTGTCGATCGCCAAGGGCGAGCAACTGCGCCCGGAATTTCTGGCGGTCAACCCACGGGCAACAATCCCGGTTCTGGTGACGGATGAGGGACATGTTCTGACCGAGAACCTGGGCATTGCGGCCTATCTGGAGGCACGGTTCCCCGATCTCCCGTTGATGGGTCGGACGCCTGATGAAAAAGGGTTGGTTCTGATGTGGCATTCGATTGTCGAGCAACAGGGCGGCATGGCCGTCGCCGAGGCGTTGCGCAATACAAACCCGCATTTCAAAGACCGGGCTATTCCCGGACCCACAAATTTCCCTCAGATTCCTGCTCTCGCCGAACGGGGTTTGGCCCGGATTGATCTGTTTTGGGATATTCTGGAAGACCGGCTGCAACAGAGCCGCTGGATCGCCAGCGATGCGTTTACCTTTGCCGATATCAGTGCGTTTGTTTTTGCGGATTTTGCCCGGGTGGTCAAAAAGCGGATCCCCGAAGGCAATATTGCGTCGCTGGCGTGGTACGAGGCGATCCGATCGCGACCCAGCGCACAGCTATAGCGCGCTGATGCCAGACCGGGGCGGTGTGCCGGTGTTGCCCCGCCCAGTTGTTCCTCCCGGGCCAGTGTCCCCCCCCCCCCCCACAGGGCCAGTGTTTTTCCTGTCCGGCGTATCCCCACGGGGTATCGTGACACAGTACAGTTGCGGCACTTGTTGGAACGGGCGGAGACAGACCAAAGGAGAGGCCCAAGCGATATGGCGATGTCTTTGCCGGCGTCGGACGCGTCGTCACCTATCTGCATTTTACCGGATAGGTGGTGCGGAACTCGGACGTAGGATACACCTGTTTTGGGTCAAAACAGGTGACGCGACCGACACCCTGCACCCAATGCAGATGGGGATCTGAATATTCTTCGCCCCGTATTCGGGCTTTGGTCAGGGTTTCAAAATGGAGGTGCACCGCCATCCCCAACGCCCCGGTCGCCCCCATGGTTCCAATCTGTTGGCCGCGGGCAACCCGTGTTCCGGGTTCGACCTGCCGTGTTTTGAGGTGTTTATAGACCGTCAGACGTTCGGCTCCGGTGTCATCAATCCCGTGGGACAGGACGATCCGATTTCCATAGGCTGGTTCATAAAAGGAAGCCTGCACCACGCCGGGTGCTGCTGCCAGAACCGGCGTGTGCAGTTTTGCCCAAATATCAATGCCCAGATGCTGTTTCGAACTGTCGTTGCGGTATTGCTCGGAAATATAGGGGGCGTTGGCCGGCATGGTCACGGGAATCTCCGGGATATGCTGATCGTAATAGTCGGATTTTCCATAAAGTTTTTCCCGGTCGCATCCACCAAGGAGCCCAAGGGTCAAAGCCAGTAAAAGGACGCGCATTCATATCTCCCCGAGATTTGTTGAAGATTTGCAAAACCGGGTCATCTGTGCAATCCAATAGTACTAGACAGAAATGTCTAGACAGGGCTGTTATCGCTCAATACGCTTGTGCCGACAGTGTGATTCCGGGGAGGAACAGGGATGAAGTCTCATTATCGGGCCGTTGTGATCGGCGGCGGTGTGGTTGGTGCTTCGGTGTTGTATCATTTGGCCAAGATGGGATGGTCGGACGTCTGTCTGATCGAACGCAAGATCCTGACCGCCGGATCCAGCTGGCACGCGGCCGGTGGGTTTCACGCTTTGAACGCAGACCCCAATATTGCCGCCTTGCAGGCCTATACCATTGATTTGCTGGAAGAGATCGAAAAGGAAAGCGGTCAGTCGGTCGGTATGCACATGACCGGTGGGCTGACGCTGGCGGGGACGCCGGAACGCTGGGAATGGCTCCAGTCCGCATACCGTGTGTTTCAGACGATCGGCATCGACGATTGTCGATTGGTCACGCCAGAAGAGGCTGTAGCGTTGAACCCGGTCATGTCCGGTGATGGTATTCTTGGGGGGCTTTGGGCCGATCGCGAAGGATACATCGACACCACCGGCACGGTCCATGCCTATGCGGGGGCGGCCAAGAAATACGGTGCCACGGTGGTCGAAAACAACCGGGTGATCGAGCTGAACCAAACGGCTGATGGGTGGCAGGTGGTCACCGAAAAGGGCACGATCACCTGTGAACATGTGGTCAATGCCGGGGGGCTCTGGGCCAAACAGGTTGGGCGCATGGCGGGGGTCGAACTGCCGCTGTCACCGCTGAACCACCATTATCTGATCACGGATACTATCCCCGAAGTGGCCGCGCTGGATCGTGAATTGCCGATGACTGTGGATCTCGAAGGGTTCACATATATGCGCCAGGACCAAAAGGGGATGTTGGTCGGGATTTACGAGATCGACTATGATCACTGGATGGAGGACGGCGCGCCTTGGGAGTACGGATTCGAGCTGCAGCAGGAGGACCTCGGGCGGATCGAAAACGAGCTGATGCTGGGATTTGAACGCTATCCGTGCCTGAATGATGTCGGGATCAAGACCTGGGTCAATGGTGCCTTTACCTTCTCGCCCGATGGCAACCCGCTGGTTGGGCCTGTGCCGGGCAAGCGCGGCTATTGGACGGCCTGTGCGGTCATGGCGGGTTTCTTGCAGGGCGGTGGCGTTGGAAAATCGCTGGCGGAATGGATGATCCATGGTGAGCCAGAGGCGGATGTCTATGGTATGGACGTGGCGCGTTATGGCGATTTTGCTCAGAACAAACGCTATATCCGCGAAACCACCGGGCAGTTCTATTCGCGCCGGTTCGTCATGACCTATCCCAACGAACAACTGCCTGCGGGCCGACCGCTGAAAATGGCACCTGCGCATGATGCGATGACGGCAGCAGGGTGCAAATGGGGATGCAGCTGGGATTTGGAGGTGCCGCTGTATTTCGCACCGCAGGGGTTCGAGGAAACCCCGACGCTCAAACGGTCGAATGCGCATGACATCGTGGCCGAGGAATGCAAGGCGATCCGTGACGGTGTGGGCCTGTTGGACATCACCGGTTTCTCCAGGTTTGAGGTCACAGGGGACAATGCCGAAAGCTGGTTGAACCGGATCATGGCATCCAGACTGCCCGCTCCGGGGCGGGCCAGGCTGGCCCCGATGCTGGGCGAAAACGGCAAACTCAAAGGCGATCTGACCGTGCTGAATTGGGGTGAGGGACGGTATTGGATCATGGGCAGCTATTACTTGCGTGCCTGGCATATGCGTTGGTTCAACGACCATATGGAGGATGGCGTCTCGGTACGTGATCTGGGCGAAGAAATTTGTGGATTTGCCGTGATTGGTCCCAAGTCGCAGGCCGTCGTTGAAAAATTGGCGGAACAGGACATCGGCACGTTGAAATTCATGGGCTGTGGGCAATTCGACATTGGTCTGGTGCAGGCGCATGTGGCGCGCATGTCGGTGACCGGCGAAAAGGGATACGAGATCAACTGTCGCTATGGAGATCATATCGCCCTGCGCCGGATGTTGCTGGATGCGGGCGAACGCGAAGGTATCCGCGAAGTCGGATTCAACGCCATGCTGTCGACCCGGATCGAAAAGAGCTTTGGGATCTGGTCGGCGGAATTCACCCAAGGTTATACGCCGGGCATGACGGGCATGGATCGCTGGATCGACTGGGACAAGGAGTTTGTCGGAAAACAGGCGGCGGTGGCCGAACGTGATGGGAACGGGCCAGCGCAGGTGCAGGTGACGCTCGAGGTGGACACACCGGACGCGGATGCCAGCGGGTATGAACCGATTTGGTCGGACGGTGCACGGGTGGGATTTGTCACGTCCGGGGCCTATGGGCACCATACCGGGAAGTCATTGGCCATGGCGCTGGTTGATCAGGACAAATCCGCAGAAGGCACCGAGCTGGGTGTGCATATCGTCGGTGTGGAACGTACGGCGCGGGTGATCGCGGCGTCCCCTTATGATCCAACAGGAAAGGCGATGCGAGGATGAGCCGCAGACGAGGACGTGACCGCGCACGCGAGGCAGCAGCGTCGCCCCAGCGCAAGGTGGACTATCGAAACCTGAAAAACCCGTTTCCGCCGATGAATGCCTTTACCGAAGACCGGATCGAGGCGCTGCATGAAGCGTCGATGACGGTGCTGGAAGAGCTGGGCATCAAGGTGCTTCTGCCCGAGGCGCGCAAGCTGTTTCGCGCGGGCGGAGCCAGGGTCGATGAGACCAGCGAGATGGTGTTCATTGGTCGTGACATGGTTGAGGCGGCGTTGGCCACGGCACCAAAGGCGATCCAGTTGCGCGCCGGGGCACGGCACCGCGATTTGGAGCTGAAGCTGGGCAATCTGGCGTTTCAACCCGGGGCCGGAGCCCCCCATGCCACCGATCTGGTGCGGGGGCGTCGTCCCGGAAGTTTGCGCGATTTTCAGGAAATGGTGAAAATCACCCAATCCTATGACGTTCTGCATATGGTGCCGCCTTTGGTCGAGGCGCAGGATATCCCGATGCATCTGCGTCATTATGCGATGACGGAAACAGAACTGTTGCTAAGTGACAAGATGCCGTTTCTATATTCGCGCGGTACCCCACAGGTGATGGACGGGTTCGAGATGATCCGCGAATTTCGTGGGCTGTCAGAGGAGGAATTTCAGGCAGAAAGCCATTGTTACACGATTATCAACACCAATTCGCCGCGCGTGATTGACATGCCGATGGCGCAGGGGCTGATCGACTTTGCCCAGGTCGGGCAGATGTCGGTTGTTACGCCGTTCACCCTGATGGGGGCAATGGCACCGATCACCGTGGCGGGCGCGATGACGCTCAGCCATGCCGAAGCGCTGTCGGCGATCACCCTGACTCAATTGGCCAAACCCGGCGCGCCGGTGTGCTATGGCACCTTTACCAGCAATGTTGACATGAAATCAGGTGCGCCCGCCTTTGGCACACCAGAACATTTCAGCGCCTCTCTGGTCGCAGGGCAATTGGCCCGGCGTGTTGGATTGCCGTGGCGCTGTGCCGGGGGCAGTGCGGCCAATGTCAACGACGCGCAGGCCGCCAATGAGACCCAGTTCGGGCTGTGGGGGTGCCTGATGGCCGGGGCGTCTGTGATCATCCATTCGGCCGGGTGGCTCGAAGGCGGGCTGACCGTGTCCTATGAAAAGATCATCACTGATCTGGAAGTGCTGCAGATGGTTGGTGAACTGTGCGCTGGAACCCCGGCGACGGACGCAGATATCGCATTGGACGCTCTGCGCGAGGTGCAGCCATCGGGCCATTTCTTTGGGGCTACCCATACGATGGAGCGGTTTCAGGATCAGTTCTATGAACCGGTTGTGGCGGATTGGTCGAACTTTGGCACCTGGACCGAACGGGGCAGCGTGGATGCAAACCATCGCGCGACAGGCGTCTGGCAGCGGGTAGTGGACAATTTCCAGCCACCACAGCATGATCCGGATCGGGTGGATGCGTTGAAATCTTTCATCGCCCGTCGTACCGAACAAGGGGGAGCTGCCCCCGAAAGCTGAGGAGCAAGCATGGCCCGTTCTAAACCTGTTCTGCACCGGGATGATCCCAAGGCCGAGCCCTTGGTCGGAAATATCAAGGTCACGCGGGAGGATTGGCTGAACGTGGCCATGGACGTTCTGATTTCGGATGGGGTTGAACAGGTCAAGGTGCTGGCACTCGCGGACCGTATGGCCGTGTCGCGGTCGTCCTTTTATTGGTACTTCAAATCCCGGCAGGACCTGTTGGATGCGCTGTTGCAGCAGTGGGAGGAAACCAACACTGCGGGCATGGTCGCCATGGCCGAACGCGCCGCGCCGACCATCACGGCTGCGATCTGCAATGTTTTCCGGTGCACGGCCAATTCGGGGTTGTTCAATACGGCGTTGGACTTTGCGGTGCGGGATTGGGCGCGCCGCTCCGGCCCTGTGCGCAGTTTGCTGGACCGGTCGGACCAGCGCCGGATGGAGGCGCTGAGCCGGATGTTTGCCCGGTATGATTATCCGGAATTTGAAGCGGAAACCCGTGCCAAGGTGCTGTATTACATGCAGCTGGGGTATGATGTGGCACAACTGAACGAACCCAACGAAGAGCGTGTCGGGACAGTGCCCGAATACCTGCGCATCTTTACGGGGCGCGACCCACAACCCGGCGAGGTGGAAGAGTTCCAGGCCTATGCCATGGAGCAGTGGAAACAAGCGCGCTGATCCATCGCGGTCGAACACGCGACGATGCGATGGATCAGAGTTGTGATCATGCCGCGTTCCGGTCCAGATCGTTCAACAGATCCAAGGCCGTTTCGCGGGCCGCCTGTGCGGCCTGTTCGCGAACGGGCCCATAGCCGCGAATTTCCATGGGCAGGGACAGGATCTGCTGCCAGGTCTCAACCGTCTGATCTGTGGCATCCCGTGCAGCCTGGGCAACCAGATCCTGATACCAGGCCAGCAGCGCCCGGTGCATGCGCGCTTCGCCGTGATAGGCAAAGGGATTCATGGCGGAGCGGCGGAGCCTCTTGCTTTGGGCAAGCAGCGACAGCACCGGGGTCAGCCATTGCCCAAAGGCGCGTTTCAGCGGGCGACCGCGGGTGTCAGTCTTGCGGCTGAACAGAGGGGGTGCGAGATGATAGTTCACCCTGAAGTTTCCTGTGAATTCCTGGCCCAGACGATCCGTGAACAACGGGTCGGTCATCAGTCGGGCAACTTCGAATTCATCCTTGTAGGCCATCAGTTTGAACAGAGATCGGGCCGCCGGTTCGACCAGTGCCTCTGGCAGACCGGCCAATTGATCCGAATATTGCTTGGCATAAGCAGCATCTTGGTATCCGCTTAGAAAGGCGACGCGCCGGGCAATCATCTGGTCCAGCGTTTCCTCCTGATCCTCTGGTTCGGCATAGTGGCTGGACAGGCGTGCGGGGTCGGCGGCCAGCGCCCGCCCGATGGCAAAGGCCAGCTTGTTCCTGTCAATGGCGACGCCGTTCAGAACAATCGCCTGATCCAGTGCAATTTGGCTGACCGGGACCAGACCCATTTGCCAGGCAAATCCCAACATCATCACGTTGGCCAGAACGGTATCTCCCAACAGGGTTTCTGCAACTTCATTGGCGTCAAAGCCGCTGAGGTTTTCGGCACCGATCAAACCGGCGATCGCGTTGTGGCGCTCGGCGACCTTTAGCCGGGCGTCCCGGTGCAAGACCAAGTCTCCGGTGGGCATTTCGGCAGTGTTCAGCACCATACGGGTGCCGGGGCGGTAATGCGCGGATGCTTTGGGGGCCGAGCTGACGACCACGTCACACCCGATGACAGCATCCGCCGCGCGGGGATCTATGCGGACCTGGTTGACGCCTGCGGGTGTCTCCGCCAGCCGGATATAGGACAACACCGTCCCGAATTTCTGGGCGAACCCGGTGAAATCCAGAACCGAAGCCCCACGCCCTTCGAGATGGGCGGCCATGGTGATCAACTGACCAACGGTGACGACACCTGTTCCCCCCACTCCGGTGACCAACAGATCAAAGGCTGTGGTGAGAGGGGGGAGCTGTGGGGTGGGCAGGCCCTGAGTCAACTCGGCGACATCCAGTCCGGCGGGCTGACGTTTGCGCCGGGTGGCACCTTCGACGGTGACAAAGGACGGGCAGAATCCGTTCAGACATGAAAAATCCTTGTTACAGGAGCTCAGGTTGATCTTGCGCTTGCGCCCAAACGGGGTTTCCAACGGCTCGACGCTCAGACAGTTGCTCTCGACGGAACAATCGCCGCACCCTTCGCAAACCAGGTCATTGATAAAGGCAAACCGTTTGGGATCATCCATTGTGCCGCGTTTGCGGCGGCGGCGTTTTTCCGTGGCACAGGTCTGTTCATAGATCAGAACACTCACACCTTTGATCTCACGCAGCTCACGCTGGACGGTGTCCAAGGCGGCCCGATCATGAAAGCTGGTGCCCGCGGGGAAATCGGCACGGGTGAATTTGGCGATGTCATCTGACACCAATGCAATCCGGTCGACCCCTTCGGCGCGACACGTCTGGGCAATGCCCACGACACTGACGGGGCCGTCGACCGGCTGGCCCCCGGTCATGGCTACGGCATCATTATAAAGGATCTTGTAAGTGATGTTTGTGTCCGCAGCGACAGCCTGACGAATGGCAAGAGACCCCGAATGATACCAAGTGCCTTCGCCCAGGTTCTGAAAGACGTGTTTGCCACCGTTGAATTTCGACGCGACAACCCAAGGTACGCCTTCGCCGCCCATCTGGGCGTAGCCTGCTGTTTCCCTGTCCATCCAACTGGCCATCACGTGGCACCCGATGCCGGATTTGGCGACACTGCCCTCGGGAACTTTGGTCGAGGTGTTATGCGGGCAGCCCGAACAGAAATAGGGGGTGCGGGTGGCTCCGGATATGTTCAGCAGGGTGGGCGGAGTATCGACCAGCGCCCTGGCTTTGGCGGGCAAGTTTTCTTCTGGGAAAAAACTGTCGAGCCGCGCAGCCACAATGGGGGCCAGCATCTGCGGATTCAACTCTCCGGTCCAGGGGACCAGCGGTTCCCCGTGGCTGTCGTATTTTCCAACCATCCTGTCCGGCTTGTTGCCGGGCCAGTCATAGAAATACTCCTTGAACTGACTTTCGATGATGCCGCGTTTTTCTTCGACGACCAGCACTTCCTTTTTGCCGTTTACGAACCGCAAGGCGTTGCGTCGTGCCAGTGGCCAGACCATGCCGACCTTGTAGATGTCGATTCCAAGACGGCGACAGGCGGCTTCGTCCAACCCCAACAGGCGCAGGGCTTCCATCAGATCCAGATGCCCCTTGCCAGTGGTGACAAAGCCGAATTTGGCATTTTCGGTGTCATAAACGCGCGTATCAATCGGGTTGGCTTCGGCAAAGGCGCGCACAGCCTTGAGTTTGGCCTGGATGCGGGTTTCGATTTCGGGGCTGGGCAGATCGGCCAGACGCACATGAAGCCCACCGGGATAGTCGGGCAGATCAGGCAGGGTGAATGCCCGGTCGGGTTGCAGATCAACCGAACGGGCGCTTTCGACGGTTTCGGACACGGCCTTGAACCCGACCCAAGTGCCCGAATAGCGCGACAGCGCAAAGCCGTATTCGCCAAAGCTCAGAAATTCATCCACTGTGGCCGGGTTCAGCACCGGCATGAACCACGACATGAACGCCACATCCGACTGATGCGGCATGGATGAGCTGACACACCCGTGGTCATCTCCGGCCACCACCAGCACGCCGCCTTTGGCTGATGACCCATAGGCATTGCCGTGTTTCAACGCATCGCCAGAGCGGTCCACTCCGGGGCCCTTGCCGTACCACATGGAAAACAGGCCTTCGACCTCGCAATGAGGGTCCAACACTGCCTGCTGCGCGCCCAATATTGCTGTTGCCCCCAGGTCTTCGTTCACAGCGGGCATGAAAGTGACGTTGTTTTCCTTCAATCGGTCCCGCGACCGCCACATCTCCAGATCCACCCCTCCGAGCGGAGAACCGCGATAGCCAGAGACAAAACCGCCGGTGTTCAATCCGGCGTCTCGATCACGACGCGCCTGATCCAGCATCACCCGGGTCAGCGCCTGCGTGCCGGTCAGGAAAACCCGACCGGTCGTACGGGTGTAGCGGTCGTCCAACTGGTAGCTGGTAAAGTCATGAGTGAGCCGGGTCATTGCTGGGCTGTCCTTGCGCGGGTTTCGAAGTGACGGTTAAAATACCCTCGAATTGGTGGAGAATTCTTCCAATAATGTTCTGGAATGGAGATAATTCGGGTAGAGTTTCCAGAAGATAATGAAATTCTGAAAGGGATACCCAATGATCCTGGATAGCAGAGACCGGCGCATCCTGATGTTGCTGCAACGAGATTCCCGCATGTCGAATGCAGATCTCGCCGAAGCTGTGGGCATGTCGTCTTCGGCGCTGTGGCGCCGGGTGCGTGCATTCGAAGAGGCGGGCGTGATCGAACGCTATGGTGCCGTGGTCAATCCGCTCCGTATGGGGTTGGGGTTTCAGGCAATTGTGCATGTGCATTTGACCCGTCACGATCCAGAACGGATCGTCGAATTCATCCAGGCCGTAGAACGCCATGACGCCGTGGTGGAGTGTTACGCGACCACCGGGCAGGCGGATTACCATATGCGGGTGCTGACCCAGGATCTGGAAGTCTACAATCGCTTTCTCGAAGATTTCCTGTTTCGCCTGCCCGCCGTTGCCAGCGCACAGACCAATGTGGTTTTGCGGTCGATCAAGCAGAATGAACCAATATCCGGCTAGGACCATGCGGGATTTGCAGTGATTCCTTGTCAGGATATCGCAAGCACCGAAAAAAGCGCGAAGTTGAGAGCTGACGGTCCCATGGGGCGAGTGCGGGCTGTTTCCCCTTTGGAAACAAAGAGGAAGCTATGACGGACATGGTTAACGCAAAGTCATCCTGAATCCGTCAAATAGGTGAATTTCCTTGCCTGAATTGGATTGGCAGCCAAGAATGGTGTCTATTCAAGTCAAATTTTTTCGACCTCGCCGTTTTGGAAAGGCATCGCATGTGATCCAAATGCGCACCGGAATACTCAAGGTCATGGCCCTGACGTTCTTGATTGTGGCGATAGGCACAGGAGGTGCGCGCGGCGTCCGAGCAAATCAGTTGAATGCTCCGATGCCGGTGATCGAGTTTCAGGCCGGTGATACGCTGCGTGAGTTGGCCGCGCAGTATCTGCAGGACCCGGACCTGTGGCCGGTGGTTCTGACATTGAATGGCATCCTCTCTCCTGCCCAGGTGGTTCCCGGCGTGCAGTTACGTATGCCGGTCGAACAGGTGCGGGCGGCTGATGTTGCTTTGACCGCGTCGCTGGATGCGATCCAAAAAGCCAATGCAGAGGGGGCGCAGATCTTTGCCCCCGTCGAAATTGACAGCGCCATCAACAATCGCGAACAGGCCGGCCTGCAACGTGCAGTCGGTGAATGGGAGGATGTTGTCGCGCTGTCCGATATTGCCACGGGATTTGCACAAGAGGCGTTGGCCATTTCCGTTGCCCAGCGGGATCGCTCAGCCGAAGCTGTGGTGTCGGACGTTCAGGGCAGCGTCGAAGGGCGGTCACCCGCGGAACCGACATGGTCCGGGCGGACCCTCAACGATGTTCTGGTCGAATTCGAGCGCATGCGCACGCTGTCGAATTCGACGACGCAGATCACCTTTCGCGACCTCAGCCGATTGCGTCTGAATGCCAATTCCAACGCCACCATCCAGCGCATGCGGTCAGATCCGCTGACCGGAGGCGAAGTGACCAAAGTGTCGCTGGTCAACGGGGATTTCTATGCGCTGCTGAACCAGCTGTCGGACAATACCAGCTTTGAAATCGATGTGCCCGGAGTCAAGACGACGACGGATTCCACCGACTTCTGGATCAAGAACGACCAGAAGGGCGCGCGGTTTGTCAATTACGACGGGCCGGATTTGGCAATCCAGCAGGGAAAAAACACGATTATGGTCGGGGCGAACGAGGGCGTGGTCCTGAGCGGCGGTGACGCCAAACGGGCGGATGTTCTGGGTGCGGTCGATCTGACGCGGCCCGCAGCCGAGGCCATTGCCTATGCCGGTCAGGTCGATCTGGCCTGGGCTGTGGTACAGGATGCCAAAGGATACTGGCTCGAAGTGGCACGCGACCCCGGTTTCAACCAGATGCAGGTGTCCGAGTGGGCGATCCCCGAGGCGGGGTTCAAGGCGCGGGATCTGGCACCGGGAGACTACCACTGGCGAGTTGCGGCGATTGATTTGTTGGGCTTGCCGGGGTCGTGGAGTCATCCGCGTGTTTTTACCATGCGTATAGACGAAACCCCGCCATTCCTGACAGTTTTGTCACCTGCCACGGATAGCCTGGTGACCAGTTCCCAGGTCGAATTTCTGGGCGTGACCGAAGCGGATGCAATATTGAACCTGAATGGGGAACGGCTGGAACCCGGTGCGGATGGCAGCTTTGCCGCGACGCTGACTTTGGAACCGGGTGAAAACCAGATCCGTGTTGATGCTCAGGATCCTGCGGGGAATCGGACGACACGGGCCATTTCGGTAGTCTACCGTCCCGTCGAGCAGGTTTCGATCACGTTCTCGGATCAAATTCCCAGATCAGGTCAGGCGCTTGCCACACGCACGGAACAGATTTCGGTTTGGGGGTTCAGTACCGCGGCTCCGGGGGCGGATATGGTTGTGATTGGTTCCGAAGCCGAGACCGTCCGGTCCCGTATCGGTCCGGATGGTGGGTTCCGGTTCTCTGTACCAGTCAACGAAGAGCCGTCGACGTACCGGGTAGAGATCCTGTCTCCGACCGGAGCAGTCGAAGGCCGAGCAGCGTTTTCGGCGTTGCAAGACCGGACGCCGCCCGATCTGGATCTGGACTTGCCACCGCCGCAGGCCACCGGCGAGCCGGAGTTGCGGCTGGAAGGCGATGCGGGAGATGCGGTGCGGCTGATGTTGAATGATGCTCCGCTTGCCATGCTGGATGGCCGGTTTTTGATCGATGCGGAATTGGAACCGGGGCAGAACGTATTCGAACTGGTCGCTGAAGACGCAGTGGGGAATCTGCGAGTTCTGCGGTTGGAAACCCTCTTGGATGTGGACCCGCCGCAGATCATCAATGTCGATCTGGGGCGGCCGAACGGGGCAAATGGTCCGATCGAACTGAAGGTGGAGGCCACTGACGCCAGCGGTCTGCGACAGGCGGCGTCCTATGTACTGCGCATCGGAGACGTGGAGCGTGAAGGCTTCCTGCGGTGCAACGCTGCACAGAATATATGTTCGGCGAGCCTGCCGGCCGAGCCTGGGGAGCTCGAGTTGGTGGAGTTGATCATCGAAGATTACGCCGGAAACGCGGCATACGAATAGCACTGGGATGGGCCTAACCGGGGTCTCGATGAAGACCCCCCTGGGAAATGCGACAACGAGGTACGGATGACAGCACAATTCACAAGGAGGGCAACCCGCGCTGTGGCGCTGGCCGTTGCGACAGTGTTGAGTCTCGCACCAGTTGCCGACGCTGACGGGCCGCGACTGGATACCGGAAAATTGGTTGTCTATGGTGCGCTTGCGCCCAGTCGCGAAGGCGATGTGGACCGGCGTGAACAGGTGTTCTTCAGTGTGCCAAAGGGGCTGCGCGACCGGATCTATATCCGGGTGTTTGACCCCGAAACCTCGGGGCAGGATGATTTCACCTATGGGGGGACCGGCAACGCGGAAACTGCGTTTCGGGTGTTTGGGGGCGAAGGTGCCTTTAGCGCTGCCGAGCGTCCCGTGGCCGTCGCCGATGACGCGCGTGAACCGCGCCTGACAAAATCTGTCCCCGTGACCGGTCCGGGCAAGATGCTGACCGAAAAACTATACGGGAATGACCGTGCGACGGACCAGCGGTGGGTCACGCTGACCGGAGTGCGGACGCGACAGGGCGAGATCCTCGGCGAACGGGCCTGGTTCCGCATCGACGTGCAGGGCACCGGCGGTGATGACGGCAATGGGTTTACTGTGGGGGTGAGCCTGTCGCGGGATCGGGATCGCGCGCCAGACGGGCTTGAGATGTTTTCCTATCAACCCACCGTGCGATGGGAGGCCGGTGCCACCCCGACGCAGGTTTGGTTTGACGCCCCAAAACCGGGCAAGTTGACCGTCCAAAGCTTTGATGGAGCCAACGGTCGCCTGGCGCTGTTGACCCAATACAAGGATATCGACTTGCCGATTTCCGGGCAGGACCATTGGCGCTCAGCAGAGGTCATGGTGGATGAGAGCAACCTGTCGTTGTCGCTGTCGGGTGGGTTTGAAACCCCAAATGACGTCACGCTCGCAGTCTATGATAGCGACGGCAATCCGCTGCCTTTGCGGATGCCCCCGTTGCGCGCACCGGAACCAGAGCGCCCGACGGCGGTTGGTACGGCGCGACCTCTGGCCGATTGCCGGTCGGTGGCCTTTGACGGCAACCTGTCGCGCGGTCTGACACCGCTGGGAGTCGAATGGAGTTTCGGGGACGGTCAAAGCGCTCAGGACGCGGTGATCGCCTATCGGTACAGCGAACCAGGGCGCTATACGGCGCGTTTGCGTGTTCTCGAAGAGGGCATTCGTCCGGGCCGTGGTGCCGAAATTGATGTGCCAGTGCATGTGCGCAATGCCCCTGTGGCGGTCGCCGGGGCGGACATCGTGGTTGCACCCGGGCAGGCGGTTGCCTTTGAAGGCGGTGGGTCGAACCCGTCGGACAGCCCGATTACCCGGTATCGCTGGAGTTTTGGCGATGGAGCGCTGGCCCAATCGGTGCGCGCAACCCATGTCTATGCCCAGCCGGGACAGTATCGTGCGGTGCTGCGGGTCGAGGATGACAGCCAGCATCCTTGTAACTTTGGTGTGGCAACGCGGCTGGTTGCTGTGAACTTTGCCCCCGTCGCCGAAGCGGGCACGGATCAGAGCGCGGTTGTCGACCAGCCGGTGTTTCTGTCTGGCGCGGCCAGCTATGATGTGGATGGGGCCGTTGGAGCCTGGCAATGGGACATGGGCGACGGTACCGTTCTGAACGGGACCAATGTTTCCCACATCTACCGGGACTCCGGGGTTTATACGGTTCGGTTGACCGTGACGGATAACAGCGGTGTCGCCAATGCTTCGGCCGTGGATCACCTGCAGATCAGCGTCAACGCCCCGCCGGTGCCAGTGTTCGCCATTCCGGATCGTCCGGTGTCCGTGTCCGAGGCCGCGTTGTTGGATGCAGGGGCCTCCAGCGACGCCGACGGGCAGATTCTGTCCTACATCTGGGACTTTGGCGATGGCGCATCTGGCGAGGGACCACTGGTCACCTATGCCTGGACGCAAGCGGGTGAATTCACGGTTACACTGACGGTGATAGATGACAGTGGCACCGCTTCGGCGTTGCAAAGCACGACCCGTGTGGTTCGTGTGGATGCAGCCCCTGTGGCGAATGCGGGTGCGGACCAATTTGTCAGTGCCAGCGAGGTGCAATTTGATGGGGCAGGATCGGCGGATCCCGATGGCACCATTACCGAATGGCTCTGGGATTTTGGCGATGGCAGCACGGGGCAGGGGCCCAATCCGCGCCATGTCTATGCACGTCCGGGTGTTTATGAGGTGTCCGTGCGGGTGCGCGATGACAGCGGCGCGCCGCTGAATGTGGCGCGCGACCGGATGCGGGTCACGGTGAATGCCGCTCCGATTGCCGACGCCGGCCGCCCCCAGGTCGTGGCACCCGGCGAAGAGTTCCTGTTGTCCGGGCGTGGATCAATTGATCCCGATGGCGCGATTTCCGAATATCTGTGGACCTTCCCTGGCGGCGGCCAAGCCACTGGAGAACGGGCGGCGCATCAGATTTCTGACCCTGGTTTGTATCGCATCGGATTGACGGTTACCGACGATTTCCCCGGCCCTCCTGCACAGGATGAGGCGGAGACCCTGATCACCGTCAATGCCCAACCTGTGGCCGTGGCAGGGGCCGACCGGTTGGTGGCGCCGGGAGACAGTCTGGTGTTTGACGCGGGCCAAAGCTTTGATCCGGATGGTCAGATCATTTCCTACCGTTGGGAGTTTGATGACCTGGGCGTGCCGCTGGATGCACAGCGGGTTGAACGCGCCTATGACGCGCCGGGAACCTGGAGCGCGCAATTGGTCGTTACCGATGACAGCGGCGTGTTGAATGCAGTTGCTGATGATGACGTGACCATCCGGGTCAACAGCGCCCCCGTTGCAGATGCCGGTGATCCGGTGATCTCAGATGGTTTGATTGTGACGCTGGATGGTTCTGGGTCAGCCGATGCTGACGGTGATCCGCTGATCTATCGTTGGGACATGGGCGATGGGTCGGGGCCGATCTTTGGCAAGACGATATCCCATACCTATGACAAGGCTGGCAAGTTCCCGGTGACCCTGTTGGTGGACGACGGCACAGGATTGTCCAACGCCCTGTCCACCGACGCCACAACGGTGTCCGTGCGGGCCCGCCCGATGGCGGATGCCGGGGGCAACCGGGATGTCTGTTCCGGCCAGCCGATCCTGTTTGATGCGTCGGCCAGCGCCGACCCGGACGGTGGGCTGTTGCTGTATGAATGGGATTTCGGGGACGGCAATACTTCGGATCTGATCAACCCGACCAAGACCTATGAACAACCTGGTATTTACCCGGTTACGCTGAAAATCCGCAATGAAACCGGCACCGATTGGGGAACAGCCATGGATCGCATCGCGGCATTGGTGCGCGAGGGCCCAATTTCGGATGCGGGGGCGGACCGCACTGTATGTTCGAACCAGCAGGTGCGTCTGGACGGGTCGGGATCGACCGATGCGGATGGTGCAGTGAACGCCTTTGCCTGGGATTTCGGCGACGGCAAGGCGGCGAATGGCGAAACCCCGCTGCATATTTTTTCCCGCCCCGGCACATATACGGTCACGCTGACGATTACCGGCGAGGCGCGCGGCGGTTGTAGCCCGTTGGATTCCGACACGGCGATCTACAAAGTGATCGCAGCGCCCGAATTGAAGGTGGAGACCAACGACCGTGCCGCTCAGGGGTTGGACCACTTGATGTCGCTGAGCCTGCGCGAAGGGGGCACAGATCTGCCGTTGGATGGGGTCGAAATCACTTGGGATCTGGGAGATGGCACGACGGCAACTGGGCCGTCCCTATCGCATGTGTACGCCGAGCCCGGCGAATATCTGGTCAAAGCCACTGCACAATTGCCCGAAGGCTCAAGCGACAGCAGCCGGATCTGTGGCCAGCTCGAAGCTGTGCGCAAGATCATGGTGAATGCTGCACCCGTGGCCGAACTCTCCGCACCGGACCGGGCGTCGATCGGTGAAGCGCTGACGTTTACCGGGTTGGGTTCGTTTGACCCCGACGGGGCAATTGCCCTGTTCGAATGGGAATTTGGCGATGGGGCCAGTTCAGTTGGGGTTGATGTGAGCCACCGCTATACGCAGGCCGGGACTTATCCGGTGATCCTGCGTGTCTATGATGATGCTGGTGTCGGTAATTCGGTTGTGGAACGCCGCCATACGATCACTGTTGAACCGGCCCCTGATCCAGGGTTGGCGCTGTCGGGTCAGGTATGCCCTGCACAGGATGTGCCATGGTCGGTTCAGGTGCCCGAAGGCGCTGCGGTCGCCTGGAACTTTGGGGAGACCAAAGCCGAGGGCGCGGCCGTGAGCCACGCGTTTTCGGCACCCGGTCTGTATCCCGTTTCGGCGGTTCTGGACGACGGGGCCAACCTCCCCGGTAGCCAGCGCCGGATCGAAGTCTATCAACGTGTCAATGCCGCGCCTACCGCTTTGGCCGGGGCTGATCGCATTGTCTGCCCCGGAGACGTCGTCGTATTCGACGCGGGGGCGTCCTCGGATCTGGATGGCAAACTGACGGAATGGGAATGGCAATTTTCGGACGGAGAGGTGCTGACGGGTCCGCGGGTTGAACGGGTGTTCCAGTCCGCCGCCGACATTGCGGTTACCTTGACCGTGCGCGATGACAGTGGTGCCGCGGCATGTGACACGGGACGCGATACTGCACGGGTTTTGGTCAATGCTGCGCCGCAGCTGGATGCGGGTGAGGATCGGACTGTGTCGATTGGCGGATCCTTTGACATCGAACGGTTTGAACCTGCTCGGGTCAAAGACCCGGACGGGCATGGGGTGATGCTGGATTGGTCATTTGGCGACGGAGCACAGGCAACCGGGCGCGTGGCGCGTCACGGATATCAATCCGCCGGAACCTACACCGTGACCTTGACGGCACGTGACAGCACAGGGTTGGCCTGCGGTGTCGCGCAGGATCAGCTCCAGGTCACCGCAACTGCCCGAAACTAAGGCACGTCAAAGCGTAAAAACAAGCCCGCGCTGCGCAATACCGGTGACTTCCCGGCGGATTCCTCTAATCTGCCGGGCATGCGGTTTCCTTTGCGCCTCAAGTTCTTTGTCTTTGCAGCGGCCCTGGCGGTTGCACCTTTGGTGATGGTGGCACAAAATCTGACCCAGTTGACACGGGACGAATTGAAAAGCGCCGCCAACGAGAGCCTGACCCTGGTCGCCGCGCAATTGCGTGAAGATTTTGATGCAACGTTTCAGGGGCGCTGGTTGACCCCGCTGATGGTGATCCGCAATGGGGTGGACAGCATCGATCTGGGCGTTGCGCAAAAGATGTCACTGCTGACGCTGGGGCTTCAGGAACTGTCGGATGTGGTGGCGCTGCAGCTTAGCGTCGAGGGCGCACCGCAGCCTATTCTGGTCACCAACGAAGCGTTTTCGCAAAAGCTGGTCGAGGCCGGCATTGACCCGGTCCAAGCGCTCACAACCGGGCCCGATCTGTTGCGCTCCATTGCCGCGACCGGGCAGTTTGGCCGCCCATTGGTGTCGCGACTGCCGGGAACAGGTCGTTGGATGGCGACGTTGGCTCTGCCACTCAACCAGAAGATCGCAAACCGGCGTGTCACCATGGTGGCCAAGGTCGACCTGTCCATGCTGGGAGAGATGGTGCGCCGACATCCCTTTGCGCAACGGGGCGAAATCACTGTGATTGATCAGGCCGGTCGCACCGTTCTGGTCGATGATATGCAATTGCTGACAGAGCGGCAGATCGTTCAATCCGCCCTGCCGCTGATTGTGGCCGGGGCGCGGGCCGACGCGCTGGAACCCTATGTGCGTCCTGACGGCCAGGCGATGCTTGGGGCTTATGCCTTTCCCGATTGGTTTCCCTGGGCTGTGATCACCGAGCTGAGCGAAGCAAATGCCTATGCGGTGGTCAATGCGATCACCCGACAGATTTTCGTGGTCGGGTTGGTTGGGTTTGCGATCGCCAGCTTGGGTGCAATGCTGTTTGCCCGTCGCCTGACGCGGCCGATCCTCCGTATCGGTGAGGTGGCAGAACGGGTCGGGAGCGGTGATTTTGGCGCCCGGGTTCAGGATGTTCGGTCGCGCGATGAAATCGGCGACCTTGCGCGCCGTTTCAATCAGATGATTGCGCATCTGGGAGAGCGGGTCGAATTGATGAAATTCGTGTCGCACGGAACAGTCTCGGCCATTCAGAACGCCGAAGAGACCGGAATGGAGCGGGGCGGCGAACGCAGGCGCGTTTCAGTGATTTTCACCGATATTCGTGGCTACACCGAATTCTCCGAGCGCGTGCCGCCGGAACGGGTGATCGAGGTTCTAAATCAGTATTTCGACGCGCAGACAGATATCGTCGTCCAGCATCACGGGGATGTCGACAAATTCATCGGGGATGCCCTTGTCGCCGTGTTCGAAGGCGATGACATGGAGCGGCGCGCCGTGTCGTGTGCAGTGGGGATTACGCGGGCCATGGCCCGCCTGCTCGAAGAGCATCCGGAACATGAACTGCATGTTGGCATTGGTGTGGCCTCGGGCGTGGTCGTCATGGGGGCCATGGGCGCGCGTGATCGTATGGATTTCACTGTGTTGGGATCAACGGTAAACCTGTCGGCCCGCCTGTGTTCCAAGGCGGCACCTGATCAAGTGTTGACAGATCGGGCCACACGAGACGCAGCGCGCGGATTGACGGGTGTCGATTTCGACGAACTTCCGGCAATTCCGCTCAAAGGCTACGCCGACCCGGTTCCGGTCTTTGCCGCAACGCCACGCCCGGATGTTCATGGGGATCAATATCAAGCGGAAAATGCTCCGGCGGACTTGCGATCTGCCACAACCGGTGCAGATGCGCCAACCTGATCAACGTCCAACGCCTGTCGTGGGCTACCCGGTGAAAACCACCCAGGCCCAGACCATCGCGATATACGTCAGATGATGAGCCGCCTGATCTGTACCCGCAGCACGCCAGAACCCTGCCTGTGTCGGGGTATACTGTTTGGCGTCCGAATAGCGGGCTTTGCAGTAGTCGATGTTGAAATGAACCACCCATTCGACACCGGCCAAAACAAGGGAAAACAAAAACGGTGCCCCAAACAGCACCAGCACCAGAAACGATCCAATCGCGTGAATGCCCGCATGCTGAGCACGTCCCATATGCAGGTATTCGCCCCGACCAGACAACATCTTGGGCGTCTGCATGTAATAATCGGCAAACATATGTTTAATCTGCAGGGCGCAGAGCAACAGCAGAACAGTGCCGACAGACGTTAACAAAATCACGATCCTCGAGTGGTTTGAGCGCGGTTACACTCACAGCTTACGGATTTTTCGGAGGGCTGCAAATGAACCGTTTCACACCGGTTATTTTAGGAAACCAATTGCCTGTTTGCTCTGCAACTTGCTAATCTGGCGCTGAACCCGCGGACAGAGCTTTTTATTTTCTGGAATATTGACATCGAACGTACCCTTTTTGGATTCATCTGGAAGTACTCCAAACGTGACCAACTGATCCTGTTGGCTGTCACGACCAGTTTGTTTCCATTGCTTTACCTGACGCTTGAGCTGCCTAAACGCATCATCAACGATGCCATCGGATCACAGACCGCCGTCATTGACGTCTTTGGCATTCCTGTAGAACAGATCATGTTCCTGGGGATTTTGTGTATCGCCTATCTGCTGTCGGTTCTGGCGCATGGGCTGATGAAAATGCGGATCAACACGATGAAGGGTGTGTTGGCCGAACGCATGCTGCGTCGTTTCCGGTTCCAGCTGATCGCGCGGGTTCTGCGGTTCCCGCAGCCCTATTTTGAACGGGTGAGCCAGGGCGAATTGGTGTCGATGGTCACCGCCGAAAGCGAACCGATGGGCGGTTTGATGGGGGATGCGATCAGTCAACCGGTTCTGCAGGCCGGTCAGATGATCACCATTCTGTCCTTTTTGTTTCTGCAGAGTGTCTGGTTCGGGCTGGCCGCTGTCGCGCTGATTCCGCTACAGGCCTGGCTGATCCCCAAGCTGCAAAAACAGATCAACCTTCTGAACAAGAAGCGGATCAAGGAAGTGCGGGCGCTGGCTTCGGAGATTGGGGAAAGCGCAGCCGGGGCGTCGACATTGCGGATCAACGGGGGCTGGCGCTATCGGCTGGCGATGATCACGTCGCGCCTGGGTCGTCTGTATGAGATCCGCTTTATCATCTACCAGAAAAAGTTCTTCATGAAGTTCCTCAACAACTTCATCGGGAACCTGACCCCGTTCTTTTTCTATTCGGTTGGCGGGTTTCTGGTGCTTCAGGGCACCGTGTCGCTGGGGGCGCTGGTGGCGGCACTGGGCGCTTACAAGGATCTGTCGAGCCCCTGGAAGGAATTGTTGGCCTATTACAACCAGACACAGGATATGGCGCTGCGCTGGGACGTGATCCTGGAACGCTTTGCCCCGGCGGGGATGGTGGATGACGACCTGATGAAGGGCGAGCCCGAGCAAGTGTCGCATCTGTCCGGTGATATCGTGCTGGAGGGGGTAAATGTGCGCGACAGTGACGGGAATCTGGTCTTAGAGGATCTGAGCGCAACGCTGCCGGCGGGCAAGGTTATCGGGATTGCAGCCCCCAGCGAAGAAGACCGCCGCGCGATGGCTGAATTGCTAACCCGTGAATTGCTGCCGTCGGCTGGCAAGCTGCGGTTTGGGGATCAGGATGCAACGAAACTGCACCAATCCATTGTCGCAGCGCGGATCGGTCATGCGACGTCACGGCCAGTGATGTTCCAGGGTACGTTTGGCGACAATGTCATGATGGCAATGCGTCCGCGTCCGCAAGAGGAGTCTGACGACCCCAAGGTTCAGGCCGACGCGTCACGGGCAGGAAACAGCCCGGATGCCTTTGACGTGCCCTGGGTTGATCCGTCGATCGCCGGGCTGGCCAATGATGACGAATTGCGCGCCTGGTGGTTGCAAATCGTCGAAGGTATGGGATCAGGAACGGCGTTGTTCCGACGCGGGATTGATCAGCACTTTGATCCGGCCGCCCATCCTGAATTGGTGGCCCGGTTGATTGAATTGCGGCCAGCGATACAGGGAGCCATCGACGAGGCCGGCCTGCGCCAGTATGCCTTTCTTCTGGACCCGGAAAAATACAATCACGCACTGCCGGTGGCCGATAACCTGCTGTTTGCCTCGCCAAGGGAGCCGATTACCAAGGAAATGATGGTGGGTCAGTCCGGGTTCCTGGAAAAATTGGCCGAGCTCAAGCTGGATGATGACCTGGTCGCCCTGGCCCGGGACGTGATTGACATGCTGCGCCAGATCTTTGGATTGGATGGGACTGATCACCCGTTGTTCCGCAAATTGGGGCTTGAGCCACGCACCTATGATGCTGCGCTGGCGCTGGTGGAGAAAACCCGGGACGGTGGCGTCAAGGCGCTGGAACCTGATGAGCTGGTAGAGCTGTTGATTGTGCCCCTGCGGATCTCGGCCGAACAGATCGGGCCTGGGTTTGGCGATGAAATGAAACAGCGGATACTGGATCTGCGCCGCGGACATGCGGCCGAGATTTTGGAAACGCTGGGCGACTTGTTCGAACCGCTGGCGCGGGACCGCTTTGCCCCGGGCCTGACGGTTCTGGAAAACGCGATGTATGGCAAAGTTTCAGAGAACGCGGGCAGCAAGGGGGACGAGCTGCGGAATCTGGTGGCGGATCTGCTGGTGCAACACGGGCTGCGCGACATGGTGGTGGCACTGATCTACGATATGCCCATTGCGCTGGGCGGCCAGGGGTTGGCGCAGGTGTTTGCTGAACCATTGGCCTTTTGTCGGGCGACAATCAAAAAGCCGGACATTCTGATCCTGGACAATGCGTTGGCCAGCTACGATTTCGAAACCCAAGTGTCGGTCTACAAGAACCTGCGCAAGCTGCTGCCGGACACGACGCTGATCTATCTGAACAACAGCTTTGAAAGCGCTGACGTGTTCGACACGTTCTTTGAGCTGCGGCAAGGACGGTTGGTCAGCGAGGAGCCCCATGTGGATGTCGCAGGCGACGGGGCTGCCAGTCAGGATTTGGCGCTCAAAGTGCGGGCGCTGGAGCAGATTGACCTGTTCTCCGGGCTTAACCGCAAACAGCTGCGGTTGCTGGCTTTTGGCGCACGCTGGTACACGGCAGAACCGGGGCAGGTCGTTTTCCTCAAAGGGGACAAGCCGACAGACGGTGCCTATGTCGTGATCGATGGCGAAGCGGGTTTGTATTTGCCCCAGGACGAGACAGAGGATCAGCTGATTGTCACGGTTGGCCCGGGGCGGCTTGTGGGTGAATTGGGCCTTATCCGCAAGGAGCCACGCGCGCTCAGCATGGTGGCTGCCACGGATCTGAATTGTTTGCGGATCGGCGAGGAAGAGTTTTTGGCGGTGGTTGAAAATGATGCCCAGACCGCATTCAAATTGTTGCAGGTCGTCGCAGGATATGTGTCCTAGGTGTCATCTGGATTGCTGCGGGACACCAGGTCGCTGAGCCGGAAGATCAGTCAGGATTGCAGAACAGGGAATACAACAGCCCGATCACCTGTTCGGTGTTGCTGTCGCTTAGGGAATAATAGATCGTCTTGCCATCGCGGCGGGTGGTCACCAACCCTTCGTCGCGCAGGCGGGCCAGCATCTGGCTGACTGCGGCCTGTCGAATGCCCAGCAGCTCTTCCAGCTCTCCCACCGAGCGTTCGCCGGTTCCAAGATGACACAGGATCATAAGTCGTCCCTCATGCGCCAAAGTCTTGAGAAAGGCTGCGGCCTCGGCGGCACGCTGTTCCATATCGGTTGGAATTTCCGGTGAGATAGCGGAGGCGGGTTGAGCAGTCACGGTCCTGAATCCTGAATTGATATCGATAGAATATATCGTTGTTACAGGCATTGTGAAGCGACTCTTGCAATCCGCACGAATTGGTGAAGGGTGATGCCCCTTTGCAGGCGCATCACTGTGTCGGGTCAGGTTTTTGAGAGTATGGCCGGAGAGCCGCCCTGGAACGCATTGCCATTCACGTAGTCGCAAGGATCATCGCGCATGTTCAGATGCAGGTCGGATCCTGTAAACGGGTGGGCGCGAGCCAGGTCTTCGTCCACGTCTATCCCCAATCCTGATGCTGTCGGCGTCGGGATGAACCCGTCTTCGACCTGAATGCTGCTTTTGATCAATGCGTCGTGAAACGGGGTTTCGATGGTTTCAGCCAAAAGGATATTGGGAATTGACGCTGCCAATTGAATGTTCGCAGCCCATTCCACAGGACCCGCATACAGATGCGGTGCAATCTGGGCGTTATAGACTTCGGCGATGGCGGCGACCTTTTTCATCTCCCAGATCCCGCCTGCACGTCCCAAAGCCGGTTGCAGGATCGTTGCGGCACCCGACTGTAGGACGGCTGCAAATTCGGCCTTGGTGGTTAGCCGTTCACCGGTGGCGACCGGGATGCGGACAGCGTGCGCGACTTTGGCCATTTCAGGATAATTGTCTGGTGGCACCGGTTCTTCGAACCACAATGGCGAATAGGGTTCCAGCGCCTGCCCCAGGCGGATGGCCCCGGCGGTTGTGAATTGCCCGTGCGTGCCGAACAGCAGGTCGGCCTTGTCGCCAACGGCCTCGCGGATGGCTTTGCAAAAGGCGACGGACTGTGAAATATCGCTCATCGCAGGCATGTGCCCGCCACGCATGGTATAGGGGCCGGCCGGGTCGAATTTTACGGCTGTATAGCCCCGCGAGACCAGTTCGGAGGCAGTTTCGGCTGCCATATCTGGTGACGTCCAGAAATCGTTCAGATCGTGGTGCGGCAGCGGATAAAGGTAAGTATAGGCCCGGATCCGGTCATTCATCCGCCCACCAATCAGCGCGTGCACGGGCCGGTCGCGGTCTTTGCCCAGAATATCCCAACAGGCCATTTCCAACCCCGACCATGCGCCCATGACCGTCAAATCGGGGCGTTGGGTAAAGCCCGAAGAATAGATACGACGAAACATCAATTCGATGTCTTCGGGATTTTGATCGCCCATGTGACGGTCGAACACATCCTGGATCACATGTGTCATCGCCTGGGGGCCAATGGTCGAGGCGTAACATTCCCCCCAGCCGGTCACCCCGCTGTCTGTGGTGATCTTGACCAAAATCCAATACCGACCGCCCCATCCTGGTGCGGGCGGGGCCGTGACGATAACGTCGAGATCTTGCAGTTTCATCTCGTGCACTCCCAGGTGTTCAGTTTCCTGTCGGGTCTCGATCGAACAGGATGACGTTGCGCTTGGCGCTACCGGTCTTGGTGTCGGCAATTGCGTCGTTGATCTGGTCCAACGTCCAACGTCTGGAAATCAGTTCGTCCAGCTTCAGCCGTCCCTGTTGATACAGGTCGATCATCCAGGGGATATCACGCTGGATCACAACGTCCCCCATTTTCGACCCGATAAGCCCCTGACCGATGGCGGCCATGACCACGGGTTCATACGCCGCCTTGGCCCCGGAATGGGGCATTCCGATCATGATTGCCTTGCCACCCCGTCCCAGATAGCGCATTGCCTGTTCATAGGCCGGGATTGCGCCGACGGTGACCAGCACCGCATCCGCTCCACGTCCTCCGAGGGCCTTGTAGGATGCCTTCCACGGGGTCGGGTCGCTGGCCAACACCCCATGGGTGGCACCGAATGACCGGGCTATCTCGAGCTTTTCTTCGGTCATGTCCACGGCCACGATCCGCCGGGCCCCGGCGATGCGCGCGCCCTGAATGGCGTTCAACCCGACACCGCCCGCGCCGATCACCACCACGTCCTGCCCGGCCCGCAGTCCGGCCGCATTCACAGCAGCTCCGACGCCGGTGATGACCCCGCAGGACAGCAGAGAGGCGACGTCCTTGGCCATATCCGAGGGGATTTGGACGATCTGGCGCTGGTCCACGACAACTTTTTCGGCGAAGGCACCACAGGACATCGCCTGATCCAATGGTCCGCCTTCTGCAGTGCGCAGCGGCCCCTTGACCGTATTGTGGGGTGTTTCGCAAATGGTCGGCTTGCCGCTGGCACAGCTGGGGCAGGTTCCACAGCTGCGGATCAGCGTGACCACAACGCTGTCCCCCAGATCGAAGCCGGTCACACCATCGCCGACGCGGGTGATGATTCCAGCCGCTTCGTGACCATAGACGGCCGGCAGATGTCCACCCCAGGCCCCATCGGCATAAGAGATGTCAGAATGGCAGATCGCGACGGCATCCAGGGTGATTTCGACCTCGCCCATTCCCGGCGGTGCCAGTTGGATATCCTCGATGACCAGAGGGGCCCCAAATTCGTGGCAAACGGCTGCCTTGATGGTTTGCATTGCGAGTTCCCTTGCTGCCTTGTTCTGGTCAGGGTGACCCGCCAGCCCTGGTGCCGCAAGCGGTAAACCGCCCCATTCATGTCGTTATTACGCTACGAAAGTCAGTCGGGATCAACCTTGCTCTTTGGGTTGACGCAGGAAGACCGCCAACGCGACAAAGATCAGCGCCATTGATACCAAAAACGGCGCACCGGGGAAATGGACCGGCGCGCCCTCGCGGGTAAAGGCGGAAAACACGGATGCCATCATCAAAGGCGACACGATCATGGACAAGGCATGAACCGACGTGAACACCCCCTGCAATTCTCCCTGCGCGTCATCGCTGACCCGGCGTGACATGATGGCCTGCAATGCTGGCGACACCACTGCGCCCAGCGCGGCAACCGGTGTCAGGATCAACGCGGCTGCGCCGCTGGTGACAATCGCCAACAGGAAAAAGGCCACTGCGTCGAACAGCTGACCATAGATCACTGTCTTGCGTTCTCCGACCCATCGCAGCACCAGTCGGATCAACACACCCTGAACCAATGCCATTGAAATCCCGAACAGCCCCAGCGACAGGCCGATGGTTTGCGGGCTCCAGTCGAACCGGGCCTGCGTGAAGTAGGACCAGATTGCCGGATAGACATACAGCGCAACGGAATAGATGAAATAGACCAGCAACAAGGGTGCGATCCCCGGCAGTTTCGAGATCCCGAAAAAGGCACCCAACGGGTTGGCACGGCGCCACGCAAAGGGACGGCGTTTTTCGGGGGGTAGAGTCTCGCGCATGGCGACCGCGCCCAGCAGCGCATTCAGCCCGACCACACCGGCCGCTGCGTAGAACGGCGCGCGGGTGCCCAATTCTCCCAGCAATCCGCCCACCAGCGGCCCCAAGACAAAGCCAACGCCAAACCCGGCTCCCAACAGCCCGAAATTTGCCGCCTTTTCGTGCGGTTTGGATTGATCCGCCATACAGGCACCCGCGGTCGCATGGGTGGCCGAAGTGATGCCGCTGATCATTTGCCCGACCAACAGAACCCACAAGGCCGTCGCCTGGGCCAGCACCAGATAGGAGCAGCTCATCATAGTCAGAGAGACCAGCAACACCGGACGCCGCCCGAACCGGTCCGACAAGTTGCCCAAAAGCGGTGAAAACAGAAACTGCATCACTGCAAACACCGTGGACAGGATGCCGCCCCACAATGCAGCATCCGCGAGGTCGCCGCCCTGAACTTCGCGGATCAGGGACGGCATGATCGGCATGATCAGCCCGATTCCCATGGCATCCAGCATCACGGTCGACAATAGAAACAGAACGGACAGGCGCAATGCGGGCCTCATGAATTGATCTGGGTTGGGCGCAGGCTAATATGGACGGGAAAGCGCGAAAACCTCGGATCCGGTTTGGCGACGCGAGGGAACAGGTCCGGGGGCAGGTCATCTGGGCGCGTCAGCGCCTTGTGACCTGCCAGGCCCAACGGGTTTTGGTGCCTCGCAGAGGCGTCACAACCGGGCGGGAGCGGCCCGATTCCGTTTCACGTGTTCACGTTGCGGTTCTGGCCAACCCGGGCAACAAAGGCACGGGCCTCTGTCGGGGCATGGCCCAACTGCCGACCGGGATCGAACAAATGTTCCACGTTCAGCTCAGGGTGGGCTGCTGCCACAAGGTCGCGCAGGTGCTTCTGGCTTTCCTGTGCGGTTCGGCAGAGCGCCTTGACTGCCGCTTGGGCATCCGGTCGTGGCATGGTTTCTGCCAGAGCAAAGCTGAGCGCTTCGGCGTGGATCATGCCCAGGCCGCCATCGACGGTGGTCAGCATCTGTTTGGTCTGAGGTTCCAATCCTGCGCCCAGGTCACATGCCGTACGCGCGGAACAGGCGGCCCCCAACACGATCTGCGGCAGGCACATCCATTCCGTGAACCATGCCGCCCCATCGCGTTGATGACGGTGCACTGACGCGTTTTGCAGAGTGCCATTCAGGGCCACAGTCTGCGCCGCAACAGCACACAGCACCGCCGGAGCCACCGGGTTCTGTTTCTGGGGCATGGTCGAGGATGCCCCTGCGCCGCCCAACCGCAGCTCTGCGATGCCACTTTGCACCAGATCGGTTGAATCTTCGCCCAGCTTAGCCAACGCCAGCGTGACCCGGGTCATCCAGTCCGCGATACGAAGAATTGGATTGCGGTCCGTATGCCAACTGCGCCCGGGATCACCCAGCCCCAAGCCCTTTGCCAGCTCGGCTCTTTGCTGTGCTGCTGTCTCTCCCAGCGCCGAATTGGTCCCGGCAGCGCCTGACAGCGAGACCAGCAAGCAGGAAGATCGCAGGTCGCCCAAGTCATCCAGAAGGTCCATCACCGGTTGCCCCCACCCTGCCACCACAGCGCCAAAGCTGGTGGGAGTGGCGTGCTGGCCATAGGTGCGTGCAGGCATTGGCGTATCCGCATGACGTTCGGCCAAAGTGGCCAAGGTTTCGACAAATGCACGCAGATCCGTTTCCATCAAGGCCAGCGCCTGCCGCAACCGCAACATCAGGCCGGTGTCGATGATGTCCTGGGATGTGGCCCCCCAATGGACGAATTGGGCATGTTCTGGTGCTTGCATTTCCGCCCGGAACGCTGCGACAAGGCCGGGAACCGAAACGCCATTTTGTCCAGTCGGCTTGCGCAGGGCACCAGGATCCAGCTGAATTTCCAAAGACGCTCTACGAATGGCACCTGCGCTGTCCGCTGGTATTACGCCCAGAGCGCCCTGAACCTGGGCCAATGTACCTTCTACCAGCAACATGGCGCGCAATTCGGCGCTGTCGGTGAATAAACGCCCGATCTCGGCTGTCGAAAAAAGGTCGCCATACAGCGCAGATGTAAAAACCGAACCTGCCATCATAATCCTCGTGAGATGTGTCCCATCAGCGTTGCCAAACCCTGTGGGTCCGCAAAGAATGGGGAATGGGATGTCTGCATTTCAAAGACTCGATCCAAAGGCCAATCGGCCGTCATTTCGGTCTGATACTCTGGTGGGATCGTCCTGTCCTGTGTGCAGCGGATATACGCTTTGGGAACGCCCTGCCAGCGGGTCGTCGATACCAGCGCAGTGTCCTGCGGGCGAATGGCTTGAGGTGTCAGGCGATCCAGCGCCAGCGCAACTGAGTCAACAGGACAATCGTGATAAAACAATGCGGGAACCTGATCTGGATCAATCGTATAGCTCTGTCCAAGCTCATCCTTTACGATGGCCCCCATCAACGGTTGTCGGCGTGCCCGCTTGCGAAGATCGATCATCGACAGCCCTGCCACCGGAACATAGGCACACAGATAAATCAGCCCGCGCATCGCAGATGGGTTCATCTCCGCCGCCAGGCTGATCGGAATGCCGCCCCAGGAATGCCCCAGGAGGATGGTGCCGGGATCAGACGCTTTCAGAATGGCGTCTGCGGTCATCTCCAATGTCACGTCCGTCAATGGGGTCGGGTCA
This sequence comes from Rhodobacteraceae bacterium M382, assembly GCA_025141015.1. NCBI lineage: Bacteria > Pseudomonadati > Pseudomonadota > Alphaproteobacteria > Rhodobacterales > Paracoccaceae > Rhodobacteraceae bacterium M382. The sequence continues at coordinate 4,268,259 of CP081098.1, read as the reverse complement.
TCTCCATGACCGGGGAGGTCGATGGCGCGGGCCGTGTGTCCCTGAGCTTCGAGCGCAGCGATCAAAAAGCGCCAACACCAGCGCCCGTGACACGATCCATGAATCAGCAGAAAATCCGACATCAGATCTGACCATGTCCTGTGTCAGTCAAAAACTGGGTCAGGAGCGCTGCATATTCCTCGGGCTGCTCTACACACGGCAGATGCCCGGCTTTGCGGATCAGGTGAAATTTGGAGCCTGGGATCAGGGCTGTTGTTTCGCGTACCAGATCCGGCGGTGTCGCGCCGTCGTCGCTGCCCGCGATGCCCAATGTCGGAAGGCGTAATCCGCTGGTTGGGGTAAAGAAATCTGTGCCTGAAATCGCAGCGCAACATCCAGCATAGCCTTCGGCTGGCTGGCGCAACAGCATGTTGCGCCACAGGGCGCATTCTGGCGTATTGCGGAATGCGCGCGAAAACCAGCGCTCCATGATCGGATCAGCCAGAGCTTCAATGCCGTGCGTCTTGATGGTCTGAATCCGTTCCTGCCATTGTTCGGGAATCCCGATTTTGGCTGCAGTGTTGGACAAAACCAACGCCCGGACTTGATCCAGCCGTTTGACAGCCAATCCTTGGGCGATCATGCCACCGATGGACAGGCCCACAAACACGCAGTCTCGCACCTGCAGGTGATCCAAAAGGCGTTCGGCATCTCTGACCAATGCGCCCATGGAATATGGTCCGGACGGCAGTGAAGAGAGACCGTGCCCGCGTTTGTCGTAGCGGATATAGCGGAACCTCGGGGGCAATAGCGGCAAAACCTGATCCCAGAGTCTTAAATCCGTGCCCAGAGAATTGGCAAACACCACCGGAGCTCCATCAGATGGGCCATCGATCCGGTAATGCAGCTGTACGTCTCCGAGATCTGCAATCTGCATGGGCTTGCTCCCTGTGAATGGATCTGCCCGTTGTAACCGGGCTGCAACCGTGGGGTAAAGCGTTCTGGAGGGCGGCAGCGGGCAAATTTCTTAACTAAGAAATTTGCCAAAAGTTTTAGTGAAAACTTTTGGTCACGCGGATGCGGAGACAAGTTCCATGTGGGCCATGATCTGCCCGTGGTCCGAGGCGAGTTTGTTATAGGGAGCCTCGGGGTGGCTGCCATCCGTCAAATGATCATTGAAAACGCTAAAATACTGCATTCTTCCCACCGCCTTGGGCCACGACGGATCGAAATGGCGGGACATATATATCTGATCGATGCTTTCATGTACCCCGCCAAAGGCGGTGGTGTACACGACATCCCTCAAGGATTTTCGCAAGAATATCTTTTCGGCGGACCGCAGTCTGACCCGATCAACGGCTTCGGTGATTAGCCTGTTTTCTTCGCGTGTATATCGGTCACTCGATTGCTTGGCATCGTGGCGCAGCATCCAGGAATAATTGTGAAAGGGGATCTCGCCGCTGATGATTTCGCTGCTGACTGCATGTTCTCCATCGTTGAAATCACCCAGAACCATAACGGGGTGGCCCTGGTCTATTTCTTCCAGAATAGCACGGCGCAGAACCCAAGCTTCGGCCATCCGGCGCAGTGCGGCGCGGAGGGCACCCATGGCGCGCCCAGCCGGATCATAGGCACTCAGAACGGCCTCTGGGGCGTATTCGGCACCTTTGGGCGTGATATATTCGCCCAATTTGGATTTCAGGTGGCAGTTGAAAACCGTGATCACCTGGCCACCGACCGGGATACGCACCTTGAGGATTGGGCGCGACAGGCGGTGCAGGCGAAAACACCCTGCATCCTCGTCTCCGCCAAGAGCAGCCATCGGGATGTCCAGGGGCGCATCCAGGTTCTGTATGATTTCCGGCGCGCCAACGAAACCCAGTCGTGACAAGATCGCCAATCCTGGGCGGCGTCGCCCGGGTTCACCTGTATCATGCATATTTGGCGCAAAGGCGAGCGCTGCGCTGGTATAGGGGGTGTAGGAAAGTTTGCGAAAGATTGCCTTGCGCCGATAGCGTTTGCCGGGGCCAGGAATATTTGCGGCATTTGCTTCGCGCCCGCGACGATCGGTTTCGGCAATGACCTCACGCAGCGCGTCTTCTTCGAAGATTTCTTGAAAACCGACAACATCCGCGTCCATTGTCAGCAATTGGTCCGCCATCCAGTCCAGTTTCCAGGCGTATTCCTCGGGCGTGTAAACTTGGAATTTGTAGTATTCCCGATCAGGGCCGATCAGATTTTTGACGTTGAACGAGGCGATGGTAAAGCGCGTCATGATACCCTCCGGTCGGGTTGGGGCTGCGGACAGCCAGCTTTGTTCGTCACGGTCTCAAGCATAGGTTGCCAGGGCGGCGCGAAACATTTCCGGGTCGACGTTGCCGCCGGAAATCAAGGCAACAACGGTGTCGCCCTGGATTTGGTCCTTGCGAAACAAGGCGGCGGCCAGGGCCACGGCACCGCCGGGTTCGGCCACGACCTTGAGCCGGGAAAAAGCCAGGGCCATGGCATGCATGGCTTCGTCATCGGTCACCACCAACCCGGGGCCACACAGGCGCGACATGATGGGAAAGGTCAAATCGCCCGGCTGCTGTGTCACGATGGCATCACAGATCGACCCGGATTGGGTTGGATTGGCCTGGATTTTTCCAGACGCCAGCGATCGGGTTGCGTCATCGAACCCGGCCGGTTCACAGGGGCGCGGGCGCAGGCCCGGTGCATGCCCTTCGAGCGCCAGGGCGATACCTGACGTCAACCCGCCACCACCGCAACAGACCAGAACATCCGCGGTTTCAACCCCCAATTCGGCGGCTTGGGCTGCGATCTCCAAACCGGTTGTCCCCTGACCTGCAATCACCTGCGGTTCGTCATAGGGTTTGATCAGGGTCAGACCGCGCGCGTGTGACAGTTCCTGGCCGATGGCTTCACGGCTTTCACCGCCGACACGATCATAAAGGACAACCTCGGCCCCCAGCGCACGGGTGTTGTCTATTTTCAATTGCGGAGCATCCGCCGGCATGACGATCACCGCAGGAACCCCGTGTTGGCGTGCTGCCAATGCGACACCCTGCGCGTGATTGCCGCTGGAAAAGGCGATCACGCCCCGCTGTCGCACGTCCGGTGCCAGCGCCGAAACAGCCGACCAACCACCGCGGAACTTGAACGATCCGGTATGCTGCAGGCATTCGGGTTTGATCAGCACCCGTCGTCCGGCAATGTCATCCAGAAATGGAGAGCTGAGCAGTGGCGTCCGGCGGGCGTGCCCCTTGAGACGTGAGGCGGCCGCTTCGATCATGGCGAGCGAGGTCATCGGGACATCTCCGTGATGGTATGGATAAATTCAATGGCGGGGGCCTCGTCAAGAAAAGGCACATGGCCGCGGTTGGGCACGGTGCAAACCAGCATATCCGGGTTGCGGCGTTGCATGTCTGCCAGCGTTTCTGGGCCAAGTATGTCTGAATTCGCGCCTCGGATCACCCCCAAAGGGCCAGAGGCCAGAGCGTCAAACAGCGGCCAAAGGTCCGGGGCTTCGCCAGAAGCCGCCTGATCCTGCAAGGCCTGGGCCAGCATCGGATCATAGCGCAGGGTCAGCCCGTCGTCCGTTTCCAGATACTGGATTTCAGCCTGTTGCTGCCAGCGGGACAGGGGAACGTCCGGGAACTGTGGGGTCATTGCATCCCCAAGGGCGCTGGCGGCCTGCTCCAGCGTTTTGGCGCGGGGCGGTTTGCCCACATAGGTCAGGATCCGGGCGATGCCATCTGGGCTGATTTCCGGGCCGACATCGTTCAGGATGACGCCTGACAGACGATGGGCATGGGTTGCGGCCAACACCATGGCGATCAGCCCCCCGCGTGAGGTGCCGAGAAGTGAGACCTTTTCCAATCCAAGATGATCGAGCAATTCGATCACGTCACAGGATTCCTGCACCACATTGTAGTTGGCATAGGTTGGGTCGTACGCAGATTTTCCACGTCCGCGATAATCCAGCGTGATCAACCGAAGGTCGCGGGCATGGGGGCCAAAGAAATCAAAATCGCGACCACAGCGGGTCAGGCCGGGTAGGCACAACAGGGGGTGACCGGTGCCCTGATCCGTATAGTGCAGGGACAGGCCATCGGCGGTTGGGAACCGGGGCATTCAGACTCCTGCCAGCTGTGGGATCGTGGTCAGGTCGGACAATACATGGGCTGGGGTCCAGGGCAGGCGATCCATCGGTTCTCCTGCCCGGTTGACCCAAGCTGTCGTGAACCCATAGCCGGTTGCGCATCCCGCGTCCCAGCCGTTAGAGGAGACGAACAATACCTCGTCCTTGCCACAGCTGAATCGTTGCCCGACCAGATCGTACACATTGGCATGGGGTTTGAAGATGCCAACGCTTTCGACTGACAGGACATCATCCAAAAGAGCGCCGATCTGTGCAGATTGCACGGCCCCGTTCAACATATCGGGAGACCCGTTGGACAGAATCGCGGTGTTCAGCCCCGCCTGTTTCAAAGTGGCCAGCATGGCGGGCACCTCGGGATAGGCTTGCAGCTCCCAATAAAGATCAAGCAATCGCTGGCGCAAAATCGCGTCGCCGTCCAGCCCCGTTGCCTCCAATGCCCAATCCAGCCCGTTCTGGGTCACCTCCCAGAAATTGTCATGTGCATCGGCCACGGCCCTGAGCCACGTATATTGCAGCTGTTTCAGCCGCCAATGGTTGGCCAGTGCCATCCAGCGATCTGCCAGTTGTGGAAACTTGGGGTCTTGGGCGGCCTGACGGGCGGCGGCTGCGACGTCGAACAAGGTTCCATAGGCATCAAAAATACAGGTGGTAATGGGCATGACGGGTTCTCCTTGACGCGGAGAGTGGCACAGGCCTGCAGATGGGGAAAGGGCGGTTTTGACGGAAAACCCCTGCGCGTCTTTACATTCCTGTGAGAGGCTATAGGGTTTGCCGCCTTTGAAACCCGAACAGGATCGGACCCCTCATGACAGAAGTGAAGAACGGCGACACGGTGCATATCCACTACAAGGGCACCTTGACCGATGGCAGCGTATTTGACAGCTCCGAAGGCCGCGATCCGCTGTCGTTCACTGTGGGGGCCGGTCAGGTTATTCCGGGTATGGACGCGGAAATGGCAGGCATGAAGGTTGGCGACAAAAAGACCATCAATATCGCCTGCGAGAAAGCCTATGGCCCAATCAACCCGGCCGCACGTCAGGCAATCCCGCGCGAAGGGATCCCAGACGATATTCCGTTGGAAGTCGGCACTCAGTTGCAGATGCAAACCCCCGAAGGGCAAGTTTTGCCGGTGACTGTGGTAGAAGTTGATGACGCAACGGTGACTCTGGATGCCAATCATCCGCTGGCGGGCCAAGATCTGAATTTTGACATTGAATTGGTGTCGATCGCCTGATCACAACCGGCCTGCGCCCAGAAATCCCCGCATGTGCCAGCATCTGTGCTGCCACATGTGATGCCTGGGTGTGTCAGTTGCTGACGCCTGCGCGACGTATTGGAATGCGGTTCTGGGGCATGGCGCTGACCGCTGGCCGGGCTACCGGATCCTCGTCAGAAGCAAAAAACGCCGAAAAGCCACCTTCGGAAGGATCTGTGTTTTCTTCCGTGGGCAGTTCAACATAGTCCATCGGGTCGCCATACCCCAGTGCACTGCGGGCTGATCGCGACAATGCCCCCAGAGCAGACATGAGCTTCCCCGGTGCTGCGAGTGGCGTTCCGTCGGTCGTGAATTCGGGGTTTTGTGTGTCCGGGTTGGCCTCAGAGACCGTTTCAGTGGTCAGCGTCGCGGTATCTACCTGGGTCGCGGCGGGCACGTGGTTGGTCCAGGACGACAGCTTTTGCGTTACCTGGGGTGTGCTGGCCAGGATGGCACCCATGGACAAGGCGCACCCAACAACAAGACACCAGCCTGCTACACGCAGATAGACGGGTTTACGTGTTGGTTCCCGTAAAACGGCCCCGAGCGTGATTTCGTCGGGAAGCGTGGGAACGGATGAGGCGGCAGCGGTTTCCTGTTTCATGTCGTCTGTCTAGCAACGAATCATGGCAACCAAGGGGCAATGCCATGACGGAGCCACGGCAATTGCCTTGGGTTTGAAATCTCGCCAGTTGCGAGGTGATCAGAGATGATCCGGCTGCGGCATGCCCAGAACGTGGAACCCGCCGTCGACGCGGATGATTTCACCTGTCGTACAGGCACCTGCGTCCGATGCAAGGTAAACTGCCGTACCGCCAACGGCCTCCAGCGTTGCGTTCGACCGCATGGGGGCGTTTTGGTCAGTATGTTTGAATGTCTTGCGCGCCCCACCAATTGCGGCCCCGGCCAGGGTCTTCATGGGGCCGGGCGAGATCGCGTTGACGCGAATACCTTCGGGGCCCAGGTCGTTGGCCAGATAACGGGTGGCCGATTCAAGCGCCGCTTTGGCCACGCCCATGACGTTATAGTTGGGGACGACACGGTTTGACCCCTGATAGGTGAGTGTCAGCAGGGTGCCACCGTTTTCCTGCATCAGCGGATAGGCCCGGCGCGCCACCTCTATGAAAGAGTAGGCGCTGATATCCATCGAATTCTTGAAATTCGCACGGCTGGTGTTCAGGAACCGGCCTGTCAGCTCTGTTTTGTCCGAATAGGCGACGGCATGAACCACGAAATCTATCGTTGGCCACCGCGCGCCCAATTGTTCGAATGCGGTATCCAATGATGCGTCATCGGTGACATCCACATCGACCATGAAATCCGAACCGACGCTGGCGGCCAGCGGTTCCAACCGCTTGCCAAAGGCGTCGCCCTGATAGGTAAAGGCAAGTTCGGCCCCGGCTTCGGCCATGGACTTGGCGATTCCCCATGCGATCGACCGGTCGTTGGCGACGCCCATGATCAAGCCGCGTTTGCCTTGCAAAAGTCCCGACATCAGCGCTTACCCCTTGTACTTGCTCAGGATCATCGACCCATTGGTGCCACCAAAGCCGAAACTGTTGGTCATTACGGAATCAAGACCTGCGTTTTCGACCAGTTCAGTGGCAATTTCACCCGGTTGAATACCCTCGGCGAGCGTTTCGACGTTGATCGACGGTGTTATGAAGTCATTGTCCAGCATCAGCAGGCAAAAGATTGCCTCCAGCGCACCGGCTGCTCCCTGGGCGTGGCCGGTCATGGATTTGGTCGAACTGATGGGCGGCACATACCCTTGGCCAAATACCCGGCGGCAGGCTTCGACTTCGCCGACATCGCCGACCGGGGTCGATGTGCCATGGGCATTGATATAGCTGACCTTGCGATCTTCGGGCAGGGTGGACAGGGCCAGACGCATGGCGCGTTCGCCACCTTCGCCCGACGGGGCCACCATGTCATGTCCGTCCGAAGTCGCGGCAAAACCGGTGACTTCGGCATAGATCTTGGCACCGCGCGCCAAGGCGTGATCCAGATCTTCCAGCACGACAATGCCGCCGCCGCCCGAAATCACGAACCCGTCGCGGTCTTCGTCAAAGGCACGAGAGGCTTTGTCCGGGTTGTCGTTCTGTTTCGAAGACATCGCGCCCATGGCGTCGAACAGACAGGACAGGGTCCAGTCCAGTTCCTCGCCGCCGCCGGCAAACATCACGTCCTGTTTGCCCATCATGATCTGTTCCGCAGCGTTGCCGATGCAATGCAGCGAGGTCGAACAGGCAGAGGTGATCGAATAGTTGATTCCCTTGATCTTGAACGCAGTGGCCAGATTGGCCGAAATCGTCGAGGACATGCATTTTGGCACGGCGAACGGCCCGATGCGTTTGGTCGCGCCGGTTTTGGCCACCACCTGATGCGCGGCCAGCATGGCGCTGGTCGATGGCCCGCCGGATCCGGCCACCAGGCCGGTGCGGGTGTTGACCACATCGTCTTCGCCCAGACCCGCGTCTGCAATCGCCTGAGACATCGCAATATGAGCATAGGCAGCACCGGGTCCCATGAACCGCAGGGTGCGTTTGTCCACCAGTTCCTTGATGTCGAGCTTGAGCGTACCAGCAACCTGGCTGCGGAACCCGTGTTCCACCATTTCAGGACTGGCAACGATGCCCGATTTTCCGGCTTTCAAGGAGGTGATGACCTCCTGAGCATTGTTCCCGATCGACGAGACGATCCCCAGCCCGGTGACGACGACACGACGCATACGTGCACTCCCTTGTTTGCTTAAGCCTTAGTAGGCTTTGAGGGGGAGAGGTGCAAGATGGGTTGGGGCAGAGCCCAGTCGGCGTTTCCAATCGCGCGGCGGGACGCGGGTGCCAAACGAGTTGAAACAACAGGGGTGTCCATCTTCAGGGCCACATCCTGTTTCCTGTTACAGAACCGGATAGGGCAATTGTTTACGAACAATTTCTAGACAAGTTTCCGTGCAGGGGTTTAGCCTGCACACGATAGAATAAAGTTATTTACGAGATTGGTGAATTCATGGCTCAGTCGATTTTTTTGGAAGACCGTTATCTTGAAAAAACCCTCACACTGACACCGAATGACGGGTCAGGATCTGTCTGGCAGATTTTGCCGAATGGCGGTCTTGGCGTGATAACTCAAAGCACGACCGAGGCAATTCGAACTCTCACGTATTCTGTGTTCGATGCTTCGGGAGAAATCGTGGGATCCCCAATTGTTCTCGCCTCGGTGCCAAAGGACAGTGGGTATTTGAGAGGCGATTTTGTTGTTGGGTCTACTGGTGACGTTTCCATCCAATATAGCGTGGTTACAGGCACGTCCTATTTCCACTCTCACAAGGTGCCTGCCGGGGATCGTGTGGAAACGGAACTTCGCCACGTCAGGCTGACCGAAGACGGTGCTTTGGATGGAACACAAAGTCTTGCCAGCTGGTCCGGGTACATTCCGGAACTCCGCCTTACGGCGTTGAATGATGGTGGTCTGGCGCTTGTGTATTCGGGCGAACCAAAGGACTGGATCGCGCCCGCCTCGCCCGGGGGGTATACTGCGGCGTCCATACCCGATCCGGACAGTCTGTTGCAAAGATTTGACGCTGATGGCAACCCGGTTGGTTCACCATCTGTTTGGACCAACCCGGGCGCTGCAGTCCTGGATCGTGACATTGGGCTGGGCCGTGGTGGCGTCGAAGTGTCGGAAGTTTTGAGCATCTTTGAACGCCCGGATGGCACTGCGCTTGTGATCGTGGCAGAGCCGTTTGGTGCCGAATCCCGTTCCTACGGTCTCGAACCGCCTGCCCACATTTACAGCTATATTCTGCAGGCTGACGGCACATTGGGCGCGCGTCAAACGTTGTTCGATAACCCGCTGTCTGACCCAAATCCGTCTTCTGTTTGGGACCAGGACGGTGAAATCCAACAGTGGCAGATTGTGACGCTTGGGGATGGAACGTCCGCGTTTCTGAGCGTGCGCGGCTTTGTCGTTGGTGAAACCCCAGACGGGTCATTGGATTATCATGCTTCGATCATGATGCAAGGGATCGACGCAAACGGTGCTTTGACAGGCGAAGCACGCGAGTTGGTGCGGTTCGACGCGTCCTATGCCAGCTTTGTCCAGCTTTTGGATGTGGAGCTGAATGCGGATGGGGCTTTGGTTCTGGTAACGTCTTCGGTTAGGTCGGGCTTCGACAAACACATTGTGCCGGATGACGGGACAGAGGTTGTCAGCATCAATTTGGTCGACAAGGCAGAGGATCCTCTGGCTGGTCTGTTTTATGAACGAACCGCGATCGCGGAAATTCGCCCCGACGGTGGTGTCGTATTGCTCAGAGGCGGGCAGCTTGCGGATACCGGCGGGCCCCAAGAAGACGTGATTTATCTGTCAACCTATGCCGCTGACGGACAAAGCGAAGGACCGGGAATTCGCCTTGGAGACAAAAGAAACATCGACTGGCGAGAACTGAACGTCACGGCGGATGGTTTGATTACTGCGGTTTGGGATAATGCAGGCGAACCTGGTGATCCCTATGTCGGACGATTGATTGACGGGGCAGCATTTCACGTTCTGTCGCCGCGTATTCTGACAGACGATGCCGATTTGGAAACACTGGACAGCCCTGGATTTGTTGATGGGGCCGCCGGTGACGATACATTGACTGGCAGTGACGGGGATGATCGCCTGATCGGTGGCACCGGCAACGACATGCTGAGCGGCGGGCTGGGTCATGATCTGTTTCTTGCCGGTGCAGGCGACGATACGATTCACGGCTCCGATGGCACGGATGTCGCCTTTTGGGCTGGAAACTGGGAGGATTATACCGCCGTTTTGGTCGCGGAGACGGAGGTTCCCGAGCACCTTCGGGATATGGGGCCAGTGTATGCTATCACGGGGCGCAACAGCCGCACCGGGGATGGGCAGGATTTGATCCTTGGGATCGAAGAGCTTGTTTTTGATAACCGTCGGATGACACTTGACGAACTGGTCACGGAAACTCTGCGCGAGACAGGTGCCTTTGACGATGTGATCGAGGGTGTACCCGGAGAGAATGAGACACTTGACGGGGGCATCGGGAACGACACGCTGCGCGGCCTGGATGGTGACGACTCTCTTGTCGGGGGCGAGGATATCGATTTGCTGGAGGGCGGATCCGGCGACGATACGCTAGTTGGCGGTGACGGGGTCGATGTTCTGGATGGAGGAGAAGGCACCGATACAGCCGTCTTTTCCGGGAACTGGCGGGACTATGACTTTGCGTTGACGGGAATACCGGAGCGGTTTTCGTCGATACCCGAGATTCCAATGTCTTTGGAGCGGGAGGGGCAGGCCATTGTTGTGACCGCGCGTGACGATGCGCTGGGTGATGATCAGACAGATTTCCTCTATAATATAGAAGACTTGGTTTTCGCGGATCGCAGCGATAGCGCTTATCAGATCTTGCTCGAAGCGGGGACGTTCAACCTTTACCTGAATGGCACACCAGGTGCTGATACTATTACCGGTGGCATCGGGAATGACCAGATCGACGGAGACGCAGGCAATGACCTGATTTTTGGCGGCCCGGGCAACGACTACCTGAATGGGTCCTTCAGCGATGATTCCATCGAAGGCGGCCGGGGCAACGACACGCTGGAAGGTGATTTTGGAAACGACACGTTGGATGGTGGGCCCGGAGACGACGAATTGCAATCTGGAGGCGGAGAAGGAGACGTTCTGCGTGGGGGGGATGGCAACGACTCTCTGAACGGATGGTACGGCCCGACCACCCAGGAAGGCGGCGCGGGTGACGACCGGCTGTGGGGTGGGAATGCGGATGACGTTTTGTATGGTCAAAGCGGGGTCGATACCATCGACGGGAACGAAGGAAATGACTTCGCGGATGGTGGCGACGGGGACGATTACGTTCGTGGCCAGGAGGGCAGTGACTATTTGTTCGGGCGCGCAGGAAACGACACGATCAATGGTGGGCAGGGCTCTGACACGATCAATGGGGGTGTGGGCGATGATCTGATCATCGGCGGAAGCGACATGGCCGAATTTGATCTGGCAGACATGATTCTGGCGGGTGACGGTGATGATCATGTGCTTGCAGGCGCAGGAAATGATCATGTGTTTGGCCAGGATGGCAATGACCGTATTCTGGGTGGTCTGGGTGCGGACACATTGGTTGGTCAGCAGGGCAATGACACGCTCAGCGGAGGGGCGCTTTCGGATCAGGTGTTTGGCGGCGATGGAGATGACTATTTGAATGGCGGCTTTGGGCATGATCGGCTCAACGGCGGAAGCGGTGCGGATCGTTTCTTTCATGTCGGAGTTCCGGGACATGGGTCCGACTGGATTCAGGACTATTCATCTGATGATGGGGATATTCTGCTCTGGGGTGGCGGGGCCGCGGCCCGAGGCGATTTTCAGGTCAATTTTGCGCACACCGCCAATGGTGTTGGTGAACGCGCGGGCGAGGACTTGCAACAGGAGGCCTTTGTGATCTACAGGCCCACCGGTCAAATCATCTGGGCGCTGGTTGATGGTCAGGGCCAGGACGAAATCAATCTCCGGATCGCAGGCGAAACCTTTGACCTGTTGGTCTGACCCGGCCACGGATTACAGGCTGTAACACCAGGCGTTGCCAGTCAGCGGCGGCGTTCTGGGTTCGGAGACCTGGTACATGGGTAGGGGCGGTGCCAGAACGGTTGCCCAAGAGCGGTTGCCCAAGAGCGATTGCCTGTGGCTTTCGCGGGTTTAGCCGCGGTACTTGTGAGTTCATGAAAGTGGCCCGTTGATCCCGGCCCTGTATTTTTTAATAGTCGTGGGCGTCCATCAGGTGTCAATGTTGTCGCGCAAGGGGGCCAAATGCTTCAACTCTATCGTGCGATCTGGCGGGTCAGCGGACGGCGCCAGATCATTCTTATCCTGCTATCGCTCGCCATTGCGGGTCTCGCGGCAGCACCCCTGCATTTCCAAAAAGAGATCGTGAACCTGCTGACAAAGGGATCTTACGGGGTGTCGCAGCTTTTTACGCTTGGCGCAGGGATGATGGGGGTTGTCTTGCTCAGTCTGGGGTTCAAATGGCTGATGGGGTATCGCTCTCAAATCCTGGGTGAAGATGTTATCCGGTTGATCCGGAAACGTTTATTGGAAGACTCTGCTGGCGGAGGGCGCGATCGGGTAAAAATTCCGACCGGTACGCTGTCAACGGCCATTTCGGCCGAGGCCGAAGAGCTGGGCAAGTTCACAGGTAGCGCTTTTTCCGAACCTGTGATGCAAATCGGAACATTGATCAGTGTGGTTGGCTTTGTGGCATCCACTCAACCCGGTCTCGGGATCATAGCTCTTTCGATCATTGCCCCTCAGGTGCTGATCGTATTGTTGACGCAGCGCAAAGTGAACGTGCTGCTGGCCGAGCGTATCCGGGTTTTACGGCGCGCAACGGACCAGATAACCGCCACCGAGCTTGACGCCATTGTCCAAACGGTTTTTCAGGAATTCGACCGCATCTATCAGGTCAGGCAATCAATGTTCCAATGGAAGCTGTCGACCAAGTTCCTGTTGAGCGCAATCAATGGTGCTGGAACGGTTGCTGTATTCATGATTGGCGGTGTGCTTGTTCTGGAGGGTCGTACGGACGTTGGAACCGTTGTTGCTGCAACGATGGGGCTGAGCAGGCTGAATGGGCCAACAGCGTTCTTGATTTCATTCTACCGTCAGGTCAGCGCAAACCGTGTAAAATTTGAACTGTTGCGTGGCTTGATAAACCAAAATGAATCTGAACGCGCCTGAGGCGGGTTTGGGCGTCTGGAAACCACTCCAGTTCGACGTCGTTTGGTCCGGTGTCGCGGCCTGATCAGCGTGAGTGGCCCTGGGTGGCCTGAACGCATGGCAATTGCCCGTTTTGTATTGGGCCAGGCAGCGGACAATCAAAAAAGAGGCCCGAGGGCCTCTTTCACTATCCTGGTCAGTGTTGTTCTGATCAGCTTTCGCTCAATGCGACTTTCATGTCCTTGACCTGATAGATCACTTCACCGTCGGCCTCGACGATACCATCAGCGACACCCATTGTCAGGCGACGGGTCTGGATCGCTTTGGTAAAGTCGATCTTGTAGGTCAGCATCTTGCGGTCAGGGCGGACCATGCCGGTCAGTTTGACTTCGCCCACACCCAGCGCGTAACCACGGCCCAACCAGCCACGCCAACCCAGGTTGAACCCGGTCAGCTGCCACAAACCGTCCAGTCCCAGACAGCCGGGCATGATCGGATTGCCAGGGAAATGGCACTCGAAAAACCACAGATCCGGGTTGATGTCGAATTCGGCGACGATATGACCTTTGCCATGGGCACCGCCATCGGCGCTCACCTCGGTGATCCGGTCCATCATCAGCATGGGCGGTGCGGGCAGCTGAGCGTTGCCTGGGCCGAACAAGTCGCCACGGGCACATTTCAGCAGGTCGTCCTTGTCAAAGCTGGTGGGGTATTGGGACATGCTGATCCGTCTCCTGGGTAGGGTCTTTGCGTTTCTGATCTCGCGCACGAGTATCCTGACCCCTCTAGCATTGGGCCAAAGGGTCCCGCAAGTGTGCGAAAGCGCCCCGTTTCAAGGTAAATCGTCACTGTTGCGAATGAAATTCATTTGAATTCCAACTCGCACTGGCCCTATATATACGATCAATAGCATCAAAGCAGGTCCGTCCATGACGCCGAACAGTTTGGAAATTGTAACCGATTGGCTGGTTACAGCCGGGTTGCGTCCGACCCGGCAGCGGGTGGCGTTGGCCGAATTGTTGGTCGGGGACGGCAAACACCGTCATGTCACTGCAGAAAGTCTGTTTGACGCTGCCAAAGATACCGGAGCGGCGGTGTCGTTGGCGACGGTCTATAATACGCTGCGGGCCTTTTGCGATGCTGGGGTGCTGCAGGAAATCACGGTGGACGGCTCCAAAAGCTACTTTGACACCAACACCCACGACCATCCGCATTTCTTCTGGGAAGATGAGGGCCGTTTGACCGACGCCCCGTCGGATCAACTGGTAATCCAAAGGGTTCCGGACGCGCCTGAGGGTGTCGAAATCGCGTCAGTCGACGTTGTAATCCGATTGCGCAAAATCAACCGCTGACATTCATGATTGTATCGGCTGTGATGCCGTGTGCTGATGGCTCAGCTGTGCTGCGAGAGCCGTTTGTGCGGTGTTGACCGTTTCGCCAAGCCGGGTTTGGATGTGGCTGACTAGGACAATTGGCTCTTGGGCCGATGGATTGCTGATTGGGATGGTGACCAGCGGTTTGCCATCATAGCTGATCACTCCAGGCGGCTGGCTATAGCTGATGCCGACACCTTCGTTATTTGCGGCCAGGCTGCGCAACAATTCCAGCGATGATGCCCGATGTGCTACTTTGGGCAATAGGTCGTGGGTTTTGAACAAGCCGAGCATGTGTTGGATCGACAGGCCTTCCTGTGAGAGCACCAATGGGTGGAGGCTCAGTTCGTGCAGGGTAACGCTGCCTTGCGCGGCCAGAGGGTGCAACGGAGACATCAGGGCATGCGGAGCGACTCTGTCCAGTTCGATCCGGTGAAATCCGGCATCCAGCCCCAGATCATAGGTGATGGCCAGATCGATATCGCCTTTGAGCAAGGCCGTGATCATGGAGTCAAACGGATCTGCCCGGTAGCTGATCGAAACATCCGGCAAAGCGAGGCGCAGGATTTGCAGGGCTGGAGCCAATAGAAACGGTGCCAGATCGGCAAAACATCCCACCGCCAGCCGCTGAAGTCCCGGGGGTGCCGTCGCTGCATTCTCCAATTGTGCTGCCTGATCCAGAACAGCCTGGGCACGGGCGGCAAAGCTGCGCCCCTGAGGGGTCAGGATCAACGCTGCGCCGCGTCGGCGCAGAAACAAGGGATATCCCAGATGTTCCTCGACTTTGGTCAATGCGTTGGACAGCGCCGGTTGACTGACATGTACGGCCTGCGCCGCGGCCGACAGGCTGCCATGATGGGCGACGGCGGTGACATATTCATAGTGGCGCAGGGTTAGGTATAACATGAGATTAAGACTACCTTTGCGAGATATGATTTGAAAGGCACAAAGGCAGTCGGATAAAGATTGTAAAACATGCATCTTTTCAGCAAAGGCAAAACAAATGGTCCATTCACTGATTTCCAAAGCTGACGTCGAACAGTTTCAGCGCGATGGGGTTGTGCTGATCCGAGGATTGTTTGCAGATCAGGTCGATCTGCTGCGCCAGGGTGTAGCCGAGAACATGGCAAACCCGGGGCCCTTTGCCTCGAACAACAAAAAGGATGGTCAGACGGGGCTGTTCTTTGATGACTATTGCAATTGGGAGCGGATCCCGGCGCTGAAGCAGGCGATCCTGGACTCTCCTGTGGCGGATGTTGCGGCCGATCTGATGCAGTCCAAACGCGTTCAGATGTTCCATGATCATGTATTGGTC
Source organism: Rhodobacteraceae bacterium M382 (assembly GCA_025141015.1). Taxonomy (NCBI): domain Bacteria; kingdom Pseudomonadati; phylum Pseudomonadota; class Alphaproteobacteria; order Rhodobacterales; family Paracoccaceae; species Rhodobacteraceae bacterium M382. Next base: position 4,252,435 of record CP081098.1, on the reverse strand, counting down.
AAAGAGCCCGGCACGTCTATGCCGACTCCCTGGCACCAGGACGGACCGTATTATTTTGTCGAAGGTCAGCAGACTGTCAGCTTCTGGTCGCCGCTGGATCCGGTAAAGGAAGCGACCCTGCGCTGTGTCGCCGGGTCACATCGCTGGGAAAAGGAAGTGTTGCCAACCCGTTGGGTGTCCGAAGAAGGGTTCTTTGCCGACGAAGGTCAATACATGCCGATCCCGGATCCAGACGCCGAAGATATGACCGTTCTCGAGTACGAGATGCAGCCCGGGGACGCTGTGGCCTTTAACTACAAGATTCTGCATGGTGCCCGCGGCAACACCAGCGATCAGCGACGGCGTGCGTTTTCGTTGCGTCTTGTTGGCGACGATGCGCGGTATATCGAACGCCCGGGCCGGACGTCTCCGCCCTATCCGGGACATGACATGATCCCGGGGCAGATATTGCGTCAGGATTGGTTTCCCTTTCTGTTGGAACGCTGATCGACGGTCATTGCCAGGGACGCGCGGTGCGTGTTCTTTGGTGGGGAAATAGTACGTGTGGACCGGGGGCTGTGTCCCTGGTTCCGCAACCGAATTCCCTGTGGTCTTTTGGGCCACAGGGCAGGGCCAACCTAGGGAGCGGTGCCTAGAACCACTGGCCCGGTTCCATAAGCCCAAGGTCCAGCAGTTGGCGCGAATGCCATTCAAACGCTGTCGAGTTGTAGCTGCGAAATGTATTGATGTCGAAGGCAGAGCCTGGATTGCGTTTGAGCGCCTTGGCGGTGCGGAACGAACAGATGGCCGCGGTCAGGTTGTGGTGCCACGGACAGGCGTAGGTATTGTACTCTTGGTCGTTAAAGGTGTGGTCAGGATTGAGGATCAACCCTGGTTTCGCCTGAAAGAACGAAATTCTATCGATCTTGCGGCTGTTTTTGGGAATGTGTTCTTCGTACCGCCAGCGCAATCCGCCAAAGAAATCCAATTGTCGCTCTCGTGGATGGTTGGTGACCGGGTCCTTGCGGGATTGGGCATAATACCCGGATTTGTCCAGGCTGGCCTTGTCCAGCGAGACCGCATTGGGGTGTGATGAGAGGTCATTGGCGTAAAGGTCGATGACATAGGTCAGCATCGCATTGCGTCGCTCTTCGGTGTGAAAAGCCAGCATTTCCGCAACGCTTCGGGTTTCGCAGAACGGGTAGAACAGGAACTCTGCGTTATAGCAGTAATACAGCCAGGTCCCGGGTTTTGACCGGGCAATCAGCCTGTTAATGGCATCAAACACGGCCGTGCGCGGGCCGCAGTCAAAGGGAATACGATGCACTTTGGCCGCAACATCAGCGGGCAGATCGAACGCATCCGGAATAAAAACCAAAATAGTGTCAAAGCCGCTTTGCATATGGTGGCGCAGGGTTGTCGCAATTTCGATATCGTCTTCGACAAAGATCATGGCAATCGGGCCCTTGACCAGGATGTCGGCCCCATGTCTGAGGAATGCGTCCAGTGAAGAATGGTCCATGTGCGCCTCTGCCCGTGCTTGATGTTGGCATTTTTGACCAAAATCGGTTAATCGCACGTGCATTGCAAGCGGCAGTATTTCCCCTTATGTGGGGCTGCTGATCCACTCCTTTGTCGAAGGTCGTCCCAATGTCCGCGCCCAAGAAGCTTTTTATCAAGACCTATGGCTGTCAGATGAACGTCTATGACAGTGAACGCATGGCCGAAGCGCTGGGCGGTCAGGGCTATGTCGAGACGAAATCGGCCGATGATGCGGACATGATCCTTCTGAACACCTGTCACATCCGGGAAAAGGCCGCCGAAAAGGTTTATTCCGAATTGGGGCGGTTCAAGGGGCTGAAGGCAGCAAAGCCTGATCTGAAGATCGGGGTGGCCGGATGCGTTGCGCAGGCTGAAGGCGAAGAGATCATGCGGCGCCAGCCGTTGGTTGATCTGGTCGTGGGGCCGCAAAGCTATCACCGCCTGCCAGAAATGGAGGCCAAAACCCGTGAGGGTAAAAAGGCGCTGGATACGGAGTTTCCCGAAGAGGACAAATTCGAGAAACTGAAAAGCCGTCCCAAGGCGAAACGTGGTCCAACCGCATTCCTGACGGTGCAGGAAGGATGTGACAAGTTCTGCGCCTTCTGCGTGGTGCCGTACACCCGTGGGGCCGAAGTCAGCCGCCCGGCGGACCGGATCTTGCGCGAGGCACGGGATCTTGTCGAACGCGGTGTGCGTGAGATCACGCTGCTGGGGCAGAATGTGAATGCCTATCATGGTGCCGGGCCAAACGGTGATATGACGCTGGCGCAGTTGATCTGGGAGTTGGACAAGGTTGATGGATTGGAACGCATCCGGTTCACCACCAGCCACCCCAATGACATGCAGGACGATCTGATCGAAGCGCATGCCACCTGTACCAAGTTGATGCCCTATCTGCACCTGCCTGTTCAGGCCGGATCTGACAAGATTCTCAAGCGGATGAACCGCAGCCACACGGCAGAAAGCTATCTGCGCCTGATCGAACGGATCCGCGCCGCGCGGCCCGACATCTTGATTTCAGGCGATTTTATTGTGGGTTTCCCCGAAGAAACCGAAGAAGATTTTCAGGCAACATTGGATCTGATTGAAGAGGTCAGATATGGAACGGCCTATTCATTCAAATATTCGACCCGCCCGGGAACTCCGGCAGCCGAACGGGCCCAGGTACCTGCAGCCGAGGCGGACGATCGCTTGCAGCGGTTGCAGGCATTGTTGACCCGTCATCAGCGTGAAATTCAGGACAGCATGGTCGGGCGCGAAGTCGGGGTGCTCTTTGAAAAGCCGGGCCGCTTTGAGGGGCAGATGGTTGGCAAATCCGACTATTTGCACGCGGTGCATGTTCAGGCACCGGACGCGTCGGTGGGTGATTTGGTTCAGGTCCGGATCGCATCGTCAGGGCCCAACTCGCTTGCCGGTGAATTGATCGGCTGACCCAGGTCAGGATTCGCAGCTTGGGCCTGGTGCGAATCCTCGTTTGACCCCCAGGAAAACGGGATTGAAGCCAGCGCGTTAACAATTCCGGTCTTTGACGGTGAGTGTGTTGCTTGGCGACACAATATATGGTGGAATTTGCTTCACAATTCACACGTATTTTCCTAAGCTTAGTAAAAATGGTTAGTAAGAGTACCTGAAGTTTTGGGGCTCTGGCGTCAATTCTGGGGAAAGGTGAAGGATATCTGTGGTGATTAAATTCAATTTGAAAAGCCTGCTGCCCGCCCTGGCTGTAGTAGCAATGGCTGCCAGTGCCGTGTTCAGTCCTGCACAGGCGCAAACAACAACAACAACAACAACCAAGACCGTGATTGGCGAACGGTATGTTCCGACCATCTGGGTGGACCCGGACGGGTGTGAGCATTGGGTGATGGATGATGGTGCCGAAGGGTATATGACCCCGCACGTCAACCGTCAGGGCATCCCGGTCTGTCGCCGTGGCAATGTCTGCGGTGTGATGCCGTCAGATCAGTTCTTTGCCACCGATCGGCACACCATCAATTCCGCTGGTCAACAGCGCCTGCGGGAGTTCTTCCAAAGCGCATCCGCTTCCGGGTTTATCATTACTGGACATACGGATAGTCGTGCGTCCGATGCCTATAACATGCGTCTCAGTGAACGGCGTGCGGATTCTGTGGCTCGTGTCGGTCGCAGCGTCGGTGCCCGGATCCTGGATGTTCGGGGCTATGGCGAACGCAATCCACGCGCGCCAAACAATTCAGCAGCCAACATGGCCCAGAATCGCCGCGTTGAAATTATCTGTGTCCGTTAAGGGAGAACGATCATGAAACTCGTTAAATACATCGCTCTCCTGGCCGTTGCAGGTGGAATGTCGGCCTGTACGATCGAAGACAAAACCCGTGACCGTGGCATTGATGCCAAGGATCTGTCCCAGCTCAAGGCGGGGATCTGGGTTGATCCACAGGGGTGTGACCACTGGATCATCGATGATGGGCTTGAAGGGTATCTGTCGGCGCGCTTGGGCCCAGATGGCAAACCGATTTGTTCTGGGGCTGCGCCATCCGGCGTCGCAACCGGCCCGTTCAAATCGGGCTCTACCATCCCTGACATTCTTTGACGTCAGATCAGTTTGAAATTCAGGCGGCCACCCAGTTCGGGTGGCCGTTTTTGTCTCAAAATCATGAAATCTTTCACGCTTTGCTTGCGCCGGACCGTCAGCTTCTGCACACTGAACCCAGAACGCCAACACAGGAGATCTGATGGCTCTGGGTGCCCTGACCGAACCGCTTGATCAATCCACCTCGCACGAGGTGCTGCTTGAATTTCCAGACAACCGATTGTTGATCGACCTTTGCGGTGAATATGATCGCAACCTTGCAGATATCGAACAGAAACTGGGCGTGCAGATCGTGCGCCGCGGTAATCAGTTGTCGATCATGGGCGTCGAAGAGGCGCGGACACAGGCCGCAGAAGTCCTGCAAGCGTTGTATGATAGACTTGAAACCGGACGGGCGGTTGAACACGCCGACATTGATCGGGAGTTGCGCATGGGTGCACAGGCGGATCCGGCACCGGGCGACCAGCTTGAAATGTTTCGTGGCGGCGCTGTGGAAATCAAGACGCGCAAGAAATTGGTCGAACCGCGCACAGACGCACAAAAAGCCTATGTGCAATCCCTGTTTGAACATGAGCTGGCTTTTGGCATTGGTCCCGCCGGCACGGGCAAAACCTATTTGGCGGTCGCCGTCGGTGTGTCGATGTTCATCACCGGCCATGTGGATCGCATCATTTTGTCCCGACCTGCGGTCGAAGCGGGTGAGAAACTGGGCTATCTCCCTGGCGATATGAAGGACAAGGTCGATCCTTACATGCAGCCGCTCTATGATGCGTTGAACGATTTCCTTCCAGGCAAGCAGCTGGCCAAGTTGATCGAAGAAAAACGGATCGAGATCGCGCCGCTGGCCTTTATGCGGGGCCGGACATTAGCCAATGCCTTTGTAGTGCTGGACGAGGCACAGAACGCCACGTCGATGCAGATGAAGATGTTTCTGACCCGATTGGGCGAAGGATCGCGGATGGTGATCACTGGCGACCGCACCCAGATCGACCTGCCTCGAGGGGTTCCGTCGGGGCTGGCTGATGCAGAGCGGTTGCTCACGTCGATCCCCAAGGTCAGCTTCAACTACTTCACGTCGCGCGATGTGGTGCGACACCCTCTTGTGGCTGCGATCATCGAAGCTTATGAGGCCGACACCAAACCGGGTTGAACGCCTGTTCTTCCGGTCAACTGTTTAGGGGCCATCGCCTGTTGCTTTTCTGGGACGCGCCAGGTCGGCAGCGGTGGTGATACCTGGTCTGACAAGGGTCTTTTGATGCTGGAATTTTCGATCGAAGACGACCGTTGGCAAGACATTGATTTTGAACCATTGGCAACCCGCGCGGTGGGTGCGGTTCTCGAGAAATTTGAGATCGACCCAGAGTGTTGTGAAATCTCTGTTCTCGCCTGCGATGATGCACGGATCGCCGAACTGAATGCAGAGTTTCGCGCAAAGCCCAGCCCGACGAATGTGCTGAGCTGGCCCGCCGACGATCTTTCGGCCAAGGACCCCGGTGGTCTCCCGACGCGGCCCAAGCCGGATTTTACGGGCGACATTGCGTTGGGCGACATTGCGATTTCCTGGGATACATGCGCCCGAGAAGCGTTGGAAGCGGGCAGGCCGGTGGCCGATCATGTGACCCATTTGGTCATTCATGGTCTGTTGCATTTGCTGGGGTATGATCACATCCGTGACCCGGATGCCACTTTGATGGAAGGAATTGAGGTCGCTATACTTGGCATTATGGGTATTGATGACCCATATAAAGAGAGAGACGGGCCAACGCGGTCCGAATTTTGAGACGCTATCTGGATAGGATAAATGGGCGACATAGACGGCAGTTCTAATGCAGCGCAACGCGCGCATCAGGACAACAGCGGTGACACGACCGCAGAACGCAGTGGGTTTTTCGGGCGAATTTTCGAGGCGCTGACCCCGACCGATGAACCGGAAGAAGCCGTTGTGAACGGTCATGACCGACCCGCATCCCAACCGCATGGGATGATCAACCTGCGACGCATGCGGATCGAGGATGTTGCCATTCCGACTGCCGAGATCGTCGCGGTGCCAAATACGATCGCCAAGGACGACCTGGTTCAGGTTTTCCGCGACAGCGGCTTTACCCGAATTCCTGTGTACGAGGGCACATTGGATACTCCTTTGGGATTCGTGCACCTCAAGGATCTGGCCCTGTCGCATGGATTCAACTGTGACGCCGAGGAATTCGATTTGGCAGGCATGTTGCGGCAATTGCTGTTCGTGCCACCGTCAATGCCGATCGGGGTTTTGCTCACGAAAATGCAGACGGAACGGCGTCACATGGCCTTGGTCATCGACGAATATGGTGGCGTCGATGGTGTTGTGACGATCGAAGATCTGATCGAACAGGTTGTCGGGGAAATCGCCGATGAACACGATACTGACGAAGATCAGACTTGGGTTATGGAAAAGCCTGGGTGTTACACTGCGCTCGCCAAAACGCCGTTGCCGGAGTTCGAAGCCGAGATTGGCCTCTCTTTGACCAACCATGATGATGTGGACGAAGAAGAGATCGAAACGCTGGGGGGGCTGGTGTTCATGTTGTCAGGCCGGGTTCCCGCACGGGGAGAGGTCATCCCGCATCCGGAAGGTCCAGAATTCGAGGTGATTGACGCCGACCCACGCCGGATCAAACGCCTGCGGGTGCTGTTGCCGGACGCCGCCGGATGATCAACCCGGCGCATTGGCGCTGGCGTGGACGTCTGGTCCTGGCATTTGGGCTGGGTGTCTTGCTGGCTCAGGCACTGGCACCTTTGCATGTTGTTTTGACTGTGCCGATGGCGTTGGGCGGTGTATTCGTTCTGTTTACCCGGGCGGAAACCATGCGACGAGCGGCCTGGATCGGCTGGATATTCGGGGTCGGATATTTTGGTGCGGGGCTGTCCTGGATCGTCGAACCGTTTCAGGTGGACCCCGACCGGCATGCCTGGATGGCTCCTTTTGCACTGGTTTTTCTGGCTGGGGGTCTGTCGCTGTTCTGGGCGGTTGCCTTTGGTTTGGCTGCACGAACCGGTGGACAAGGATGGGGTGCGGTGCTGGCCTTGACGGTTTGGATGTCTCTGGCCGAGTTCGCCCGGGCCTATGTGCTGACCGGGTTGCCCTGGGCGGCATTCGGCCAGTTCTGGATCGACACTCCGGCCGCACAAGTTTTGCAATGGATTGGCCCTCAGGGGTTGGCTGTGCTGACTGTCTTTGCCGGATTGTCCGTCGGTCTGGCAGCGCGGCCCGGGGTGCGGTTGTTGGGGCGCGCCGTGGCGCTGCTCCCGGCGATGCTGGGTGTGGCATTGGCCCTGGCCTTGCCGGAACCTTCTGCATTTGCCACCGGTGAAAAAGTCGTGCGCTTGGTGCAGCCCAACGCCCCGCAGGACCAAAAATGGGACCCTGCGTATCGGGATCTCTTTTTCTCGCGCCAGATGGGGTTTACCGCTGCCGAGGGAGAGTTGGGGCAGCCTGATCTGATTGTCTGGCCGGAGACGGCGGTTCCGGTGATGATGGAACATTCAGGATCTGTGTTTGACAGGATTGCGCTTCAGGCGGGTGGGGCACAGGTTATTCTGGGACAACAACGCTCTGACGGTGAAAAATACTTTAACAGCCTTGCTGTGATTGACCCACAGGGAAATCTGATTGCGCGCTATGACAAACGTCATCTTGTGCCTTTTGGAGAGTACGTCCCATTTGGTGATCTGCTCGCGCGTGTTGGCATCTTTGGCTTTGCAACGCAGATGGGCAGCGGATTTTCCCCTGGAACGGACGAGCCGATCGTGACCCTGACCGGGTTTGGGGTCGTGCGCCCATTGATTTGCTACGAGGCCGTGTTTCCCGAAGAAATTCAATCGGGTTCCCAGCGTCCCGACTTGTTGGTGCAGATCACCAATGACGCGTGGTTTGGGACTTATTCGGGCCCCTATCAGCATCTCGTACAGGCCCGAATGCGGGCGATCGAACAGGGCGTGCCGATGATCCGCGCGGCCAACACAGGGGTCTCCGCTGTGATTGATCCAGCTGGGCGCATTGTTGCGTCTCTGGCGTTGGGGCAGGCGGGATTTGTGGATGCCCGAGTGCCCAAGCCCGTTCAGGCGACTTTGTATTCCAGATCGGGGGATTGGCCGGTGTTGGGTGTGTTGCTCTTCTGTCTCGGTGGCTTGCAATTGCTGCATTCCCGATCTGCACACAGTCGTCGGGACACTATTGGGGATTGACCGAAAGAGGTTGGCCCCCTAATTCCCCTAGATCACCTGTCACAACGGCTTCCTGGCGTGATGGGGTTAACCCAAATGGAGCGTTTCATGGCCCGTAAGAACTATACATTCACCTCGGAATCGGTTTCCGAGGGGCATCCCGACAAAGTGTGTGACCGAATTTCCGACGCAGTACTGGACGCATTTCTTGCGGAAGAGCCCGAAGCCCGTGTCGCGTGCGAAACCTTTGCCACCACCAACCGTGTTGTGATCGGCGGCGAAGTAGGTCTGTCCGATCAGGACAAGCTGCACGAATACATGGACAAGATCGAAGGTATTACCCGCGCCTGCATCAAGGACATCGGGTACGAGCAGGACAAGTTCCACCACGAGACTGTGGAAGTGACCAACCTGTTGCACGAACAATCCGCCCATATCGCTCAGGGCGTCGATGCCTCGGGCGACAAGGATGAGGGCGCAGGCGACCAAGGTATCATGTTCGGGTATGCCACAACCGAAACTCCGGCATTGATGCCTGCACCGATCCAGTACAGCCACGCGATCCTGCGTCGTCTGGCCGAAGTGCGCAAAAATGGAACCGAGCCCGCATTGGGGCCGGATGCAAAATCGCAGTTGTCGGTGATCTACGAAGATGGCAAGCCGGTTGGTGTCAGTTCGGTGGTTTTGTCGACACAGCATCTGGATGCGTCGCTGACCAGCAGCGACATTCGCGCGATCGTTGAACCCTATATCCACGAAGTTCTGCCGGAAGGCTGGTTGACTGACGGCACTGCATGGCACGTGAACCCGACTGGTAAATTCGTGATTGGCGGGCCTGATGGCGACGCTGGCCTGACCGGCCGCAAGATCATCGTCGATACCTATGGTGGTGCCGCCCCGCATGGCGGCGGTGCGTTTTCAGGCAAAGACCCGACCAAGGTGGACCGTTCGGCGGCTTATGCTGCGCGTTACCTGGCCAAGAACGTGGTTGCCGCGGGTATGGCGGAACGCTGCACTATCCAGCTGAGCTATGCGATTGGTGTGTCCAAACCGTTGTCGATCTATGCTGACACGCATGGCACCGGTGATGTCGCACCGGCCGATATCGAAAAAGCCATTGATCAGGTCATGGATCTGACCCCGCGCGGGATTCGTGAAAAGCTGGGCATGAACCGCCCGATCTATGCGCGCACCGCAGCCTACGGCCATTTTGGACGTGAGCCCGAAGCCGACGGTGGTTTCAGCTGGGAGCGGACTGATCTGGTGGATGCGCTAAAAAAATCCATCTGATCCATTTCGAATTGTACAGGAAAAGACGGGCTTGGGCCCGTCTTTTTTGCTTCTGGGTGTGGAAGGTTGGACAGTCGCGCCGGCGCAGGGTTAGATGTAATCGCCACAGCTGACTTGGAAACCCTGATGCATCTGTTTTTGACATTTTTTGCTTTGCTCGTTGGGACATTGGCCGGGTCGCTGGATACCCAGGCTAGGGATTTCAATAACGGCAAGTTCATGGTGGCTGGACATACGCTGATCTACAATTCGGATCTGGCCGTTGTGGGCGACAATGATGAAGTCGCCAATGAAGACATTGATACTCTCCTGACCTTGCTGCGGGCCAACCCTGACATATCGGTGCTCGAACTCAACAGTGAAGGAGGCAGTGTCTACGCTGCGATGGAAATGGCACGGATCGTCATTGATTTCGGGTTGGACACCATTGTTTCCGGAGAATGTTTCAGTTCCTGTGTCACGATTTTTTTGGGCGGAGCGAAACGGCAGATGATGCTCGGCTCCAAGATCGGCTTTCATCAGACGGCCTGGCCGCCTGCGGCAATCGCGGAATATTATGGCGAATGGCGCGAGAGTGAGGGGTGGGAAACTCCGTTTGATTTTGCCGCGTGGGTCTATGCAGATACGCAGACCGAAGTGTTCGAGGATCTGACCTATATGATCGAACGCGGCGTTGATCCCGAATTTGCGATCCGGACCAAAGGTATTCGGAATTCGGATTTCTGGTACCCCAGCCGGTTGGAACTGACCAATGCCGGAGTGCTGCGGGATTGACCCCGGAGAGCGGTTGCGGCACACGGACGCGCAGCACGTGATCGACCCGAAAGGCCTGAAAACATGACAGATGACACCGACAGCACCGGCAAGCACACGTCTGGCGCACCTTGGCGGAATTTTTATGGCCGGTTCAAGGGCAAGACACTGAAGCAAAGCCAGCAACGCTATCTGGAAGAAGATCTGAGCGATCTGAGTCCTGGTGCTGTGGGCTGGGACGAAAACCCGGATCGTACAAACCTGGATCTCGATGGTTTGTTTGGTGGGCGTGATGTTTGGCTCGAAATCGGTTTTGGCGGCGGCGAACATCTGGTTCATCAGGCGGCAGAAAACCCGGATGTCGGGATTATCGGGGCCGAACCCTATATCAACGGCGTGGCAATGCTGTTGGGCAAGATCCGTCAAGCGGGGGGTGACAATATCGCCATTCATCCAGGGGATGCGCGCGACCTGATGGACGTGCTGCCCGAGGAGTCGATTTCGCGGGCCTTTTTGTTGTACCCGGACCCCTGGCCGAAAAAGCGCCATCACCGCCGTCGGTTTGTAACCCAGGAACATCTGGAGCCTTTGGCCCGTTGCCTAAAGCCCGGTGCCATTTTCCGCGTAGCGACCGATATTCCCGACTATGTCCGCCAGACGCTGGAGGAAGTGCCCAAGGCCGGGTTTGAATGGTTGGCCGAGCGGCCAACAGATTGGCGTGACGCATGGCCGGACTGGATTTCGACGCGCTATGAACAAAAGGCCTTGCGAGAGGGGCGCACGCCTCACTATTTGACCTTCCGCCGGTTGGGATAGTCGCTGGATTTTGGCGGTAAGCGCTGGACCCCAGCCAGCCAATTCGCTAATCCGATAGCGCAAACGTCCAATTGGTGCCACCCGAATGACACCGCCCGAATGACAAAGGATGCCCATGTCCGGTTCTGCCACCCCCACCCCGATGACTTCGCACAGTTGCGGCCCTTTGAGCGGTATTGCCGATGTGCCCGGAGACAAATCAATCTCGCATCGGTCGCTCATCTTGGGGGCCATGGCGGTTGGTGAGACCCGGATATCAGGGTTGTTGGAGGGAGAAGACGTTCTGGATACGGCCAAGGCCATGCAGGCATTTGGCGCCAAAGTCACCAATCATGGGGACGGCCACTGGTCGGTACATGGCGTCGGTGTCGGTGGGTTTGCAGAACCAGACAATGTCATTGATTGCGGCAATTCCGGAACGGGGGTCCGGCTGATCATGGGCGCGATGGCAACCTGTCCGATTTCGGTGACCTTTACCGGTGATGCGAGCCTGAACAAACGCCCTATGGCGCGGGTCACGGATCCGTTGGCTCTGTTCGGTGCCCAATCTGTCGGGCGGTCCGGTGGTCGATTGCCGATGACCATCGTCGGCGCAGCGGACCCCGTGCCAGTACGCTATGAGGTTCCGGTTCCTTCGGCTCAGGTGAAATCAGCGGTATTATTGGCTGGCCTCAACGCACCGGGCAAGACCGTGGTTGTCGAACAGGAAGCCACCCGCGATCATTCCGAGCGTATGCTGGCTGGCTTTGGGGCGGAAATTACGGTCGAGGACACTGACGAGGGTCGAGTTATCACCCTGACCGGGCGCCCTGAATTAAAGCCTCAGGTCATCGAAGTGCCACGTGATCCGTCCAGCGCAGCGTTTCCTGTATGTGCAGCCCTGATCGTGCCGGGTTCAGATGTTCTGGTACCTGGAATCGGACTGAACCCGACACGCGCCGGTCTGTTCACCACACTGCGGGATATGGGGGCTGACCTGACCTATGAAAACGAACGCATAGAAGGGGGTGAACCAGTGGCGGATCTTCGGGCCCGCTATTCGCCCAATATGAAGGGTTTTGTGGTGCCACCTGAGCGGGCTGCATCCATGATCGACGAATATCCGGTTTTGTCCGTCGTTGCCGCCCATGCAAGCGGGCAGACCATGATGGACGGGGTCAAGGAGCTGCGGGTCAAGGAATCCGATCGCATTGACGCGATGGCCGTGGGTCTGCGGGCCTGTGGCGTGACTGTTGATGAGGGGGAAGACTGGTGGGCCGTCACGGGATTGGGTCCAGAAGGTGTTCCCGGTGGCGCGATCTGCGAAAGCCATCTGGATCACCGTATTGCCATGTCCTTCATGGTTCTGGGGATGGCCGCGCAAAACCCCGTGACCGTAGATGATGGCAGTCCGATTGCGACTTCCTTCCCGATTTTCACGCCGTTGATGACTGCTCTGGGTGCCAATCTGGACACTCAAACATGAGGTTCACGATTGCCATCGACGGTCCGGCTGCTGCTGGAAAGGGAACCCTGTCCAGGGCGATTGCCGACAGGCTTGGGTTTGCTTATCTGGACACAGGTTTGCTGTACCGTGCTGTGGGGGCCAAAACCCTGCAAGGTGTTGCGGCAATCGAGGCGGCGCAGGCTTTGGTGGCCGACGACCTGGTCGGTGATACTTTGCGTTCCCCAGATGTTGCCCAGGCGGCGAGCAAGGTAGCGGTTTTGCCCGAAGTGCGGGCCGCCTTGGTCGATTTTCAGCGCGCATTTGCGCGACGCGCGGGGGGGGCTGTTCTGGACGGGCGTGATATCGGGACGGTGATTTGCCCGAATGCCGAGGTCAAATTGTTCGTGACGGCCAGCGCAGACGTGCGCGCCCGCCGACGCTTTCTGGAGTTGAGCGACAAGGGGCTGGTCACGTCGTTCGAAGATGTTCTGGCGGATGTGCGTGCCCGAGACGATCGTGATATGAACCGCGCCGAAGCTCCATTGAAGCCTGCCAAAGATGCTGTGATTCTGGATACCAGCACGTTGGACATTCCAGGTGCACTGCGTGTGGCGCTGGATGCCATTGAACAGCAGATGCCGACCTCTTGATCGCTCCAACCGGTCTTCTCCCGACCGCCAAATGGGTCACTTGATGTTCACCGATCTGTGCATCGCGCGGATGCCACAGGTCAATTAGGCTGGTCGGGGTGAAGAGGAGATCACATATGCCCCGTGTATTGTTGAGCCTGTTGAGTGTCATTTTGGCGGCCTTGGTCGGCGCGGCCTCGGCGCAGGAAGCGCCAGAGCCACCGATGAGCTATGAGCGATTGGGCAAGATTATTTTTGCGCTTGATCCCGAAGCGCAACCGCAGGGAACTGGGTTTCGCTTGACCATTGCGGATGTCGGTGTGCTGGTTGTCACCGATACACGGGCAGATCGGATGCGGGCCATGGTTCCCATACGCGATGCAGCCGGTATCAGCGCACAGGAATTGATGCGAATGATGCAAGCCAATTTTGATAGCGCGCTGGATGCACGATATGCGGTGGCAAATGGAACCTTGTGGGCTGTCTTCATCCACCCGTTGTCGCCGTTGGAGAAGAATGAACTCATCTTGGGGCTGGGGCAGGCCGTGAATGTGGCCAAGACATATGGGACCTTGTATTCAGGCGGCGGTGTCCAATTTGGCGGCGGTGACAGCAATGATCTGCAGCGGCAGCTTATCGAAGACTTGTTGGAACGGGGCGAGGAAATTTGATCTGCGCCCCGCTTGCACATGTTGCGGTGCAATTTTCTTGAAAAGAAAATTGCCAAAAGTTTTTCCTAAAACTTTTGGCACACTGGGGTGATGTTTTTCGCAAAGGCGGGCTTTTGCACAACTGGTCTGGTTCGGAGGATGTTGGTGTATCGGTGAACACGCACGCAGTTCGACTGGTGTCCACGCCTCCCAATTTGGCGACCCGGTGTTCTTGGTCGGAGCAGGTATGGGCCTTGACCGCATCGGGATTACAAATCGCACGTAGTCGTGTCTCCCTTTCTGATGGAATAGCGACGATGGCCAGATCCGTTCTGGGATCTCCGGCCCGGTCATCTTGTTCCTGCGGATCGTTGGCAAGGCCAAGCAACTGAAGGGCCTGGCCGACGTCGTGAGCAGACTTTCACGCCCCCAGACCGGCATGAAGCCCACTGTCTTTGATCCGCCATCGTGAAATTTACTGCCTCCGGTTCTGTCATGGTCTGACTCGTTCCCGTTTTCGAACCACAACAGTCCGGTTCCTTATCCTCGCCAACCATGGTCTGGCCGCGACGCCCGGCGTGTGGCTTTTCCCTTGCGAATGTGGGGTGGAATCGCTATAGAGCCCCGGTCGACAAGGCGATTTGAGCCATAAAATAAAGAGACGAGCAGGGTCGGACCACCGGCCCTCTTTGTTTTGCGGCACGATATCAGGTCGTCTGACCAACCTGTTCCGCTGTCTATGTGGGACGTCAAACAAGACCGGCGGAGACAACCGCACGGCCAGTTAAATGACTAAAAAAGGAAATGAACGCCAGATGGCTGATACAACTATGGAGGAATTCGAAGCCCTCCTGCAAGAAAGCTTCGAAATGGACACACCCGAAGAGGGGTCTGTTGTCAAAGGCAAGGTTCTCGCGATTGAAGCGGGCCAGGCCATCATCGACGTCGGCTATAAAATGGAAGGCCGCGTTGATCTGAAAGAATTCGCTAATCCCGGTGAAGCACCTGAAATCGCTGTTGGCGATGAGGTCGAAGTGTACCTGCGCGCGGCTGAAAACGCCCGCGGCGAAGCCGTCATCTCGCGCGAGATGGCCCGCCGTGAAGAAGCCTGGGACCGCCTGGAAAAAGCATATGCCGACGACCAGCGCGTCGAAGGCGCGATCTTTGGCCGTGTCAAAGGTGGCTTCACCGTTGATCTGGGTGGCGCAGTTGCGTTCCTGCCCGGCTCACAGGTTGATGTGCGCCCCGTGCGCGACGCTGGCCCTCTGATGGGCCTGAAGCAGCCGTTCCAGATCCTGAAAATGGACCGTCGCCGTGGCAACATCGTTGTATCGCGTCGTGCCATCCTGGAAGAAAGCCGCGCCGAACAGCGCGCCGAAGTCATTGGCAACCTGTCCGAAGGTCAGGCCGTCGATGGTGTGGTCAAGAACATCACTGAATACGGTGCGTTTGTTGACCTGGGCGGCGTTGATGGTCTGTTGCACGTCACCGACATGGCATGGCGCCGTGTGAACCACCCATCCGAGATCCTGGCGATCGGCGAAACCGTCAAGGTTCAGGTCATCAAGATCAACAAAGAGACCCACCGTATCTCCTTGGGCATGAAGCAGCTGCAGGAAGATCCATGGGATCTGGTTGGCGCCAAGTACCCGCTGGAATCGGTGCACAAAGGTCGCGTGACCAACATCACCGATTACGGTGCATTTGTTGAGCTCGAGCCCGGCGTTGAAGGTCTGGTTCACGTGTCCGAAATGTCCTGGACCAAAAAGAACGTTCACCCCGGCAAGATCGTTTCGACCAGCCAGGAAGTCGACGTTATGGTTCTGGAAATCGACGGTTCCAAGCGTCGCGTTTCCCTGGGTCTGAAGCAGACCATGCGCAACCCATGGGAAGTGTTTGCAGAAACACACCCCGAGGGCACTCAGGTCGAAGGCGAAGTCAAGAACATCACCGAATTCGGTCTGTTTGTTGGACTCGACGGCGACATCGACGGCATGGTTCACCTGTCCGACCTGTCGTGGGACGAACGTGGCGAAGACGCGATCCAGAACTACCGCAAAGGCGACATGGTCTCGGCCGTTGTCTCCGAAGTGGATGTGGACAAAGAGCGCATCTCGCTGTCGATCAAAGCCGTTGGTGGTGACAAGTTCGCCGAAGCCGTTGGTGGCGTGAAGCGTGGGTCGATCGTGACCGTGAACGTGACCGCAATCGAAGACGGTGGCATCGAAGTCGAGTATGAAGGCATGAAATCCTTCATCCGTCGTTCGGACCTGTCGCGCGATCGTGCCGAACAGCGCCCTGAGCGGTTCAGCGTTGGCGACAAGGTCGACGTGCGCGTCACCAATGTCGACGGCAAGACCCGTCGTCTGGGCCTGTCGATCAAAGCACGCGAGATCGCCGAAGAGAAAGAAGCCGTGGAACAGTACGGTTCGTCGGACTCCGGTGCGTCGCTGGGCGACATCCTGGGTGCAGCGCTGAAAACCGGCGACTGATCCAGTCTTCTGACTCACAAGAATTCAAAGGCGGCCTCGCATATTTGCGGGGCCGTTTTTGGTTGTGCGGGGCGATGTGGATCGGGTGCCGGGAGTGAAGTGAACCGAATCAATAGGTTATTGCGCCAATCCAATTCGAGTGAGTGGGGGCGGGAAATGACGCGCAGTTGGTGACCTGGACGGCAGAAACATGCCGGAGAGGGGAAATTTGCGGGTTCTAGCGCATACTCGCTGTTTCGGGATCGTCAAATTCTTCCTATAGTTCAGAAAATGGGCGCAATGCCGCCAGGTCTCTGGGGAGGGAACACGAAAATGATTCGATCCGAATTGATCCAAAAGATCGCAGACGAGAATCCGCATCTGTTTCAACGCGATGTCGAACGTATCGTGAATACGGTCTTCGAAGAAGTGACTGATGCAATGGCCCGGGGTGATCGGGTCGAATTGCGTGGGTTCGGCGCATTTTCGGTCAAACAACGGGACGCGCGCATTGGTCGCAATCCAAGAACCGGCGAAACGGTTCATGTAGAGGAAAAGCACGTGCCGTTCTTTAAGACCGGCAAGCTGCTGCGGGACCGACTAAACGGAAAGTAGAACGAAAAAATGCGCTATATTCGCTATGCCTTTCTCGCCACGCTGGGAATTATTCTGATCTCGGTGTCGCTGGCCAATCGTGCCATGGTCGAGCTGAAGCTGATGCCTGATGCTGTCGCGGAATTGCTGGGTTTCAATCTCGGGATCACGCTGCCGTTGTTCGTGGTTGTTTTGGGCGGGATTGTTGTCGGGTTGATTGTTGGATTCATCTGGGAATGGTTCCGTGAACACAAACATCGCCGCGAAGCCGGGTCTCAGGCCCGTGAAGTGCGCAAGCTGTCTCGCGAAGTGAGTAAGCTCAAAAAGCAGAAGAACCAGGGCAAGGATGAAGTGCTTGCCATTCTGGACGAGGCAAGCTGAACACCATGTCCCAGGATGTCAGGGTCAAGATTTGCGGGCTGCGCACACAGGCCGACGTGACAGCTGCGGCACAAGCTGGCGCAGCCTATGTGGGTTTTGTGTTCTTTCCCAAATCTCCCCGACACTTGACGGTGACTGTGGCGGCAGAATTGGCTGCGGCAGTGCCCGCGGGGATCTGCAAGGTTGCCTTGACGGTGAATGCCACTGACGACGATCTGGATGCGATTGTTGCGGCTGTGCCGCTGGATATGCTGCAATTGCACGGCTCCGAGAGCCCGGATCGTGTGGCCGAGGTCAAGGCACGTTTTGGCTTGCCGGTGATGAAGGCGATTGGTGTTGCTACGGCCGAAGATCTAGACAAAATTGACCTCTATTCTCAGGTGGCTGATCAGGTGTTGATCGATGCCAAACCGCCAAAAGGCTCTGATTTGCCAGGTGGTAACGGGCTCGCGTTTGACTGGCGGTTGCTGGCCGGGCGGAAATACTGGCAGAAACCCTGGATGCTGGCCGGCGGCCTGACCCCCGGAAATGTGGTCGAAGCGGTGCGGATGACTGGCGCGCGGCAAGTGGACGTTTCCTCCGGGGTGGAATCCGCTCCGGGTGTCAAAGACCCCGAAATGATTGCGGCTTTGGTGCGTGCGGCTCAAGCGTGACGAGACTTTAACCACGCGTTGATGATGCTTGGGCATCTCACGTGTGTTTGACTATTTGACCCCGGAAACGTGGCTCCGCCAGGTCTTCAGGCCGACCAAAGCGATGCACGGTGGAATTGTGCAACGTCAGGTGGGGGCGTGGAACGTTTGTTTGGCCGACAGGTTTTCGTGCGTGCGGCGGATAGGCCTGGATTTCAAGCTGTGGAACACAGAAGGCATTTTGTGATTTTCTGCAATAAGTGTCCCATGCGTCGTGTGCGGTAGGGCCTGCGGGTACAGGGGTATTGAAAGCGATCGTGAACGTCGCTAGCGAGCGGCTTTGACGCGGTTTACCAGGCATTTTGAAATGCCTTGGCTTGCCCTTGGCGGCTTTGCGCTCTAGGACATAAGCAAAGCCAACAGAGGGCGTGACATATGGCCGACGATCTTTTCAACAGCTTCATGAATGGTCCCGACGAACGGGGTCGCTTTGGCATTTTTGGGGGACGTTTCGTTAGCGAGACCCTGATGCCGCTGATCCTGAGCCTCGAAGAGGAGTACGACCGGGCCAAGGATGATCCGACCTTTTGGGCGGAAATGGATGATCTTTGGAAGCATTACGTCGGCCGTCCGAGCCCGCTGTATTTTGCGGAACGACTGACCGACCATCTGGGTGGTGCCAAGGTCTATATGAAGCGTGACGAGTTGAACCACACCGGCGCGCACAAGGTCAACAACGTGTTGGGCCAGATCATTCTGGCGCGTCGCATGGGCAAGACCCGTATCATCGCGGAAACCGGAGCAGGCCAGCATGGGGTGGCCACCGCCACGGTTTGTGCCAAATTCGGTTTGAAATGTATTGTCTATATGGGTGCTCATGACGTTCGGCGGCAGGCCCCCAACGTTTTCCGAATGCGTCTGCTGGGGGCCGACGTCATCCCGGTGACCTCTGGCCGCGGAACGCTCAAGGATGCTATGAACGACGCCCTGCGCGATTGGGTGACCAATGTGCGCGACACCTTCTACTGCATTGGTACTGTTGCTGGTCCGCACCCTTATCCTGCGATGGTTCGTGATTTTCAGTCGATCATCGGCAAGGAAGTCCGCTGGCAGCTGGCGGAACAGGAAGGCGAGGGACGTCTACCGGATACAGTGATTGCGGCCATCGGCGGGGGGTCGAACGCCATGGGGCTGTTCCATCCGTTCCTCGATGACAAATCTGTCGGGATCATCGGTGTCGAAGCCGGCGGCAAAGGCGTGGACGAAAAGATGGAGCATTGTGCTTCGTTGACTGGCGGTCGACCGGGCGTGCTGCACGGCAATCGCACCTATCTGCTGCAGGATGAAGACGGTCAGATTCAGGAAGGCTTCTCGATCTCGGCTGGGCTCGACTATCCTGGTATCGGGCCGGAACATGCCTGGTTGCACGAAATTGGCCGCGCCGAATACGTGTCGATCACCGACAAAGAAGCGCTGGAAGCCTTTCAGGTCAGCTGTGCTCTGGAAGGGATCATTCCCGCGCTCGAACCGTCTCATGCCTTGGCGCATGTGATGAAGATCGCACCGAACCTGCCAAAGGATCACATCATCGTCATGAATATGTGTGGGCGGGGCGACAAGGACATCTTTACCGTTGCACGGCATTTGGGTTTTGACATGTCCGACACCGAAGGCCGCGATACGGATTGATTTTGCACTGACGGGTCAACCGCGACGAGTACAAGGGCGGCGCCTCCGGGGGGATGCGTCGCCCTCTTTTTGCCTGGAACGGTCGGGGCAGTGTCGCGGCGTGTCAAACGTCAGTGCCGTGTCGCTTCAAAACGTCTAACGGCACAATTTCAAGCGCCCGTTGGTGTGTTCCCGCCAAATGGACCCCAGGGCCGCACCCCTCATCGGCCGCTTGCAGAAAACGAGCGGCACACAGGCACCAACGGTCTCCTGGCTTTAGTCCGGCAAAGTGAAATTCCGGCCGTGGGGTGCTGAGGTCGTTGCCGACATATTTCGAGAATGCCAGGAATTCGGCCGTCATCACCGCACAGACGGTGTGGCTGCCCTGATCCTGTTCGCATGTGTTGCAGTGGCCGTCGCGAAAGAACCCGGTGATCGGATCAGTCGAGCAGGAGTGCAGCGGGCCTCCCAAAACGTTGATAGACGCATCTGGTTTCATGGGGGCAGCCTACAGGCTTTGAGCGATCTTGCGAAACATTTCCACGTTCTTGTCGCTTATTCCTGTGTCCCGAAACCGCCTGTCGGCACCGGTGGTCACGATCAGCACGTCATTGGCCCGGTCCACATACAAATACTGCCCATACACACCGTGGCCCATGAATTCGCCTTGGTGGGCGCCCTTGGGGATCCACCATTGATAGCCGTAGCCAAGCTTGCCTGGTTCTGTGGGGGCGGTAGCCGTTGTTGATGCTCTGATCCAGTCGGCGGGAACAATCTGTTGCCCGTTAAATTGACCATCTTGCAGGATCATCTGCCCAAAACGGGCATAGTCCCGTGTGGTGAAGTTCAAGCCGCCCAGAACAAAGGCGACGCTTGCACCATCGGTGACGTAATAGCCATCTTGTTCCAATCCGAGCGGGGCAATGATCTTTTCTGCCAACAGATCGGAAATGCTGCGCCCAGTGGCACCGCGGATCACCATGCTCAGCACATGGGTGTCGATCGACACATACTCCCAGACTTTGCCTGGATCGGCAAAGCGGTCGGTAAAGCTGGCTGTGAAATCATCCAGGGTTCCGCCCAAAGCCACGACATATCCCATGCGATTGATATCCGACAGCTTGTCAAAGTAGTCTTCGTCGAATGTCACGCCGCTTGTCATGTTCAGCACATCGCGGATACTGGCACCGTCATAGGCCGACCCGACCAGTTTGGGCGCGTATTTGGTGACGGGATCCGTTATGGACGCCACGGTACCGTCGTCCAGCAGGACCCCGAACAACGCCGAAAGATAGCTTTTGGCAATGGACCAGGAAATGCGCCTGTCATCAGGGTTGGTGCCGAGGTAATAGGCCTCAAATCGCACCTCGCCGCCGTGCATCACCAGCATCGAGGTGACGCTTCTGTCTATTACCCACTGATCGACACCATCGGGCAATTCCATCTCGGCCCCCTGGAGTAGGGGAGAGACCGGCGCATTGCCGCGGGACACTGGCGTACTGAGGAACGCGGAATCCATGTTGGAGAAGTTGTGAACAATCTTCTCCGGTGAAAACAGCGAGTTGACCGCGAGCAGGCGATTGACTTCTTCGCGTTTCCAGAACCCGACCAAGGCCGCGGCCAAAACCAACAAGACCAGGATACGCCCCAGCCATTTTCCGAATCTGCGCATGTGCGTTCCTCCCCGCAGGTCAAGGAAAGCGGTCTGGGCCTGACTTGGCAATCGGGACCTTGCGGCAACCGCCCTGATGCCACCGCCTTGGGGTCACCGGGAGCTATCGAAATTTATCAACCAGTCGCTGCAGGGGGGATTTGGTGGATGTCGCATCTTCTTTGGCTTCGGGCCGCGGTTGTTGCTGTTGTGGCTGCTGCTGCGGGGCCGTTTGGTTCGGCTGGGGCGTTGCAGGTTTTGGGCCGGTAGACTTTTGCCCACCTGAGGAGCGCGGCGGTGCCGTGCGCAGCGAGACGGCATTCATAAACTTGCCGCCGTCGCCTTTTGCCAACGCTCCGGCCCCATCAGAAATGCCACGCATCAGATCATCCAGCCAATCAGCATCCGCTTTGGCGAAATCGTTGAGCACGTAGCGCGCCACCTGGTCCTTGTGGCCGGGATGCCCGATTCCCAGCCGCACCCGGCCATAGTCCGCGCCGATGTGGGCGTGGATCGACCGCAATCCGTTGTGGCCGGCGTGGCCGCCGCCTTGTTTGACGCGGGCCTTGCCCGGTGCCAGATCCAATTCATCATGAAGGACGAAAACATCATCCGGTGTCAGTTTGTAAAACCGCATGGCTTCGCCGACCGACTGCCCGGACCTGTTCATGAAAGTCTGTGGCTTGAGCAGAAGCGTTTTCACACCTTGCAACGTTCCTTCGGTGATGAGGGCGTTGAATTTGGATTTCCAGGGACCGAACCCATGATCTGTTGCAATCTGGTCCAGCGCCATGAATCCGATGTTGTGGCGGTTCCCGCTGTATTTGGACCCTGGATTGCCCAGGCCGACAAACAATTTCATGGCAGAGTTCTCCGACAAACCTATGGGACGTCTAATGCCTGTAAACAGCTCGGAATTCCAGTGACAAGGCAGATTAACGAAAAACGGGACCCGACTGGGTCCCGTTCACAATCATCATGCCACAGGGGCAATGAGATCTTATTCTTCTGCAGCCACTTCGACTTCTGCTTCGCCTTCTTCGCTCTCTTCATCGTCAGCCGACCGCAGGCCCGACGGAGCCTGAAGGTTGCCGATGACAAAGTCACGGTCGATGGTCGGCTTGCTGCCCTGGGGCAACGTGATGGACGAGATCGTTACGGTGTCGCCGATTTCCAGACCTGTCAGATCGACGGTCAGTTTCTCGGGGATGTCGCCGGCGGTCACGACCAGCTCGACTTCGGGGCGAACAATAGTCAGAACACCGCCCTTTTTGATGCCGGGCGCTTCTTCCTCGTTGATGAATTCAACCGGGATGAACAGGTTGATTTTCGAGGTGCGGCGCAGGCGCATCAGGTCCAGGTGGGTGGGCAGGTCTTTGACAACGTCACGCTGAACGTCGCGGCAGATCACACGCACATCGTCGTGGCCTTCAACCTTCAGGTTGAACAGGGTCGACTTGAAACGGCCTGCTTTCAGCTTCTTCAGCAGTTCGTTGAACGGGATGTTGATTGCCAGCGGGTCAACGTCGCCACCAAAAACGATACCCGGAACCATGCCGTCGCGGCGTGCCTGACGAGCGGCGCCCTTGCCTGTCCCCGTCCGTTCCAGAGCTACGAGATCAGGAATCTCTCCAGCCATGATAATTCTCCAAATGTTAGGGCAGGGATCCTCCAAGGCTGTATCCCCGCGTGAAGCCGCGCATATAGACGGTTTTGCCGGGGTTGGGAAGGGGCAATCGCTGCAAATTCGGCGGCCTGTTCGTGTTCAGGTGACGCCGGGTTCGGGCCCCAGTTGAGGACTGGTTGTGCACCTCACCATTCCAGGGTGTTCCGCGCATGCTTTCCCGGGGCATGAAATCCACCCGGGAAAGCAAGTTTACCAATCTCCTCAGGCCCAACGACCGGCGAAATCTTCGGGGACCAGCATGTTGTCACGGCCAAGATCGGACACCTTGCGCACGCCGCACAGGCCCATCGAGGTGTCGAGTTCCTTGTGGATGACCTCCAGCGCCTTGGTGACGCCCTGTTCCCCCATCGCGCCCAGTCCGTAAACATAGGCACGTCCGATATAGGTGCCTTTGGCACCCAGCGACAGGGCCTTGAGCACGTCCTGGCCAGAGCGGATGCCGCTGTCCAGGTGGACCTCGATCTTGTCTCCCACCGCATCCATGATGGAGGGCAGGGCACGGATGGCGCTGAGTGCGCCGTCCAGTTGGCGCCCCCCATGGTTGGAGACGATAATCGCATCCGCACCGACATTCAGCGCAGCCTTGGCGTCTTCGGCGTCCAGGATGCCCTTGATGATCAGCGGTCCGTCCCACATTTTGCGAAACTCGCGGATTCGATCCCAATCCAGGGCCTGATCAAAGGCTTCGGCGGTCCATGTGCTGAGCGACGAAGGGTCTTTGACGCCCTTGGCGTGGCCGACGATATTGCCAAAGAAGCGTCGTTTGGTTCCCAGCATTCCAAGGCCCCATTGGACCTTGGTCATCATGTTGGTGACAGATTTGACAGTGAGTTTGGGGGGAGCCGACAGGCCGTTTTTGAGATCCTTGTGGCGTTGACCCAAAAGCTGAAGGTCCACGGTGATCACTGCGGCGGAACATTTGGCGTCCTTGGCCCGATCAAACAGCCGTTGCATGAAATCATCGTCCTTGAGGGTATATACCTGCATCCAGAACGGTTTTGACGTGTGTTCGGCGACATCTTCGATCGAGCAGATCGACATGGTGGACAGTGTGTAGGGAACCCCGAAATTCTCAGCAGCGCGGGCGGCTTTGATTTCGCCATCGGCGTGCTGCATACCAGTCAATCCAACAGGTGCCAATGCGACGGGCATAGAAACGTCCTGACCGATCATCTGGCTGGCCGTGCTGCGGCCGGTCATGTCTATTGCCACCCGTTGGCGCAGGCGCAGTAGGTCGAAGTCGGTGGTGTTCTCACGAAAGGTAAGCTCGCTCCAGCTGCCGCTTTCCGCGTAGTCATAGAACATCCGGGGGACCCGGCGCTGATAGATGCGTTTGAGATCATCAATATTCGTAATCACGGGCATAGAAGCGATTCCTCTCGAGGTGGTAAAGCTTTTTTACCAATATTGACTATAAGACGCAACGCACGAATGGTCGCGGCCGAATGGCGCGGGCCCCGACGACGGGCCGCGGACTCCCATTTTCCACTTTAGACACGCTCAATAGTAGGGAACCCACCCCGGTTCGTGGGGAGGGGTGGTGCCTCGTTTTCACACACGGCCACTAAGGAAGCTGTCCATGGCCAGCGGTCATTGTGACCACTGCGAGAGGATGGTTCTTTCACCCATCGCCGGTCCTTCTCCGCAGTCGCCAAGCAATCAGGCAGCAATGCTGAAAGCCGATCTTCAATCAGTGAGGTTTCAGAGGGGCCTGCTGTGGCACCGCATGACAGTTCTGAGCTCAAACTGACGAACGCTGTGCAGGGTATCAATGGCGGTTTGTGAGGTTTCGGCTTAAATTTGGGTCACCTTGGTAAAACGTATTCCTGGCAAACAGAATATGGATTTGAACGTTGGTATCAGCAGCGTGATGTTCCTGATGCTCAGCTGGCACTTACCTTAGAATGGTTCGATATCATCTGCCGACAGGATATACCCAACGTCGGCGAGCTGGGTCTGAATGGACGACACGCTAAACTTCCCAATCACGTTGACCGCCTCGAACAGGCCAGCGCTTTCATAGGGGGTTTCTGTCGTTACAAAGACCAATTGATTGGCGGGAGGTGGCGGTACATGCACGCAAGCTCCAACATAAGGCACAAGCAGAAACGCCGTGACACCGGTGCCGTCATAGTCGACCGGAACAATGTATCCGGGCAAGCGAACGACTTTCCCATTCCAGTCCGCCCGAACGCCACTGGACGTCGGCTGTTGACTTGAGAGGCTATTGTTGTCGTGTTCAATGAACCCACGTAACGAGTTGGGGATCGCTGTTTCGTTTTCGGGGAGCAGGTCTTCCCAAACGAGGTCGATGAAATCTTCGGCCCGCGCATTTCCGGGCACGAGCATAGTCGCAGCCATGCTGGCCAA
The DNA here is from genome assembly GCA_025141015.1 of Rhodobacteraceae bacterium M382. NCBI lineage: Bacteria > Pseudomonadati > Pseudomonadota > Alphaproteobacteria > Rhodobacterales > Paracoccaceae > Rhodobacteraceae bacterium M382. The sequence continues at coordinate 4,227,127 of CP081098.1, read as the reverse complement.
AACCATACGTCTTTTAAAAAGTTTGCTCACCATACATAGATCTCCATTTCATCGGCCGTGATCGCGTATCCAGTCTGGCTAAGATTGGTGGATGGCAATTGTGTGCGCATCAGCCCAGTGACCCAAATGGGGTCCCATAGATTATCGGTTGGCCGAGGCGTGTGGATACATGCGCCGAAATAAGGCACGGGCATAAAGTCTGTCACGCCTTCCGGGCCAAGGTCAAAGGGAACAACGAGCCCGGGCATTTTTATGTACGCGCCGTCAAGTTCTTCGTTCAATTTGGCGGCATCTGCATCGTCGATCGAAGTCCGCTGGTCGTTGGTTTCGTCCATCTCGCCTTGGCCGATAATTTCGGAATACGCCACACCAGGTGAAATAAGATCGTTCCACATGATCTCTTGCGGTGTCGCCGCAAGCGTCGACTGTGGCGTAATCGCAGCGCCGGTCAAAAGCATCTGTGTCGACCTACGATTCATCCTTTGAAAACCCATAGGTTCAGCATCAGGTTTTTACCATCATACCATCGGCAACAGACATTCGGTAAGCCCGTAGTGCAGGTACAAGGCTCACGATTGCGCCAGCACAGACGACACCGAGCATGACCCAGACTTCGCGCATCGCGGGCGCATCAATCGGCAGCCAAAGACCAAAAGCACTGTCGACAATAGGCTGCGCCAAAATCAGGCCCACGTAGAGAAGCGCCAGCCCAAGCAAAGCACCGATGGTTGCAATTATCGTTGCTTCAAAAACCAGCATGCCGAGGATTGTTACAGGCCGCGCGCCCATGGCCCGATAGATCGCCATCTCGCGGCGGCGTTCATTGAGGCTCGAAAAAATTGTGGCCATCATGCCGATCAGCGCAGTGACAACCACCATAGCAGATACCGCCAAAAGGGCTGTTTCCGCAATTCCGACAATGCCCCAAAGCTCTTGCAGGGCGACACCGGGCAAGATCGCAAGCAACGGTTCTTTTGAATACTCGTTGATCGCCCGCTGTAGGGCAAAGCTCCGCAAAGGGCTTTTGACGCCAACAAGGGCGGCAGTCACAGCTTTTGGCGTCAGATTCATGGCACGGATCGCGTCGACAGGTGTAGATTGACCCGGAACTTGTGCGCCGCCTTGCCAATCAACGTGGATCGCCTCAATCGCTTCCATGCTCACGATCACAGTGCGATCCACAGGAGTACCCGTCTTTTTCAGAATACCTGACACGCGGAAAGGCTGATCCTTGTGTTCTGTGAAAGAGGCGAGCCCATGCGCAACAACGATCGGGTCATCTACGGTATAGCCCAGAGACGCGGCGACATCTGCGCCGATAACCGTGTCAAACAGATCGTCCAAAATGGCACCATCAGCGATTTCCAGGGATTTGCCTCTGCGATATTTGTAATGTTCAAAAAAAGCATGGGTCGTGCCCATGACCCGAAACTGGCGATGGCTGTCCCCCAATGAAATCGGAACAATCCAATCGACATCGGGTCGCGCTGCGATGTCTTGATAGCTCTCCCACGTCACATTGTTCGTCGCGTTGCCAATGCGGAATACCGAGTAAAGCAACAGCTGCACGGAACCAGAGCGCGCACCAACAATCAAATCAGTCCCGGAAATCGTGTCGGCAAAGCTGGCTTTGGCCCCTGTGCGCACCTTTTCAACACCAAGAAAAAGCGCCACGGACAGAGCGATTGCAAGAATGGTCATGCCAACTGTCAGAGCGCGGGCAAACAGCGACGCGATGGCGAGGCGAAAAATCATGCCGCCGCCCTTTCAATATGTGCAATATCTTCCATACGGACAACGCGGTCAAAGCGCTCCCCAAGGCGGGGATCATGACTGACCATCAAAAGCGAGGTTTGGTGCGCGTCTATCTGTTCAAACAGCAGGTCGAGAAATGCAGTTTGACTGTTGGCATCCAGCGCCGACGTCGGTTCATCCGCGATGATCAAGGGCGGTTGCCCGATCAGAGCCCGTGCAACCGCCACGCGCTGTTGCTGACCCACGCTCAGGGTGTTGGCCTTGGCGCGGATCACCCCTTGCGGCAGACCCAACGCCGCGCAAAGACGTACCGCCTCTTGCTTGGTATTCCCTGCGCGTTTGCGGCGTTCGGGAGCAAAGCGCAAAGGGAGAAGGATGTTGTCCATAACCGCGCCAAAAGGCAGCAAATTGAACTGCTGAAAAATCACGCCGATCTGTTCGACCCGAAACCTGTCACGCGCACCACCAGACAACGCCGTGACATCTTGGTTCGCGGCTGTGATAACACCCCTGTTCGGTAGAATTGTGCCACAGATCAACGACAAGAGTGTCGACTTTCCCGACCCGCTTTCCCCCAGCAACAACACCGACTCACCCTTTGAGACCGAAAAATCGGGCACGGTCAGGGAAAACCCTGCCCGCCCCGGCCATTGGAAACTGACATCCGAAAGTGAAAGAACCGCCTGTGTCACCTGAGTTCAGCGCCCAAGATCTAACACAGGCGCATCGCGTTCCACTTCATATGCCTGTGCCCCAGAGGCACTGATGATCTGAACGTCGACCTCTTTTGCGTTCGGGAACGCTTCAAAATAGGCAAAGGTAATCTCAGTCAACGCTTCGGGTTTGCCGCAGGTCAGCGTATATTCCGCGTGGAATTCGGTGTGACCCGCTTCGTCGGCATGTTCATCATGGTCGTCGCCATGATGTTCTTCTTCATGTTCGTCGTGTTCGTCATCACTTTCCAATTCTGCCTGAGCAGCAGTTACCGTACAGCCAGCGCCAGCGGGTAAAACGAATAGATCAAGTGGTGAACCCAAGGTCGATACGGCTGCATCAATCGCGGCGAGATCAGCGTCAGTTTCCGCTATATACTCGAATCCCACAATATCCGCGCCAGGGGCATGGAACTCCATCGCGACCATATTTCCATCAATCGCAATGTTCAGCGCCCCAACGCCATGTTCATGGGCGTCAAGCTGACGTGTGTCTTCGGCAAATGCAGGCAGCGTTGCAAGGAGAGCAAAGAGAGATAGGGACTGTTTCATGATAAATCCGGTATGATTGAAAGCAGGGTGGGTTAGGCCGCGCAGGTCCTGCACTGCCCGTGAATCTCAACAATGTGCCGATCCGCGCGAAATGCAGTTTGATCTGTGAGCGCTGTGAGTTGTGGCAGGAGGTCGCTTCCATCGTGTTCATCGACCGACCCGCAATCCTCGCAGATCGCGAGAACAGGCACACTTTCAACGTGACTGCAGCGACACGGGACAAAGGCCTTGATGGATTCCAAACGATGCGCACGTCCCTGATCGGTCAACGCCGAAAGCGTGCGATAAACGGTCGGCGGGGCAATGTCAGGTTCCCCGACCTGAAGTCGTTCAAGAATTTGGTAGGCTGTCATCGGCCTGTCGCATGATTTTAGCACGCTCAGGACGTCATCTTGCCGGGCCGCCGCGCGTTTTCTCATGTGTTGGACTCCATCATTTCAAGTTCGTTATTTTATAAAGTAACATTCTGTAAGCCATGACAACGGGTTTTTCAAATCTGCCGTTTCAATCGCCTCAGTGGAAACTCATTTCGTCTGCTGTGTCGTCATGCGCGCCCCAAAATTCTGCATAACGCATGCGCGTCTCCTGTGTATGGATCGCGTTGCAGCATTCGTAACCGCCGCTCAATGTCGGGAAGGCGCAGGAAGACCCTGTTAAACTGATCCCGATGAGGGGCGGCTTTGTCCCGCCCAGTGTCCCGCACAGTGCATGGTCACGACCTAAGAGTTTTTGGAGGTGCGACGAATGTCGGCAATGTGGGGTGCATCCCCGATATGACAGATCCGGGGTGTTTGAGCCGTGTTGCTTAGAACGATGACCTTCATCGTTCCATAAGGCCATTGTTTGGGCGAAAGATCGAAGCTGCTGATCTTCTCCATGCACTTGCGCCCCATGATCATGCAATCAACCGTGTTCATGGCGGTCGCAAAGTCGATATAACTCTCGTCCATATCAGCCTCTGGTTTTCCAGCAGTTGTAGCCAATTAACGCTGCTATCCGTTCTGGCAATGAATCCATCCGCGCCTGTCGATATAAGCAGAACACCTCATTCGGCCCTCGGTGGTATTTGTTCGGGTCTTAGGCTAGGCAATTGACGAGGGTTGTGAAAGCTGACCTTCGCTGTGACGGATCAGGATGCAGGCTGCAGCCGGTGGCGGGCAATGGCCCCTTGTGACAAAAATCCAATGCAAGTATTTTATTGAAAAGCACCCGTGTCGTGCGATGGATGCACGTCATGGACGAATTTTACTTGCGCAGACTGCCGCCTGTTTGGAAGGTACTCATCAGGTTCTAGACACGTCGTATTTGGATCTCAATGTCCACAGCCCGAAACAATGGTTGCCTCGGCCAAGCACCTAAGGTTCGAAATAGGGAGATACTCTATGAAATTTTTCGCTTCTGCATTGGCGCTCAGCATTTCAGTGACCTCAGCATTCGCCAACGATATTGTCCTTGAGAATGGTCGAGTTATTGATCCCGAAACCGGTCTGGATGCGATCCGCAATGTGGCCATTAAGGATGGCAAAATAGCTTCCGTCAGCGAGTTTCCTTTGGAGGGCGAGGTTGTGATCGATGCTGCGGGCCACGTTGTTGCGCCCGGTTTTATCGACCTTCACGCTCATGGGATGGCCGTTGGTGATATGCGAATGCAAGCCATGCAGGGTGTCACAACAATTCTGGAGTTGGAATCCGGTGTTTTGCCGATCGGCGATTGGTATGATGCGCAGGCCAAGCAAATGACACCGATAAACTATGGGGCGTCGGCAGCCTGGACATTTGGACGGATCGCAACCTTTGCAGGCAATGATCCTTTGGCGATACCCTCCTATTTTCAGGATGCGCAGGCACAATCCGACTGGAAAAACGAAATCGCTACTCCCAAACAAAGCAAACGCATTCTTGGTCTTGTTGAACAAGGGTTGAAAGAAGGTGGATTGGGGATTGGCATCAATGCCGGCTACGCCCCGGGATATGGTCAGAAAGAGTATTTTGCGCTGGCTGAATTGGCGAAACAGTATGACGTCGCGACCTATACGCATGTTCGTTACATCGGTGAACAGCAACCCAATGGGTCTTTTGATGCCGTTAAGGAGCTGATTTCCAATGCGGCCCTGACGGGTGCGCACATGCACATATGCCACATCAATAGCACCTCGGTCCGAGATGCGTTGGTGAACCTTGATTTGTTTGAACGGGCTCAATCCGCCGGTATTCCGGTTACGATTGAGGCCTATCCCTATGGTGCGGGGAACACGGTCATTGGATCAGCCATGTTCAGTGGCGACAACTGGCAAGAGCGTTTGAACACCTCGGCCGAGGCATTCCAGCTTGGCGACAGAAGGCTCACGGAACAAGAGTTGACCGACTATCAAACCAACGAACCCGGCACCTTTGTGACGTGGCATTATCTTGACGAAGATCTGCCTCAGGAATTGGCGCTTATTGATGCATCAATCATGCATCCTGCTGTTGTGATTGCGTCCGATGCCGTGTTTTGGTCGTACTTTGATGAAAATGGCGTGATTCAGACTTACACTGGTGACGCTTGGCCGCTGCCTGAAAATGTCTTCAGTCATCCTCGCTCTGCAGGAACCTTTGCCAAAGTGCTGCGGTCCTATGTACGGGAACGCGGTTTGCTTTCTTTGAACGAAGCAATACGTAAGATGTCGTTGTTGCCTGCGCAGACATTGGAAGAGTTCGTACCGCAAATGCGTTCAAAGGGCCGTATCCAGATTGGGATGGATGCGGATATTGTGGTATTTGATCCGAACTCAATCAAAGACAACGCAACTTTCGCCAATGCCAATCGGCCAGCAACCGGTGTACAGACGCTGCTGGTTGGTGGTGAGTTGGTTGTTCACGACAGCAAATTGATTCTTGACGCAGACAATGGTCAACCAATTCGCCGCGAGGTTATGCAGTAGTTGAGCTTGGTGGCACAAGTCGGGTTCCAAACGAAAGTCCCCTTTCCCCGGACGAACTTGCCCTACGGCCTCTGTGACAGGTATGCCAAGAGCGGTGTAGCGGTTGAGCACCGGGATGCGGAATAACAACATGGGCATTCCGGGTGGCAATCGCATCGTCGTATTCGCGCGCGATACTAGTTCCACCCATTGCCCGGTAGTGCATGTTTGCGTGCACGAGAAACGATGCTGGCGACCACGCTTTCCGACGGTGGCGGGATTCAGATCCTGTCCGGTTTAACCAGATCAACAGCGATCCCCGCTGCCTCACTGCATCATTGTAGGACGACCAGTTCGTGGTCTTGTTTTTGTCAGGGCCCAACTGCTCATGCCTCCCAGCGGTCGTGCTGGATTCACACAGTGTGTCGCTCAGTCGATTTGTGCATCAAAGCCCGGCAAACGCCCAACAGAAATACTGGCCTCGACATTGAGGTCATCTTGTTGACTTTATTCATGTATTTTCGTCCCTTATCAACGCAATGAGATTGTTTCATTAGACAGATCAGCGCTTGCATCCATATCCAGAGCATCAGTCCGAACAGCCATTCGGGTGCCTCTTTTCGCTTCAGCTGGGATCAAGCCGCATGACGTCAGACCGCCACCTTGCCATCGACAACCTTCGCGCGGTCTTTGGTGATCGCCTCTCGACCGGGAACAGCGTTCGTGACCTGCATGGACGGGATGCATCGCGCTTTGAAGTGGCGCTCCCGGATGCGGTCGTGTTTCCCGAAACAACCGCCGAAGTGGCCCGGATCGTGTCGATCTGCGCCGAACACGCCTGTCCGATTGTTCCCTTTGGTATCGGGTCCTCGCTCGAAGGGCATGTCATTCCTGTTCATGGCGGGGTGTCGGTGGATACTTCGCGGATGAACCGGGTGCTTGATGTGCAGCCAGAAAACCTGTGCGCCGTTGTGCAGCCTGGCGTCACCCGCGAGCAGCTTGCGGCCGAGTTGCGGGCGACCGGCCTGATGTTCACCGTCGATCCGGGTGCCAATGCAACGATTGGCGGCATGGCGGCCACGCGAGCGTCGGGCACCAACACCGTGCGCTATGGCACAATGGCAGATACTGTTCTGGCGCTCGAAGTTGTCACCGCCGACGGGCGCGTGATCCGAACCGGGACACAGGCCAGGAAATCGTCTTCGGGCTATGATCTGACGCGGCTGTTTGTCGGCTCCGAAGGGACGTTGGGCATCATGACCGAGTTGACCGTGCGCCTGTTTGGTCAGCCTGAACACATCGCCGCCGCCACCTGCCATTTCGATAGCATCCAAGCGGCGGTGCAGACGGTCATTTCGACCATACAGTGCGGCATACCTGTGGCCCGCGCCGAATTTCTGGACGAGGTGCAGATGCGCGGCATGAACCAATATGACCCGGTGTTGAACCTGCCGGAAAAACCACATCTGTTTCTGGAATTTCACGGCACTGAAACCAGCGTCGCTGAAGATGTCGCGCGGTTCCGCGAAATCGCGCAGGACCTGGGTGTTCACGATTTTGCCTTTGCCACCAAGACCGAAGACCGAAACCGTCTGTGGAAGGTCCGCCACGAAGCTTACTTTGCCGCGCGCGGGTTGCGCCCCGGCGCGGTGCCCCTGATCACGGATTGCTGTGTTCCGCTGGCGGCCCTGACCGATTGCGTACAGCGCGCACGGGATCTGGCGGATCGGTATGGGCTGTTGGCACCGATGGCGGGCCATGTGGGGGACGGCAATTTTCACATGGGCGTGCTGATTGATCCCAAGGATACAGCCGAAGTTGCCGCCGCACATGATCTGGTTGGGCAGCTGAACGAATTGGCGCTGGAACTGGGCGGGACGATTTCGGGCGAACATGGGATCGGAATGGGCAAGATTCCCTATATGGCCGCGCAACATGGTGACGCTTATGACGTGATGGCGCAGCTCAAACAGGCGTTTGACCCGCAGAACCTGTTCAATCCAGGCAAAATCTTTGCGGTTGATGATCAGGTAACGGGCTGAACTCTCAGGTTCATTTGGTTACTTTATCGAAGTCATGAATTTAATTCGCTTTGCTGAGCGTGCGGGCTTTGAAATCATGGCTGGGATCAAGGCGCCGACAATTGCAATTCATCCAGCGCGCGTTTGGGGGTGTCATGCAGCATATCCATCAAGACCAAGGCCGCAGGCGACAGGATCCGGTTGCGCAATCGCGCAATGGCCCAGTGAATCTCAAGGTCAAAGTCCAGCGTCAACTGCACCAGCCGACCGCTTTCCAGATCTTCGCGAAAGTTGAACGGATTGGCCATCAGCACCACGTCCGATTTCAGCGTCACGTCACGCAGCACCGTAATGGCATCGCATTCGACCCGAATGCCGGGGGCCTCGGGGTTGGAAATCTGCATCTCCTTGACCAGCACACTGCGCAGGCTCGGCGGAACCCGGACCGTCGCCAGCCCGTAATTGGCCACATCTGCCAGGGTGAGGCCGTCACGCTCCAACAGCGGGTGCCCGTCGCGACAAAAGAAACCGCCGGGAAAGACACCGATGGGGGTCAGCTCGATTTCGGCGTCCGGTTCGATGTTGCGCATGTCGCAGACAAACAGGTCAATCTTGTCCGCGCGCAGCATTGTCTCAAGCGTCGCGGTGGTCTGATACACCGCCTCGATGCTGACACCCGGTCGGTCCGACAGCCAATCCGCAATCACCTGACCGCCAAAGCTGAAGGCGAACGTTGGCACAAGTCCGATGCGCACATGTCCCGAGCCGCCGGTTTTCAGGACCGACAGTTGATCATGCAGATTGCGGGCATCAAACAGGACCTTGTGCGCGTGGCTCAGCAGCGCCTCGCCAATGGCGGTCATCTCGACCAGTTGGTTGGTGCGCCGGAACAGTTGGGTGTCCAGCTGCGTTTCCAGTGCCTTGATCGAATGGCTCAACGCCGGTTGCGACAGGTGCGCCCGTTCCGAGGCACGGCGAAAGCTGCGTTCCTCGGCGACAAGGACGAAATGTTCAAGCTGGCGAAGGTTCATGGGCAGGATCCCCGGTTTGGCGTCATGCAGGGTATCGGTCAAAACCGCCCCCGACAATAAACAAAGCGAATGGAGTGACTATGCAGAACAACGCATTCGACATTGCCGTGATCGGCGCAGGCATCGCCGGGGCCTCGGTGGCGGCCGAGCTGTCGCGCCATTCCCGCGTGCTCTTGCTCGAGATGGAGCGCCAGCCCGGCTATCACACCACCGGGCGATCGGCCGCCGTTTATGCGCCATCCTACGGGCCGGCACCGATCCGGGCGCTCACGCGCGCCTCACGCGGGTTCTTTGATGCACCGCCCCAGGGGTTCGCCGACGCGCCATTGCTGTCCCCGATTGATGCGGTGTTTCTGGCGCGCGACGATCAGATGGACAGGTTGGCGGCGATGAAAGCTGAGCTGGGGGATGTTCCGGGCATTCAGCAGGTTGATGCACCGTGGCTGAATGAGCGCATTGGCCTGTTGCAGCCGGGCTATGCCGCAGGCGCGCTTAGGGATACGGGCATGGCCGAAATCGATGTCGCGGCGCTGCATCAGGGTTATCTGCGCAGTTTCAAGGCGCAAGGCGGCGATCTGTTGACCGGGGCCGAGGTCACTGGGCTGACCCGTGACGCGGACCAGTGGTGCATTGAAACTGCCGCGGGCAGGGTCAGGGCCACCGCCATCGTGAATGCCGCCGGGGCCTGGGCGGATCAGATCGGTGCGATGGCCGGGGCCGAAGCCGTCGGCCTTAAACCCTTGCGACGCACAGCGCTGATGGTTGAGGGCCCACAGGGAGTCGAAGTGGACGACCTGCCGTTGATTATCGATGTGGACGAAGAGTTTTATCTAAAACCGGATGCGGGAAAGCTGTTGATTTCACCCGCAAACGAAGACCCGGACGTACCGTCGGACGTGCAACCCGACGAAATGGATGTGGCGGTCTGTGTGCACCGGATCGAACAGGCGTTTCAGCTAGAGGTGCGCCGCATCGACAGCCGTTGGGCGGGCTTGCGCAGCTTTGTCGCCGACAAGGCACCAGTTGCCGGGTATTCGGCTCGCGTGGAGGGTTTTTATTGGCTGGCGGGGCAAGGGGGCTATGGCATCCAATCCGCACCGGCCTTGGCGCGGTTTGCGGCCGCCGATGTTCTGGGTCGCGCTCTTCCGGGCGATATCATGGCCGCCGGTCTGGACCCGGCGGCGCTGTCGCCCGCTCGGCCCGCTTTGGTGGCCTCATGATCGGGGTCGTCTGGGTTGCGGCGGGGCTGTTCCTCGCCTCGGGGTTGGCGGTGGCTTATGTCATCGGTGGCGCGGCGGTGCTGGGGTTCTTTGCCACCGACAATGCGCGCTATCTGGCCATTCTGCCGCAAAAAGTATTCTCGCAGATCAGCGTGTTTTCCTTGATGTCGATGCCCTTGTTCATTCTGGCCGGAGAGTTGATGAACCGCGGCGGTGTCACCAAGGCGCTGATCGATTTCAGCATGTCGCTGGTTGGCCGACTGCGCGGCGGGCTGGGGCATGTGAATATCATGACTTCGGTATTCTTTGCCGGTATCTCGGGCTCGGCCATCGCGGATTCGGCGGCCTTGTCCAACACGCTGGTGCCCGAAATGGAGCGGCGTGGCTATTCCAAATACTACGCTGGTGCGATCACGGCGGCGTCGTCGATCATCGGGCCCATCGTGCCCCCGTCGATCATCCTGATCTTTTATGGCGCGATCATGCAGACCTCGGTTGCGGCGCTGTTCATTGCCGGGATCGTGCCCGGTTTGATCCTGGCCTCGGCGCTGTTTGCGTTGAACGCCTGGTTTGCCATCCGCGACGACCACCCCCGCCTGGAAAAGGGTGAGGCCCCGCCGATCGGGCGCTCGTTCCTGACGGCGCTGCCTGCCATGGCTTTGCCGGTGATCATTGTCGGCGGCATCGTTCTGGGCTGGACCACACCAACCGAAGCAGCCGTGGTGGCCGTCGTTGCCGCGTTTATGGCCGGGTACGCCTATGCCGGGTTCACGCTGAACGATCTAAGCGAGAGCGTCAAACGCACCGCCGTTCTGACCGGGTCGATCTTTGTGATCCTGTGCGCGGCGGCAACCCTTGGTCATCTGGCCGCGCTGGAACGGGTTCCACAGTCGATTGCGTCGACCATTCAGGATCTTGGACTGGGGCCTGTCGAATACATGATCGCGATGAACATTCTGTTCATCATCGCGGGCATGGTCTTTGACATTCCGGTCGCGCTGGCGCTGCTGGTGCCGCTGTTGGCACCCGTGGCCATCGCCAATGGGGCTGACCCGGTCCATCTGGGCATTGTCATCTGCTTCAACTTGTCGATCGGGCTGGTGTCGCCCCCCATGGGCGGGTGTCTGCTGGTGGTGTCGACAGTGACGGGGCTGGATTACTGGAAACTTGCCCGCCAGGTGATGCCGTTTGTGATCGCGCAGATCGCTGTGCTGGCGCTGCTGGTGGCTGTCCCTGACCTCAGCCTCTGGCTGCCGCGCCTGTTTGGAATCTGGTAGGGCAATAAGAGTTTTGAATTAAACCGGTGAAATAAATCGATTGGACGAAAGAACTCGCACTCTCCATCTTCTTACCAGACCGGATCTGATGATCTGAAAACAGTTCCAATGGAGGACATGACGTGAGCTGGATAACACCCAAATTGACCGGACTGGCCGCTGTGCTGTCTCTGGCACTTGCAGCACCCTTGTCGGCGCAATCCGCCAAGATCGCACTGGATACACCGCGTGATCTGGAAAACTCGGGCAGCTATGTCTGGGCCCATGCCTTTGGTGAACACCTCAAGGCCCAAGGGTTCGAGATCGAAGAGTTCGAGCGCGGCGCGCTTGGCGGTGAAGCCGAGAAGATGGACCAAGTGTCTCAGGGCCTGCTCGAAGTGTCGCTGAGCGATGTCAAAGCCGCCGGTCAGTTGGACGGCACGATCATGGCGATGGTGCTGCCCTTTTTCTTTGACGATGTGGCGCAGCTGGACCGCGCGCTGATCGACAACGGTATGCTGGCACGCATCAACGAAGCCACCACAGCCAAGGGCGTGCGGGTGTTGGACGTGGCCCTGATCGGTGGCGGCGCCGGGATTTTCAACACCAAACATCCGGTCGCCTCGATGGGGGATCTGGGGGATTTGCGGATGCGGGCGCTGGATGACGTGCAGATCGCAGTCTTCAAGACCTGGGGCTCGACCGGCACGGTTGTCAGCTGGGACGAGGTTCCAAACGCGCTGCAGACCGGCGTGGCTGATGGGTATCTGAACCCGCCCATCGTGCCGCTGATGTTCGGGCACACCAGCTTTATCAAACATTTCACCGACGCCAATCTGGTGCCATCCTCGCGCGCGGTTCTGGCGTCAGAAGACTGGTATCAAAGCCTGAGCGATGAAGAACGCGCACAGGTCGAAGCAGCGGTTGTTGCGGCGCGGACGGCGAACCGGGATTGGCTGGGTCATCAGGGCGCGGTCATCGACAAGCTGAAGGCGGCGGGCATCACCGTCACCGCACTCAGCCCCGAGGCGCGCGCCGAATTTCGGGCGGCAACCGAGCCGCTGTATGGTGTGCTGCCGCTGCCCGAGGGCGCGTTGGACGCCTGGAAAGCAGCCGTGGCGGAGTAACGGGGATGCGGGCGGCGGCACAGACACTGGACAAGCTCTCATCGGTGTTGAACCGGTTTGCAATGACAGGTGCCATGATCGGAGTGATCCTGTTGGTGCTTATCGCAGGCTGGCAGGTCGTCGCCCGTTACCTGTTGGATCAGCCCCCCGTCTGGACCGAGGAACTGGCCCGTTACACGATGGTCTGGGCCGGGGTTCTGGGGGCATCCTGCGCCTTTCGGCTGCGGGCCGATCCCTCGCTGTTTCCGGCCATGCAGGCCCGCGGCGGGATCTGGGCCATTCTGCGGGCCGGGGCGACGATGATCTTTGTGGCACCGATCCTGTGGTATTCGGTGTTCGGCGCAAACATGAACCCCGCGCGCGGCTTTATTGCCCGCCAATCGGGGCGTCAGGCCGAAACCATGGATCTGTCGATGATCGTCTTTGCGGTCGCCATTCCAATCGCTTTTGCAATCATCACCGTTCACGTCGCGGCGCAATTGGCCAAGGACCTGAGCCGGGACTGAACGGACAACAAGGACAACAAGATGAAACTCCTGATTGCCGGTCTTGCGACCGAAACGAACACCTTTTCCCCCATCCCGACAGGGCGGCTGTCCTTTGAAGAGGCGATGGTCACGCGCACCGCGACCGAGCAGCCCGGCAACCTGTTCAGCGCCCCGTTGATCGAATGGCGCATGGCGGCCGAGGCGCGCGGATGGCAGGTGATCGAAAGTCTGACGGCCGTGGCACAACCCGCCGGCCCCACGGTGCGCGAGGTCTACGAAGGGTATCGCGACGAAATTCTGGCCGATTTGGAAACTCATAGGCCCGACATCTTTTTGATCTCGATGCATGGCGCGATGGTGGCGGATGGCTATGACGATTGCGAAGGCGATCTGATGGAACGCGCGCGCGCGATCCTTGGCAGCGGGGCCGTCATCGGGCTGGAATTGGATCCGCACAACCACCTGACCGCAAAGATGATCACCAACGCCACGCTGATCGTGAACTACAAGGAATACCCCCATATCGACAGCCCAGACCGCGCGCGCGAGCTGTTCCAGATGGCGGCGGATACGGCGACAGGCAAGGTAAACCCGGTGATGGCCATGGCCGATTGCCGGATGCTGACCATCATCGAAACGATGAAGGAACCGGGGCAAGGCTTTGTGCAGGCGATGAAAGACGCCGAGGGCAAGGATGGCATTCTGTCAGTGTCCTTGACCCACGGGTTTCCCTGGGCGGATGTGGCCGATGTTGGGGCCCGCATGCTGGTGATTGCCGACGGCAATGCGGCTAAGGCCACGGACACAGCCGAACGTTTTGCTGCTGATCTGTGGTCTATCCGCGAAGGGCTGCGCGGGGTCTATCCCGACATTGCAACCGCGCTGGACCGGGTGGATCAGGCGACCCAATTCCCGGTTGTTCTGGCCGATATGGCCGACAATGCCGGGGGCGGTGCGCCAAGCGATTCCACCTATTTCCTGCAAGAAGCGTTGGATCGCGGGACAAAGGATATTGCCTTTGCCCTGTTCTGGGAGCCGGTTCTGATCGGCATGTGCCAGAACGCAGGTGTCGGCGCGACGATGCGGGTGCGTTTGGGCGGCAAGATCTGCGCGTTTTCGGGCCATCCGATTGACCTGACCGTCACGGTCCGCGCCATCCGTGAAAATATGAGCATGAAACTGGGCGACACCGAGATGGCGATGGGCACCGGCGTCTGGCTTGAGGCGGACGGGGTGCATGTCATCCTGTCGTCGGAACGCACCCAATGTTTCAACCCGTCGGCCTTTACCGATCTGGGACTGGACATCACGCAGATGCGCGCGCTGGTGGTTAAATCGACCAACCATTTCTACGCCGCCTTTGCCCCAATAGCATCAGAGGTTGTTCATGTGCGTGGACCGGGTATCGTGACACCAGACATGACCATCATTCCATTTACCAAACGTGATACCAATTACTGGCCACGGGTCGAAAACCCCTTTGCCGCAATCGCTGAATAGAGAGGATACCCATGAGTGTTTCCCGCATCGGTTCCCAACCGGTCCTGCCCAATGGCGCAACTGTGCCGCTTGTCCCTGCCACCCGCGCCGCCGGGCTGATCTTTTGCTCGGGGGCTTTGGGCGTTGATGAAAATTTCAAGCTGGTCGATGGCGGTATTGCCGCGCAGACCACACAGGCCATCGCCAACCTGAAATCTGTTCTGGCGCCGGCCGGGGCCGACCTGTCCCATGTCACCAAGACCACAGTCTGGCTGACCGATCTGGCCAATTTCGCCGAATTCAACGCCGCTTATGCCGCAGCGTTTGGCGCGGACATCCCGGCGCGGTCCACGGTCACATCGGCGCTCGCCATTCCGGGCGCGCTGGTCGAAATCGAAGCCATCGCAGCTGATCCAAACGCCTGATCCACACGCCTGACCCACACGCCTGACCCATTTGCTCCAGGAGCACCCCAGATGAGTGAACACCTCCGCGCCAAGCGCCTTGAAATGACCCTTGATGACCGCCTGTCGCAAGACGAAGGCTGGGTTTACATGACCGGCATGCAGGCGCTGGTGCGGCTGCCGATCCAGCAGCGCAAACGGGACACGGCGGCGGGGCTGAACACGGGCGGCTACATCTCGGGCTATCGCGGATCGCCTGTCGGCACCTATGACATGAGCCTTTGGCAGGCCGAAAAAGAGCTGAAGGCGCACAACATCCACTTTCAGCCCGGCGTGAACGAGGATCTGGCCGCCACGGCCACATGGGGGGCCCAGATGGTGGGCCTGTTTCCCGGTGCCCGCGTCGATGGGGTGTTTTCGATCTGGTACGGCAAGGCACCGGGCATGGATCGCTCGATGGACCCGCTGCGCCACGCCAATCTGGCAGGGACCAACCCCAAGGGCGGCACTCTGTTGTTGGTGGGCGATGACCACGGGGCCAAATCCTCGACCGTGGCGTGTTATTCGGATCTGAACTTTGCCTCGCTCGGCATGCCGTTGCTGGCCCCGGCCAATGCGCAGGATGTGCTGGACATGGGTCTGCACGGTATCGCGATGAGCCGCTTTTCCTCGACCCTGGTGGGAATGAAGCTGGTGACTGACGTGGTCGAAGGCGGCGGGTCTGTGTATGTGGCCCCCGACAGTCCGCAGATTGTCACGCCCGATGACACCGGGCTTGAAGACACCTCGATCAAGCCGTTCCAGCCCATTCTGGAGCAGGAACGCAAGCTGTGGGACGTGCGGTTGCGCAAGGTGCTGGAGTATGCCCGCGCCAACCACCTGAATCAGATTCAGGGCAACGCGGACGCGCGCATCGGCATCGTGGCTGCGGGCAAGTCCTGGCAGGATCTCAATCAAGCGCTGGCCGGGTTGGGCTATCGTGATGGCCAGATCGCAGACATGCCTGTCCGGCTTCTCAAGGTTGGCATGGTCTGGCCGCTGGATGACGTGGTGTTGCAGGAGTTTGCCCGAGGGCTCGACACGATCATCGTGGTCGAAGAAAAACGCGCCCTGCTCGAAGATCAAATCCGCTCGGCGCTTTATGGCTCGGACCTTGCCCCGCGCATCGTTGGCAAGACCTATCAGGGCCGACCCTATTCGGCCAACGAAGGCGAATGCGCCTTTCCGGGGGTGGGTGAGATCACCCCTAACCTTGTGTCGCAGGTGATCGTGCGCACGGCAAAAGATCTGGCACCCGACAGCACCTTGCAACTGCCGAACCGCCCCGACGCCCCCCCGGCGCTTGGGGGCGGGGCGGTGCGCCCGCCGTCGTTTTGCGCGGGCTGCCCGCATGGGCGGTCAACGCAGGTGATCGACGGTAGCCGCGCGCTGGCCGGGATCGGGTGCCACACGATGGCGGTGTTTCGTGACCTGTCCAAGACCAATTCCATCAGCCACATGGGCGGCGAAGGCGCGATGTGGCTGGGGCAGTATCCGTTCACGGATGAGGCCCATGTCTTTGCCAATATGGGCGACGGCACCTATTTCCATTCCGGCCTGCTGGCGATCCGCGCCGCCGTGGCCGCCAAGGCCCCGATGACCTACAAGTTGCTGCACAACGGCTTTGTCTCGATGACGGGCGGACAACCCCATGACGGCGAGATCAGCCCCGAACAGATGGTGGAACAGGTCCGGGCCGAAGGTGTCGAACGTATCGCCCTGGTGACGGATGAGACCGACAAATTCGACGGCAAGGCGTTGGGCCACGGCGTCACCGTACACCCCCGGACCGAACTGGAATTGGTGCAGGCCGAGTTGCGCAAGCTTCCTGGCGTGACCGTGTTGATCTTTGACCAACCCTGCGCAACCGAGCGCCGCCGCCTGCGCAAGCGCGGCAAATGGGTGGACCCGGACAAACGCGCCTTTATCAACGCGGCGGTCTGCGAAGGCTGCGGCGATTGCTCGACCGTTTCAGGCTGTATGGCCATCGAACCGCTGGAAACCGAATTTGGCCGCAAGCGGCAGATCAACCAATCCTCGTGCAACAAGGACTTTTCCTGTGTCGAAGGGTTCTGCCCCAGCTTTGTGACCGTGACCGGCGCACAGCCCCGCAAAGCCAAGGCAAGCGACATCACCATTGATGACAGCCACCTGCCGATGCCTGCGGCCCGTCCGATCGACGGGTCGTGGTCGATCCTCGTGTCCGGCATCGGCGGCGCAGGCGTCGTGACCGTGGGGCAGACGTTGGCGGTCGCGGCCCATGCCGATGGATATTATTCCTCGAACCTGGACATCACCGGTCTGGCCCAAAAATACGGCGCGGTGCATTCCCACATCAAGATCGCAACCGCGCCCGAACAAATGCGCGCAACCCGGATCGCGGCGGGTGAAGCAAACGCCATGATCGGCTGCGATCTGGTGGTGGCTGCCGGGGACGAGGCGCTGTCCAAGCTGACACCGGGCAATTCGTTGGCCGTGACGGACACCACGGTGGTTCCCACATCCGAATTTTCGCAAAACCCGGACTGGACCCTGAGCGGGGACGAACAGGTCGAACGCCTGACCCGCGTGCTGGGTGATGATGTCGTAGCTCTGGACGCTCAGACTCTGGCCGCCAAGCTGATGGGCGATCAGGTGTTTGCCAACATGCTGCTTTTGGGTGCGGCCTGGCAGCAGGGCGGTGTTCCGTTGTCGATCGAGGCGCTGCACCGGGCGATTGACCTGAACGGGGTTGCTGCCGAGAAAAACAAACGCGCCTTTGCGCTTGGGCGTCTTGCCATTGCCGAACCCGAAACCGTCGACCGCATGATGGGCCCACAGGCACCCGTGCTGCTGGATGATCGTCGCGAACAAAGCGTCGAGGAGGTCGTTGCGCATCGGGTGGGTGAACTTGTCGACTATCAGGGGCAGGGTCTGGCTGATCGATATTCCGCTATGGTGGCTCGCGTTCGCGATGCCGGGCTGAGCACCGCGTCGGTCATGGCTGTGGCCCGAGGGTACTACAAGCTGTTGGCCGTCAAGGACGAATGGGAGGTCGCGCGCCTGTATTGCAAGCCAGAGTTCAAGGCCTCGCTTGAGGCTGCGTTCGAAGGCGATATGGAGCTGACCTTTCATTTTGGGGCCTGGCCCTATGGCGGCACGGACCCCAAAACCGGCAAACCGGTCAAAGGACCGGTCAAAGGCAAGACCGCGATGCGCTTCTTTGCCCTGATGAACCGGTTCCGGGGATTGCGCGGCACCCGCTTTGACCCGTTCCGCAACAATGCCGAGGCCGTGCTGGCGCGGCAAATTTTGGCGGATTACGAGGCGGATATCGAATTTGCTCTGGAACATGCCACAGGCGACAATGCTTCCGAAGTGACCGAGCTGCTTTTGCTGCCCGACCGGATCCGTGGCTATGGTCACGTCCGACAGCGCCACGCCGAAGCCGTTGCAGAGCAAAGAACAGATATTCGCCAACGAATTGCGATCAACGAAACCGAAGCTGCGTAGCGGAAAAGTATGATTGCAAGCGGGTGAGCCGCCGAATATTTTACCAGATGTTCTCAAGATCTTCTGTTCATGCCGCTTGCGGTGCAAAGCTGGTTTTGCAGCAAGAATTAATCAGCTGACCATTCACACATCCACCGTTCAAAAACCCTATGGGTCCTGCTAGGTGACTTCGCGAATTATCCCACGTTACCTGAACAATTTCAGGTTGCGACGCCCTGACACCCGGCCAAGGGAAATGAAGATTGGTGCTCTTAGATGAACTTAAACCTCACGGCTTTTGGCGCGCAAAGAACACCGGGGCCTTTTTTGAGGTTTCCCTTGTCTCATTGGGAATGCGGCTCCCACGCCGAAGCCGGTCATTCTCTTGGGCGAGGCCCAAATCCACTTTCGACAACACATCCGTATCTCGGTGGGCTGTGATCGATTTGTTCAGCGTCGACATTCCGACGCCAAGATCATCCGCTACTGGCTTGGGTGTGAGCCCACTGGTCAGCGCTACTCCGGCTATCACGCCAAATACCGGCTGTGGCGTTCCGTTGTTCTGGGTCACAGCAAGAGGGAGGACAAACTGTGGCCGCCAAACCCAGGACCCAGACCAAGGCACAGATTCCAGAAGGCTCAAGGAACTCTCAGGCTGTCTTGCGATTGGCCTTCTCCACCAGTTGCGCAACGGCGAACTTGCTGGTTCGGTCATTCGCCACAAAGAGAAAAAGCTAACTTTCTTCGATTCTGACGTCGGCGATGTCGATATAAAAATGACCAATGGGATGTCGTTTTGGGCTTGTCCCCATCGATGTCTAGACGCGTGATTTTCCGTGACGCTGCCAGCAACAATGGAGAGAGAATCCTGTGAGATGCGATGGCGAAGGCTGCGAAGCATAGAGGCAGCCGTCCAGCGGCAGCGGGGTGCGTGGGCGAAGCGCTATCGTGACGAATTTGCCCAAAGCGCTTCCTTCCATTTCTACGAACGGATCGCCCCATCAACTCGTGGGATCATACGCCTGCGCAGTCCTGGATTGGTTCAGGTGCTATTGATGGCGCTTGTGCGTTCGTGCGATATGTTGCTATCGGTCTGGCACGGGGCTTGCCCCTGTCACCGCTTCAAAGTTGCGCAGAGAACTGCGATGCGCCCAAAACTCTCATCAACAGGTTGATCCAATAGCCATGAACAGTTTCTCACAGTGCATCATTACCTATGACGCGGCGCAAACTCTGGTCTCGGCCGCATTGACCTATGCACAGTCACGGGGGTGGGCGGTGGCCGTGGCGGTGTGCGACCCCCATGGCGGGTTGGTCTCCTTTGGCAGGGATGACGCCACAGCCCCGCCAATCGGCGGTTTTGCACTTGATAAGGCATATACTGCGGCGACTTTGCGCAAACCATCCGCCGAATTTGGTGCCGGCATGATGAAAAGCGCCACTCTTAGCCTTGGCGTTGGGACGCGAGAACGCCTGCTGACTTGGGGCGGCGGCGTGCCCGTTTATGAGCAGGGGGCACTGATCGGCGCAATCGGCGTGTCGGGCGCAAAAGAGCCGGAGGACGTGGAATGCGCGCTGGCGGCGATCAGGGACGCAGGTCTGTCCGCAGCTGTTGAGGCCTGATTGGCAAGATCACCGGAACCCGCACAGAACGCAGGCTGCCAAAGTGGTGCGATTGTATTTGCCTGTTCACTCGGGGCACACCCGTAGCATGGTTTGGAAACATGGTATCGGGTCGGATCAATCCGCCGCAACCAGGCGCATAATCGTGTCCACATTGAAATCCAACCGGGCGCTCAACGCTTCCCTGTCCATCATGTCACGATCAAACAGATAGGACCCTGTAAAGCGGTTGGTGAGGTAATAATACCCGATTGCGGCAATGGTGATGTTGAGTTGCGTAGCGTCGATGCCGGTGCGAAAATCACCGCTGTCCTCTCCGCGTTTCAGGATCGACGACACCATATCGACCAACCCGCGCATGGCTTGGGGGAGGGTCGCCAGACCTTTGATATGTTTGGCGCGATGTAGGTTTTCGCTGTTAATCAGAGTGATGAATTCCGGGTTTTTGAGATAGTAGTTCCAAGTGAAACGGACGAGTTTCTCGAGCGCTTCAGCCGGGGCTAAATCGTCCAGACGCAGCTTTTGTTCTGCGGTACGAATGTCAAGATAGGCCTCTTCCAGTACAGCGCTGAACAGATCTTCCTTACCGCCGAAATAGTGATAGATCATGCGCTTGTTGGCGTTGGCCCGCTCCGCGATCTCATCAACCCGTGCACCGCCCAATCCGTGTTTCGAAAACTCTTTCTTGGCCGCAAGAAGGATACGGGCGCGGGTGGCTTCTGCGTCTCTTTTTCGTTTCTTTGGCGCTTCAGCCATGATGCTTCTGTCCTTTTGATGCATGCGCTCGCTTGGGGAACTGTTCGTTTCATTTAAGAAACCAAAGTCTCAGCACTCGAGTCAAATCACTCCTCACAGGGGGAGTAGTCAAGGAGAAAACGTCGATTCCGAGGTTGAGTTTTCCTAACTGGCTCTGACTGGAGAGGGTTGACATGCGCTTTGTCAGTGAAGTAACCAGTTAGTGCATTAAGTGAACATCAACCCCGCATCGGGATCTGATTCACGGGTCTGGGAGGGCTCAGCCGCCGGGACGAAGAATACAAAACACCGCAAGCCAATCGCGCTTGGCGGAAACCGAATGAAAAGGGAGGAAACCATGTCATTCATCAAAAAATTCATCGAGCAGGAGACGGTCAACCGTCGTAATTTCCTGCTGGCGTCAGCCTATGGCGTAGGCGGCGTAGCTGCATCGAGCATGATGGGCGGAATGGCGCAGGCCGCGATTTCTGATCCGACTGTGGCATGGAGCTATCGCAACCGCACCAACCCCTATTGGAACGAGATCGTTTCCGGCGGTGAGGCGTTTGTCGAAAGTCTGGGCAAATCCAAGGATTTCCTGACCCACCTGATCAATGAAGGGTCGTCGGAAAAGTCGCTGGCGGACGTCAAGGCGCTGCTTTCGAAAACCAATGGCGAACTGGCTTTGGCCATCGACACCAACGATGCGCCGAACTGCCGTCCGGTGGTTGAAGCCGTTGCCGCAGCTGGTGGGTATGTTTCGACCATCTGGAACAAGACCGATGATCTGCACCCGTGGGATTTCGGCGACCACTATGTGTCTCACATGACCTGGTCGGACGAAGGTCCGGCAGAACAGACCGCGCGTATCCTGCTGGATGCGATGGGCGGCAAGGGCGGCGTCGTGCATCTGGGCGGCATCGCTTCGAACAACCCGGCGATCGAACGTTTGCAGGGTCTGAAAAACGCCTTGAAGGACTATCCGGATGTCGAGCTGCTGGCCGCAGAACCGGCCGACTGGGACACCCAGAAAGCCAACCAGGTGATGTCGGCCTTCCTGACTCGCTATGGCGACGAGATCAAAGGCGTCCACTGCGCCAACGACACTATCGCATATGGCGTTTTGGAGGCGCTGCGGGCCGAAGGCATCGACGACATGCCGATCGTTTCGTATGACGGTAATCCGCAGGCTGTGCAGCTTGTGGCCGAGAAAAAAATCCTCGCCACTGTGTTCACCAACCCGCATTGGGGTGGCGGTATCACTGCTGCGCTGGCCTATCACGCGGCAATCGGCACCTTCAAACCTTCTGAAGAGCCGAACGCCCACCGCGAGTTCTATGGCCCGGCCGTGTTTATCACGCCCGAAGATGCGGTGGAGTTCCAGTCGAACTTCATCGACAGCGTTCCAAAATATGACTGGAGCGACTTCTGGGGTCCGGCCAACGGCCAGATCATGTACAAGTAACCTCCCTGATCGGGGCGGCGTTCTGCGTCGCCCCGGCGATGGATCATTTCAAGGAATGGTCCGACTTATTCAGCCAGGTCTGGTTAAGATGGCTGAAGCAATTTCATTTCATGGAGTGGAACAGTGGGCAGTGTGCTGACACGGGATGTTCTAATCAAATGGGCGCCGTTGATCGTCCTGCTGGTGCTGGTGCTGTTTTTTGCAGCGATGGAGCCGCGATTTTTTTCGCTGCGCAACTTCGCCCGAATTGGGATTTCCTCGGCTCCTGCGCTGATGGTGGCAGTTGGGGTGACATTCATCATCATCATGGGGTCCATTGACCTGTCAATGGAGGGCACGGTGTCAGTCTGTGCCGTGGTGTTCGCCTTTGCGTTCATTGCGTTGGGCGGAACACTGGCCTCGATCGCCTGGCTGGCGCTGCCTTTGGCGTTGCTGGTGGGGGCTGCGGTTGGTTTGGTGAACGGGCTGGTGCATGTCTGGCTAAAGATCCCGTCCTTCATGGCCTCGCTAGCGATGGGTTTTGTCGGCACCGGCTTTGCGCTGTTGCTGACGGGCGGCGACCGCATCCGGGTCGAAGACGACCTGTTCCGCGCTTTGCTGACCGAGCGTTGGTTCGGCTTTCCAATCATGTGCTATGTGGCGCTCGGCTTTTTGCTCATCGGTTGGTTTATTCAGACACGCACCACATTGGGCCGCAATTTCTATGCTGTTGGCGGCGGAGAAGAGTTGGCTCATGCTTCGGGGCTGAACGTGAACCGGGTGCGAATCCTGGGCTTTACACTGGCAGGCGTTTTCTATGCGGTGGGCGCGCTTTTGGCCGTGGGCCGGATCGGCATCGCCGAAACCGCAACCGGGTCGAACTTTATGTTTGTTTCCATCACCTCGGTTGTGGTCGGCGGCACCGCGCTTTGGGGTGGGATTGGTGGTGTGTGGAACACGCTGATCGGAGTGTTGATCGTGAACGTGATCAACAACGGCATGGTGGTGATCGGCCTGCCCGGTTACGTGCAGGATGGTGTGCTCGGCGCGCTGGTGATTGTCGCTGTGGTGCTTTCTACCGACCGCAAATCCGTAACCTTCGTGAAATAGGGGCGGGATATGTACGAGCTTCAAAAAGTAGACAAAATCTTCCCCGGGGTGCATGCGCTCAAGGCTGTGGATTTTAAAATCGGGCGCGGCGAGATCGTTGGGCTGGTTGGGGAAAACGGTGCCGGAAAATCGACCTTGATGAAGGTGATCTATGGTGCCTATCAACCCGATGGCGGCGACATCACAATCGATGGCACCAAGGTGCGGTTCCAGAACCCGCGACAGGCCATGGATCATGGCATCGGCATGGTGTTTCAGGAACAATCGCTGATCACCAACCTGACGGTGATGGAAAACATCTTTCTTGGCTTTGAAAGCCAATTCGTCAAATTCGGTGTGATTAACTGGAAAGCGATGGCTGCAGCTGCACGCATGCAGCTGGCCAAAGTCAAGCTGGATATTGATCCGGCAATGATCACCTCAAAACTGTCGTTTGCCCAGCGGCAACTGGTTGAACTCGCCAAGGTGCTGACCTTGGAAGAACGCATAGACGGTGATCTGGTGATCCTGTTGGACGAACCAACCTCGGTTCTGGCCAAAGAAGAGGTAGAGCTTTTATTCAGCCTCGTGCGCGAACTGACCAACCGTGCGTCGTTTATCTTTGTCAGTCACCGGATGGATGAGGTGTTGGAGCTGTCCGACCGTATCTATGTGATGAAAGATGGACAAGTGGTTGATGTGGTCAGCCATGACGAAGCAAATGTGGACGCGATCCAGCACAAGATGGTGGGGCGCGATGTCGACAAGGAATATTACCGCGAGCAGAAACAGAAACCCTATCAGGCTGACACCCAGCCGCTGGTGTCCTTTGATACGGTGTCGGTTGACCGTAAATATTCCGATATTTCGTTTGAGCTGCATCCCGGCGAAGTGCTTTGCCTAGTTGGCACCGAAGGGTCGGGCCGCGAAGCGATCCTGCGCACGGTTTTTGGCCTTGAAACTCCGAATTTGGGTCAGGTGGCTATCAAAGGCAATGCAATAAAGACCTTCAATGCACAGTCCGGCGTGGCCAACGGAGTGGGATATACTCCGCGCGAACGAAAGGTCGAAGGCATTGTCGCTGGGATGAATGTTTATGAGAACATGACCCTGAGTCAGTTCGGAAACTACGCCAATTACGGCATCTTGCGCATCGGCGAGGAAAAGTCTCTGGCGCGGCAATGGATTGATCGATTGGCGATCAAAACCCCGGATGTCTATAAGGATTGCGGCGGGCTGTCCGGTGGCAATCAGCAAAAGGTGGTGCTGGCGAAATGGCGTTCCGCCGGCTCAGACATCATTTTGCTCGATCACCCGACGCGGGGGCTCGATATCGGAGCCAAAGAAGACGTTTACGACATGGTGCGTGAAATGTCCGATGACGGGGTGGGGATCATCCTGGTGGCGGACACGCTGGAAGAGGCGATTGGCCTGAGCCACACGATCATCGTGTTGAAGGATGGCGTCGCGCAGAAACGTTTCGATTGCAGCCCAGGGGATAAGCCGTCGCTCTATGACCTTGTCCACCACATGATCTGAGGACCGAAAGATGACTTCCAACACGATGACCGCTGTAAGTTTTGAACGGATCAAGCCGCACCTGCCGTGGATGACCCTCCTGGCTCTGGTTCTCATAGTCGGGGTGGCGGACTCAAACTTCCTTCGCCCGGTGAATCTAGTGTCGATGGCGGCTGACATTGTGCCTTTGTTCATCATGGCGCTTGGCATGACCTTTGCCATCTATATCGGTGGGATTGACCTGTCGGCGCAGTCGATTGCCAATATGACCACGGTGATTGCCACCCTGACCTTGCCGACCTTTGGGATCGGCGCTGCTGTGATCTGTCTCTTGGCCGGGTTGGTCATGGGGGCGGTGTCGGGCTATGTGACCACCAAACTTTTGGTCCCGTCCTTCATTTCGACGCTGGCAATCGGTGGCGTGGCCTATTCGGCGGCGCAATATTTGTCAGGGCAGCGTGCGCTGTTCATGGATGCATCCATGCGCGATGCGAATTTTGGCTGGATGACCAGGGTAACCGCAGGCATCCCGCATGAGCTCTTTATTGGCGCGGCGCTGGTGATCGCCACTTGGTTCCTGCAATCGCGCACTACATTTGGTAGAGCCCTGAAAGCCGTGGGAGCGGGCGAACCGGCCGCTGTGGCGTCGGGTCTCAATGTGACGCGGATCAAGATCCTTGCCTTTGCTGTCTCTGCCGGGCTGGCGGCCATTGCTGGTCTTCTTTTCTCGGTCAAGCTCTCGGGTGGATCACCTACCCTGGCCAACGGGTTCCTGTTGCCTGCCATCGTGGCGGTGCTGGTGGGCGGCACGCCGCTGACCGGCGGTGTGGGTGGCGTGGTCAACACGCTGATCGGCACGCTGATCGTGGCGGTGATCCGCTCTTCGATGCTTTACTTCGAAGTGGATGCGACCAAGCAACAGATGGTGTTCGGCCTGATCCTGATTGCAGCCATCGCGCTCACCATTGACCGTACCAAACTGCGGGTGGTGAAATGACCCCTTCCGACACGGAAACCATGTGCGCCGCCGTTCTGGTGGAACCGGGAAAGTTCGAGGTCAAAGACGTGCCGCGCCCCAAACCCGACCGGGACGAGGTGCTGGTGCGTGTCACCCGCGTCGGCATCTGCGGCACCGATGTGCATATCTTCAATGGCCATTATGCAGCGGAAAATCTGCCGATGGTTCCCGGGCATGAGTTCACCGGGGTGATTGCCGAGCTGGGCGAAGACGTGACCGGCCTGTCCCTGGATCAGCCCGTGGTGGTGGACATGAACATCGGGTGCGGAACCTGCTTCTGGTGTCGCCGCAACGAGGTTCTGAATTGTCCGGAGATGAACCAGCTGGGGATCACGATGGACGGTGCGTTCGCCGAATATGTGGCGGTCCCCGCGCGGCTGGTGATCCCGGTCCCGGCAGACGTTCCAGCTGCGGTGCTGGCGCTCACCGAACCGCTTGCCTGCGTGGTGCGCTGCGCGCGCAAGGCCGGGGTAACATTTGGCCAATCGGTGGTGGTGCTGGGCGCCGGGCCAATCGGAAATCTGCATGTCCAGCTGTTGCGCACCATCGGCGCGGCACCGATCATTGTTGCGGACCTGTCCGAAGACCGGGTGCAAATGGCGGTTGAGGCCGGGGCGGATGTGGGCGTCACAGATCCCGACAAGTTGGAGCAGGTGGTGCGCGACCATACCGATGGGCGCGGCGCGGATGTGGTGATCGAATGCGTCGGCCTGCCACGGCTTTACCAACAAGCGACCCGGCTGATCCGTAGAGGCGGCCATATCGCCGCCTTTGGCATCACTGGTCCGGACGATGCGCTGGCGCTGAACATCCTGGACACGGTTCTGAGCGAGAATTCGATCAAGGGATCGGTCGCGGGCATGGGGGAAGACATGCATGACGCGCTGACCTTGCTGATCCACGGACGGATCAAGACCGAACGTTTCACCGCGGCAAGCTATTCGCTGGCGGATATTCAGGCGGCGTTTGACACGCT
Source organism: Rhodobacteraceae bacterium M382 (assembly GCA_025141015.1). Classification (NCBI taxonomy): domain Bacteria; kingdom Pseudomonadati; phylum Pseudomonadota; class Alphaproteobacteria; order Rhodobacterales; family Paracoccaceae; species Rhodobacteraceae bacterium M382. The sequence continues at coordinate 4,200,265 of CP081098.1, read as the reverse complement.
GGCCGCCCGTCCCGGCGATTTGAAAACACAAATAACATTCTGATCAAATTGTCTGGGAGGACAAAATGGCGAAGATCCTGATCATCTATGACAGCGAAAGCGACCGCAAATTCACGTCGACCATGGTGCCGCTGGTGCAGGAGGGTGTCGAGCGTGTCGAAGGCATGGAATTGCGGGTGCGCCACGTGGATGACGCCGAAACCGAAGACGTGTTCTGGGCAGACGGGATTGCGATTGGCTGCCCGACCCATCTTGGCGGGATCTCCTGGAAGATGAAAAAATGGTGGGACGACAGAACGCCGGACATCTGGTTCAAGACGGATGGTAAATTCGCGGTGCCGTTTACCTCGGCCGGGTCGTTGGGCGGCGGTGGCGAACTAACCTGCCAGGCGTTGTCCATCATGATGATGAATATGGGCTATTTCGTGTTCGGCATCACCGATTACGTTGCCAAGAAAGAAAGCCTGCATTACGGCGCGGTGGTCGCCGGCGAACCGCGTGCGGATCATGCCAAAGAGGCCTGCCGCCGCGCGGGGCAACGCCTGGCGGAATGGGTCGGCTACTATGTTGACGGGCGCAAGGAACTGCATCCGTTGGAAGCAAAATATCAACGGTTTTGGGAGCTTGCAGGCTGATGGCGAAGATGCGTCTTTTGGTGGAACTGGATGTTAAACCGGACCTGGCCGAAGAATTCGTGGCCATGTTCCGCGACGAATTCATCCCCCGTTCGCGCGGCGAACAGGGTTGCGAGCAATATGAACTTTGGCGTGATGGCTCCAACCCCGACAAGATGACCATTGTGGAGGTCTGGAGCTCAAAGGCCGATCTCGACATGCATCTGGCCCAGGATTGGTTCGCAATTTGGGGACCAAAGCTCGAGGCGATGCAGGCGACTCCCCTTGTTGTGCGCACACTTTCGTCAATCGAAGACTGAAACAGATCTGACGCCCGGCGAACTGCGCCGGGCGCATTCCAGACAGAGGACAACATGGATCATTCCAGCTCAATCCTGCCCCCGCCCAGCGAGCCGCGCGATTTCGGTTTCTTTCTTGATGGCAAGCCGGTGTCGGCCGGAGATCGCGACGTGTTCGAACGCAGCTCTCCAGGGCATGGCGTGCCGGTCACCCGGATGCCGCGCTGCACCGAGGCGGATCTTGACGCAGCTGTGGCCTCGTCCCGCAAGGCCTTTGACGACCGGCGTTGGTCGGGACTGTCCGGGGCTGATCGCGGGGGCGTTCTGCTCAAAGCCGCCGAACTAATCCGCCAGCGCACGGATGAGATCGCCTATTGGGAGGTGCTGGAAAACGGCAAGCCGATTTCACAGGCTCGCGCCGAGGTGGGCGGCTGCGTCGGCATGTTCGAATTCGCCGCCGGTCTGGCGCGCGGTTTGCATGGTGACAGTTTCAACAACTCGGGCGACGGGGCGATGGGCGTTGTCACCCGCGAACCGGTCGGGGTTGTCGGGCTGATCACGCCATGGAACTTTCCGTTTCTGATCCTGTGTGAACGGGTGCCCTATATCCTGGCGTCCGGATGCACCATTGTTGCGAAACCGTCCGAAGTCACGGCCGCGACCACATTGATCCTGGCCGAAATCCTGAGCGAGGCGGGCCTGCCCGATGGGGTGTTCAATGTTGTGACCGGTTCGGGCCGCAGTGTCGGGCAGAAGTTGGCAGAACACATGGATGTGGACATGCTGTCCTTTACCGGATCGACCGGCGTGGGACGGTCTGTGGTCGCCGCATCCGGGGCTTCGAATTTCAAGAAGCTGGCGTTGGAGCTGGGCGGTAAGAACCCTCAGATCGTTTTTGCAGATGCCGATCTGGATGACGCCGCCGATGGCGTGGCCTTTGGTATCGCCTTCAATACTGGCCAGTGCTGTGTGTCGGGGTCCCGGCTGTTGGTGGAACGGTCGGTCGCAGACGATTTCGCCGAAAAGGTGGCGGCCAAGCTGCACAAGGTACGCATAGGCGATCCCCTGGACGAGGCGACACAGGCCGGTGCTATCACCACGGGCGCACAAAACAACACCATCCTGTCCTACATCGCCAAGGGTCAGGAAGAAGGTGCCAGACTGATTTCCGGCGGCGGAACGCTCCAGGTTTCCGGCGGGCAATATATCGAGCCAACCGTCTTTACCAACGTCACCACGGATATGGCCATCGCCAGCGAAGAGATCTTTGGCCCGGTTCTGTGTGTCATCCCCTTTGACGATATCGAAGACGCGATCAAAATCGCCAACGACACGGAATACGGGCTGGCCGCCAGTGTGTGGAGCAAAAATATTGACAAGGCGCTGACCGTGGCGCGGCGCGTGCAGGCCGGACGGTTCTGGGTCAACACCACCCTCGCTGGTGGCCCCGAGCTGCCGATTGGCGGGTTCAAGGCCTCGGGCTGGGGGCGTGAGGCGGGGATGCACGGGGTCGAGGAATACACCCAGTTGAAATCAATCCATATCGAGTTCGGCAAACGCAGCCATTGGGTTGAATGATCGCGGCGGGTCAGGTCTGATCCGGTTTGAAACAAGCGGTCACGCCAGTTCGAAAACGCTGGCGGGACCGCAACGGTATATCGGGAAATGGGGGCCGGGATGGCGACGTCTGGATATGACTATGTGATTGTTGGCGGCGGATCGGCGGGCTGTGTGCTGGCCAATCGTCTGACCGAAGACAGCGCGGTGCGGGTCCTGTTGCTGGAAGCGGGCGGCAAGGACAACCATCCGCTTATTCACATGCCGGTTGGTTTCGCCAAGATGACCGACGGGCCGCACACCTGGGGGTTTACCACCGTTCCGCAGGTCCATGCCAACAACCGTGAAATCCCCTATGCGCAGGCGCGCGTGATTGGCGGGGGCAGTTCGATCAATGCCGAGGTGTTCACCCGTGGCAACCCCGTGGATTACGACCGCTGGGCCAACGAGGAAGGCTGTGACGGCTGGTCCTTTGACGAGGTCAAGAAATATTTTATCCGCTCTGAACGTAACGCGATCCTGTCCGGCGACTGGCACGGCACGGACGGCCCGCTGGGCGTGTCGAACCTGTCGGCTCCGCAAGAGATGACCCGCGCCTTTGTGCGGTCGGCGCAAGAGGCGGGTCTGCCCTATAATCCGGATTTCAACGGTCCGGTGCAGGAAGGGGCCGGGGTCTATCAGACCACGATCTGGAACAACAAACGCTGTTCGGCAGCGGTGGGTTATCTGCGCCCGGCGCTGAAGCGTTCGAATTTGACGGTCGAGATCGGCTGCCAGGTGCATCGGGTCGTGATCGAAAACGGTCGGGCAACCGGGGTGGAATACGCCCGGGACGGACAAAGAACCGTGGTCCGCGCGGATCAGGAGGTACTGGTCACGTCGGGTGCCATCGGCACGCCAAAATTGATGCTGCATTCAGGCGTCGGTCCTGTCGCACATCTGCGCGACGTCGGAGTTGACGTGATCCACGATCTGCCCGGCGTGGGTGAGAACCTGAACGATCATTTCGGTGTTGATATCGTGGCCGAACTGAACGGCCATCAAAGCCTGGACAAATATGGCAAACCCCATTGGGCCATCTGGGCCGGGATGCAATATGTCTTGTTTGGCTCGGGCCCCGTTGCGTCAAACGTCGTGGAGGGCGGCGCCTTCTGGTATGGCGACAAGACCGCGACAGTGCCGGATCTGCAATTCCACTTCCTTGCCGGTGCCGGTGCCGAGGCAGGTGTTCCCAGCGTGCCCAAGGGAAGTTCCGGCATCACGCTCAACTCCTATACGTTGCGGCCCAAGGCGCGCGGCACGGTGCGCCTGCGGTCAAACAGGATCGAAGATCTGCCGCTGGTTGATCCCAATTTTCTGGGTCACCCCGATGACCTGAGGATTTCGGTGGACGGGATCAAACATTCGGTGGAAATCTTCCGCCAGCCCAGCCTGCAGAAATACATCCGCAAGATCCGTTTCCCCGATGACGGCGTAAAGACCCAGGCCGACTACGAAGCCTATGCGCGCCAGTATGGCCGCACCTCGTATCACCCGACCTGCACCTGCAAGATGGGTGTCGATGATATGGCCGTTGTGGACCCGAAAATGCGTGTTCACGGTATTGATGGGCTGCGCATTTGCGACAGCTCGGCCATGCCCAGCGTGATCGGCTCCAACACCAATGCGCCGACGATCATGATGGCGGAAAAAGCTGCCGACATGATCCGGGGGAACCATTGATCACGATGGCACTCTCTGTAGCTCGCGAAACGTCCTGACTGATTTGGTGTCCGGGGGGGCTGCAACAGCCCCTCTACCACCGGTTCGCGGATGGACATCGACATTGGCGGTGCTTGCCGGGGTGGAACGTGTGCCAACAACCGCACTTCGGTCAGGTGCATCATGTGACCGTCTGCGGCTTTCCAATCCGAGATACGTTTATCAATCCACCCATGCAGTTTCCAGGAAACCGAGTTCACAGGATAGGACCAGCGCAGGAACAACCCGTCATTCACTGGATCCACCGAAAAGCGCCATCCGCAGGCGCACCGCTCCATTCCATCTGAATGCTCAGCTCGTCCGAACAGACAGGTGCAGGATCCTTGAACAGCGCCGCGATCTCTTTCATTTCCTCGACTCGTACGGCGCTTCTGGCATGAATTGCGAAGTCGGTGAACTGGGTCCACTGCGCCAGCGTTGCCCAGAGCGGTGTTGCGGCCTGCCATTCCGGAACGGGCCAGTTGGCGTTATCGTCGTCAAAACGACCGGTAACATTGGGCCAGTTCGGGTTGCCTGCAGCGGCCATGGTGTTGCTTGTTTTTTTGATCATCTGCCGATGCATGCCAAAAAATTGATACCCGAACCCGACTGCTGTTCAAACCTTGACGCGGCGCAGCCTTCAGCTGTCTAGCTGTTGCGATCCTCTTGCGGGAGATCGTTCCAATTGTCTTTGCTACGAACAAAATACCAAAGGTGATGGTGAACGCGATGACCTTCGCTGGTCAGCATGGCTACTACGGATGTGGTGCGCTCTGGATAGCCCAGTCTCAAATATCTACTGCGAAGATCATAGCGCGGCATTGCTATGGACCATTGCGCAACAACGGCTGTTTGTAAAAATCTGGAAAGTGTCGGGTGGGGGATGGGTGCCCAAGCATTGCGGCCTGCCAGCCTGGGCACGAACAAAAAACGGCCCCAAACAGGGGCCGCCTTGGAGTGTGATTTGGATCGGCGTCAGTCCCATTTAGGTGCCCAAGGCACCAGGTCCTCGCCGACGATGCGATAACCGGTTTGGGTCATGGCGTCGATGCGGTCCATGTCGATGTTCGACAGGGTGAAATCCATCACGTCAAAATTGGCTTCGATATTGGCGCGCTTGGTGGACATGGTGTTGATCGACACGCCCTTTTGCAGGATCCAGCGCAGCACCACCTGCGCGGCGGATTTGTCGTAGGACTGGCCGATCTCGCCGAAAATGGGGTGTTTGAACACTTCGCCGCGCGCCACCGAACAATAGGACGACAGTGGAATGCCCGTTTCCGTTGCCGCCGCCAACAGGATGTCCTGATTCAGCAGTGGGTGAAACTCCACCTGATTGGTGACAAGCGGTGTATCAATGATTTTCACGGCGTCGCGCATCATTTGCGCTGTATAGTTCGAAACACCGATGTTTCTGGTAAACCCTGCCTTGTGCGCTTGCTCCAGCAGCTTCAGCGACGGGGCGATGTCACCACCAATCGGCGGCCAATGCAACAACAGGACGTCCACATAATCGAGCTTGAGCTTCTTTAGGCTCTCTTCGACCGAAGGCAGGAAATCAGCCGCGGTAAAGTTGTCCGGGTGCACCTTGGTGGTGACGCAGAGTTCATCCCGCGCAAGGCCCAACGCCTCCAAAGCTGCGCCTGTATCCGCTTCATTTTCATACATTTGCGCAGTGTCGAAAGAACGATACCCAACCTCTGCCGCATGCGCGACGGCATCTCGCAGTGTCTCTCCGGTCAGAGGGAAGGTGCCGAAAGTACGCTGGTTCGTACCTCGAAAATAGATGTTCATCTGGTTCCTCCTAGTTTCTCATCAAGTAACTTAATGGTTACTTGATGATAGGTCAATTGTGTCTGAGCGCCGAGATCATGCCAGAGTTTTGTGTTGATTTTGTTCAGCCTCCGAGTCATACAATATATAACCAGTTAGTTACTAATGTGAGGATCGCATGACCAAGCAGATGACAGTGCGCGAGGCAGCAAACCTGATCCCCGATGGGGCCACCGTAGCGGTCAATTCCTCTTCCGGCTTGTGCTGTCCCGACGCGGTTCTCAAAGGCATTGGTGAGCGCTATGACGAAGTAGGCGCGCCAAGGGACCTGACCTCGATCCATCCGATCGCCGCTGGCGATATGTTTGGCACCAAAGGGGTGGATCATATTGCAAAACCCGGCCTGTTGACCCGGATCATCGGCGGGTCGTACCCATCGGGTCCGTCCAAGGCCGAGCCGCCCAAGATCTGGCAGATGATCACGGCGGAACAGATCCGCGCCTATAATGTGCCCTCTGGCATCATCTTCGACATGCTGCGCGAAGCTGCGGCCAAGCGCCCCGGCGTCCTGACCAAGGTGGGGATGGACACGTTTGTCGATCCTCAGATCGAAGGCTGCGCGATGAATGACGCGGCCCGGGCTGAACCGATCGTGAAACGAATGGCGTTTGAAGGCGAGGATTGGCTTTACTTCAAATCCATGGCCCCCAACGTGGCGATCATTCGCGCCACCACCGCCGATGAAAAGGGCAATCTGAGCTTTGAACATGAAGGCGCCTATCTGGGGGCGATGGAAATGGCCCTGGCTGCGCGCAACAATGGCGGCGTTGTGATTGCCCAAGCCAAGCGCGTCGCGGCAGCCGGATCGATCCGGCCACATGACGTGCACGTCCCCGGCATTCTGGTGGACGCAATCGTCGAAGCCCCGGATCAGTTGCAAACCACCGCCACAGAATATGACCCGGCGATTTCGGGCGAATTGACCCGTCCGCTCGACAGCTTTCGGACCGTTGATTTCAATGTGGGCAAAGTGATCGCCCGTCGCGTGGCCTTGGAACTGAAGCAGGGCTGGGCGGTGAATATCGGCTTTGGCATCTCGGCCAATGTGCCCCGTATCCTGGTCGAAGAGGGACTGCACGGTGCCGTCACCTGGATGATCGAGCAGGGGGCTGTGGGCGGCGTGCCGCTCCTTGACTTCAAATTCGGGTGTTCGGCCAATGCCGAGGCCTTTGTCGCGTCTCCACACCAGTTCTGCTATTTTCAGGCAGGTGGGTTCGACGCCTCTCTGCTGTCCTTCCTCGAAGTGGACCAACATGGTTCGGTCAATGTCTCGCGCTTGTCGGCCATTCCCCACCGAACCGCTGGTTCCGGTGGCTTTGTCGACATCACAGCGCGGGCGCGCAAGATCGTGTTTTCAGGAAATTTCAACGCCGGCGCAAAGATGAGCATCGAAGACGGTGAATTGAAGATCCATCAGGAAGGCAAGGTCGCGAAATTCGTCGACGAGGTCGACCAGATTTCGTTCTCGGGCAAACGTGCAATAGCGCAGGGTCAGGATGTGACTTATGTGACCGAACGCTGCGTGATCAAGCTGACTGACCGAGGGTTGGTGGTAACCGAGATCGCGCCGGGCCTGGATCTGCAACGCGATATCCTGGATCAGGCCGCCACGTCGTTGTCGGTCGCCGATGATCTGAGAACCATGGATGCGGCGCTCTTTGACCCGGCTGCGATGGGGCTTGTGCTGGCTGCGGACGGATGACGTCGTTCCAGCTTGATATTTCCAATGGCATTGCTCAGCTGACCCTCAGGCGTCCCGAGCGGTTGAATGCTCTGACCTCGGAAATGATGGATGATCTGATGGCGATCTGCCGTCGGATCGAAAAGGCCAAGGATGCGCATGTCACGATCCTTAGCGGAGAAGGTCGCGCGTTTTGCGCGGGCGGCGATATCGACGCTTGGTCGGGTCTTTCCGCCGATCACTTCGCCCGCCATTGGATCCGGGATGGGCATCAAGCGCTTGATGCACTGGCACGTCTGCGCCAACCGGTGATCGCGGTCCTGAATGGTCATGCGCTGGGCGGCGGATTGGAGCTGGCTGCTTGCGCGGACCTGCGCATCGCGGAAAGCCATATCCGAATTGGCCAGCCCGAGCCGGGGCTGGGTGTTATTCCCGGCTGGTCGGGAACCCAGCGCGCCGCGCGCCGTTTTGGTCCGCAGCTCCTGCGCCGCATGGTGTTGTTTGGCGAGGTGTTCACGGCAACGGATGCTTTGGACCTTGGGATCGTGGACCATGTGGTCGAAACAGGCGAAGGCGTCAAAACCGCCACCGAACTGGCCCGCACCTTGCGTCATCGCGGGCCCGTGGCTACCGAATTGGCAAAGATGATGATCAACGCCGCCGAAGGCGAAGAGCGCGAGCGGGTGTTGGATGCGATGGCCGGGCGGATCGCTGCCGCTCAGCCGGAACTGCAAACCGGGTTGGCCGCATTCAAAGATCGGCGCAAGGCTGATTTCTGGGATGTCTCATAACTTCAACTTTCACAAAACCAGGAGGATCACATGATCCGTCACCTCGTCCACCTGCGCTTTCGCGTGGATGTCACCGAAGATCAGAAGACCGCGCTGTATATCGAATTGGCGGGCTTGTCCGACCATATCGACGGGATTGAAGACTTCCAGCATCACAAGAATGTCTCGGTCGAAACGCCGCTGGTGCGCGATTTCCTCGACATGTTCTGGTTCGATTTCCGCGATGTATCCGTGCGCGACACTTATCTGGCTGACGCCCAGCACCAGGCGATTGGCGGGCGGATCGTAGAGCTGCTCGACGGGGGCGCAGATGGCGTCTTTGTGTGCGATATCGAGCTGTGATGCAGGACGCTGCGTTCCTGACCAGGCTCTTTGACGCGGCAGTCGGTGCCGCCGATCCGCACAGCGCATTACGCCCGCATCTGCCTGTTCGCCCCAAAGGACGCACAGTGGTGATCGGCGCTGGCAAGGGCGCGGCGCAATTGGCGCGCGCGTTCGAAGACCTGTGGGAAGAGGCGGGGCAGGGCCCGCTGTCTGGCGTGGTCGTCACGCGGTACGGTTATGGCGATAGCTGCAGACACATCGATGTGCTGGAAGCGTCCCACCCGGTTCCGGATGCCGCCGGGCTGGCGGCCAGTGCAGCGCTGTTTCATGCGGTTGAGGGGCTGTGTGCCGATGACCTGGTTGTGGCACTGATCTGCGGCGGCGGGTCATCGCTTTTGCCCTGTCCGCCAGAGGGGCTGACCCTTGCCGATGAAATGGCGCTCAACCAAGCGCTCTTGGCCTCGGGGGCACCGATTTCAGCAATGAATGCCATCCGCAAACATGTCAGTGGTATCAAGGGCGGACGACTGGCTGCTGCGGCCCATCCCGCGAAGGTCGTATCGCTGGTCGTGTCGGATGTGCCAGGTGACGATCCTGCTCAGGTGGCCTCTGGTCCGACCGTTCCGGATACGGTGGGCCGTTCTGCGGCGCTGGCCTTGATCAAAGGGCTTGGCATCGTCCTGCCGGTCAGAATCATGACGCATCTTGAAATGGCTTTGGCAGACGCACCGCATCCGGACGACGCGACTTTCGCGCAAAACACCGTCACGGTGATTGCCTCGGCTGGCATATCGCTGGAAGCGGCGGCGCAGGCATCGGAAACGCAAGGAATCCCCGCAGTGATCCTGTCGGACGCAATCGAAGGCGAGGCGCGCGATGTGGCCAAGGTGCACGCCGCCATTGCCCGCGAGGTCGTGTCGAGGGGGCGCCCCTTTGCAAAACCCGTCGTCATTCTGTCAGGGGGCGAGACCACCGTGACGCTGCGCGGCAAAGGGGGCAAAGGCGGTCGCAATTCCGAATTTCTTTTGTCCTTGGCGCAAGCTCTTGATGGTGTCGAGGGCGTCAGTGCCCTTGCGGCGGACACGGATGGCATTGACGGGTCCGAAGACAATGCGGGCGCCTTTGTCGACGGCGCGACCTGTGCCCGGCTGCGGGCTGTGGGTCGCGACCCAGCGGCGGATCTGGCAGGCAACGACGCCTTCAGCGCGTTCGAGGCGATCGGGGATCTGTTCTCCCCGGGTCCGACCGGCACCAATGTGAATGATTTCCGTGCGATCCTGATACGCTGATCTTTGGCGTCCATGTCGCGCAACCGTCCCGCAGGCCGGACAGCAACGTTCAATATACCGGATCACCCGGTATATTGCAGACCAGCGGCGATCCCATTCACGCTCAGCTTCAGGGCGCTTTGCAGCTCCGCATTGCCGGGGTCTCGCCGAAGCTCCTGCAACAGGGCGATTTGCGTGTTGTTCAGGTGATCCACCAGCGTCCGGCGTGAGGCAAAGCCGGGATTGCTGGACAGCAGACCCTGTTGCCGGATCTCTGTCACCGCGTCTTGGGACATAGCCCATTCGCGTTCGACCTTGGCCATCACGTCGCTGCGGATCGTCGCGTTTTCGACCAGCGCGCCGTACCGGCGGGCCAGGGTCATATCCGCCTTGCTCATCGCCAACGCCATTCCGTCCAGCATGCTGCGAAACATCCCCGATTTCTGATACAGCGCAGGCAGGCTGGTGCGATCCGCCGGGTCAAGCGCGGCCACTGCGCCTCCGAACCCGTACCAGGCAGGCAGCATGAACCTGCTTTGCCCCCAGCTGAAGACCCATGGAATGGCCCGCAATTGTCCCAAATTGTCGATGCTACCGCGCGACACCGGTCGCGACCCCATGTTGAGTGACGCGATGTGATCCAGGATCGTCGCCTGACGCAGAAAGGTGATGAATCCGGGCGTGCCGGCCACAAGGTCACGATAGCCATGATAGGCCTGCTGCGAGAGCCGCTCGATCAGCACAGTTTGTGCGGCCTCTTCGGCGATGTCGCCCGTATCATCGGTAAGGGTCATGCCGAACCGCGCCACACCCGACACCAGATCACTGATATGCAATACTGCTTGATGCGGGTTGGCGAACCGTTTCGACAAAACCTCGCCCTGTTCGGTTACGCGAAACTTCAGCGATGACGGGGCCTTGGGCTGCGCGGCGATCGCTTCGGTCACGGTACCGCTGCCTCGTCCAATTGAACCGCCTCGCCCATGAAAGAACCGGGCGCGCAAACCGTGGCTGGCAATCACATCGACAAGCGCAGCCTCGGCTTTAGCCACTTCCCAACGTGCGGTGACGATGCCGCCATCCTTGTTGCTGTCAGAATAGCCCAGCATCACCTGCTGGCAGCCTCCCTGCGTGGCGATGATCCGATGATAGGCAGGGATGGACAACAGGTCGTTCACGATCGCAGGTGCGCGGCGCAGGTCGTCGATTGTTTCAAACAACGGCATGGGCAGAACCGCCTGTTCCAGGTCAGGGTCCATTAGACCAAAGCTTTTCAGCAGCACCGTCAATTCCAGGATGTCCGACAGGCTTTCGGTGTTTGAAATGATGCTGTTGGTGATGAAACGGGTACCCAGCTCTTGCCGTAGTTGGGCTGCGGTCTGAAAGAGGGCGATCTCGCGCGCGGTCTCTTGCGACAGGTGCATGTCAGCGCGCCAGATCGGTTCACCTGCAATTAACGCGTCTGTCAACAGGGCGATCCGCTCCACTTCGCTCAGCGCAGCATAATCCACCGCCGAATGATCGGGAGCCGCCTGTGCAAACAGCTCGGCGATCAGCGCTTCGTGTTTGCTTGAGTTTTGGCGCAGATCTATCGAAGCGAGATGAAACCCGAACAAATCCACCGTATCAATGAGCCGCGCCAATTCGGTTCCCGCCAGCGCGGACAGGCCAAGATCCGACAACGCGGTCGACAGGGTTTGCAGGTCATCGCGGAACTGTTCTGGAGTATAGTCTTCTGCAGCGGCCGACGGCAGATCCTGCAATCTATTCTGCGCATGATCCAACCGCTGCGCGATGCCAGTCAGCGCCAAGCGAAAGCTTTCATGCTGATAGTGCTGCGGCGGAGTGTGGCAGCCCTGCGCCAAGGCCAGAACCGAAGCGGGCGGGTTCACCAGACGGTCATCCACCGACAGGCGCGCTTCCAGCGCCCTGATCTGACCACGGTAATGGGTCAGAATTGCGCTGCCATGTTCACGTGCAGCGAACCTTAGCGTTTCTGCGTCGACAAAGGGGTTGCCGTCACGATCCCCTCCGATCCAGCTGGCAAAGCGAACCATGCCGCGCGCTTTTGGAGTGTCCAGCGCTTGTGCCACCTCGCTCATAGCGGGCAAAATGGCATCGCGCAGAACAGAGACGCCATTGCGGATCTCATCAAAGATCGACAGCTTGGCCCCACGGGATTGCGCTGTGTGCCAAAGGGTCAACATTGCCCGGTCCAAAGCGACTTGCCGTGTCTCCTCCTGAGGGTCGGACAATGCATCGAGAAGCGTGCGTTCAATGCGCTGAACGCTTTGTCGTTTGATGTCGGTTGGATGGGCGGTCAGCACCAGTTCCAGCGACACCTGGCTGATCATTCGGTCAAAGAAAGCCGGATCCCTGGCGCGCAAACCGGCCAGATCGCCCACCAGTTCCTGCACGGCGAGGTTTGCGGCCTGTGGAGGGGCCACCTGGGCCAGGTTGGCGCATTGCAGCAACATCGTCTGCGCCCGCAGAATATCGGAGCGGTCATGAATGGGCTTGGAGAGCGACCCGAATTGCCGGATCTCATCCACGTCCGTTGCGACGCTGTCACCCGCATGGGCTGTCATTGTCCGTTTGAGGGCATCGGACATCAGTCGAAAAGAATATTCGGGCGTCATGAGAGCTCCTATCTGGATGCGCGAACCAGAGCGTCGGCCCACCTATTTGGCGGGCCTTTTCGATTTGGGACGCGGTTCGGGATCAGCCGAGTTTTTCGGTGAGTTCCGGGACAGCGGTGAAGAGGTCTGCGACCAGGCCGAAGTCTGCGACCTGGAAGATCGGTGCTTCTTCGTCCTTGTTGATCGCGACGATCACTTTGGAGTCCTTCATGCCGGCCAGGTGCTGGATCGCGCCCGAGATGCCAACGGCAACATACAGGTCAGGAGCCACAACTTTACCGGTCTGACCAACCTGCCAGTCGTTCGGGGCATAGCCCGAGTCGACCGCAGCGCGGGATGCGCCAACGGCGGCACCCAGCTTGTCAGCCAGTTTCTCGATCAGGGCAAAGTCCTCTTCGGACCCGACGCCACGGCCACCGGACACAACGATCCCGGCCGAGGTCAGCTCGGGACGATCAGAGGCGGCGACCTTGTCTTCGACCCACGAGGACAGACCGGGATCGGCAACGGCCGACACGGTTTCAACCGACGCAGAGCCACCGGTCCCAGCCGCGTCGAATGTCGCGGTGCGGAAGGAGACGACTTTTTTGGCGTCCGAGGATTTCACGGTCTGGATCGCGTTGCCGGCATAGATCGGGCGCTCGAATGTGTTGCCATCGACAACACCGGAGACGTCCGAAATCACCATCACGTCCAACAGAGCCGCCACGCGGGGCAGCACGTTTTTCGCGTCAGTGGTGGCAGGCGCAACGATGTGTTCGTAATCGCCCGCCAGGCTGACGATCAGCGCCGCGGTGGATTCTGCCAGGCGGTGGCCCAGTGTCGCATCTTCGGCAACCAGGACCCGTGCCACACCGTCGATCTTGGCTGCGGCTTCACCGGCAGCAGCAGCAGTGCCGCCCGCAGCCAGCACAGTCACATCGCCCAAACCTTTGGCGGCGGTCACGGCCTTGGCGGTGGCGTCCATCGCCAGTTCGCCGTCGGTCACTTCAGCAAGGAGAAGAACAGCCATTACACAGCCCCCGCTTCTTTGAGTTTCTCGACCAGTTCATCAACCGACCCAACAACGATGCCGGCAGCGCGGGCTTCGGGTTCGGATGTGGTGACGATTTCCAGACGCGGAGAGACATCGACGCCATAGTCGGCGGCTGTTTTCTCGTCCAGCGGCTTTTTCTTGGCCTTCATGATGTTGGGCAGCGACGCATAACGCGGCTCGTTCAGGCGCAGGTCAACGGTGATGATCGAAGGCATCGACACGTTGATGGTCTGCAGGCCGCCATCGACTTCGCGGGTCACGACGGCCTTGTCGCCATCGATGTCCAGGCCCGAGGCAAAGGTGCCCTGGGACCAACCCAGCAGCGCCGACAGCATCTGACCGGTGGCGTTCATGTCGTTGTCGATCGCCTGTTTGCCGCACAGAACAACACCGGGCTGCTCTTCTTCGACAACTTTTGCCAGGATCTTGGCAACAGCCAGAGGTTCGATGTCGGTGTGCACATCATCCGCTGCAATCACCAGGATCGCGCGGTCTGCACCCATGGCCAGAGCCGTGCGCAGAGTTTCCTGAGCTTGCTTCACGCCGATCGAAACCGCAATGACCTCATCGGCCTTGCCTGCTTCTTTCAGACGAATGGCTTCTTCCACCGCGATTTCGTCGAATGGGTTCATCGACATCTTCACGTTGGCGAGATCGACACCGCTGCCGTCCGTCTTCACGCGGACCTTAACGTTATAGTCAATCACGCGCTTGACAGGCACGAGTACCTTCATTTCTGCGTTCCTCAATGTTGAACAGGGGTGATTAGCAACAGCTGTGGAAGCGGGTCACGATCGTGTCGAGCACCTCCTCCGGGGGGCGTCGCCACCAATTGTCGGCGGAAAAGATTTCGACCTCGCACAAGCCGTCGTAACCGGTGGCTTCGACCGCGCCGCGCAGGGCGCGCAGATCGGCCACGCCATCGCCCATCATGCCGCGATCCAGCAGCGCATCCGTGGTGTCGGCCAACCAGTCGCAGAGGTGATAGCCGAAAACGCGCCCCTTGCCCCGACGGGCCAGCGTGTCGGCCAGGGTCGCATCCCACCAGACGTGAAAGACGTCAATGGCGACGCCCACATTTTCCGCCCCGATCGCATCACAGACATTGAGCGCATCGGCGGCGGTCATCAGGCAGGTGCGGTTGCCACCCATCGCAGGGTTCAGTGGTTCCAGCGCCAGTTTCACATCGCGCACCGCAGCGTAGTCCGCCGCCCGCGCCACCCGGTCGGTCAGGATCTTCTGGCTTTCCAACACGCCCTTGGTGCCCGGTTCCGGCCCGCCGGTGACAATGGTCAGAACCTCTGTTTCCAGCGCTGCGGCCTCATCAATCGAGCGGTGAAAATCCGCCATGATCTCGGCATCCGACGGCAGGGCCAGAGGGCCGGTCAGGAATGGCGTGCGGCACAGCCCGACAACCTGCATCCCAGCCGCCCGCGTTCGCGCGCCGATCTCGACCGCGCGGCCTTCCAGCTCGCGCCGCCAAAACGTGATGCCGCCATAGCCGCGCTCGGCGCAGGCGTCGATCACCTGTTCGGGCGACCAGCCCGCGCCATATCCGTCCAGATTGTGACCCAGCGTGGCGGTGTTCAGCGCCAGGGCGGAATGATCCTGTGAAAAGTCGCGCTGGGGCAGGGGCGCAGAGGAGGGGAGGGGATCGACCATCGGTCAGACCCCGTAAAGCTTCATAAGGTGCCCCATGCGCTCGACCCCCAGATCCGGGTCACGCAGCAATCCGCATTGTTCTGCCATTTTGAAACAATCGACGAAATACGGCAGGGAACGCGTGCTTTGGGCACCGTTCAGCATGACGAAGTGATCCTGAAAGCCGTTGAGCCAGGCCAAGAACACTACCCCAGTCTTGTAGTACTGCGTCGGGGTGCGAAAGATATGGCGCGCCAGCGGCACGGTCGGGTCCAGGGTCGCGCGAAACGCGGCGGCGTCCCCTTCGCTGAGTTTGCTGACCGCAAAAGCGGCGGCCGGGGCCAGCGGGTCGAAAATTCCGAGCAACGCGTGGGAATACCCCAGCGCGTCGCCCTCGATCAGCTCGGGGTAGTTGAAATCGTCGCCGGTGTACATCTTTACGCCTTCCGGCAGGCGGCGGCGCAGAAGGACCTCTTTTTCCGCATCCAGAAGCGAGATCTTGATGCCGTCCACCTTGGCCGCGTTGGTTTCGATGATCTGCACCACGGTGTCGAGCGCGCCGTCGAAATCATCGCTGCCCCAATACCCTGCAAGCTGCGGGTCGAACATGTCGCCCAGCCAGTGCAGGATCACGGGTTCGTCGCAGGAGGTCAGCACGTCATTGTAGATGGCGACGTAATCCGCCGGCCCCCGCGCCACCCGCGCCAGCGCGCGCGAGGCCATGAGGATCAGACGTCCGCCAAGCTTCTGGATCGCTTCGACCTGTTCCAGATAGGCGCGGCGCACATCGTCCAGCGTTTGCGCATCACCCGGGTCCAGATGATCGGTGCCGCAACCATTGGCGACAAGCGCGTCGGGCAGCTCCTCCCGGGTGCGCCGGATCAGTTCGAGCGCGCCGGGCCAGTCAAGCCCCATGCCGCGCTGCGCGGTATCCATCGCCTCGGCGATGCCCATGCCCATGTCGGCCAGATAGTGGCGAAATTCCATGGTCTTGGCCCAATCGACATTGGCCGGGCCGGTCGGGTCATGATCGCCAAAAGGGTCGCTGACCACATGGGCGGCCGAATACAGCACGCGGGCCGAATTCGGGGTCAGCTGCGAAGGCTGCACGGGCGACCCCGTTAGAACATAGTCGTGCATAGCGCCAGAGGTGTCGGGCAGTTGGATCTTCATCAGAAAAACCTCAGAAACGGGGCACAAGCATCCCGGCATCCGCCGAGATCGCCTGTCCGGTTGTGTAGGGGAGTTTGCCGCTGGCGAGCGACGCAATGATGCCACCCATATCCTCGGGCTGGCCGACGCGGGGAAACAGGGTCAGCCCGTCCCGGGCGCGCTGGTCATACATCTCGATCACCGGGGCGGTCATGTCGGTGGCGATTAGGCCGGGCTGCACGTCATAGACGGCGATGTTTTCCTGGCCCAGCCGCACCGCAAAGGTTTTCGATACCATGGCGGCGGCGGCTTTTGACGCGCAATATTCGGCGCGCGGCACGGCTACGGCCACGGCGTTGGACGAGGTGACATTGACAATGGAATGAAACAGCGCCGGATCCCGGTCGCGCGCGACCAGCCGTTTGGCAAAGGCTTGGCTGAGAAAGAACATCGCTTTGGTGTTCACCGCCATACAGCGATCAAAGCTTTGCTCGGACACCTCAAGCAGGTCGCCGCGCTGCATCACGCCAACACCGGCATTGTTGACCAGGGTGGTCAGCGGGCCAAACGTATCTTCGATGGCAGCCAGCTGCGCGTCATGGGCGGCGATGTCGGACACGTCAAAGGCGGCCGCCATGACCGGGACCCCTTCGGCGCGGATCAGATCGGCGGCGTTGCGCAGCGTGTCACTCTCTTCCCTATCGTTCAAGGCGATGGCGAAACCTTCGCGGGCCAGCGCGACAGCGGCGGCCAGTCCAATGCCGCGCGCCGATCCAGTGACCAGGGCGACCTGGCGCGCAGCTGAACGGGGAGAGTTGTTTGCCGCGTTCATGCCTGTGCCCCTTTTGCCAACAATTCGCGGGCAATGATCATGCGTTGAATCTGGTTGGTGCCTTCATAGATCTGAGTGATCTTGGCGTCGCGATAGAGCCGCTCCACTTCGAAACCCCGGATATAGCCCGACCCGCCAAACACCTGCACCGCGTCCGCCGAGCGCGCCACAGCCATGTCGCCGGCAAAACATTTCGCCATCGAGCACGCCTTGGTCGCGTCCTTCCCCCGGTCGATTTTGACGGCTGCCGAATGCACCAGCAGACGCGCCGCCTCAACATCCTTGGCGATGTCGGCCAACAGCCATTGCACACCCTGGAATTCAGAGATGGGCTTGCTGAACTGCTTGCGTTCCTGCGCGTATTCGGTGGCGGCCTCAAGCCCGGCCTGACCGATGCCAACAGCCAGCGACGCGATGCCCACGCGACCTTTGTCCAACACGCTCATCATCATGTGGAACCCACGGCCTTCCTGGCCCAGCAAGGAGTCGGCGGGCAGGCGAACGTCGTCAAAAGTGAGTGACCCAACCTGGCTTGCTCGCTGCCCCATCTTTATTTCTTTTGGGCCGCGCGTGACCCCGTCTGTGTGCAAATCGACAATAAAAATCGACATCCCACGATGACCCGCCTCGGGGTCAGTGCGCGCCAGCACGAAACCCACATCCGCTACCGGCGCATTGTGAATCCAGATCTTGCCGCCGTTCAGCACCCATCCATCCCCGTCGCGCACCGCCGTGGTGCGTATGCCGGACACGTCAGTGCCGGCTTCGGGTTCCGTGATACAGTAGGCCGGGCGCAGTTTCGCGGTGAGCAACCCACCGAGCCATCTGTCGCGCTGCGCACCGGTGCCATGGCGCACCAGAAGCGTTGAAACCAGCTCCAGAAGCCCGCATTGATCAGCGATCGAGGCATAACCGCGCGACAGTTCCTCCATCACCAGCGCATAGGTCAGCGTGTCGAAACCGGGGCCGCCCATCTCTTCGGGAACGCCAATGCCGAACAGACCCAATTCACCCATCTGGTCATAGATTTCCGTCGGGAAGCGCGAATCGCGATCCAGCTCTTCTGCCAGGGGGCGGATCTCTTCCTGTGCAAATTGCCGGGTCATATCACGGACTTGTTCATGTGTTTCCGTCAGGAACATAGCGCGCCTCTCACTGGAGTTACAGTAACTGGTTAGTTACTTATAGGATTGAAGAAATCACTCCGTCAAGAGTGTTGTCTTCGCGCCTGGTGACCGGATGCCGCGCGGTCGCTTGGAACAGGGCTTGATCCATGGGGCAGGTTGCGATAAATAACCAAACAGTTACTTGCGCTGAGCTGCGCACCATTTCCACCATGACGATTGGATCGGGCCAGCCCAGCAGAAGACGTCATGACATGGCAGGGAGACTGGGTATGAACCCGAACACCAAGAATAAATTCGGTCGCGTTGATCTGGAGGTTTCGGCTTTTGGTTTCGGCACGGCCCCCGTCGGCAACATTTTCCGCGAGATCGACGAAGCGACCTCGACCGCGATGTATGATCACGCTTGGGATGCGGGCGTGCGTTATTTCGACACCGCGCCAATGTATGGGCACGGCCTGTCAGAACTGCGCACCGGGCAAAATCTGCGTTGGAAGAACCGCGACGATTTCGTGCTTTCATCCAAGGTCGGGCGCGTTCTGAAACCGGCCAAGCGCAGTGAAATCAATTTTGAACCCTGGACCAATGCGGCACCTTTCAACATGGAATTCGACTATTCCTATGACGGGATCATGCGTTCATTCGAAGACAGCCTGCAGCGCATGGCGTTGGAGCGGATTGACATTTGTTTCATTCACGACATCGACGTTTTTACGCGCGGCGACGAGCAGCCCGAGGTGTTCAAACAGGCCATGGATGAGGCGTGGAAAGCGCTGGAAAGCCTGCGCGATCAGGGTCTGGTCAAGGCCATTGGCGTCGGCGTGAATGAATGGGAGGTTTGCCACGCCGCACTGGAGCAACGCGATTTCGACTGTTTCCTTCTGGCGGGTCGCTACACTCTTCTGGAACAGGATTCATTGAACAAATTCCTGCCTCTTTGTGAAGAGCGCGGTGCCGCAGTGGTCGTCGGCGGTGGTTTCAATTCGGGCATACTGGCCACCGGGGCCAAGGAAGGCGCGAAATACAACTACGCACCGGCTCCGGCCGAAATCATGCAGAAAGTGGCCAAGATCGAAGAGGTCTGCACCGAATATGGCGTGCCCCTGGCGGCGGCGGCGCTGCAGTTTGTAGTGGCGCACCCTGCTGTTTCGTCCTTCATGGCGGGGACACGGACGGTGGGACAGCTCGAACAGAACCTCACATGGTTCAGCCACGAGATCCCGGCACAGTTCTGGGCCGACCTCAAGGCCAAGGGCCTGTTGCGCGAAGATGCGCCCACCCCGGCATAAGTCCGGATTTGAAAGGGACTTCTCATGAGGGCCCTGACAGGGGAGGGCGGCGTTGCCCCCCCTGGTCTTTACGGCTTGGGCGATGGGGTGTGTCGCACACTTTCTCAGTGGGGAATGGATGTTCCAGCGCAGGATGCACTCATCCTGCGAGCGCGGAAAACTGCTTGAAGCGTGATTTCCAACCTCACCGAATTGTCCATTGAGGATCATATGAGCAACTTCAATCCCGTTGGGCGTAGCAGCCGCTGAATGAAACGCCTTGAACCCGCGCTTTGCAGTGATCTCTTCCAGATGGCGATAGGATACGGCGTAGGGCGGACAGAAAAACACGACTACAGGATCATGGGTTTGAGATAATGGCTGCCTTTGAACTCATATCGTCACGTTGTGTTACCAACCTGCCAAATTAGAGGCCGACAAATATCATAGCTCGACCCACACGCCCATCTATCGAAGGTCTGCGACATAACCCGTTTATTAACGGCCTGAACGATCTAGCCATTGCACCTTCTGAGGTCAGTCGGCACTTTTGTCCTCTGTCACATCGTTCCAATATGATCCTTCCTTGCGGTCAATATGCGCTGTCAGGATCTCAAGCGCCTTCTGCGTGTCGCGCGCTTTGACGCATTCGACAAGTTCGAGATGTTCGCGATACGACTTGGCCATGTGATCCGGATGGTGTCCCAGCCTGTTGCGCAGAGCCGCCATTTTCAAGGCGATAGTCTGGTAGGCGTCATTCAGGAACCGATTATCCGAACAATCGAAGAAGCACTGATGAAAGAGCGTGTCCAGTGCAAGATATTCGACGTCATCGCCAACCTCTCTGGCCGCGGTCATTCGATCTAGGCAGGCCCCCAAAGCCTTGGCCAAGTCTTCGGGGCGTTCCCGTATCGCATGGGTCAGAGCAGTGGTTTCAAGGCAAACGCGTGCATCACAAAGCTTGGCCAGTTCGTAGGGTTCCAGATTGAAGACGAATGAGCCCCTTTGCGGCTCAATATCGAGCAAACCTTCCATTTCCAGGCGGTTGATTGCCTCTCTTACCGGTGTCCGGCTGACTTCAATATCTTTGGCGATTCGGGCCTCGGACAGTTGTTCTCCCAAGTCGAATTCTCCACCGACAATGCGGTCTCTTAGATTTTCTGTTACCAATTCTGTCAATGATTTTGGTCGGTTAAATGGGGTCATGCCGCTCTCCTCCTGAAAACACTAGCACCTCTCAAGCTGGCATACAATATGGGAGTGTTGACACGTGGCATACTGTATGCCAGTTATATTTCCCACAACAAAGACGCATCGGGAGGGGTGACTTTGGAGAGGTTGGAAACTTGGATAGTTCACCTGAACCGGGCGCTTGTCGCAGTGTCACTGGCAACGGTTTTTGTGATCGTTTTTGCCAACGTCGTCGGACGATACGGGTTCGGCGCATCCTTTGCCTGGGTCGAAGAAACGGCGCGGCACTTGATGATTTTTGGGTCGTTTTGTGGTGCGGGTCTGGCACTGCGTGAAGGTCGTTTGGTTGCGATCATGGCGTTGCCCGATGCGTTGCCCAAAACGCTGGCGCGGATGCTGCGTTGGGGCATCGTGCTGGTGATGTTCGGGTTCATGGCGACGATGTTGTGGCTGGGCGTGAAGTTCGTCGAATTCGGCTGGAACAAGGAAACCATGTCGACCGGCATTTCACGCGGCATCCCCTATATGGCGATCCCGGCAGGATGTGCGCTGTTCCTGATCCAACTGGCGTTTTTCGCCAAGCGGTTCGTGGCGCAGGATTTCGAGGCGGGGATGTAAGCGGATGGCCAAGACTCTGATCATCCTGTTTTTCGCGACCCTGTTTCTGGGTGTGCCGGTGGCCTTCACCATGGGCATTGCCGGGCTGTCGGCGATCTTTATCAATGGTGGGCTGAACCCGCTGGTGGCGACTCAGCGGATGTTTGCCGGGATCGACAGTTTCCCGCTGATGGCGGTGCCGTTCTTTATCCTCGCGTCTGAACTGATGACCGCCTGTGGGCTGACCCGCGCGCTGTTGCGGTTCGCGAATGCGTTGGTCGGGCATGTGCGAGGCGGGCTGGGCCATGTGAACATTCTGGTGTCGATGCTGTTTGCGGGCATCAGCGGGTCGGCGTTGGCCGATGCAGCGGGACCGTCGGCGATCGTCATGCGGATGATGCGCGAGGCGGGGTATGAAAAGAACTACGCCGGCGCCCTGTCGGCGGCGACCGCGACCATCGGGCCGATTATTCCGCCATCCATTCTGGCCGTGATCTTTGCGATTTCGACCAAGGGCGTGACCGTTGCCGGGCTGTTCCTGGCGGGGATCGTGCCGGGCGTTCTGCTGGGGCTGGCGCTGGCGGTGGCGAACCATATCGTATCGACGCGCCATGGCTATCGTGGCCGTGACACGCGCGCCACGATGACAGAGCTGCGCGGGGCGAGCCTGGCGGCCCTGCCGGCGCTGATCATGCCTATGATTATTCTGGGCGGAATCCTGGGCGGCGTGTTCACCCCGACCGAGGCAGGGGCGGTGGCGTCGGCCTATGCGCTGCTGTTGGGCGTGGCGATGCGGGCCTTTACCCTGCCGGTGCTATACAGCGCGTTTGTGCGGGCGGCTGTTGTGACCTCATCCGTGTTTCTGATCGTGTCTATGGCGTCGATATTCGCCTGGCTGCTGACCTATCTGCAGATCCCGCAGGAAATCGCCAAGCTGATCACGCAGATCACGGATAGCCGTCTGGGTATCCTGTTCATCCTTGCCGGGTTCGCGCTGATTTGTGGCTTCTTTATCGATACGCTTCCGGCGCTGATCATCCTGACACCAATCCTGGGGCCGATTGCCTACTCGGCGGGGATTGATCCGCTGCAATTCGGCATGATGCTGGTTTTGAACCTGACCATCGGAATGATCACACCTCCGGTGGGGCCGGTCCTGTTCGTGATTGCCACCGTCGGGCAACTGCGGCTCGAGGCGCTGTACAAAGCTGTCTTGCCGCTGTTGCTGGCCGAACTCGTGGTGCTCCTTCTGGTCATTCTCGTTCCGGAAATCAGCACCTTCATCCCCAACCTATTTGGATTTGCAAACTGACATGAAAGGGAGGAACCTCATGAATACCATGTCGAAACTGATGATGGCGAGCGCCACCATCGCAATGACCGCCGCAGGCGCTGCCTCGGCCAAGGAACTGAAATACGCCCATTTCCAAGCGGCTGACCTGAGCTCACCCAAGCACGCGGCGGCGCTGGCGTTCGAGGCCTGTGTAGAGGGCAAGACGTCCGGCTCGATTGACGTTCAAATCTTCCCGGCCTCGCAGCTGGGCGGTGGCTCGGAGATCATGGAAGGCCTGCAACTGGGCACCGTCCAGATGGCCGCAATCCATGATGGTCCTATCTCGGCTGTACACAAACCCTTTTCGGTATTGGCGATGCCCTACCTGTTTGATGATCAGGCGATGGCCTGGTCAGTGATGGACGGTGAATTTGGCGATGCGCTGGCCGAAGACATGCTGGCCAAAACCGGCATCCGCAGCTTTGGCGTGGCCGACAACGGCGTGCGCAATTTCACCAACAACGTCAAACCCGTGGCCGAACCTGCCGATATGGAAGGCCTGAAGATGCGCGTCATGACCGCTCCGGTCTGGATCACTCTGGTCGAAAGCCTTGGCGCGTCGGCCACCCCCGTTCCGTGGCCGGAACTGCCGGGCGCGCTGCAGCAGGGTGTTGTGGATGGTCAGGAAAACGGTGTGACCAACATCGTGAACGCCTCGCTCTATCAGCATCAGAAATACGTCTCTCTCGACGGTCACGTCTTCAGCTGGCACGCCTATCTGATGTCGGACATGTTCTACCAGTCTCTGACGGCCGGTGAACAGGCCGCCGTGAGCCAGTGCGTCGAGATTTCCAAGACCATCCACCGCGGCATGACCGCCGCTCAGGACGCCAACGCAACCGCCATCCTGTCCGAACTGGGCATGGAAGTTGTTCCGGTCAGTCCCGAGCAAAAGGCCATGTTCCGCAAGGCGGCCCAGCCTGCCGTGCGCGAATACATCGTGGGTGAGATCGGCGAAGACTGGCCCAACCGTCTCGACGCTGCAGTCGAAGCTTACAAAGCACAATAAGCAATGCCTCGGGATCGCCAAATGACACATCACACCATCGCCGTATTGGAACCGGGCTATGCTGCCTATGACACCGAACGTTCGGTGCTGACCTCCCACGAGGTGAGCGTGGAGCCGGTCGGTGCGGATATGGCGGCGGTCCCGACACTGCAGGCGTTGAACCCGGTTGCTCTGCTGGTGCGGGAACGCATAGTTGATGCAGCCGTGATCGACGCCTGCCCCGATTTGAAAGTCGTCGTCCGCTATGGAGTGGGTGTCGACAATATAGACCTCGACTATGCGCGTTCACGTCGCATCCATGTTGCCAACGTTCCGGATTACGGGGCCGAACATGAGGTGAGTGAGCATGCGGTCGCACTATATCTGGCCGTTCAGCGCAGAATTGTGTCTCGGGATGCCGACGTGCGCGAGGGCAAATGGGGCATCGCACAAGCCGAGATGATCCCAAACCGCGAGAATGCGGTTCTGGGCCTGGTTGGCTGTGGCAAGATCGGGCTGCAGACCGCATGCAAATTCCGCGCCCTTGGGTTCGCGCGGGTTTTGGTTTTTGACCCCTATCTTTCGCTCGAGGCCGCACAGGCCGCCAATGTCGAGCCCGTCGAACTGGACGAGCTGTTCCAAACCGCAGATGTGGTCAGCTTGCACGCGCCGCTGACTGCCGAAACCCACCATATTCTGAATGCAGAACGCTTGGCGCTGATGAAACCAACATCCATCGTGGTGAATGTTTCGCGTGGCGGGCTTGTGGATGAAGACGCGCTGGCTGCGGCATTGCGTGACAGGCGGATTTTTGGTGCGGGAATTGATGTTTTCGAACAGGAACCCGTCGCCCGGGATAATCCGCTTCTGAGCGCGCCCAACACGATCGTATCCGACCATGCTGCTTGGTATTCGGAGCGGTCGGTTGCGGTGTTGCAAAGCATTGCCGCGCGTGAAATCAAACGCGTCCTTGATGGGTTGGCCCCGAAGAACTGGGTGAATCCATGGTAAGCTGCATCGACACACTGCGCGATGCGCGTATCGTGCCGGTGATCCGGCATGGGGATGCGCACATTGCACGCCAGGCCTGCGACCTGCTGGCCGAGGCCGGGATCCGCGCGCTTGAGATTACCACCACGGTGCCCGGGGCTGCCGATCTGATCGCTGATCTGCGCAGGGCTTACCCTGACATCGCCACCGGGGCAGGGACCGTGTTTGACGTGGATCAGGCCCGCACGGTGTTGGATGCGGGCGCAGAATTCGTCGTCTCTCCCTGTTGGAGCGCGCCTGCGGCAGAGATCGTCCTGGCTGCAAAAATCCCCTATCTGCCTGGCGCTGTGACACCGGGCGAGGTGCTGCACCACGCGAACGCCGGAGCGCAGGTGGTCAAGATCTTTCCAGCCGACGCCGCCGGTGGCCCGGGCTTTCTGAAAGCGTTGAAATCGGTCTTTCCCGAGGTGGCGCTGATGCCGACGGGCGGGGTCTCTGCCCAAACGGCGCAGGCCTATCTGGATGCGGGCGCGGTCTGTGTGGGCATGGGCGGCAACCTGCTGCCCGCCCGCGCGCTCGAGGCAGGTGACGCCGCACTGGCGCGCGCCCAGATCGAGGCGGCGCTGACAGCTGTTTCCTTTCACAACTCCTGATCAATGAGGACAAGACAATGAACATCCAAGAACTCGTCGCGGGATTCCGCGAAACCGCCACGGCTTCGGTCGCTGATGCGGTGGACAAGATCGCTGGCAAGACCGGGTTTTTACCCGCGTCGGTGAAGCCGCGGATCAATGAAAACAAGATCGTCGGCCCGGCCGTGACCATTCTGGAAGGTCCGACCGATGAATTCCTGCCGCCCCAGCATGCCCTGGATGCGATTGATGAATCCGAGGCAGGCTCGGTCATTGTGATTTCCACCAATGGCACAACGGACGTGGCGCTGTGGGGCGGGTTGATGACTGCTGGCGCTGTGGCCAACAAACATGAAGGCGCGGTTCTGGATGGTGGTGTGCGCGACCTGGTGGAAATCAAGCGCGACTATGATTTTCCGGTCTATTCGCGCTGCGTGTCTCCGGGCACCACGCTGGGCCGGATCAAGACCATCGCCTCGAACGTCGAGGTCGATATGGGCGGTGTGATCGTGCATCCGGGCGACATCATCGTGGCGGATGTGGATGGCGTCGTGGCGGTGCCGCGTGATCATGCCGAAGCGGTTCTGGAAATGGCGCGCGAGATTGATGCGCGCGAAGCAGAACAGGCCCGCCTGATCATCGAAAGCGGTTCGCTGCGCGAAGGTCTGGCGAAATACGGCCGGATCTGAGCCCAAAGCCGGTGTCCCGCAGGCCGCTGTAACGACCTGCGGGACGCCAAAACATCAGCAAGGGAGGAATAGATGCTGAAACGAATGCTCAACACGGTGGCCCTGACTGCCGTTCTGGCGACCCCGGCGCTCAGCGCTGAGCCCGAGGTGGTCGTGGAATGGAACAGTTTGCCCTATGTGGTCAAGGACGCTGAGACGAAAGCTGCCTGGGAGGGGAGCGAAATCCACGGCAAGGCGCTGGTGCAAGGTGCCAAGGTGGACAGCGCAGGCAACATCTATGTGTCGACCGCGCGCTGGGGCGGGCCGGAAATCCCGTCGACCCTGTCCAAGCTGGTTCAGAACGGCGACACATGGGAGCTGGAAGCCTATCCCAGCGAAGAGATGAACGACATCGCCAACGCCGCCGGTCTGAAAGCCGTGCTGGGGTTCGAGATCGACCGCAATGACGTGATGTGGATCCTGGATCAGGGCCATGTGGCGGGTCCTCCGTATCAGAATGGCGACGCCAAGCTGGTGCTGTGGGATATCAAGGCGGGCAAGGAAGTGCAGCGCTATGTGTTTTCGGATGATGAGGCGGATGAGAACTGTTCGTTCCTGAACGACCTGGCCGTCGATAATGACACCGGGTTCGCCTATATCGCCGACAGCGGGATTTTCTGCGATCCGCTGCATGGCGGGCTGATTGTCTATGACAGCAACACCAACTCGGTGCGCCGGATTCTGGACCAACACCGGTTCACCAATGACGAGCCGAACTTCTTCTTTAACATCGACGACCGTCCGGTGCTGAAGAATGGCGGGATGCGCACCGGCGCCGATGGCATTGCGTTGTCGGGCGACAAGGAGACGCTGTATTGGACTAACCTGACCGGCAATCACCTGTATAGCCTGCCGACCGAGGTGCTGCGCAATTTCGAGGCGAACGAGACCGTGATCGAAAACGCGGTCGAGGTCGCCGCAGTACTGCCGTCGAACACGGACGGGATGACGGCGGACAATGCGGGCAACATCTACATGACCGCCCTGTCGCTGGACGGGGTCATGAAATTTGACGAAAGCACCCGTCAGGTCAGCCGTTTCGTGCATCACCCCGAGATGAACTGGCCCGACACCCTGGCCTGGGGGCCGGAGGGCGAAATGTATGTGGTGTCCAACCACCTGCATGTCTGGGTTGATGGCGACATGAACTTTGACGATCCCGAAATCCCGAACTTCCGCATCTGGAAGATCCCGGGCGTTGGCCAAAGCTACACGGCCGAATAACACTCCCCAACTGGTTGCGCCCTGTCACTGGGGCGCAGCCCTTTTCCATTCAGAAGAGACCGACCGACATGACCCCCGATATCCTGTGCCTAGGCGAACCGATGCTGGAGTTTAACCAGCAGCCCGACGGAAACTATCTGCCCGGACATGGCGGAGATACCTCGAACTGCGCAATTGCGGCGGCGCGGCAGGGGGCGTCGGTGGGCTATGTGACCCATATCGGGGCCGATACCTTTGGCAATTCGTTCATGGATCTGTGGCGGGCCGAGGGCGTGGATGTCGAACATGTCAAACAAGTGAGCGACGCCCATACCGGGGTCTATTTCGTGACCCATGGCAAGGACGGGCACGAGTTCAGCTATTTCCGCGCGGGGTCAGCCAGCAGCCGCATGGGACCCGCCGATTTGCCGATCTCGGCGCTGAAAACGGCCAAGATCCTGCATGTTTCGAGCATCAGTCAGGCGATTTCCGACACCGCGGCCGATGCGGTCTTTGAGGCGATAAGGATCGTGAAGGAGACGGGCGGTCAGGTGTCTTATGACACAAACCTGCGGCTGAAACTGTGGCCCATCGAGCGCGCCCGCGCCGTCACTCATGCGGCCATGGCACAGTGCGACATTGCCCTGCCGGGGTTGGATGACGCCGCGCAACTGACCGGGCTCTCCGATCCCGATGCCATCGCCGATTTCTATCTGAGCATTGGTGCCAAGATCGTGGCGCTGACGCTGGGGGCCGAAGGCACCCTTGTGGCGACACCCGAGAAACGCGAGCGCGTCAAGGGCCGCCGGGTCGAGGCGGTGGATGCCACGGCCGCGGGCGACACGTTTGACGGTGCCTTCCTGTCGCGGATCGTGGCAGGCGACGAACCTTTCGCGGCAGCGCGCTATGCCAATGCGGCGGCAGCCCTGTCGACCCAAGGCTATGGCGCAGTGGCTCCGATGCCGAGGAAAGAGGCGGTTGAGGCGTTTTTGGCCGAGGAGAATTAACGCATGAAACACGCCGTCATTATCGGAGGGACACGGGGAATAGGTGCGGGAATCGGCAAGGTTCTGCGCCAAAAAGGGTGGGTCATCACGGCAACCGGCGTGGGCGCAGACGAAGTGGCAGCCTATGCCGCGGACCAGTCCGACGACACCTGTGTGCAACTTGATGTGCGCGATACGGAGGCCGTTAACCAATTGTTTTCCGGTCTCGATAGACTTGATGGCCTGGTCAACTGCGCCGGCATCCTGGCGCGTGATGCAGAATACGACATGGAGATGTTCGAGACTGTCATTGACATCAACCTGAATGGCACAATGCGCTGTTGTCTGGCGGCGCAGCCCTTGTTGGCGTCGTCGGGCGGGGCGATCGTAAACACCGCATCCATGCTGAGTTATTTTGGTGGCCCACTGGTGCCAGCCTATTCCGCCTCCAAGGGCGGCGTTGCTCAATTGACCAAGGCACTCGCCGGCAAATGGGCCGCTGATGGTGTGCGCGTGAACGCCGTAGCGCCGGGGTGGATAGAAACCGAAATGACCGGTGCCCTGCGAGACGACCCGGTCCGAAATGGGCCTATTCTGGGCCGAACCCCGATGAACCGCTGGGGGAGGCCGACCGAAGTAGGTGCGCTTGCCGCGTGGCTTCTGTCGGAGGAGGCCGCCTTTGTGACCGGCGCCGTTTATCCTGTGGATGGCGGTTATTCTGCAATGTGAAGAGGAGGGGCCCATGCCCGTACAAGGAACCGACGAAGACCCGAGAATGCCTTATCAGCTGCCGTTCCCACCGGATGCACAGGACGAGATTGTCATCCCGCAGGCCATCGCGGAAGACGAGCGGATCTGGGTGCCGCAGACCCCGAGCGTGTCCTTTCGTCCGCTGTGTCTGAACCGGTCACAAGGCTATTGGATGAACCTTTTGCGCGTGCGCAAGGCGGGCGTGCTGTCGCGCCACCGCCACCCGCAACCAGTGCATGGCTTTGTTCTGAAAGGCCGGTGGCACTATCTGGAACACGACTGGGAGGCCCGTGAAGGCGGCTATGTTTATGAGCCGCCGGGCGAGACGCACACGCTGGTTGTTCCCGACGATGTGGATGAGATGATCACCTTTTTCCAAGTGAACGGCGTGATGCTTTATGTCGATCCTTGGGGCAAGACGATGGGGTACGAGGACGTCTTTACCAAGATCGAGATGTGTCGAAACCACTATGAAGAAGTGGGATTGGGGGCTGATTATGTCGACCAGTTCATCCGGTAGAGATCTGCGGCTGGCCCTGGTGGCGCACGACGCCAAGAAAGACGCCTTGATCGCGTGGGCCCGCGATCATGTTGCGCATATGCAGGATGCGATCCTGTTTGCCACCGGCACGACCGGTGCCCGTATCAAGGAGAACTTGCCCCGGCTGGACATCACATGTCTGAAAAGTGGGCCCTTGGGGGGGGATCAGCAGATTGGTGCGATGATCTGTGAAGGGCGGCTAGACGCCATAATCTTTTTCATCGACCCCTTGTCACCGATGCCCCACGACGTGGATGTCAAGGCGCTCAGCCGTTTGGCGATCGTGTATGACCTGCCATTTGCCAACAGCCCGACCACAGCCAATTTTGTCCTGCAGGGCTTGGCTGCCGCAAGGGCGTGAAACTTTAACCTGAACTGCTGCCCGAAACTGTGATGATACATCACGAAGGTCAGACCTGATATGGCGCTGTTTTGCTCAAAATGTTAGCGCAACCATTTTTCTGAATGGTGCGGTGCGCCAACTCAACAAGGAGACTGAAATCATGACAATCAAGATTGCAATCAACGGGTTTGGCCGGATTGGCCGTGGTATTCTGCGGGCCCTGCTGGAACGCGGCGACAGTGATATCGAGATCGTTGCCATCAATGATCTGGCACCGGCCGAGACGATAGCCCATCTTCTTAAATACGACAGTGTGCATGGCCGCTTGAACACTCATGTGCAGATCGAAGGCGACCATATGATTGTCGACCACCAAAGCATCCGGCTGACGGCCTTGCGGTCCCCCGAAGAGCTGCCTTGGGGGAATGTTGATATCGCTTATGAATGCACCGGGTTGTTCACCGCCCGCGACCAGGCGGCGCGGCATCTGAGGAATGGGTCCAAACGCGTGCTGATCTCGGCACCGGGCAAAGATGCTGATCGGACGGTGGTTTATGGGGTTAACGACACAGACCTGACCCCGGATGACTTGATTGTGTCCAATGCTTCCTGCACCACCAATTGCCTGGCCCCGGTGGCGATGGTTTTGGACCAGGCCTTTGGCATCAAGACGGGTTACATGACCACGATTCACGCCTTTACCGGTGATCAGCCGAGCCATGACACCAACCACAAGGATCTCTACCGCGCGAGGGCGGCATCGTTGTCGATGGTACCAACCTCGACTGGCGCGGCGCGCGCCATCTCGCTGGTGCTGCCACAGCTTGCAGGCAAGTTGGAGGGCTCTGCGGTGCGGGTGCCGACACCGAACGTGTCACTGATCGATCTGTCGTTCATGCCGGAAACTTCTGTGACACGGGACGAGATCAACACGGCGATCAAGGAGGCCGCCAATGGCGCACTCAGGGGGGTGTTGGCCTATGAAGAAGACCCGCTGGTCTCGATCGACTTTAACCATAATCCACACTCATCCTGCTTTGCAGCCGCCCAGACCACGGTGACCGCAGACGGAATGGTGCGCGTGGTCAGCTGGTATGACAATGAATGGGGCTTTTCCAATCGGATGATCGACACCGGTCGCCGTATCGGCGCGCTGTTGCAGGCTTCTGATCCGCTCAAATTGGCGAGTTGAGCCAAGGGCAACCCGCGTCATTCCAGTTGGATCCTCCTATCTGCTCCTGCTCGGATGACACCTATCAATACTGTATGTCAGACGAAAAGGCACTTGCAGGTGGTTCAAGGTGCGGCTGCCAAAATTTCTACTTCCACCTTGAATTCCGGTCGCGTGAAGCCTGAAACAATCAGCAAAGTAGAGCTGGGTAATCGGTCAGCATCCGCCAAGAACGCGTCCCGGGCGTGCATGTATCCCGCCATGTGTTCACGGTCCGTCACATAAGCCGAGATATGCGCGACGTCCTTAGGGCCCATGCCCGCAGATCTCAGGATTTCAGCCAGAGATTCAAAACAGATGACAGCCTGCGCATACGCATCTTCGGGGATGGAATCATCTTCTCGAATCCCCAACTGGCCAGAGCTTTGCACAATCCGCCAGTTCGCTGGAATCTCGACACCATGGGCATATCGGGCAAAGGGAGGGCGCAGGGTGTCTGGAGTTAACTCTTTCATTTTGCACGCCTTTTATCGGATCGCAAATAGACTTGTCTTTAGGAAAAATTTTTGCAAGCCTAAAAGAACATCTCTGGCACAGATCATAATCTAAGGGCCACGCAACACTATTTTCGTCAAGGAGGGCGATAAGTATGGCGCGTGTCCTATTGGTACGTCACGGCGGTGAGCCGGCGGATGACCGTGTGATCTCCTGGCTGACCGAGGCCGGGTATGAGGTCGACAGCCGCAAACCCTTTGCCGGCGATCTGCTGGGGGAGCCTGACGAGGATCTGGCGGGGACCGTCATCTATGGCGGGCTCTACAACGTCTATGAGACCGCCGAACACCCGTTTCTGAATGAAGAATACCGCTGGATCGGGCAATGTCTGGCGGCGGATGTGCCGATGTTGGGGATCTGTCAGGGGGCGCAGATGATCGCTCATCATCTGGGGGCCTGGGCGGGGCCACGTCCCGAAGAGATCTTTGAATTTGGGTATTACCCGGTGGAACCGTCGCCCCAGGCGGCGGGCTTTATGGACGCGCCCCTTTGGGTGACGCAATCGCATTTTCATACCTTTGACCTGCCAGCAGGCTCCGTGCGCCTGGCGGGGAATCCAAACTATGAAAACCAGGCGTTTCGTTATGGTGACAACGTTTATGGTGTGCAGTTCCATCCCGAAGTCACAATTGAAGGGTTCCGCCGCTGGCAGCGACAAAAGACCCATGTCTACGGACGCCCTGGCGCGCAGACGCTTGAGGAACAGACCCGGTTGATGATGGCCCATGATGCCGCGCAGGCAGAGTGGTTTTACGGGTTTCTGGATGGCCTGTTCGGGAGGCCGCAATGAGTTTGCAAGGCCATTGGGCTGATCAAAAAGCCCCCACGTTTCGCTCCCTGCCAAAGGATCTGGTGGCGGTGCTGCCGATCGGGGCGACCGAACAACATGGGCCCCATCTGCCCGTTTCGGTGGATAGCGACCTGACCGAGGCTGTGGTGTCCCGCAGCCTGGAACATCTGGCACCAGAGCAGAATGTGCTGGTTCTGCCGACGCTGACTATCACCAAAAGTGGCGAACACGACAACCACCCCGGTACGCTCAGCCTGTCGGCGGAAACGCTGTTGGCCACCCTGCACGACATTGGCGCTTCGGTGGCGCGGG
Source organism: Rhodobacteraceae bacterium M382 (assembly GCA_025141015.1). Classification (NCBI taxonomy): domain Bacteria; kingdom Pseudomonadati; phylum Pseudomonadota; class Alphaproteobacteria; order Rhodobacterales; family Paracoccaceae; species Rhodobacteraceae bacterium M382. The sequence goes on along the minus strand of CP081098.1, from coordinate 4,167,356 downwards.
CGCGGGTCGACCGGTTGGTGCTCCTCAATGGCCATGGCGGCAATACTGCGGTTCTGGATATTGTCGCCCGTGACCTGCGCATTACCCATGACATGATTGTGGCGACCTGTTCCTGGTTCGGGTTCGCCGACTATGCTGATTTGATTGCGCCTTCGGCGCTGTCCGTGGATCTCCATGCGGGTGACATCGAAACCTCCGCCATGTTGGCAGAGCGCTGTGATCAGGTCGACATGGCCCAGGCGCGAAACTTCATCCCCGAGATGCGGGCCTGGCAGCAGATGAACCGATTTATCGGGCTGACCAGCGAAGCGGCGCGCCCCGGGTGGATCATCGATGATCTGAACGCCGATGGCGCCTGTGGCGATGCCTCGGCGGCGACAGTGGAAAAAGGCGAAAAGATACTATCAACAGCCGCGGCCAATTTCGCGTTGTTCCTGGACGAGTTCTCGCGGTTCGATTTACGGGGTCGGTCATGACCGAGGTCCCTCCGTCAGAGATCATCTTGAGCGATGTGAAAGTGCCCCTGCCGCTGGTGGCGTGTCCAGACGCGTTCGGGGGGCGGCGGGAGCAAGGCTGTTTGCGTGGTGATCTGGTGATCCGGGACAGGCGCGCAGTGCGGATGCAGGCCTGCGCGGCGTCGGACACCACCCCCCGCATGGTGTTGCCCAGGCTGACCGAATGTCATGTACATCTGGACAAATGTCACACCATTGCTCGGATGCAGGGTGTCGGGGGTGACTTGCAGGCCGCCATTGCGGCTCAGGCCGCCGACCGCCGCAACTGGACCGCTCAGGACATCCGCACCCGGGCTGCACGGGGGTTGGACGAACTGATCGCGGCGGGGTGTGGATCCATTCGCAGCCATGTGGATTGGGGGACGGACAGTTCGGGGCTGGCGGCCCCGGTGGCCTGGCCGGTCCTGTGCGAATTGGTCGAGGATTATCGCGACCGCGCCACTGTGCAATTGGCCCCGCTGTTTGGGGTTGATGATTTACAGGACCCCCGGGCCGTCCACGCAGTCGCGCAACAGATCGCCCCCGCGAGTGGGGTTCTGGGGGTGTTCGTGCTGGATCAGCAAGAGCGTCGCAGCGGCATCCGCAATGCCTTGGCCGCCGCAGAGACGCATGGGCTGGCTTTGGATTTCCACGTGGACGAAGGACTGGGGCCAGGGCTGGACGGGCTGGAAATCATTTCTGATGTGGTGTTGGAAACCGGGTTTCAGGGGCCGGTACTATGTGGTCATGCCTGCAGCCTGATGAATCTGTCTGGCGATGCGCTGAACCGATTGACGGACAAGGTGGCCCGAGCTGGGATCACGGTTGTCTGCCTGCCAGCCACCAACCTGTACCTTCAGGGCAGGGACGCTGGCACACCAGACCGACGCGGGCTGACCCGCCTACGCGAGCTGCGCGACGCGGGCGTGCGGGTGCTGGCTGGGACCGACAATGTGCGTGACGCCTTTTGCCCTCTGGGCCGCCATGACCCGATGCACGCGCTGTCGTTGACCGTGCTGGCGGCACATCTGGACCCGCCATTCGAAGACTATTTGCCGATGATCACCACCAGCGCCGAGACCGCGCTTGGCCTTGTGCCCACGACAGTCGATGGGGCTGCAATCGGGGATCTCATTTTGATCGACGCCGCAACAATGCCCGATCTGCTGGCCGGGGGCATCGCTCCCGTTTCAATGGCCGAGGCATTGCAAGGAGACCGTTCATGACGTCCATTTCCGGAAAGACCGATATCGACTGGGTCCGCTTTGCCGAACGGCTGGCCCCGGTTGAGGTGATAACAGAGCCGGTGCTGGTCAAGAAACGATCACGCGATTTCTTTTGGTACAGTCCAATCCTGAATGAAGAACTGAAGCGCTGTTTCGGCGATCTGGTGGCAGTTCCTAAAACCACCGCAGAGATGAAACACTGTCTGCAACGGGCCTTTGAGGCCGATGTGCCCGTGGTTTTGCGCGGTGGCGGTACCGGAAACTATGGCCAGGCGGTTCCAGTCGAAGGCGGGCTGATCATCGAGACCACAGCCATGAACCGGGTTCTGGAGGTCGGCGACGGATTTGTACGTGCCGAAGCCGGGGCACTGATGGCGGATATAAACCGCGCGCTGGCCGAGAGCGGCCAGGAAATGGCGATGTTCCCCTCGACCCAGGACATCGCCACCATCGGCGGCTTCGTAGCTGGAGGGTCGGTCGGAATCGGGTCGCTGGCCACCGGTGCCTTGCGTGAACCTGGGAATCTGATCGAGCTCAAAGCACTGTCGCTGGAAGAGCATCCGCAGGAGCATATATTTCGCGGAGCTGATGTGTTGAAGATTCACCATGCCTGGGGGCTAAACGGGGTGATCACCGAGGTAACCCTGCGCACCGTGCCCAGCCGGGATTGGATCGCCTGCATGGCGACATTCGACGCTTATGAGCGCTGTTATCGTGCTGGCTATGCGGTGGCGACCAATGCTGCAATTGAACCCAAGATGGCCAGTGTCGTGGACCAACGCATTGTCGCATATTTTCCGCGTCTCAAGGGACATCTGCGGGAAGGTTGGGATCTGCTGGCCTGCTATGTCCCGGCGGAAAATGTTGAACTGTTGCGCGACCTTGTGGGTGAATACGGCGGCACGGTCGAACTGGCGTTAAACGATGCGGACCGCGAAGCCGCCAAAATCCCGCATGTGTTTGAATTCTGTTTCAACCACACCACGTTGCAGGTTCTGAAATCGGATCGCTCAGCCACCTATCAGCAGGTTGGCGTGCCGGACCCAGCGGATGCGGCCGCGATCATACGGCTGCGCGCGGATCTGGGCGATGACGTTTGGACGCACCATGAATTCATCCGCCTGGGCGGAGAAACTGTTGCCATCGACCTGCCGATCATCTGGTATTCCGGCCCCGAACGGCTGGAGGCGATCAATCGCACCTACGCTGCACATGGGTTTACGGTTTACGATGCCCACACCAACGAGGTTGAACGCGGCGGGCTGCACAATGCCGATTACACCCATCTTGCCTGGAAAAAGCGATTGGATCCCAAGGGGCTGCTGAACAGCGCCAAGTCTGCCGCCTGGTCCCAAGTCAAACATCTAAACGCCGACGAAATTGAGGCAAAGGCCGTTGAGTGAGGAGCTTGAAATGACTGAATTGAACATCATTCCGCTAAGTCCGGCTTTTGGTGCCGAAGTGTCGGGGTTACCTTTGGCGGAAATCGTCCCATCAGGGCGGTTTGCTGAACTGCGCGCGCTGTTCGAAGAGCACTCGGCGCTGCTGTTTCGCCAACAGAATTTCAGTGATGCGGCGCATCTGGAATTGGCCCGTGCCTTTGGTCAGATCGAAGATCGAAAAGCGGATGAACGCAAACCGGGGGAGGGGTTTACCATCCCCAAAGTAACCAATGAACAGGCCGATAGTTCGTTGAAACAAGACCGCGACCTGCACAAACTGCATCTGGAATCGAATTTTCTGTGGCATGCCGACAGCACATTTATGCCGGAACCGGCGCTGACCAATATCATTGCCGCCCGCGTTGTTGCCAGCAAAGGCGGAGCAACCGAATTGGCCTCGACCCGGGCAGCCTGGGCTGCCATGCCCGAAAGCCTGCGCAATCGAATCCGCGATCGGGGGATTTGGCATCACTATTCGGTGTCGCGTGCCCGGATTTCGCCCGAACTGGCCAAGCATCCGATGTTTCACAAATGGTCCGCAACCCATTGGAACGCGATCTGGGAGAACCCGGTGAACAGGCGTGAGGCGCTGTACATCGCTTCGCACGCCTACAAGGTGGATGGCTATGATGATGCAGAAGGCGAGGCACTGCTCGAAGAGCTGATGGCGTTCTGCACCCAGCCCGCGTTCACCTATTCCCATCAATGGCAGGTGGGCGATGTGCTGATCTGGGATCAACGCGCGGTTCTGCACCGCGGGCGGCCCTGGCCCTATGAACAACCCCGCACCCTGTCGAGCATCTGCACCACCGTCACCGAAGCCGACGGTCTTGGGGCAATGCGGATGCCGGCCTGAAGCACCCGATTCCGGACAAACGAGAAACCGGAGACACCAACGAACCGAGGGTCCCCCTCACGACCAACAGAGAGGAGAAATACAAATGGCATTTCTGACACGCAGCGGAAAACCCCTGCCGGAATCCATCACCAAGCAGGCTGGCAAGATCGAATCTGATCCGGTCAGCCGACGCGAATTCCTGGCTTTGGCCAGCTCATTCGGAGCGACGACGGCGACCGCCTATGCAATGCTGGGGGTGCCCGCCCCGGCGGTTGCGGCCACCGAGGCCAAGCAGGGTGGTACCGTGCGTATTCAGATGGAAGTGCGCGCGCTCAAGGACCCGCGTACCTTTGACTGGAGCCAGATCGCCAACTTCACCCGGGGCTGGCTGGAATATCTGGTCTCTTACGAAAATGACGGCACCTTCTCTCCGATGCTGCTGGAAAGTTGGGAAATCTCGACAGATGCCAAGACCTATACCCTGAATGTGCGCAAGGGCGTGAAGTGGAACAATGGCGATGATTTCACGGCCGAGGATGTGGCGCGCAACATTAAGGGGTGGTGTGAAAAAGCAATCGAAGGCAACTCGATGGCTGGGCGGTTTGCAGTTCTGGTGGATCCCGATACCAACGTCGCGATCGATGGCGGGATCGAGGTCGTGGACAGCCATACCGTCCGCCTGAACTTGCCCCGTCCGGACATTTCGCTGATCGCAGGAATGGCTGACTACCCGGCGGCCATCGTTCATGCGTCCCATACCGCCGATGCGATGCTGAGCAATCCGATCGGAACCGGTCCCTATCTGCCCGAAAGCCTGAGCGTGGGTGAACGGGGAGTACTGGTGCTGAACGACAATCACACCTGGTGGAATGCAGGTAATGGTGCTTGGGTAGACCGGGTCGAATATGTCGACTACGGCACGGAACCAGCGGCCTTTGTGGCGGCGGCTGATGCCGAAGAGGTGGATATGTTCTATACCATCGAAGGTGAATATATCGACATCCTGTCGTCGATGGATGGCTGGGTCCAAAACGAAGTCGTCACCATGGCGAGCATCGTAATCCGTCCCAATCAGTTGGCCGAAGTTGACGATATGAAGCCCTATGCCGACAAACGCGTCCGGCAGGCCCTGGCCATGGCCGTGAAGAACGACATCTTGCTGGAACTGGGCTATGACAACCGGGGTGTGACCGCGCAGAACCACCATGTCGGTCCAGCACACCCGGAATTTGCCGATGTAGGCGAACCGAAATACGATCCCGTCGGTGCCAAGGCGTTGATGGAAGAAGCGGGGATGATGGATTTCGAACATGAAATCATCTCGATTGACGATGCCTGGCGTAAGAACACGACCGATGCGGTGGCTGCTCAACTTCGCGATGCGGGGTTCAAAGTTCGGCGCACGGTTCTTCCCGGGTCGACCTTTTGGAACGACTGGGCCAAATACCCGTTCAGTTCGACCAACTGGAACCACCGCCCGCTGGGTGTACAGATCTGGGCGCTGGCCTATCGGTCTGGTGAGGCCTGGAACGAATTTGGCTGGGCCAACGCCGAATTCGACGCGATTCTGGAACAGGCCTTGGCCACCCCTGACACCGAAGCCCGCAGGGCGTTGATGGCCAAGGGTGAAAAGCTGGTCCAGGACGAAGGTGTCACCATTCAGCCTTATTGGCGGTCGCTCTATAACCACACGCGCGAGGGATTGATGGGTGGTGCTCATCATATCTCGTTCGAAATCCGCCCGGCGCAACTGCATTGGACCTGAGACTGTACTGGTGGGGCGGCATAGCCGCCCCACGTTATCTCTTCTTGGGGTGTTTCCATGATGTTCGAAACTGCGATCCTCTTGTCTCAAGTCGTAACCGTGTTTTTTTTGGCGGCTTGGCTGACCACAGGTGTCTTTGAAAACCTCATTCACGCGAGCCTGAACAGCACCTTTACAGCCGAGGTGCTGGACATGGCCCGTATGCGCGAAGAATACCCCGAAGCCTATCAGGACGTGGCCTATCGCCGGATCAGCAACCCGACCGTGCAAAAGAACTTGTTCCGGCTGATTGTGCTGTGGGAAGTGTTTGCGGCGGCGGTGCTGTGGGTGGGTTGTGTTGCCCTCGTGACGGCGTTGCTAGGTCTGACTGATCCGGATACAGCCCGGGGGTTGGCTGTGCTCGGGGCGCTGGCCTTTACCAGCGTCTGGGCCGGATTTCTGGTTGGAGGTAATTGGTTCTGCTACTGGTTCTGCCACGAGGGTGCGCAAAACACGCACTACCAGATGACCCTCTGGGGGTTGGGAACTCTGATCCTTGTGTCAGCCGGCTGAGCCAACTGCGCGCAGGCCACTGCATCACCCGAAAACGCACCGGGCAGGGCAACACACGCGGGGTCGGCTGGAATATGTTCATGTCTGTATCGATGACCATTCGCGCCGGCCGTCCACGCAACTCCATGCCGATGCGATCGCTGGCTGGCCGCTGATCAACGCTAGGATGGTCTGCCATCCATGGCCGATCTGGTGGCGATCCACTGTGGTGGGAGGATACTCGGGCTATGTACCCTCGGCCGTACAGCGTCTGGACCAGAACATCACCACCGACACCGACCTCGGCGCACTGTGATACGGCGAGGCGGAGTATGATGAAGCGTCGGACGAGATCGAACAGATGTCAGTCCCTATATCGCTCTATCCAGGTAGAGTTCCTGCTCTGGTCTGGCCCGGTGGCTCTCACTCTTGGACCAGGCCGAATTTTGTCGCAACAGTCGATCATGGGCACACTTGGCAGCACGCTAATTGGGGCAGACAAAGCCATTGGGTTCCGTGCTGTTCAAACGAGCCGTCCGGTTCGCATTCATTTCAGCTATACAAAGACCTGTTCGGTTTTCAGTTCTCGCCTGTCTCAGGCAGGCATTTGTCTCCGGAGGTGGGACCAAAAAGAAAGTCTCGGATTGTGCTGTCAACCCGTTGACCTGTCCCAGCTATCACACCGCAGCCCTCAAAGACTTCACGCACAGACCGAAAAGTGTCGATCCGCTTCCAGACCACCGGCGACGAAGCAGGGATTCGCCGTGGTAAGGATGCCAGAAACGACATGGTGCCAAAAAGGTATCGGCTTTTTTGTCTATGAGGCACGGTGAGCGCATAAAAGCCCGGTACAGGTTCGGACCCTCTTTCACAATCGATGACAAAAATCTGGCCCGCCTGGTGTGTGGCTTTACCATCGCATCGGGTCCATCGTCTGCTGCCGATGTGAGGCAGGCGCAAAGCTTCGATAATTCGGCTATAGACGACCCCATTGCGTTCATCCAGGAAAGCTGCATTCACGACGACCTTGGTTGGATCAAATGGGGCGCGGAAATAGACATGATATGCGCCAAGTATTGGGCGCATACGCCCGAGATCGCCGGGAAAAACGTCTATCAACGGATCACGCCGGCGTTCGCTTTCGGTTCGACTGGTCCGCTGGGCGCGCAATTCCAGCTCTGAGGCCGGACCAAGCAGTTGGGCTTCGGTGACGCCAAAATAGCGTGCAATTCGGCGCAGGTTGTTGGGTGAGGGGCGCGTGTTGCCGCTCAGGTATTTGCTGAATTGCTGGTGATTCATGCCGATGTCACGACACACGGACGCAACAGATGGCCGGTCGGCGCATAGGTAGCGCAGGTTTTGCGACAGGGTGTCAGGTGTTGGGGACATCGGGGCAGCTTTTGGCTCAGGATCATCAGGCACAGCTTAAACAAGCATAGTATAGCATAAAGTTGCGTAGTTGTGCGATGCAAGACCTTTGTCATGCTCTTGTCGAAAGCCAATGAGGGATGGAGGTATTATCATGGATAAACAGCAATATTTGCAGCAGATGCAGCGGCGATTGCAATCTAGTCAGCTGGATCGGCGGACGTTCATGCGGGGGGTGCTGGCAACGGGAATCGGCGCAAGTGCTGCGACGATGCTGGCGGATAGCGCTCTTGCCGCCACACCCAAGCGCGGCGGTATGCTGACGGCAGGTATCGGACACGGTTCGGCAACCGAGACGCTGGATCCGGGACTGTTTTCGGCGGGTTTCCTGATTCCGCTGGGATTGGGTATGAATGGCTATCTGACGGCGATTGATGCGAACAGCAATGTCCAACCCTCGCTGGCCGAGAGCTGGGAGGCCTCGCCAGATGCATCGGTTTGGACATTCAATTTGCGAAAAGGCGTTGAATTCCACAATGGCCGCAGCGTGTCGGCTGATGATGTCATCGCTTCTATCAACCATCACAGAGGCGAAGGGACAACTTCTGCGGCAGCCCCGCTGTTGGCGGGTTTGAAAGATGTTCGAAAAGACGGCCCGCAAACAGTGGTTTTCGAGCTGGAGAGTGGCAATGCCGATTTCCCGGCAATTCTCAGCGACTATCACATTGCCATATTGCCCGCGACACAGAGCGGCATCGACTGGGCGTCGCGCATCGGATGTGGCGCATATCAGCTGAAGGACTTTCAGCCGGGTGTATCGGCCCATCTGACACGGCATGGCAATCACTGGAATTCGGATGTGGCACATGTGGACGAATGGCGTCTGCTGGTGATTTTGGATGCAACGTCGCGCTCGGCGGCGCTGATGAGCGGGGCCGTGGATGTTGTAGACAAGATTGATCCAAAAACTGCCAAGCTGGTCGGGCGCAACCCGGCAGTAAGCGTACATTCGGTCGCAGGCACTCAGCATTATTCTTTCCCGATGCTGACCGATGTCGCGCCATTTGATGACAATAACATCCGCCAGGCAATCAAGTGGGGTATTGATCGTCAGGAACTGGTCGACAAAATTCTGTTGGGGTACGGGCGCATGGGCAATGACCATCCGATCGGTGCCGGCCAGCGCTATTTCAACAATGAACTGGAGCAGAAAACGTTTGACCCGGACAAGGCAAAGTTCTTTTTGAAGCAGGCGGGACTGACCACTCTGGATGTTGAGCTGACCACCGCTGATGCTGCTTTCTCGGGAGCGGTGGATGCCGCCACGCTGATTTCTAACTCTGCTGCAAAATGCGGAATCAACGTGACCGTTCAGCGTACTGCGAATGATGGCTATTGGTCCGAAGTCTGGACCAAGAAACCATGGTGCGCCAGCTATTGGGCGGGTCGTCCAGTCGAGGATCTGATGTTTTCACTGGCATTCAAATCCGGTGTGGCGTGGAACGAATCCCGCTGGACCCACGAACATTTCGACAGTGTGCTTGAACAAGCGCGCGCCGAATTGGATACCTCCAAGCGCGCGGAAATGTATGGCGAGATGCAGGATATTGTCGCCAATCAGGGTGGCGTTGCGATTCCAATGTTCGCGTCCTACATTTTCGGCACCCGCCCCAGCATAGGCATGCCAGAACAGCTCGGGTCCAATTTGGATCTCGACGGCAGCAGCTTTATGGAACGCTGGTGGAAAGCAGACTAGGCTGACTTATCACGACGGCACGCGCGTCTGGTCAAAACTGGGCGCGCGTTGTTCACGGCCGAGCGGCTATTGCAGCCATGATTACATTGTTTCAGAAAGACCTGCCGATGCGGCTTTTCATTGCAACGCTTTCAACGGAAACCAATACATTCTGTTCGATGCCGACCGGCATGTCAGGGTATCGGGACTATTACCTGCGTCACGGAACAGCCACACAAGAGCCGCCAAATCTGATGACCGAGGCGCTGCACCTTTGGCGGAGAAAGGCAGAAGCCTTGGGGTGGACCGTTGTTGAAAGCCTCTCAGCAATCGCTGAGCCAGCCGGGCGGACCGTGGAAACCTGCTATGAAGCGCTGATTGGCGAGATCTTGTCCGACCTGCGGGCCTGTGGCGGTGCCGATGTCATCCTTCTACAGTTGCATGGTGCAATGGTTGCCGAACACTTGGAAGACTGCGAAGGCGATATTTTGGCCCGCGTCCGAGCGCAATGCCCGAAGGCCACGATTGGCGTCTCTTTAGATCTTCATTGCCACCTCACCGATCAGATGCTGCAAGAGGCAGATATTATTCTGATGTTCAAGGAATACCCCCATGATGACGCGACAGCTCGGGCAGATGAATTGTTCGATCTGGCGTTTCGGACGCATCTAGGAGAGATCCGGCCCAAGATGGCCTATTTTGACACGCGTATGGTGAATCTCTACCTGACCAAAACCAATGAGATGCAGAAATTTGTCTCGCAACTGCACGCCTGCGAACAACAGCTCGGCATTCTTTCGGCGTCGCTTAGTCATGGGTTTCCCTGGGCCGATGTGGCCGATGTCGGTGCGCGTATGCTGGTTGTCGCCGATGGCGATCAGGCTTTGGCGACATCAGAAGCAGAACGATTGGGCCGTTTGTTTTTTGATCTGCGCGAGCAGGTGGTTACTCCTTATCTTTCGGTTGCGGCTGCGTTGTCGCGGGCCAAAGAGCACACCGGTGAACTGTGTGTTCTGGCAGATATGGGTGACAATTCGGGGGGGGGTGCTCCCGGTGATTCCGCCGTTTTGCTAAAAGAAATGCTGGCTCAGAAGATGACCAATTTCGCCAGCGGGCTATTTTGGGATCCCGGCGTGGTTCGTATCTGCCAGGACGCAGGTGTCGGATGCACTCTCAAACTTCGGTTAGGGGGCAAGACCGGTCCAATGTCCGGCGATCCGATTGATGTCGTTGCAAAGATAATCAACATTCAATCAGGATTGGGTCAACATCTGGGAGCAGGTCTTGAACCGATGGGAACAGTCGTTTGGCTGCAATTGCCAGAGGGTATTGACCTGCTGGTAAACGATTTGCGTGTGCAGGTTTACCACCCCGAGGCATTCGAAAAAATGGGCATCCGCTTAGCGGAGAAAACGGTCGTAGCAGTCAAATCGCTGTTTCATTTCTATGGTCCATTCAGTCAAATCTCAGATCTTGTGCTGCAAGTTGCAACACCAGGTGGCACACAGCCGAATTTCCACAATATTCCCCTGACAAAAAGAAAAATTCCATTCTGGCCAGCAGTAAACGACCCCTTTGCAGGTGATCCGCAGCCCTTGGGCTAAGCCCAAATTGTCTGTTATCCCGTTATGGTTAGCGGGGGCAAAGGAGATTCAATCTCTCAATTGAGCATCTTTCCGGAAGGCAGCTAGAATCGAACAAAGCCTGACAGCAGAAGTGACGCTTGGCCTTGAGTACATTACCGGATCAATTTGCGATCCTTTTGACGTCCTGAAAATGATTGCGGCGGAGTTCGCAGAAAAATTGTAGATCTGTCACTGCCGAGACGTTCCGCGATCACATCAGCGCTGCCGCAAGGCTGCAGCGAGCCCACTTTGGCCGATGCTACAGTGAACACCAATGACCGCGATGCGCGGTAGTTGTTACTTCGGTATAGTCTCGGGCCTTACGCAGGCCCCAAAAACTCGATTAGCTTTCTTATTCGAACGGGAAGCAGACGACGGCTTGGATAAACAGCATACATGTCGCGGGACATCGGAGCGGCGTTTTTCACCGTTAAGGTGCGTAATCCTTCGCTGGCCAAGTCTCTGGGCAACATGGCTACTCCGAGGTTTTTACGCACCGCATCTGCGACGACTTCCAGATCATCCAGGCTGTGACTTACTTTCTTGGGTTGAATCGTTTCACCGCCGGCTAGGACCCATGGCTGGCCAGATGTGATTGCAGGTAACTCAAGAAGCTGATGCAGGTCCACTGAGCTACACAAACCATTGCGGTCCAAGAAGCCAATTCCCGCAACGAAGCAATAGGGTACGGACCAAAGTCGTTTGGCGATCAAGGATGAGTCATTAAGCGGACCAAGCCGGAACGCCAAATCAATGTTATCGCGAAAGAAATCCAGCATTGTGTTGGTCGTTGTCAAATCAAGCATCACATCAGGGTTCTGCTTGGCAAACTCCAGAAGGCGTGGCCCGATGCTGGTGCGGGCGGCCAAGGGGGGAGCCGTTATTCTGATCATATGACGCTTACCATCATCGGAGAACCCTGCGACATCCTGAAGGGCTTCGAAGGGTTCCTGGCAGCGATCGAGCAGTCTGCGCCCCTCTTCCGTCAACCGGACTGTCCGGGTGGTACGTTCAAAGAGTTTTGCGCCCAAATGGTCCTCCAATTCGGCAATTCGACGGCTAACCCGGCTAAGCGGTATGCCGAGCGCATTGGCGGCCTCGGAAAAGCTCAAATGCCGGGCGACTGACGTGAACAAGGCGAGGTCGTTGTATATCATTATCTTATTTTCGAGATTATACTTCCTAAATTCAACTATTATCGCGAATACCCTAGTTTGCTACCTTCTGGACAACGCAAAAGAGGTCTCAAATGTCATATACCGTCGAAATCACGCAAACGGGTGGTCCAGAGTTTCTGGAACGCAAAAATCGAACTGTGCCCGCGCCGGGTTCAGGACAAATCCTCATTCGCAACCATGCCGCAGCCGTCAATTTTATCGACACGATCATTCGGCGCGGTGAGATGCCAGAAGGCATGATGCCCGAACTACCGTATGTACCGGGCGTTGAAGGAGCTGGAGTGATAGAGGTGCTCGGCGAAGGTGTAGAGGGGTTTGCTATTGGCGACCGTGTGGCCTGGATGGGTCCGATTGGTGCCGGTGGCTATGGCACGCATTCGGTGATCTCAGCACCCTATGTAGCCAAGATCGCTGATGGCATCGATTTCAGCCTCGCGGCGTCAGTACCTGTGAACGCAATGACCGCATATCATATGCTGGTTAACCTAGGCGGTGCGGCAGCCGGAAAATCCGTCTTGGTTCATGCTGCAGCTGGCGGTGTCGGCACCATGATCCAGCATATCGCCAAGCATCTGGGCATGACGATCATTGCCTCTGCCAGCACGGACAAGCTGGGCTATGCACTAGACCAGGGCGCAGATTATGTGATCGACTACCGCAAGGAAAACCTTACCGCCCGGATCATGGAGATCACAGAGGGGCGGGGGGTTGATCTGACCTTGAACCCGATCTCCGGGGACACCCTCAAGTCAGACCTTGACGCGCTCGCACCGCTCGGCACCACGGTGATCTTTGGCTTCCTGGCTGGCCCGCCAGCGGGCACATTCGGTGAAGATTTGGTCAAGCATTTCCAGAAGTCCGTCGCAATACGGGTAAGCGACATTTACACCTACTTCGGCAGTCGCCCCGACGCGTTCAACTCTGATTTGGTGCGTGTCTTCAATCTGCTCGACCAAGGCGTTCTGCACCCGCACGTCACGACACTCTCTTTGAGCGAAGCGGCTGAAGCCCATCGCCGTCTAGAGGCCGGAGAGACAACGGGCAAGCTGGTTTTGACAATCGACTAGGTAGGTATTGATAAGCAGAACCGCCCTCGTCACCGGCACCAACCATGGCGTTGGCCTTGCGTTGACAAAAGCGCTCGGACACCGGCTTTCGCCTGAGGTATTGCCAAATTGTTGATCGCATCTGATCTGGGCATGGGAAACTGATGAACGTTCCAACCCAAATGCGGCGGCAGAAGGGCTTTCGATATACTTGCGCAAACACGCCGAAATGCTAAGGCTGCGAAGCGGTTTTTCAAAAGACTGGTTGCCAAATTTGGCGAACCGAGAGTCCTTATTGCCCCTCTCGTGACATTGCTTTGCACGACCTTTGCGGGCATCCTCAGCTCACAGCCGCTGCTTTCGCCGGATCCTCCGCCAGCGCCTTAAGGAGGAGGGCCTGCTTCACCTTGGGGTCCAGTTCCGGATCGGTGAGATGAGCCAGCATCTCTGGCACGCTGGCTTCGATCTGCTCGATGGTTGCCACGGCCATACCATGCGCCACAAAGGGGCGCAGGTAGGTCATCCCGGTCAGCAGCGCGGTCTGCTGGAACGGCTTCAACAGTTCATCCATCGAGAAATTGTTATAGCCGCCCGCGTGATAGCTGTCTGCAGGGCCACCGGTCGACACCAGGACCAGGAACTCGCGTCCCTTCAGTTTGTCGCCACCCGGTCCATAGGCAAAACCATAGCTCAGCGTCTGATCCATCCAGGCCTTCATCACAGGAGGCGCAGAATACCAGTAAAACGGGAACTGGAACACGATCCGGTCATGCGCCAAAAGCAGCGCCTGTTCCTTTTCCAGGTCAAAGTGCATCCCGGTGCCGCCAATTGCGGTGAGATCGCGGGTGGTCACAGTGTCAGCCCTGGATAGCACCTCAAACCAGGCGCGGTTGATACGGGATTTGCCCAGTTCCGGGTGGGCGGTCAGCACAAGGGTTTTCATTCGGTTGCCTTTTCCAAAAGTTCGGCGGTGTAAGTGGTGATGAGCGGGCGGCCGTCCGGCCGGGTGTCAAAACGCCAATGTTCGCGAACATTTGCCTCGACTGTGGTTCCGTCGAAGGTGTTGGCCCGAAAGAGCACGGTAAAGGACACCTTCCCCTCACCAATTTCGATGTCGCTGACGTGATGCTCTGTTGGGGCCTGGAAGGTGTTCAGCACGCCCTGATACCAGGACCGCACGCGGTCATGACCGGACAGGGTGCGGTCTATATCGATCATGTCCCAGCCCACCTGCGGGTGAAGATCGGACAGAAAGGCGTCGACGGGCTCCAGCCGGTCAAAGCGGGCGAACCAGTCAGCGATAAAGGCGCGGACTATGGTGTGATCTGTGTGTGTCATGGGGTTTACCAGGCGATGGGTTTGCGGTCGCGAAAGAAGCCGCCGGTGGGGCCGGTGTCGGGCAGCGTGGCCAGCCAGATTGCTGTGTCTGCGCCTTCTTGAGGGGCGCGGTCGGCACCTTGGCCGCCCATACGGGTGCGCACCCAGCCGGGGCACATGGCGTTGACCTTGACCGAACGGGGCAAGGTGCGGGCGGCGGCCACGGTCAACGCATTCAGTCCTGCCTTTGCCACGCCGTAGCCTGCAGGCCCGGCCACACCGTCCGAAAACGCGCCCCAACCCGAAGAGACATTCACTACCCGACCATAGTCGTTTGCCATCATATGCGAGGTCAGGTGATGCATCAGCAGGTAGGGGCCATGCACCATGATGGCCAGGCTGTCGGCAAAGTCCTGCGGGTCATTCAGCAAACTGCCGGACCCTAGAATGCCAGCGTTGTTCACCAGAATATCGATCGGGCCGGTCTGCTCTGCCGCGCGCGTAATCGAGAGCGGATCGGACAGGTCAAGCGCGATGACGGAGGCTCCGATCCGTTGGGCCGCCTTCTCACCTGATTGCAGGTTTCGCGATCCGATCAACACCTCGCAGCCCTGGTCAATCAGGCCCTTGGCGATGGCCAGACCGATACCGCGGTTGCCACCGGTTACAAATGCGCGTTTCATGGGCCTCTCCTCGTCAGCTTCGGGTCAGTCGGCCAGCCTGTTGGGCAGTGGGGCCAGATCGTATTGCGCCCAGAAGAAGGTGTTGGCCGCATCCTGATCGGCGCTCAGATTGGTTGCTTCGACGATTTTGCCATCCTTGATCCGGTAGACCAGTGCCCAGATCGTATCGACGTTGGGCTTGCCCTCGGCATTGGACCAGCCGCGGTGAATGTCGACCACATGGGTTTCATCCGCGCCGAAATAGATCGGCTCTGCCTTGAACCCCGCCGCACCTAGCTGGGCAAAAAAGGCCAGCACCTCCGCCCGCCCATGTTTGGTGCCCGACAAAGGATGCCGACCCGGGATGTGCCAGCGGATATCTTCGTCCATAACGGCAGCGATGCCATCCAGGTCGTTCGCTCCATAGGCCGCAAAGAAGGCCTGCACGACCTTGGTGTTTTCATTCGGGGTCCCGGCCAATGCGGTGCCGCTGGCGATTGTCATTGCAAGAACGGGTGCGATCAGCGATTTCATGTTGCGTCCTGTACTGGCGTTGCCGGAGTACGCTTGCGCGCCAATCCGGTGTGCTGTTTCGTTGTTGACCGAACATCTATGCCATGGGGCAGGAGCTGATAATTCCCTCATTGCCCACCTCTTTCATGTATAAAATCGAACAATGTGGGCGAATATTGTGCTACTCTGTCCTCGGCGCAAAAGGCTTGCGGGGGGTGCTTCAACCCGTTGAGCTGTTTCGTTTCGCCATCTGACCTGACGAGAGTTGCCATGCGTCTGCCTCTTACCAATCTTGAAGTTTTCACCGCGATCGCCCGTCACGGTAGTTTGCGCGCGGCAGCTGATGCGCTGGACCTCAAACCTTCGACTGTCAGTCATCAGCTAAAATCTCTCGAAGCGCAGCTGGGCATGGCGCTGTTCATCCGCACCACGCGGTCGGTCAGCCTGACCGAGGCCGGGCGCGCCCTGATCCGTGGTGCCGGCCCCGCCTTTGATCAGCTGTCGGAGGCTGTGGATAGCGCCCGCAGCACCGGGCACGCGGCGCGCGGGACTCTGAAGCTGGTCATGCCAGAGTTCGTCTATCACCTCTATGTCAGCCCGATTTTGCAAAGTTTTTGCCAGACTTACCCAGAGATCGAGCTGGAGTTATCCCTGACCGATGCCCTGTCTGACATCTTGGGGGAAGAACTGCATGCAGGTTTTCGTCTGGGTGATCGCATTGCCGAAGATATGGTGGCCGTGCGGCAGACCGGACCCTTGCAGCTGGCCGTGGTGGCCAGTCCGGGATACCTGGAGACCCATGGCACACCGGCAACACCGCGCGATCTGCTGGATCACACCTGCATCCGATATCGGTTTCAATCCGCCGGCCGGATTGCGCCCTGGAGCTTCACCGGTCCGGAAGGTGAATACACCGTTGATGTGCAGGGCAACCTGATCACCAATACGCTTCCTGCTTCGATTGATCTTGCGCAGCAAAACTTGGGGCTGGTTTTCACTTTTCGCGATTACGTAGCCAACCGGATTGCAACGGGCGAACTGATCCCCGTGCTGGAAGATCACCTGAGCACCACGCCCGGCATCTATATCTACTTCCCGCGTGAATACCGCACGATGATGCCGCTGCGTCTGTTCATGGAGCATCTGAAAGCACGCTCACCCTGCCTCCGGCGCGGCGAGGTTTGAGTTTCAGGCGGCTGCGATTGGGTCTGGACCATGTCCAATGTTGTTTCAACCAAGACCAGTTTGCATGCGCGCGGAGGTTCCTTTGAACTTCCCAGACTGTCAGTCGGAATTTTCTGACCGACCAGCCATCGCATCGCTTTGTCCTTGGCAGCGACAGGCGGCCGATAAACTAATGGCGACAAATCAAGGGGGGATCCTGCCTGCCGGTGGCGACGGGATCTGTTGATGGGATGACGAACTGGAATTTGTCATGGTCAATTTGAGCAATGGCAATCTGGGTTGATTCGGCATTGGCCAAGGGTTCGACTTTGCGCCCGTTGTCGGCGACATCGATCCGCAGCTGCTGAACCTCTGCCTGACCATCAGCACCGCAATGGGTGGCGGCATTCTGGAAAATGAGTCGATGCAGCCCCCGCCGGATTGGCACCGGGGGGCCGACGATACGCGTCTGCGCCGCGTTATGGATTTCATCCACGACAATCTAGGCGCGAACCTGTCCCTGACCGCGATGGTACGTCTGGCCGCGATAAGCGCGCCTCATTTCTTAAAAGCGTTCAATGCGGCAAAGGGCGTCTCTCCGCTGCAGGATGTGATCTCTGCGCGGCTGGAGATGGTCACGGTCCTGCTAAAGACCAGCAAGCTCACCGTCGCCGAAATTACCTGGCGCGCGGGCTACCCGGATTTCAGTCGGTTTGGACCGCATTTCAAATGGAAATGCGGCACAACCCCAGCAGCGTTCCGGGCCGGGTGATCCGCTAGGCCCATCGACCGTATTAGATTGCCGCAGCTGCGCGTTCGCCTGCAATCGCTACCAGTCTACGGTCGCCGCTTTCCGAGTGGACAATGGCCAGTGTTTTGGTCACGTGCTGCAGATTGTCTGCCGGGTAGTGGGTCACGCCATCCGTACAGTTAGCTATTAAGCGCGCACGACCCAGCTCAAAATGGGCAAATGGGCAGCAACGCCAAGCAGTTTTACTGTGTGGGGTACAAAGTGGGGTGAGAGTTTTATTTGCCAATTTTTCCCAATGATATCAATGGGTGGTGGCGGAGCCGAAGTCCGCCTGCCTAGATTCCGAAATGTTCCATAAAGTGCTATAAAACAGACAGTTAATCACCTTTAAGTTCTTGAACGTTCCAATGTCGTCCCCCATATTCCTGTTATCAATGGGGGACGGAATGGCGGACGAAAAAAGCGGCATCAACGACAACGTACCGCGCAAGCGCCAAGAAAAAGCGCTTTCGGCGGCGTTTGTTCGAACGGCATCTAAACCCGGAAAATATTTCGATGGGCACGGCTTGCTCCTTAAGGTGGATACATCAGGTGCACGTCGCTGGGTTCAGCGTATTGTTATTCGCGGCAAGCGTACTGAGATTGGCTTGGGATCTGCATCCCTTGTGAGCTTAGCAGAGGCCCGTGAAGCCGCGTTAGAGAACCGAAAGCTGGCGAGGGCTGGCGGCGACCCACTGCAAGCCAAACGCACCGCTGAGGCTTTGCTCACGTTTGAAGAGGCCGCGCGAAAGGTTCACAAGATCCACGAACCAACGTGGCGCAACAAGAAACACGCCGCACAGTTCATTTCTACGCTCGCAACCTACACCTTCCCCCGTATTGGCAAACTAAAGGTATCCGAAGTCACTACGGCTGATGTGCTGGCAGTGTTGCAGCCCATTTGGCTGGAAAAACCCGAAACTGCGCGGCGCGTTCGGCAGCGCATCGGTACTGTGATGAAATGGGCGGTAGCGAATGGCTGGCGACAGGACAATCCTGCTGAAACGATTTCATCCGCGCTACCCAAACAGGAAAAAACCCAAACCCACCGTAAGGCGTTACCTTATAACAAGGTTCCCGACTTTCTTGAGAGCCTGAAATCTTCAAATGCTGGAACTGCTACTAAACTGGCGCTGGAATTGCTTATCCTGACTGCGTCTCGGTCTGGAGAAGTGCGTTTGGCTGAATGGTCGGAGTTTGATCTAGAAAACGCTGTCTGGACCCGCCCAGCGCTGCGCATGAAGGCCAAGAAAGAGCATCGCGTCCCGTTGTCGTCCCGCGCTCTGGAGGTGCTATCAGAGGCCCGGAAACTAGACGTTGGCCAAGGGCTGGTTTTCCCCGGCACCAAACAGGGGAAGCCATTGTCTGACATGACCCTTTCAAAGTTGGTCAAGGCGCTGGGCTATGATGTGGACGTGCACGGGTTCCGCACCTCGTTCAAGACTTGGGCGCAGGAACGCACCAACTCCCCGCGTGATGTATCTGAGGCAGCGTTGGCACATACCGTGAAGGATAAGGCAGAGGCGGCCTATGCTCGGTCGGACTTCTTTGACAAGCGTAGGACGTTGATGGATGGGTGGGGAAAATTCATTTGCGAACTTGATTCTGAAATTGTGAGGCTTGCCTAGTGTTTGCTCCAAAAGGTTGGATTAGCCTAAATGAGATTTTCCTCTCGATATCTGCCATCTTTGACGAGGAAGGCCGCATAGGTGACATAGAATTTTTTGGCGATGAGAACTTCGAAGTCACTTGGCTGTATATGCAAGAAAGTAGTGAGGTCGCGGTTTGTTTAGCTAATGGTGAGGCTTTACCTGCATCACGCTTTCTAACTTTCACATTTGACCCGTATGACAATCTCAACGACCATATCGACATCATGGTTGGAACTGTCGGCTCTGCACTGTCGCCAAATCACTTGAATGAGCCTCCCGACGAGCGAGAGCTTCAGCGACGATACGGGCCCTTTCTTCACCTGCCGCTGATATTCCCACACGATGATTTCATTGATTTCTTGAATGAACTAGAAGCCGATGTTCCAGCGTTTCTAACGCCCCGCACGCAAAACACTGCTGATGTCGATCAGCGCTCTCAAGGAGCAAACGACTCTCCTCCGGAAAAAGCTAAGTCACCCAAGGCCCTGTCTGATGAAATAGTCAGGTTAGTTGATCTAGGTGCCTTGCCGAAGTTTCAAGATGCGAAATCTCTACTAGGTGACGAAGTGAGTGTGCGCGGCTTTCGTTTTGCTTGGAACCTTGCTCGGGAGCGAAGGCCAGACATTTCCAAACCCGGACGAAAACCGAAAAAGCCGAAATCGTGACACTGAATCGAAACGGTTTCTTATTCGTGACACCTATTTCAAAGGCCATATCCCGTTAGGTTCTCAGTCGTTACTTACTGATCCAAAGGGAAACGATATGCCCCAACATCACCTGCGCCGCCCAGCTGTTGAAGCCGTCACTGGCCTCAGTCGCTCAAGCATCTACTATATGATGGATAAGGGGGACTTCCCCCGACCTGTCCGGATCGGCAAGCGTGCCGTTGCTTGGCCCGAAAGCGCAATCGCAGATTGGCTTTCCAATAGACCAACCACCAAACCGCTGGCTGGATAAGACAACGCCCACACGGCAATGAAACCGGTGCGGGCGCTGGGTAGTCTAAGCAACTACAGACCTATCGCTTCGCGCCTCTCAAATCAATGAGGTCAAAATGAAACTGAACGTCACCCTACTGGGCGGCGAATGCCCCCCTATGTTCACTCTATCGGGGCGCATCGGCCAAACCATGCATCATCTGATGCAAGCAAAGCGGCAAGGTATCACCTCGCTAGAGAACCCAGCAATCCGTCTTGCCGCTCATATCCATTCCCTGCGCGAAATGGGCTTTGAGATTGACACCGAAATCGAGCCGCATGGCGGCGCATATCCCGGCTATCACGCCAGATAACGGCTGCGGAGTTCCGTTGTGCTGGGCCACAGTAATGGGGAGGAAAAACAGTGACTGCCAACCCCAAAGCCCAGATAAACCCGCCCAGCCCATTTGAACGTCACCTGAGACGCAAACACAGCCTGCCGGACCATTGGCTTCGCACAAACAACGAACTGCGCAAGGGGCATCGCTGATGGCGTCAAAAGGAAAACGGCGCGACGCAGAAGGTCAGTATGTGACGCTGCCTTATGCCCAACTCAAATCAGAAGCATGGCGGTCCCTATCTGGGGCCGCTGTCAAAGTCTGGCTGGAACTTCACACGCGGTTCAACGGCGGCAACAACGGCAATGTGCGCCTGTCGATGAATGAAGCGGTCAAGGCGCTGGGCATATCAAAAGGCACCGCCCAGCGCGCCTTTGTTGAACTGGAGGAGAAGGGTTTCGTTGCGCTGCACAACCCCGGCAACTGGTATAACCGGCGCGCCCATGAATGGCGGCTGACAACAAAACGGATGCAGACCGCCAAGGGGGCAGAGGTTGCGACCAATGATTGGCGGCACTGGCGGGCAAAATCAAAAAGCGGTCCATCAGAGTACCCATCACCCGCGCCGATGGGTCCACTCGGAAACCCAAACGCTCGATCTGGGTCCACCACAGAACCCGTCAGAGACGTTTCTGGCACGCCTTTGGGTACTCAGGCGGGACACTAATAATAACCACTCACACGGAAGGAATGCAGAATGCAGAGACCAATCAGAACAATGGAACAGCCAACCTCGAAGAACCGGCGGACCCAAGACTTGCCTAATGATTTCGGAAAAAATCCGGGGTGGTTCTGATGGGGGGGTATGGATCAGGAAGGCCCAGCCACAAACAGAAGGCCGAGGGTTGCCGCACTTTAGATGTGAACCGAATGCACCGTGAAGGATGCCTAAACAATGGCTGGCGGGGGAATTGGACTTGGTCTCGTGACGGTGAAGAAGTTGCACGAATTGGCTTTCGTTCGGAAACAGGGCGCATAGTTCTAAGCTATCGCATCAGCCAATATGGGGGCGACTGGGAGCCTGTAACTCAGCGGGTGCCGTTAGAACATACTAGCTGCTACTACGGTGGCCAACGCCCGTATTTTCGCTGCCCTGGCATCGTGAATGGCCAGCACTGCGGGCGGCGTGTGGCGAAACTGTACGCAGGCGGGCGATACTTTCTATGCCGCCATTGCTACAGCGTCGCCTACACCAGCCAGTCAGAACCCCGCTACGACCGCATGTTGCGCCGCGCCAACAAGCTGCGCATGGCGCTGGGCGGCGAACCGGGTTCAGCCCATTGGATAGCGCCTAAGCCCAAAGGCATGTGGCAACGGACCTACCAGCGAAAACGGTTTGAGATTGAGTGGTGCGAGGACAATGCAAATCAGCTTTTCATAGCAAAATATGCCCATCTTCTCAGCTTAGGAGAACGCGAAATGTATTTCGGTGAACAGTTAAATCAGGACCACTAGCACGACCGACAGTTGACCTTGCCCAATCAACCGCCTCTATTGCTGGAAAATGGTACGCCTAGGAATTATCATGACGCCCCAAGCATTTATTAAAAAGTGGCAAAATAACGAACTCAAAGAGCGATCTGCCTCTCAGTCCCATTTCATCGACCTTTGTAAATTGTTGGACATTGAAGACCCGACCACTGCGGATAGTAAGGGCGAATGGTTCACTTTCGAGAAAGGCGCGTCAAAGACCAGCGGTGGTGACGGTTGGGCGGACGTTTGGCGAAAAAATTGCTTTGCTTGGGAGTATAAGGGCAAGCGCGCCAACCTTGACAAGGCGTTTGACCAGCTTTTGCAATATGCAATCGCGCTGGAAAACCCGCCGCTCCTCATTGTGTCGGATATGGATGTAATCCGCATCCACACCAACTGGACTAACACCGTCCAGAACGTCCACACAATCCACTTGGACGACCTGACGGATGCGGCAAACCGCGATTTGTTGCGCAATGCCTTCCTTGATCCTGACAAGCTCAAGCCGACCAAGACCCGCCAACTGGTCACTGAAGAGGCCGCGCAAAACTTTGCCAATATGGCTCAGCGCCTACGCGAACGCGGCCACGACCCGCAAGAGGTGGCGCACTTCATCAACCGCTTGGTGTTTTGCATGTTCGCTGAGGATGTGGAGTTGCTGCCGAACAAGATGTTTGAGCGGATGATTAAGACCGCCCGCCCCAAGCCCGAGACGTTCGCCATCCATGCCAAGGCGCTGTTTGGTGCGATGAAAACGGGCGGCTTGGTGGGTTTTGAAACGGTTGAATGGTTCAACGGCGGCTTGTTTGACAGTGACGATGTGTTGCCTCTGGAATGGGAAGATATTGACGACCTCATTCGCGCCGCCACGCTGGATTGGTCCGATATTGACCCCTCTATCCTTGGCACCTTGTTTGAACGCGGCTTGGACCCTGCCAAACGCAGCCAGCTTGGCGCGCATTACACCGACCGCGAAAAAATCATGCAAATCGTCAACCCGGTGATTGTGGAGCCGCTGTTGGCGGAATGGGCAGAGGTGAAAGCCCAGATTGAGGTGCAGCTGGACAAAGCACCCAAGGCCACCAAGACAAAGCTGCTCAGCACCAAAGAAAAATCGGCTGCTACCCGCGCGCTGGTTAAGGCGGAAAAGCTGCACCTTGGCTTTGTCGAGCGGCTCAAAGCGTTTCGTGCGCTGGACCCGGCCTGCGGGTCTGGCAACTTCCTCTATATCGCCTTGTTAGAGCTAAAAAACATCGAACACCGCGTCAACCTAGAGGCAGAGGCGCTGGGCCTGCCACGCGGCTTTCCGCAACTGGGACCTGAGGTGGTGCTGGGGATTGAGCTGTCCTCCTATGCGGCGGAACTGGCGCGGGTATCTGTCTGGATCGGCGAAATCCAATGGATGCGGCGGAATGGATTTGAAGCGGCCAAGAACCCGATTTTGCGGACTCTGAAAGACGCAGACGGCGTAGACACAATCGACAACAGGGATGCGGTGCTTGCGCCGGATGGAACGCGGTCGAAGTGGCCTAAAGCGGATGTAGTGATTGGGAACCCGCCGTTTTTGGGTGCAGGGCGACACCTTAGGGAACTTGGTGACGAATATACAATCCAACTGCGTGCGGCTTATAAGGGAAGCGTGCCTGAAAGCGCAGACCTAGTGACCTATTGGTTTGCTCAAGCATTTCTGCAGGGAAAAAGCCTTAGACGGGTCGGTCTAGTTGCCACAAATTCGATTCGGTCTTCTTCAAGTAATATTCCATTCTCAACGCTAAGTAGTCGCTTCCCAATCTTTAACGCTTGGTCTGATTTGCCATGGGTTGTCGAGGGTGCAGCCGTAAGAGTCTCAATCTTCTGTGCAGGGCAATCAGCCTCAATACAGAAGCAATTGGATGGTAATCCAGTTGACGAAATTTCCCCTTCACTGACAGCTCAATCATTCGATGCAGCAAAGCTGCAAGGACAAGCCGATGTCATTTTCCGAGGGCCACCAAAAATTGGCCCATTTGACATCGAAGGCGAGACAGCCCGTGCTTGGCTCAAATTACCCCTAAATCCAAATGGAGAACCGAACTCGAACGTCTTACGGCCACTATGGATTGCCAACGACATCGTTCGGAGACCGAGCGACAGGTGGATTGTAGATTTTGCTGATATGTCTGAACGGGAAGCAGCATTTTTTGACGTTCCGTATGAACATATTTTTCGGCTGGTCAAACCTATACGAGACACAAACCGTCGGGCAATAAGGCGGGAGCGTTGGTGGAAACACGGAGAAACGGTGCCAGCACTCCGAAAGTCCATGGCTTCTATGGAGCGTGTATTAGTGACGCCAATGGTTTCTAAGCATAGGCTATTTTGCTGGATGCCTGTAAGCGTTCTTCCAGACCAAAGACTTATGATTATTTGCCGTGACGACGACACATCATTTGGGATGCTCTCATCCAAATTCCATGAATTATGGACGTCAAAAACATGCTCTTGGCACGGGGCTGGCAACGATCCAGTTTACAATGCGGGAAGTGTATTCGCGACTTTTCCTTTCCCCGAAGGTCTCACCCCCAACATCCCCGCCGCCGACTATGCCACCGACCCGCGCGCGATCAAAATCGCCACCGCCGCCGCGCGTCTGAATGAGCTGCGGGAAAACTGGCTCAACCCCGCCGACCTTGTCACCCGTGTCCCCGAAGTGGTCGAAGGCTACCCCGACCGCATCCTGCCAAAAGACGATACCGCCGCCAAGGAACTCAAGAAACGCACCCTCACCAACCTCTACAACGCCCGCCCCGCATGGCTCGACCACGCCCACAAGGCGCTGGATGAAGCTGTGGCAGAGGCCTACGGCTGGGGCGATGATTGGCGCGCAGGCACGCTATCAGAGGATGAAATCCTGTCCCGCCTGTTCAAGCTCAACCAAGAGCGGGCAATGGCAGAGGCTAAAGTGGCCGAAAAAGCTAAAAAGCCCAAAAAGAAAACAAAGGCGAAGAAATGACCGCATACACACGCCCAAAGCCAATCTCGCTCAAAAACCATCCGACCCTCTCAGAGAACTGGGTTCAGGACATCATCGCAGAAGACCCCTCCGTTCTGGGGCTTGGCGACCTTGTCCTGCGCGACCGCGAACGTGTCCAAGTCCGCGCTGGGCGGTTGGACCTGCTGCTGCAAGACCCCGACACCTACAAGCGCTATGAGGTCGAGTTGCAGCTAGGGGCAACGGACGAGACCCACATCATCCGCACAATTGAATACTGGGACATTGAGCGCAAGCGCTATCCCCAATATGAGCATTGCGCTGTTATTGTGGCCGAGAATATCACCAGCCGTTTTCTAAACGTCGTGTCCTTGTTCAACGGTGCATTGCCGATTGTCGCCATCCAGATGCAGGCCTTTCAAGTCGGTGAACACGTCACGCTTGTTTTCACCAAGGTACTGGACGAGGTTCAACGGGGCCTTGTGGATGAAGACGAAGACGCCATCAGCGCACCAACCGACCGCGCCTATTGGGAGACGGACAAGGGGACGCCTAAGACTGTTGGCCTCATGGACCGCATGTTTGAGATTGTGAAGGAGAGCGACCCGACAAGCGAACTCAAGTACAATAAGTTCTACGTTGGTCTTATCAAAGATGGACGCGCCCACAACTACGTCACCTTTCGCCCCAAAAAGTCGTTTGTTCTTTTTGAACCAAAGTTGCCGCGCACTGATGAGGTCGATGTCTTGCTCGAAGACGCAGGCGTAGATGCGTTGGAATACAATTCGCGCTGGGGCATGTACCGCATTCGCTTTACCGACAAAGACTTTAAGGCGCACCAAGACTTGTTCCGCGACCTTACCGAACGTGCGCGGATTGCACGAGTCGGATAGAGACGCCACATCGACAATAACCAAAGACGCAAGCCAATGCGCTGGCCCGCGTGCCTTTCTGAGACGGGAAAAGATCGAAGCGGCTATTTATAATTTCGAGAACAGCCCGTTTCAAAGGCTTCGCATCAAACTAGCGAGTCATCAAAGTCAAACTGGGGGTCAAATTGGGGGATGTAAAGACGGCAAGAAGCCCCAAATATCTGTATTGGTTGAGAAAATTTAGGATTTCTGGCGGAGCCGAAGGGATTCGAACCCTCGAGACGATTCCTCGCCTACTCCCTTAGCAGGGGAGCGCCTTCGACCACTCGGCCACAGCTCCGCTGACGGGTATATCCTCGCAAGCAACGGAAAGACAAGGTCGATTCTCTAGGGATTTTGATTTTTCTTTGAGAACGCAGAACCTCCTGAAATTACTCAAAACCGGATAGACAGAGAGCGATCCCGAATAAGTCACGGACATGTTTTTGCACCGACTTGGCACGCCGTGGTGCCTGCAATTACCGAGTCGCCTTTGTGCAATGCAGGGACAGGATAGCTGGTCACACGTCGCCATTCAGACTTGCACGATGCCAGGCCCTTTCTGGCCGAAAGCCCGAGGCCAAGTGCCGAACCATCAATGCACACAGTCTTCCCAAAAGGCCTTCCTGCGATACTTCGCGAACATATCTCTGTGGGCTTGATGCTGTCGCACCACCCGTTGCCAGAGGAAGAGAAATTTTGCGGGGAAAACAAAAACGCCCAGGTTCTGGATCGCGTGCAGTTCCAGTCAGCGATCGAGGCAGGATGAAATTGGTGTGACCGGTGTGAGACCGACGTCTTCGGAGCCACGGCGAAATGTGACCGTGGTCCTGAAGACACCAGTCGGACAGTCAGTCCAGCAACGCCAAACGGTCCAAAAAGAGCTGTTTGACCGCGTCAGATTTCACATCCATGCAAACCTGAATGGCGGATCGGTCCAGATTTTGTGCTGTGATCGTGCGGCCTGCGGTGGATCCCTCGCAATCCACTGAAATGACCATATCACGGATGTCGAACAATTCCGGATGGGTGCAGGCGATCACCGCGGCTGGATCATGCAATGAGCACCCATCGAATTTCCCGACGCTTTTGTAAAACGCAAGATAGAATTCGGCCATATCGCCCAACATCCCGCCCAGGCGAGGTGCACGATCCGCAATCGCAGCGAAATCGCGCGGCGTGCACAGAATCATATGCGTGACATCCAAACCTACGAGCACCACATTTGCGCCCGAAGCCATCACGACGTCCGCAGCATGGGGGTCGTGATAGATATTCGCCTCGGCATCGGGTGTAATATTACCACCTTCTTCGATGGACCCGCCCATGATCACGATCTGGGATACGTTCCGCGCGAAATCCGGGTCCTTTTGCAGGACCATGGCGATATTTGTTAGCGGTCCAATGGCGCAAACCGTGATCTCGCCCGGGTGTTCTCGTGTTACCTGGCTGAGAAAGTCCACAGCATTTTGCGCCACAGGTGTTCCCCGAGGGTCAGCTGCGGGAATGGCACCAAACCCCTGATCTCCATGTACCTGAGAAGAAGGGGGAAACGGAGGGAGCATCAAAGGTTGATCTGCGCCTGCGGCAACCGGAATATTCAACCCAGCCGCCTCGACCAACCGCAACGCATTCCGGGTCGCGATTGGCGTCGTGACATTGCCGAACACTGTGGTCAGACCAATCAGGTCTATCTCCGGCGCGGCAGCGGCATAGAAAATGGCCATTGCATCGTCGATGCCGGGATCTGTATCAATGACCAGCTTCACGACGGCACCCGATCAGGTGTTGAACAGGAAGTGCAGAACATCACCGTCCTTGACCAGATACGTTTTGCCTTCGGCGCGCATTTTACCCGCTTCTTTGGCCCCTTGTTCCCCATTGCACGCAATGTAGTCGTCATAGGCGATGGTTTCGGCCCGGATAAACCCCTTTTCGAAGTCACCGTGGATCACTCCGGCAGCCTGTGGTGCTGCCGTGCCCTGGCGAATGGTCCAGGCGCGGGCTTCTTTGGGGCCGACCGTGAAGTAAGTCTCCAGATGCAACAGCTCATAGCCAGCCTGGATCAACCGGTCGAGACCCGCTTCTTCCAACCCCATTTCAGAGAGAAACATTTCGGCCTCTTCGTCTTCCAGCTGGCTGATCTCTTCTTCTATCTGGGCTGAAATGATGACGTGGCTGTTGCCCTGGCTTGCGGCCATTTCCGCCACCTTGGCAGAATGCTCATTCCCGTCGGCAGCTTCGGCTTCGCCCACGTTGCAGACATAGAGGACAGGCTTGGTGCTCAGCAGTTGCAACAGCTTCCAGGCTTTGGCGTCTTCGTCATCGATCTCGACCAGGCGTGCGGGTTTGCCATCTTCCAGCACCGCCTGCGCTGCTGCCAGCAAACGGTCCTGCTGTTGGGCTTCCTTGTCGTTGCCCTTGAGTTTGCGCACCAGGTTCGCACGTCGTTTTTCAATACTTTCCAGATCGGCCAGCATCAGCTCGGTTTCGATGGTTTCAGCATCTGCCACCGGGTCAACACGCCCATCGACATGGGTCACGTCGCCATCTTCGAAACAGCGCAACACATGGGCAATGGCGTCGGTTTCGCGAATGTTGGCCAGGAACTGGTTGCCCAGCCCTTCGCCCTTGGAGGCACCTTTGACCAGACCGGCGATGTCGACGAATGTCATGCGCGTCGGGATGATCTGCTTGGAGCTTGCAATCGCGGCCAGCTTGTCCAGACGCGCGTCCGGAACCCCGACTTCGCCCACATTGGGTTCGATCGTGCAGAACGGAAAATTCGCAGCCTGCGCAGCTGCGGTTCTGGTCAATGCGTTGAACAAGGTCGACTTACCCACATTGGGCAGGCCCACGATTCCCATTTTAAAGCCCATCTCGGCCTCCTGATGCCTATCAGAGGCCGCTTCTAGGCAGCAATTGCCGCTGACGCAAGCGCCGACACCGGTGCTGACATGCCCTGCTGTGACGGGTCATGCGGTCTGGGGGTATCTTGCGAACGTGAAGAATCCCGAATTTTGCTGTAAAGACCCGATCCGCCGTTCGGCCGGGATTGATTTCCGGTCCAAGTTTCGGCACACCAAGGCGGATCACAGGAGAGACCCGACCATGACCCGTATCGATGCAAAGTTTGCCGAGTTGAAAACAGCCAACAAAAAGGCATTTGTGTCCTATGTGATGGCCGGCGATCCGGATTTCGAAACCTCATTGGACATTGTCAAAGGTTTGCCCGCTGCCGGTGTCGACATTATCGAACTGGGGCTTCCGTTTACCGACCCAATGGCCGACGGTCCGACCATCCAGCTGGCCGGTCAGCGTGCGCTCGAAGCGGGGATGACGCTCAGCCGCACTTTGGAGCTGGCGACCGAATTTCGCAAAACCGATGACACGACCCCGATTGTGCTGATGGGCTATTACAATCCGATCTACAACCGTGGCGTAGAAACCTTCCTGTCGGATGCCAAGGCCGCCGGGATTGACGGGCTGATCGTCGTGGATCTGCCGCCCGAAGAAGATGATGAACTTTGCATTCCAGCCCAAAATGCGGGGTTGAATTTTATCCGCCTCGCAACCCCGACTACGGATGACAAACGCTTGCCGCGCGTGCTTCAGAACACGTCAGGCTTTGTTTATTATGTTTCGATCACAGGCATCACCGGCGCTGCCGAAGCGGAAGCCACCGATGTCGGCCCCGAAGTTTCCCGAATCAAATCGCAAACCGATCTGCCTGTCATCGTCGGATTTGGCATCAACACTCCCGAAAAATCCCGTGGCATCGCCAGCGTGTCCGATGGTGCCGTTGTCGGATCGGCCATCGTCGCCAAGATCGGCGCTGGGGATAGCGTCGCAGATGTGCTGAGCTTTGTGAAAACTCTGGCGGACGGTGCGCACTCCGCCTGAGGCCAGGTTTCAGACAACTGCAATTTCCGACCGGGCAGCCCAATGGCTGTCCGATGTCGTACCATGTGCCGAGATGGTGCCCACCCGTTCATCAGACCAGACATCCGGCACAGGGACCAGAACGCTGCCTTTGGGCCCGTGTCCGGGGCCATGCAAAGTTTGATCCCTTCCCTGGAACAAATGCCTTTGGCATGGCACACATCAGGATTTGCCGCGAGATGGCCCGCGCAATCTGGGCAAATGGCTGTGATGGGTCTATATCTGGGCCAACATGATACGAGTTTGAGCGAGTGAAAGAAGCTCGAACGGGGCAGACCCTTTTTTCAAGAGGGGCGAATATTGGACAAGGATTAAAGCCTTAACATGACAAAGCGCGCATTGATCACCGGGGTGACCGGTCAGGATGGATCTTATCTGGCGGAATTTCTGCTGGAAAAGGGGTATGAGGTTCATGGTATCAAACGCCGGTCATCGCTGTTCAATACCCAGCGGGTGGACCATATTTACGAAGACCCGCACACAGACAATGCCCGGTTCAAGCTGCATTATGGGGATCTGACAGACAGTTCGAACCTGACCCGGATTATTCAGGAAGTTCAGCCAGACGAGGTCTATAATCTCGGTGCGCAATCCCATGTGGCGGTGAGCTTTGAGAGCCCGGAGTACACGGCGGATGTGGACGGGATGGGCACCCTGCGCCTGCTTGAAGCGATCCGGTTCCTGGGGCTGGAGAAAAAGACCCGTTTTTATCAGGCGTCAACATCCGAGCTTTATGGCCTGGTGCAGGAGACACCACAGAAGGAAACGACACCGTTTTACCCGCGTTCCCCTTATGCGGTGGCCAAGCTTTATTCCTATTGGATCACGGTGAACTATCGTGAAGCCTATGGAATTTATGCCTGCAACGGGATCCTGTTCAATCACGAAAGCCCACGCCGCGGCGAAACTTTCGTTACGCGCAAGATCACTCGGGGTCTGGCCAATATTGCCCTTGGGCTCGAGGATTGCCTGTATATGGGCAACATAGATGCCTTGCGCGATTGGGGCCACGCCAAGGACTATGTCCGTATGCAGTGGATGATGCTGCAACAGGACGCGGCCGAGGATTTCGTGATCGCGACCGGGGTGCAATATTCCGTTCGACAGTTCATCACCTGGTCGGCGGCAGAACTGGGTGTGACATTGGAATTCACCGGTGAAGGTGTGAACGAAATTGCCACCGTCGCCGCAATCGACGGGGACAAGGCCCCAGCGCTGAAGGTCGGCGACGTGGTTATGCGTATTGATGCGCGCTATTTCCGCCCTGCCGAAGTGGAAACCCTGTTGGGGGATCCATCCAAAGCCAAGAACAAACTGGGTTGGACACCCGAGATCACTGTTCAGGAAATGTGTGCCGAAATGGTGATCGAGGATCTCAAGACAGCCAAACGCCATGCGCTGCTCAAGGATCACGGCATGGATTTACCGGTTTCGGTCGAAGGGTAACAGACGATGAAGATCTATGTGGCAGGTCATCGGGGCATGGTCGGCGGTGCTATCCTGCGCCAATTGCAGGCGCGCCGGGATGCGGGCGAGAATCTGGAGCTGATCACCAGAACCAGTGCCGAACTGGACCTGACCGACCAGACTGCGGTGCGGATGTTCATGCAGGCCGAACAGCCCGATCAGGTGATTTTGGCTGCGGCCAAAGTGGGTGGCATCGTCGCCAATAACAGCTATCCGGCGCAGTTCATCTATGAAAACCTGATGATCGAATGCAATGTGATCCATCAGGCGTTTGACGCGGGTGTGCGGAAACTGCTGCAGCTGGGCAGTTCTTGCATCTATCCCAAGTTGGCGGACCAGCCGATGCGCGAAGACGCGCTGTTGACCGGCACGCTAGAGCCGACCAATGAACCCTATGCGGTGGCAAAAATTGCCGGGATCAAGCTGTGTGAAAGCTATAACCGGCAGTATGGCACCGACTATCGTTCGGTCATGCCGACCAACCTGTATGGGCCGGGAGATAACTTTCACCCGGAAAACAGCCACGTGTTGCCGGCGTTGATCCGCCGGTTCCATCAGGCAGTACAGGACGAGGTCTCCGAAGTGGTGATCTGGGGTACCGGTACGCCGATGCGCGAATTCCTGCATGTCGATGACATGGCGGCGGCATCGCTGTTTGTGCTGGGTCTGGATACCGAAACCTATCAACGCGAAACCCAGGAAATGCTGAGTCACATCAATGTCGGTTCGGGCACAGATGTCAGCATCCGCGAACTGGCTGAAATTGTGGCCCGTGTGACCGGCTACCAGGGACAACTGTCCTTTGATGCCAGCAAGCCCGACGGAGCCCCGCGCAAATTGATGGACGTTTCGCGCCTCGCTCGCCTTGGCTGGACCGCCCAAACACCGCTCGAAACAGGTGTTCGTGAAACATACGAGTGGTTCAAGGCACAAAATTTGCAGGACCTCAGAGCGAAGTGACCGAGAGGCGCCGCATTTGCATTCGCGCCAGATTGTAGATTGCAAGACTGGTATAAAGCACAAGCTGAGCGGGAAGAGGGGATCGCAAGTGAGAGTTGAAATCGACCAGAACTTGAGAGGCCCCGTACCGGATCGGATCGCAGTGCAGATGCGGGGTGAAGCGGCATTCGCCTCCTGTTTTGCAACCGATGAACTCGCCCTCGAGTCGCTGTCTGCCGCCGCCCGCGCTTTGGCGGCTTTGACCGGTGTATCCGGTGTCGAAATCGACAGACGGTTGGCGTTGAAATGGTTTGATATGACTTTGCGCCCGTCCGGGTGGACAATACCAAGCGCGTGGGATCCGATTGCCGGGGACTATCAGGCAGCTGATGGCTGGGTTCGCCTGCACACGAATGCACCTCATCACCGGGATGCGGCCTTGGAGGTTTTGGGGTGCGCACCAGACCGGGATTCTGTGGCTCGGGCGGTGTTGTGCTGGGACAAGGCTGATCTGGAACAGGCTGTGGCAGTTGCGGGCGGGTGCAGCGCGGCCATGCATACCTTGGATCACTGGGTGGCCCATCCGCAGGGACAGGCCGTTGCCAGGGAACCTTTGGTTGCGTGGGAGACGCATGAACACGGACGGGCGGCCGTGGCCGACTTGTCAGATGTCAAAGTGCTCGATCTGACACGGGTGTTGGCAGGCCCGGTTGCCACCCGGTTTCTGGCCGGTTTTGGTGCGCAAGTGCTGAGAATTGATCCCCCGTCCTGGGGCGAACCAGGGGTTGAACCGGAAGTTACCCTGGGCAAGCGCTGCGCCGGACTGGAACTGCGGGACAGGAATGATCGCACGACGTTTGAAAGACTGCTGGGCCAGGCGGATATTTTGATCCACGGTTATCGTCCTGGTGCGCTCGCCCGGCTGGGCTATGATACGCTGGATTTGCAGCGGTTGTCGCCGGGGCTGATCGACGTCAGCCTGTGCGCCTATGGCTGGACCGGGCCAATGGCGGGGCGGCGTGGGTTTGATAGCCTGGTTCAGATGAGCAGCGGCATCGCAGCCGAAGGTATGATGCGAGCGGGTGCTGAGCGCCCTGTTCCGCTCCCTGTTCAGGCGCTTGACCACGCCACCGGGTATTTGATGGCCGCAGCCGGGTTAAGAGCGTTGAGCTGGCGCAATCACGGCCGGGGTGGCGCGTCGGCGCGGCTGTCACTGGCTCGGACGGCGGGTTTGTTGACCGGGACGGGCGCGCGAACGTTCAGCACGGATACGATTGGAGCGGAGATGGACGCCGATCTGAGCCAGGATGTCGAATACACCGGTTGGGGCACGGCATACCGGGTGAAATTTCCGCTGACGGTGGCGGGTGTGGGGCCAACATGGCGATACCCGGCCGGCCCGTTGCGCCGAGATGGCGCAACCTGGGAATAAGAGCCCCTATTGGGGCCCTGAAAACAACGCCATTTCGGTGGGCGCTTAAGGCGCAACAGGAGCTGAGCGTCTGGGTTGAAAAAAATCGAAAATACCTCTTGAAGCTACAGGAACTGTAGATCCTATCTTGGGCGTGTCTCAGAAACCGGAGCCCACGCAATGCCGCACGACACGAGTTTACAAACCCCGCCGCAGCCCCATGCAACCCAGTCGGCAGCTGGTGGGTGTTGTGGCACTGCTGC
Organism: Rhodobacteraceae bacterium M382; assembly: GCA_025141015.1. Lineage (NCBI taxonomy): Bacteria > Pseudomonadati > Pseudomonadota > Alphaproteobacteria > Rhodobacterales > Paracoccaceae > Rhodobacteraceae bacterium M382. The sequence continues at coordinate 4,133,318 of CP081098.1, read as the reverse complement.
TCCGGTCACCAATCAGGCCCCGCCGCTTGGAACTGGCCGCAGCTTTCGGGTGAACGGGTTGGATTGCGCCGAAGAAGTCGCGGTTCTGAACAAGGTCCTGGTACCGCGATTGGGCGGAGAAGAACACCTGACTTTTGATGTTCTGAACGCCCGAATGACCATTCTCGACAGCGCTGAGCCAATGACGGATACAGACGTCTTGCGGTTGGTGGCGACAACAGGGCTGTCAGCCAAACTGTGGGATGCCACCAGCGCCGAGGCAGATCACGCCGCGCATTTGGCGCGTCAGAAATGGTTCACCGGACTGTCCGCCGCGTTTTGGGCGTTTGGATTTGGGTACCATGTTGTCGAAACCGGGGTGTCCGGGGTGGTGGGGATTTTTTCGGGCCATGGCAACACCCCCATGCCTCTGCCCGAAATCGGGGCGTTCCTGTTGGCGGTTGTTTTTGGGGCCTGGTTGGTGGCACCCAAGGCGTGGTCTGCTGCGCGGCGTCTGTCGCCGGACATGAACCTGTTGATGATTGTCGCCGTGATCGGAGCCATTGTTCTGGGCGAATATTTCGAGGCTGCAACCGTTGCGTTCTTCTTTGCTCTGTCTCTGACGCTTGAAAGCTGGAGTGTCGGGCGCGCGCGCACTGCCGTGTCGGCGTTATTGGATCTTGCCCCCCCGACGGCGCGTGTGATCGGACCGGACGACGCAGAACAGGATGTACCTGCTGTGCAGGTCGGTGTGGGGGATCGTTTCGTGGTGCGTGGTGGCGATCGTATTCCGCTGGACGGCCAGGTTGTTGACGGGGCAGGGGCGGTTGATCAGGCTCCGATCACAGGGGAAAGCGCGCTGGTCGCCAAAGAGCCTGGAGACGACGTGTTTGCAGGGACGATCAATGGAGAGGGAACCTTGATCGTTCGCGCAACCAAACCGTCAACCGATACGGTGCTGTCCCGCATCATCCGCATGGTCAGTGAAGCCCATTCCCGTCGGGCCGAGGTTGAACAATGGGTAACTCGGTTCGCCCGCATCTATACTCCGGCTATCATGGGATTGGCGATTTTGATCGCGGTGGTTCCCCCGATCCTGTTTGGGGGGGAATGGGCGAATTGGATCTATAACGCACTGGTATTGCTGGTGATCGCCTGTCCCTGTGCGTTGGTTATCTCCACACCGGTTTCGATCGTGGCTGCCTTGGCGTCCTCTGCCCGCAATGGGGTGCTGATCAAAGGCGGGGCCTATGTCGAAATTCCAGGTCGGCTGACCGCTTTGGCCATGGATAAAACCGGCACGCTGACCGAAGGTGAGCCCGAAGTCGCAAACATTTTCCCGCTGGGGACCGACGAAAGTTCCCTGTTGACTGTGGCGGCAGCGCTGGAGGCGCGTTCCTCCCACCCGCTGGCGCGGGCCATCCTGGCCCGAGCAGGCCATGTTCCCGCAGCCAAGGAAACATGTATCGTTCCGGGTCGAGGGGTCGAGGGTCTGGTCGATGGTCAAGCTGTCTGGCTGGGGTCGGATCGGTTTGCTACAGAAAAACGGGCGACTTTGCCGATCGATGTGCGCGACGGAATTGAAAAGGCGGGCAGCACCTTGGTTGCTGTTGGCACAGGAGACCGCCTGTTGGGAATTCTGGAGTTGCGGGACCGGGTCCGTCCAGATGCAAAAGCAGTCGTGGCTCGACTGCACGCGCAAGGCATCGACAAGATCGTTATGCTGACCGGCGACAATGCGCGCACCGCCCAGGCTGTTGCAGATCAGATCGGCATAGACGAGGTGCGTGCCGAATTGCTGCCGCAGGATAAGGTCGCGGCCATTGAAGAGCTGACCGCCGGGCATGACGTGGTGGCGATGATCGGGGACGGAGTCAATGATGCCCCGGCGATGGCGCGCGCGCATTTTGCCATTGCCATGGGTGCAGTCGGGTCGGATGCGGCCATTGAAACTGCTGACATTGCGTTGATGAGCGATGACATCACCAAACTGCCGTGGTTGGTGAATCATTCGCGCCACACAATGGCGATCATTCACCAGAATATTGGTGTTGCCTTGGTGACCAAGGCCATCTTTGTTGGTCTGACGGCCTTGGGTTTGGCGTCGATGTGGGGTGCGATCGCGGCTGATGTCGGTGTGTCATTGGCCGTGGTGGCCAATGCGCTGCGATTGCTCAGGGCCTGATGGAAACCGGGTGGACCTGTTCCGGTCAATCCCCGCGACACCAGGCGCGGATTGCATTCGGGTCGGCCGGTAGATCGGTGGCCAGTCCGCTGGCAAAACTGTCAAAATTCGCCCGGCTGGCACCGACGCCGACCAGAACAGGGATGCCGCGTTCCAAGGCCTTGCCGATGACTGCACAGAATCCACGTCCTGCCGCCTCTTCAGGGCCGAATTTGTTCAGAATGAAAACGCTGGCTTCGTCCAGTTCGGCGTTCTCGACAGTGGAAACCGCCTGGGCAATTGCACCAGGGTCCAACCGACAGGCGTCAGACCCTTCTCCGAGGGACTGGGTGATCTTGATCTGAGGGCCGTCCGGCAGGACCCGCACCACCATGTCACAGCCGTTGGCAAAGGCGCTTTCGTGGTCCAGAACCTTGACGATCCCAGAGGTGCGGATCCCGTCCCGTTCGAGCAACGCAGCCGTTTGGGCCAGAATGCGGTCGGTTTCTCCGCGACCTTCGGCGCTGACACATGCGAGTTTCATGAGGATCTCCTTTCAAACTTTCGGGCGCAGAATTTGGGCCGGATTTGTTTTGCGCCCACTCAGAACCGGACGCCGCGGTGGTCCGGTCAGGGCCGCGCGAAATCCAAAAATGAACACTGCCCAGCTGAGACACCAGAGCAATCCTGACAGAGCAATGAACGCCATGTATTGATCTGGAGCAAGCGGGGCCAGGAGCCGGACAACAAGCGTGGCCCACAGCGACGCAAAAGCAATCAAGAACCAGCGACCAACGCTCAGCCGATCGTCGCGCAGTGTTGCAGCGGCACGGGCCGAGATGGCCATGATCAAACCGGACATTGCACCAACGGTCAGAACATGCAGGCCATCGGCGATGGGGTATGGGGTTAGATCCAACAGGGCAAAGCCCACAATCGCGCACCCCAGCGGAACCCAGAAAAAGTTCACATGCAGCATGAGAAGCAAGGGGTCGTGAAGGGTTTCGCGGGTTCGCCATTGATGAATCCCGCCCAGCATCAGGAGAGCAGACAGGCCCAACAGAGCCCCGGCGCAGTTGGGCAACTCAAAAATCTGGAACGACAGCGATGCGGCCAACGAGACCTGTGCCGGCCGCCAACAGCGTGAGGTCAAGTCATCGTCAGAAAGACTGTTGCCCCGTTTCCGCAATGCGTTCCGAGTAAAGCCCGGAATGGCGCGGCTGGCAATGGTCGTGATCAGCAACGCAAAGGCAATTGCCCCTGCCTGTGCGGCGATCTTCCCTTCCCACAGATCCGCTGTGGCCATTCTGCTTAGAAATATTGCATCCCCCAGACCAAAAACCAGTATTGCTGCCACAAAACCCAGCTTGTGAAAGCTTCGGGCGGCCAGAATTGGCAGGCCGATGAGCATTGCAAGATAGAGGAAGAAAGCCGAGTTCACCACGACTTGGAGCACGGGTGGGATTGCAAGTGTCGTGGACAGGCGCCCCAACACCCAGAGGATCAAAAGGGCCTGCAAGGGGCGACCTTGCAACGGTTCTGTGCCGGTCCAATTGGGCAGCGCGGTCAACAGGTATCCGGCGACCGCGGCCCCGCCAAACCCGATGAGCATCTCGTGGGCGTGCCACAGCGATGGTGTCGCCAACCCGACGGGGGCTTGCAGCAAGGGCCACCAGATGATGGCGATCAGGGCCCAAATAATCCCGGCGAGAAACAAGGGGCGGTGCGGCGCAGCCCAAAAGTGTTTGAATGGACCGATTTGGGCAGGATCGCGTGTCATAACCGTTTAACTGGATCCAGAGAATTCCACACCGGTGGCACCCGTCAAAAACCCATCGCTCAATCGAATGCCTGGATCGACAGAGCGAACCGAGGCAATCAGGGCATCGGCCTCGATCTGACCATCGACCCGTTGCCGATAGAGCCGGCACAGGTCGGCGAACCCTTTGGACTGTGGTGACAGGCGCAAAGCACTGACCCCGGCTTGCTTCAGCGTCTCGATCTGGTGGGCGGTACAGGCGTAGGTGTCGGACAAGGTCTGCACCCCGTTCATGGTCAGAAATGGTTTGTGATCCAGCGTCTTGACGTCCAGTCCGTCTGGGTCATCTTCGCAGGCGAATTGGCAGTTGTCCTTGGTCCGCCCATGCAGGCGGGCGTGATAGCAACGGCCGGATATGGCCAGCGGCAATCGGCCATGTCCCCAAATCTCAACCGTCACACCCAGTTTCTGGGCCGCATCACACAACGCCTGAACCGAACCCAGGGGAAGTTCGGGCGGTAGACAGATCTGAGTTGCGCCACGCGATGCCAGCCAGGCGAGGGTGCCTTCGTTGTAGACATTGACCAATGGGCCGACGGCAAAATCGATCCCCTGCGGTATATAGGCCAGAGCGGTCAGGTCATTGACTTCGATTTCGATGCCCATGTCGACCAGATCGGCCATCAATTTGCGTTCACGTTTCAGGGTGATCAGGGCCAAGCTGGTCAGAGATACCTTCTTGCCCGCCTCAAACAGGATGGTGATCGCGTTTTCGATCCGGTCTTGAAAATAGGGTAGCCGCTTGGAGCAGACCAATTCGCCCAGGACGACGCGGTCAACCGGAGCCCCGGCAAGGCCCTGATAGAATTCAGACCAATGGTCCGCCTTCCAAAAGTATTGAATGGGTCCGACAGTCAATTCCATGCCGCTATCTCCAAGTCTTTTTATAAGCACCGGCCGTGGTGGCCTGGCCTTCTGACAGGCGTGCCAACATGCCTTCTGGCAGGGGCAGGCCCGCGTCCAGCGCATCCACAGCCTGACGGAAATTGCGCACAACCTGCGCCACATAGGACCGTGACCTTTGTCGGCCTTCGATTTTCAACGCTGTAACCCCTGCCTTTTGCAGTTGAGGGATCAGATGTTCGGCGTTCAGGCTGACCGGGTCTTCGAACAGGTGACCGGTCTTTTCGCCTGCACTGAAACAGCCCTTGCACAGTGTCGGGTAGGGCGCGGGTTCGTCTTTGCCGACACGGTGGATGGTGTATCCGCCCAGCTCGGCGTCCAGCACGCCGGCCTTTTCGTGGTATTCCACGTGGCTGGCAGGGGAACACACGCCATTCATGTTTGGGGACAACCCGGTGGCATAGGAGGACAAAGAACAACGCCCCTCGGCCATCACGCACAGCCCACCAAAGACAAAGACTTCGGTTTCGACTTTGGTTTCGGCATTGATGGCCTTGATTTCCTGCACTGACAAAACGCGGGGCAGGACCACCCGTTTGACGCCGAATGTGTCCGCGTAAAAGTTTATGATGTCAGCATTGGCCGCTGCTGCCTGAACCGACAGATGCCGTCGCAGGTTCGGATGATTGCGCGCAGCGTGATCCAACAGGCCCACATCGGCCAGGATCACGGCATCTGCATCGCAGGATTCGGCATCGGCGACGGCGGCGTGCCAGATCTGTTCGGCACCTGCGCGGGGGTAGGTGTTGATCGCCACCAACACCTTGGCCCCGTGCCCATGGGCAAAGGCCACCCCTTCGCGCATCTCGGCGTGATCAAAATTCAGTCCTGGAAAGTTGCGTGCATTGGTTTCATCCGCAAAGCCGCAATAGATTGTGTGTGCGCCTGCCTTGACCGCGGCGCGCAGGGCGGCTGGGGTTCCCGCCGGACAGACGATTTCCATCACCATGCCAGACTCTCCTCGGGGCGGGACAGGCAAACGCCGGTGCGTCGTTCAGCAAAGGCCGCCAATTGTTTCAAAGGCTGGGCAAGGGGGCGGGGCAGATTGGACAGCTCCTGGGTCATGTCCAATTCTGCATCGTCGACCGCATTGCGCAGCGCCAACGCGGCAGCGGTATCGCCCTGGACCACGAGGTCCCGTGAAAAGAACAAAGCGTCCCCATCATAGGCCCCGTGGACCAACCCCAGCAGGGCCGCCATTGGCCCGGCGATCTTTGCATCCTCTCCCCCGGATTTCCGGGTTACGGTGACCTTGGGGCTGCCCTGTCGTGGTTCCAGCAAGATGGCAAAGGGCAGATCCGTTGGGTCCAGCAAAAACCGCGCGTTGGCGTGCTCTCCCAGACGGCGAAACAGACCGGGGTGATGTTTGGCCACAGATTTGGCATAGGCGGTCAGAGACAGCGACAGCGGGGCAAGCGGCAGCAATCGCAACACCCGGCTGGGCAATTGCGGAAAGACCGGAATCGGCATGGCGGGGTCTGGCAATACGAATCCTTTCGGGTCGCGGGAGCTGCGCGTTCCATCATTGGTCTTAAGCAGGTCCGCACCGTCCGGAATTGACGATCGTCAATTAGGCTGGCGGAAATTGCTGATAGGCGCTGGAAAACTTTTGGAGTGGTCTCTATGCGCGACTATCCTGCTTTTCCCAGCCTGCGCAGCTATCTCGACTGGTGTCGCGAGAGTGGGCAATTCTGCATGATTGATGAACCTGTTTCGGTGCGTCATCAGATGACAGCGGTGCATCGGGCGGTATTGGAAAAATCGGGCCCTGTTCTGGAATTCGCGCACCCGGTGCTGGACGGTGGCGCGCGCGCCGACGTTCCGGTGATTGCCAACCTGTTTGGAACCAAGGAACGGGTGGCCGCCGGGTTGGGGGTGACATTTGACAGGCTGGAGGATCTTGGGGCCTTTCTGGCAGACCTGCGATCACCCTCTCCCCCCGAAGGCGTGCGGGATGCGCTGTCGCGCTGGCCGATGCTCAAGGCGGCATTAACCACCCGGCCCAAGATCGTTTCCAGCGCACCGGTGCAACAGGTGGTGCATGACGGTGATCAGGTCGACCTGAGCGCACTCCCGGTCCAGACTCATTGGCCTGGTGACGCAGGGCCGTTGATCACCTGGCCTGTTGTGATCACACGCCCGCATGGGACCCAGGCGCAAGATGTGGGGACTTATAATGCTGGTGTCTACCGGGCGCAGGTTTGGGACGAGAACCGGATCATCATGCGTTGGTTGCCGCATCGTGGTGGTGCCAAACACCATCACAGTTGGACCCGGGCGAATGAACCGACCCCGGTGGCCATCGTTTTGGGGGCTGATCCGGCGACCCTGCTGTCAGCGGCGTTGCCATTACCGGAAACCGTGTCGGAACTGTCCTTCAGTGGTGCGTTCAGCGGGTGTCGGCCCCGCCTGGTCCCGGCCAAGACGGTTCCGTTGCTGGTCCCGGCAGAGGCCGAGATCGTTTTGGAGGGCTGGGTTTCCCCTACGGAAACCGCCCCCGAAGGCCCCTTTGGCGATCATACCGGTTATTACAATCCGGCCGAACCTTTCCCGGTTATGCAGGTGACGGCAATCACGCACCGCAAGGACGCGTTATACCTGTCCACCTATACGGGGCGCCCGCCAGATGAACCCGCGATCATTGGCGAAGTGTTCAACACGTTGGCATTGCCCACCATACAGGCGCAGATCCCAGAGGTCCGCAAACTGTGGTTGCCGCCTGCTGCTTGTTCCTATCGCATGGCGATTGTCAGTATCGACAAACGATATCCCGGTCAGGCGCAACGGGTGATGATGGCGTTGTGGGGAATGTTGCCACAGTTCAGCTATACCAAGATGATCATCGTGGTGGATGCAGATATCGACCCGACCGATTGGGAGGACGTGGCCTGGGCGTTGGCCACGCGGATGGATCCAGGACAGGATGTCACCCTGTTGGAGCGCACCCCTATGGATTACCTCGATTTTGCGTCTCCGCAGCCGGGGTTGGCCGGCAAGATGGGCATTGATGCCACGACCAAGATCGGCAGTGAAACCAACCGGGTCTGGGGCAGGGTAATGAAAACTGGCGATGGCGATGCGAATTTTGCCGCCGATTTGGTGGCACGCGTTTTGCCGGGGATCGGATCATGACAGCAATACGGGTTGTTCTGGGCATTTCTGGTGCGTCGGGGGCGGCGCTGGGTCTCTCTGTTGCCCGACAACTGGCGGGGCTGGATGTAGAAACTGAGCTGGTGATCAGCCCGGCTGGCAGGCGCACAATTGCTCTGGAATGTGGGGACGGAAGTTTTGAAAAATTGCGAGACTGCGTCGCCCGGCTGCATCCTGCGGGCGATGTAGGGGCGTCGATCGCCTCGGGTTCAGTTCCGGTCGCCGGGATGATCGTGGCCCCGTGTTCAATGCGCAGTCTGGCCGCCATTGCGAATGGGTTGGACGATAACCTTTTGACACGCGCCGCCGGGGTGCAACTGAAGGAGCGGCGTCGCCTGATCCTGTTGACACGCGAGGCACCGCTGACCCTGGCACATCTGCGCAACATGACGTCGGCAACCGAACTGGGGTCTATCATTCTGCCGCCGGTCCCGGCCTATTATCTGGGTCCGCTATCGGTGCAGGAGATAACGGACCAGATCGCAGCGCGTGCCATCGACCTGTTGGGGCTGGCCCCGCCTTTGGCGCGCAGCTGGGGCTCATGACGTTTCGGATCCCTGCGCCAGCAGCCAGCTCCGGGTCTTTTCGATCCGGTTGATCCCGACCTTGGCCTGTGGGGTCAATAGGTAATACGCGCTAGCGGGGTGGCTGACATGGGGGTGAACACGATGGAGCTGTCCGGTGTCCAACTCTCGCCGGACCAGGATTTCCGGCAGGATTGCGACACCATGCCCGTAACAGGCCGCGTCGATCAACATCTCGAACTGGCTGAACAGGGGGCCGGTCGGCGGAGCAGGCAATTCGGTTCCCTGGTCCCTGAACCAGATATCCCAGCTTAACGGGCGCGTGCGGTGCAACAGTGCCGGGAAATGCAAGAGATCAAAGGGGTCTTTTGCCGGGGCTGACAGCAGGCTGGGGGCGGCCACCGCAATCAGGCTTTCTGACATCAGGAAATCCACCCGGAACCCTGGCCAGGGCGGATCGCCCTGCACGATGGCAAGATCGACAACGCCTGCATCCACTCCGGCGTTGTTCAGATAAGTGATCGTGTTGACGGTCAGTCGCGGTTGGGTTTGCGCCAAACCGGCAAGGCGCGGCATCAACCAGCGGCTGCCCAGAGTCGGGTAGGTGCCGATGTTCAATGCGCCGTCCGGGTTGTCCCGCGTGCGCAGTCGATAGAACGTGGCTTCCAAAGCTTCGAGCTGAGGCGACAATTCGCCCAGCAGCATTTGACCGGCATCTGTCAGGCTGACCCGCTGGCGCACCCTATGAAACAGGGTTTGGCCCACCTGCGCCTCAAGCGACTGGATTTGTCGCCCCAGCGCGCTTTGCGACAGGTTCAACATCTGGGCTGCCTGGGTAAAGCTTTCCGTGCGGGCTGCTGTTTCGAAACACAGCAACGCGGTGATAGGTGGGATTTTGCGTCGCATGGGAATTCGGTCAGTTGTTGCGTTTGTTGCAATAAGTTATGCAAATTCTCGACTTTTTTCCACATTATTTGTGAGTATTTTGTCATGTAACGCAAAACCCAAAGGGCCGGAGCCTTTAAGCATGACTTTTGTTCCCACAATTCGCGACGCTGATGTCGACATGATCGCCAGCCAAATGTCCACCATGCCGGGAACCCAATCGGTTGCCCATTTCAAACCTGGCCCCGGGATCGAGCGGCTGGAGCTGAAATTCGATATCGAAAAGTTGCGCGGTGCGCTGGAGGAATGTCAGAGGCGCGAGGCGATGATGGGGCATATGCAGGATCAGGGATTTGCTGCCCTGCCGCTGACCCAACGCCCGGGGCAATCCGAATGGACCACCAATGATTTGTCGGGGCGATACTGGCTGCGTGGAGACGATCGCTATGTCGAAGAGCCCCGTGAGGATCTGGTGCCCGAGATCGATTTTTCCGAGTTCAATCCAAAATTTGCGGGAACCTATTTCGAGCACGTTCACCAGGAGCTGAGCAAACGCTTTCCTATCGGGCGGACCCGGATCCTGTCAAAGGGGTTGTACAACTGCAATTCCTGGCATCGAGACCCGGAACCGCGCCTGCACATCCCGATCATTTCGAACCCTGGATCGCTGTTCATCGTCAACCATCATGTGACGCATTTGCCAGCGGATGGGTCCGTGTATTTTACCGACACACGCGGCTATCATACCGCGCTGAATGGTGGTGAAACCCAGCGTGTGCATATCGTAGCGGCGTTGGCTTATGATCAGGTGACGGAATGAACCAATACGCGGGAATGACCCGAACAGACCGGGGCAACGCACCGGTCTGTGACTTGCGCAGTGATACGGTGACACAACCGGATGCAGGGATGCGTCAAGCCATGTACGAGGCCGAGCTCGGGGATGATGTCTATGGCGAAGATCCGCAGGTCAATCGGCTGGAAACCGAGTTGGCCGAAAGGCTGGGCAAGGAGGCCGGTCTGTTCCTGCCAACCGGGACGATGAGCAATTTGGTTGGATTGCTGGCCCATTGCGCACGGGGAGAGGAGATTATCGTCGGCACTGGGTACCACGTGTATGCCTACGAGGCCGCGGGGGCGTCGGTGCTGGGCGGGATTGCCCTTTGCCCGGTGCCGGTTCGGGCAGATGGGGCGTTGGATCCCGCGGTGATTTCCGGCGCAGTCCGGGATGATGATTCCCATCTGGCGGTCAGTCGCTTGGTGTCCCTGGAAAACACGCACAATGGTTTGGTTGTCCCATTGGCCGACATGTCGGCGTCAGCCCGAACCGCACGGTCACATGGATTGTCAGTGCATTTGGACGGAGCCCGTTTCTTCAATGCGATTGCGCAGCTTGGGTGTCGTGAGACGGAATTGGCCGGGTTGGTTGATACCGTGTCAATCTGCCTCTCCAAAGGTCTGGGCACACCGGCGGGATCCGTTTTGGTTGGGCCTCAGGATCTGATTGCGCAAGCGCGTCGCTGGCGCAAGATGCTGGGTGGCGGGATGCGCCAAGCCGGTGTTCTGGCGGCAGCGGGGTTGTATGCATTGAAACACAATGTGGAAGGTTTGAGTGAGGATCACGCGCGGGCCGATCGCATTGCTCAAACACTTCGAGAGTTGAAGGTCGGGACTGTGACACAGGCCACGAACATGGTGTTCTTCACCCCGACAGACGGTACGAACGACCCACTGCGTGCGCAGCTGGCCAAGCAGGGTGTTGTGTTGGGAGGTGGTTCAAACGGGGCAATTCGTATGGTTTTCCACAAGGATATTGACGACGTGGCAATGGAACGGGTCGAAGACGGCCTGCGGGCATTTTTTGCATAGGCGTGGATGCGCTGGTTGATGGCCAGTGTGAAAGGTACGTATAAGTGGTGCCAGGCATCATTTGGACGGGAAATTTGGCAAACTGGGGCTCCCGCCCGTCGTCGGGTTCCTGTCGGAACCTCTCCTCCCGTTGGGCCGGGCGCTTTGCGGGGCAAGCCCCGCAAAGCGCCCGGCGTGGCCCAAGACCAGCGACGACGCATCTTTGATGCTGCGTCAGGGCGCGGGAGCGCGTTGGCGGGGGGCAGGTTACAGGTTTTCCGGCAATGGGTGCGCACCAAACCCAGCTGAGGTCAAATCTCTTTTCGGGCTCTGAGAGCTGCGGTGATTGTGCCATCGTCCAGATAGTCGAGCTCGCCGCCGATGGGCACGCCCTGAGCCAGAGATGTCAGGCGAACCTGGGATTGCAGTTGATCCGCGATGTAGTGTGCCGTGGTCTGTCCGTCGACGGTTGCATTCAGTGCCATGATCACTTCGGAGATATCTTCGGAGATGACCCGGTCGAGTAATCGGGGGATCCGCAGTTCGTTTGGTCCGACTGAATCCAGTGCCGACAGGGTCCCACCAAGCACGTGGTACCGACCTTTGAATACCCCGGACCGTTCCATGGCCCATAGGTCGGCCACATCTTCGACGACGCAGAGTTCGCCCGTTGCGCGTTTGGGGTCTTCGCAGATATCGCAAATTTCCGAAGTCCCGACGTTTCCACAATTCAGGCACTCGCGCGCGCTGATTGCGACTTGGCTCATGGTGTCTGCGAGCGGTGTTAGCAGCAAAGCGCGCTTTCGAATGAGATGAAGCACCGCACGCCGGGCTGATCGGGGGCCTAATCCGGGAAGCTTGGCCATCAGGGCAATCAGGTTTTCGATCTCGTCGGTCGAACCGCTCATCCAAAAGTCTCCTGAGGCATGACGATCACCGCACGTCGTGATCGGGTTGGGCTTTTTTGATCATGGCTTGATTGCGTGACAAAGGAAATGGGTTGCGCTGGATCATCGGGGCTTGGGTGATATGATACCACGCTTGTATCGCTGGCGGATATTGCCGCGCACCTGGGGAAGCGTCTGACGGATCAGATGAGCGATGCGCTTCCGTCCAAATATTTCCCGGGATTTCCTGGGCCCGGCCTGGGTCCAGAAGAACCGCCAAAAGCCGATCTGCGCCTGTCTCTGAATGGGAAACATGCGTAGCAGGCTTGGCCCTCCCTAAGTCATCCAACCGCAATCCCGCGCAATTGGTCGACACGGACATCGACATTGGCCAAAACGCTAATCATGAAGACACGGGCGGTTGGCCTTCCAGGTTTCAGCCTGGCCCATCAGGGCCAGGGCCGTTCAATCCTGCAAATGCACAAGTCAGCCTTGATCAGAAGGGAAGCTTGATGTCCTTCGGCAGCCCCATGCTTTCGGTCAGGCGTGTCATTTCTTCCTGTGCTTTGTCTGCCGCTTTTGACTGTGCGTCTTTGATTGCGGCCAGGATCAGGTCTTCGACAACCTCCTTGTCGTCGCCGTTGAAGATCGAAGGATCAATGTCCAGACCTTTGAGCTCGCCTTTGGCGCTGGCTGTCGCTTTGACCAACCCCGCGCCGCTTTCGCCGACAACCATGACATTATGCAGTTCATCCTGCATCTGGGCCATTTTGGTTTGCAGCTCCTGGGCCGATTTCATCATCTTGGCCATGTCGCCAAGTCCACCGAGACCTTTTAGCATTGGGTCACTCCGTCAAAATTAGGTTGCCGATTAGATACGGGCAGGCGGCCTGATGTACAAGTGTTCTGCGCGTCCTCAGGCAGAACGTCGGCAAAGCTGGGCGGCGCTGGGCTCCCGTCGATCGTTCGATATCCGAGGAAGACAAAGCCGATTTTGTGCAGGGGTGAAAGTGGTTCGAGCCGCTCAACTTGGCCGCATACAAGCGCAGCTAGACTACTCGCACAGATGGGACTCCGTCGGCGTCCGTGGCAGAGCAACACAGGCTTTTGAGGCTGCGTTCCTGCGCGTAATCCCAGGGCCTGCCCCGATGCATCGTCGCGCGTTCGTCCCAGATCAGGACATCGCCGACCTGCCATTTGTGGCTGTAAACATAGTCGGCCTGAGTACAATGGGCGATGGCCCTGTCGATCAGCGCCTGTCCTTGTGCCAGTCCACAGCCTTCGATGGCAAAGGCGTGGCTCGCGATGAGCAGGGCTTCTTCGCCGGTCACCGGGTTTGGCCATACGGCACGCCAAGGGCGGTCAGGCCAACGTGTCATGCGGGGCAGGGTTGCCAGCTTTTCAGAGATGCGCGATCGGGAATGCGATAGGCGGTGCCAGATCACGGCGTCCCGCAATTGCGCTTTCAATTCTTCGGGCATCTCGGCCCAAGCAACCCGTGTCGAAGCGATTTCGGTCTCTCCACCGGTGTCCGGGACGACTTTGGCGGTGATGATATTGACCAGCGATGGGATCGGCAAAAAAGTGCTGTCGGTGTGCCACAACATGTTGGCCTGCAAATCCAGCAATCGTAGGTCGTGAGCTTCGCGCAAGCCTTTGGCCGTGCGGTTTGATAGCGCCGAGACCTCAAAAGCCACATCTGTACCCAAGGCCATCGACTCGCGGTTTTCCAGCGGGCCAAACAGGTGCCCCAACCGCGTGTGTTCCGCGTCTGACAGATCCTGCCCACGAAACAGCAGGGCCGAATGGGTTTCGAAGGCCTGGCGAATTTCTGGAAACAGGTGGTCGGCGGTAACGTCTGATAGATTGACGTCATGAAAAACCAACCCGAAACGGGGATGAAGCGGCGTGGTATGCATGATTCTGAACCCTGTCTTTTCGAGAACTATTCGCCAGGACGTCGATTCGACCAAGCCCAAATTCGAGGCAAGGCCAGAATGGGCTGATCCAGAGGCGCGCGGGGGTGATTACCCGTCCTCGAAGGGGTCCCATTCGTCTTCGACTTCGGGCAGGGCTTCGGCTTCGACTTCGGCCAGAATGTCCTGTGCGGATCGAATTTCCTTGATCCGGGCCTTGGGGAAGTTGACCAGAACGGCCTGCACTAGCGGGTGTTCTTCAGCTTCTGCGCGCAACGCGTTTTCAGCGGCGTCTTCGCGTTCGCGAATGGTGTCACCACCGCCCTGATTGACCACGATGACAGCCCAGCGGTTTCCAGTCCATCGTTGCAACTGTGCCCCGAGCCTTTGTGACAGATCAGCAGGGGCATCTTCGGTAGGTTGAAATTCTACGCGGCCGGGCTGGTACGAGGCCAAACGCACATAGCTTTCGACTTGGGCCAGCAATACGCCATCTCGATGTTTGCGGATCAATTCGATGACATGTTCGAAGGTGGGATAGCGGGCCAGAGCCAAGGCCGGATCGCCCGCCAATTCCGCCGTAGGTGCGCCCAATCCAGAGGCGACAGGTGTGCCACCGGTTGCTGCGGGTCCGCCGGCCTGCAGGTTGCCCATCGCAGACGGGGAGGAATATCCGCCATTGCCCCCAGGTGCAGCCATGCCGCCACCTGGATTCGGCGGGGGCGGAGGCGTGTCCTGCAGTCGGCGGATCAGCTCTTCGGGGCTGGGCAGGTCGGCCACATGGGTCAGCCGGATCACCGCCATTTCAGCTGCCATCATGGCGTTCGGCGCAGCGGCGACTTCCTCCAGGGCCTTGAGCAGCATCTGCCACATCCGTGTAAGAACCCGCATGGGCAGGGCTTCGGCCATCTGGCCGCCCCGGGCGCGTTCGTCGGGAGAGATCGTGGGATCTTCGGCGGCATCTGGGGTGATTTTGACCACAGACACCCAATGGGTGATTTCGGCCAGATCCCGCAGCACTGCCAACGGGTCGGCCCCTTCGGCGTATTGCGACCCCAGTTCAGTAAGCGCCCCGGCAGCATCGCCGCGTAGGATCATATCCATCAGGTCCAACACCCGGCCCCGGTCGGCCAGCCCCAGCATGGCCCGGACCTGATCGGCAGAGGTTTCGCCAGCTCCATGTGAAATGGCCTGATCCAGAAGCGATGTCGCGTCTCGGGCCGAACCTTCGGCGGCCCGCGTGATCAACGCCAACGCATCTTCTGCGATCTCGGCTTTTTCTGCGGCGGCGATCTTGCGCATCAGGGCGATCATGTCTTCGGGTTCGATGCGACGCAGGTCGAACCGCTGACACCGCGAGAGCACCGTGACGGGGACTTTGCGGATTTCGGTGGTGGCAAAGATGAACTTTACATGCGCAGGGGGCTCTTCCAGCGTCTTGAGCAGCGCGTTGAACGCGCTGGTCGACAGCATGTGAACTTCGTCGATAATATAGATTTTGTAGCGAGCCGAGGCCGCGCGATACCGCACCGAGTCAATGATCTCACGGATGTCGCCCACACCGGTGCGGCTGGCAGCGTCCATTTCCATGACGTCGACATGGCGTCCTTCCATGATCGCCGTGCAATGTTCGCATTGTCCGCAGGGTTCGGTTGTCGGGCCGCCGGTCCCATCGGGACCGATACAGTTCATTCCCTTGGCGATGATCCGTGCTGTCGTGGTTTTGCCGGTGCCCCGGATCCCGGTCATGATGAATGCCTGGGCAATCCGGTCCGCAGCAAAGGCATTCTTGAGTGTGCGCACCATCGCGCTTTGTCCGACCAGGTCGGCAAAGGTTTCAGGGCGGTATTTGCGGGCCAGCACTTGGTACTGGCTGGCGGTGTGATCAGTCATGCAATGCTCGCGCCGGGATTCGTGAGGTCAGGGTCGCCGCTCAGGGTACGGCGGTAGGCCCGTGACGTCCACCGGTCATAGGGGCCAAATGCCCGGTCCGCCGATTTCTCTTTGGGATCTCGCAAAGCTGCTGCACTATTGGCTCCCAAGGAGGCGATAGCAGGCTTGAGGCGACACATGCAGGCACAGGACAGTCAAGACGGTTCCCCGGATGCTGGCCACACAGGGCTGGTCATCCATGCGATTTCGGTCGCAGATGGGATTCTTGCGATCACCCAGCTGCCAGGGGCTTCGGGGTGTTACCAGACCGATATGAACCATATTCGTGAATGGAGACCGGGCCTGGTGATTTCAATGACCACTTATACGGAAATGGAGGCGGTCGGGGCGTCGGCCCTGGGGCAGGACGTGCAGCGTGCAGCCAGTCGCTGGGCGCATCTTCCGGTCGAAGATTTCGGTGCGCCGGGCCCCGGTTTTCTGGCCCGCTGGCCCGAGATCAGCCATATGGCCCGCAAGGCGCTGGTCGGTGGGGGGCGCGTGCTGGTGCATTGCAAGGGTGGGTGCGGCCGGTCCGGCATGGTTGCACTGCGGTTGATGATTGAATCGGGAGAGGTCCCGGCCCATGCACTGGCCCGGCTGCGCGCAGTGCGCCCGTGTGCGGTGGAAACCACCGAGCAAATGAATTGGGCGTATGGGGAGCGCAGGTTGCCCCACGCTCCGACCTGACAGGCGTCAGGGAACCGCCACCGAGAGAGCGGGCGTTGCGGGTTGAGCCGGTCGGGTTCGCGCCTGAAGCATGGCGCAGGGTGTATGCGCCGCACCGGGGGAGGCCATCGCACCGGTCATGTCAAACAATGCATCGGCAAAGCGATCAAGCGTGGCGTTCGCGGTATCGCCCGAGACCCCGCAAAACAACCGGATCTGGCCCTGTGTCGCCACAAAACGTGCCGTACAGACACGATCGCAGCCTTGGACATCCGCAGAACCGTCGATTTCAAAATCAGGCGATGTGGCTGCTCCGGCGCGATGTACCGCCTGGGTCAGTCGTTTGACGATCCGCGCAGCTGCCGGACAAGGGCGTCCGGTGTGCTGGCACAAGGTTGCAGCATAAGAATACGTTTTGTCAGTCCAGATCATAGCGCCCTCCGCGCAGTTGAACGGGTGGACCTGACAGGTGTTGCGATGTGGTATTGGCGCGTTGTGCCATCATCGAACCCTGCCCAGACACCCCGTCCAGGTACAAGTTTCAGTTCCGATGGCAGGTCTCCTGACTTGCGGGTCAAAACTTCCCCGATCCTTCCCACGCCGGATCTGGCGCAGTGGTGATCATTCGGGGTCGCTCGCCGCCTACAGTTGCGGGGGCAGTCGTGGACTGGGCCCTTTTCGGGGCCGCACCACATTCCCTTTTCATCCCGGCCACGTGAGCAACGCGGGAACCATCGGGTTCATCGCTAATGCCTGCGACCCCGCAGCGTCAAGCGGATTCGAAGTGGCACATCTGGTCTGGGAGGCGGCGCAGGATATCCGAATCGCGTTGGACCCGAGCCAATTGCCAGCCACCCTGCATCAGCAAATACAGGTTCTCAGCTGATCGGTGCGCCTGTTCGGGGGATTGTCCCAGACGCAGGGCGTGTTGTTCGACCTCGGTAATCCAGCCCTGAAACAGATGTGCTGCGTGGGTGTGAAAATCTTCGTTTTCCGGCCCTTCGAACAGGGTTGCAGAGACCGGGCAACCGCTCCACTTTCCGGCGCTATCAAACAATTTGGCGAGCTTGTGACACAGAGTCGTGGCCCCCGCTGCAAATGTATCCGCAGGGTCAAAACTGCTGGCGATCAACCGCAACATCTGGTCGGATGCCCAGGTGGCCGACGCCAACGCCAAGTCGGCCTTGCCGTTGGGAAAGTGGTGATACAGCGATCCCTTGGGTGCCTTTGCTTCGACCAGCAATTCATTCAATCCAACGCCATGATAGCCCCTGTTGCGGAACAGATTGGCCGCAGCTCGGATCAGGCGATCTTTGGTCGATAGCGGTTTTGGCGGCGTAACGTCAGTCATGGTGCCAGCTTGACAGAACTGGACCGATTGGTCCAGAGAGTGAGTAGACCAAACGGTCTAGTTCGAAAGCGGGGTGGAAGATGCGAGATTTGCAACCTGATGTCATGGAACAAGATGTCAGTTTTGATGCCGGTTCAAAACGCCTGCACGGCACCTTGTTCCGCCCCAAGGGCGATCCTGTTGCCGCCGTTGTCCTGAACCCGGCGACCGGCGCACCGCATGGCTTTTATCGACATTTTGCCCGTTGGTTGGTTACGGACCGCAATATGGCCTGTCTGACATATGATTACTCGGATTTTGGGGCTTCGGCCACGCGGCATCCGCGAGATTCGGATGCGACGATGTCCGATTGGGCGTTGGTTGATCAACCCGCGGCGCGGAATGCCATGCGCGATCTGCTGCCTGGCGTGCCAATTTGGGTGGTGGGACATTCACTGGGGGCGATGCTGATGCCTTTGCAAGACGGGCTTGAGGATGTGCAGCGCATGATCGGTGTCGCCAGCGGCCTGGTGCGCCACACGGACCACCCCTGGCCGTATCAGCTGTTTGCCCGGTTGTTCTGGTTTGGACATGCGCCAATGCTGGTGAAGATGCTGGGGTACCTGCCGGGGCGGGTGGTCGGTTTCAACGTGGACCTTCCATCGGGTGTCTATTGGCAGTGGCGCAGGTGGTGCACGAAACCCAAGAGTTACTTGCCAGAAATGGGGCAAGGGTTGCCGGTCGCTGATTGGTCCCGGTCAGGTGCGCCGGTCTCGCTATTTGCCTTTGACGATGACGAAACGATTCCGCCGAAATGTGTTGCCCGCCTGCAGGATGTATATGGCCCCGAAAAAACCAAGTGTACGACCGTTGTGCCGTCGGATTTTGGTCTGTCCAAAATCGGCCATATGGGGGCTTTTGCCCGTGCTTCCGCTTCTCTGTGGCCCACGTTGATTCCGCAGGCGTGATGGATCACCAGTTCGCAATGTCAGATCGTGCACAACGGTAAAATATTTTAAAACAATAGATTGGGCGGACATTTGTCGCCGTGTTATCGGCCAAAGAATGGACCTTCTGAGGTTGCGTTTCGACAAGTCTCCAAGAAGCTGTTCAACTGACCCAGGTTTTGAGAGCCTTGCTGCAATTTGGAGATGAGAGCCATGTCTTGAGATCGCTTGCTGCCATTTCGACTGGGAGGGGGCGCTCCCCCAAACCCAAGTAGACACGACCAGAGCGCTGAATTGCCTGCACGATTTTGAGAAAAGGCGGACTCCGGCCGTTCGCCGTGATTTGAACCACAGCCTGCTATGCGGACAAAGCGGACTTGTGCATCTGCCGCGATCGCTAACGCAGCATATGGTCGTAGGTGCAGAGTCACTGATGCTAAGCCAGAGATTATAACACTAAAGAGGTCGTTCTTTTTTGCGGGCCGACCTATCCTGCAAGACCATTGCGTTGCTCGTGTCACTTCGACAAATGCCGAGCCTTGCTGCAGTGGCATGGTAGATCAACAGCTACCTTATTCGGGAGCTTCATCTAAATCGGAAATGCGGCTGCTTCTTTTACAACGCCATAGGCAAATCGCGTATCGATAGAGGCCAGACCGCCAATGCGCTGCAACCTGTCGCGGACGAAGTGCTCGTACCGCTCCAGATCGGCCACGGCGACGCGCAATTGATAATCCGCTTGGCCAGCCATGACATGGCAGTCGAGCACTTCATCCATTCGCATGACTTCGCCTTCAAAGCGATTAACGGTGTCCTCGTCGTGCCTTTCAAGCCGGACGTTCACAAAGGCCGTCACAGCAAGCCCATAGGCTTTGGCATCCACCCGGGCACTGTATCCCCGGATAATTCCAGCCTTTTCAAGGTTCTTCACCCGCCGCAGACAGGGCGATGGGGAGAGGTTGACCGCCTCGGCGAGATCTTGGTTCGTAATCCGGCCATTCCTTTGAAGGGCGCGGATAATCTGGCGATCTTTGTTATCTAAATTGCTCATTCTTGGCATAATCTGCTAAAGATTGAGAAAAACAAGCCATATTTGGCGACTTTTGCTCTTTGCGTCTTGGTAAAGTCACCAGAACAAAGGAGAGCCAAAATGACTCAAGGATTTGCAACCCGTGCCATCCACCTGGGATATGATCCAAAAGATAACGAAGGTGCGTTGACCCCCCCATTGCATCTGGCCTCGACCTTTGCGTTCGAGACCGCCGAAGCAGGCGGCGAGATTTTCGCCGGAGCGCGTGAGGGGTATTTCTACTCCCGTATTTCGAACCCTACGCTTGACCTTTTGGAACAGCGCATCGCGTCGCTTGAAGGGGCCGAAGCGGGGCTTGCCTTGGCCTCGGGCATGGGTGCGATCACGGCAACGCTTTGGACGTTGCTCAGCCCCGGTGACGAATTGATCGTCGACAAGACGCTTTACGGTTGCACGTTTGCATTCATGAACCATGGGCTGGCCAAGTTCGGGATCAAGGTTACCCATGTGGATTTGAGCGACCCGGAGAACCTTACCAAGGCCATCAGCAGCAAAACCCGGATCGTTTATTTCGAGACGCCGGCCAACCCCAACATGCGGCTGGTGGACATTGAAACTGTTGCCAGAGTCGCGCATGCCAGCGGCGCCACCGTGATCGTCGACAATACCTATGCGACGCCCTACATCACGCGCCCGATTGATCACGGCGCGGATATTGTGCTGCATTCGGCAACCAAATATCTGGGCGGGCACGGAGATCTGGTGGCGGGACTTGTCGTGGGTACAGCAGAGCAGATTTCCGAGATCCGTTTGGTTGGCATGAAGGATATGACAGGGGCCGTCATGGCACCGTTTAATGCCTTGCTGGTCCAGCGCGGTCTTAAGACGCTGGCGCTGCGGATGGAACGGCATTCGGCTACGGCAATTCAGGTTGCCAATTGGCTCGAAAGCCACCCGGATGTGGGTGTGGTCAGCTACCCGGGCCTGCCGTCATTTGGGCAACATAACATTGCTCAAAAACAGATGTCCTTGCCCGGTGGCATGATCGCTTTTGAGATGAAAGGCGGGATCGAAGCGGGGCGGGCCCTGATGAATGGTCTTACAATGATCCAGAGGGCGGTATCTTTGGGGGATGCCGAGACATTGATCCAGCATCCGGCATCAATGACACACTCGACCTACTCACCAGAAGAACGCAGCGCTCATGGAATCAGTGACGGATTGGTGCGTCTGTCCATTGGGTTGGAAGACCCCGAGGATATTCTCGACGATCTGGATCAGGCCTTGTCCTTGCGGCGCGTGGCCAAGGCAGTCTGATACTGCTCTTCGTCATAATTACCGAGAAAAACACCCTTGCGGGAGGACCCCTATGACACATCACATCGGCATCGGCCCGAACCTGCGCAAATCAGCGTATTTTGACGCGACCGTGCGCGATGGCGTGCGCAGCTTTTCGGTCTACAACCACATGCTCATCCCGGGTCACTTTGGTGATCCGGAAGCGGAATATGACCGCCTGTTGAACGGCGTCGCCATGTGGGATGTCGCGGCACAACGGCAGGTGCAACTGCAGGGGCCCGATGCGGGTAAGCTGGCGCAGTATCTGACGCCACGCAAACTGAGCAAGACAAAGATCGGTCAGGGTCGCTATGTGCCGCTTTGCGACCATGATGGGTGGCTGATCAACGACCCGGTCCTGCTGAAACTGAAGGAAGATCTCTATTGGTTGTCTGTGGCAGACAGCGACATTCATCTTTGGACCGCCGCCATCGGGCGGGAGCGCGGATGGGATGTCGACGTGAGCGAGCCCGATGTTTCACCGCTCGCGATACAGGGACCACGGGCCGAGGATGTGACCGCCAAGCTTTTTGGCCCACACATCCGGGATTTCAAATATTTCGGCTTTGCCCAGACAGTGCTGGACGGCATCCCGCTGGTTCTGGCACGCTCTGGGTGGTCGAAACAGGGCGGGTTCGAGCTGTATCTGCAAGACAGCCGGCACGGTAACGCCCTTTGGGACAAGGTCAAAGAGGCGGGTCGGGAATTCGACATCGGCCCAGGAGCCCCGAATGACACCGAGCGTCTGGAAAGCGGTCTGATTTCCTATGGTGCAGATATGCGTTTGCAGACACATCGTGCCAATCCGTTCGAGATGGGGATGGGCGCGTTGGTTGATCTGACTGGCGGTCACGATTTTGTCGGCAAGGCCGCGCTGGCGCGGATTACAGAAGAAGGTGTTGTCCGCGCCCGAATAGGGCTGGTCATCGACGGCCATCCGACACCGCCGGGCCATCAAGTGCCCCTCCGGCTGAACGGGGATGAGGTCGGTTACGTCAGTGAGTTTGCCTTTTCCAAGCGGCTTGGCGCGACTATCGGCGTGGGCCTGATGCGCGCGGATCTGGTAGGCACCGACCAACCGCTCTGCGTTGGCGTGGGGTCGATGGAATACTCCGCCAAACTCTCCGAACTCCCCTTCGTCTGAGCGGAAAGGTCCAGCAACATGGCACATATTCAGGCACAACACCTTAAAACGATCGAACAGCGGCTGCTTTGGCTGTCGCACTGGATGATCCACAATGCCAACCACATCCGCCCCAAGGCAGATGGCATCAAGGTGGGGGGACATCAGGCCAGTTCTGCGTCGATGGTATCGATCATGACGGCGCTGTATTTCTCGGCTCTCAAACCCCAGGATCGTGTGGCGGTCAAGCCCCATGCAAGCCCGGTGTTCCATGCGATCCAATACCTGATGGGCAATATGGATCGCGAGCGAATGGAGAATTTCCGTGGGTTTGGCGGAGTTCAGAGCTATCCAAGCCGCACCAAGGATGTTGACGATGTGGATTTCTCCACCGGCTCTGTCGGGCTGGGCGTGGCAATCACCTCGCTCGCTTCTCTGGTGCAGGACTATATCGCAGCCAAGGCGTGGGGCAGGGATATCATCCAAGGCCGCATGGTCGCGCTTGTTGGGGATGCCGAACTTGACGAAGGCAATATCTACGAGGCCCTGCAGGAAGGGTGGAAAAATGATCTGCGCAATTGCTGGTGGATCATTGACTACAACCGTCAATCCCTTGATGGGATCGTGCGCGGCGGCCTGTTCGAGCGGGTAGAGAAGATCTTTGACGCCTTCGGCTGGCAAGTTGTGCGGGTCAAACATGGCACCTTGCAACGTGCGGCCTTTAATGAGCCTGGCGGTGATGCCTTGCGCAGTTGGATCGATGATTGCCCCAATCAGGATTATTCTGCGCTGACCTATCAAGGCGGTGCCGTTTGGCGGCAACGGCTGATGGATGATCTGGGCGATCAGGGTTCTGTGACTGCGCTTTTGGACAAACGCAGCGATGATGAGCTTGCCGCGCTGATGGAAAACCTCGGTGGCAACTGTGTTGAGACGATGGCCGAGACATTTGCCAGCATCGACCATGATCAGCCGGTTTGTTTTCTTGCCTATACCGTCAAGGGTTGGGGCACGCCGATTGCCGGACACAAAGACAACCACGGTGGTCTGATGACCAAGGCGCAGATGGCGGGATGGCAGGCCCAAATGGGCGTGCCCGAAGGTCAGGAATGGGAACCGTTTGCGGCGGTGAAAGACACATCCGCTTTGCAATCCTTTTTGGACAAGACCCCCTTCTTTGCCAAAGGAACGCGGCGATATGCGGACGCAAAACTACCGGTTCCAACGATCGACTTTGCCGCTGATCGAGAGATTTCGACCCAAGCCGCGTTCGGAAAAATCCTAAATGATTTGGGCAAAGTGGACAGTGCGCTGGCCGCCCGCATCATGACCACATCGCCGGATGTCACGGGCACAACGGGTCTGGGGGCTTGGGTGAATCGGCGCAAGCTCTTCTCACGTTCGGAACAGGCAGACGCCTTCATTGAACACCGCATCCCATCGACCGCGAAATGGAACTTTGCGCCCGACGGCCAACATGTGGAACTGGGCATCGCAGAGATGAACCTCTTTCTGTTGCTGGGGGCTGCGGGCCTGTCCCATTCTCTGTTTGGCAAGCGGATCATACCCATTGGTACCGTCTATGACCCCTTTGTTCACCGTGGCCTCGATGCGCTAAACTATGCTTGTTATCAGGATGCACGGTTCATGATCGTTGGTACGCCATCGGGCGTGACCCTGGCACCAGAGGGTGGCGCGCACCAATCCATCGGCACGGCTCTGACAGGCATGGCCCAAGATGGGTTGGCCAGTTTCGAGCCTGCGTTTGCCGATGAACTGGCGGTCATCATGGAATGGGCATTCGATTACATGCAGCGGGATGGTGACGGCGATCCCGATGAGCGCACATGGCTGCGCGATGAAACGGGCGGCTCTGTCTATCTGCGTTTGACGACCGCACCGCTTGAACAACCTGGAAAACGCGTGGATGACTCGTTTCGGCAGGGGGCAGTTGATGGGGCCTATTGGCTTCGCAGGCCGGGGCCGAGTTGCGATGTTGTTATCGCCTATCAAGGGGCTGTGGCCCTAGAGGCGATCGCAGCTGCTGGACAATTGTCTGAAGCGCGCCGTGATGTAGGTGTCCTGGCCGTGACGTCTGCGGACCGGCTGAACGCGGGTTGGACGGCGGCGCAGCGAGACCGGGCGCGTGGTAACGCGTCTGCGCAATCCCATATCGAAACCTTGCTGGGGGATTTGCCGAACTCCTGCTCGATTGTCACAGTGATGGACGGTCACCCTGCCACGCTCGGTTGGCTGGGGTCTGTTGCAGGTCACCGCGCCATCTCACTCGGCGTAGAACACTTCGGCCAGACGGGGTCGATCCAAGATCTCTATCGCCACTACGGCATCGATCGGCGGGGCATCCTGACTGCTGTGGAGGGGCTTACGGTGGGGCGGCGTGTTCCCTTGCAGTCTGTCGTCTGATCAATTGAAAGGACACAGCATGGTTTTTCTTGGGGACGTTTGCGCGGCGGATGTCGCCGCGATCGCCAATGAAACTCTGCTCTACCCCTTCATCAGAAGGTGGAGCCGACCCCCGTCGCAGCAGGATATCACCGCATAGCGCGACAACGGACAAGATCGCAAAAACCTATTTCGTGTTGCAGGGGCCGGTGGCAAAGTCGCCGGTTTCCAAGCCTTAGGTCAAATCCGTTTTTCCAGGAGCAGCCAAATGTTGATCTAACCGCATTTTTTCACTTGCCCATTCGAAATCCAATTCCTGGCCCAGCTGGCTGAGGTCAGATGATCCCGACTGCACGCCGTCCTCCAGTTGACCAAGTATTTGTGAGACTGTTTCGCATCCAAGAATTGCGGCAGAGCCGGCACATTTATGTATGAGCGACGCGAGTTCAGCGTGCTCTGGCGATGTCAGCGTCGGGTTTGAAATCCTCGAAAGTACAAGATCCATACTGGCGATAAATTCGGTGACAAGTGCGCGGGCTGCCTCTGGTCCCTTATTCGCCGAAAGGACGTCTAACACCGCTTTCAACTCATGCGTAGATCGCGCATTCGACGTGGATGCGGAACCAGCATGTGTTTGGATTGCCCGCATTAACACGTCGGAGGTCAGCGGTTTGACAACGGTTTCCGAAATACCCGCACTCCTAAACCGGTCTTTATCTTGTGGGAGCGCGTGGGCCGTTAAGGCGAGTATGGGGGTGCCGCGATTAGGCCCTGAACCGCTGCGAATTATTCCAGTTGCCTCTAATCCATCCAACTCCGGCATACTGATGTCCATCAAGATAAGGTCATAGGCGCGTGTGTTTGCCATGCGCACGCCCTCGGCCCCGTCTACGGCAACTTTGGGAAAATGCCCAATTTTCTCAAGCATATCCATAACGACCAATCGATTTATCTCGTTATCTTCTACAACCAGAATTTGCAGCGGAGAAAAGTCGGTATCTGTTTGCGAAGCTTCCGAAACATCTTCCTGATCGGTTCTTTGATCCGCTTCTATGGACATAGGGTGTCCAACCGGCAATCTGATCCAAAAGATGCTGCCGACCCCTTCTTCACTTTCCAGCCCAATGGTGCCGCCCATCGCGGTGACAATTCGCCGTGCGATCCCAAGGCCAAGACCGCTGCCTTCTGCAATCCGGCCATAGCTGGAATCCAGAGTCCGAAAATCTTCGAATATGGTGTCGTGATACTCTGACGCGATTCCAATGCCGGTGTCAGACACGCGGAACTCGATGGTTTCACCGTCAGACATCTGATCACAATCGACTGAGATTTCTCCGTTTTTTGTGAACTTGTTCGCGTTGGCAACAAGGTTCAGGACAATTTGCAAAAGCTTGACCCGATCGACCCAAATTCGAAGGGGCGCATGTTTGGCGTCGTATCTGATCGTGTTGCCATTTGCCTCAAATGCAGGGCGCTGGCTCTCGACCAGCTCTTCCAAAAAGGCCCTGGGTTCAAGTTCTGTATTTTCGATTTCCATAAGCCCGGAGTCAGCACGTGAAATGCTCAGCACGCCATTGACGTGGTGCAATAGCAGGTTGGCCGATGTCTCCATTCCCGACAGGTATTTGCTTTGAGAGGCATCCAGACGCGTGCCGCCCATCAGCTCCATCGTTCCGACAAGCCCATTCAGCGGCGTGCGCATTTCATGGCTCATCACCGCGATCAGGTCGGCCTTGGCTTTCTCTCCGGCTATCGCCTTGTCCCGTGCCTCAATCAATTCCTGTTCGACCTCAAAACGCTTGGATATATCGCGCAGGTAGGACACAAAAATCGTTTTTCCATTTACCGTTGCTGATGAAATGGACAATTCCACGGGAAAAACGGTGCCGTCCTTTCGTTTGGCCTCCAGCAGCAAGAGACCCTGCCCAACTACGCGATGTTCTCCGGTCTCACGATAGCGTGCCATTCCTGCTTCGTGGGCAACCTGCAAATGTTCGGGAACAACAAGCCTGCTCATCAGCTGACCAATGGCTTCTTGGCGGGTGTAGCCAAAGATCCGCTCAGCGGCCCCGTTATAGTCAATGATGCACCCCTCCGTGTCGATGGTTAGAATGCCATCGATCGACGTGGAGATGACTTCCTGAATGAGATTGCGGGACTCTGCGGCCGAATTCTCAGCCAATGAACTCCGTTGAACGAGCTTGAGTAGGAAAAGGACCACCACAAAAAAGATCGTCACCAGCGCCAAGGTCAAAAATGCGATCTGCCCCAGCAGGGAACCAACGGAGTTTCTGTGTGCATCGGCACCGGCTGCGAATTCGCCCATGCCGGTCAGGGAAAACTGCCGTGCTTTTGGTGCGATATCCATCAAGGTCGCTTCGATGTCAGGCAATCGTTGGCGCAGTTGCGCATCGTCGCCATCAAATACGGGTGCAAAACTGTCCAAAAAATCGGTCAGTGCGTCCAACGCGGCCTGTGCATCCGACTTTTTGCGAATGTCCTGGAATTGCTGGCCATCAGAGATTGTGAGGACCCGGCTGTAAAAGATATCGAAACGGTTGCGTAGGTTCTGTAGCCCGGTGTTTTCATCACGCGATGCCACCAAAACGGCGTTTTGAAGCCGCTGCAGGTCAACTTCGGTTTGGGCAAGCGACCATTGCGTCGTATCCGCAGTGGCGGTCGCCTGATCGTCGATTTCCTGTCTCAGGCTTCCCGCAACAACAAATATCATGATCCCAATGACCGCAATAGCAACGGTCGACGCAAACAGACCTGCGCCTTGGAGGCCGCGAATTGGAAGAGTGGAAAGGGTATTTTTCAAATTTCAATGCGCCTTTGACCAGGGGGCGGCAAATGTGCCTATTCGCTCACCACAATCCGATCAAGCTGCCAAATACTGCGGGAATACACAATCTCGGTGCGAAATTTGGCGTTGGAATCGTAGGGGTATACAATCCATAGAGGTCCCTTTTCGCGCACTGACATGCGTTCGTCGTTTCTCAGGAACGCGATAATCGGTCCTTCCAATAGAGCATCGGAGATCGGGATCTCGACCGAGTAGTCGTTGACGGCCGTCGCCCTCAACTTACCCGTCTTGATGCCGAGCGAGGATACAAACGATGACAAGGGGACGCCCGTGAATGTCTGTTCCCCTTCGGTCCACGGTGTCGTCGTGGTAAAAGTTACCTCGCCGTCACCCCGAAGGTCCGAAAATGCGTACTCATACGTGGCTGTGGTCTCAGTGGATGTTGAAACCCCGGACACTGTCAAAACGGTGTCGCTTGCCATTGCAGGAATGGTGGAAAAGAACAGGAGCGCGACGGCTGCTGTAAATTGCGTTAGATATCCCATTGTTCACCTCTTGGGCCATTTTTTGATGGCCCTGAAAATGCCATGGACATCTGTGCAGGTCACAGGCGCATAGGTCGGTTCACACTCTACTTTGGTATAGGAGCTAGGGCAAAATCGCCGAAATCGCCGCCTTTTGATCGGGAGAATGCGAAAATCACATCTGTTACACCTTTGTTGAGAAAAATTTCTAAAAAACCTCAATTGAGTGCAAATTGGCAGAGGACTGGTTATGCATAATTTACAAATTCAAAACCCTCCACGCGTACAGTCTCAAGCGCGCCAATCAGGTAAATTGACGATGCGGGTACTTATTGCCGATGATCACGATCTCGTTCGAGAAGCGATTGCGTCTTTGTTGATGCAGGAAGGATTCGAAGCTGTCGAAACAGTCTCGGATCTGGGTGAAGCGATTGCACAAGTCGAACAACGCGGCGCATTCGATCTGGTCCTTCTTGATTACAAAATGCCCGGCATGAATGGTCTGGAAGGGTTGGCCAGAATGAAGGCTGCCAACGACGGCAAACCTGTTGCGCTTTTGTCGGGCAACATGTCCCGTGCTGCGGTTCAGGATGCGATCAACCAGGGCGCGGCCGGTTTTGTTCCCAAAACCATCGCCTCAATGTCTCTGAGCAACGCGGTGAAATTCATGATCGCGGGGGAGATTTTTGCGCCCTACAATTTCATGCAAGAACCGGATTCCGCAGCTGGCAACCTAAGCACACGCGAAACCGAAGTGTTGCGCGGTTTATGTGATGGGCTGTCGAACAAGGAGATCGCACGCAATCTGGATTTGCAGGAGGCGACGATCAAGCTTCACGTGAAGACGTTGTGCCGGAAACTCGAGGCGCGCAACCGTACTCATGCGGCCATGATTGCGCGGGATCAGAACCTGCTTTGACTTCAACACGCCAGAATCGGTGCCCTAATTTGCTTTGCTCCATAGTGGCCATGGCTCTCAGTATGCGCCCTGGCCGCCCATCACCACACGCACTGTTCGAAATAGGATGCGCAGGTCAATCCACAGCGAAATCTGCCGAACATACTCCAAATCCAGCTCGATCATTTCGTCAAATCCAATCTCAGCGCGCCCCGAAACCTGCCACAACCCAGTAATTCCCGGCAATACATCGTGACGCTGATGCGCCGCCTCTGGATATTGCGCCACCTCGCAGGGTAACCCCGGCCGCGGCCCCACAAACGACATGTCTCCCTTGAGGACGTTGATCACCTGCGGTAGTTCGTCCAAAGACCAGCGGCGCAGGAAGCGACCAATGGGCGTGATCCGAGGGTCGTGCTTCACTTTTAGGCAAATGCCCTGACGGTCGCTGAGGTGCCCAACCTCGTTACGACGGCTTTCCGCATCCACGTACATCGACCTGAATTTCAACATTTTAAAGGTATCGCCCGCCAGCCCCACCCGCGTTTGCACAAAGAACGCAGGTCCTCGCGATGTGACCACTACCGCAAGGCCGATGAAAAACAGAACCGGAACCAAGGCCGGTAGGGCAATCGCGCACAACACGAGGTCCAACAGTCGCTTGTGTCGCCAACCGCGTGTTTTGGGTTTCGAGCAGACAGAATTCACGGTCATCATGGTCATTGGGAAACCTCCGTACGGGAAAAACTCAGGTGCGCACCGCCAGCCAGGGATCACCAGGCAAGGCGTGACGCATCACCGCAATGCTGCCGTTGGCAGGTAAATGGTCGAGCTGGTCGACCAGGTTCAGAACGGTTGCGCGGGTGACGTCGGGCGTGACGAAAAGAACGCCAACATCGGCATTTGACAGGACGAACCGGGCGGACAGGCAATCCTGCATTCCGCCGGTCGAGACAACGACAACGTCAAACGGTTTTGCTGCCCGGGTTAAAGCGGACCGAACCATCGTGACCGACACGGCTGTGTCGTCCAGCTGATCGGCAAACCCCTTGCCAATAGACACCAGACCTGGCTTGTCGTCGGTCCTGTGCAGTTTGATCTTGGAGCCCAGCAACAGGTCACGCCATCCTGTTGTTCCATCTCCCCTGCTTGCATTTGCAATATCCGCATCGATGAACAGAACCTTCATCCGAGCGCGCGCAAAGCTTTCCGCAAGTGCGCGTGCACAGTCCGTCGACGGGCCCGAATGAACACTGGTGACCGCGATGACAGGTGCCGCCCCCACCAACCGTGGTTTTCTCAGGCATTGCATCTGCAATTCGTTGCGCAGTAGATCGGCGGCATGGGAGTCATCGGCACCCGCATCCGACACTTGACGAACCGGTAGCTGCTTTTTGACAGGCAAGAGGCTCTCGGCGAACCGCACGCCTCGATCACTGAACCCAAGCACGAGCATAACAGCCAGCGCCACCCCAATGCCGCCGGCAAACCCGGTGGCCATCATCATCTTTCGGGTGTCTTCTGCGGGCTCCAAAGTGCGCGATGGCGGAGACATCACAACTGCATACCCCGGTAGGGCACGGCCGGATTCAAGCCGGATCACCTCCAGCGCCCGACGGGTTTCTTCCAAAAGCCGTTCGGCGGCGGTGATCTCTGTTTCGATCCCGTCCAGGTCGATACGGCGTCGATTGAGGTCTCTGGCTTCCCGACGGGCGTTGTCCAATTGTTTGGATACTTTTACGAGCAGGGATCTGATTTCGGCAAGTGTGGTGTCTTCGCCAGTGTTGCTGGCTGCGGTCAGGGCTCCGGTTTGGCCCAGAACACGGATCTGGTCGCGGCGATTTGACATCGCCAGTTCAATGACCGCGATCTCGTCGATTTTTGACGCGATCTTGCGCTGGAACCGCAGGTTGCTCTTGTCGCCATAGCCCGCGCGAAATCCGGCCAAGTGGCTTTTGAGCTTTGCGCGCTCAAAGCTGAGGTCGGCCATGGCCCGGTCCAACAGGGTCGCGCGCATGATTTCCTGGTCCGACGTATCCGCCGATGAAGATATGTCTTCGGTCTCAAGCGCTGCAAGCGTGGCGGTCACTTCCGACTTGCGGGCGGCCAGTGCATCGACCTGGGCGATCTTTTCAATATGCGCTTTGGCCAAGGCGTTCAGCCCAAACTCTCCGCCGGTTTCCAGTTGGTTCGCGCGCAATGCCGCAAGCCGTTCGATTAGATCCATTTCCCGCGCGTGCAGTTCGGACAATCGCACCATCGAGCGTGCCTCTTCGGCCTCGGATTTCAGGGCCAGATACGAGGCAATCACCGCGTCCAGCTTCTGGGCCGCAAACACACGGTCCTTGCTGAGCGTCTTGAGTACAATCAGGCTGTCGGATCGTCTGATGTTCACCGAGCGTGCCATATCGGTTGCCGTCAACCCGTCAGCCAAATCGGGGCGGGTGACCGACAGCT
This sequence comes from Rhodobacteraceae bacterium M382, assembly GCA_025141015.1. Taxonomy (NCBI): domain Bacteria; kingdom Pseudomonadati; phylum Pseudomonadota; class Alphaproteobacteria; order Rhodobacterales; family Paracoccaceae; species Rhodobacteraceae bacterium M382. The sequence goes on along the minus strand of CP081098.1, from coordinate 4,101,789 downwards.
TTTGAACCGACCGCTCCATGACTGGATGCGAGGCCACATAGGTCGTTTCGGCCTTTACGAAGCTGGAAAAAATCTTCAGGACCGAGTCTTCTCCAGTCGCATAGAGGATGTTTGATTCTTGCGGGTAGACACGCAAAATCGCTTGAGATTCAAAGAGTTGCGTACCGGAAATGTAGCCAATAATTGCAAGGGCAGGCGACAGGAACGCGCCGAGCGCAACTGTCTTGATCCACCGTCCACGCATTGCGCGCGCGACAGCTGCGAAGGGATTTGCCTGCACCGGCTCTTCGGTTACAGCGGCCTGAGCTTCGAACACCTCATCAGAGTTTATTGCGGCGACGCTGACCATTACATCACCCCGCTGAACGGGTTGTCAGATCCCGCTCCCACTGTTCTGCACCGGGTCTTGTTTTGCTCCATGACATGGATACCCGAGACCAGACATTGACGCAGGCATAGACAGAAAGCGGCAACGCCAATGCAGGATTCCGGACTGCCCGCTTGATCACTGTGCCGGGGCTTCCGGTCTCGGGGCTTGGCAGGCCCATGGATGTCACCGCACGGGCACCGCGCAGGCTGCGCCGCCGAACGGCGATCAGGCTGCGGACAGTCTTCGGCGCGCGCGCCGTAAACCGGCATTCCGGCACAAAAGCGATGTTTTGTTTGGGGATACTGCGACGAATGTATTCGTCATCGGCCGTGATGTGGGGCAAGGGGAATATCTGTGCTGCGGCTTGTGATGAAAGAGCAAACAGACCACCGAATTTCCCATTGTCAAAATAGGGGTTCTTCCGCCAGCCTTTGTAATAGGCGCGCACGACCGCAGAGGCTTCGGTGGCCTGAACTTCCATTTGTCCGCAGGCTGCCTGGATCGCATCACCGTTCAATGCGGTGACCAGTGCCGTCAGGCTTTCCGAGGTCACGTCCAGATCGGCGTCCAGGCAGACAACCGGTATGTCCTTGGCGGCAACTTGATAGCCAAGATTGAGTGCGTTGCATTTACCCGGCGTATCGGTTTCAAGAACGGTCGCTTGTGGTTGGGCTGACAAGGCTCGACCCACAGTGCCGTCAGTACAAGCATTTGCAATGACGACAATACGAAACCTGTCCAGCGGCAAACCACGCGACAGGTGCTGCAAGGTGCGCCAGATGACCGCCGCCTCGTTATGGGCTGGGATAAGGATGGTTGCTTCGGTCACGCCGCTGACCTCCTTCGCTGAGAGGTGTCCACCGCCTTCTCCGAGGCGTCCGCCCACACAAATTCTCGAATGACCTCGATCAGAGGGGCGAGTTCGGCCGCTTGAGGTGCCCCGGCGCAGTGAGCGCCGCCTGTTTGCCCTGACATGGCGAGATCCAAGGCGTTGTGTAGCCCGTCCTGATCCTGAACAACCGTGACATTGGACAACCGCGACATCTCGCGTGCGGTGTCTTGCTGATGGTTGTTGCGATGTTCGCCAAAACGCGCGAGCCGAGGCATAAGGATCACCGGTTTGCCAAGCTCTGCCGCTGTCAGGATGGTACCCATCCCGGCGTGGGCAACGATCAGAGAGGCGGCTTGAAAACGTCGGTGAAATTCGGACATGCCCAGCATGCTGGCCGTTTCGATGCTCGTGACCTTGGCCGCGCTCTCCCCGCATTGGGCAAACACCGGCACATGAGAGTTCTGCTGTGCCCAACGGTCCAGACCAGTTAGCAGTCGATCAAAAGGTAGCTGTGTTCCGACAGTGGCGAAGATCATGGCATTCCCCCAGGTTTGCGTGAAAATCAGATGACCGCGCCGCGATACTCGGCCCCGGCCTTGGACGCGACGCCAGGCCATTGGGACAGCACACGATCGGCAACGTTCAGGGCCAATCGCGCGGAAACCGACAGGCTGCGCGCATTCGCGATCGAGTCGATAAACATGGTGCGTGCACCGAGAAGTCGCCCGATCCTGATCGCGAGAAATCCACCCGCAGCACCCGTTGAAACGATCACGTCCGGGCGCACACGCACAACGATCCATGCCAGTGAAAGTGCACACAGAAGCAGGCGCACCGGCGTGTCCTTGTTGGCATCCGGAAAAACATGGAAGTTTCGCCCGCCAACCTGCTCGGACGCAGACGCGTCAGTTGTGGCATAATGGATCTCGGCCCCGGAAAACGCTGGCGCCAAACGTTGCATTTGTGTCCAGTGACCACCGCCCGACGAAACGGCAAGGACAACGGGTTCAGTTCTTTTTTTGGAGGGCATATTGGATGTTCCACTTTCAGACGACTGGTTCTGAAAACAGAATACCCCCACTTAAATGTTTGATGTTAATGTGTAAAAGTGTTGATTGAGGTCACAAAGGAAATGCGTAGCTATCCTTAAGTGGTAGACCTGTGACCCTTGGGCGATGCACAACCGACCCATAGAGCGCGACCAGCTTGTCTGCCTTGTTGTTCCACAGCCCGTCGTGCAGAACCTTGCGGCGCGCACCCTCGCCCAGCTGAATTCGAAGCGCGGGGTTTTCTGCCAAAGTACGCAGCGATTCTGCGATGTCCTGCGCGAACATATCTGGTGTTTTCACCGGAATTCGGATGCCCGTCGCATCATCAATGATCCACCCAGGTCCGCCCCGATTTGCGGTGACGGTGGGCAAACCGTGCCGCATGGCTTCATACAGCACGCCACCGGCAGGTTCGCGGAATGAAGGGAAACAAAAAACGTCGTGAGAGGCATAGAGCGCCTCAACCTCACTGCGCGGGATCCTGCCAAGAAAACGCACACGGTCTGTAACACCCAAACGCGCCGCCTCGGCACGGCAAAGGTTGATTTCTTCGCCATCCCCTGCGCTGGTCAACGTGATGCCTGGCATTTCCTTGAGCCGCCCCAGTGCCCGCACCGTGTCGCGCAGGCCCTTGGTCCGCACCCCCCGTCCAACGTGCAATACGCGCAAATGCCCGGTTTTTATAGGGCGATGATGAACCGGTGCAACATCATCGATGCCCAGTTCCAGAACCGGTTCAAATCGTTGTAAAGGAATATCCCCCAGAACGTCCTGTACATACGGGGCCACCCCCAGAACACAGGCCGCGCGTTGATAGGTATCACGCAAGAAAGGGTCATATTTGAACCGCAGTCGATCCAACTGTCGTAAACGGGTAAAAACTGGCGCGCTGGCAGCTTCGGATCGAAAGCCCGCAGGCGTTTCCAAAGCCCCCCCGAGAGGACCTATCAGGTATGGTATCGCAAAGCGACGCAGCGGTGATGCATAACGCGCGGCCTGCGGCATCAATTGATGTGCCAGATCAAAATGCGCGCCCCTGTTCAACGCTGATCGAAGCCAATGCCCAACGCAGCGCGCAAAATACGGCCAGGCCGGTTTCAGCATGGCATTCAGCCGCTCGTGCTTGCGGACCCAGGCTGGTTCAGCCCAGGTCACGACCCGTGCCTTGGGCAGTTGCGTGGCCAGATCCGGTCGTCCGGGACGCTGGAACGCCAGAACCGTCAGATCCACTCGTTCGGACAATGCGTTGGCCCATTTAAAAGCCACGAATGCTTCGCCCACGTCGGTTGCGTCAATGTTGGGCGCGATCAACAGGATTTTCACGAACGTACCTCCCGGTTTGCTGTTGGCCACGCCTTCGGCAGATCGCCGACCACCCGCAAAAAGTGTCGGGCACGTTGACGGGCTCCGGGCCTATCCAATACCCCCAGCGCTGCCCAGAAGACGGCGCGCGAGACATTGTGTGCCGCCAGCATCACAAAGCAAATCATGGCTGCCGCCAGGCCGCCATGTTTCAGATGCAACCGGGTTGTGCCCTCTGTCATGAGCACGTCACGCCGGTGGTTCAGTTTGTTGGCAGATCCGTTTCCGAAATGTGTAACCTCGGGAATGGGCGCAAACACCACGTCCCAACCTTCGTGCCGAAACCGCCGGCACCAATCGGTTTCTTCGCCGTAAAAGAAGAACGCTTCGTCCAACAGGCCAACGTTTTGCACTGCCGACCTGCGCACGAACATCGCCGCCCCGGAAATCACGTCGACCTGACGTTCTTGGCACCGGTCCCATCCCGTCATCCGATACCCGTCAAATTGGCGAAACCGCGTCAGACCCGCCGTTTGCATTGCGAGGTTTCGCAAGCTGGGAAAGGCACTGCACGAGGGCTGGACGCTGCCGTCGGCGTTCAGAACCCGCGGCCCCATGATGCCCGCGTTGGGATGTGCATCCATCCATGCAACAGCGTTTTCCAAGACAGTCCCACGCACCAAAGTGTCGGTGTTCAACAGCATTACATAGCGCCCGCTCGCGCTTCGCAGTGCCGCGTTGTTGCCGCCCGCAAAGCCCATGTTCCGGCTGCTTTCGATCAGCTGCACCCATGGAAATTCGGTCCTCACCATCCGGGGCGAGCCGTCTGTCGAAGCATTGTCGACCACGAGAACCTCGGCGTGCAATTGTCCCAATCCCCGCTCGACTGTGCATAGGCAGTCGCGCAATAGGGCCTTGGTGTTCCAGTTTACGATGATAATCGACAGGTCCATGGGATTTCCCCCTTGTGAGTGGTCAAAACAGCCGTACCGGACGGATGGCGTGCAAAAATGCGGGCGTTCGCCGCAGGGTGCGGCTCCGGGTGGGCGATGCGTCCAGCATCCAGGTGCCTGTCCCGATCAGAAAGAAAAACAAAACAAACAGGGCGTTCCAAAGATGCACGGTGGCGGCCGCGACGCTAATGCCAAACAGCGTAAAGGCCCATGCGTGCCGCGCCCGCCGCCACGCGGGCGGGAAACCCTGCCTTTGACCCACAGCCCAAACGATCCCAAACACCAGCCCGACCTGAAGAAAAAAAGCGGGCAGCCCATACCGCACGGCCGTCACCAGCCAAAAGTTATCCATGCTGTCAGACATCCAGACCGGGCGGACCCAGTCACCCAGCCCGATACCAAAAAGGGGATGCCGTGCGACTTCGGCGGACCCGTATTCAAAGACCAAGATCCGGTTGTAAGCGGACTGTTTGGAGAAGGTCAGATATTCGACGAACACGTGAAATGGTGTCCGGTTCGACAATAGATCGATGGCCAGATAGGCGATTGCGAACAATGTAAACAACGCGGCCCACCGTCCCTGAACAGCGCCCAGAATCCGCTCCCATGCGCAGACAAACATCTGCACCATGAGCACCACATAAGGGCCGCCGGACGCTGACATGAACGTCGCCATCCCGACACCTGCAACCTTGGAAAAGTTGCCGAATTTACCCAGCTGACGCTCGGCCAGAACGAAATAGGCCAGCGAAAAGGCGGATGCGCTGAACACGCCATAAAGGATCGGATGATCAAACGGCCCAAAGGTGCGTTCGATCCCCATGCGCGGCTCGATATAGGCGGCCTTTGGCCCCCCGAAAGCGCTGGCAAGACTGTCGTGCAGAAAGTGGATACCCGTCAGCGCCTCGGGCACGGTGAACACCAGGGTTGCCAGAACAAGCCCGACATAGACCCGCGCCATTGCCACAAAGTCTTCGTACGACCGGATGAAGAGCCGCCCCACCAAATAGGCCCCCGCGCATTCGACCACATAAATCCCGCCGGACTCGATCCCCTGCACAAGGCCACCCCATTTGATCAAGGCCAGCAATGCCCAAAAGCAATGGACCAGAACCAATGCGTCAAACAGGTGCAGGCGACCTCGCTGATTGGTCAGAAGTTGAAACAGCATTGGCAGAAACAGGGCCAGCAAAACCAACCGATATGCCGACAATCGCAACCCGCCCAGGTTCAGGGACACCGCTGTTGGCAGCATCATTGCGAACAATAGGCAAACCACAGGCAAAGGTGTGCCCCAAATCGATCTGGATATCGAACGCACGGCAGCCAATGTTCAGACCTCCACCCTGCGCCACGTCAGGCCGGGGCTCTCGGCGTATGTCCAGCTGATCCAAGCCAATGGATAGGTGGCAATTACGCTGATGATGGCCAGCGCCTCGGGGGAAAGCCCCGGCAAAAGCGCGACGACAGTCTGTGCCACGGGCCAGCCATAGATGTACAGTCCGTAAGAGACGTCTTTCATTGGCGGAAAAATGGGGCAGCGCAGGGCCAATAACACCAGACCGCCTGCGACAACTCCGGTCACAATGGTCCACGGGAGAACAAGTGCCAGCGTCATTCCAGCCAGCGCCAGAAACAGGTTCACCCTGATCCGATCCCGAAACACATATGCTGCCATCCCCCAGGAGAAGGCGGCAAACAGTGGCGCGAATGTTGAAAGGCGCCCCGGCAGAACGTTATGACCCCACGCCAACGCAGTCGTCACAACGACCAAGGCGATGACCAGGGTGATCCGACGTGTCCCACCTGCCAAAACAAACGCAGCGCAAAGCGCATAGGCGACCACCTCGTGAAAAAGGCTCCATAGCGGCCCGTTGACGACCTCGGGATACGGGTTCAGTGCAAAGGCACCCGGTATGCGGTGTTCAATTGAAACAAGGGTGATCGCCCGCAGATACCATTCGGTGAGCTGTTGTAAGTTCGTACTCGCGCCGCTGGCCAATGCAAGGCTTGCCGTCACTATCAGTGCCACCGCCAGCCCCGGAAAAATTCGGCATACCCTGGCTTGCCAAAATCGTGCAACGTCGTTGCGCTCAGCGCTCCCCGTGATGAGCAGGCCCGACAGAAAGAAGAACACGCCCACGGCCCACCCACCAAGCGAGCGCCCGGTCAGATACTCCAGCGGCTCTCCCGTTCCCGCACCCAGCGCAAGTGGCCATGCGTGGCTGACGATTACCGCAACCGCCAGCACGATGCGCAAGAGGGTCAGATTTTCGCTGCTTGGGGATCGCAGCGCCTGTCCCAAAGTCATCGGATACGATCCGAGATCGAAACGACCCGCCAAAGCCGTTCTCTGACCACGCGCTTCCATGTGCCCAGCATGGACTGGGCTTTTTGCCTGGTCGACAGTTTCATCCAGAACGGAAACAGCTTCTGGCCTTTGTCATTTGGCGTACTCATGCCAACCATCCGCATCGCCGCCCGGCGCCCCCAGACCGCGCCATTCGTCGCCAACAGGTTGGGTTGCGCGCGCGCTATCACGTCACGTTTCGCAGGGGCGGCAATCAACGCCCCCTCGCGGATCGCCGCCTCGACAATAAGCCGACCACGCGCCGTCCGCGCCACGATCAGCGAACGCCCGGCGTCGGTATCTCCGCCGGGTGGCGTGTGCCAGGGGTCGCCGACGGAAATATCTGCAAACGCACCGGTGTGATCGGCGCAAATCCGGCATCGCCAGCGACGGCTCGCTTGCAGGATTGTGCCCCAGCCTTCGCCATACGAAATACCATCGCTGGTGTGCTGTTCACCGCGCGGCGTTTTCCACTTGGCTTGCATAAGACCCGGCCAGCCGTTTCCGCGATACCTGAGGTCCGTGAGTGTGTGTTGTTTGGGAACTCCGAGACGTGTCAGCAACCGGTCCGTTGCGGCCAGATTAGGTGCCCCAGCACAGAAGATCGCGATGGTCAGCGGAATGCGACCTGCCAGCTCTTGGTCCTGTGACGCAGCCTTGTGAACCGACGCGACATCGCAGGGTTTCCCAACAAAGACCACCGACTCCGGGCGCGCGGAAATCTCACTCAGCGCCTCGGCGGGACTGGCTTGTGCATATCGCGACCCGGCCCCGCGTAACAGCCCGGCCCGATCCCGGCTGATCACCGTTTCATTCAGGCGCGGGTCATCTTTTTGACCGACGATGTGGACGACACCTGCTGCCAGACCGGTTTCAACCGCATGTGTTGCCAGGGCCGTGACAGCACCACCAGAAGAGCCGCGATGCCGGATCTCGGGATCCTGGGCGCAGCCCTCCCAGACCGCCAGAACGGGGCCCCATGCCTGATCGATACTGTCCTGGATCTCCAGTTGCCCCCAATCCGTTCCAATACCGGCGCAGCGTTTCACTGCCGCGTGCGATGCACGCACGCCTTCGGGAGATGGATCTACAACAGGACGACGACCGTTTTCAGGGTCGTCCACCATTTTGATGAACTTGTCATGGCCGGTCGCGCAGGCACCGCAGCCCGTACACAGGTTGCGTTGAACGATGGAGGTGATTGGATCCGTGCTCATACCAGAACCTCGTGTGATGTTGTGGGACGCCGTGCTTCGGTTGCCAGGAAATACGCGCGCAAAGTTGCCCCGGCTTCGCCCAGTGCCGCCGAAGCGGCAATCATGACCAATGGCAACCCTGCCGCCGCAAAAATTGTTGCCGGAATTAGTGCCAAAACCCGCACGATGTTGGCCCGTGCCGGATCCGCGGTGCGGCCAACCGCGATCGCCAATTGTGAATACGGGGTGCGCAGGATGCGAAATGCGCCGGCCATTGCGAGCGCCAAAGCCAGGCCTGGACCCGGGCGAAAATCACCGCCGTAAACCAGCGCGATGAGAGTTGGTGCAAAGGCTGTAAAGCCAACCACCATGCAAATCGCAATGGCGACATGTGCCGCTAGTGCTTGGGGCCAAATCCGCGCAAAGGTATCAGCCGCGAGCGCGTCCCGCAGTCGTGGCAAAACCAGGGAACCCGCTGCGCGGCCAACGATCTGGGCGGGCAGCATCGCCAGTTGAAGCGCGACGCCGTAAAGCGCCAGCACACTCCAGTCAAAGCTGTGCGCAACGATCAGGCGGTCCGCGTAAAAGGTCAGGAACATCAATCCCGCATTCAGGATCAAGGGCGCGCCAAAGGTCCAGGCACGGCGCAGGAAACGGAAACAAAAACGGACCTGATAGACCCGGGTTGCCACCAAGTGGGACAGCACCGAAAACGCCATGGCGTGCGCGATCAGGACGGCAGACATCGCCCGATGGTCTTCGAAAATCCAGAGAGCCGGAACAAGGCAGAGAACCATCACAACCGTCGCTCCGCATTCGACACATGCCATGCGCGCATAAGAAAACCACCGTTCCGTGCGCCTGAAGTCAAGATGCACCAGACCGCGAAACACCGGGATAATCGCCAGCGTCGCATAGGTGCCCGCGTCAGGGCCGTCGGAAAAGGCAGCTGCCAGCAGCGATGCCAAAGCCAACAAGACTGCTCCGCCAATCAGACCACGTAAAACCGCGACACCGTGCAATGCAGATTGAAACTTAAACTCATCTCCGTCCGGGGCTTGCAGGATCAGGCGATCCACCCCCACATCGCTGATCATTTCGACCAGTCGAACGGTCAGCACCAGCATCATGGCGCGTCCCAGCTCGTCCGCTCCAATCGCCCATGCAAACGCAATAGAGCGCCCCAGCGCAGCCGCCTCTGCCGCGATTGGCACGGCCCACGCCAGGGATCGGCCGGTCAACGACACGCGCTGCATTGGCTCAGACCCCGGACTGGGCTGCGATGCAGTCCATCTCGCGTGTGGCACGCGCGTGAATGCTTCCAAGTCGCATCGAGAGCTGTTCCCGGACCACGTGGCGACCAGCAAACGAGGCCACGGCACGGTCGGCCAAGGCACCCGGTGTCAAGCGCCGCAGGTCGGCGACATTTTGGCCTATGCCGCACTCGTCAAAAACACCTTGCGCCTTGTCGGTGTAGCCGAGACTTAACGTCGGCACGCCGGATGAAAACGCACCGATACTTGCGTGCATCCGTGCACCGGCGAACCAGTCCAATTTCGCCAGAACCCATTTCAGCTCCATCGCGTTCAGGCGTTCTTCGACAATACGCACCCGTCCCGTGGCAAGAGGCCCCAGCCTTTGAACCAGCATGCGGGCAGCGGCGAGATCGCTTTCCATCTCTGTTTCCGGCTTGTGGACATGCGATATCAATAGAAGCCGCAGATTTGGGTGACCGCTCAGCAAGCCCCGCGCGATGGCTTCGACCTGATCGCTGTGCGAAGCTGCAAGGCCAAACGCGTTGCGCGCATTTTCCACGTCATTACACAAGAGCCCCGACACGTTCAGCCCTGCGAGGGAAAAGGACCGCGTTGAGGTCAGCCAAGCCCACAGATCTTGCGCCAGATTGGCAGGTTTTCTTGCAGGCAAAGCCACAGCAACATCAACACCAAGCTTGTGTTTTGACGGATCAAAATCCGCACCCAGTTGGGTTTGAAGATACTCAAAGCTTTGCGCATCCCTGACCCAAACGGCCGTGGACCGGCGCAGGATTTCCGCGGCCTGCTTGGCCAGTTTTGGCGATTGAAACGGCCCCAGCTTCTGGGGCAGCAGGATCAACGGAACGCCTGCATCCAGCGCCATCTTTTTGGTCAGGACCATCGCCTCAAAGCGTTTGGGGCCGTAAATATCCGTAAAGCTGTCGCCGCCCGAAATATCCAGCACTGCGCGTGCGCGCGAAACCGCCCGGGCCGAGGCGCTGAAACCGCCACCTGAACGCACCAATGCATGTGCAGTGCGAAGGCTATCCCCACGCCAGAACCGCCGATTGTGCGTCAAACCCACGAGATCAACCGATGCGTAGCCCCAATCAGCGCGCCGCCGACCACGCCCGTGATCGGCAACAGTCACAGATGTTGCGCCTCTTTGCGTCAAACCGGATACGACCGAATGGCACAGGGCGCTCACACCTTGGTTTCCGGTGTCTGGGGCCGCGTTCAATAACGTAATCATAATAGACCTCACTCTCTTAAACTGGTTTTACCGGGTTCTTTCAGGGCGAGGGTGCGCGCATAGGCCGAAAGCAGATTGCGAAAGCACAGCACGCGCTATCCAAAAGTATGGCGGGCAGGGGCAACAGGGGCAATTTTGCCCAGATTTAAAGGAAAACGATGTTGGCGGTTTCCAATTCTTGAGCCGTCACGCCCAAAAACAGCACACTGTTTTGGGCATCAAACGTCAGGCGAACGCTCTGGCTTTCTTCAGAGAAGGAAAGCGAATCCGCCTGAATGCCAATGAAATGGAGGATGTCCTCGGAAACGTCAAAGGCGCGGATTTCGTCGTGTCCATGATTTGCGCTGAACTCAAAAGTATCAGCCCCTGAATCACCGCAGATAAGGTCGTCTCCGGCCCCGCCGGACAAGACGTCGTCACCGTCACCCCCGGCAAGGGTGTCGTTGCCTGCGCCACCTGCCAGGATATCGTTGCCGCTGCGCCCCAACAGCTTGTCCGCACCGGCACCGCCGGAGATATCGTCGTCGCCTGTCCCCCCATCAAGGTGATCGTTGCCGGCGTTCCCGGCCAAGACGTTGTTGTTGGAATTGCCGGTTATCCGGTTCGCGCCGTCATTCCCAGCTCCATGGAAATCACCTGAGCCAAGCAGAACCAGATCTTCGACGTTGGCGGAAAGTGAAAGACTCGCGAATGCATGAACAACGTCGTGGCCTTCGTCGGCGTATTCGATAATCGTGTCCAAGGCGTCGGTCACCTTGTAGGTGTCGTCACCAAGCCCACCATAAGCTGTATCCGCCCCCGCATTCCCGGAAAGCAGGTCACGGCCATCGCCCCCATACATCACGTCATCGCCATCACCGGGGCAAAGGACGTCGTTTCCGTCGCCACCAAATGCGGTATCGTTGCCCTGACCACCGTGCAGCTTGTCATTTCCGGAGCCGCCGTAAAGCATATCCGCACCGTCGCCGCCATGCAGCTTGTCGTGATCGTCACCGCCGTACAGGGTATCGTCGCCATCACCGCCTATCATGTTGTCATTGCCTGACAAACCGCGCAGGAGATTGTCATTTTGATTGCCGACGATCATATTCCGGGCCGCATTTCCCGTCCCATTCGTTGCGTCTGACCCTTTGGCCAGCCACAGATGCTCCAGCCCGTCACCCAGGACGAAATCCACTTTGGACTTTACGGTATCGGTTCCGTCTCCCCCCTGTTCCGAGACCTGGTCCCCAATGCTATCTACAAAGTAGATGTCGTTGCCCACGCCGCCGAACATCCGGTCATGTCCTGCGCCACCGTCCAAAACATCGCGGCCCGCCTCACCATAGATAAGGTCATCTCCTGCCGCTGCGCGAATAAAGTCATTCCCTTCACCGCCATAGATGTCATCATCGCCCGATCTGGCAAAGATCTTGTCGTTTCCCCCATACCCAAGGATCACATCATCCAGCCCATCGGGCCCGTCGATATGGGTGCCGTCAGCATCGACAAAACCCACCATATGGTCATTACCAGCCGTGCCCTGCACCGGCGACGTTTGTATCGTCAGCGTTGCGGTATCCGCGATGCCGCTCTGGTTCACGATGCTATACGTCAGTTCAACCGAAACATCCCTTGGTGTGCTGCCCGGCGTCACCGACACCTGGCCATTGCCGAGGTATGTCACGACCTCACCGTTCGCCAGAACCACCTCGTCCCCAATCTCGACAACCTGACCATTCAGATGCGTCAATGTCAGGGTCTCACCCTGTGACACATCATCATTGGCCAGCAAATCTATGGTGACGCCATCGCCTTTTGCGGCAAGTTGAACCAGATCGTCTTCGGCAACAGCCACGGACAGGACGGGTGCGCGAAGCAGCACGGTGGACGAGCTGTCGATCCCCAGAAATGGGTCGACGCCACGGGTGTCCATTGCGCCATCGTTGCTGCTGACACGCGGCGCGTCAGCAAGCAGCTGCAAATAAAGACCCCCATCATCGCCGGTGACAACGCGATAGAACCCGCCGGAGGCAGGTGTTGAACTGTCCAGATCGTGATCGGTGTTGTTGGCACCGATATAGACGTTGCCGTCCCCGTCGACGATTGTGGCACCAAATGCGCCGGTTGGAATACCGGGGCGCATTTCGCCGTCAACAAGTGTGCCCGAAATCGTCTGTGTCGTAACGGACGGCACGCCCCCCACGGCCACTTCGGTGACATCGATGGCCACCAGCAGGCCGGGTTCCCCAAGAGCCCCGGAATGAGCCACCCCATAAAAAGTCTGGGTAGGAGCATGGAATGCCAGGTCGGCCAGACCGCTAGTCGCAAACCCGATTGATGGCAAATCGATCTGCTGATGCGGCAGGGACCCGTCCGTGTTTGCAGCTGAAAGGTCATAGACCACAGCCCGGCTTAGGTTGCCGCTAAAAGTCCAGAGGTTTCCCTGATCATCAAGATCGCCGATATAGGAGCCCATGACGCCATCCGAGACCACATAGGTCGCCCCCCTTGCATCAATTGCGACAACGTCGTTTCGCGCAATGGCGGCACCGGCCGCATCAACACCGTTCGATCTTGCAATCCCGTAAATCAGATTGTCTTCGGTGGAAAAGCCGATGGCGTTCACATTCACCGCGGCGGGGGTTTCCGCCTGGGTATAACTGTTGGTCTCCAAATCGAATTTTACGAGTTGCCCATTCAGGACCTGATACACGAAATTTTGCCCCGGTGCGAAGGCGTCCACCGTCACGTCTGCACCCATGAAAGTCATGACCACAGAGTAACTGGGCACCACACCGGATGTGTCGATGGTGTCAGGTCCGCTTTGCGAACTGCTGGAGATATGGAAGGAGAGTTCGGCCGTACCGCCAGTCCCGGTCAAGTCAAAGACATAGGTCTGGAAAATACCCCCTGTGTGCACAAATTCACCGACGTTCAGGCCACCGAAAAAGACGTCAACGGTAACGCTTTCGACGTCTGCCGAAAGGTTGGCCGCCAGATTGAATTCAAGCTCGTATGGAACGCCAGCGACAGTTTCGACTGATGTTGACAATGTGGCGACTCCGTCGTCTCCAGTTCCGCCAACCCAATGATCTGAAACGGCATACTGGTCAAAGGTCAGCCGCTCTTCCACGTCTTGTAACAAATTATCCATCGTCGAACGCCTTCCCCAATACGGTACATACGCTGTGGTCGGGCGAATAGGACATCGCCCCTCACACATCCAAGCCGCCTTAGGCTGCCCGCATTACGAACAGCGCGCACCGGCGCAAACGGTCCATGGCTGGTAAATTTGGACTCTCGGTGCTTTCAAATTTGAAGCGGGATGCGCCTTTTGATTAGGAAGGACGATCTTTGGAAGCTCTTGTTTTCAATCAGTCGAGTATTTCCTTACTGAAAGTGAACCAGTCAACGTGCACCGATGCAGTAGCGAAACGCTATGCTAAATGGTCGCTTCCAGGACGATCGAGCTATGCAAGGTTTCAATTCTGAGACGGACACTCTTCAAAATGGCGACCGCTGCCCAAAGCACGACAGCGCAACTTTTAAAAATCCACTCGGCTGCAGATATTGCCCATGAGATCCCGCGCCGTCATTTCGTCTGGGAGGGAGCCACCTTCAGATCCAAGTAGACACGAACAAGGCGCTGAATTGCGTGCACGATTTTGAAGGTGTGCGGTGAGCCGTCATTCACCGCTACCGAGAAGAGGGTGTGCTCCCGAAGTTGGTGCGAATGGGTTCTGTCATCTGAGTTTCATCTGGCTGACATCTTGCGTTTACCATGAGTCAATAGTGGGGCCGAGACGAGTGGATCGATCCATTCGGAACTTCTCTCAGACTTTCACCTGAAGGTATCAAAATGAAAAAGTCTCTCCTGCTTTCGGCAGCCGTTGCGCTGTTGGGCTCTGCAGCCTCCGCCGAAACGCTGCGTATTCCACATGAATTGGGGTATGGCGGATCTGAGTCGATCGACCCGATTTCGCCTCAGCGTTTTTACGAGGCTATCCAGAACGTATATTCGCGTTTGGTACGTCAGGGCGATGATGGTCGCCCTTCTGCCGATCTGGCGCTGAGCTGGGAGCCAACACCAGACGCCAAAGAGTGGACCTTTAAACTGCGCCCCGATGTGACGTTCCACAATGGCAGCGCCTTTACAGCCGAAGACGTGGCATTTTCTCTGATGCGCACCCAGTCTGAGACGATCGACAGCCCCACCAAAGGCGTGATGGAGGTCATCGACCACGTTGAGGTCGTCGACGCGCTGACCGCCAAAGTGGTTCTGAAACAAACCCACGCCGATTTCCCGCTGTTGGTCATGGATTACCGGATCAAGATGCTGGACGCCGAGACCTGTGGCAATGATCTGGATGCATTGTGCGAAAGCGGTATCGGCACTGGTCCCTATGCGATGGTGGGCTATGATCCGCTGGGCACAACGACGCTGAAGCGTTTTGACAACTACTATGGCGGCACTGTTGGTACCGAGAACATGGAACTGATCGCGATTGCAGATCAGGATGCCCGTGTTGCGGCGCTGCAAGCGGGGCAGATTGACTTTATCTACGCATTGTCGGCCGAACAGGTTCCGCTGTTTGCAAACAACCCGAATTTCACGGTTCAATCTGTTCCGACCGGCCGTTGGGTTGGGCTGGTGATGAACACCCAAGAAGCGCCGTTCGACGATCCACGTGTCCGCAAGGCGATTCGCATGACCGCTGATCGCGATGCTTTGGGCAAACTGGTTTATGGTAAGGGTGGCTATATCACCTCTTGTGACCATCCTATCTGGTCTGGCGACCAGTACCGCGCCGAAATCGAATGCGCCCGCGACATCGAAGGCGCCAAAGCGTTGCTGGCCGAAGCCGGGTATGCCGATGGTTTGACCGTTGAGCTGTTCGTTTCGGATATTTCCGAAGGGGCTGTGAAGATGGCCGAGGTTTTGCAAAACCAGGCCAAAGACGCCGGTATCACCATCGAACTGGTTCCTGCCCCTTCAGATGGATACTGGGGCGATGTCTGGATGAAAGAGCCATTCTTTGCCACAGGCTGGTCCCAGCGCCCAACCGATCAGATCCTCAATGAGGCCTATCGGTCAACCGCAACCTGGAACGAGACCGGGTGGAACAGTGCCGAGTTTGACACCAAACTGGACGCCGCGCGCGGCGAGCTGGATTTTGACAAGCGCAAGGCGCTGTATGGTGAGCTGCAGAACGAACTGTGGGAAACTGGCGGATCCTTCATCCCTGTCCACTTGAACACTGTGCGGGCCTTTAGTGCCAAACTGTCGGGCATCCAGCCGGTCGAAGACTTCTCGATCCGGTACGAAGACGTTGTGAAATCGGCGTCCGGTTCCTGATCGGGATCAGCATTTCCGACATACTTCCCTGCGTGGCCTGCTTTGCAAAAAACAGGCCACGTTGGCTTTTCAATATCCTGAACAGGGCCTGCTCATGCCAACCCTCATTCTGCGCCGCTTTGGTTTTGCTGCGTTCACCGTTGCATTTGTCTCGATCATCATGTTTCTCGCCGTCGAGGCGCTGCCCGGCAACGTGTGTACCTCTTTCCTGCAACGGTTCGCACAGGGCCCCCGGTTAGAGCGCTGTATTGAACAACAGGGCCTGAACCGCCCGGCTGTGGTACGCTATGGCGAATGGGTGGCAGGGGCCGCACAGGGCGATTTCGGCTATTCCCTGAAGAAACGCAAACCCATCAACGAGCTGATCTGGGAGCGGTTCCGCAATACAGCCT
The DNA here is from genome assembly GCA_025141015.1 of Rhodobacteraceae bacterium M382. NCBI lineage: Bacteria > Pseudomonadati > Pseudomonadota > Alphaproteobacteria > Rhodobacterales > Paracoccaceae > Rhodobacteraceae bacterium M382. The sequence continues at coordinate 4,085,499 of CP081098.1, read as the reverse complement.
TGTTGGGCGGATTTGCTGCGCTGCTGGCGATTCCGCTGGCGATCATATTGGGGATTGCTGCGGGGGTCCGACGCGATAGACCGCTGGATCTATCGTTGTCTGGGGCTGCAATGCTGGCAATGACAGTTCCCGAATTCGTGACCGCGACCGCTCTGATCTATGTTTTTGCCATCACGCTGCAATGGTTTCCGGCTGTAACCATCATCTCGCCCGGGGCGGGTTTGATGCAGATGCTGCCCAATATCGTGCTGCCCGTGATCGTTCTGAGCGCGGTTTTGATCGCCCATATCATGCGGATGATGCGGGCCAGCGTGATTGATGTGATGACCAGCGACTACGTGCAGATGGCGCGTTTGAAGGGGGTGCCTGAACGCCAAATCATCTGGAAACACGTTGTCCCGAACGCGATGATCCCGGCCCTAAATGTGATTGCTCTGACCATCGCCTGGTTGTTGGCCGGAGTCGTGGTGGTCGAAAAAGTCTTTAATTATCCCGGCCTTGGCACCTTGATGATCCAGGCCATTTTCGACCGCGATCTGCCAATGGTGCAGGCCATCGCACTGATTTTCTCGGTTATTTACGTGGGTGTGAACCTGCTGGCTGATCTTGCCGCGGTGGCCTTGGATCCCCGTTTGCGCCGCAAAGGACATTGATATGCTGAGCCTCATTCAAAACGTGGCCGCGCGCCCTTCGGGGGCCATTGGCCTGATCCTCACCCTGTTTCATGTGGGTATGGCGCTGTTGGCACCTGTTCTGGCCCCTTATGATCCCACCATGCAGGATGCGGATGCAATTCTGTTGGCCCCTTCTACGGCCCATTGGATGGGCACCGATACGCTGGGCCGGGATGTGTTTTCCCGTGTGATCTATGGTGGGCGACTGGCGATTTCCGTGACCTTTGCGGCGGCTGTCATTGCAACGCTCTGGGGCGGGTTCGCCGGTATCTTTTTTGGCACCGTTGGCGGGCGCGTAGATGAATACTCGATGCGGATTGTTGATGCATTTTTGTCGATGCCATGGCTGCTGTTTTTGTTGTTGATCATCTCGATTGGTGGCGCAGGGCCGGTGACCATCATTCCGACACTGGGGTTCTTCTATGGCGTTGCGGTTTTGCGCGTGGTGCGCGGGGCGGCGATGCAAGTGGCGGCGCGGGACTTTGTCACCGCTGCCAAGGCACGGGGCGAAAAACTGTGGCCCATTATCACCCGCGAGATGTTCCCAAACCTGTCCGACATCCTGCTGGTCGAGGGAGCAATGCGATGGAGCTGGATGTTGCTGGCGTTCTCGTCCCTGTCGTTTCTGGGGTTTGGCGCCACGCCTCCTACGCCTGATTGGGGGCTGATGGTTGCACAGGAACGCGGACTTTTGTCGACGGCTCCGTGGGGGGTGTTCTGGCCCTGCCTGGCCCTGTCGTCGTTGATCATCGGGATCAATCTGCTGGCTGATGCTGTGGGCAAGGCGCTGGGCCTTGACCGTGCAACCGCCATTGCTGTGTGAGGGATGTGATATGACAAAATCATTGATCCAAATCGAGGATCTGTCGCTGGGGTTCGTTGCCAAAGGCGGTCGCGAAGCCCCCATTCTGCGCGGTGTGTCGCTGGAACTGGCCGCTGGGGAAACCCTTGGGATTGTGGGGGAAAGCGGATCGGGGAAATCGACTGTGGCGCTGGCGATGATGGGGTATCTGAAACCCGGCCTGTCCGTGTTTCGCGGGCGTGCCGTGTTTGACGGCCACGACATGTTTGCCTTGCCTGAAAAAGAGCGCGCCAAATTGCGCGGTGGGGCGATTGCGTTGATCCCACAAAACGCAGGACAGGCGCTGACGCCAACGCTGAAGATTGGTCAGCAAATTGACGAGGCCCTGAGGCTGCATTCCGATCTGGACGCAACGGGACGCGCAGACCGCGTGGTTGAATTGCTGGCCCGTGTGCGCCTGCCCAGCCCCGCAGATATGGCGCAGCGGTACCCGCACGAATTGTCCGGTGGGCAACAACAGCGCGCGGCCGTTGCCATGGCGCTGGCGGGCAATGCCAAGGCGTTGTTGCTGGACGAGCCGACCACAGGATTGGACGTGACAACCCAGGCGCATATCCTGGAATTCCTACGCACATTGGCCCAAGAGATGGGCGTGGCGATGATTTACGTCAGTCACGACATGGGCGTGATTGCCCGCGTCGCGGATCGTGTCGCGGTGATGTATGCGGGGCAATTGGCTGAAGAAGGGCCCACGCGCGATGTTTTGCGCGCGCCAAAGCATCCTTACACGCGCGGTCTGCTGGCCTCGATCCCCCGATTGGGTGATCCCGGAATTCCTGCCTCAATGCCGGGCACACCGCCTGCAGTTGGATCCGCATTGACGCAATGTGCCTTTGCAGACCGCTGTGCGTTGGTGCGTGATGATTGTCGGCAACGCATGCCGGATCTGCAAAAGATGGGGTCGTCTCAGGCCCGCTGTCTGCATTCCGACAAACCAGATCGGCCACGTCCGCAGACCCACCGGGAACCAGATGTGCAAGACGCGCCAGCGCTGCAGCTTCGGGATGTGGCGATCAGCTACAGCAAGCCAGGGCTGCTGGATCGGGTATTCAAACGCCCACATAAAACGCCGACCGTTGAGCGTGTGGACTTTGACCTCAAAAAGGGCGAAACCCTTGGGTTAGTTGGTGAAAGTGGCTCTGGGAAATCCACCATCCTGCGGGCCATCGCAGGTCTGGTCGGGACCCAGGCAGGATCGGTGACGCTGGGCAATGGCCAGGATCTGACGTCATCAGTCTCCAGAAGAGATCGCGAAACTCTGCGGCGGGTTCAGATGATTTTTCAGAACGCGGATGCATCCCTGAACCCACGTCAGACCATTGGAGAAATCCTTGGGGCGCCGTTGCGATTGTACCACGGCGTGAAAGGTTCAGAAGCGCAAGCTCGGACCGAAACGCTTCTGGAAGCAGTACGCCTGCCTGCGCGATATATATCGCGGTTTCCCGGACAATTGTCCGGGGGCGAAAAGCAGCGTGTTGGTGTGGCCCGGGCCTTTGCTGCCAATCCAGAAGTAACCCTGTGTGACGAAGTGACCTCGGCTCTGGATGTGTCGGTACAGGCAGCCGCGCTGGCGCTGTTGACCCGATTGCAAAAAGAAAACGGATCCTCCTATATTTTTGTCAGCCATGATCTGGCGGTGGTGCGGGCCGTGTCGGATCGGGTGGCTGTGCTGTATCAGGGACGGATCTGTGAAATTGGCCCCGCTGCCGACGTCTATGCTCCCCCCTATCATCCCTATACGCAAACGCTGATGGGCGCTGTGCTAGAGCCCGATCCAGATGCAGCGCCTGCGTTGCTGGCAGATGACGTGACTGAAAAATCTCCTCCGGCGACGGGTTGCCCGTTCAAACGGCGGTGTCCACGCCATGTTGGATCAATCTGTGACACCACCGTGCCTCCGCGGCGCGAGATGACGGCTGGGCATGTGATCCACTGCCATTTGGAAACACGAGACCTGATGCCTCAACCCGATGTGCCAGACCGCACACATGTTTTGGCGCAGCCCGAGCCGGTATGCGGATAGCGTAAGAAGAAGATTGATGATTATTTTTGACTTTGACGGCGTGCTTGCGGATTCACTGACCACCTGTTTGGCAGCCTGCACCAAAGCCGCACATGCCCAAGGCGTGGATCTGAAACTGACAAGGGACGCCTTTGCCACATTGGATCCGTTGACCTTCGAGGCGCTGGCCGAGCGACACAACCTTGAACCGGTACAATTTGCACAGGACGTCGCGCAAACAGTATCTGGCTGTGCGCAGCCGTCGCCGTTATTTGGCGGGGTTGCGCAATCGCTAACCACTTTGGCCAAGGATCACGATCTTGCTGTGGTCAGTGCCAGCCACAGTGACGTCATCCGGACTGTTCTTGCGACACAGGGGTTGGACCTCCTGATGGCTCGAATAATTGGCGGCGATACACCCGGCCAAAAACCTGAGAAAATCTCCAGACTAATCGCGCCGCGATCAGATGGTCCGCATATCATGGTTGGCGATGCGAGCAGCGACATTCAAGCGGCGCGTACCGTCGGCATTAGTGTCATAGCGGTTGCTTGGGGTTGGCAGACGCCAGGGCACCTAATGTCCTTTGCGCCTGATGCAATGGCTGAAACTCCGGCGGAACTCTCTCGGGTGTGTTTGGAACTCTTGAACCCGCAAGGGGAACAATCATGAAATTCATACATTTGACGGATCTGCATATCTGTGTGGGCGCGCAGGAAAAGCCCCTTGCCCGTGCTGTCGAACAGACCCGCGCAGCGATCGCAGAAATCAACCGAATGCATGGCGATGCCGAGCTGTGTGTCATAACCGGCGACATTGTCGCCGACCCTGACCCGGCGGCATACCGTCTGGCAGAAGAGCTCCTTTCAACGCTGCGGATGCCGACCTATTGCCTGCTGGGCAATCACGACGACAGGGACATGGCCGATCATGCGCTGTCGACCGTTTCCATGGACGAAAACGGGTTTCTCCAAAGCGCAATTCGCACGTCCCAAGGTCTGTTCCTGACGTTGGACACCAAAGCAGCCATCGGCCACGGTGGAGAGCTGTGCAAACGTCGCTTGGACTGGATTGCCGATCGGCTTGCGTCCAATCCCGGTCCAGTATGGGTGTTCATGCACCATGCGCCTTTTGCGACAGGCTTGGCGGCTATGGATACAATCGGGTTGGAGGCAAAAAGCGCAGAGGCTCTTGGGCAACTTTTTGACACTCACGGAAACATCCAGCATCTGTTCTTTGGGCATTATCACAGGCCCATGTCCGGGGTTTGGCGGGGGGTCCCATTCTCGTCACACAGATCGATGATGTTGCAATGCGCGTTGAATTTATCTGAAATTGAGCTTGTTTCCGCGATTTACGAAGAACCTCAATTCGCCGTTGTTCTGGCCCACAATGATCGGACAATTGTGCATTACCACGACTTTGCGGCAGCGGTGGAGGAGGCAAACATGGGACCAGCTTCTGGGTAGTTCCGTACAGCAGATCTGCCACTGCTCAGAAAATTGCACAGTTCATTTTTCCGACGATTCTACGTAAGTCTTTAGGCACAACTGGCTGGGCATGATACCGCCCTTTGCGGTTTTCCATGTTTGTTTTGCCTGTCATGGCAAACCCGCTTGAAACCAGAGTTGTTACCTCGAAACGGGCAAAGAGCCTGTGATGCAAGGGAATTATTTTGTTTCAGCGGGTTAGGGAGGATGAAGGTGAGAGGCTGGACATCTCATTCTCTCACCAGAGTGGTTTTAAATCAATTGCTTACAAGAGGTCTGCGGAAGTTTTTGTAGCAGCATTCGTAACGGCTCGTGTAGCAAAGTCGCCACAATTAGGCTTTGACTTGGAGTATTTTCATTATTTCGCCACAACATGTTTCCAGCCGCCCTCCCTCGCGGCCCTTTGCGCCCTCCGGAAAAAGTGCCGAGTCGCCTGCTCCCGCGCCTCACTGTCGCTGAGCACGACGCTCTTCATCTCGTTGTCCTTCTGAAACAACCGGATCATGCCCTGCAGAAACGCCTGTGAGAACACAGTGTAGGCAACGTCGGCTGGGTTGTTCTGGATCATCTGCATCATGTCGCCGTCGAGGATCTCGCGGTTCGCCTGCTCGAAGCGCAGGAAGGCGGAGACAGTTTCGTGGACTCCTCGCCCCGAAAGAACGGTGGTCGTCGTGCAAACCGTATCCGCATCGGAGGAATTGATGAAGCACAACAATAAGATAACGCCCGCAAAACCGGGCCTGGATCCAACGGTTGATCAAACCGTTTTGACCCGCCTGGCCGCCTTGAAGGCCATGTCGGTCAAGGATCTGAAAGCCGAATGGGAAAAGCTCATCGGCAGCGCCGCGCCGAACAACAGCCGGGCCTTTCTCGCAATCCGCATCGCCTATCGCACCCAGGAACTGACCTACGGCGGCTCTTACCGGGAAACGCGCGGCATGTTGGATCTGCTCTCCGATGAGGTCGAAGGCGTTGCACGCCGCAAAAATCAGTTTGCCGATCCGCGCAATCCCGTGCCATCACCGGAACGCGCTGGAATGGCTATCGCTTCTTCGGCTTGCGCGAACGCATCGGTGAGCGGGTCCGCGACAAAGTGGCGGCATCGCGCAAGCGCGGGATCCGGATAGCGGTGTCTTCAGAAATCAGCGACGCAGAGCCTTCACTTGTTTGGCCTACTTGCATGCCTGGGAGACTGGATTAGAAGGCAAGGTAGGGATCAGAAAGTGGGCCGAGTTCTGCAATCTTAAGCGCCCCCATTTCGCCCTTAGCGGCAGGCCGCTCGCCGTGGTTAATAGGCTGAGAAACGAAACCAACGCCCCCGATCAGCAGGTGTAAAAAGCATATTCGATCACGTCAGATTCTGTCCAAGGATTGGGGAATAGCTCAATATACCATTGCCAAAGAGAATTCTCAGCTCAATAGTTGTTAAATTGGCGTTTGAAAGGCCGAAAAGAAGATTTGTTGTGAAATGCAATTATGGAAACCAATTTTGAGAGTCAGTCTCGAATAATGCTGGGAAGAAATTGTAGATGGTGATTACTGGTGGAAGCGGAAATGATGTTCTGACAAGCACTTCAGCAGATGAGGAACTGCTCGGCAGCACTGGCTATGATACCTACGTGTTCGGCGCAGGCTTCGGCAATGACACCATCGACGGTGAGACTGAGGCCAGCGGCATCGGTGGCGAAGGCACTGTTGGTGCCACCATCCAATTCAACGGCATTTCGGCTTCCGAGCTGCGCTTTGAACGGGCGGCTGATGATCCACGCGATCTGGTGGTCATCGTGGGCGAGAACAGCCTGCGGTTGGATGCCTTCTATGATAGCGATGGCGCGATCAATGGCTATTTCGAACAGATCGCTTTTGATACCGGCGAAAGCCCTGTCGATCTGCTGACCGCCAATTTCCCCTATGTTGGCACTGACGGGGACGACACGCTCGGCGGCACGCTGCAAGACGAGACCTTCGAAGGGCTTGCGGGGAATGACAGGCTAGTGGGTGGTCTTGGAAGGGACACCTACGTGTTCGGCGCAGGCTTCGGCAATGACACCATCGACGGTGAGACTGAGGCCAGCGGCATCGGTGGCGAAGGCACTGTTGGTGCCACCATCCAGTTCAACGGCATTTCGGCTTCCGAGCTGCGCTTTGAACGGGCGGCTGATGATCCACGCGATCTGGTGGTCATCGTGGGCGAGAACAGCCTGCGGTTGGATGCCTTCTATGATAGCGATGGCGCGATCAATGGCTACTTCGAACAGATCGCTTTTGATACCGGCGAAAGCCCTGTCGATCTGCTGACCGCCAATTTCCCTTATGTCGGCACCGACGGGAACGACACGCTCACCGGCACCCGTCAAGACGAGACCTTCGAAGGGCTGGCTGGGAACGACATGCTGCTCGGCAGCACTGGCTATGATACCTACGTGTTCGGCGCAGGCTTCGGCAATGACACCATCGACGGTGAGACTGAGGCCAGCGGCATCGGTGGCGAAGGCACTGTTGGTGCCACCATCCAATTCAACGGCATTTCGGCTTCCGAGCTGCGCTTTGAACGGGCGGCTGATGATCCACGCGATCTGGTGGTCATCGTGGGCGAGAACAGCCTGCGGTTGGATGCCTTCTATGATAGCGATGGCGCGATCAATGGCTATTTCGAACAGATCGCTTTTGATACCGGCGAAAGCCCTGTCGATCTGCTGACCGCCAATTTCCCCTATGTTGGCACTGACGGGGACGACACGCTCGGCGGCACCCGTCAAGACGAGACCTTCGAAGGGCTTGCGGGGAATGACAGGCTAGTGGGTGGTCTTGGAAGAGACACCTACGTGTTCGGCCCAGGCTTCGGCAATGACACTATCGACGGTGAAGGAGAAGCCTCGGGCGCGACGCTTCTCTTCGAGGGTATCGACAGCGCGAGCCTGAGATTCGAACGCGCGGCTACGGACCCGAGAGATTTGGTGATCGTGTCTGGCAGCAACTCTGTAACGCTGGACAATTTCTACTCCAGTGATGGTTCGATTAACGGCTTTTTTGACCAAATTGATTTTCAAGGTGGTGGTGAGATTGTTCCTCCGATCGACCTAACGGATGAAGAAGGCGAAGTAGCCGATCCCGAGGATCCAGTAGAACCCACTCCTGATTTCAGCATTGCAATCGACGTGGGTCCCCCATTGTCTCTTGGTGAAACAGGAGAACTCAATATTGTGGTGTCCGGTTTTGACCCCGAAGCTCGGGAACCTGGGTCGGGGCCGGTATCATATCTTCTTGAACTTTCGGCCCAGGGCGGCGTCATTGCGGACACATTTGGTGGTGGGTTCTCGGCAACAAGTTACGTTCTCGTCACGATAGACCCCGCCACCCCACCAACCACTGCTGAACCTTTGCGCATCCCTGTCGCCTATCGTGTTTCAGGTGGCCCATTCTCATCGATCGAAGTGGCCGCAAGTTTGGCCAACGAAGATGCCGCAACCGATTTCGCAACTGATTTTGTTTCGAGTTTGCCTGCTTACTATTCAACAGAGTTCTCAACCCGGCTGGCTAATAACCTTGATGACCTTTTGGGTGGCACGGTTGGTAGTCTCACCTCAACTCTGGCCAGTTTTGCCGAGCGTTTCGAAAGCTTTGCACTTAACGCAGACAGTGCGGCCTCCGCGCTGTCATTTGCCATCGAAGCTGCTGGTGATTTTGGCGGGCTGGAGCTGCGAAGCTTTGACGGCGCGTTTGGAAAAGGCTTTGTTTCGATTGCAGACATCCGTCTTGAGATCGATGGTGGGGATGTTCGGCTTACGGGCCTATCTGGCTCTGACGCGTTGCGTGAATTGTCCCTTGCAAGCAGCGCGGCGTATGCGGTTTCGAATTCGGCCGGTCGATCGGTCGACCTGACAGGTGGCGTCTTGAGCAGCGCTGTCCCTTCGCTACCTCAGTTCGTAAGGCAGTTTGATGGAAAATACCAAAGCATTGGAAATTATGACGGCGAGCTCTCAAAAACAGGGTCTGGTTACGCCATTGCGTTGGCCGATGGTAGCAGCCTTAGTTTCGATGTTGACGGTAAGCTTTTGTTTGCGACCTTGTCGAATGGCCAGCGCGTCACACCCACGCACAATGATGCGGATCAAATTACCAGTTTGGCTGGCCCAAATGGCAACAGCCTTGTTTTCGACCGTAACGCCGACGGGTTGGTCACTTCTGTTGCCGACGAGAATGGGCAAAGCTTCGCTTTAACCTACGAAGACGGGCAGCTCATTGTAGCAGTTGGCCCCGGAGGGGTAGCGAATTTTGAGTATGCCGACAATGGAGACCTCGCCAGATCAGAGGCACCTGGAGAAATCGTAGCAGAGTTCAACTACGATGTTCTGGGGCGCCTGATCGAAGCCGATTATGGCGGTGGTTTGCAAACCGAATCTTTCACCTATGACGCTGCGGGTGGGTTTAGTCGAACCGATGGGGCGGGCAATGCATCGACCACAATCCTGATGCCGGGCGGGGCCGTTGCAAGCGCAACTGACGGGGCTGCGAACGCCTCTACGCTCGTCTATGGAACGGATGGGTCGATCTCTGGGGTGCGAGCTCCCGACGGAAGTCTGACGGCCTTTGAATTCGATGATCTCGGGCGTCTTGTAAAGATCATCGATGCCAATGACGCAGAGCTCGTCTTTACCTATGACGGCGCAAGCAACCAACCTTCTTCCTTCACAGATGCAGGCGGCAACACACGTAGTTTTGACTATGACGTCAACGGGCAGCTGTCCTCGGCGACCTGGCCCGACGGCACGCAGCTTCAGTTCGAGTATGACGCAGGTGGCAATCTGACCGGTTACACCAACCGCAGGGGCGTAGATGTGTCCTACAGCTATGATGCCGAGGGCAATCTGCTATCGGAATCCGCATCGTCCTCAGGTGCCACCAGCTATTCTTATGACGATCTTGGGCGCATGGTTTCGGCTACCAGCGCGCATGGCACTACCACGGTCGCTTATGACGATGCAAATCGGATCACCCAGATCGGCTATCCTGATGGTGAATCGCTTTCCTTTGCGTACAACGATGCCGGACTGCGTACCTCTGTCTCGGATGGCGGAGACTACAATGTCTTTTATGACTACGATGCACTCGGACGGCTGACCGGCCTGCGGGATGAGGACAGCCAGCTTGTGGAATACACCTACGATGGTGCAGGCAATCTGACCCGTGAAGAGAACGGCAACGGTACCACCAGCGTTTTTGAATATGACACAGCGGGCCGTTTGACCCTGATCGAAAATCGGGCTGCCGATGACAGCGTTTCGTCATTCTATCGCTATACCTACGACGCAGCTGGCCAACGCACAGAGGTGGGCACACAAGATGGCGGCTGGACCTATGAATATGACGAAATCGGTCAACTGACCGCAGCTACCTTTACCTCAAGCACGGCGGGTGTCGCCAACAAGGCTCTGAGCTATGAATACGATGCCGCGGGCAATCGGACACGGGTTGTCGAGGATGGGGTGGAAACGCTCTACGAGACGAATGAGCTGAACCAATATGTCAGCGTCGGCGATGCAAGTTTTGCCTATGACGATGATGGCAACATGATCAGTCGCACTGATGATGCAGGGACCACAACCTATACTTATGATGTCGAGAACCGTCTGATCAGCGTGACCGAAGGTGACGGTACGGTACTGAGTTTTGAATACGACATCTTTGGTAACCGCACTGCTCGGGTTGAGGATGGCGTTCGCACTGAATATCTGGTCGATCCGGCCGGTCTGGGCGATGTGCTGACCGAAACCACGGGTGGCTCCGGCAACAGCTATGTCCACGGGTTGGGGCTGGCTGCCGCCGAACTGGGTGGAACCGATGCCTATTTCGAGGCTGACGCCGTGGGCTCGATCACTGCTGTCACCGGCGATGGTGGCGTGGTGGCCAACCGCTATGGGTATACACCCTTCGGTACATCACTATTTGAGACAGAAACCCTCGCTAATGATTTTGAGTTCAACGGTGCACTGGGTGTTATGGAGGACGCCGAAGACCTCACCTACATGCGCGCCCGCAGCTATTCGGCGGAATTGGGACGGTTTCTGAGTGAGGATCCGCTCACGTGGAGCTCCGGGGACTCGAATTTCTATCGGTTTGGCTTCAACGACCCTGTTCAATTCAATGATCCCAGCGGCTTAAGAGTAATTACACTTGGTGGCGCTGCAAGCGCTTATCTGTTTGGAGGTGGCGGTGTTTCTGGAGGGGTTTACTATGATACCTCAAATGGTGATTACGGAGTTTACGCAGGTGGTAAGCTTGGAATTGGAGGCGGGGCATCAGCCGGTGTAGAAGCCGGTCATTTTGACAGCATTGATGCACTATCGGGAACAAATCCGTATGCAGAATTCGATGCCGGGCTAGCAGGGGTAGAGTTCGACCTAGTTCCTTCTCCCGGAGGCTTTAACGCTAGAGCACCAGAAACCGGCAGCGCAGGTTCCGTTGGACCCGGGTTGGGTGGAGGAGTTGGTTTTGGTATCACAGGAACGATATCGGTCCGGGATGTATTCGACAAAATTGGTGACATATTTAGCGGCGATGATGCTGTAGGTAGTGGTTCCGCTGGTCCATCAGGAGCTAGTGGGCGCAATGACGGTGACCCCCATATCGCCACCTTTGACGGGCTCGGTTACTCCTTTCAGGCTGTTGGTGAATATGTTCTGGCAAAGGGAGAAGACTTCCAGATCCAGACCCGGATGGAAGCCATCAATGAGTTTGTTTCAGTCAACACCGCCACGGTGATGAACTTTGGCACCGATGACGTGGTTGGCATCTATGCACGAGAAGATGTGCCGCTGGTCATCAACGGTACCTCGGTCATTCTGGAAAGGGGCGAAACCGTCGCGGTGGGCGAGGGCACCGTTTATCGTGGCTTCTTTGGGGCCACGGACGAGCTGGGTAATTTCGATGTCTACGTCCTGACCGATGGCAATGGCAACGGGTTCTGGGTCAACGTTTACTTCGGTGCCAACCATCTGCGGCCTTTCGTCGGCGACGGTCAGACGATCTCGGGCCTGATGGGCAACGCGGATGGGGTTTCCAACAACGATTTCACCACGCGAGACGGCACAGTACTGCCTCAGCCTTTGTCCGATGAAATGCTGTACGAGGTGTTCGGGGACAGCTGGCGCATCCGGCCCGAGGAATCCTTGTTCGAATACGCCGAAGAGGAAACCACCGAGACCTTTTCAGACCCGACCTTTCCTACTGAAACGATCAATCTGGACGATTTGGACCCGGCCGCCGTTGCGGCAGCCGAGGCCGCTGCTCTGGAAGCAGGACTAACGCCCGGCACGTTCGAGTTCGAAACGACAGTGCTCGACATCGCCGTGACCGGGGACACCATCTTTGCCGAAGGGGTCGCGGGTTCTCCGGACCTGCGCGAACCAGGGGAACGCACTCCTACTGCGCCGGTCGAAGTCGTCGACGAAATTCCAGGCGTCAACGTCGTCGTTGGAACAAATGATGCGGAACTCATAACAGGTTCGGCAAACGTGGACTCGATCCTCGCAATTGATGGGAACGACACGGTCAATGCCGGGGCCGGAGACGACACGGTCCTCGGCGGTGGCGGTGCAGACCGGATTGAAGCGCAAGACGGCAATGACCAGGTTCTGGGTGGTCCTGGCGATGACACGATCGGTGGGGGCAGTGGGGACGATGTTCTGTTTGGAGACGCCGGCTCGGACTATCTTGCAGGCGGTATCGGAAATGATCGGCTTGTTGGGGGGCTCGGTAACGATACGCTGCACGGGCGGGACGGCGCGGACACGCTCAACGGCGGTGAAGGCGATGACTTGATCATAGGTGGTGCATCCGAAGCAGACCTGAGAGATGTTATCTACGCCGGCGATGGGCACGATAGCATCGATGCAGGTCATGGAAACGACCTTGTCTTTGGACAGGGCGGCAATGACACGATTGCGGGCGGTTTCGGTGTTGACGAACTGCAAGGGCAGGATGGCAATGATGTGATAACCGGCTCGGCTTTCAGCGATCTTGTCTTCGGCGGCGCAGGTGATGACTTTGTTAACGGAGGTTTTGGGAGCGACCGGATCAACGGTGGCAGCGGTGCCGACAAGTTCTTTCATGTCGGTGTGGAGGGCCACGGTTCTGACTGGGTTCAGGATTACAGAGCCGCTGATGGCGATGTGCTCCTGTGGGGCGGAGGTCCGGCAACAGCGGATGACTTCCAGGTCAATCTCGCCCATACGGCCAATGCCGAGGGCGAGCGCTCGGGTGATGATGCTGTGCAAGAGGCCTTTGTGATCTACAAACCAACCGAACAGATCCTCTGGGCGCTGGTCGATGGTGGTGAACAAAGCAGCATTAACCTCCAAATCGGAGGTGATACATTCGACCTGCTGACTTAGGAAATTGTAAGTAGTTTGACTGTCCGTCGTCAAATCAAATGGGACCTGGCGCTCGGCGGCTCGACATTCCCACAGAAATTCATTTTTTGCTGCGGCTCAAGGTAGAAAAGCCGGGAACCGGCCAATCCAGCTCTGCCATCTGCAGAATGCTGAATGCCATCCGGGCCGTCTGCCGGAGCGGCAGCCCGAATAGCATTTTTTCCATCAGGCAGAATTGGATCGCGGCATCGGAGAATACCGGCGGACAGCCTGGACGAAACTGCCCAGACTTTTGATGTCGGTATTGCCCATTACTGCCCCAAATTCTTGTCGCGCATAGTTAGCGCCCAGACAACCGAAGATACGAGCTAGACTTGTTGCCATTGACGTCACAAATAAGCCGTGCCTCGCCGGGGTCAGAACCTACCAAAACCAGGATGATCCTTGTAGGCGATGCTGGCTGGTAAATCGTCGTCAACCCGTGATGCGTTCTCGGCATCACATTCCGGAACATCACGTTCTCCATCCTGCGACGACTCACAGGCCCAATTTGGCGCGATGAGCATCGGCACTTCACCCATTTCATGACGCAATGCCAATTCTTCTTCCGCACGCTTGAGAGGCTTCCTGATACTGCTCATAGTCCAGGGGCGGCGCTCATCACGTTTTTCACTGATGAGGTTGTGAGGTCCGGAGCGGTTCAATAATTCCACCTTCTTCTGGAGGGTCATCTGATCCCAGCCGGGTGTGTGTTCGATAAAGTCCGCAAGCTCCTGCACCTTGCGGTCAGACCTAACACTATTGGAAATCGCACCTTTGCGCTGTGCGACTTCCAGGTTAGTTCGGTTCCCAAGTTTGACGCCACGCTTTTTCGCACGTGCCATACCGCTGCGCGCACGTCCGGCGATTTCATCACGATCACGCTGAGCCTCATGAAGCAGGCGTTCCAGGCTCTTACGTCCAACCCGGCGACGCTGTGCGATGGAGATCACTGGCACGTTGCTTTCAAAGATGTCCTCCAAAACAGCCGGATGCCGCGCGAGACGATCTACACTGGGCACGAGGATCGCCGAGTTCTTTTCCTTGGCGATCTTGAGGGCGCGTCGCAACCCAGGACGATACAAGTGTCCCTGCGCGCCGGCCGCCGAGCAATCATCTTCTTCTATTGTCAGAAGGTTCAGATCTTTCTCATTACAAAATCCACGGACAATATACCCTTGCTCGTCCAGACTGCCACCTTCCAGTGCCTGCCTAAGGGTAGATACACGAATGTAACCAACAACGTTCTGCAAGGTGTCTTCTTCTTGTGCGTTTGCGTTCTGCAATGGGCATATGTGCCTTGTTTCGTTGCGTTTACTATATGTTCATTACTAAAGCAATTGATTTAGCCATGCATACTTTCTGCGAGCAGCAGTCGGATACAAAAGGACATCTCGGCGAGGATGGTGATCATATACGCTGGTGCAAATGGCGCGGAAAGGTCTGGCGCGAAGAACCGCGGGCAACTGCCGACGAAGTAGACAATGCCAGCCGCCGCCAGGCCGACACCTATCCACTTCGCGAAAAGACCCGATCGTCACACGAGTACCCCAGTTGTCAGGCTATTGATCCCAAAGAACACGAGCCCAAGTCGTAACCGTGCGTGTGCAGTTCAAGAAACAGCAGTGCAAGTGACTGCGCCTGCTCTGCCGGCTGCGCCATCTCGCGGGACAACAACACCCACGCGGTTTGCAGTGCCATCAGGTTGGCCGCGATGATCACGGTTTGAATCAGGCGGAACACCATGGCCGACAGGGCCAACGCCGGAGCGAACGTTCGGAAAATCAGAAAGAGTAGTATTGCCAACCCAGCATCGCAGATCGCCATGCAAAGGTCTGCGGCGATTGCCAGCCGGAACTGCCCCGGCGCTCCAAGGACCGCGGCTGCGTTCGCGCCTGCATCTTCAAAGTTGACCAACGGACCGCGCAGGGCCAGCTCCGCACTCAGATCGGTAACGATAATTATGAGGTAAAGCAGCCCGGCGAGGCGCGTTCATTGGATGAGTATGAGGGACATAACTTGGTCAGGCATGACGGCTTCCCTACTTCGAAATCATTTCAGACGGCTGTTTTGTGTGGCTGCGCAAACGGTTTCGACATTGTTACGGCGCGCGGACGGTTTGCGCGTTGGCCAGCCCAGACTGAACCGAGGACAATCACGGCTCCGAGGAACTGGATCAGCGATAGGGATTGCCCAAGCCAGACCCAGCCGAGGATCACGGCTGTCACCGGGCTCATCATACCCAGCATGGAGACCGCACCGGGTTCGATCCGCGCCACCCCCCTGAACCACAACGCGTAGGTTGCAGCAGCGCCGATCAGACCGAGCCATGCCAGACCGGCAAGGTTGGTGACCGTGAGGGGCGGCAGGGGTGGCTCAACGATAAGCGCCAGCGGCATGAGGATCAGGCCACCCGCCGTCAGCTGCCAGGCGGTGAAGCTGAGCGCCGAGACGGGTGGCTGCCATTTGCGACTGAGCACGGTGCCAGCAGCCATCGAGGCCGCACCACCCAGCCCGGCGGCAATGCCAATTGGATCCAGGCGCGCCTCGGGACTGATGAGCAAGAACGCCACACCAAGCACACCGGTCGCTGCGGCGCACACTGCCCCAACCCGGATCGGCGTTCCAAGCCAACCGCGCGCCATGACAATGACCAACATCGCCTGAAGCGAACCCAGTGTCGCCGCAACACCACCGGGAAGCCGATACGCGGCAACAAAGAGCAACACCCAGAAAAGCGCGAAGTTAAAAGTTCCGAGCAGAAACGCCCGGCCCAACCAAGAACGTGGCGGCAGGCAGCGTGTTAGCGCAAGCAGAAACAGCCCGGCTGGCAGCGCGCGCAGAGCAGCCAGCGTGATTGGGTAGCCATCCGGCAGAGCTTGGGTCGTGACCAGATAGGTGCTGCCCCAGACAGCGGGGGCTAGCGCGGTCAGAAAGATGTCGGTTGTGCGGGACATGGCGTCGCTCCTCGTTGGCGGTTCACAAAAGTGAATGGATCAGCAATCGTGGGTCTTTCGGACAAGGCTCAAGGCCCATGTCGCGCTTTAGATGCGGCGACAGGTCGCAAAGCACGCGACGCGGCAGGCACCGAGTGGGCAACAAGCGATAAATCAGGGTTTTCATGTGAGTCTCCTTTCAAGCCACCAGCCACTGAGCGGCGCGAATTTGTGCCGCTAGGTCATCGCGTGGACCGTTGACGAGGCGCGCACCGGTTTCTCGGACAATGAGTGTCGGGACAGATCGCACCTGAAGCGCTCGGGCGCGGTGACGATCCCTTTGGACCGCGCGTGTTGTGGCGGGATCATTGACGGCCTCGGCAAAGGCTGCGTCCTCGAACCCCACCTCTGTTGCGGCGCCACGCACCTCTGCAGGATCGGCAATGTTGCGCGCCTCCCTCAGGTGAAACCGCTGAAGGCAGTCAAACATATCCCAATGAGCCGTCTGTCCGCCGATCCGTTCTGCCGCCTTGCAGCCCACTGCCGCGGTCAGCCCGTGTGGATAGTCGAAGGGTGCTGTACGCATCGCTTCAATATCGACATTTTCGGGCCGGTCGCTGACTTGCCGGCAGACCTCCCAATGACCAAGGATCGTCTCTCGTGCCATTCGGGGTGTCCCCCAGCGTGCCGCCATCTCGGCGCGACTCGATTGCAGGACGAAGGTGTGGTGGCGGATGTCCAGTTTGAAATCCGTGGCGAGATCACGCATCCGCGAAGAGATATTGAAGCACCAGCAGCACACAACGTCATGGAAGAAATCGATGGTCAAGGGCTGCACTACGCGGCCTCCTGGCGCAGATCGGCACCGGCCAGCCGTGCGGCGATCCGTGCGACATGCGCGCCTTGGAACCGGGCACCCGCCAGATCCTTTCCGGTCGGGCTGCGAGATCCATCGGCGCCGGCAATGGTGCCGGCGCCATAGGGCGCACCGCCGACGATTTCATCCGCAGTTTTCTGACCAGCATAGCTGTAGGGCATACCGGCTATCAGCATGCCGAAGTGCTGGAGCGGGATTTGGGTGGACAGAAGCGTCGCCTCGTGTCCGCCGTGCTGTGATCCGGTTGAGGCAAAGACCGCAGCCACCTTGCCGACCAACGCATTGCGAGCCCAAAGGCCGCCCGCCTGGTCGAGGAAGGACTTCATCTGACCTGCCATCATGCCAAACAGCGTCGGTGTGCCAAAGATGATGGCGTCGTAGTGTTCAAGATCGGTCGGAGACGCAACAGGGGTGTCGTCGTCGGCAAACCCCGCGTTTTCACGGAAGGCGTCGGGAACGGTTTCCGGCACGCGGCGTAGATCGACATAGGTGCCCGCGATACTCCGCGCACCTTCTGCCTCTGCCTGCGCCAAGGTGCGGACATGGCCGTAGCTGGAATAGTAAAGAACAAGAACGCGTGTCATTTCGAACCTCTCAAGACAGATGTTTCGGTGCCTAAGAGGATGGGGAATGCGCGTCGCCGGAATAACCCCGGCGCTTTCACTTCATTCTTTACGTGGATTAAATAATGTCAGTGCCTCAGCGCCGCGCGCACATGGTCGATGAACGCCGAAACCTTGGCATCCATCCCCAATCGAGAGGCCGTCACCGCGAAGACTTCTGGCGCGGGAAGTTCGTAATCCGGCAATACGCGCACCAGCTCACCGCGTTCTTCGGGGCCGTTTGACACGAAGTCTGGCAAAGTCCCGATCCCTTGCCCGGCGATCAGAAGATCTCGCAGGACGAGGCTGTTTCCCACGCGCACGGGTGGATCAATATCTACGACAATGGGGCCGTTTGGACCGGACAGTGCCCAGCTTGTCAGGTGATTTGCGAGCAGGAAACCGATCACCTTATGGTCAGCGATGTCTTCCGGTCGTTCCGGCACTCCAGAGTGCTTCAGATAGCTGGAAGCGGCAAAGACGCGCTGACGCATGGTTCCAATCTTGCGCGCCACAAGAGCAGAGTCCGGCATTGCGGCTCGGATGCGGATCGAAACATCGAACCCTCCTTCAACCATGTCCACCACACGGTCATCCATCGACAGGGTCAATCTCAGATCGGGATAGGCCGCCAGAAAATCTGGCAAAACCGGCGAGATGACCGCCTGTCCAAATGAACTTGACGCGTTCACGCGAAGATGGCCACGAACCGCGCCCGCCCCGTCGCGTATGCGGTTCTCGACATCCGTAACCGCGTCGAGAATGCTAAGGGTTTCTTCATAATAGAGACGTCCAGCATCGGTCAGGGACATGGACCGCGTTGTGCGTGTAAGGAGCACAGAGCCAAGACTTTCTTCCAAGAGCTTGACCTCGCGGCTCAGTAACGCTGGCGACACGTTAAGATCCTCCGCCGCACGAGCAAAGCTGCCGCGTTCGACGATGCGGCGAAAAGCATGCATGACGGAAAGCTTGTCCATCTCCAAGTGTCCCGATTGGTTTATGTGCCACCCGGTCGAGCGCGTGAATCAACAGATAACACAAGCTCAGGGTCCACGCGAATGGGGATCCATGCCTAGCATTTGCGCCACTCGCGGGGCGCACTGTGGACCATTCGTAAAGGGGAAGCGCGTAGATGATGAAGTGCGTGCCTTGGACGTTCGAACCGGCTCGTAAAACGAAACACCTGAAGACCATACGGGAGGATTCAGAGGTAGAGACGTCGCGGTGCCAGAATGCATCCCCATTGTTTCCATCGAAAAACCCTAGGACTTCGCTTCCCATGAGTGGCGCCAACTGAGGCGACGAGGACGTCAAGCCATTCCTCATCTGTCTTCTTGGATGCAAGAAGACACGGCGACATAAGCTGGAACAGCCGCCCACGCGTCCTAGACACGACCACATTCGCCGATTTACCGCTTGTCTTGACCGGTCTATTCTCACCCAATGAAGAGCAACTCAACCAACACCAAGACACAGGCGATCAGGAAGCTCATTGAGGCGTTCGCCAGTGTGCGCCCTGACGTGCCGATCAACGCGAGCGGCTATGCTGGTGCATTCCGGGACAATCTCCTGTCTCAGGTATCGCCAGACGATTTCGAGTTGGATTTGCGCGCAGGCGACGGCAATGAGCTGGGCACCAAGTTCCGGGCGGCCCATTCCTCCTCGGCGCTTGCAGTCAATAGTTTTGCGCCATTCCGGTCGCGCATTGCGGATCTGCGGCTGTGCGAGCAATCGCACTTCACTGATTTGCAGTTCGAGCGCAAATGCCCTACGGGCCTTCGTGGTGGGAGAGCTCCCAATCTCGATGTCCTATTAACCAGCGAAAGCACCGTGATCGGGATCGAGTCGAAGCTGACGGAATACCTCGGACCGCATATTGCAACGTTCTCCGCCGCTTATACCAACCAGATCCGAGATGAGAGACGGGAACAGGGTTACTTTCGCGAGATGCAGCGCCTCATGAATGCGCCGAACCACTACAAATGGCTTGATGCCGCGCAGCTCATCAAACACGGGTTCGGCCTGGCGAAGACCTTCACGGGCAAAGCCGTGTCCCTATGTTACCTCTACTGGGAGCCAGCCGATCCAGAAAGCAGCCCGGCCTTTGCCGAGCATCGGGCGGAAATCGTGGAGTTTGCCGATCGCGTCGCTGGGTCCACGCCATTCTTTTTCGCAACGAGCTATCCCGAGCTTTGGTCGTCATGGCGGGCAGAGGCACCACCTTGGATCTCTCGTCACATCGATGAATTGGAAGCACGTTATCTCGTGACTCTGTGAAGTCGGCCATGTCCGACCCGGTGGCATCAACGGGATGTCGCCTGAACAATCTCAAATGGGCGCTCTGTTCGCTGATTTTGCCTATTCTCCATTATAGCTAGAAAGGGAGATAGCTAGATAGCTGCCGAATACACCGTGCTGTTCGCTCATCGGCGGCAAGGCAAGGTCTGCATAGCATTTGTGGTGCTGCATCTGGGGAAACCTTTAGGAGCCTTCCAATTCCGGGGAGCAAACAGGATGTCTTTGCGCCAGAGCGTCTAGAGGCTCCACTCGACGATTCACTTCACTTCACAGGTTCCGGACTTCTGTGCCGCGCCACTTAGCCGCTCGCACCAACGTCACGCTTTCGACCAGATATGCTCGCTTCGGTGATGTCGCTACACCGACTGATATACACTGCGCTTTGAGACGAGTAGTGCTGGTCGTAGAACGTGATCTGCACGCTCTCATGCGTCAGGTGCTGTCTGCCCCTGCTTCTGACGTCCTCTGCGCGTTTCCACCGCCCAGAGCCAATGCACCAATCCAAAAACCACATGTTTTCCTGGGTTCTGAAGGCTTACATTCTCCTCGAAAAACAACGATTTCACCCTCAATCTGTCAACTTAATGTAAACTTAGGGTAAACCTTAGAGCCTGGAGCCGAAGAAAAATTGCCCAAAGTCGGGCCAAGTGGGTTTCCATCGATCGTGCCGATGTAAACCTATGTCAACCCAAGGTAAACGTTGCGCAGGGATCCGGCGAGACGCAGTGATCCAGCCATTCCTCGCCGCCATCCCGGTTGTTGACTTAATCATGCCCTTTCAGGCGCGCACAGACGGCGTAGGAGCTGCACCCGGTGCAAGGTAGGTTGGGGTCGCTATCGTTGCTCACCTCGCGCAGGAAGCGCAGCCATGCGCGCTCGTTGGGGGTCAAGTCGTCCATCTGGTCGCGCATGTCGACTACCTCCCGAAGAACGTCTTGATCGCCACTTGCGACCTGCTGGTCAGCCTGGGATCGGTATTTCTAGAGGCTTCACGGATCGCCTGAAGCCAGCCAACCTCGTTGGCGGTGACGGGCTCGCCGAACACCTCCACGACTGCCTCGGCTGCCGTCCGGCCAATCGCCTGCTCCAGAGCGAGGCGCATCAGATAGCCGACTCATAGGCAGAAATGCGCAGATTGCGATCTTTGCAAACTTCAGAGTGCGATGCTGCGCCAGGATGCACGGAGCACAAAGCGGACCTTCAACCAAGTTCATGGTGCCGCACTGCAGTTTTCCCGAAGCGGACATTGACTTCCAAACCAAGGGGGATGGGAATAGATGACGCCGGAATAGCCGACCTGGCGTGGCTCTTACTCTATGTACAGGCACCAGAACCCTTGTAGCCAAACATTCTCATCCAATTTTGGTGACTATCGTCGACAGTATCTGGAGTTTGCGGTGCGAGCGCCCTATGATCACGCGAAATACTTTAGAACACTAGCGCTATGCTTGCAGGAAATAGCCCTTCACGCGTAACGTAAACTAGATACTTAGGAGGACTTATGCGTGCATTTCTTTCACATTCTTCGGTAGATAAAGGCTACGTAGAGGCCGTAGCGGAGAGTCTTCGGCCCGGACACTACGAGCTGGATGCCAAGACATTTGAAGAAGGCGGCTTGAATGCCGACGAGATTTTGAAGGCCCTCAAGAGATCGGACTTGTTTTGCCTATTCCTTTCACGGAATTCGATAAAATCTTCTTACGTCGACTTTGAAATTGCCTTTGGGAAAGAAATGATTGCGAGTGGCGGGGTCGCTCGAATGCTTACCATCTGTTTAGACGAGGAGGCATTCGAACACACGAAAGGTTATGTGAAACACTACAATATGGTAAGAAAACCAAGAAGCGCAGATAGTGCCGCTCGCTTGATTGAAGGTACTTTGTTATCTTCTAGGCATACGAAGGAAGTGCAGTCTCATCCCTTCGTTGGGCGAGAGAATGAGTTGAAAAACCTAGAGAAGCAGGCGAATGACTTGAATGCGCCTCGTGTCAAAGCGCTATATGTATCTGGCAACCCCGGGGCGGGGAGAAGAACTACGGCAAGGAAGTTCTATCAGAACCAGTACCCAGAGGTGGGGGGGCTCCCACCGCAAATTGAGCTCGATGACTTTGAAGGATACGATGATATCTTCCGGGCAGTACTTTCAGCCTTGAGGCCGAATATCTCTATCTTGGAGCTGCGTGATCGAGTTCTAGCTTTCGGGGCAATGGATCAAGAAGAGAAAGCGCAAGAAATAGCCACTGAAATTAGCGGTGTACTTGAGGACAGGGAGGCCCTTTACGTTGTTGATAGCGGCGGCCTGCTCCGTGACAATGGGGCGCTTCAACCGGAATTTGGCAAAGTTCTAGATTACGTCGCGAGCAAGCCACACCCTCCTCTAGTTTTTATTTCCCCCAGAATGGTTCCGTTTAAACTTCGAAGGCAGGCGCGAGATGTCGCATATTGCAGCATTTCAACTCTTTCGAGAGAGGAAGCTGAGCGACTTATTTCAAGTTTGCTTAAGGAGAGGGATCTAAGAGCTGACGCAAAACAGCTAGAAGAACTCGTGGAAATGGCTGATCAGCATCCCTTCAACGCCTATCGTATGATGGATGAGATTGAGCAGTCATCTGTAGAAGTATTTTTGTCGAACCCAAGAGATTTTATTGATTGGAAGCACAAGCAAACTTCTGAGTACTTAAGGTCGGCACAGCTCGAGGATCTCGATTTGAAGATTCTCGCTGTGTTCTCGATCGCACCGTCATTGGATTTTTCTTCGTTGGCGAGCGTTGTTGATGAAGACAGAACCAAGATTGGCGGGGCGATTCAGAAGATGCTAGAACTCCATGTCGTTCAGATCGAAGACGACAATATTTCTATTTCGCCAGCGCTTCGTATCGCATCTGAGCGCGATCCTAGAACAGAGCTCAAAGGAGCTGAGCGCGCAAAGGTTATGAAGTCTTTGGCGGATTCCCTAGCTCTTCGGTTAGAGGAAGGAGATGCACCGGTTGCACTGCTAGATTCCGCGATCTTGGCTACGCTAGAGAGTGGGCAGCCTATTGGGAAACTCATGGAAGTCTTTATTTTACCATCCCACCGTGTCTGGCTGGCAAAGCGACATTACGACGCGAAGCGATGGAAAGAGAGTATAAGGATGGCTAAAGAAGCCATAGATGGGCGAGCTCGACTGTCCAGATCTGGTGCCGTGGCAGCCTGCCGCTACCTTGGACTATCGGCTGCCCGCATTAACAATCAGAAAGATTTTTCCTACGGCGTTTCTGAACTAAAGAAGGTGGCAGACGACGACTGGTCAAAGTCGAACATCTTTTTCCTTGAAGGCTTCAATTTGCGTCTGAAGGGGAAACTTCAGGATGCCCGCAGCGCTTTAATTAGGTCCTATGAGCTTGCGCGTGGAAACCGTTCAACTTCGCGTGAACTTGCTTCAGTTTGCCTTAACCTAGACCTGCCAAGTGAAGCTGAGGGTTACGCCAGAGAGGCCTACGAGACTGCTCAGAGCAATCCCTACATTATCGATATCTTGATTTCCTGCCTGATTAAGAACAAGGGCAAGGACTGCGTGAATGATCCGGAGGTAAATGAGCTTTTGGATAAGCTTAAGTTGCTTGATGAGGAAGAGAGGAAATCTTTTCACGACACCAGACTAGCGGAAATGGAATATCTTTATGGGGACAACAGGAAGGCACTAAAGCTCATTCAGCAGGCCGTTAAAGAAACACCGAGGCTTTTCGCACCATTACAACTCTACGCTAAAATCTTACTAAAGGATGGAAACCCCTCCCGCGCCAAAGAGCAGATAAATCTGGTTCGATCCATCACGTTTGGTAAATCGTCCTCTGACTTGCGTGCCAACCATAGACCGTATCTGCAGCTCGAATCTGAATATTATGTCTCTATTGGGGATTTCCCCGCAGCCGAGAAGGTTTTGGCGGATTCCAAATTTTTCTCAGATGATGATCGAGCCTCATTGAGAAAGGAAATTGATTTCATAAAGGCATATAGGGGAAAGAAGTAGCGATCCAGTCATAGAGGCTGCTTTTCGCGGCTTTGGGGCTTGAGCAGGGACCGGCCGCTTCACGAACTTGGCGGCCGTCTTAGACACCAGTGCGAGTGCGCCTCCCCGCCGTTAGAAGATAGCACAGCGAACTTCCGCTTCTGCCCTTAGTTCCGGGGCCCATGGTCGTGCGGCGCCCTAAAACAAAGTCCACTACGGGCTGACTTCGGGCATCCGGTGGGGCAGATCAGACCACTGGCGGTGGCCTTTTGGTGCAAGATCAGGTGCTGCACCGCCGCAAGGCAGCACTGAGCCCGCCCCAGTCATTATGATATAGTGCTGCGCGCGCACGCAGCACTAAAATTGCCGCATTGGCATCAGAATCTTATCTGCAACGCGGCGAAGACTGCAGCCATTCGTGCATGCCGCCGCAAGTCTGAAACCGTGAATTCACAGGTCGCGAACAAAGCCACATGGATGTTTTTCACGGAGGAGTGGGGAGTAGAGGCTCATCCTGAGTGTCCGACAAATTGAATTGCAGCATGTTCTCGGCACCTTCTGCTACAAAAAAAGCCCCATAAAACAAAGGTCAGAATAGTGTCGAGAAGGAGTGCACCCGTCAGATGACAAATTCAGACCGGATCGCTCTGTATCAACAGGTGTTCGATTGCAAAGATGCGAATAGCCATGAAGGATCTTGGGCGGGGATGATCGGAAAATCACACAGCCGCCTTGCCCTTCATTCAATACGTAAGCGACTGATTTATTTAGATATAGAATCGATCCTCTCCACCAACCTGTATCCGATAGAAGCTCAATTTGAACTTTCTGTTTCTTTTCGAAAATCGTGAAGTATCGTTCCCAATCGTATCGGCGACTGATCAAGCCTGAGAGGGACATTTCGATGTGACGTCCCTCTTCGAGAGTCACCGTTTCGGGTTGCCCGCCTTTGCATCAGTGAGCGCAAGTATCAGCAGGAGAACTAGGATCGAAAATCGCAACCGAATATACCTTCAAGGAATGTATTCAGGGAGCAGATACCACGGGCAGATCTAGGTCAGGTAGGGCTCGTTGTAGACCAATGCGCGCACAGAACATGCACATTCAGATGGCTTTCCAAAACGGGCGTTCAACCCTGCAGGTACACGTGTCCAGCCGGCGCGGTGCTGATGATTGGGCGTGGTGGGAGGATCGGAGGGCATATCATGCCAAGTGTCCAACTACCCGGCGTTACCCCGAAACGCCGAGCATGGAACAAGCCGCGTATCATCGGCCCAAAAACGTCCACTCTTGCCAAAACAGGTCTGGGCGATCCGGGCACGGCTAGAACTCGCGGGTTGCCTTCACGACTTGGCCTTGTTCAACGTCGCTATAGACAGCAAGTTGCGTGGATGTGATCTCATCAAACTCGCGGTGTCTGATCTCGTGAAGGATGATCACGTTCGCGAAGGTGTGTCGGTGATCCAGAGCAAGACAAAGCGACCTGTTCAATTCGAACTGACGGAAAATACGCGAGAAACCGTCTTGGCGTGGGGCAAGACACCCGAGATGTTCGCGTGCCGGTTCATGTTCCCAAGTCGGTTTCACGATCATCCGCACATCTCAACCCGCCAGTACGGAAGGTTAGTGCGCGACTGGGTAACGGCGATCGGTCTGGAACCCAGCGGCTACGGCACGCATTCGCTTCGCCGTACAAAGGCTGCGGAGATTTATCGCAAGACAGGCAACCTCCGCGCGGTGCTGCTGCTGCTCGGTCACACGAAGGTCGACAGCACTGTGCGCTACTCGGCGTGGAGCTTGAAGACGCTCTGAGCATCGCGGAGCGGATTGACATCTGAACTACCTTGGCGAACGGCCCTGCTGTTCGCAAAGTCAAAGCGGTTGTCCGCCCCTGATGCGGCGATGGAGCACTCTCGAAACCAGCCTGTGTATTCGGGATTCTGGCTGCGTCGGCCCGCAGCATAAAAACTGCGGCGAGAGCAAAGATTCCGATGCCGCCATGTAACGGTCAAAGCCGCCATTTGTTCAAGTCGCGGCATCTTTCAGATGCCGAATTTAGACAGGTTTTGCATTACACAAACGACAACACTAGTTTCCTGTTTTGTAGAGACTGCCAATCAATCCCGGAAAGTTGAGCCTTCCATGCCTCGTGACACAAACATCAGTCTGAAACAGCTGCAAGCTTTGGAAGCGGTCACGCGGTACGGAAGCTTTACGCTCGCAGCAAAACACCTCCGCGTTTCCCAGCCAAGCGTTTCCAGTTTGATTGGTTCGCTCGAAAAGCAATTTAAGTGTCGGTTCTTTGAACGAAATGGCAATGAGATCGTACCAACGCAAGCCCTTGAAGAGATACGGGGTAAAATGAATGCGATCGTTCAGCTGCAGGCCGAGCTGGAAAATCAATTGGCCCGCAAAATGACGCTCGATATCGGTTCCTTGAATATTGGGTACACAACACATCAGCTGGCCATGCCGATCGTTTCACAATTTGTGCGTCAATTTCCGGGGGTCGAGGTCACTGCCCGCACAATGGCGACCAATGATTTGATGCCGCTGCTGAACAACGGCACGTTTGATGTGGCGTTCATTACTCGCAATGAACCGCCAACAGATCTGCACTTTGTTCCGGTTGCACCCACCCGAATTGGCATCATTGCCCCCGCTGATCACCCGCTGGCCGAGAAAGAGACGCTGAACTGGAATGACATCGTGGGTTTGGAGTTGATTCAAAGAGAACCTTCATCCGAGACCCGCCGGTCCTTCGAAGCCGCAGCGCGAATCGTTTCGGTGCAGCTCAATACCTTGCTTGGTCTTGGGTCATGGGGGTCGATCATGACTTTGGTCCGCTCGGGTCTGGGCGTTGGCGTTGGATTCGAGCGAGAATTCGTTAACGAAGCAGGTTTGGTATTTCTGCCTATTGATGACAAAAATCTGAAAGTTACCCATTACTTAACCTGCCTTCCGGCTATGCGTTACACCGCAACTGTTAGCGAGTTTCTGCGGGTTACCGAAGAGCTTATGTGACAGTTTCTTATCGTGCCAAAGGTCATAGAATTTCCTAATGACAGCGGAAGTGTCATAGAACTGTAAAGAACGGCCTCTAGCGCTGAGCACAAATTGCTCAAAGAGGCTATCATGACCATCCGAACCACACTTCTTTCCTGCTCTGCGCTTGCATTGCTAGCGTCGCCAGCCCTGGCGAATTGCCCGGCAGCAACCGTTGCCGACCCAATGGGTCTGAACTCTGAATACCCGCAGCAATTTGAACTGGTGGAATTTCAGGGCGCTGCATCCTGCACGATGGCATTTGCACAGAACCCAACGATCAACGACCTGAACGCCCGCATCTTCGGCAATGCCGAGCTTGCAGATGTTGCAGCACGCCTGCCTTCCGAGCCGCTGGTTGTTATGCCTTATGACTCCATTGGTTCTTACGGGGGTGCAATCACCGGCCTGTCCAAGGCCACTGAATCGGGCACCTCTGACTTGTTGTCCGTGCGCCACGTGAACTTTGTTCGTTATTCTGACGACCTGCAGACCGTTGTTCCAAACGTCGCAAAAGCCTGGTCCTGGAATGACGATTACACCCAGCTGACTATCACTCTACGCGATGGCCACAAATGGTCCGATGGCGAACCGTTCACTGCCGCTGACGTTGAATTCTGGATGAACGACATCATCCTGAACTCAGATGTATATGAGAAAACACCTGATCGCTGGTTGTTTGCAGGCGAGCCAGTGACAGTCGAAGCCAAAGATGATCTGACTGTTCAGTTCACATTCCCAGTTCCGACACCGGGCATTATGAACCGCTTTGCAGTTGATTATGGCCAACCGTTCCAGCCAAAGCACTTTCTGGGCCAGTTCATGCCAAAGCACAATGCTGACGCAGACGCTGCGGCGCAGGCACTTGGATTTGCCAATGGTGCAGAAGCTGTTGATTTCTACTATGGTGGTTCTGACTGGAAAGACGTGCCATCCCCACTGCTGAAAGACTCGGCAAAAGCCGAGGCCGTTGGTCGCCACGTCGTGCCAACTCTGGAAAGCTACATCGTCGTCGAAGAAACATCTGAGGGTCGCAAACTGGTTGCAAATCCCTTTTTCCACCAAGTGGACACAGCGGGCAACCAGCTGCCTTATATTAACGAAATCGTCGAAACTTATGTCGCCGACAAAGAGGTTCAGAACCTCAAGATTATGAATGGTGAAGTGGTCTGGAAACAGCAGGCGGTCTTCCTCGAAGATTTCCCACTCCTGAAAGAAAACGAAAGTCGCGGCGGATACAACATCCAGTTCGCACCGACCTTTGGGGAAAACGTGTTCTTCTCGTTCAACCGCACTCACGAAGACGAAGTTCTGCGCGAAATCTTTGGCGACCTGCGCTTTAACCGCGCAATGTCTCTGGCCTTGAATCGTAATGAGATCAACGAGATCGTTTATCTGGGCCAGGGAACACCAATGCAGGGTGTTCCGGCGGAACCAAAGACCGTTTCGTTTGTATCCGACGAGGTCCTGAACCGCGACATCGCCTTTGATACAGCAACAGCCAACGCGCTGCTTGACGAGATGGGTCTGGCCGATAGCAATGGTGACGGCACACGCGAACGTCCCGATGGCAAGCCGCTGGTTGTACGCCTAGTTTATTCTTCGCAGGGCGTTCCTGTGAAAATGATGGAACTGGTACGCGACTACTGGTCCGCTGTTGGTGTGCGTGTTGACCTGAAAGAGGTGACATCGGACGAGTATCGCGCCTCCGGCAACAACAACGATCTGGATCTGACCACCTGGAAATACGACGGCAATGCTGGTCCGACCATTAGCCAGGACACCACCGTGTTTGTTCCGCCCTTCGGCGACTTCTTCAACCCTGGCACCGGTGCGCTGTGGGCTTCGTGGAAGAAAACAGATGGCGCGGAAGGTGTGGAACCTCCTGCAGATATCCTGAAGCTCTGGGATCTCAGCGAGAAGTTCATCCAAGTCGAAATGGGGTCCGACGAAAGCAACAGAATCGGCGCCGAGATTGTTCAGATCCACACCGATAACATGCTGAAAATTGGTACAGTTGGCGACATCGTTGCACCGTTCCTCCACCGCAACGACCTGCAGAACGTGAAGCCGATCAAGTCCAAGACCTATGACTTCTACTGGACCTATCCTTATCGCCCCGCTCAGTGGTGGCTTGAGCAATAAGCTCACCCAATCCGACCCGAAGCGTGAAACTACGCTTCGGGTCTATTTTTGATTCTAAATCTGGTGGGGATGGTCTGAATGCTCAGATTCACTTTAGAGCGTGTGATCGGAATGCTGATCACGATGGCCCTGGTATCACTGATGGTTTTCCTGATCATGGAAATTCCACCTGGTGACTATGCCGATCGCTACGCCTTTCGGAAGTATTCCGGCACAGGCGTCAATGTGACCGAAGCAGACATTCAGGCGATCCGCGTTGACCTGGGCCTCGATAAGCCCATGCTTTTTCGCTATTTCGACTGGATCGGCGGCATCGTGCTTCGTGGTGATTTCGGACAGGCATTTGCTTTTGAAACCTCCGTGGCCAACGTGATTGGCGACAAGGTTTGGCTGACCGCAGGCATCCTGTTCGCCACGCTGCTGTTGACCTATATCATTTCCATCCCAATTGGCATTTATGCCGCTGTGCGCCGTGGGTCGGCTGTGGATTACGGGTTGACCGTTCTCTCCTATCTGGGCCTCGCCTTGCCAAACTTTCTTTTGGCGCTTGTTATGCTTTACTTCGCCAATCGGTGGTTCGGTGCCGATATCGGGGGGCTTTTCTCTGCTGCCTATAAGGACGCCGCCTGGTCGCTGGCCAAGGTCTGGGACATGCTCAAGCATCTGTGGCTGCCTGCCGTGGTGCTGGCTTGGTCTGCGGTCGCCTATCAGATCCAAACAGTCCGCGCGACCATGTCGGACGAGCTTAACAAGCTGTCTGTTACGGCGGCCCGTGCCCGTGGCGTTCCCGAAGGACGGCTCTTGTTGAAATACCCGGCACGGCTGGCGATCAACCCGATCGTGTCCACCATTGGCTTTGATGTGAACCGCATCTTCTCGGAACTCCCCATCGTTGCCGTGGTGCTTGGCCTGACCGAATTGGGTGAACTGCTGCTCAAGGCCTATCTCGACCTCGACATGAACGTCGCGGGGGCGATCTTGCTCATGCTGACCTTCGCCATCGTTTTCATGAACTTTGTTTCGGACCTGCTGCTCGCCTGGCTGGATCCGCGCATCAAGCTGGGCGCCTGACACATGACTCAAACAGTTGATCCACAGAACTCACCCCCCTCTGCAGCAGAGGAAAAAGAGCGCCAGCGCCTGCTCAAATACTATTCGGCGTCACAATGGACGCTGATTTGGTGGCGTTTTCGCCGCCACCGCGCCGCCATGGTGGCTTCGGCTTTGCTGGGGTTGATGGCTCTGGCCGGGATTTTTGCTGAATTCGTGGCACCCTATGGGCCGGTAACGCGCGATACTTCATACATCGAAGGCCCGCCGCAGATCCCGAGATTCTGTGACGAATACGGATGTTCTATTGTTCCATTTGTTAACGGGACAAAAACGGAGCGCGATCCTATCACCCTGCGCGCCATTTCCAAACCTGACCCCGATGTGCGTTACTACCTTCAGTTTTTTGTTCCTGGCGAAGAGGTCAAGGTTCTGGGCTTCATCCCAACCAATCGCCATCTTGTCGGGCTCAGCGCGGATGTGGACCAGAAAATTCACTTCTGGGGAACCGACGATCTGGGCCGGGATGTTTTCAGCCGTACCATCTACGCAACCCGCACGTCGCTTTCCATCGGGGTGTTTGGGGTTCTGATTTCCTTTGTGCTTGCGCTCACCATCGGTGGGATCGCCGGGTATTTTAGTGGCCTGATTGACAATGTCATCCAACGCGTGACCGAAGTCATTCGCGTGGTTCCGATCATCCCGCTTTACATGGGGCTGGCCGCCGCCATGCCCAAGGAGTGGTCTACCACGCAGGTTTATTTCGCCATGACGTTGATATTGGGCTTGTTTGGATGGCCGACCCTTGCCCGCCGTATCCGGTCGCAGCTTTTGTCGATCCGCAACGAAGATTACGTGGTCGCCGCGCGTCTGGCCGGTGCCCGCACCAAGCGGATCATTTCCCAGCACATGCTGCCCAGCTTCACCAGTTTTATCATCGTCGATCTGGTTATCAGCTTTCCCTACATGATCCTCAGCGAAACCGCGCTCAGCTTTGTGGGCCTCGGCCTGCGCCCACCCTCTGTGTCCTGGGGTGTTCTGCTGCAACAGGCACAATCTGTACGCGCGATTGAACAAACCCCTTGGCTCTTTATCCCAGCTGTCTTTGTTGTCGTGGCCGTGCTGGCCTTCACGGTGATTGGTGACGGTTTGCGTGACGCGGCCGATCCGTACGCGGAGGCGAAATAATGTCCACGATCCTCGACGTTCGAAACCTGACGCTGAACTTCAGAACCGACGAAGGGCTAGTCTCGCCCGTGCGCAACGTGTCCTTTTCGCTGGAGAAGGGTAAAACCCTTGGTATCGTCGGAGAGTCCGGTTCCGGGAAATCCGTCAGCACCAAAGCGGTGATGCAGCTTTTGCCTGGTATTGCCAGCATCGCGGAAGACAGCCAGATCAACTATGTGACCAAGGACGGCAAGGCCATGGACATTGCCAAGATCCGGCGCAATGACCCACGGCTGCACCGGCTGCGCGGTGGCGAGATCGGGATGATCTTTCAGGAGCCGATGGCCAGTTTTTCCCCTGTCTACACCATCGGCAATCAGATCATGGAAGCGATCATGCTGCATCGTGGCGTTTCACGCCGCCATGCCCGCGAGATTGCAACCGAAATGCTGGACAAGGTTGGCCTGACCAATCCTGCGCAACGCGTGGACCAGTATCCGCACGAATTGTCCGGTGGCATGCGTCAGCGGGCGATGATTGCCCTGGCGCTCTCTGCCGGTCCGCAGCTTCTGATCGCGGATGAACCAACCACCGCCCTGGACGTCACGATCCAGGCGCAGGTTCTGAAGCTGATGCGTGATCTGCAGACCGAGCTTGAGATGAGCATGATCTTCATCACCCACGATCTGGGCGTGGTTGCGCAGGTCGCAGATGACATTGCGGTCATGTACAAGGGTGAGATTGTTGAACGGGGCACCGTGCGCGAGGTGATACACACCCCGCAAGAAGACTATACTAAACGCCTGCTCGCCGCTGTGCCGCGGCTGGATAAGGTCGTGCCTCCCAAACCGCTGCCCGGAGGCAAGGGGCAGTCGCTGATCGACGTCAAAAACCTCTCTGTCGATTTTGAGATCAAGAAGAAAAAGCTCTTCCGCACCGAAACAGAAACCGTGCGGGCCGTGCGGGACATCACCTTTGATATTCTGCGTGGTGAAACTGTTGGGCTGGTTGGCGAATCCGGATCAGGCAAGACCACCGTAGGCCGCGCCATTTTGCGCGCGATCGATCCCAGCGACGGTGAGGTGATTTTCCACCGCAAGAATAAGGCCGACATCGATCTGGCACATGCCACCCCCGGTGAATTGCGTAGGGTGCGCTCCAAGATGAACATGGCTTTTTCCGAAGGGCCGGTGCAGATCAACTCACTGGTGGGTGAAATGCTGCGCGCCTTCCGTCCCGAGGTCAGCCTTGTGTTTCAGGACCCATATTCATCGCTTAATCCCCGAATGACAGTACGCGACATCATCGCAGAACCGCTGGTGGCGTCGGGCCTGATGACTGACCGGGACAAGATCGACAACCGGGTGCGCGAGATTGCAGAGCGTTGCAAGATCGACCTGGAACACCTGCGCCGCTTCCCGCATGCTTTCTCTGGTGGACAGCGTCAACGGATTTGTATCGCACGGGCCTTGGTGTCCAAGCCAAAATTCGTGGTCTGTGATGAATGTGTTTCTGCATTGGATGTGTCGATCCAGGCTGAAATCGTGGACCTACTGCGTGACATCCAAAGGGAAATGGGCATCAGCTTTCTGTTCATTGCCCATGACCTGGCTGTAGTCGCGCAGATCTCACACCGCGTGGCGGTGATGTATCACGGTGAGTTCATGGAATACGGACCGACCGAGAAGATCTTTTTCAATCCGCAGCACCCCTATACGCGTGCGTTGTTGACCGCTGTGCCTCATCCAGATCCGGACGCACCGTTCAACCCCGAAAAGTTTGAAGGCGTGCAAGACCATCCGATCGTGCAACGCGATGATAAAGGGTTCAGGGTTGTCGCAGCCCCTCCGGGGTTTGACCACTCAGCGCATCCGACCGAGTTGGTTGAACTGGACGACGGCCATTTTGTTGCGTGCCATGTGCTGCCTTCTCCTGCCTTTGAACAGCCCGTTTTGGAAATGGCCTGACTGGGAATTGGACCAAGTGAACTCTGACATTACGCACCACGCGGAACAGATTGCAGCAATCGCCGCGAAAGCCGCGCTTGGCTATTTTCGAGGCAATCTTGGCGTTGATTTCAAATCCGACGAAAGCCCGGTCACTCAAGCCGACAGAGGGGTCGAGGAAATTGTGCGCAGCTATCTTGCCGAGCATTTTCCACAAGATGGCGTTTTTGGTGAAGAAGCAGGTTTTCAGGGCAAAGATCGTGACCAAATCTGGATCGTTGATCCAATCGATGGCACACGATCCTTTTTGTCGGGGCACCCGCTTTTTGGCTTTCTTTTGGGGCGCTTGAAACTCGGCCAGCCCGAGATCGGCGTGATTGGCGTTCCGACCCTGGTAGAAACTTTGATTGGTGTCAAAGGTCAAGGCGCGACCATGAATGGGAAACCAATATCCGTCAGTGATCAATCAAAGCTGGCAGAGGCAGTCCTGTTCATCAATGAGGGCGAGAAAATTTTTCGCGACCACCCTGCAGTATTTGACAAACTCATGACCGCAGGACAAACCCGCCGGTTGTCCTACGATTGTTATCCGCACGCGCTTTTGGCAATGGGTCATGTGGATGCGGTGGTCGATTATGATCTGCAACCCTATGACTATCTGCCTGTACTGGCAGTGGTAGAAGCGGCCGGTGGTGTCATGACCGACTGGAATGGTGACACGCTGACGCTTCAATCCGAAGGGCACGTTGTCTCCGCAGCAACCCCGGCAATGCATGAGGCTGTCTTGAATCTGATCCAAGCGGAATGGTCGCAATAACCTCCAAATCAAAAAAACGTCCTCTTCATCGCTATTGATCAGCTGCGCGCAGATTGTGTGTTCGGTGAGCTCGCCAAATATGTGGACTTGCCGAACCTGCGTGCGCTCATGGCAGATGGGATGACATTCCGGAACCATTACTCGGTCATCAACCCCTGCGGTCCGTCACGCGCCTCTCTGCTCACCGGGCAATATGCGATGGACCATCGCTCTGTGCGCAACGGCCCCCCCCTTCGGCACGACATTCCCAATCTGGGTACGGAAATGCGAAAGGCGGGCTATACGCCTTTGTTGTTCGGCCACACGGACACCGCGCAGGATCCGTGCGTAGATGCCCCCGACGATCCCGCGCTCTTTTCCTACGAGCTGCCGATGGCGAGCTTTGAAGAAGCCCTAGAGATGTGGTTCAAAGTCTCCACCGGGTGGCAAAAACATCTACGTGAACAGGGATACCAGTTTGATGGTCTAAATGATGTGTTCATTCCGCAGCGCGAAGGTGAGGATCTACGTCCCGACGGTCCCGCACTTTACGCGAAAGAGCACAGTGACACGGCCTATCTGACAGATAGATTTCTGGACTATATGGCAGACAGCACCGAGGTTAACTGGTGCGCACATCTGACTTATATCAGGCCGCACCCACCATTGGTTGCGCCTGCGCCTTATAATCGCATGTACGATCCCGCGACACTGCCTTTGCCCAACCGCCTGGCCAGTGCCGAGGACGAAATTTCCGAACACCCCTTCTTTGAAGGAACTATCCGCACAACCTCTGTTGCCGACTTTGTGGATGGGCAGCCAGACCTGCCCCTAACGGATGCCACCGTACAGACCTTGCGTTCGATCGATCTGGGTTTGGCCACCCAAGTTGATCACCATATTGGGCAGGTCGTGTCCTTCTTGAAGGGCACTGGGCAGTACGAGAACACATTGATTGTCGTGACTGCTGACCACGGAGAGATGCTTGGCGATCACCACAGCTGGGTAAAATGTCCGTGTATGACCCGGCCTTCCACAGCACTTTGATTATTCGGATGCCGGAAAACGAGGCATAGGCTGAACTTGTTGGCAAAGACAACCTTGCGTTCACGGGGGCCGAGTTTGACGCGCGTGCCGTCATGAATGGGCAATTGCTAATCCTTGATCACAACCGTAGACGAGAAGTCATTAGCTTGCCCCAAATCAGCGCCCACGAAGTATCTGACAAATCCGGCCACTCTCTCGATTGCGGGGTCATGTCCGGTTTTGTTGATCACGCGACCATCGGGCATGTAGTTGAGGTTCAAAACCGAGGACATATTGCGTTCTCCATGCTGGTGGCGTTCTCTATGGCGGACAGGTCGAAGTAAGACAGACCGTCAGACAGAAAATCGCACATGACCTCCTGCCGAAAGCGCGTGGCTGACAATTGCGACCGCAGGCGCTCAACGCGGGATGCAAGGCGCGGGATCGAAGTGCCGGGAACCTTGATCGATGCACGTTGTCCTTGGGTTCAAGGAATAGCGATGCAAAAAGGCTGTTTTTTCCAGCGGGGGTGCTGGCGTAGAAGGTCTGTCCGTTGTCGCGCAGCATGGGCAGGATAGAAACGACAACATCCTCGCCGCCGTTCGTTCCCGGTAAGTATGCCATCTCGTCCACCAGAAGCAGGTCGGCTGTGTAACCACGTATCGTTGCGCCCGACACAGGCACAGCGATAAAGCGTCCGCCATTCGAACATTCGATTTCCGTCTGCGTCGCGCGTTCGACCACGAGGTCAGTGGCGCGCAGGTATGCTTGCACTTTCCGGGTGATTTCGCGTGTCTGACGTTCGGCGGGGGCAACGCAGATGATTGTGCCGCCACGCTTCAATTCGCGAACGCCGCGCGTCGCGAGGACGCAGGATTTACCCGCCTGACGGCAGACGAGCAGTGCGACCGTCTGCGCGTCCGATGTGATCGCCTCCACCTGCCAAGGGTCAACATGCGTGGCGGTCGGCACCTCCTGTTGCAGGAAGTGGAGCATTTCCGCGCCGGGATCGAGATCACGTTCGATCAGAGAGCAAAAGTCGTGGAGCGCATCAAACGGCATCGCGACGCTCCTCAAGGCGCATCAGGTGACATTGGGTGCAATCGCCATGCGGGTTGCGTGGCGATGCCGTAAACCACACGGCAGGCTTCTGTGGAACACCGGTGGGTCACCTTGAGAGTGTGCCAATAGAATGGTTCTGACATTTTGGAACAAATGTCCAAAAATATTTAAGACTTTGTGGAACAGATTCGGAGAAATAGTTGCTGATCGGGTACGCTCGCACAAGCACGTTGGAACAGGAAGCTGGCTTTGAAGGGCAGAAGCGCGATCTTGAGGCAATTGGTTGCGAAAAGATGTTTGTGGAACAGGTCTCAGCAGTCGAAGATCGACCGCGTCTGGCGGCGGCACTCGACTTTCTACGGGAAGGTGACACTCTAATTGTGACCAAGCTCGACCGTCTTGCCCGTTCAGTCCTGCATCTTGGTGAGGTCGTACACACGATAAAGTCCAAAGGCGCAAACCTGCGTATTCTGGCGATGGACATCGACACTTCTACGCCAACGGGAACGCTCTTGCTGAACATGCTCGGCGCAGTTTCGGAATTCGAGCGGTCTATGATGTTGGAACGGCAGAAGCTGGGTATTGCTAAGGCCAAGTCCGAAGGCAAATACAAGGGTCGCAAACCCACCGCACGTGCTCAATCTCAGAGCGTTCTGAAATTAAGAAGTGAAGGTATCACCCCAACCGAGATAGCACGAAGTTTGAATATCGGGCGTACTTCCGTTTATCGCATTATTAACGCATCTAAATCGACCACATAGACCCGCTAAATGCGGGCACCGAGGGACCCAAGGCTATACTAGGCGCTACCAAACCGAGCACAAACAGCCCCCACAAGAACTCCTTGGAGCAAGGCGCGGCGGACTGGTAACGCGATCTCTTAACTTTTTAGGGTACTTTTCGGCTGCTGTAGTCCCCCCATGTCGGAATCGTAAAACAGGGTAAAAATTTTTGAAAATTCTCTAACTTTCTTGCTTTCTTTGACAGTCGACTGGCCATTGGTGCCGTCATCGATGCGCGCGAACGCTGATTTATGTCGGTTGGCTCGACGGTTTGCCTGCCCGTGCAAAGAACGACCGGGAACTCTCTGAGGCACTTAACGCGAGGTCGCAGGCCGAACGTGATTTGAACGAACTGGGGGCTTCTATCCCGACATCCATAGTGACTCTAGTGGTTACGTCGCCACCGCGCCGGGTCCCGCAACCATCAAAGACTCAACGCGCGGCAACATCTAGACGTCCCCGCGCCACTTCCAACGTGGGAGGCGTTCCCGACTGTCGTTATTGCGGCAGATCAATGGTGAAACGTACCGCAAGACGTGGACGAAATGCGGGGAAACAGTTTTGGGGGTGCTCAGGGTATCCACACTGCAAAGGCACACGGAATCTGTCTGGACAATCGCGTTACAACCCTTAGAGCGCACGGTGCGGGCTTGATAGGTGTAAGCCTGCCCGAAAACGGACTACCGAACCGACAGCGCATCCCCAAACGCCTCTTCGATGTCAGGACGGTGCATGTTGTAGTGCTTTTTCACACCTTTTCAGTGGTGTTTACGGCGTCAGCAATGATGTTGAATGAAATGCCCGCCCGGACCATATGGGTGATCGCCGTACGCTTCATGGTGTGGTGCGTCACCGACTTGTTCAAACCCGCTTCTTTTGCGACTTCCGTAAGGCCTTTCTTCAAGCTCTTCACGCGCTTGCCATTGTAGGTGATCACGTAGGGCTGCGAACGATCTGCATAGATCAGGTAGCTCATCAACCTCCAACTCTGGCCTATAGGAATCTGGGGGCGGCGCTTATTCCCGCTGCCCGCGCCGAAGTCGATATAGGCTCCCTTAGCCACTGTGCCGGACTCGTAGTTCAGTGGCGGGTTTTCATAGGTGCGCTGGGTCGCACGCTTGGGCATGACCCAATTTCCTTCTGGGTCCAGAACAGGTTCTGGTTTAACTTCCGTCACGCTCTTCAATGTGGCCTCGGGGATATAGACCTGATCCCATGTCAGCGACAGAATAGCTTCCTTCCGCGCGCCAGTGGCGAGTGCGATCAACAGAAATCCTTCGATATGCGAGCGGTCTCGTTCCCTGTCAATTTCAAGCCCGTTGACGACGATGGGGCGTGGTTCGCAGGCGGCTATCATGCGCTCCATTTCTTCCATAGTGATCCATGTTTTCGTATCGCGCACCGACTCGCCTTCGGTGATGGAGAAATCCGGAGGATAGGTGGTGTAGCGGTTCTTCCGTGCGCGCGTTAGCGCGGCCCGCAGGACTCTCAGGTCCTTGCAGGCGTTGTTCCGTCTGGTGGTCCCATATTGCCCTTCGAAATCCTGATGCGCCTTCCAGCGGGGTTTCGTCATCCGCCATTCTGTGTATTCGTCCACGGTATCTTGACGACTTCATCCCAGAACATATGCCCCAGATGCTCTTTCAGCGGCTCCACGTTCGCTGCCATGGGGCCAGAAGTGGACTCTGCCTTCTCTCGACAGATGTATTCGTAATACTTGTCCAGGATCCAAGCCACTGTAGGGCGAGCTGGAATTTAGGGTCTAACCAGTTCCTTAACGAAGTTGTCATGTGCTGCTGACGCAGCCTTTTCATCCTTCCTACCGTGAGAATGCCGTCGGGTCTTACCGCTACCGTCCTTGTTGACTGTCTCCCAGTATCCGTCCGTTCTTGTGCGGTTATAGGGGGCGTTGGGGTCGGCGGGTGCCGCATCGGGCTGGAATTCATCCAGCTTTTTCTGCGCCTTCTCCTTGTTTTTGGTTTTCGCGATACTGCGCAACTCATGCAAGGTTGCATAAATTGCAGGTTTCAGTTTTGCGTATGTTCTTGATTCTATTGGTCGGAGTGAGAGGATTCGAACCTCCGACCCCTGCCTCCCGAAGACAGTGCTCTACCAGGCTGAGCTACACTCCGACCGTGGCGCGTGATTTATATCCGTGTCGGGGTGTTTGCAAGGCCAATTCTTCGCCGTAAAAAATAAACGCTTGAGGATTTATTTGGCTACTTGCGTGTTTCCGTTGAGAAAAGGGGGAGCACCTGAGACCGGGCTCTGGGCTGGTCGCATCTGCTGGGAAATGCGCGGTGTCGCCCCGTTGCCTGACTGCAGGATCTTGGCGGGCAGGAGCGGAATGTGATGTTGGCCAGGGGTAAAATGCGCAACACACGCGACCCTGAAGGAGTCGCCCCAGGCGGCGGACAACAAAAAACGCCCGCCAAATACAGCGGGCGTTCTGTCGTCGTGGGATCGTAGGATTAGAGGCTGGCGTCCAACGCCGCGAGAATCGCATCACCCATTTCCGATGTCGAAACAGGGGTGACGCCTTCTTCGCCCAAAAGATCAGCGGTGCGCACACCATCTGCCAGCACCTGTTCAACAGCGGCTTCCAGGCGGTCGGCTTCGCTGCCCTGATCAAAGCTGTAGCGAAGCGCCATGGCAAAGCTCAGGATGCAGGCGATCGGGTTGGCTTTGCCTTGGCCTGTGATATCGGGGGCCGAGCCGTGAACGGGTTCGTACAGCGCCTTGGGCCGACCATTGGCCATGGGCGCGCCCAGGGAGGCCGAAGGCAGCATGCCAAGGCTTCCGGTCAACATGGCTGCGCAATCGGACAGGATGTCGCCGAACAGGTTGTCGGTCAGGATGACGTCAAACTGTTTGGGTGCACGTACCAGCTGCATGGCACCGTTGTCGGCATACATGTGCGACAGTTCGACTTCTGGGTATTCCTTGCCCACACGGGTGGCCACTTCGCGCCACAGGATGCCCGATTCCATCACGTTGGCCTTCTCCATCGAGCAGACTTTTTTGCCGCGACGCATGGCCAGCTCGAACGCCGACCGTGCGGCGCGCTCGATTTCGGATTCCGTATAGCGCTGAGTGTTGATGCCAACGCGTTCGTTGCCTTCCTCAAAGATGCCACGGGGTTCGCCAAAATACACGCCCGACGTCAATTCGCGCACGATCATGATGTCCAGGCCGGCCACGATGTCCTTTTTCAGCGACGAGAAGTCAGCCAAAGCGTCAAAGCACTGGGCCGGGCGCAGGTTCGAGAACAAATCCATTTCTTTGCGCAGACGCAACAGGCCGCGTTCGGGTTTGACGCTGAAATCCAGATCGTCATAGGCCGGGCCGCCAACGGCACCCAACAGAACCGCGTCGGCTTCTTGTGCCTTGGCCATGGTTTCGTCGGCCAGCGGGACACCATGCTTGTCATAGGCGGCACCGCCGACCAGATCTTCGCTCACATCGAATGCCAGATCGCGCTTGTCACCATACCAGGTGATGATGCGGCGGACCTGGGCCATGACTTCGGGGCCGATACCGTCACCGGGCAGGATCAGAAGGGATGGATTCGACATGCGGGGCTCTCCTTGAAACAGCTTTGAGGTGGGGTACCTTGAGGAGACGGAGGGGTCAATGATGCGTCCATGAAAACAAGGGAAAAACAGCGAAACATACCGACGCATCCAGGCCGTATCGTTGAACAGGTGCCCAGGCTGTTCAAGTTTGGGCACCACCATAGGCCTGCAACCTATGCGCCAGGTGATCCCAGACACGCGAAACGCGGGGGGTCTGGCGCAGGGTCCCGTGGGCGGCCAGCCAAACCGGCAACGGCGGGATGCCAATGCCCAGGTCCAATTCCTGCACCAATGGGTCAGCACGCCCGACCAATGTTTGAGAAAAGCCGATCCCACATCCGGCCCGAACCAGCTCCCAATAGGTGCTTTGATGATCACAGCGGGTGGCAAAGCTGGCGTGGCTGACCTCCCAGCCCAGATCGCGTATGGTGCGAACAATCAGGTCGTTTTGGTCGTATCCGACCAGATCATGCTGCCAAAGATCCTCGGCTGTCTGGGGGTGTCCGGCACGGTCAAGATAGCTGTGCGCTGCAAAGATCCCAAGTTGCAGGTCAGTGACGTGGCGGGCGACGATATCC
Organism: Rhodobacteraceae bacterium M382; assembly: GCA_025141015.1. NCBI lineage: Bacteria > Pseudomonadati > Pseudomonadota > Alphaproteobacteria > Rhodobacterales > Paracoccaceae > Rhodobacteraceae bacterium M382. The sequence continues at coordinate 4,044,186 of CP081098.1, read as the reverse complement.
AACTGGGTCGGGCGGTACATCCGCACCGCGATATCTGCGGCACGAAACAACAGATTTTCGCTACTGTCATTTGGAACCAGCTCCAGTTCGATCGCAGGTTCCAGGTGCCGGATTTCAGCAAGGATTGGGGGCAGGACATGATGCGACGCAAAAATGCTGGCGGTGATCCGCACGGTGCCTTGCAAGTCCTGCGACTGACCGGCCGCTGTCAGCGAAATCGCATACATCTGATCCTGCACCTGGCGTGCCATTGGGAACACTTGCACGCCCGTGGAACTGAGCGAAAGCCCACGGGGATGCCGGTTGAACAAAGCGGCCCCCAGTTCCTGCTCCAGCGTCTTGATGTGACGCCCAAGCGTAGGCTGACTGCGGTTCAACTGGCGGGCGGCACCGGACAAGGAGCCGGTTTCAGCAACAGCGAGAAAGCTTTGGATCAATGTCCAATCGGTGAGGGAGGAAATCTTATCCATTCAATAATGAATAGGATATCTGCAAAGTTTTGCAATATTATGCTGATATATGCATGGATATAGTTGTTTCATCATCCATTGACGAGGACATGGAGCATGAAACCTACTGTATTGATCCTGGGGCCGACCGGTCGTTTCGGCCGCGCAGCTGAGCACGCATTCTGTACTGCGGGGTGGACGACGGTGCGGTTCGATCGGGGAACTGATGATCTGGTTCAGGCCGCCCGGGCCGCGGATGTGATCGTCAATGCCTGGAACCCACAATACCCTGATTGGGCGGATCAGGTGCCTCGGCTGCATGATCAGGTGATCGCGGCGGCAAAAGCGGCGGGCGCTACCGTTATTGTGCCGGGAAACGTCTATGTCTACGGGCCACAGGCAACGCCCCCATGGGGGCAGGAAACCCCGCAAGAGGCACGCAACCCATTGGGTCAGATTCGCATTGCCATGGAACAGGCCTATCGCCAGTCCGGCGTTCGGACCATTGTGCTGAGGGCAGGGGATTTTATCGACACTGTTGCGTCTGGAAACTGGTTTGACGCGGTTTTGACCAAGCGGCTCGCATCGGGGCGGTTTTCATACCCCGGACCACTTGATGTTCCTCATGCGTGGGCATTCCTGCCTGACTTGGCGCGTGCTGCGGTGCAATTGGCAGAAAGGCGCGAGGAATTGCCTGTGTTCAGCGATATCTCTTTCCCCGGGTACACAGTAACAGGGGCCGAAATGGCGACTGCTCTGGACCGAATTGTCACCCGGCCCGTCAGGATGACACAGATGTCGTGGATTCCGCTTCGTCTGTTGAAGCCAGTGTGGCCAATGGCGCGCTGTCTGTTGGAAATGCGATATCTATGGCAGGTCGGGCATACTCTGGATGGAACGCTGCTGGAACAGTATTTACCGGGGTTCGCCGTGACGCCATTCGAAACGGCACTGGCCCAGGCGATCCCGCCGGGATTGGTGGCACCACCGTCGCATCCTCTTGCGAAAACGGCGGTCGCCTAATCCGCTGCCAAGTCCACCCAGACCAGCCGGTGACGGCTGGCCTGTTGTGCCAGTTGGCCATCCGCCTGATCCGGTGTTGGCCAGAAAACACCTGTGTTCACGACTCTCATCCCGACAGATGGCAGGATATAATCCACGCGAAATTTCCCAATTCCCGGCCAATCCACGGTATCCAGGGCCGGATCCGAACAGGCGCTGGGTGCTGCCGTCGCAGCAGCTGCACCCGAACTGCGGGGGGCAGGGTCCTGCAACCGTGTTTCAGCCAACAGATCCACGATTGCCTGAGTTCTGCCATCGCTGTCGCATGGATCCAGATTCGCCCCCCCTGCAAGCACGATATCTCCCGTCAGGGCGGGCCCAAATTCCTGACGTACGATTTGGCGCAGCAATTGGAGCTCATCATGGTTGCGCCGCCCGTTGCGGTCTTCGGGGCCGTCAAAAACCGGAGGCCCCGCCTGAAAGGCCAGGACGGTCAAATTCGATCCGTCAGCGCGGGTCACGGGCACTGCCCAGATGGCGACACTGGGCAAGCGCTGGCGTTCCATCGCCTCGGCCGACGGAAAAGGGTTGCCATCTGGATGGGTCGGCGGGATGGCACCAGGCAGATCCAGCCACAGGGTCGCGCTGTAATCCACGATCTGGGCGGTCTTGATGGGGTGGCGCGACAGAATCGCCATGCCACTTTGTCCGGTAAAAGCACCAAAGCCCTGAGCATCTTCGGGCCCCCCCAGCCGGCCATCACCGTTCAGGTCCAGGTCTGTCGCCAGCCCTGCATTGGGCTGAGCTGAAAACATGTGCGGATAATCGACGCCGATTTTGGCCAATTGCTTGACCAGCGCCCGGACGGCGCGGTTTTCATGGTCCCAGTCCACGCCTTGCAGGACCAAGATGTCAGGATTGTTGCGCGCGATGACCTGGATGACGGCCCGGACTGCGGGGTCGTCGCCACGCTGGATCGCACGGAGCAAAAGGCCCGGCCCCTTGCGGGATAATTCGGTGTTGAATGTGGCAAGGCGCAAGGGGTCGGCGGAACAGGCCAGGCTGCCCAGCAACAACAGCGCCGCGCCTGCCAGCAACCGCCTCATGCGGTGCGCATCGTCTCGGAATTGGCATAGGCACGACGGCGCTTTTCTTCGATCAGATCAGCAATGCGCAACATTGCCATACCACGCATCAACATGGACGCAGGTAGAAAAGCCCAGGCGCTGAGAGTCCATATCAGGGTGTGTGGGCGCATCAACAGGTTGGGATCAACAATGTCGGCGGCCAGTTTGACAAAGGCAGGAATGGCAAAGGGCAGCAAGAAGCCCAGCATGACATTGATCCGCCCGTCGCGGTGCAGGCGATAGACAACATCACCACCTGTTGTGGGGTCAAACAGTGGCAAATTGGTCCAGACGTTAAAGGCCCCGTTCGCCACCGGCCAATTCAGGATTCTGATGGTGACGACAAAGGCCAGCACAGTGCCCAATGCGATCAAATAGGCCACAGCCGCTGCGGCCCGAGCGGCGTTGAGCATATGAACGGGTACTTCGGGGGGCAGGACCAACAGGACGAGACGCACAGGTGAGTACGGGAAATCCAGTATGCTCCCGGCCAGTTGACCCAACCCGGCAAACAGCGCGGTTCCATTGGTCGGTTCGAACAAATGTTTGGTGATCATGCTCAGGCACAACAGGATCAATGCCAGGCAGACAAAGCGCAGCCGGTTGAGAGGTGGCGCATCGCGGAACTCGACAAAGCTGGGATAATTCGAACTGTATTCGGCCATGGTCAACACGGCTGCCAACAAGGACAACAGAACGACGATCTCACCGGATCGCATCGTATGGCTGGGCAAAAATATCGAAGGCATTGCAATCAGCAAAGCCACCAATACGCCCCGCAACACGGCTCCTAAGATGCGTGCAACCACTGCTCATTCCCTTCAAACTGGACAGGCCGATACGTTGCCGCGCCTTTGTTCCAACTTGATCCAACCCGTCTTTGGGCCGGTGCCTCATTTTGGCCTTATTTGTGCATCGTTTGGGAAAACCGCTCAAGAGGGTGCGTCGTAAAGTGGTAAATTTTGTGGTTCGCGGGCGGATAACTGGTGCTGCTTTGCATCAATGAGTGTAGGAAATTCAACGATTTGCGCAGCGAACCACAAGATATTGTGGTGCGTCGCCGCAGAGGCCCAATACGAAACAGCCGCACCCGGAGGCGCGGCTGTGGTGCCGTTTTTCAACTGGGACGCCTGTCAGGCCCAGGGGCGGGCGGCGGCGGCTTTGGCTTCGAATGTATCGATGGCGTCGGCTTTTTCCATGGTTAGACCGATGTCATCCAGCCCTTCCAGCAAGCAATGCTTTTTGAATGCATCCACGTCAAAGGCAATGACGTCGCCATCCGACGTGGTGATCTCCTGAGTTTCGAGATCCACGGTCATGCGGGCGTTTTCGCCCTTTTCCGCGTCTTTCATCAGCAGGTCGACCTGCTCCTGGGGCAGAACGATGGGCAGAATGCCGTTCTTGAAGCAGTTGTTGAAGAAGATGTCGGCAAAGGAAGTGGAAATCACGCATTTGATGCCAAAATCGGCAATCGCCCAGGGCGCATGTTCGCGCGACGAGCCACAGCCAAAATTGTCACCGGCCACCAGGATTTCGGCCTTGCGGTACTGGGGTTTGTTCAGCACGAAATCAGCGATTTCCGAACCGTCACGGTTATACCGCATCTCGTCGAACAGGTTCACGCCAAAGCCGGTGCGCTGAATGGATTTCAGGAACACTTTGGGGATGATCATGTCGGTGTCGATGTTGACCAGCGGCATGGGGGCCGCGATGCCGTTCAGTTTTTCAAATTTGTCCATTACCAGACTCCTAATTTCGACCCACTAGATGTGGGGGGTACCCCGCAACAGGGCGGGGGGTGATATCCGTGCACCGGACGTGCACCACCCGTGCACCCCCTGATGACGATTTCAGCGGCCCCATGGGTCGGACCAGAGGTCCGGCCCGGGATCAGGCCGCCCTGTTTCCTTTTTCGGCGCTGCGCATGAACAGCGCTGCAAACGTCAGCCCAAAGCCGTTGAACAGCATCTCGATGCCCAAAAGGATCCCAATCAAGCTGAGCAACCATGTGGGGTCTGCTGCTGAATTGGACCAGATGATCCCGGCCAGGATGATGGACAAAACGCCAGAGATCAGCGTCGGCCAGAAAAAGCGTGTTCCACGCATCTGAAACGACAAGATCAGGCGCGCGATCCCGCCTGCCATGAACAGGATCAGAATCAACGTGGCCAAAGAGATGGTGCCCTGAAGCGGGTTTGAGAGGAACGACCACCCCAGGAACAACAGGATTGCCCCCATCAGGATGGAGAGAAATTTGTTCGCCGTGCCGTCGACCGTGAAGCCACCTGCAACCTGAAGGCCGCCGCTGATCAGCAGCAAAAACCCGGTGATCGCCGTGACGGCGACCGAGGCCACAACCGGCGCACCCAGAATGAACACACCAAAGACGATGGACACAAGTCCCAACAAAAGCAGTTTAAGCCAGTCACTCATTTCTCAATTCCTCTCAAAATTCAACTCTGAGCGGAGCTTACAACAGTTCGCGGATGTCCGTTAGCTTTCCGGTAAGTGCCGCTGCGGCAGCCATCGCGGGGCTGACCAGATGGGTGCGACCCTTGTAGCCCTGACGCCCTTCGAAGTTCCGGTTCGAGGTGGCCGCGCAACGTTCGCCTTCGGACAGCTGATCCGGGTTCATCGCCAGACACATGGAACACCCGGCCAGACGCCATTCAAAACCAGCCTCGCGGAAGATGTCGGCCAGACCTTCTTCTTCGGCCTGGGCCCGGACAAGACCCGATCCGGGAACGATCATGGCGCGCATGCCGTCTTTGATTTTCTTGCCTTTGACCACTTCGGCCACGGCGCGGAAATCTTCGATGCGCCCGTTGGTGCAGGACCCAATGAACACGGTGTCGATTTCGATGTCGGTCAGTTTCTGACCCGGTGTCAGGCCCATGTATTCGATGGACCGGCGGGCCGCGTCGATCTTGCCACCTTCAAAGTCTTCGGGGTGGGGGACAACGCCAGTGATCGGCAGGACGTCTTCGGGCGAGGTGCCCCAGGTGACGACCGGCTGGATGTCTTCGCCTTTCAGGGTGACGATCTTGTCGAACGCGGCCCCGTCGTCGGTGTAGAGCGTCTTCCAATACTCCAGCGCCTGTTCCCATGCGCCTGCCTTGGGGGCGTGGGGGCGGCCTTTGACGTATTCGAATGTCGTTTCGTCCGGCGCGATCAGACCCGCGCGGGCACCGCCTTCGATGGCCATGTTGCAGACGGTCATGCGGCCTTCCATGGACAGGTCACGGATTGCCTGGCCACAATATTCGATGACATAGCCGGTGCCGCCCGCGGTGCCGGTTTCACCGATCACGGCCAGGGTGATGTCCTTGGCGGTCACGCCCGGCATCAGTTTGCCGGTGATCTCGACCTTCATGTTTTTGGATTTCTTCTGGATCAGCGTCTGGGTGGCCAGAACATGCTCCACTTCGGAGGTGCCGATGCCATGAGCCAGCGAACCGAAGGCGCCATGGGTGGCGGTGTGGCTGTCGCCGCAGACCACGGTCATGCCGGGCAGGGTCCAGCCCTGTTCGGGGCCAACAATGTGCACGATGCCCTGACGGACGTCAGAGACGGGATAATAATGCACGCCAAATTCCTTGGCGTTGGTGTCCAGCGCCTGAACCTGAATGCGGCTTTCTTCGGTCATCTGTGCGGGGTCATCGCGCCCGGCGGTGGTGGGCACGTTGTGATCCGGCACGGCGATGGTTTTCTCTGGCGCGCGCACCTTGCGACCGGCCATGCGCAGACCTTCGAACGCCTGCGGGCTGGTCACTTCGTGGACCAGGTGGCGGTCGATATACAGCAGGCAGGTGCCGTCTTCGGCTTCGTGCGCGACATGCGCATCCCAGATCTTGTCATAGAGCGTTTTGGGGGACATGGGTCCTCTCCGTTCTGATTTGAATTGGCGGTGTAGCTGCAAAACGGGCGCACGGAATCGCGCGCGGCGCACTTATAGTGCGGCGTTGACGGATTTCGACTGACCAAAAAAGCGCCAGGGCAGAAAGGCGCGGTCATCGATGTCAAAAATGCGTTTCATGTGCGTTCAGATAGCGGGTCAGACTGAGTCTCGCAAGGGAAATGGCTTGTTTTGTCGGATCGGGCCGTGCCACGCTGGCAACAATGAGGCAAGGCACAGATGGCAGAGACCGAAACAACGACATTGGAACAAACCAGCGACCCTGGTGAAGCGGCTGTGCAGATCGTCGAACAGGACACGCAGGACATTGCGCTAAGCCTGTGGGATCAGGGGCTGAATTTCATCACCGGCGTGGCGCGCCCCTGGACGGCCTATCAGGCGCTGATCCTGTTGGGGCTGGTGGTGCTGTCCTTTGTGCTGTCGCGGTATTTTGGTCCGCGGTTCCGCGAGTGGATGCGCACACGCGAAGGGTGGCCCAAGTGGCGTTATCGCTATCTTCTGTTGGTGCAGCGGCGCATGGCGCTGGTGTTCTTTGTGATTCTGATCTGGACCACGGTGTGGGTCATGCGCGAAGTGACCTGGCCCAGCCGGTCGTATTTCCTGGGGATCGCTGCGCAGCTGGCCGCTGCCTGGTTGATAATCGCGCTGATCACGCGTCTGGTCCACAATGGCGCCTTGCGGGCCATATTGCGCTATTGTGGCTGGATCTGGATCACGCTGACGCTGTTGAACCTGACCGAAGAAACCCAACAGTTGCTGAATTCGCTGGCGTTGGAGCTGGGGGAGACCCGGATTTCGATGTGGATGGTGTTGCAGGCTGTGGCGATGTTGGGGGTGACCCTGGCGTTGGCCCGGTTCGTGACCCGGACAATGTCGGCCGGCATCCGGCGCAATCCCGAAATCAGCCCCTCGATGCAGGAACTGGCGATCAAGGTGCTGCAGGTTATCCTGTATGGGGTTGCGTTGGTCATCGGGCTGCGGATTGTCGGATTTGATCTGACCGGGCTGGCCGTGTTGTCGGGGGCCATCGGTGTCGGTCTGGGGTTCGGATTGGCCAAAGTGGTGTCCAATCTGGTGTCCGGCGTCATCATCCTGTTGGACAAGTCGATCAAACCGGGGGACGTGATTTCGCTGGGCGAAACCTTTGGTTGGATCAATTCGCTGGGAGCCCGATATGTCAGCGTGGTGACGCGGGACGGGCGGGAATATCTGATCCCGAACGAGGATCTGATCACCGGGCAGGTGGTGAACTGGTCCCATTCCGACGATTTCGTGCGTCTGGATATCTACTTTGGCACGGCCTATTGCGATGACCCGCATGTGGTGCGCCGTATTGCGGTCGAAGCGACGTCGCGCATAGGCAGGGTGCTGGGCAAACCCAAGGCACCCGTGTGTCACATTGTCGGTTTCGGCGACAGTTCGGTGGACTATATCCTGCGGTTCTGGATCGAGGATCCGACCGGAGGGCTGACCAATATTCGGGGCGCGGTGTATCTGGCGCTGTGGGATGCGTTCAAGGAAAACGGAATCTCGATCCCCTTCCCACAGCGCGAAGTGCGTGTTCTGGGGTCGGGCGCGGCGTCCCCGGCGGTTTTGCAGGCAGGCGACCCGGAGATGTGACTTTCCTGGCGAGACGTCATTTTTCGCTTTTACAGACTGTGCAGATCAGGCACATAGTCACGTCGATTCGACCCTGGGTCCTGCCGCATACGTTGAAAATAGGATCAGGGGTTGTTACCTTTGAATTACCCCAGGCGCCGGGGGCGGACGGCGCGCTAGAAGGAGGACTTTGTCCTGTCATCCCATCCTGAGGCATCTGCCTCTGCCGAGACACAGACGGTCGTGATGACGGCCGACTCTCTGCCCACCAGCGACGCGTTGCTGGCGCGTGTTCTTTCCTCGCTTGACGACGACAAGGCCGAAGATGTCGTGCAGATCGATCTGCGCGGCAAGACAGCTATTGGCGATCATATGGTGATTGCGTCAGGTCGGTCGACCCGCCAGGTGTCGGCCATGTCCGAAAAGCTGGTTGATCGGCTCAAGCGTGAGTTCGGTTTCACCGCCAAGATCGAAGGCAAGAACACCGGTGATTGGGTGTTGATCGATACCGGCGACGTGATCGTTCACATCTTTCGTCCCGAAGTGCGCGAGTTTTATCAGCTGGAAAAAATGTGGTTGCCGACAGACGGGTCCGAAACCAGCTGAGCAACCACGTCTGATGCCAATCGGACCGCGCCCGGCGCGGTCCAGCGACCGAGGCCACGATGCGTGTGCACATTTGTGCCGTTGGCCGCCTGCGGGCCGGCCCGGAAAAATCCCTGATTGACGATTACCTGACCCGGTTTGACCGGACGGGCCGCGCGTTGGGGTTGGGGCCTGCGCGGGTGGTCGAAGTCGAGGACAAGAAAAACGCCGGTCAGGGTGCCGAAGCTGATTTGCTGCGCAAGGCGCTGCCCAAGGGGGCGGTCATTTGCACGCTGGACGAGCGGGGCAAGGTGCTGACATCGCCGGAATTTGCCAACAAGCTGGGGCGCTGGCGCGACAGTGGGCGTCAGGATCTGGCGTTGATCATTGGCGGTGCGGACGGGATTGACCCGTCGCTGCGGGCCCAGGCGGACGCGTCCATATCCTTTGGCAAGATGGTCTGGCCGCACATGTTGGTGCGGGTGATGCTGTCGGAACAAATCTATCGCGCGGCGACCATTCTGGCCGGGAGCCCCTATCACAGGGCCTGACGGACCACAGCCGCGGATCAGGGTCACAGGTCAGGGCCACGGATCAGGGTCACGGAACACCAAAAAGACCACGGATCACAAACCACAGCCACGGGTCGGAACCCACAGGCCGGGAAACCGGTCTCAGGGCAGTGTGACCGTCACCGTCTGGGCCCCCCAGCCATCGACGATGCACCGGGCCTGGATCTGGACCTGGGTGGTGCCATTGGGGATCCGAACCCCGGACAGGGATCGGGTAAAGGGCTGTTCGTGTTCATGCGGATGGGCCAGCACCCGAAGACCCAGCTCTGTGCCCTGCATGTCCAGCACCCGCCATCCGTCGGCATAGTGATCCCACCCTGTATCGGGGTGGCTGAGGGTGACATCAAATCGCCAGTCCGAGCCGGTCTGTGTGGCGGTCACACGTTCGATCACAGGCGAATCGGCAAGGGCGGGGGATGCTGCTGCGAGGCAGATCAGGAACGGGGCATATCTCATGGCCGGGATCCTAATGCGATTTGGATCGGTCGGGGAATCACGATGCCGTGTCGGGTGGCACCTTGAGCAATGTGGTGCGGGATTGGGACGCAAATTCGCGTCGGTACAGCATGGCAATCGTGAGCAGAGTGGCGATGATCAAGGGCACAGCCCCTGCAAGCCAGGCGACAGCCGCCAGTGCAAAATAGGTGGCCCGCATCCCGCGGGTAAAGCTGCGCGATGCCGTGTTGCACAGGTCGGCGGCCTGATCGGCGCGCGGATAGGTGAGCGGTTCCTCCGGTTCATTCGGCACCGCCGCCATCATCACCGAACTGTAGCCGAACAGGCGATGCGCCCACAGGTATTTGAGAAAGGCATTGGACAGGAACAGAAGCACCACCAGAATCTTGATTTCCCAGACAAACGTCGGGACATGTTCGAGCGTCAGATCGCTGGCGACCGATTCCAGAGGTTCAAGATTGCCGATCAGCGCCAGTCCGCCGCCGATGGCGATCATGACGGCAGAGGCCAGAAAGGTCGTTCCCTGGCGAAAGCTGCCGATCAGTTGGGCATCGAACATGCGCGGCTGGCGCGTGACCATCTGCTTCATCCAGTCGTGGCGGAATTCGGCCATGATCAACGAAACAGAGGGTTTGTGGGCCGGGGGATGTTCGATGCGCCACCCGATCCAGAACCAGCCAACCACCAGGAGCGACAAGGCACCATAGTCATAGGGCGAGAAGCTGTTCAGGCGGTCGATCCAAATCATGGGGGGAGCTTAGCGGCTTGGAAAAGAACTTGCCAGATGGGATGAATTGGTAATATGATTTTACCAAATCTGGAGATCGCCGATGGACATGCCCACCCCCAACCCCGCCATTCTGGCGCGCAAGCCCGCTTTGGTCGCGCGATTGGCCCGTGTTCTGTCAGATGATGCGATCATCACCGATGAGATCGAAACCCGCGCCTATGAATGTGACGCGCTGACCGCCTATCGCTGTCCGCCTTTGCTGGCGGTGCTGCCGTCAACGACACAGCAGGTTTCGGACGTGTTGCGGATCTGCCACGACGAAGGCGTGCCGGTTGTGCCGCGCGGATCGGGCACGTCGCTGGCCGGGGGGGCGTTGCCCACGGCGGACAGCGTGATCCTGGGCGTGGCGCGGATGAACCAGGTGTTGGAGACGGACTACGACAACCGGATCATCCGAGTGCAGTCGGGGCGCACCAATCTGAGCGTCTCGGGGGCGGTGGAAGAGGAGGCGTTTTTCTACGCGCCGGACCCGTCTTCGCAGCTCGCCTGTGCCATTGCGGGCAATATCGCAATGAACTCCGGCGGGGCCCATTGTCTGAAATACGGCGTGACCACGAACAACCTGTTGGGGGTGACCATGGTGATGATGGATGGCACCATTGTCGATATCGGTGGGGCGCATCTGGACGCAGGTGGTCTGGATCTGTTGGGGGTGATCTGCGGCAGCGAAGGGCAGTTGGGCGTCGTGACCGAAGCCACCCTGCGGATCCTGCGCAAACCCGAAGGCGCGCGTCCGGTGCTGATGGGGTTCGACAGCAACGAGGTCGCCGGGGCCTGTGTGTCCGATATCATCAAGTCCGGGATCCTGCCTGTGGCGATCGAATTCATGGATCGGCCCTGCATTCGCGCCTGCGAAGCCTTTGCCAAGGCCGGCTATCCCGATTGCGAGGCGCTGTTGATTGTCGAGGTCGAGGGCAGTCCCGGGGAAATCGAATGGCAGTTGCAGCAGATCACCGAGATTGCCCGGCGTCACAATCCGGTCGCGCTGCGCGAAGCCCGCGATGCAGAGGAAGCCGGACGGATTTGGCTGGGCCGGAAATCCGCCTTTGGGGCCATGGGGCAGATCAACGATTATATGTGTCTGGACGGCACCATCCCGGTGTCTTCCTTGCCCTATGTGCTGCGTCGGATCGGCGAGATGTCCCGCGACTTTGGTCTGGATGTGGCCAATGTGTTCCACGCAGGGGACGGCAATATGCATCCGCTGATCCTGTTTGATGCCAATAAACCCGGCGATCTGGAAACCTGCGAGGCCTTTGGGGCCGAGATCCTGAAGCTGTGCGTTGAAGCCGGGGGGTGTTTGACGGGGGAACATGGGGTCGGTGTTGAGAAACGCGATCTGATGCTGCACCAATATGATCCGGTGGATCTGGAGGCGCAGCTGATGGTGAAGGACGTGTTTGATCCCAAATGGTTGCTGAACCCGGCCAAGGTGTTTCCCCTGTCCGTGACCAAAAACCGGCGCGATGTGCCGGTTGCCGCAGAATAAGAGGGGGCGCTGCCCCCGTCGCCTTTGGCGACTCCCCCGGAGTTTTGGAGCGAGATGAAATGAGCAGACCCGAGAGTGAGGCCGAGCTGGCCGAAAGGGTGGCCGCGGCGCGCGGGCCGCTGTGGATTCAGGGGGGAGGAACCCGGGGCCTGTCTGTATCCGGTGATCTTCTGTCTGTGTCAGGGTTGAGCGGGGTCGCGCTGTATGAACCCGGTGCATTGACGTTGGTGGCGCGGGCCGGGACGCCTGTGGCCGAGATCGAGACCCTGCTGGCCGGTGAAAACCAGAGGCTGGCGTTCGAGCCGATGGATCATCGGGGCCTGATGGGAACGACGGGAGAGCCCACGATCGGCGGTGTTTTTGCCGCCAATACATCCGGGCCACGGCGGGTCCAGTCGGGCGCGGCCCGGGATCATCTGTTGGGGGTGCGCTTTGTCGATGGGGCCGGGCAGGTGGTCAAGAACGGCGGCCGGGTGATGAAGAATGTGACCGGATATGATCTGGTCAAACTGATGGCCGGAGCGCATGGCACGTTGGGAGTTCTCAGCGAAGTGTCGCTGAAGGTTTTGCCGCGCGCACAATGCAGCGGCACATTGGTCTGGTCCGGGTTGGATTTTCAGGCGTCGCTGCGGGTGTTCTGTGCGGCCCTGAAATCGCCGTTTGACGTGACCGGCGCGGCGCGGCTGCCGCAGCAGGGCGAGAGCCCCGCGCGCACGTTGATCCGGGTCGAAGGGTTCGAGGCGTCGGTCGAATATCGGATGCAGGAGTTGTGCCAGTTGTTCGCGGACCAGAAGCCCGATGATCTGCTGTTGGGCGGGCCGGACACTGATCGGCTGTGGCGGGCGGTTCGCGATGTCGCCCCCTTTCACGGGCGGGCCGGGTCGGTGTGGAAAACGTCGGTCAAACCCACGGATATGACACGGGTCACCGCCTGTGCGGACTATGAACATGTGATCGACTGGGGGGGCGGGTTGATCTGGACATTGGCGCCGCCGGGCGTTGATCTGCGGTCGCAGTTGGCGGGGGTGGACGGGCATGTGACCCTGATCCGGGCTCCACAAGATGATCTGTTGAAATTTGGGCGGTTCCATCCCCAGCCCCCGGTATTGTCAACGCTTGCCGGGGATTTGCGGAAGCGGTTTGACCCGCGGGGAATTTTGAATCCAGGGGTGATGGGATAGCGCGATATGGATCTTTTGTTGTTTTTCCTTCCGGGGCCGGTTGTGTTCGTCGTCATGGCGTTTTTCCCAAAGTCCAGAGGTCTGGGGGTTGGGGCGGTGCTGGCGGCCTTTGGGGTTGTTGCGCTGCACGAGTCGTTGCCGGCGATCATCGGGTCTGATGCCGCGGGCAACGGTATGGCCAGCGGATTTCGGGCCATCGGGTTCTATTCCCTGGCGTCGGGATTGTTGTTTGCGGGCGGTTACATGCTGATCCACCGGCAATGGCGTCTGGATGACCGCCCATGGGTGGTGCGCGGGCTGGTCTTTGTCGCGGGCCTGATCGGGGCTGCGGCGTTTTTTCTTTTGTTGGTCGGGTAAGGCACAGGTCATGCAGACACATTTCACCCCCGAACAATTGACGGACCCGGGCACACAAAGAGCCAACGACATCCTGCGCTCTTGTGTGCATTGCGGGTTCTGTACGGCGACCTGCCCGACGTATCAGGTGCTGGGCGACGAATTGGACAGCCCGCGTGGGCGGATCTACCTGATCAAGGATATGCTGGAGAACAACCGGGTACCGGATGAAAAGACGGTCAAACACATAGACCGGTGCCTGAGTTGCCTGGCCTGCATGACCACCTGTCCGTCGGGCGTGCATTACATGCATCTGATTGATCATGCGCGGGCCTATGTGCAACAGCATTACAAACGTCCGCTGACGGACCGGGCCCTGCGGTGGGTCCTGTCGCAGGTTCTGCCCTATCCGCGGCGGTTCCGGCTGGCCTTGCTGGGGGCAAAGCTGGCCCGGCCGTTCCGGGCCTGGGTGCCCGATGCGCGGGTGCGGGCCATGCTGGATATGGCACCGCGCCAGATCCCGCCGGTCAGCCGCAATGACGATCCCCAGAGCTTTGCCCCCGACGCGCCCCGGCGGATGCGGGTGGCTCTGATGACCGGGTGTGCGCAAAAGGCGCTGAATACCGATATCAACGATGCCACGATCCGGCTGTTGACCCGGTTGGGGTGCGAAGTCGTGGTGGCCGATGGGGCCGGGTGCTGTGGGGCGCTGACCCACCACATGGGACGCGAGGACGACAGCCACGCCGCCGCGGCGCGCAATATTCGCGCCTGGATGCGCGAGATCCAGGGGCAGGGGTTGGATGCCATTGTCATCAATACTTCCGGGTGTGGCACCACGATCAAGGACTACGGGCACATGTTCCGCAATGATCCGCTGGCCGCTGACGCGGAGCAGGTGTCCAAGCTGGCCATGGATGTCAGCGAAGTTCTGATGACGTTGGACCTGCCCGAAGGGGCGCAAAAGGAGATGACCGTCGCCTATCACGCCGCCTGTTCCCTGCAACACGGCCAACAGGTCAAATCGCACCCCAAGACCCTGTTGAAGCGGGTCGGGTTCAGGGTTGTCGAACCGGCGGATGCGCATCTGTGCTGTGGATCTGCCGGGACCTATAATTTGATGCAGCCGGACATTTCGGGGCAGCTCAAGGCGCGCAAGATCACGGCTTTGGAGGCGAAACAGCCCGATGTGATCGCGGCCGGAAACATTGGGTGCATGATGCAGATCGGGTCTGGTACGGCGCATCCCGTCGTCCATACCGTTGAATTGCTGGATTGGGCGACGGGGGGACCGCGCCCGGGTGCTCTTGATCCGGTGCGCCAACAGGAAACCGCGATTCCAGTCTTGCGCTGACCGGACCCAGACCGCCCGCATCGCCGCAGGCGATGCCACGCCCAACGGGTGATCTGCCCGGCAGGGCAGGGTCACCGGGCGGGAGCCCACCGTGTCGGGCACCGCAATACCCGCAGTTTGCCGCAATTTCGCCCCATCGGCTTCCTAGAAAATCCAAAAGGTTGAACAGGAGAACCCGGTGCGGCGCTGGATATTGAACATTTTGGTCTCTTTGCTGCCGCTGGCCGCGCAGGCTCAGGACACGCGGTTGCACCGCATGGACACCACCGATGCGGGGCGCCAGTGGGAGGCCGTCGGGCGCCTGGATGTGAATGGAACCGGGTTTTGCACCGGGGCATTGATCGCGCCGGATCTGGTGCTGACTGCAGCGCATTGCCTGTATGACCGGATCAGCAAACGCAGGATCAAACCCGCGGACATGGAATTTCTCGCCGGATGGCGCAATGGGCGGGCGTCGGCCTATCGAGGCGTGCGCCGTGCCGTTGCCCACCCGGATTATATCTATGACGGCGAAGTTTCGTCCGAAAGGGTCCGCAATGATGTGGCTCTGTTGCAGTTGCAACATCCGATCCGCAATACCACCATTCAGCCCTTTACCACCGCCGGTCGGCCCAGCCGGGGGGATCAGGTCGGTGTGGTGTCTTATGCTCAGGACCGCTCCGAAGCGCCGTCTTTGCAGGAAGTCTGTGGGGTCATGGCCCGCCAGGAAGGCGTGTTGGTGATGTCCTGTGATGTGGATTTCGGGTCATCCGGGGCCCCGATTTTTTCGTTTGATGACGGCACCGCCCGGATTGTCTCGGTCGTGTCGGCCAAGGCAGAGATCCAGGGGCAACGTGTGGCTTTGGGGTCGGCTCTGGAAGAGGCGCTGACGCTGCTGCAGGCCGAATTGCTGTCCAAAGGGGCCTATGGTCAGGCCAAGGTCCCACCGGGAGCCGGGAATGTTGTGGTGGGTCATCTGCGCAACAACACAAGCGCAAAATTCATCCGGCCAACCCAGCCATGACAGGTTCAGCCATGACAGGTTCAGCCATGACAGGTCCAGCCATGACAGGCCCGGCCATGAAACGTCTGGCTGCGGTTCTGGTGTTGGTTCTTGTTGCGCCCCTTGTGGCAGCAGACACGACGGGTCTGCGTCGTCTGTCTGATCGGGACGATCTGCTGGGCTGGGAGGCCGTCGGGCGGTTGGATCTGGCGGGCAAGGGGTTTTGCACGGCGACCTTGATCGCGCCCGAGCTGGTGCTGACGGCGGCCCATTGTGTGTACAGCAAACAGACCAACAGGTTGTTGGAGGCCGATCAGGTCACCTTTCGCGCCGGTTTGCGCGAGGGCCAATCCATAGCGGACCGCCAGGCCTTGCAGATTGCCGCCCACAGTGGATTTGCGCCGGGTGCCCCGATGACATGGGCAAATGTCCGTCATGACGTGGCGCTGATCCGGCTGGCGCGCCCGATCACCAGCGCCCAGGCCGACCCGTTCATTCTGCACGATGGAGCAACACAGGGGGCTGCGGTCAGCGTGACCTCTTATGGCATGGGGCGCGCAGAGGCGTTGTCGCGCCAGCGACAGTGCCAGATCCTGGCCGCCCGCGACGAGCTGATGATGTTTGACTGTGACGTGACCTATGGCTCGTCCGGGGCACCTGTGTTTGCGCGTGTCGGGGCGCGTGGGCGCATTTTGTCCGTCATTTCCGGGATGGCGCAGGTCGAGGGCAAAAAAGTTGCGCTGGGCATGGCGCTCCCGGCCCGTGTTGCCGAGCTCAAGTCCATGCTGAGGCGGGCACCGGCCGCCGTGCCCGACCGCCGTGTCAAACGTCTGGGGGTTGGGTCGGGGCGCAATTCGACCGGTGCCAAATTCATTCGTGCGGACGGTTCTTGAAACCGGGCTGTTGCTGATTATCTGAAGGATACCGGATCGCCTGTGACAGGGGTTCGGATCCAGACTTGCCCGTCCGTTGCGGAGGGCAGCACTTAATCGCTCTGAATGAGGATGAACATGATGCGTAGTTTTGATTTTGCCCCGTTGCACCGGGCATCTATTGGCTTTGACCAGATCGCTGACCTGATGGATCGAACGCTGAGCGCGGATACACGACAGCCCAGCTATCCCCCTTATAATATTGAAAAAACCGCTGCTGATGCCTATCGGATTTCGATTGCGGTCGCCGGGTTTGGCGAAGAGGATCTGTCGGTCGAGGTCAAGGAAAACGCCCTGGTCGTCGCCGCGCGCAAATCCGATGAAGACACCGACCGGAGCTATTTGCACCGCGGGATTGCGACCCGCGCCTTTGAGCGCCGGTTTACGTTGGCCGATCATGTGCGTGTCACCGGTGCCAGCCATGAAAACGGCATGTTGCACATCGACCTGCAGCGCGAAGTGCCCGAAGCATTGAAGCCGCGCCGGATCGCGATTTCATCAGCCAAGGAAACATCAGATGTCGTTGATGCCAAGGCGGTGAACTGACAGGTTTGCCCCTGCCCATGTCGGATGGGCGCACCATCCGACATGACGATCAAACACCCCCCGCAGCCGGTTGTCGCCTGCGGGGTTTTTTGTTGCGCGCGCGGGTTTGAATGTCGCGCCATCCGGGGCGAAGTTAAATGAATGGTAAGGTGGATTTGCGATACAGGTGGTCCATGACGCAGTGAATAACCTGCGCATTTTACGAGGTTTATCGCAATGGATGTCCCCAGTATCCAACTGGTCCAAAACAGTTTTTCAAAGGCGTTTGCGCGCAAGGCCGAATTGGCTGACCGGTTTTATCATCACCTGTTTCAGGGCGTACCCGAGGCACGGGGGTTGTTTCAAAAGGATTTTTTTCATCAAAAAGAAATGTTCACGACAATGCTGACGTCGACGGTTCGCAGCATGTCCGACCAGAAAAGTTTTGCTGATCTGGGCGACCGGCTGGCCGTGAGCCATGCCCGTTTTGGCGTGGCACCCGCGCAATATCATGCGGCCGCCAACGCGTTGATTGCGGCGTTGCGAGACACGTTGGGGGATGATTTGACGCGCGAGGAAGAAGCCGCCTGGACGCAGGCCATAGATACATTGACATCACAAATGGCAGGTCCAGGGGCCTGATGCAGATCGGCCAGGCAGGCATGATGTCTGCCTGGCCCTGAGGGTCTGGCCCGACCCCGATGGGTGGCGTCGGGCCAAAGGTCCGGGATTTAGACCGCCATGCAGATGTATTTCATTTCCAGGTAGTCTTCGATGCCGTGATGGCTGCCTTCGCGGCCCAAGCCGGATTGTTTGACACCGCCGAACGGGGCGACTTCGGTCGAGATGATGCCGGTGTTCACCCCCACGATCCCATATTCCAGCGCTTCGGCCACCTTGTACACGCGGCTCAGGTCCTTGGCATAGAAATAGGACGCCAGGCCAAAGATCGTGTCATTGGCCATGGCAATGACCTCGTCTTCGTTCTCGAATTTGAACAGCGGCGCCAACGGGCCAAAGGTTTCGTCCGTGGCAAATGCCATGTCCTGGGTCGCGCCGGTGATGATGGTCGGCTGAAAGAAAGTGCCGCCCAGTTCGGACGGGGTGCCGCCCAGGATGACGTTGCCGCCCTTGGCCGTGGCGTCGGCGATGTGCTCTTGCACTTTTTCCACCGCTTCCGCGTTGATCAATGGTCCAAAATGGATGCCGTCGTTCAGGCCGTCGCCCACATTCATCTTTTCGACTGCGGCCCGCAGTTTTTCGGCAAAGGCATCATAGACACCGGCCTGGACGTAGATCCGGTTGGCACAGACGCAGGTTTGACCGTTGTTGCGGAATTTGCACAGGATGGCGCCTTCGACGGCGGCGTCCAGATCGGCGTCGTCAAATACGATGAATGGCGCGTTGCCGCCCAATTCCATCGAACATTTCATCACGGTGTCGGCGGCCTGGCGCATCAGGATGCGGCCCACTTCGGTCGAGCCGGTAAAGGTCAGCTTGCGCACCGCGTCATTTTCACAGAATTCCTGCCCAATGTCGCTGGCCCGCGACGAGGGCACCACATTGAACACGCCGGCGGGAATGCCGGCGCGGTCTGCCAGAACCGCCAGCACGATGGCCGACAGCGGGGTTTCCGCAGCAGGGCGCGCAACAAAGGCACAGCCCGCGGCCAGCGCCGGACCCGCCTTGCGCGTGATCATGGCATTGGGGAAATTCCAGGGAGTGATGGATGCCGCCACACCGATGGGTTGTTTCAGCACGGTGATGCGTTTGTCGCGCTGGTGGCCCGGAATGGTTTCGCCATAGATCCGTTTGGCTTCTTCGCCAAAGAATTCGATGAAGGAGGCCCCATAGCCGATCTCACCCTTGGCCTCGGCCAGTGGTTTGCCCATTTCGGCGGTCAGGATAATGCCCAGGTCGTCCTGGTTTTCCATCATCAGGTCGAACCATTTGCGCATCACGTTGGCGCGCTCTTTTCCGGTCCATTTCGCCCATTCCTTTTGGGCGGTGTCTGCCTGGGCAATGGCTCCGGCCACCTGGGCGCGCGACACATCGGCAACCTGGGCAATCACGTCGCCACGGGCCGGGTTGGTCACGTCAAATGTGCCCTGACCGTCCACGAACTGGCCGCCGATATAGGCGCGCGTTTCCAGCAGGCTGGGGTCTTTCAAAAGCGATTTCAGATCGGTTGTTGCGTCAAGCATGGGGTCCTCCCGGAATTGGTCTCGCGAATGCAAAGCATTTGGCGTTAGTGTTGTCCAGTACGACCTATGAGTCCAGAATAATTTAACGTGTTAAGGAGATTCGCATGGACCTGAGCGATGCCTATGCCAATGGAGCCTATATCCCCGAAGCGGCCAGTTATCCGCCGCGCTGGGCAGCCGAGGCAGCAGCGTTTCGCGACCAGTTGGGGGCGCGTGCCAGGCTGGATATTCCGTATGGTGCAGGGGAGCGGCATCGGTTTGACCTGTTCCTGCCCGAAGGCCCGCCAAAAGGCGTTTTCATCTTTGTGCACGGTGGCTATTGGATGGCGTTCGACAAATCGTCGTGGTCGCATCTGGCCGCTGGGATGCTGGCGCATGGCTGGGCGGTGGCGATGCCGTCCTATGATTTGTGCCCGGACGTTCGGATCGGTGACATCACCCGGCAGATTGCCCAAGCCGTGCGCAGGATTGCCCAGGAGATCGCAGGCCCGATAACTCTGGCCGGTCATTCCGCCGGGGGGCATCTGGTGGCGCGTATTCTGGATCCATCCATCTTGGACGCAGAGGTGGGTCAGCGGATCCAGATGGACATGCCGATTTCACCCCTGTCCGACCTGCGCCCATTGATCCAGACAGGCATGAACGAGAAATTCCTGATGGACGCGGCCGAAGCCCAGGCCGAAAGCCCGGTGGAAATGACCGACCGGCACGGCGCCCGCGTGGTGGTTTGGGTCGGCGGTGACGAACGCCCGGCGTTTCTGGATCAGGCGCGTTGGTTGGCCGAATCCTGGGGGGTGGGGCATGTCGTGGCCCAGGGAAAGCACCATTTCGATGTGATCGACCCGCTGGCAGATGCTGAAAGCGACATTGTGCGGACGCTTTTGGGCGAAATCTGAAATCCGGGATAGACCCGCGCAAAAAAAGCTTGCCCGAACGCGCGTTTCGACCGATGTTCCGGGCAGGCCCGGGCGATGGCGTCGCCCTGTTACGGCCCATATCCAAACAGTCCTGAACGCCGGGACCTTTCTTTTTTCGAAGGAGGGTCACTAATGACTGCTATTCCTCGCTACCAAGATCTCAATGCTGCGGCTGCGCGCCCGGATTTTTACCGTTTTCACAACGGTGAAAAGGCTCCTTTGCAGTTTTCCCAAGACGAATATGGTGCCCGCGTTGCGGGTCTGCGCAAGATCATGATCGACCAGGGTGTCGATGCTGCGGTCTTTTCGTCGATGCACAATATCTCGTATTATTCGGGCTTTACCTATTGTGCCTTTGGCCGTCCCTATGCGCTGGTCGTGACGGACACGGCCTGTGTCACCATTTCGGCCGGGATTGATGCGGGCCAGCCGTGGCGCCGCTGTTATGGCGACAACATCACCTATACAGATTGGCAGCGCGACAACTATTGGCGTGCGATCGAAAGCGTGGCCGGTTCGGGCCGGGTGATCGGCTATGAAAGCGACCATCTGAGCCTGATGCAAAAGGCCAAGCTGGATGCGTTCCTGAACCCGTCAAACACCGTCGATCTGTATGCGCCGACCATGGTGCAGCGGATGCATAAATCCGCAGCCGAGATCGACATGATCCGGGCGGGTGCTGCGGTGGCCGATGTCGGCGGGTTTGCAATCCGTGATGCGGTCAAGGAAGGCGTGCGCGAGATCGACGTCGCCATGGCGGGGCGCGACGCGATGGAGCTGGAGATTGCCCGGCGTTTCCCGGATGCGGAATACCGCGACAGCTGGGTCTGGTTCCAGTCGGGTCTGAACACCGATGGGGCGCATAACCCGGTCACAGGTCGGGTTCTGGAACGCGGTGACATCCTGTCGCTGAACACGTTCCCGATGATTTCCGGCTATTACACCGCGCTGGAACGCACGATGTTCGTCAAAGAGGTGGATGCGGAGTCGCTGCGCTATTGGGAGGCCAATGTCGGGGCCCATGAATACGGCATGTCGCTGCTGAAACCTGGGGCGTCCTGCGCCGAGATCACCCACAAGATCAACGACTTCTTCGCCGAGCGCGACATGTTGCAGTATCGCACATTCGGCTATGGTCATTCGTTCGGTGTGCTGTCGCACTATTACGGGCGCGAAGCCGGTTTGGAACTGCGCGAGGACATCGACACGGTTCTGGAGCCGGGCATGGTGATTTCGATGGAGCCGATGCTGACCATCGCAGATGGCAAGCCCGGTGCCGGTGGCTATCGGGAACACGATATCCTGGTGATCACCGAAGACGGCAACGAAAACATCACCAAATACCCCTACGGCCCGGACTTTAACGTGGTCGGCTGACCACAGGACCAAGGGTTTTAAGTAAAACCCTTGGCCAAGAAAATTTTAATTTTCTTGGGTCCGCCTGTTGTTGGTGTTGCGCACAAAAAAAGCCGCATCCAGGGATGCGGCTTTTCCAGTCTTTGACCCGGGCCGTTACTGGTTCGGGAAGTAATCTTCGCAGTCGCCATCGCGATAGACATCCGCGGTGCAGCAGTGCAGACCACCGCCAAACGCATAGGCGTCACGCAGCTCGACCTCGACGACCTCCATGCCCAGTTTGTCCATCTGTTCGGCCTGATAGACTTCGGATTTTTCGACACAGACGGTTTTGGGATCCAGCACCAACACGTTCATCGACAGCCAGGTTGACGAATAGCACAGCGGCGGTGGCGTGTTGTGGGCGGGCTGGGCGGCATCGACGATGTCCCAGCCGTTCTTGTTGAACATCTCGCGCTGGTCTTCGGGCAGGCGACGCTGGGGGTTGTTGACGATCAGACCGGGGCGCAGCGGCGTGAATGTCGCGTCGATGTGGATCGGGTAGGGGTCACCGGGGAAGTTCACCGTGTGCACACGGTGGTCGGGGAAGTGACGGCGCAGCCATTCGATCCCTTTGAGGTTGGTGGTAAAGCCGTGCTGCACCACCAGGTCCTTGCCGAACCGCAGCACGTCGGCGGCGTCGAACAGGGGTTCTTCTTCGGTGGTGACAAAGAATTTTTCGGCGGCCCATTCCAGGCGTTTGGCGTCACCGATTTTTTCGCTCAGATAATCGGGGTGGTAATCCGCATCCGTCAGGCGCGGTTTTGGCGCGGCTTCGTGACGGAACCGGGGATCTTCCTCCCAATATTGCTTCAGCAGGGGACGATAGTTCAGGTATTCGAACCACCGGCAGCGATAGGACATCGTTGCTTCCAGCATTTCGCGGCCCACGGTTAGCAACACGTCGCGCGGCGGCATACAGCCGAATTGGCTGTCGGTGTGAAAGTCGGGGGTGGTCACCGGCTGGGCGTGGTCAATGGAGACCGGGCGGTCGACCTTGATGTCGCGCTTGCGCAGCTGATCGGCGAAATTGTCCAGCAATTCGTTGGCCCGATCGATGGTTTCCTGCGGGCGGCGGCCCCATTGACCACGCATGTCGCTGTCTTCGGGGACTTTGGCGTCCAGTGCGGGTTCTTCGGGCGGGATGTGGCAATCATCGGCGCGGCCCACAATCACGTGGCGCAGCGTGTCCCATTCATTCCAGCTTTTGACTTCGGTTTTGTCCGGCGACCAGGCCATGGAGCGCCTCCTGTATTGGGGGAGACGAAAGGCGGGGCCCTCAATCTCCCGATTGAAAGTCCCGGCGTACAGGAGCGTGGGGGCGGGCAAGAGTCGTGCTCTTTGGCGACGCCATCGCCTGTGAGCCCGCACAGGATATAGCACCGTCACCGCGCACGGGGAAGACGATTCCGCGGCCTGAGCGTGCCGCATTCGACTGCCGCATGTGCGCGGTGTTGGCGGGTCAGACCAGGGCCAGAATGCGGGCTGGTCCGCCTGAGCCGCCTTTGTGTTTTGGTGCGCCGATGACCAGGGTTGCGCCGCTTGCCGGGACCTTGTCCAGATTGGCCAGGTTTTCGATGCCGAACCGGCCGGACGGCAACCAGGCATAATGCACCGCAAAATCGGCAGAGGGACCGTGATCCAACGACAGGCTATCCACCGCCATCGAGGTCGCGCCGGTTTCATCCATCAACATCTGGGCGGCTTCGACGTGAAAGCCCGGGAAATGCATGGCCTGCCCGTCAAACCCCCGGAACGCGTCGGTGTCGGTTTTGCTGCCCCACCCCGAATGCATGGCAACGCAGGCATTGGCGGGAATGTCGCCATGGGTGCTGATCCAGGATTTGATGTCGTCGGGTGTGACCTGAGCATCCGGGTTTTCGGCGGCTTTGGCTGCGATGTCGATGACACATAGCGGTGCGAGCAGCTGGCTGACCGGGATTTCATCGACCGATGCCCCGTCGGCGGAAAAATGCAGCGGTGCATCGATGTGGGTGCCGGTGTGTTCATTGATCTGAAGATTGAACACGTTGAAGCCGTGCTCCTTGAAATTGAACGGCTGATCGGACGACATGCCGGGCGTTCCGAAATAGGTTGGAAAATCAGCGCTGAGCGTATGGGTCATATCCTGGGCGCTGCCATGGCCCATGGCGAGCGCCGGGGAGGTCTGGGCGGTGCCCAATGTCGCGGCCACACCGGCCATGGCCGCACCTGTGAACAAGGTCCGGCGGGTTATCATTCGGTCTTTTACAGCATTCATGACACAGATGTCGCACATTGAATTTCAAGCTCCTGTTAAAATGACTTCTAGGGACACCTTAACACAGAAAAGCAATTTGGGTGAGACGGGCACGACCGGGCCATGACAGAGGCGCACGCGCATTCCCCTTTCTTTTCTCATCTGTGTTTGCCACAGTATCTGCGAGTTTGTTTTCGAGATTTCAGCCGCCTGAGGGATGTAAAGGGGATAAACATTTCCTATCTCATAGAGTGCGGCACACGCAGTAACAGGAGGGATTGATGGCCGGGGCCCAGTTCGAGGCAATGATTGCAGAGAGTCAGCGCAAGGTGCGGGAATCACAGGCGCAGATCGAAGGTCTGACCAGCCGGATCGAAAGCGCCCGCGCCAAGATCGAAGCGGGGGAAGACGCCAGTATCGACATCGAAAATGCCACGCTGGAAGACGTACACGCCCATACCGAAGTCATGAACGCCAATATTGCGGAGCTGATCATGGGGCTGGACGATGTGACCAGCGCCTTTTCCAAGGATTTCGACGAAATGCGGTCGAAAACCGGGTGGGAGAGCTTTGTCGGCATCTTTAGCAAGGGCAAATCGGATTCGCTGCGCCAAGAGCGGATGCGCACTGCGAATATCGACGACAAATTGCAGGACCTGATCGCCAAGTCCGACGTCATCGTGCAGCTGTTGCAAGGGCAGCTGTCGGTGCTCGAAGAGCAGCGGGAAAAGGTGCAGACCAACCTGAGTTCAACGTTGGATGACCGCGAAGTCACCGTTTCGGAGCTGGAAAAGGTGCGGGCCGACATTCTGGGTATGGACCCAAAAATCATTGAGCTGGAAAACAAGATTTCCGTGGAACAGGACGCGGCCAGTCGGACCAAGCTGGAAACCGAATTGGCGGCGTTGAATACCCAATACAACACCCTGGTCCAGGACGAGCAGGTCAAATTGGCCAAATCCCAGACGCTGGAACGCTATATCGAAAAGGGCAAGACCTGGGTGGATTCGCTGCAAAATCAGGCGGCGACCCAGTTGGTGCTGATCAACAAGCTGCAGACCGACACGGCCCAGCGGGTGGTGCTGTATGACGCGCTGACCAAATCGCTGAAAACCGCACAGCAGCAGGACATTGCGCACCGCATCAACGAAATCGGCGTGCAGACCGACAAGGAGGCGCAAACCGCCATGGCCGCCATCGGCACCGCGACCAACCAGAAGATGGCCGACATGCTGGAGGCGCATGAGGACCATATGGTGTTCGCGCGCGACGTGTTGGAGAAAAAAGCCAAGGCCGACGAACGGTTCGCCCGCCGGTTTTCGCAGATTGTCGAGAAACACGACAAGAACCTGTATGGGGGGTGAACATGCGCGGTTTGTTGACGGTTTTCAGCGCAGCCGTAGCGCTGGGCGCTGGGCAGGGCATGGCTGAACAATCCTGGAATACGGTGGAAGGCATGTCTTCGGCCAAGCTCGCTGTTGCTGGCGCGGATCTTGTCGGATCTTCGATCGGCCAGACCGAGCGCGGCGAAGTGATCATGACGCATTGGCGTGTCGTGGAGGGGCAGATGGCGGGAAGCTATTTCAGGTGCTTTGAGGTCAAACGCTATCAAGACAAGATCGACGTGGCCTATTGCCAGCGCGCCCAATGACAGACCGCACGCATACGTCTGTGGACCATGCCGGGCTGACCGATACCTTTGCCTCGCGCCGGTATTTTCGCAAGTTCGGGGCGATTACGAGCCATCTGGCGCGGGTGGCGGGGTATATGCAGGCCGATGGTGCGCTGAGCAAGTCTGACGTCAAAGTTCTGACCGGGTATCTGACATCGCTGACTTATACCTTTCGGGCGCTCAGCATGAAATACCTGCTGGTGGGGCGCGAAACGGGACGGTTTTTTGGGTCGCTGGCGATGGACAAACGCGACAGCGGTTTTCCTGTGGTGACAGAGCTGATGACGATGGCCAATGATGCCCAACAGGCGGCCCGGCATCTGGAGAACATGCCGTCGGAAAGCGATCTGAAGGACCAGATGGTGCGCACCATCATTTCGGACCGGGAGCTGCCGACCAAGCTGCAATTCGCGCTGTCGCAGCGGCTCTATTATCAGGAGCTGCTCAGGGCGGATCTGTTCTGGTCCCGCAATGATCCGGTTTGTGAATGGTTGGGCAATGATGGGGACAGGCGGCGGTTCCTGTTGCATTGGGCGGTCTATGACAGCCAGATCAACCTGCCGGTCATTTACATGATGGAGCTGGAAGATTCCGGCAAGGTGGCGCTGCCGAAAGATCAACGCCGCTGGCCCGAAGTCCAGGCGCATCTGATGGCGCAATCCCTGGGAGCGCTGAAGCTGGTGACGATTGCCAAGGGGTTTGATGGCGATTTTGATGATCTGCACCCCAAACGGCTGCGCCGGTTGCATGTGGGACCGATGTACAGTTCGGCCTATACCGAACAAAGCGGACCGCTGCGGCAGGTTCTGGCACAGGCGCAGGCCCCGGAGGGGCAGGATTGGGCCCTGGCGTGGACATTGGAAGAGCTGGAAAGCGAACGGGTGAACGAAGAGCGCGCCGGGTGGTTTTCGACCGTGGAACGCGAAGTGTTTGCGTTGGACCCGTTTGGCGGTCGCGGCGCGGACACCGGGGCGACCCGCACACAGCGGTCAATCATTGTGCCGCAACGCCCGTTTCAGGTGCTGGTGGACCTGAACCCGCCGGGCTTTGCCGATGTGCGCAAATACGTGGTGAGCGCAGCAGGCCAGGTGTTGCGATATTGATTGGTCCTGCCGGACCAAGCCTCCGGCGGGAGTTTTTGAGCGAGATGAAGAGGAGGGGCGTTACCTCATGAGCCTGACATCCGATCAGATGGAATTGCGCGAAGACGACATTCGCGCGCATTACGATGCCGCCGCCGCCCTGTTGGATGGCTTTGATCACACGCCGCGCAGCGCCAAAGCGCGCACGCCCGCCAAGGCCGAGCAACGCAGTTCCGGCATTGCCCCCCGGCGTCGGTTTCGATCCACGACACCGGGTCTGGTCACCCGGTCGACCGCCCGACCCGAAGGGGTCCATCTGATCGAGCGGATCGAGGCCGCGGACGGTGGTGATCCCTTGACCTCGCCGCTTCAGGCCACGGTCATGCACAGCCTGCGCCGGGCGTTGGCGATTGCTCTGGCGATGGGGGAACAGTTTTGCGATGCCTCTGGGCTGGGCGATCTGAAACGGGCCAATTTGTCCGGTGCCCTGGCCGCGGACCGCAAGTCGGAGTTCGGTGATCTTCTCAGCGCCGAGGCGCTGGTTGTGGCCCATGTCTGGGCCAATGCGGTGGCGTTTTTGCTGGCCCCGCATCTGGGAGAAACGCAGGTCGAAACCGGGGAAGCCGAAGAGTTTCTGACGGATAACGCCCAGCTCGCGTTGCATGGGGCGCTGTGGGAGGTTGACCAGAAGCTGGCGTTTTATGCGCAGGACGATGCCCAGATGGCCGCCACCGTGGCCGCCTATGGCGAACAGGTGATGGAAAAGGCCGCGCTGAGGGCACAGACCGCCCCGCGTCTTGTCCCGTTTACCGGGGCGGCCTGGCGGATCGAGGCGGATGATCTGACCCTTCGCGGGTTCGAACCGGCAACCAAGGCCAAATCCACCACGTTGACCATGACGTTCAAAAAACCGCACGAGGTGGTGGGCAACCATATCGCCAAATATCAGGCCATGCGATTGGCCAAGATGTTGATGGCCTATGATTTCGACCGTCGAATGAACCCGTTTGCCGAACTGGGCGGCTTCATTTTCACCTTTATGGGCGATGGCAAACCGGGGACGGGCAAGACCACCTTGATCCAGATGATGGCCGGGCTGATCAATGAGTATTGCAAGGTGGCAGGCTATCCGTTCCGCTATCAGAACCTGAGCACCGAAAACATCGACAGTTATCAGGGGAAATCCGGCCAGAACGCCAAGGCGTTCATCAACACGATCATTGACCCCGCAGCGATCGGGTTCGGCACCATCGATGATATCGACCAATTGGCCGGCAAACGCGGTGATCGTCAGTCATCGGCCGGGCAATTGGAAATCACCGCCGTTCTGATGGAGAGCTTTGCCGGGGCCAATACCGTAGTGCGGGGCAATTGCACGTTCGGAATGTTTTCGAATTATCCTGAAAACGTCGATGATGCCCTGCGTCAGCGCGCCGGGGCACGGTTTCTGGTTGATGGGCCGCAAACGCGCGAGGATTACATCGACATCCTCAACCTGTTGATGGGCCGCAACCACAACATCCCGCTGGGCGAACACGACGCCTATGCCGCGCAGGAAATCAAAAAGGCCGTCGCCCGCAGCTTTGCCGCCCATTCCAGACCGCAGGAGGCCGGGCTGATGGCGGTCTTTGACAGGGTTCATGATCAGATCGGTGACCTGGATACGATTGCCAAGCTGGGAACCTATCTCAAGGCCATTCAGGACGCCGACGACCGATTTACCGGTCGTGCGATCAAGAATATCACCGATGCGGTCAAGGTCCGGGCGATGGATTTCGAGCTGCCGGACGCGTGGATGGAAAACCCTGAACTGTTTCTATTCCGCGACTATGACACCAAAATGGCCATGATTTCGGAGCTTCGGGTTCCGATCACTGTCGAAATGGTGATCCAGGAAATCAATCGTTATGCCGATAGCGAATTCCGTTATGCCGATAAATCAGACGAGGTTGCGATCGAGTCGATGGTGCGGGATTTTGGCCGTCAGGCAGAGGCCAAGCGGCGCTATTTGGGGGGCACCTCCTGAACTGCTGCCGCTGTTGTTTCGGGCCCGTGCGCGCCAGGGCCGTTGCATAAAGGCGGTGCAGCAAAGGGGAGGAATAAAACCTGCCGGGGTCAACAAAACGGATAGGGCCGCGTGGCAATTGCCGAATTTGGATGCGCCGGTCTTTTTGATCTAAGAAATTGCGACTGTATCCGGTCCGATGTACGATTTTTAAAATGAGTTGAACCGATGAACAGACAATTGGTCAGGTCCAATTCGGTTTCGGTGACATCTGAATTTGGCACCGTTGAAATGAGAAGAAAAATGGACAATAGACAGTTTCACTTTATTTCTGGATTGCCACGTTCGGGGTCCACATTGGCCGCTGCGATTTTGCGCCAGAACCCACGGTTTCATGCCGGAATGACAAGCCCGATTGCCAGCCTGTTCGACGGCATGATTGCGCAGGTTTCGGCGGGAACCGAGCTGAGCACCATGGTGACCCAGGCCCAGCGGGCCAGATTGCTGCGCGGGCTGTTCGACAGCTATTATGCCGAGCAGACAGAAGAGGTGATTTTTGATACCAACCGGGCATGGACCGCAAAGCTCCCCGCGCTGTTGCAGGTTTTTCCCAATGCAAAAGTTGTGTGTCTGGTCCGGGATGTGGCGTGGATCATGGATTCGATGGAACGGCAGTTCCGCCAGAATGCATTTGAACACACGCGTCTTTTTCAGACAGAGGGGGAGCGATCGACCGTTTATACGCGGACTGCCGCGCTGGCACAGGCCAACAGTCTGGTTGGCTATCCGTGGCACGCCCTGAGAGAGGCGTGTTATTCCGAATTTGCGGATCGTTTGGTGATCGTTGAATACGACCTGCTTGTGCATCAACCGGTCCAAGTCTTTCAGTTGATTTATGAATTTCTGGGTGAAGACCCGTTTGAACATGATTTCAAGGCCATAGACTTTGACGCTCCGACCTTTGACCAGACCCTGGGTCTGGATGGGCTGCATCGTGTCCACCCTGAGGTGAAACCCCGCCCGCGCGAAACCATTCTGCCCCCGGATTTATTCGAACGATATTCGCAACAGGCGTTTTGGCAGGATTTGCAGAAATCCAGCGCGTTTCGAATTGTTTCGAATCCGCCCGAAAACCGGGAGCCATCCGCGGAGACAGGGCGGAAAGCTGGGACTGCTGTCTTTCCTGACCGTCCGGGCGTCATTGACCCATAGAGATTTTGGATGGGGTCGCGTCGGGAGGCGGCTGGCGTCAAAGGGATTAAACGGCCAATATCAGCGGGAAAATCACGGTGAAGTGCGACACTGGGCAGGCTGTTATATTTGCCGATACAGTGATATATTTCTGATTGAAACGGGTCGGTGAGACTGCGTACATAAATAGTTTGTAAAACAAATGGCCGGACATGCGCGGCTGGTTGACAGAATTGAATGCGGCCCTTTCAATTGCGGCGGGGTGCACAGCGGAATTAACGCGCGTCCAATATTTTTTGCAATTCGTTTTGACCCGTAAAAATCGGAGACCAAATGGCTTCTTTCGTTGTTACAACACATCTGGATACGATCGACGCGACAGACGGGGTGACGTCGCTGCGCGAGGCCGTGCAGCAGGCGGAAACGTCACCGGGGGCGGATCTGATCGAATTTGATGCGCTGTTGGCCGGCGAAACCATCACGTTGTCTCTGGGGCAATTGGACATTGCCCAGGATGTGACGCTGGACGGTGGACTCAATGACGTTCCCGGTGCCGATATCACCTTGCAGGGCAGCGGCTCTGACCGGGTTTTGAATATCGTCAGCGGCGCGGTCACGTTGACGGAAATGACCGTCGCTGGGGGGCATGCAGACTCCGGTGGTGGCATTGCCATTTCCGAAGACGCCACCGTGATCCTGAGGGACAGCACGGTTCGCGACAGTACTGCGGTCACTGCGGGCGGCGGGATTCGAAATTCGGGCAGTTTGACGCTCGAGTCGAGCACGGTTTCGGGCAATACAGCCGACCTTGGGGGCGGCGGCATTTCCAACAGCGGCACGCTGAGCCTGACCAATACCACGATACAGGGCAATGCGGCGCGCGATGGTGGCGGCATTTACAATTCCGACGTTGTGTCGATGGTCCACACAACGATTACCGGGAACACGGCAACCGGTTTTGGCGGTGGCCTGTATACGGGTGGGACCTATGTTTCGGGTCGTGCGGATGCGACGAATACCATCATTCTGGGAAATTCAGCGGCAACTGGCAGCGAGTCATATGGCGATGCCTTTGCAATCCGGGATGGCACCATTGTTTCGGGTGTCGTATCGGACGTGTTTCAGTCTCTGGACGCCAATGGTGGCGGGGCGCTTGCCGATAATGGCGGGCCGGTTCAGACCGTCGCCCTAAAGGAGACGGCGGACAATCCCGCCATAGATGTTGGCGACGCGATCACGGGTTTGGACCTGGACGCGACGGGTGCACCGCGCGTCATTGATTATTTTGGGGTGGATAACGGTGGGGTTGCCGATTCAGGTGCTGTCGAGGCACAGGGTGATTTTCCGCCTGTCGAACCGGGCAGCCTGACGGTTACGACCGCATTGGATGTGGTCGACCCCTTTGACAATCAGACGTCGTTGCGAGAGGCGCTTGCCTTTGCTGATCTTGACCCGGATCACAGCGTAATTTCTTTTGCCTCCGGGGTCGGCGAAGCGTTTGAAAATGACACGACAATTGTTTTGGATGGCACGCCGTTGGTGTCGTCGTCCAGCATCACGCTTAGCGGGGATTTTGACGGGGATGGCACTGCCGATCTGACGTTGGACGGCAATGGCGGTTATACGGCGCTTGAAAGCAGCGGCGACGTCGTGTCGGTCAGCGCGATCAATGTGACCGGTGCGGGAAACGGTCTGGTTTTCAACAGTGTTGAAACCCTGAGCCTTTCAAACCTGACCCTGTACGGGAATGACAATTCTGGTTTGCGCCTGTACAACTGCGACACGGCAACCGTCAGCAACAGCGAGATGTTCGACAATGGCGGGGCGGGTTTGTCCGTGTTCAGTTCCTTTGGCTATGGAGGGGCGACCGATCTGCATGTGAACGATGTTGTCAGCAGAAACAACGAGGGCAACGGGCTGAGCGTCCACGGGAACTTTGGATCCGGGTATTTCCCGACAAGAGCAACGGTTCAATTGACCAATGTCTCAAGCCTGTCCAATGGTGGCAGCGGTGTTTTTGCCGGACAAGTCGCCCGGGTGTCCTTTGATGGCAGCACGTTGTCAGGCAACCAGAATGGCGGTGTTTTTACCGATCGCAGCGCCTATGTCTATCTGACCGACAGCACCGTGTCCTCCAACGTCAAAGGTGGTTTGGGCGGCGGCGGTGCCTATAATCTGGGGCGTTTGTTTCTCATGAATACCACGGTTGCGGATAATGCTGCCGATGGCGATGGTGGCGGAATTCACAATCGGGGAAGCCTGACGCTTCAAAACAGCACTGTGACCGGAAATTCGGCAACGCAGAGCGGCGGCGGGATTTATAATCTGCCGTCAAAGACGTCCACTCTGACGTTGTCTCTGGTTCTGGGGAATTCTGCGGGCACGGACGCGGAAATTGCCGGTGACATCACGCAGGAGGGCCAGAACCTGGTGGGTGGGGACGCACAACAGGTGTTTGCTGCCGTGGGGCCCGACGGCGGTGGTGTCCTGGCCGACAATGGCGGGTCGGTTCAGACGGTCGCGTTGAACCCCAGTGTCACCAATCCGGCGCTGGATTTGGGCAGGCAATTCGAAGGCGTGGAGACCGACGCCACCGGCGCGCCGCGCGCCATCAATTTACCCGATGTGGACAATGGCGGTATCGTCGACCTGGGAGCCTATGAGCTGCAGGCGGTGTCCGCTGCGCCGGAAGGTGGGGTTGTCATTGACGGTCTGCCCCCGGTGCAGGGGCGGACCCTTGTGGCCGACATTTCATCGGTCCGCGATGCGGATGGGATCGTGGCGGGCACCGAAGGGTTCCAATGGCAACGCGACGGTGTCGATATCGACGGCAGCACCGGATCCAGCCATGTCCTGACCCAGGAGGACGTCGGTTCACGCCTGTCCGTGGTCTATACCTTCACGGACAGCCTTGGTGCCCATGAAACCGTGACCAGCGCGCCGACGTCGGCTGTTGCGGATGTGAATGATGCGCCGGTTGGAGCGGTTGTGATCAGCGGCACGGCCGAGCAGGGGGGGACGCTGACGGCGGATCCTTCTGGTGTGAGCGATGCGGATGGGATCAATGCGGCGACCCTGTCGGGTCAATGGTTGCGCGATGGTGTCGCGGTGGCTGGTGCGACGTCGACGACCTATGCGCTGACGCAGGCCGATGTGGGGGCGCAGATGTCGTACCGCTTTGGCTATACCGACAATGCGGGCACGGCTGAAACCGTGACCAGCGCGGCGACGGTTGCGGTGGCCAATGTCAACGATCTGCCAACCGGGGCCGTGACGATTTCGGGTGGCACCAAAAGCGGCGATACGCTCACTGCGGATACGTCGGGGGTTGCGGATGCCGACGGGATCAACGAATCGACCGAAGCCGGACAATGGCTGCGGGATGGCACCCCGATTGCGGGTGCCACCAATGAAACCTACACCCTGACATCCGACGATGTGGGCCGCCAGATTTCGGTTGTGTTCACCTATACGGACACCTTTGGAACGGATGAAAGCGTCACCAGCGCTGCCACAGGTCCGATCACGCCAGGCGCGTTGAACCTGACGGGGACACCGGGGCGCGATGTTCTGATCGGGGCCGAAGGCAACGACACGATCACCGGTCTGGGCGACAACGACCGTCTGGTCGGGAACGCCGGCAATGACATCATCAACGGGGGCGATGGCGCCGATACGCTGAACGGTGGCGAAGGCAATGACACCATTCAGGGCGGGGCCACGGATGCTGACCTGCGCGATGTGGTCTTTGCCGGAGCGGGCGATGACAGCGTGGACGCGGGCGCGGGCAACGACCAGGTGTTTGGTCAGGCGGGCAACGATACCATCGCCGGTGGCGCGGGTGTTGATGACCTGCAGGGTCAGGACGGCGACGACGTGATCACCGGCTCGGCGTTTTCCGATCTGGTGTTTGGCGGTGCGGGCAATGATTTTGTCAATGGCGGCTTTGGCAGCGACCGGATCAATGGCGGCTCTGGCGCGGACAAGTTCTTCCATGCCGGTGTCGAGGGCCACGGATCGGACTGGCTGCAGGATTACCTGTCCACCGAAGGCGACGTGCTGTTTTGGGGCGGTGTCCCCGCCACGGCCAGCGATTTCCAGGTCAACCTGGCCCATACCGCCAATGACGTGGGCGAACGGTCAGGCGATGACACGGTGCAAGAGGCGTTCGTGATCTACAAACCCACCGAACAGATCATCTGGGCGCTGGTCGATGGCGGCGGCCAAAGCGCGATCAACATCCAGATCGGAACGGACACATTCGATCTGTTGATCTGAGGATGTAACCTGTCACCTCTGGCCCCCAGTAATTCACCCCACCACCGCCACCACTGCGCGTCCCTGGGTGGGCTGCCTTGCCTCAATACGGCGCGCAAAGCAGGAACTGCAGTGCCAAGCCATAGGGCAAAGCCTGCGGCGAAAAGATGCGTTGCCTTGTAATCCACTCTTTGAATTCATTTATTTCAGGAACATGAAACGTCAGATGCGGCGACCGGACAGAGATGTTGCCCCGAACGTCCAACCCGCGTTGCCGCGTTCTGAGAAGGTTTGCGTGGTGTAAAATTGGGGTGGTGTAAAATTGGGATTGAGCGCCAGACTGTGATGTATCATTTGGGTCTGTGGTTCGTTTAGACTGGGCTGGTGGTAGATTGGGCACACCAGCGGTCCCTTTTCAGGGTCTGGTTGAATTGGAGGACAGGCCTGTGATCATTCTGCACAGGGACATTTCTGAAGGGAAAGCAAAGTGAAACGTCTCATCCAGAACGGGTTGATGTTTGGTAACCTGATCCATGTCTCAAGCCCTGCCCTGATTGACCGTTACAACCGGGCGCTGGAGCATTTGTCTGGCAGGCAAACCGGGCTTGGCGATTTTCACATCGACATCTCCGGGTTTTCGCCCGAGATCGCGCAGGAGCTGGGCGATCCGCTGTATCTCAATCCCAATGGGGTCAATCGGCAGTTCATTCTGCTCACACCCGAACAGAAGAATGCGCCGCTGCTGGACGCGAAATTTTCGACCAGCCGGGATATCCTGCAGCAGTTCATCGCGCGCAATCTGGCGCAGCTGTTTGCCCTGACCGCCACAGATGCCGTGGCGGGCGAACTGGTCAATTCGGTGTTCAGCGTTGAGACACCTGCGCGCCTGTTCGACATCCGTCAGATCCGGGTCGAGGCCGACACGACCAGGGGAACCATTGCCCAGGCCGATCACCTTGCCGGGCTGGTCGAACGGTTCAAGACCGAGGAGGATGGCTGGTTTGACGATGTATTGATCGCCGAAATGATCGAAACGGCCAAGCAGACCGGTGATGTGTCCCGCAACCCTGTGCACCTGAAGCATGAAACATTCGAGCAGCGCAATTTCTGGACGGCGCATTTCGGCGGGATCTATCTGTTCCAGGGGGTGGACCACCCCGCGATGATCACCAGCGGGCCACGGCCGACAGAGGAGCTGCCGATCAAATACGTCTTTGACATGAGCGACCGAAACCGGATTGCCAAATTTCTGGACTATAATGGGTTGGCCGAACCGGTGGTCAAGGCGCGCGGTGTGGATGGTGCGGCGATCCTGCGCCAAAAGATGGATTTCATTGTCGCGGATACGCTGGGCCGCAAGGGCCTGGATCTGGCCGGGCGGTCGCGATCGGATTTGCGGCGGCTGGCGCGGGCGCATGTTGGGGAATTGCCGGTCGAATACGATCTGTTGGCTGCCATGGTTCGTTGGGCGGAAACCGGCGGCGGGTGGCCGCGGGTCAGTTCGGATCACCCCGGGTATTTTTATACGTTACGCGCTGCGGACACGCCGGATCGGGATCTGGTCAATATGCTTTTGGCAGAGCTGTGTCCGTTGGACATCCGCCAATTGTTCATTTGCCACAAACCCCTGTTCTATGAATCCTACAGCACCTGGCCCGAGCCCAAGAAAGCCTATGTTGCAGAGTTTCTGGCCTCGGAATATGCGGTGGACAAGGCGGGGGCACGCGCGGCACTGTTTGGACATGAACCCGACATGAGCGGCCGCACCCCGGAGCCGCCCCCAAAGCCGGGACGTCGCGATGACCTGATCGACCGCGTCGGTCCCTGGGGTGCTGTAAGGAGACGTTGAGATGTTTGCGCTGTTTCGCCTGCTTGTTGTCCTGCTGTTCATTCAGACGATTGCCTATATCGGGTTGTCGCTCTATTCCCGGTCGGTGCGCAAAGGCAAGCTTGAGGCGCATTGGGACAAGAAGGACGCCATGAAGGGCGACAAGGATATCTTTGTTGAACGCGGGTTGAAACGCTATGATGCCTCGTTTCGCCGCAAGCTTATTCTCGGGGTCTATATCGTGCCGTGGGCGGGTATCGTGGCCTTGATCTATATTCGGAATTTTATGTGAGGACCTCAAACCATGGTCTATATCAAATGGGCGATCATTCTGCTCTTCTGGGGCACCGTCGGGTCAGTCCTGCATTATGCGCTGCCCAGTCATGACACGGTGCGGATCGTCAATACCTATGAAGAACGACAGGAGCTGAACGACTGGACCCGGATGTTTTGGGCGGTTCCGGATGATCAGTCGGTGAACCTGATCAGCCGCGACGTTCAATTCATTCAGGCGGTGAGACCCAGCAACCGGGCAATTGTCTATCGCAATGAAGATACCGGGTGGGGCTGGCCGTTCTATTTCAAGTTCGACACCGCCAACCTGTATACCGAAGCGAATGACCGGATTTCGACCAAATCGGATCCCGAGTGGGTGTCGGTCATGCATTATGGCTGGCGCAATGAATTCCTGTCGATCTTTCCGAATGCGATTTCGATCAAACCTGTGGCGGGGCCCGATCACAGC
Organism: Rhodobacteraceae bacterium M382; assembly: GCA_025141015.1. Lineage (NCBI taxonomy): Bacteria > Pseudomonadati > Pseudomonadota > Alphaproteobacteria > Rhodobacterales > Paracoccaceae > Rhodobacteraceae bacterium M382. The sequence goes on along the minus strand of CP081098.1, from coordinate 4,007,356 downwards.
CCGGTCAACTGGTTCAATATCGTCTTTCTGACGATTCTCGCTGGCATTGTCTGGGCGATCTGGGTGCGGTGGCGCCGGTTCCGGCAGGCCCGTATTGATCCGATGATCGAGGATGTCGAAGACAGTCTTTATGCGGCGGGGGATGCGATTTCGGAACGCCGGGGCCGGATCCGTCGGTGGCTGGACAGCTGGAAGTCGAAGTAAGCAACCCGATGACAGAGATCCGAACTCAGGTGCAATTGGTGCTGTGCACGACCTGCAAGTCGGCAGCGGACCGGTCGTTTCGCGACGGGTTGCAGGCGGCGCTGGACCTGCGTTGGCCGGGACAGGTTCAGCTGTGCGATCAGGCGTGTCTGAATGGATGTGCCAACCCGACCACGATGGCGTTGCAGGGGGCAGGGCGGGCCACCTATTTCTTTGCAGGTGTTCAGCCCGAGACGGATCGGTCGGATATTCTGGAAACGGTCGGGGTCTATCTGGACGCCCCCCAGGGGTGGATCGAGGATGCGCGCCCTTGTGGTCGGTTGCGCTTTTGCCTGAAGGGGCGGATCGCGGCCCTGTGCTGAGACTGGGCAGCCCCGGGGGGCTCCCGCCCGGTCCACACGCATCAGAGATACGCCAGGACCCGTTGGGCCAGGCACCGCCTGACCCGGTAAACCGGCCCAGGCGGTGCCTGATCGCGCGCGACAGACGGCAGCACGGGGTAGCAGCACAGGGGCGGCAGCGTTGCGGAGTGATCAGTTCTCGATTGTCAGCGCCTGGCTCAAAGGTGTGGCACCCACGGCAAGCATCTTGTGATCATTGCTGTTCAGGGTCACTTTGACCTCGACCTGGCCTTTGGGCAGGGCAGACAGATGCAGCCAATCTGAGTAATAGCGGCCCAGTTTGACGCCATTTATGTAAACGTGGGCATGCCCTTCGCCCTCTACATGTGCGGTCGAGGCGTTTTCAGGTGCAAAGCGGAAATTTTCTGTCTGGATGTTGAGATTCCAGCCAGCGGCAGGATCCTTGTGCACGGCGAGCGTCAGCGTTGGTGCTGCGCCGTCGTCCGCGACAGACACCATTTCGTCGTGGTCGTGGCCGGATCCGTGCCCAGATCCGTTCCCAGCCCCGTGCCCAGAGGTCGCGTCGGCATGTTGTGCTGTTGAGCCACCGTGCTGGCCGGGGTCGCCATGGTCGTGGCCGTCAAAAGTGATCCCATTTCCGGCGGCAATGGTGAAGCCGATGCCGCCACCAAAAACGAGGCCGATCAGCAGGAGGGGAATGGAGCGATCCATGGTATCTGGTCCTTGGGGTCCGAAAAAATGAGACGAGCGCCCCCAAGAGTGGCGACGCTCGCAGAGCGATAGGGACCGACGGTCAAATCCGCGATTTAGGCGGCCTGACCATTGGCCGAGCCTGTGCCTTCGCGTTGCCAGAAGTATCCGGCCAGACATCCGAGCAGAACCCAGGCAACCATGCCAACGCCAAAGGCGCGTGCGGCAAAATGGGCCCCGATTTCCGTTGGGACAGGACCGGTAAACACCGCAGGTTCCGGTGCGCCGATCACATGCGGTGCCAGCAACAGGATCGCAGCAGCCCCCCAGGCGGTCCAGGATTTGCCAAAGGCAATCAACCACATGGCCAGGGTCGCAGTCAGCACCGTGGCGAACCACCAGATCTGGCGGTCACCAACGTCGGCGGCGGCAACACCGGGAACTTCTGGGGCAAGCGAAAACCCGGGTGCGAAATGCACAGCGACAAAGCCCGCGACACCCCAGATCAGACCTGTGCGCCCATTGATGGTGGCACCGCGCTCTTCGGCCTGGGACATCAGCGCCACCAGAACCATTGCATAGCCGGAGTAGACAAGCATGGTAAAGACCACGCTCAACCCGTCGCGCACGGCCTCAAAACCGCCCACGTCCTGATGCGCCGACACCGTTGATGACGACCCGAAATGAACCAGATCCCCCCCTTCGTACAGCTCGGCATGCAGCAGAACAGGCTGTACAAAATACAACTGCAGCAGGGCGGTTATCAGCCCTGCTGCAGCACCAGCGAACAACGCGCTGGTCAAAATCCGTGTGAACATCAGCTTAGTGGCAGGGGAAGCCGGTCGCGTGACGCACGTCATGGGCTGCATCGTGCAGGGTCGACGCCTGAACGTGGCCGGTGATCGACACGATGGCCAAACCGATCAGAGCTGCAAAAACAGCAATGCCAAAACCGGCTTTGCTGTGGGACTGGGAAACGGTGGTCGCTTGCGCGTTCATTTTGTCTTCTCCTTGCCGTCGCACCCGACGGTGTTGTACGTTCGTTACCCGGCAGGTCTCCTGGCTCGCGGATCATGGCGCTTTGCCCGCCTTCCCCGATCCAAAAGGATCAAGTGGCAATTGGACAGGCGCTCACCGCTTACAGTCGCGGGGGCGGCTCCGGAATGACAGCGTTGCGGCCGTGACACCGGATTCCCTTTGGCAGCCGAAATCCGGCGCCGGATCATTCAGTGTTAGCGTATCCTCCTGTCCCTTGCAAAGTCCAATTGCGAAGACTCCGGGTCGGGAAGCGACCAAGCGGTTGTTGGCCGTGCCGCAAAGCCGATTCCGCCGGATGTTTTGCGACGTGGAGCGGGTTTTGCGGCGGGCGAGGGCGGGCGATTCTGCCCCCGCGGGCAAGAAATCCGCCGGTCAATCCGCGAACAAATGGTCGGTTTGGGCCAGGCGCAGGGCCTGATCGGGCGGGATGGTCAGGAAGTCCTGGAATTTGCCCGCATTCTCTTCCGGGCTGTCGGACTGGTGAACCCGATAATGGCGGGCAAAGCCGGCATCGCGGATGCGATCGGCCTCGTGCACGATGTCATTGCGGATTGTGGGAAGCAGCCGTTCCAGCGTGGCCTGCGGCGTGCGTTCGCCTGCCAACCCCACACGGTGCGCATGCCCGATCAGATATTCATCGGTGAATTCACATTCCACGTGCAGCATCCGGGTGACGGAGCGGTCCGAAAAGAAGTCGTGCAGCAAGTCCAGATTGGACGGGTCCATGCAGACCAGCAACCGATCAGTTTCATAATATTCAAATAACATGCGCATCAGGGCGCGCCGATGCCGGGTCCGTTTTTCCAGCGACGACTGGATACCCCCAAGATCGGGGAGAGGGGTGCCTTCTTCGTTGAAAAGGTATTCAATGCAGGGAATGTTGGTCACATGACGGATTTGTTCCAGGATCCGTTTTGAGACATGCCATTTCTTGCACACGACGATCAGCAGTTCGCGTTCACGCCCAAGGGTGCTTTCCGTTTCCCAGAACCGCATGGCAAACCGGCGTCCGATCCGCCCCTTGCCGGACAGGAATTTATACAGGCTGCGGCCTTCGTTCGAAATCTGGAAATCGACATCATGCGCCGCATACAGCCGCCCGAGCCGGGCCTTGAGCTCGACCGCTTCGGGGCTGATCTTGCGCGCGAACAGGAAATCCTGGCTGAGCAGCAAGTCATAGTGATCATTATGGAAATTCACCGGCATTCCATAGTCGGTGAACATCAGGAACGTCAGTGTGCGCGCCTGGATTTCGGTTTCTGGTACCAGATGGCGTACAAGCGTCTGAAAAAACGTCTCATCCGGAATCCAGGTTGTGCGAAAGAAACGCATGACGTCTTTTCTGGTGCGGGTGAATTCGAGAATCCATTCGACCGTGCGCCGACGCAGGCACCACCATTGGGATCCGATTTGCACCTGGATATCATGCGGGATCTCGCGCGAAACACCCAACCGTTTTTGCAGATTGAATGCGGCATAGAACAGTTTCTTGTGCGTGCGTTCATTGAAGTAATGGCGATAGGTCAGCCGTTCTTCCTTGATCCCGGTCTTGATCCAGTCGCTTTCGAAAAAATCGAAACTCTCGATAAAGTCGTAATCGTTGCTGTCCAGAAAATGATGCGCATATTCAGCGGTCTTGATTGCCATGCAATCGCCGGACAACATGTAGAAATGGGTCGCGCGGGGGAATTCCTCGACGGCCGCCTCTACGGCATAAAGCGTCGCTTGAACCAGGGACCATGCCCCCCAGCCGCATTTGATCCGCTTGCGGGAAAAGGTGACATTGGGGTTGTCTGCCAGAGCCTCGCGGATCAGCTTGTAAGCTTCGGGTTTGGCACGGGCATCGAAGTGAATTGCCATGTAGTCACCGGCCGCCGTCAGGCGTTCGGCTTGCTTCACAATGGCCTCAGGGTCCTTGTGGCAAAGCAGGATATAGGCGATTTTTGCCATCTCGGAAACGAAGCACTCCGGTTTCTTGTCATTGTTTACCTTGATAAAGGTTGAGAGTGATTGAATAAACAAGATAATTTGTCAGACAAACAAGCAACCCAATTGACCCCACGTTATGGGGCAGGGGCATCAGAGGAGAGCGCGCATATGGGATTTCCCGGGACCTGGATGACCGAAAGCGAAAGTGTTGTGTATCGGGTGGTGCCCAAATGTGCCTGTTCCACCATTGGACAAATCCTGCATTATTCGGATCATGGTGTCTTTTTTGATGGCGATATTCATGATGCCAAGACCGGGCTTCACAAATGGGCGCTGGAAGGCAGCCAGGGGCCGATCACCCGCAACGTACAGGGGCACCGGTCCTATGCGTTCACCTGTGTGCGCAACCCCTATACCCGGATCCTGAGTTCGTTTTTCGACAAGATCTGTGGCATTCAACGCAACGGCAAACGGTACCGTGGCAATCTGGTGCCCAAGCTGATTTATGATTACGGGATCGAGGTTGGCGGCGACGACGGCAAGCAGGAGTTCGACCAGATCAAGAGCTTTCGCCGGTTTCTGTTGTTTGTTCGCGACAGCATTCGGTTTCGCCGGCCGATGGAGCCTGATATCCACTGGTCGGCCATGTCAGGGCATGTCTCGACCTTTATCTGGAACGGCGGAACCTATGACAAGATCATTTGGACCGAACAGTTCAATGAAGGCATGCAGGAGGTTCTGGATTCGATCGAAACCCAACATCCGGTCGATCTGGGAGATATTCCGCGGTTCAACGAAAGCGAGGGGCATGGGCCCAAGCGGTTGCACCCGGTCGAAGATTATTTCGACGATCTGTCAATGCATCTGGTTTATGAGATCTTCAAACGGGACTTTGAACTGTTCAAATATGATGTCGAGAATCCTGGCAACAAGATGCCGATAGGAGAAATCGATTTGAACGAAGTGCATGCAAAGCTCGGCGATTGATGCCGCGGTGCCAAAGTTTTAGCAAAACTTTGGCCAAAACTTTTCCCGAAAAGTTTTTGGCCCGGCGGCTCCGGCCCGCTGGAAAACGGGCCGGAGTGCGTGCGTCACACTTGGCGTACAGCGCCTTTGGCGGCGCTGGTGGCCAGTTTGGCATAGGCCTTTAGCGCGGTAGACACTTTGCGTTTGCGTGGTTCGGCGGGTTCCCACCCTTTGGCGTCCTGTGCGCTCCGGCGGGTGGCCAGCGTTTCATCGTCAACAGCCAGATGAATTGTCCGGTTCGGAATGTCGATTTCGATGACATCGCCCTGCTCGACGAGACCGATTGTACCGCCTTCGGCCGCTTCGGGAGACACATGGCCAATCGACAGCCCCGATGTGCCACCTGAGAACCGTCCGTCGGTCAACAGGGCACAGGCTTTGCCCAGGCCTTTGGATTTCAGGTAGCTGGTTGGATACAGCATTTCCTGCATGCCGGGACCGCCGCGGGGGCCTTCATAGCGGATGACCACCACGGCGCCTTCCTTGACCTTGCCAGTGAGGATATCGCTGACAGCGGCGTCCTGACTTTCGCAGACATGCGCCGTGCCGGTGAATTTCAGAATGCTGTCATCCACGCCAGCTGTTTTCACGATGCACCCGTCCAAAGCGATATTGCCGAACAGTACCGCGAGGCCGCCGTCCTGGCTGAACGCGTGTTCCTTGGTTCGGATAATCCCGGTTTCGCGATCGGTGTCCAATTCCTTGAACCTGTTGGATTGGCTGAACGCCTGGGTGGTGCGCACGCCGCCGGGTGCTGCCTTGAACAGCTCTTCGGCTTCGGGGTTGTTGGCGACCTTGATGTCCCATTTGGCAATCGCTTCGGCCATCGAGCTGGTGTGAACCGTGGGCACATCTCCATGCAACAGGCCAGCGCGGGACAATTCGCCCAGGATCGAGAAGATGCCACCCGCCCGGTGCACGTCTTCCATATGGACGTTGGCGGTATTGGGGGCGACCTTGCACAGGCAGGGGACCTGGCGGCTCAGTCGGTCCATGTCGGTCATGGTGAAATCAATTTCGCCTTCATGGGCGATGGCCAAAAGGTGCAGAACCGTATTGGTGGATCCGCCCATGGCGATGTCCAGGCTCATGGCGTTTTCAAAGGCTTCGAATGTCGCGATCTCGCGCGGCAGCAGGCCTTTTTCTTCGCCCACATAATGGCGTTTGGTGATCTCGACGATCTTGCGACCGGCTTCCAGGAACAGATGCTTGCGATCGGAATGCGTCGCCAGGGTCGAGCCATTGCCGGGCAGCGCCAGACCCAGCGCCTCGGCCAGGCAGTTCATCGAGTTCGCAGTGAACATGCCCGAGCACGACCCGCAGGTCGGGCAGGCGTTCTCTTCGATATGTTGCACCTGTTCGTCGGTATAGGTGTCGCTGGCTGCGGCCACCATGGCGTCGACCAGGTCGACTTTTTTCAGGTCAAGATCAGCCATGTCGATCTTGCCGGCTTCCATCGGGCCGCCGGAGACAAAGATTGCCGGGATGTTCAGGCGCATGGCAGCCATCAGCATTCCGGGCGTGATCTTGTCACAGTTCGAGATACAGACCATGGCGTCAGCGCAATGGGCGTTGACCATGTATTCGACTGAATCCGCGATCACTTCGCGCGACGGCAGGGAGTAGAGCATCCCGTCGTGGCCCATGGCGATACCGTCGTCTACGGCGATGGTATTGAATTCCTTGGCGACACCGCCTGCGGCTTCGACCTCGCGGGCGACCATCTGGCCCAGATCCTTCAGGTGCACGTGGCCCGGAACGAATTGGGTGAACGAATTGACGATGGCGATGATCGGTTTGCCGAAGTCGTCATCCTTCATGCCGGTGGCCCGCCACAGGCCGCGCGCACCGGCCATGTTGCGGCCGTGGGTGGAGGTTCTTGATCGGTACATTGGCATTTCGCTGGTTCCCTTGTGGCCGCGACGGGCTGTTGTCGAGTCGATTGCGGCCGACATTAGGGCCGTTTCTGCTGGTTGTCAGGTCTGTCCTGTCCAAACGCAAGATCCGGGTTTCTCTCGGTCTGACCATGCGGTAGGGTTGCGGACGTTATAACGCACGCTACATCATGTGCGTTATAACGCACAAGATAATTCGCAGGGTACACGGATGGAAACGGACGAGATAACGCTCAATCTTCGGGATGTTCGCGCGGCGGCAGGTCTGAGCCTGTCCAAGGCGGCGGAGCAGACCGGCGTCAGCAAGGCCATGCTGGGCCAGATCGAGCGCGGCGAATCAAGCCCGACCATTTCGACGCTGTGGAAGATCGCCAAAGGGTTCCAACTGCCGCTCAGTGCATTGATAGGCACGGCAACCCCGGTGGACGGATCCCGCGCAGGTGTCTTTCAGACGGTGACCTTTCCGGGCAGTATCGAGGTCAAGATTGTCTTTCCCTTTGACCCACAGCTGGGGGCTGAGACCTTTCACGTGGCATTGCGTCCGGGGCAGAGTTACGAGTCGGACGCCCACGCCAATGGTGTGACAGAAGAGGTGTTTGTGCTTCAGGGGGCGGTCGATGTGTTGAAGAACGGGGAATGGGTGCCATTGCTGGCGGGGCAGGGTCTGAGGTTCGCTGCTGATCTGCCGCATGGATATCGCACGGGCGAGTCGGGGGCGGCTTTTTTGAACATGCATCACTATTCCCAGCAAACGACCCCCACAGGCGATGTCTGAGCGTCGGGAATTGCCCAGCGGGTGGCTTGCAAGGCGGCCATAACGCGCTTACATCTGCGCCCTATGGCCCAAACGAAATCTGATCCGAATTACAAAGTCATCGCGGAGAACCGCCGCGCACGTTACGATTACGCAATCGATGACGATATCGAGTGTGGGATCATACTCGAAGGGTCGGAAGTCAAATCCCTGCGCAAAGGTGGTTCGAACATCGCAGAAAGCTATGCTGCGGTGGAAGACGGTGAGCTGTGGCTGGTGAATTCCTATATCGCGCCTTACGAGCAGGCCAAGATGTTCAAACACGAAGAACGTCGTCGTCGTAAGCTGTTGGTTTCGCGCAAGGAATTATCGAATCTGTGGAATGCGACCCAGCGCAAGGGGATGACCCTGGTGCCATTGGTGATGTACTTCAATCACAAGGGGTTTGTGAAACTCAAGATCGGCATCGCCAAAGGCAAGAAGAACCACGACAAACGCGAAACCGAAGCCAAACGGGATTGGGGACGCCAAAAGCAGCGGTTGCTCAAGGACGCGCGTTAAGGTCGGGCAGACCGACGGTTGGTTGGGCGATCTCTTTGGGGGCGGCTGTGCGTTGGCACGAACCGCATATGGTACGAGCGGCCAGGGGGCTGGGCGGCAAGGGTGAAAGTGATCCTCATATCGGAGTGAACAGCCCGATCTGGCCCGATTTCGGCCCCTTTCCCTTGCGACTCTGGCCTGCCGGTAGTAGGCCTGTGAACGCGCATAGGAAGGGGACGCTCGCATGTTTGATGATCCGAAAACATTGGTATCCACAGATTGGCTGGCTGCTCACCTGAAGGACCCGGATCTTCGGCTTCTGGATGGATCATGGTATCTGCCCCAGGAGGGGCGAGACGGCAAAGCCGAGTATGACGCGGCCCATATCCCCGGTGCCCGTTTTTTCGATATCGACGACATCAGCGATCATCGGTCGGAATTGCCGCACATGGTCCCGCCGGTCGAAAAATTCATGTCCCGTTTGCGCGCGATGGGTGTCGGAGATGGCCATCAGGTGGTGATTTATGATGGGTCTGGGGTGCGTTCGGCAGCGCGCGTGTGGTGGCTGTTCCGCCTGATGGGTCAGACCAACGTCGCGGTGCTGGATGGTGGGTTGCCAAAGTGGCAGGCCGAAGGTCATCCGACCGAGGATATGCCGCCCATCGTCCGCGACCGCCACATGACGGTCCGGGTTCAGAACCATATGGTGCGGGACGTGACGCAGGTGTCGGCCGCAACCAAGCTGGGCGATCACGAAATCATTGATGCCCGATCGGCCGGGCGTTTTGCCGGGATTGATCCTGAACCGCGCGAAGGGCTGCGCGGCGGTCATATTCCCGGTTCTCGGAATGTGCCGTTTCAGAACGTGTTGAACGCTGATGGCACAATGAAGGATGCTGACGGTATCCGCGCGGCCTTTGATGCCGCTGGCGTGGATCTGTCCAAACCCGCGATTACCACCTGTGGATCGGGTGTCACCGCTGCCATTCTCAGCCTCGCCATGGAGCGCATCGGCAAGACCGATCATGCGTTGTATGACGGGTCCTGGTCCGAATGGGGTGCCTTCCCGACACTTCCCGTTGCAACCGGAGAGAACTGATGTTCGAAAATCTCAAATCCCAGCCTGCTGACAAGATCCTGATGCTGATGCAGGCATTCCGCGAAGACCCGCGTGAGAACAAGATCGACCTGGGAGTCGGTGTCTACAAGAATGCCGAAGGCGTCACCCCGGTGATGCGCGCCATCAAGGCAGCCGAGCACAAGCTGTGGGAAGAGCAAACGACCAAGGCCTATGTGGGGCTGGCCGGTGACCCGGCCTATTCGGATGCGATGATCAAACTGATTCTGGGCGATGCGGTCGAACGCGGCAATGTGGCCGCAGCTGCCACGCCCGGCGGTACCGGTGCTGTGCGTCAGGCGTTTGAGCTGATCAAGATGGCCAATCCCGATGCGCGCGTGTTCGTGTCCGACCCGACCTGGCCCAACCATGTGTCGATCCTGAATTACCTGAACATCGAAACAGTCGTGTATCGGTATTTCGACCGGGAAACCCGGGGTGTGAATTTTGACGGTATGATCGAAGATCTGAAGACCGCGCAAAAGGGTGACGTGATCCTGTTGCACGGCTGCTGTCACAATCCGACCGGTGCCAATCTGAACGCGGTTCAGTGGCAGGAGGTGATCAACCTGTTGAACGAACGCGGTTTGATCCCGATGATCGACATCGCCTATCAGGGCTTTGGCGACGGTCTGGAAGAGGACGCGCTGGGCGTGCGTCTGGTCGCTGCGAATTGTCCCGAAACGCTGATCGCGGCCAGCTGCTCGAAGAACTTTGGCATCTATCGCGAACGGACGGGTCTGTTGATGGCCGTGGCCAATGACGCCGGTGGTCAGGCATTGAACCAACAGACGTTGGCGTTCCTGAATCGCCAGAACTATTCCTTCCCGCCGGATCACGGTGCCCGGCTGGTGACGATGATTCTGAACGACGAAGCCCTGCGGGCCGATTGGGCAGCCGAGCTGGAAGAGACCCGGCTGGGGATGCTGACACTGCGTCAGGGTCTGGCCGATGAGCTGCAGCGCCTGACCGGATCGGACCGCTTCAGCTTTATTGCGCAGCACCGCGGCATGTTCTCGCTGCTTGGGACCACGCCGGATCTGGTCGAGAAGATGCGGGTAGACAACGGCATCTACATGGTCGGCGACAGCCGTCTGAATATTGCTGGTCTGAATGCCAAGACCGTGCCGATCCTGGCCCAGGCGATTGTCGATGCCGGCGTCTGAAGCCAGCCATCACTGCTGAATAGAAGCGCGCGCCACAACCGGCGCGCGTTTTCTTTTTGGGGATTGGACCTATATCGCTCAGACAGTGGAGTTGGTTCGGAAAGGACGTTTGAATGGCGCGGATGATACCTTTGATTGCAAGCCTTGCATGGATTGGGGCTGGCATCGGCCCTGCCTGGGCGCAGGGGCCATCTTTTGACTGCTCCAAGGCAGACAGCACCGCGGAAGATGCCGTCTGTGCTTCTGAAACTCTCAGCGCTTTGGACCGGGAGCTGACGCGTGTGTACAGCCTGGCCGTCAAAGGCCCCAATATGACGGATGACAGAGTGCACGACCTGCGGGCGTTTCAACGCGGTTGGGTCAAGGGTCGCAACGACTGTTGGAAGTCCAGTTTGGGCGTCGAGCATTGTGTTTTGCAAGAGTACGTGCTGCGGATTGGTGAAATCCGAACGGAATTCGCAGATGCCCGCAGCGAAGACGGAGCTTCGACCGGTCCGTTTCCCTACGTCTGTGAGGGCATGGACGTGCCTGTGAGCGTTGTCTTTATCTCGGCTCCCGAAGCAATCGCCGGTTTGACTTGGCTGGGTGGCGGTGCCGTTCTGACCGGGACGCCTGCGGGGTCCGGCAGCAAGTATACCCATGCAAACACGACGTTCTGGGTCCAGGGGGATGACGCAACATTGATCCAGGCGGACGGGCAAGAGGTGACCTGTACACAAGACGCGATGAATTGATCGCAGCAATCAGCCTGTCCCAACGGAAAACGCCCCCCGCAGTGCGAAGGGCGTCATAATATGCTCGGCCTGGGCCGGGCAGATCTTAGCTGCGCGAGAACTCGGGATACGCTTCCATGCCCAGTTCGGCCATGTCCAATCCGTTGATCTCTTCTTCTTCGCTGACGCGGATACCCAGAGTAATCTTGAGCACGTACCACAGAGCCGACGATGTCACGATCACAAAGGCACCGACCACTGCGATCCCGTAAAGCTGGGTCATGACGCTGGCTTCGGGGTTGGACAGGACAACGGCGATCGTTCCCCAGATGCCGCACACCAGGTGCACAGGAATGGCACCGACAACATCGTCAATCTTCAGACGGTCCAGGAAGGGAACGGTAAAGACCACGATTACACCGCCAATGGCACCGATCAATGTGGCAAGGCCCAGACCGGGAGTCAGAGGTTCGGCGGTGATCGCCACCAAACCGGCCAATGCGCCGTTCAGGATCATGGTCAGGTCCGGCTTCTTGAACAGCAGTTGGGTCAGGATCAGCGCGGCAACAGCCCCGCCGGCAGCGGCAGCATTGGTGTTCGAGAAGATGCGCGACACGTCAGCAACATCGCCAATGGAGCCCATGGCCAGTTGCGACCCGCCATTGAACCCGAACCAGCCCATCCACAAGATAAAGGTACCCAATGTGGCCAGCGCCAGATTTGAACCCGGGATCGGATGGGTGCGACCGTCTTTGTATTTGCCCAGACGCGGACCCAGAATGATGGCACCTGTCAGCGCGGCCCAGCCGCCCACCGAATGCACAACGGTTGATCCGGCAAAATCCAGGAACCCGGCCTGATCCAGAAAACCTCCGCCCCATTTCCACGATGCCTGCAGCGGGTAGATTACGGCTGTCAGAACAATGGTAAAGATCAGGAAGGGCCACAGTTTGATCCGTTCGGCCACAGTGCCCGACACGATCGATGCGGTGGCCGCACAGAACATCAGCTGAAAGAAAAAGTCCGACCCAGTCGAGGCATAGGAATAGTCATCCGCCTGATCGGCGGTGATCCCGACAGCTTCGAGCACGCCGGGTCCGAATACACCCGACAGAACGCCTTCGACCGACCAGCTGCCCAGTGGGTACATCAGGTTGTATCCGATCAGCCAATAAAAGATCGCGGCCAGGGAAAACAGGGCCATGTTCTTGGTCAGCTGCATGGTCACATTCTTGGCCCGCACCAGCCCGGCTTCGAGCATGGCAAATCCGGCGGCCATGAAGAACACCAGAAAGCCGCCGACCAGAAACAGCAGCGAATTGAGAATGAAAACGGTGTCGGTCGATGGGTTTACGCCAGCCGTCGGGCCAGCTTCTTCGGCAAAGGCCAGCCCCGGCAGCAGCGCGACCGTTGCGACCGCACCCAGGGCGGGCATGAGTTTCATGTTGTCCATCTTGGTCTATCCTTGATTGTCTGTTGAGGCGCGCAGGTGCGGCAGTGTTACAGCGCGTCCTGATCGGTTTCGCCGGTGCGCACCCGCATGGCCTGGAGAACGTCCAGAACAAAGATCTTGCCATCGCCGATCTTGCCGGTACGGGCGCTTTTGGTGATTGCTTCGAGAACCTGATCGACCTGATCCGAGGCGACGACCAGCTCCAGCTTGATCTTGGGCACGAAATTCACCGCATATTCTGCACCGCGGTAGATTTCGGTATGTCCGGACTGTGATCCAAACCCTTTGATTTCGGTCACCATCAAGCCGCGAATGCCAATATCGGTCAGCGCGAGACGCACCTCTTCGAGCTTGAACGGTTTGATTGTTGCAATGATGAGTTTCACGTCATGTCCCCAGTTTTGGCCGAGTAAGTCAGGCGTCTTGCCATTCTTTTCGCACCTGCAGCAAAACGGCTGCGGTGCAGCAAGGGAACAATTCCGGTGCAAATCCGATCTGGGTTTGCCGCATTTGCGCGCAAAAATGGCGGGAATCATCGGGTATGCCTAATTACTGGACGCAATAAGAAGGGAAAAACACTGGCAACCGCCCCTCAACAAAGCGGCCCGACCACTGTATTGTGTGGCAAACACAAAAACCGAGCAGCGTTCCAGCATGACAGATTCTCCACGGCGCAAACCTCCCCTGGTGGCGGAACGGCGATACCCATCCGGGCAGTCAAAGCCCAAGGCAAAAGCCAAACCCAAGCCCAAATCGCGTCCCAAACCAGCGGCGCGCACGCGGTCTTCGCGCACCAAACGCACGGGGATAATGGCGCGGCTGAAATTCTGGGGCGGGAGCAAGCCGAAACGGGCAAACGCCAAAACCAGTTCCAAACCGGCCTCCTCACGCAGGACCAAGGGCGGCGGCAAGGGGCGGGGACCCGGCCGGATCCGGGGGGCGATCACCAGATTCTTTGGTTGGATCTTTGGGTTGATCTGGGGATTTGTCTGGCGCATGGGCATGGTGGTTGCCCTGCTGATCGCGATGGCTGTCGGCTATATCTATATCGGGTTGCCTGATGTGACCGCCCTGTTGGATGGCCGGGCGCGCGGGTCGGTGACCATGCTGGATCGCAACGGTCAGGTTTTTGCCTGGCGCGGTGATCAATTCGGGGGGGTGGTCACGACACAAAGCGTGTCACCGCATCTGAAAAACGCGATTGTCGCCACCGAAGACAAACGGTTCTACAGCCACTTTGGCATTTCGCCGCGCGGTGTGGCCAGCGCCGTGCGCATCAACCTGCGTGAAGGCCGCGGGCCTTTGTCCGGCCACGGTGGATCGACCATCACACAGCAAACGGCCAAGCTGTTGTGTCTGGGCGAACCTTACAATCCCAAATCCGGGATGAGCGAACGGGAATATGAAGCGGACTGTCGGCGTGGCACGCTGTGGCGCAAGGTCAAGGAAGCCATCTTCTCGATGGCGATGGAGGTGAAATACACCAAGGACGAAATCCTGACCATTTATATGAACCGGGCATTTCTGGGGGCTGGGGCCCGTGGGTTCGAAGCCGCCAGCCAGCGGTATTTCGGCAAATCCGCAGCCGAGGTGAACCCGTCCGAAGCGGCCATGTTGGCCGGACTGCTGGTTGCGCCGACGCGCTATGCCCCGACCAACAACCTGACCCGCGCGCAGAACCGGGCCAATGTGATCGTCGGTCTGATGGAAGAACAGGAGTATCTGACCGCAGCCCAGGCCAAGGCGGCCCAGGATTATCCGGCAGAGTTGAGCGAGGCGGCCTCGGCACGGGCCGGTGGGTATTTTGCGGATTGGGTGATGGATGTCATGCCCGATTTTCTGGGCACCAACACAACCGAAGACGTGATCATCCGGACGACGTTGGACCAACGGCTGCAAAAATCCGCCGAAGAGGCGTTGGCCTTTATCTTTCAGGAAAAGGTGCGCGAGGGATCCAAGGCGCAGGCCGCCATCGTGGTGATGAGCGCGGATGGAGCTGTGCGGGCGATGGTCGGTGGGCGCAAGGCGCAGGTCTCTGGCGTGTTCAATCGGGCAACGCAGGCCAAACGCCAGACCGGGTCGTCGTTTAAACCCTTTGTCTATGCGACGGCATTGGAATTGGGCTATTCGCCTTATGATCTGGTTCTGGATGCGCCCTATTGCATGAACATCCCCGGGTCCGGCGAATACTGCCCAAAGAACTATACCAAAAAATTCCAGGGTGAGGTGCCGTTGTGGCAGGCACTGCGGGATTCCCTGAACATTCCGGCGATCAAAGTGTCGGAATCGGTTGGGCGGGACAAGGTCCGGCGGGTGGCCAGCGAATTTGGCATTGATAATGATCTGGCGTTGGGTCCGGCCTTGGCGCTGGGGGCATCAGAAAGCACGCTGATCGAAATGACCGGTGCCTATGCCGGGATTCTGAACGGCGGGTCTTCGGTGACGCCCTATGGTCTGATCGAACTGCGGTTGCAGGGGGATCAGACGGCGTTGATGGGAT
This sequence comes from Rhodobacteraceae bacterium M382, assembly GCA_025141015.1. NCBI lineage: Bacteria > Pseudomonadati > Pseudomonadota > Alphaproteobacteria > Rhodobacterales > Paracoccaceae > Rhodobacteraceae bacterium M382. The sequence continues at coordinate 3,991,969 of CP081098.1, read as the reverse complement.
CTCAGGGCGGCATCGGCGAACGCGTGATCCAGACACAGGCCGCGCAGGAACTGATGTGGATGATGGAAAAAGTCGTTTCCGAAGGCACCGGGGCCCGGGCCCAATTGCCGGGATGGCAGGTCGCGGGCAAGACAGGCACAACCCAGGCCGCGCGCGATGCCTGGTTCATCGGGTTCACCGCGGAATATGTGGCCGGCGTCTGGATGGGATATGATGACAACACACCATTGACCGGTGTCACGGGCGGCGGGCTTCCAGCCGAAATCTGGAATGAGGTCATGACACGGGTTCATGAGGGGTTAACCCCGGTTCCACTGCCCTTGAAAGCTCCCAAACCTTTGCCACCCAAGTTTACACCAAAGCGTAGCCCATCGCGCAGCGGCGGGCAGAATGGGGGTATTGGCGGGGTTGTGGATCAGATCCTGAAAGATATCTTTGGTAACTGAGCCACCCTGGTGAGACCACATGTGCCAAGGCCGTATTGACGGGCTTGGTGCCTCACCGGCGCTGCCGAAAACAAAAACGGGAAGACACCCAAAGCGTCTTCCCGCAATCCTCAAAACACAAAAACCGCAGATTATCCGGCTTTTGACAGGTCCGAAATCATCTGATCAATATTGCCTTTTCGTTTGTCCAGCAGCGCGCCGACTTCGGTGCGTTCGGTCAACAGCAGGTTCACGCCTTCGATGAACATGTTAAAGAACAGGTTCTTGCCAGATCTGTCCGACACCAGGAATGTGACTTCAAAGGGAGATTCACCCTGGAGATAGGCAATGGTGCTGACTTCGTACCACTTCTTGACCTTTTTCACGCCTGTAACCTCCAGGCGGCCGCCAATGAATTCGCGAAACCGACGTCCATATTTTCGGGCGATATACCCTTGGAATGCTTTGGAGAACGCCCGTTTCTGGGAGCTGGAGGCCCGGCGGGCATCGACGCCCATGGCATAGGCCGAAATATAGGATGTGTCGCTGTACCGTTTGAAAATCCGCTCGAACTCGCGATACATGGCGGGTTCGGATTTTCCTGACGCGATCACCTTGTTGATGTCTTTGACCAGCGTATCAATCAGCGTGCGGGCACCAGCTTCGTTCAAAGCCCACAGTTTTTGTGGAACCGATGCAATGGTGGCCCCAAGGCCCATCAGGAAAGTGCGGCGGTACATGTCTCAGAATCCCTCTGTGTCCAGTTCGAACGGGTCGATCTCGTTTGCTTCATCCGTTTGTCCCAGCTCAAACCGGCGGTTCTGCATATAGAGCAGGCGCAGCTGGGAATAGCTATCGGCGCTTTCATACAGGATTGCGTCGATCGTATCCGAGTAATTTCCGCGATCCCCCATCCGTCGGACGATTTCCGCGTATACCGTGATGTTGTCGACGGGATTATGCGTGGCATAGCCCATCGGGTTGGTAAAGAGATCGACAACCAACCCAACCGCATCGCGCGAGGTCGAAGGACCATATAGGGGAATTTCTAGGTAGAAGCCCTCTCCGGCCCCCCAGACGTGCAATGTTTCGCCAAAATCGGTGTCTACTTCGGGGATCTCAAAATCGCTGGCCGGATCTGCCAACCCGGCAAACCCCACAGTGGTATTGATGAGAAAGCGGGAAACGGCGCTGCCCGCAGTTCTTAGATCCCCCTGCAGCAACGCGTTGACCATCTGACCGGGCATCGACAGGTTTTCAGTAAAATAGCTGAAGCTCGTGACCAAAGGTTCAGGGACAATTGACACATATCCTTTGGACGCGGGGCGAAACAGCGCCTTGTCCACACCAAGGTTGAATTCGTGCAGCGACCGATTGGTTTCTTCGTAAGGATCAAAAACCACACCCGAGGCTTTTTGCTCTGGTGTCGGTTTTGCACAGGCGGACAACAGACCGCACAGAAGTGTGGCGCAGATAAACAAAAATGGTCGCGGCGTCAGACTCATTGGTCTATTAGTCCAGTTGTTCAGGTGTTGTCAGCAGATCGGCAACATCTATAGGCATTGAGGGCTTTTCCCAGTGCGGAGGCCCTGACTTAATAAAGTTGTGGCAATTTGGAAACAGGCGATATTCGAGTCTCGGTTTACTAGCCATATTATGGTGAACTAGCTCAAACGCAGGATGGAAGAAATAGAATAATGGCAGGGCATCTGCAAAACAAAGGGCTGGAAGAATTACGTTCAGCACGGCGTCAAAGCCGCACTCTTTTTTGGATCGTGGGAGTATTCAGCTTTTTTGCTAATCTGCTGATGCTCACAGGTCCTATATATATGTTGCAAGTCTATGATCGGGTTCTGGGCAGCCGGTCCGAGGAAACTCTGGTCGCGTTGACGCTGCTTGTGGTGTTTCTTTATGGCACCATGGGGGTCCTGGACTATACACGCGGGCGCGTGATGGCGCGGGTTGGCGCACGGTTTCAGGCCACATTGGACAAACGTGTTTTTGATGCGATGATTCGTCGATCGTCCCAGGCACCTGATCCAACGGCCCAAACCGGGTTGGCCGATCTGGAATCGATTCAGCGCCTGATTTCCTCGCCGGTTCTGCTGGCCGGGTTCGACATTCCGTGGACACCGTTCTTTTTGGCCGGAATTGCGTTGTTTCACCCCTGGTTGGGAATGTTGGCGATCGCGGGCGGCGTGTTGCTGGTCATGATCACCTTTGTGAACCAGGCCCTGTCGCGTGGCCCCACCACCAAGGCGAATATTTCGTCCCACCATGCCAACCTGATGAGCGAAGAAATTCGCACCGAAGCCGAGCTGATCCAGGCCATGGGGATGCGCAGCGCGGCCTTTGAACGCTGGAAGCTGGCGCGGGATGCGTCGTTGATGGAAACTGTGGCGGCGACGGATGTCGGTGGCTCGTTCACGTCATTGACCAAAACACTGCGGATGCTTTTGCAATCTGCGATGTTGGGGTTGGGTGCCTATCTGGTGCTGCTGAACGAAATCACACCTGGTGCAATGATCGCAGGGTCGATTCTGTTGGGACGGGCGTTGGCCCCGATCGAGTTGGCCATTGGTCAGTGGGCGATGGTACAGCGCGCGACCAAAGGTTGGAGTTCGCTGGGAGAGTTGCTGTCCAAGATGCCACCCGAAGATCCGCGAACCGATCTGCCCAAACCCAAGGCGAAACTCGATGTGCAGTCGCTGACCGTGGTGCCACCCGGCGATACCCGAGCCCAGCTGCGCACCGTCAGTTTCCGGGTCGAACCCGGTCAGGCTGTTGGCGTGATCGGCCCGTCCGGGGCGGGAAAATCCACATTGGCCCGGGCATTGACCGGGGTGTGGCGTCCGGCAGGCGGAAGCGTCCGTCTGGATGGGGCCGCATTGGATCAATATGCACCAGATGTTCTGGGGCGGCACATTGGGTATCTGCCACAGCGGGTTCAGCTGTTTGAGGGCACAATTGCCCAGAATATTGCCCGCCTGGCCCAACAACCGGACGCGCAAAAGGTCGTGGCCGCCGCCAAACTGGCCGCGGCCCATGACATGATCGTCAAACTGCCTGATGGCTACGACACCCGTGTCAGCGCCGGTGGCGGACGATTGAGCGGGGGACAGATGCAGCGCATCGCCCTGGCGCGGGCGTTGTACGACAGCCCGGTCATCGTGATTCTGGACGAACCCAATTCGAACCTCGACAACGAAGGGTCGCAGGCTTTGAACTCGGCGATCCGGGCCCTGAAGGAGGCGGGAAAATCGGTGCTGATCATGGCCCACAGACCCGCGGCCATTCAGGAGTGTGACACCCTATTGGTATTGGAGGGCGGCATGCGCTCGGCCTTTGGTCCCAAGGATCAGGTCATGCGCGAAATGGTCGCCAACCACAAGGAACTGAAGAAATCTGCTGCCATGGGAGGCGTACAATGAGCGAACAAAGCGCATGGTCCGCCAAGCGACCGATTATTATCGGGGTTCTGGCACTGATCACGCTGGTCGGGGGGTTCGGATTCTGGGCCGTCCAGGCCACGATTGCCGGGGCCATTATTGCGCCAGGCCGGCTGGAAGTGGATCGAAACCGCCAGATCGTTCAACACCTGGACGGCGGCGTTGTCGCTGAAATCCTGGTCGAGGAAGGCGACACGGTAGAACTGGGGCAGCCGCTCATTCGGTTGGATTCCAATTTGCTGCAATCGCAAAAGCTGATCGTCGAAGGACAGCTGTTCGAACTGATGGCCCGGCGGGGTCGGCTCGAAGCCGAGCGGGATGGGAATGACTTTATCGCCTTTGACCTTGAACTGCTTGCGATTGCCGCCGAACGCGGCATGGTCGCAGAGCTGGTGGCGGGACAGGAACGTCTGTTTCAGGCGCGGGCGGATTCCACCGCGCGTGAAATCGAACAATTGGGCAAGAGACGGGGCCAGATCACCGATCAGATTATCGGGATCAAGGCCCAGCAGGCGTCACTTGTGGTGCAGTTGGAGTTGATCAACGAAGAACTGGAAAACCAGCAATCGCTGCTGGATCGCGGTCTGGCACAGGCGGCCACGGTTTTGAATTTGCGACGGACAGCGGCCAATCTGGATGGGTCATTGGGAGAGCTGACCGCGTCCGAGGCCCAGGCCGAAGGGCGGATAACAGAGATCGAGATTGAGATTCTGAAACTCGGCACGCGCCAGCGCGAAGATGCGATCACGCGCCTGCGCGATCTGCAATACCGCGAGCTGGAACTGGCAGAACAGCGCCGCAGTTTACAAGAGCGATTGGATCGTCTGGACATCACGGCCCCGGTGTCGGGGATCGTTTATGGGTTGCAGGTGCATACGCCGCGCTCTGTGATCCGTCCCGCTGATCCGGTTCTGTTTCTCGTGCCCCAGGATCGCCCGCTGGTGATCGCGTCACGCGTGGATCCGATCCATATCGACAAGATCTTTGTCGGGCAGACGGTCAGCCTGCGGTTTTCGGCGCTGGACCAGCGCGAGACACCCGAGCTGTTCGGTACCGTGACACAGGTTTCGGCCGATGCGTTCGAAGATCAGGCCAGTCAGGTGTCGTTTTATCGCGCTGAGATCGTGTTGAACGAAGGCGAGGTCAATCGCCTGCCCGAGGGAACAACGCTCATTCCGGGCATGCCGGTTGAAAGCTTTATCCGCACGGATGACCGGTCCCCGATCACTTATCTGGTCAAACCGCTCGCGGATTATTTCACCAAGGCATTCCGCGAGAGCTGATTTTTTGCTTTTCGCGGGGTGATGTCCCGGTTAGCGTCCGCGCCGAAACGCGAGATGGAGGATCTCTTATGGGCTTTGAAGCGAAACTGAAGGAACTGGGTGTCACATTGCCCGATGCGCCCGCACCTGCGGCCAATTATGTACCGTGGGTCAAGGTTGGGGATACCGTCTATGTCTCTGGTCAGATTTCCGCGGACGAAAACGGATTGATCACCGGCACGTTGGGCGATGACATGGACGTCCAGACAGGTGCCGCCGCGGCCAAGCGCTGTGCCATTGCGTTGCTGGCCCAGGTCAAGGCCGCCTGTGATGGCGATCTGGATCGGCTGGTCAAGGTGGTCAAACTGGGTGGTTTCGTCAACTCGACGGCCGATTTCACCCAACAGCCTATGGTGATCAACGGGGCGTCCGATTTTCTGGTCGAAGCTCTTGGGGACGCGGGCCGTCACGCGCGGTCGGCGGTCAGTTCTCCGTCACTGCCGTTGGGCGTGGCTGTTGAAATCGACGGTGTGTTCCAGGTCAAATGACCCAGGTTCTCCCTGCGTCTTTTCTGGCGGCTCCGATCGCGCATCGCGCCTTTTATGATGTGGCGCAGGGGCGACCTGAAAACAGCCGCGCGGCCATCCGCGCGGCGATCGCGGCTGGCTATGGAATCGAGATTGATTTGCAGCTGACTGCAGACAACCAGGCCATGGTCTTTCATGACTATGGTCTGGGGCGTCTGACAGGTGCTGATGGGGTGATCCGCCAACATACGGCTGAACAGGCCGCGCGTATTGCCCTTTCTGGCGGTGACGGCGAAGGCATTCCCAGCTTTGACGAAGTGCTAGAACTGGTTTCTGGTCAGGTACCCCTGCTGGTCGAGCTCAAGGATCAGGATGGGGCCATGGGGTCCGATGTGGGCCCGCTGGAGGCCGCTACGGCCGCCGCGCTGCGCGGCTATGACGGGGATGTGGCCGTCATGTCATTCAACCCGCACAGCGTCGCATGTATGGCCGAACTGCTGCCGGATGTGCCACGCGGCATCGTCACCAGCGCCTATATCCCCGGTGATTGGCCGCTGTCACCCGAGGTCTGTGATCATTTGCGTCAGATCCCGGATTTCGACCGGGTCGGGGCCTGTTTTATCAGTCACGAGGTCGAGGATCTGGACCGTGAACGGGTTCAAACCTTGCGCGGGGCCGGTGTGCCGATTCTGTGCTGGACAGTCAAATCCCCTGCGGCCGAAGCCACAGCGCGCCAACGGGCCGACAATATCACATTTGAGGGCTATGTGCCCCAACAGCACCCTTGATCCCGACCGCATTGGTCCCAGATACTCTTGGAACACATAGGGGCAGACATGGATCAGGCGCAGATCGAAATTCAGATACTGGGATCGCTGGATCAGATCCCGGCCGATGAATGGGATGCCTGTGCCTGTCCCGAAACCGTCGATGGCGGGCGTCCGTTTGATCCGTTCACAACCCATCGTTTTCTGAGCGCGTTGGAAAACAGCGGATCCGTGGGACGTGGCACCGGTTGGCAACCACAGTATCTGACGGCCTATCTGGACGGGATGCTGATCGCCTGCGCGCCCATGTACGCCAAAAGCCACAGCCAGGGGGAATATATTTTTGATCATTCCTGGGCCCATGCCTATGAGCGGGCCGGGGGGCGATATTATCCCAAGCTGCAAATTGCCGTGCCCTTTACCCCGGCGACAGGGCGGCGGTTCCTGGTGCGTCCGGGGTACGAAGGTATTGGCCAGTCGGCGCTGGTACAGGGGGCGGTACAGCTGGCTGCTGATAACCGTATCTCCTCGCTGCACATCACGTTTTGCACTCCCAAGGAGGCCGAGATCGGCCAGCAGATGGGGTTGATGGATCGGATCAGCCAACAGTTTCACTGGCTAAACGACGGCTATGATCACTTTGACGATTTCCTGGCCAGCCTGTCGTCGCGCAAGCGCAAGAACATCCGCAAGGAACGGGCCCAGGCACAGGGGTTTGGTGGTGAAATCCAGGTGCTGAGCGGGGCTGATCTGCGCCCCGAACATTGGGATGCTTTCTGGGTGTTCTATCAGGACACGGGCGCACGCAAATGGGGCTCGCCCTATCTGAGTCGGGATTTCTTTGATCTGGCTCAGGAGACGATGGCGGACAATATGGCGTTGGTACTGGCGCGCCGCAACGGAGAATACGTGGCGGGGGCGTTGAATTTCATCGGGCGCGAGACGCTGTTTGGGCGATATTGGGGGTGCATTGAACATCATCCCTTCCTGCACTTTGAATTGTGCTATTATCAGGCCATAGATTTGGCGATCCGATTGGGGTTGGGCCGTGTTGAGGCGGGTGCGCAAGGTGAACACAAGCTGGCGCGCGGGTACCTGCCAACCCAGACACACAGCCTGCACTGGGTCGGGGACCCCGGATTTGCCGATGCCATCGCTGAATACCTGCGTGCGGAATCCGCCGCGGTCAGCGAAGAGATCGAAATCCTGACCGACTATGGTCCGTTCAGAAAAGCGCAAGTGGAGGAACAGGAATGACCGAACGGCTAAGCGAAGAAACCCGTGGCCCCCTGTTGGGTCCACTTTTTGACAGTGGCTGGGCCATGGTTGATGGGCGGGACGCGCTCTGGAAACAGTTCAAGTTCAAGAGTTTTGTAGACGCCTTCGCCTGGATGACCAAAGTGGCGATCTGGTCCGAGAAATGGGACCACCACCCGGAATGGAGCAATGTCTACAATCGGGTCGATGTGGTTTTGACCACCCATGACGTAAACGGGCTGAGCGCCCTGGACGCCAAGCTGGCCCGCAAGATGGACAGCCTGCGATAGGATCTTGTGCCTTGACCGGGAACCAGGGCGTCCCGCGCGTGGGGGAACCCCGCGCGCGGCCCGGCCCAACGGGTTTCCGTGTCCCGTCAGGGGCACTGAAAACGGGCGGGAGTACCCCGGTCCCGGTTATATCGCGTCCAACAGGCCTTCTCCGGCGGTCAGGTCACATACACCCGGGCCTTTCTCCATGTTCAGCACCGTCACGACACCGTCCTCGACCAGCATCGCAAACCGCTGAGACCGCCCGATCAACCCGGCAGGCGGTGCGTCGAATCGCATACCCAGTGCTTCGGTAAAACTGCTGCCGGCGTCCGCCAACATGGTGATTCCGGCGGCTGTCGCGCCTGTGACCTCTCCCCAGGTTGCCATAACGAAGGGGTCATTGACCGACACACAGATGATCTCGTCCACACCCTTTGCGGTAAATTGATCCTTGGTTCTGATGAAACTGGGTACATGTGCGGAATGACAGGTGGGGGTAAATGCACCTGGGACCGCGAAAATCGCCACCTTTCTACCGCTGGTCTTTTCCGAAATCCGCACCGTCTCGGGGCCTGAGCTGCCCATTACGGTCAATTCGGCATCCGGAAGGGAGTTTCCCACAGAAATCATCGCATGTCGTCCTTCTAACAATTGCGTTTTGGTACAAGCCGCATATAGGGTCCGGCGAAACCGTGACCACATTTTTGTTGGGAGGCAAGAAGGACATGAGCCACATCGTCGTGATCGGAGCCGGGCAGGCAGGATCTTCTTTGGTCGCCAAGCTGCGCAAAGACGGATTTGACGGAGAGATTACCCTGATCGGAGCAGAAACTGCGCTGCCCTATCAGCGACCACCGTTGTCCAAGGCGTATCTGCTGGGCGAAATGGAGGTCGAGCGTCTCTATCTCCGTCCGCAAAGCTTTTATGACGACAACAACATCACTCTGAAGCTGGGTCAGCCGGTAACCGCAATTGACGCTGCTGCCAAAACCGTGAGCGTCGGGGACGAAGTGATCAACTATGATCAGCTGGCTCTGACCACCGGGTCGGATCCGCGCCATCTGCCGGCAGCCATCGGTGGCGATCTGAACGGCGTTCATGTGGTGCGCGGGTTGGGGGATGTCGATGCCATGGCCCCGGCCGTGACCGAAGGGGCCCGGGCGCTGATCGTCGGTGGCGGCTATATCGGACTGGAAGCGGCCGCCGTTTGTGCCAAACGTGGCGTGCAGGTGACGTTGGTGGAAATGGCTGACCGCATTCTGCAGCGGGTGGCCGCGCCTGAAACCTCGGATTACTTTCGTGCGCTGCACAGCGACCGCGGTGTGACCATCCGCGAAGGCGTGGGGCTGGGCCATCTGGTTGGCACAGATGGCAAAGTCACGGGTGCCGTTCTGAGCGACGGGTCTGAGCTGGATGTGGATTTTGTCATTGCAGGTGTCGGTATTATGCCGGCCACACAGCTGGCAGAACTGGCTGGCGTCACGCTGGAAAACGGCATTCAGACGGATTCTCGGGGGCGGACCTCGGATGCGTCGATCTGGGCAGCCGGCGATTGTGCATCTTTCCCATATCAGGGCGGTCGGATCCGTCTGGAGAGCGTGCCCAACGCCATCGACCAGGCTGAAATCGTGGCCGCCAACATGCTGGGTGCTGACAAGGACTATGTTGCAACTCCCTGGTTCTGGTCAGATCAGTATGACGTCAAACTGCAGATCGCGGGGCTGAACACCGGCTATGACAATGTGATCACCCGTCAGGGCGAAGGTCAGACGGTTTCGTTCTGGTATTACACCGGGGACAAGCTGGTCGCTGTGGATGCGATGAACGATCCGCGCGCCTATATGGTGGCCAAACGTCTGATCGACACTGGTAAAACCGCAGACAAGACCGTGGTCGCAGACCCTTCGGCTGATCTAAAGCCGCTCCTGCGCGCGTGAGGATCATTGCCGGTCAGTTCCGCGGCCGCGCGTTGGCCTCGGTGGGCAAGGGGGATGCAGGTGCACATCTGCGTCCCACCACCGACCGGGTCCGCGAAAGCCTGTTCAACGTGCTGATGCACACCGGGGCCATTCCCGGTGCCCGGGTTCTGGATCTGTTTGCCGGAACCGGGGCGCTTGGACTCGAAGCGTTGTCGCGGGGGGCAGAATCAGTCACCTTTGTCGATGATGGGCGGGCTGCAACCGGATTGATCCGCAAGAATATCGACGTCTGTCGCGCTGGCGATCAGACAGAGTTGGCCCGCAGGGATGCCACCCGGCTGGGGCCGAATCCGGATGCGTCCTATGATCTGGTCTTCCTTGATCCCCCCTATGGCAAAGGGATGGGGCAAAAAGCCCTGCAAGCGGCAATGACAGGGGGCTGGATCGGCGATGACGCGTTGGTGGTATGGGAGGAAAACGCACCGATGGTTGCCCCTCCAGGGTTCGAACCGCATGACAGCCGTAAATATGGCGATACCCATATCACGCTGATGTGGCGCACTATTTCGGATTGAAACGTGGCGCGCGGCAGGCCGCCGATCCGGGGTTTGTGTCTGACCAGGGCTGATGTCATGCTGGGTTTTTCGATCACCCCATCTTCAGGACACCTCCGCGATGCCACAAACCACCCCGACCCCTGCGCTGGTGATCTTTGACTGTGACGGGGTGCTGGTCGATAGCGAAACCATTTCAAATCAGGCGCTTGTTGACAATTTGGCGCGGTATGGTCTGAACCTTGATCTGGCTGGCTGCATGTCCCTGTTTGTTGGCTCGACAATGACCGGGGTGATGGACAAGGCCAGAAACCTTGGTGCTGATCTGCACGACGGTTGGATCGACGAAGTCTATCAGGAAACCTATGCGGCACTGGAAAACGGCGTCGATCTGATCCCGGGCATTGTGGACTTGCTTCAGACCTTGGACCGGGCCGGTATACCGACTTGCGTGGCGTCCAATGGCAGCGAGCACAAGATGCAGATCACCCTGGGACAGAATGGTCTGTGGCAGCGGTTCCATCACGCTATGTTCTCGGCTCATGCGCTGGGCATGTCCAAGCCGGACCCAGGTCTGTTTCTTGCTGCGGCCAGTCATTTCAATGTTCAGGCGCGGGACTGCCTGGTGATCGAAGACAGCCCGACCGGCGCTCTGGCCGCGGCGCGCGCGGGGATGCGGTGTCTCGGCTATGCTGCGATCACGCCGGCCGAAACACTCAGCGACCAAGGGGCCGAAGTGATCCGGGACATGTCAGACGTTGCGCGCCTCATCGGACTTTAACGCCACGTCTCCTGCTTCTTTCTGGTCAAAAATACCTCGGGGGTCCGGGGGCAGCGCCCCCGGCGATCTCAACCCGGTTTCACCCATAGGTTGGATGAAACCGCCCGCCTGGAGACAGGGTAAAGATGTCGACACCATCGCTGGTGACGCCAACCGAATGTTCAAACTGCGCTGACAGAGACTTGTCGCGGGTAACAGCGGTCCAGTCGTCGGCCAGAACCTTGGTTTCCGGACGGCCCAGATTTACCATCGGTTCGATGGTAAAGAACATGCCCTCTTCCAGAACCGGCCCGGTGCCCGGCCGACCATAATGCAGGACATTGGGGGGGGCATGGAACACCCGACCCAATCCGTGGCCGCAGAAATCGCGGACAACGCTCATACGATGCGATTCGACATAGGCCTGGATCGCATGGCCAATGTCGCCAAAGGTGTTGCCCGGCTTGACCACCTCGATGCCCTTCATCAGCGCATCATGGGTGATCTGAATCAGCCGTTCGGCTTTGCGCGGCAGCTTTCCTGCCACATACATGCGGCTGGTATCGCCGAACCAGCCATCGACAATCACGGTGACATCGATGTTCAGAATGTCGCCATCCTTCAGCTTTTTCTCGCCGGGAATGCCGTGGCAAACCACATGGTTGAGCGAAATGCAGCTGCCGTGTTGATAGCCTTTATAGCCGATGGTGGCAGATGTCGCACCCGCGTCCTCGACCATCTGGGTGATGATCCGGTCGATTTCACCCGTGGTTTGTCCGACAAACACATGCGGCGCAATGTCATCCAGGATTTGTGCCGCCAGGGCACCCGCCACTTGCATGCCTTCAAAATCGGCCTGCTCGTAAATGCGGATGCCGTCCTTGGTCATGCGGCCACGGTCTGCTTTTTTCAAGATACGCTCCATCACTGGGGTCAAGATCACGGGGGGTCAAGCTCGCGTTGTGTTTCGGGCCATATGTAAGGCGTCTTGATCAAAAGGGCCAGAGGGGGTGAGGCCAGCGCGAAGTCAGGCCGCAGGCAGTTCCGGACCGACCTCGACACCTTCGGGCGTTATGCGGGTGGTGTGGATCAGCCGTTCGACTCCGTGCGAGGCCGCGGTGTCAAACGCCCGCGCATAGGCCGGGTCGATATCTGCGGCCAGAGCAAAGCGCTCGCAGTCCGTGCGCTGCACCAGATACAGCATCATGGCCCTGTGGCCCTGGTCCACCATGGCCGCCAATTCGCCCAGGTGTTTGGTGCCGCGCGCAGTGACGCTGTCGGGAAATTCGGCCAGGCCGGGCTGTCGCGACAGGGTGACGCTTTTGACTTCGACATAACAATCAGGCAGGCCATCGGCGCTCAGCAGAAAGTCGATCCGGCTGTTCTCTCCGTATTTGACCTCGGCCCGCACATGGGGATAGGCGGCCAATGTCGGAATTTGGCGCGCCTCCAACGCAGCTTTGAGTGCCCGGTTGGGCACGGATGTATCGACCCCGGTAAAATGACCGTTTTCGTGATCCACCAGCCGCCAGCCGAATTTCAGCTTCTTCTTGGGGTCGTCATTGGGTTCCAGCCATACTTTGGTGTGCGGCGCGGCCAGCCCCATCATGGATCCGGGATTGGCACAATGGGCGGTGATCTCTCGCCCGTCTTCCAGCGTGCAATCGGCCAGAAACCGTTTATAGCGGCGGATCAGCCGGGCGGGGACAAGAGGGGTTTCAAAGCGCATGTGCACTGGCCTATACCTGCTGAAACGCGGGTTCAAGACCTGCATTTGAATGGAGTTTTGCCATGACAAACGCGATGATGACAAACCCGATGATGACAAACCCGACGGAGACAAACCCGACCGCAGCCATGTTGGTTATCGGGGATGAAATCCTGTCGGGGCGCACCCGGGATGCCAATATGCATTTTTTGGCTGGCGAATTGACCAAACACGGTATCGAGTTAAAGGAAGTCCGGATTGTCAGCGATGACGCAGCGGCGATCATTGCGGCGACGCGGGCCTTGTCGCAGGGATACAATCATGTCTTTACCAGCGGCGGTATCGGGCCGACCCATGACGACATTACCGCCGATTGTATTGCCCAGGCTTTTGATGCGCGTCTTGACGTGCGTGACGATGCGCGCGCGATCCTTCAGGCCCATTACGACACCATGGGCACCGAGCTGAACGAAGCCCGTCTGCGCATGGCGCGCATTCCGGATGGGGCTGTGCTGATCGACAACCCGGTTTCGGCGGCTCCGGGGTTCACCATCGCCAATGTGCATGTCATGGCCGGAGTGCCGTCTGTGTTTCAGGCCATGGTGGCCAGTGTGTTGCCGGGATTGGCCGGGGGGCAACCGGTGCTGTCCCAGACGCTGCGCGTGATGCGGGGCGAAGGGGATATTGCTGCAACGCTTTCGGCGCTGGCCGCGACGTTTTCGGACCTTTCCATTGGGTGCTACCCGTTCCAGAAAGACGGGGCCTATGGGGCGAACATCGTCGTGCGCGGCACGGATGGGACCCGCATTGATGCCGCCATGACCCAATTGGCCAAGGAGATCGACCAGTGACCACCGATCCGCGTTATTACGAAGTGGTAGATGCCACATGGCCCGCAGCCAGGTTTTCAATGTCAGGCCCGTTTCGCCTGCGTGAAGGGCAGGGCGGTGGTTCACGGGTATCGGCGGCAACGCTTGAGGCTGAACAGGCGAGCGACCAGGAGATTGCCGAGGCCGAACAGGCCATGCGGGACATGGGACAATCCCCAAAGTTCATGATCCGCGACGGTCAGGATGGGTTTGACACACAGTTGGAGACGCTGGGGTATGCGGTTCTTGATCCGGTCAATATCTGGGCCTGCCCAGCCGCTCAGCTGACCGATGTCGTGATTCCGCGGGTCACGACCTTTGCGGTCTGGGAGCCGTTGCAGATCTGTCGGGAAATCTGGAACAGCGGTGGTATCGGCGCTGAACGTCAGGCAATCATGGACCGTGCCCAGGGCCCCAAGATCGCGTTGCTGGGGCGTCATCGTGACAAACCGGCGGGGACCGGGTTTTGCGCCATTCATGGCGATATTGCGATGGTGCACGCTCTGGAAATCCTGCCGCATCAACGCCGACAGGGCATGGGGGTCTGGATGATGCGTCAGGCGGCCATTTGGGCTGTGGACAATGGCGCACAGACACTGTCGGTGATTTGTACGAAACGTAACGATGGGGCCAATGGGCTTTACACTTCCCTGGGGATGACCTGCGTGGGACAGTATCACTATCGTCATAAATCCAATTGAAAGTGACCAAGATGACTGATCAGACCCGGCCGACTGCCCTGGACCTGCCTATGGTGGATCCGCTGCCCGAAGAGACACAAAAGTATTTTGATATCTGCGTGGAAAAGCTGGGCATGGTGCCCAATGTGCTCAAGGCGAACGCGTTTGATATTGCCAAGCTGAACGCCTTTACCGGGATGTACAACGACCTGATGCTGGCACCCAGCGGGTTGAGCAAGCTGGAGCGCGAGATGATCGCCGTGGTGGTGTCGTCCATCAACAAATGCTTTTATTGCCTTGTGGCGCATGGGGCGGCTGTGCGGCAATTGTCAGGCGATCCCAAGCTGGGCGAAATGCTGGTGATGAATTACCGCGTTGCGCCTCTGGATGCGCGCCAGCGTGCGATGTTGGATTTTGCCGCCAAAATGACCGTTGCCAGCGCCGAGATCGAAGAACACCATCGCCAGGGTTTGCGCGACGTGGGGTTCAGCGATCGTGATATCTGGGACATTGCGAATGTGGCTGGTTTCTACAACATGTCGAACCGGGTGGCGAGCGCGACAGCCATGGTCCCCAACGACGAATATCACGCCCAACACCGGTGAGGGGCGCGCTGGGAATAGCCTGTTCGGTGATGTTGGCCGGACCTGTTCTGGCGGCAGACTGGATGTTGCCGGACAATGCACAGGATGTCAGCGAACGGATCAGCGTTTTTGACAGTTACGCGTTGCCGATTGATGTCTTTGCATCCGGGCAGGTGCCAAGCCGGACTTTGGAAGGCCGCGTTGAACGTCGCAGTTGGCGGGTGGATGGCGCGGCCAGCACGACGTTGCAGTTGTTGGATCCGTTGCGCCGTCAGCTGCAGGCCGATGGGTATCGCATTGTTCTTGACTGCGCGGACCGGGCCTGTGGCGGATTTGATTTCCGTTTTGGAATCGAAGTGATCCCAGCGCCGGACATGATCGTCGATATCGGCGATTATCGATTTGTGTCCGCAGCGCGGGGTGACGAGGAGACTGTTACCATCCTGGTCAGCCGGGCAGGGTCGTCGAACTATGTTCAGATCATAGAAGTCGGCCCCCGCCACCGGGACAGTGTGGCAAAGCCCGCTGTTGGTACTCAGACCGCAGCCCAATCTGGTCCATCCGCCGGGGACACCACACCGCAACCCGAGGCGCAGATCGGTGATCTGGTCGCGCGTTTGTTGGCGGACGGGCATGTGGTGCTGGACGATCTGGACTTTGGGACCGGGGCGACGCAATTGGCAGACGGCAATCCGACGTCGCTGTCGCTGTTGGCTGCGTTCCTGAAGGAGAATGAACAGTACCGTCTGTATCTGGTTGGACATACGGACAATGTCGGCAGCCTGCAGGACAATATCGTCTTGTCCCGCAAGCGGGCGGCGGCGGTCAAGGACAGGTTGGTTCGTCAATATGCGATTGATGACGGTCGGCTTGAAGCTGAAGGGGTCGGTTATCTGGCTCCGGTGGCGTCGAATCTGATTCCGGATGGGCAGAAGACAAATCGCCGAGTCGAAGCGGTTCTGTTGGAGCAATAAGGCCGTTGGAACGCCCTTGGCCTGGTGAATGCCGGGCAAGAAAAAACCCCCGAACATGCATTCGGGGGCAGGTGTTTGCCGAGGGAAACAGATGGGAGCGACCTTACCAATCGGTCGGACCCTTTTCGGCAAAAGCGTGTATGAGAAAATCGATAAAGGCGCGAACCTTTGGCTGGGTAAACCGGCCCGGCGGGTACACGGCATAGATCCCTTGGGTCTCCAGCGGCAAAGACGGCATTGCGTCTTCAACCAGCCCTTGTTCCAGCGCGTCGGCGTAGAGATAGCTCGGCAGATACGCGATCCCGAGGCCGGAAATCGCCGCGTTGAGAAGCGATTGACCGTCGTTGACGCTAAGCCATCCGGCCGTTCGAACCTGGCGTTTCTCGCCCGATGGGGCGGTCAGTTTCCAGACGTTGCCGCTGGACTGGTTCGAATAATGCAGAAGCTTGTGTTCATTCAGGTCGTCGATCTTTTGTGGACGTCCGTATTTTTCGAAATAGGCCGGGCTGGCGATCATCCGTTTGTTGGTTTCTGTCAGCTTGCGCGCTCTCAACGAGCTGTCTTCCAGCTCACCGATCCGCACAGCCATATCGAACCCTTCGGAAATCAGTTCGACGTAGCGATTGTTCAATACCATGTTGACGGTAATATCGGGGAAGTCTGACAGGAATTCGGACAGCACCGGGGACAGATGATTGACACCAAAGTCGGTGGCGACCGAAATCCGCAACAATCCCGAAGGTGCGGATTGCATCGATGTGACCAGGGCATCTGCTTCTCCGGCGTCGTTCAACACCCGACGCGCCCGGTCATAATAGGCCAGACCGATTTCAGTCGGGCTTACCCGGCGGGTGGTTCGGTTCAGCAGGCGGGCACCCAGTCGAGCTTCGAGTGACGACACATGTTTGGAGACTGCGGATTTGGAAATCCCCATCTTTTTTGCCGCGTCGGTGAATCCACCTTGGTCCACCACATTGGCAAAGGCTTCCATTTCAGTCAGTCGGTCCATCTGCACGTCCTCGATTTCTTCTGATCTGGGTCTTGTTTGACCTCAAATCTGGGCAAGAAGGGGGCACAGGTTGGATAATACAAAGGTTTTGTCGAGGATCGTTTGCGACTTGGAAACAAGCGTGGCGTGATACATTGGGGCTATCACGGCTTCACTTCCCGGTGAGGACGCCGTTGTTTGGGGTGGGGTTTGCCCCGGTCTTCCTGCATTCTGAACCTCTGTTAGTAACGCGTACAGAGGGACACGAAGCTCATGAAGATCAGATCCACGATTGTTGCCACCCTGGTCATGTTGTCGACCGCAGTGCCAGCGCTGGCTCGGGACACCGCCGCACCTGATGGGGCTGCCGTCTATTTTGTTACACTCAAGGATGGCGATACTGTTTCATCGCCGGTCACAGTGCAATTTGGCCTGAGAGGGTTGGGGGTGGCCCCGGCCGGAACCGAGCGGGACAATACCGGACACCACCATTTGTTGATTGATACCACGGCCTACGGGGCGGACACTGTGGACACATTCGACGATGGGATCCCGGGGGATGATCACCACAAGCATTTTGGGGGTGGGCAGACCGAAGTCACATTGGATCTGAGCAAGGGGACACATACCTTGCAATTGCTGGTGGGGGATATGTTCCATGTCCCGCACGTCAATCCGATCTATTCCGAACAGATCACCATCACGGTGGATTGATCCCCTGGTGCCCGTTTTGCACGGGCACCATCTGTTTGATCAGAACGAAGCGGCCAGCCGCGTGCCTTGATTGATCGCGCGTTTGGCATCCAGTTCGGCGGCGACATCTGCGCCACCGATGACATGTGGGGTCACGCCCCGATCCGCCAACGCGTCCGCCAGTGATCGCTCCGAAACCTGCCCCGAACACAGGACGATCGTGTCCGCCGGGATCACGGTCGGGTTTTCGCGCGCCTCTCCAAACGAGACATGCAGACCATCATCGTCAATGCGTTCATAGTTCACCCCGCCGACAAAATTTACGTCTTTCATCTTCAACGCGGCCCGGTGGATCCACCCGGTGGTCTTGCCCAGCCCTTTGCCATGGGCCTTTGTCTTTCGTTGCAACAATGTGACCGCGCGGGCGGGCGCGTGGGGTTGTGGTCCTTCGGGAGCCAGACCAGATCGGTGTTCGGAGGGATCAGTCACGCCCCACTCCTTCATCCAGGCAGGCAGGTCTTCGGTCAGGCTGGTGCCTTCGTGCAGCAGAAATTCGGAAACATCGAACCCGATCCCACCAGCGCCGATCACTGCCACATGTTTGCCCACTGGTGCCTTGTGACGCAGCACATCGATATAATTCAGGACATTGTCGCGGTCTTGCCCTGGGATCTGCGGATCGCGGGGGGTGACGCCGGTGGCAATCACCACCTCGTCAAACCCGGTCAGGTCATCCGGACCAACTTCGGCTCCCAGTCGCACGTCCACGCCGGCATCCGCGACCATGGTACGGTACCAATCGACCAACCCCCAGAATTCTTCCTTGCCGGGCACCTGTTTGGCCATGTTCAGCTGGCCGCCAATCTCGTCCGCCCGATCAAACAATGTGACTGAATGACCCCGATCCGCCGCCGTGAGCGCCGTAGCCAACCCGGCCGGTCCGGCACCAACAATGGCCACCGACTTACGCGCGTCCGCCGGGGCAATCACCAATTCGGTCTCGTTGCAGGCCAGCGGGTTCACCAAACAGGTGGTCAACTTGCCGCTGAACGTGTGGTCCAGACAGGCCTGGTTGCAAGCGATGCAGGGGGCGATGCGATCCCCGCGGCCCTCCATCGCCTTTCTCACGAAATGCGCGTCGGCCAACATGGGCCGGGCCATTGACACCATATCGGCACAGCCATCGGCCAGCACCTGTTCAGCCACCTCGGGCGTGTTGATCCGGTTGGATGTGATGATCGGAATCGACACTTTGCCCATCAGCTTCTTGGTGACCCAGGCGAATGCCGCGCGCGGTACCGATGTGGCGATGGTGGGAATGCGGGCCTCGTGCCAGCCAATGCCGGTGTTCAGAATGGTGGCACCGGCCTTTTCGATTTCGACCGCCAGTTGAACGACCTCGTCATGGGTGGAGCCATTAGGCACCAGGTCAATCATCGACAGGCGGTAGATGATGATGAAATCGCTGCCCACGGCCGCGCGGGTGCGTCGCACCACGTCGATGGGCAGGCGCATCCGGTTCTCGTAGGAGCCGCCCCAACGGTCGGTGCGTTTGTTTGTATGGGTCACCAGAAACTGGTTCAGGAAATACCCTTCGGACCCCATGATTTCGACCCCGTCATAGCCCGCCTTTTGGGCCAGCTGCGCGGCATTGACGATGTCGCTGATCTGTTTCTCGATTCCGTCTTCGTCCAACTCTGCTGGCGGAAACGGGGAAATCGGAGACTTCACCGGGCTGGGAGCGACGCATTTTGGCCCATAGGCATAGCGTCCTGCGTGCAGAATTTGCATGGCGATCTTGCCGCCTGCCGCATGTACCCGGTCGGTGACGATCGCATGGTTTGCCACATCGTCGTCATTGGTCATCATCGACGCGCCAGGAAGCACCGATCCTTCCAGGTTGGGGCCAATGCCGCCGGTGACCATCAGCCCGACGTCGCCGCGGGCCCGTTCGGCATAAAATTCTGCGACCCGGTTCCAGTCCCGTGTTTCTTCGAGACCGGTATGCATCGACCCCATGAGAACCCTGTTTTTTAATGTGGTGAATCCCAGATCCAGCGGGGCCAGCATGTTTGGGTACGCAGTCATATTACTCTCCCTGATTTGCCCATTAGAATTGCCGCACTGCGGCGGCTTGTCATCTCATACGCAGCGTCACCCCCTTGCGCGACGCCGGGGCAGCGTTACACAGGACAGGCAACCATGCCAGGAGCCCGCGATGACCCCCGAAGAGATCACCAACCTGCCCTATCGCCCCTGTGTCGGTGTGATGCTGATGAACGCAGGAGGGGGGATTTTTGTGGGGCAACGCAATGACCGCCATGCAGAGGCCTGGCAGATGCCTCAGGGCGGCGTGGATCCGGGCGAAGCCCCCAGGGATGCAGCGCTGCGCGAGTTGTGGGAAGAAACCGGAGTGCGCGCCGATCTGGTTGAAATTGTCGCCGAAACCGATGGTTGGCTGCCCTATGATCTGCCCCACGATATTGTTCCAGTGATCTGGGGCGGGCAATTTCGCGGGCAAGAGCAGAAATGGTTCCTGATGCGCTTTACCGGCACGGATGATCAGGTGAATATCGCCACCGAACACCCGGAATTCACCACTTGGAAATGGCAACACCCCAATCGTCTGGTCGCCGAAATCGTTCCCTTTAAACGCGCGGTCTATGAACAGGTTCTGGCGGCCTTTCAGGATCACCTGTCATGATCTGCCGGTTGTCTTCTGCATTGATTGGTGTGGTTTTGGCCGGCCCGGCCGTGGCGCTCAGCTGCCTGCCTTGGGGGGCAACCGATGCTTACCTCGAAGCCGCAGCCTCCAAATCCAATTTCGTGGTGGTGGATGGGCAACTGACCTTTGATGACAGCCTGCTGCCCACAACGGACTGGGAGAACCAGCAGCAAACGCCGGAACAAAGCCGCATTCCGGCCCGTATCCAAGGCCAGTCGCTCAGCCGTGCTGGCTATCTGACCCCGTTTGCCTCAGACATTACCCTCGAAGTGCTGTGTTATGGCCCCTGGTGTGCAGGGGCAACGGACGGGGCGCGATATGTCATGTTCCTCGAACAACGCCCCGACGGCTATGTGCTTCAGGTCAACCCATGCGGTGGTTTTGCCTTTGACGCAGGCAAGGGCGAGGCAGCGAAACAGGTGCTGCAATGCCATCAG
Source organism: Rhodobacteraceae bacterium M382 (assembly GCA_025141015.1). Lineage (NCBI taxonomy): Bacteria > Pseudomonadati > Pseudomonadota > Alphaproteobacteria > Rhodobacterales > Paracoccaceae > Rhodobacteraceae bacterium M382. The sequence goes on along the minus strand of CP081098.1, from coordinate 3,971,119 downwards.
GGCGGTCGTTGCGCCCCGCGCGCGGGAAACTGACCCGCTCCAGGTCGGCGCGCCGTGGGGCAGGATCAGGATCCGGCCTTCATCTGGCCAGAAATATCCCCGCCGGAGGCTCGGAGCGTTCAAACCAGCGCCCCAACCCTCGGAAAAGCTCAACCAAAGCCAAGCAGGCAGCGCGGATGCGCTGCCACGCCCAACGGGAGGAAAGGCCCCGTTCAGGGGCCTTGACGACGGGCGGGAGAACGCCGTTCTTGCTCAGACCAATCCGGCGTCGCGCAACAGGTCCATGACGCTGACCTCCGGGCGCGGGCCAACATGTCGGATGACCTCAGCCGCACAGACACCGCCGATTTTGGCACAGGTTTCAAGATCCCGGCCACTGGCCAGCCCAAACAGGAACCCGGCGGCGAATTGGTCACCCGCGCCTGTGGCATCCACCGGCACGATTTTTTCGACGGCCACGTCGATACGGGTGCCTTCACCCATCACCGTCACCCCATCACCGGATCGGGTGCAGACCACCAGCGGACAGATGGCGACTGTCTTGTGCAGCGCGTCATCCAGATCGTCGGTTTCCCACAGGGATTTGATTTCGGCCTCGTTACCGATCACAAAATCCAGTTCGTTTTCAATCAGAGACAGGAAATCCGCGCGGTGGCGCTCGACGCAGAAAGGATCCGAGATCGAAATTCCAGGGCGGCCGCCTCCAACCTTGCAGGCCCGCGCCGCCTTGCGAAAGGCAGTTTTGCCTGCGTCGTGATCAAACAGATACCCCTCCAGAAACATGATCTGGGTCTTGCCCGCCACATCCTCGGGCACATCCGCCGAGGTCAGTCCGGTGGAAATCCCCAGATAGGTGTTCATGGACCGCTCGCCATCGGGCGACACAAAGATCATTGACCGCGAGGTCGGCAATTCTCCACCCGCAACAGGCGGGTTGACGAAATCCACGCCATCCTCGTTCATGGCATCCGCATAAAAACGCCCCAGCGCATCATCGTGCACACGTCCGATGAAGGCCGTATCCAGTCCCAGCGCTCCGGCACCAGCGATTGTATTGGCCACGGACCCGCCCGGGGTCTGGATGCGTTCGTTCATCGCCGCATACAACAGCTCGCCGCGCTCCTGGTCAATCAGCTGCATGATGCCTTTTTCAATGCCCATCAGTTCCAGAAAGCTGTCATCGCCGTGGCTGATGACGTCAACAACGGCATTTCCGATGCCGGCAAGCTGGTAGGTTTTCATAGGTTCTTGTCCTCGAATTTGCACAGGTCCCGGATCAGGCAGGTGCCACATTGGGGTTTGCGCGCTTTGCAATGGTACCGGCCGTGCAGGATCAGCCAATGATGGGCGTGATGCTGGAAATCGACCGGAATATGATCTTCGATGGCGCGTTCGACCGCGTCTACATCCTTGCCCGGACAAATCCCGGACCGGTTGCCCACGCGAAAGATATGGGTGTCCACCGCCTGTGCGGGATGATGCCACCACATGTTCAGCACCACATTGGCAGTCTTGCGCCCGACGCCGGGCAGCGCCTGCAGCGCCGCGCGGGAATTGGGGACGACACCGCCGTGTTCTTCGACCAGAATGCGGCTCAGCTTGATCACATTCTTGGCTTTTTGGCGGAACAGGCCAATGGTTTTGATGTGTTCGATCAATCCCTCTTCGCCCAGATCCAGCATCTTCTGCGGCGTGTCAGCGATTTGGAACAGATCCTTGGTTGCCTTGTTGACGCCTGCGTCGGTGGCCTGTGCCGACAGGGCGACCGCCACCACCAGCGTATAGACATTGACGTGATCCAGTTCCCCTTTGGGCTCTGGCTCTGCTGCCTGAAACCGCGTGAAAATCTCGCGCAAGGTATGATAATCGAGTTGCTTTGCCATGGCTGCTTTAATGCCGTGCCGCGCAGGTTCCCGCAACGGGTAAAAACCGGTTGACCCAAGGTGCAGGAAAAAGTCGCAAGTTTCGGGTCGATTGCACCGGGAGGCCGGGCGTAAAGTAGAGACATCCGAATTTGAGAGGGTCGTCCATGACTGTCGAGACCAGCGAAAACAGCTATCATTATGGCGTCATGCGACGTGCGATTGACCTGATCGATCAGAGCGAAGAGGATTTGTCTCTGGAAGAATTGGCAGATCAGATGGGGATGAGCCCGGCCCATTTCCAGCGTTTGTTCTCCGCCTGGGTCGGGGTGTCGCCCAAACGCTATCAGCAATATCTGCGCCTGGGCCATGCCAAAACCCTGTTGCGTGATCACTTTTCAACATTGGACACGGCGCATTCGGTCGGGCTGTCCGGTAGTGGGCGGTTGCATGATCTGTTTGTGCGGTGGGAAGCCATGAGCCCCGGTGACTTTGCCCGCAAAGGCGACGGGTTGGTGATCAACTGGGGATGGTTTGACAGCCCCTTTGGTCAGGCGCTGGCCATGGGCACGACCAAGGGCATCTGTGGTCTGGCCTTTGCCGAAGAGACCGGGACTGAAGCGACCTGGGGCGATATGATTGCCCGATGGCCCAAGGCGACGTATGTCCAGGCCCCAGATCAATTGCGCCCACTGGTCGAGGCGGTGTTCACAGGGCGGGGCGAAACGGCGCTGTTCATGATCGGGGCACCGATGCAGATCAAAGTGTGGGAAGCGTTGTTGCGGATCCCGTCGGGGCAGGTCACCACCTATTCCGAAATCGCCAAATCCGTCGGAGCGCCCAAGGCGGTGCGCGCGGTTGGGACTGCGGTGGGGCGCAATCCGGTCAGCTTCCTGATTCCCTGTCACCGGGCCCTGCGCAAATCCGGTGCCTTGGGCGGCTATCATTGGGGGCTGCCGGTGAAACGGGCGATGCTGGCCTATGAGGCGGCGCAGGCCGATGGTCGGTCCGATGCGGCCTGAGCCCATGCGGTGTCAGGCCATCCGCCGTCGCAGCCATCCAAACAACCGCCACCCGGCTGGTGCAACAGTCATCGGTTTGCTCTTTGGTTGGTGTACCTGACGGAGCAATTCACGTTCGCGTTCATAGGCTTTCAGCGGGCGGTCGTCCTGCCAGCAGCCCAGTTGCAGTTTCATCATTGTCTTGGTGTTGAAATAGCTCATGGTTTGATCCTTTCTGATAAAAGGACACTCGCAGGTCTCCCCTGACAGGGTGTTGTCAGGAGCCTGTGCTAGTGTGTCAGCAGGAAATCAGCACCAGAGGATCAGATGCGCCGTTCCAGCCGATTGTTTGAAATCATCCAGATCCTGCGCGGGGCACCCGGCCCGGTGACGGCGGATGCTCTGGCCGAAGGGCTGGAGGTTTCGACGCGCACGATTTACCGCGATATCTCGGCGCTTCAGGCCATGCGAACCCCGATCGAAGGCGAGGCCGGGATTGGGTACATGATGCGGCGTGGCTATGATCTGCCGCCGTTGAATTTTGATTCCGAAGAGGTCGAAGCCCTGCATGTGGGGTTGTCGATGCTGGCGCGCACGGGGGACAGCGCCCTGCAAGAGGCCGCCAGCCGGATCTGTCGCAAGATCGAAGCCCTGCACGAGGATAGCAGTTGGTTGCAGGTTGCGCCCTGGGGGGCACCACCGGACGACCCGGCGCGGGGCTGTGTGTCGATCGCTGCCTTGCGTGACGCGGTGCGAGACGAACGCAAGCTGCGCCTGACCTATCGCAATGGGCAAGAGCAGGAAAGCCAGCGCATCGTTCGTCCGGTTGCCGTGATTTACCATCTGGAGTGCACCATGTTGGCAGCATGGTGTGAGCTGCGCGGGGGCTTTCGCCATTTTCGCACGGACAGGATCTGGGGATGTGAGCCGATGGAGGAACAGTTCATTGGGCAAGGCAATGCCTTGCGCATGGTCTGGCAGGATCTGAACCGGTGGGAGGAGACCGCGCCGGCGCACAGCTGATGCGGTGGGCCAAAGGGAAGAGCTTGGGCGGGGAATTGCCGATTATCCGGATCAAAGGCTTGAGCCGAGGCAGCGCAACACCGATATATTCAGGTAAAACCCGGCAGGTATCACCGGGGCGAGCAGAAAAGGCACAGTCATGACATTCGCAAAAGCAACTTCGGTTCTGGCCATGGGGTCCATTCTGGTGATGGGGGCCTGTACCAATCCAGCGTATCTGGACCCCGATGACCCGCATTCCAAGGCCAAGCAGGGCGCGCTTATTGGTGGCCTTCTGGGGGCCGGAATTGGGGCGCTGACTTCGGATGATGACAAGGGCGCGACCATCGCCGGGAGCGCCATCCTGGGCGCAGCGGCGGGTGGTCTGATCGGCAATGAGCTGGACAAGCAGGCGGCCGAGCTGCGTCAGGAGCTGGACGATGGGATTTCGGTCGTTAATGAAGGCGACCGGTTGGTGGTGTCTCTGCCCAATGATCTGACGTTTGACACTGACAGCTATGCGGTGCGCCCTGTGTTGAAAACGGATCTGTCCAAGGTTGCCGCCAACCTGCAGAGATACCCGAATTCGACCGTTCAGGTGATTGGCCATACAGATAGTGACGGCGAGGCATCGTACAACCTGACTTTGTCCCAGCGTCGCGCCAATGCAGTTGCCGACGAGCTGCAGGCCGGTGGCGTGTCCTATACGCGCATTCGCACCTCTGGCCGTGGTGAGGATGAACCCGTTGCCTCAAATCTGGACGAGGCGGGAAAGGCACGCAACCGCCGGGTCGAAATCGTGGTGATTCCCAGCCAGAGTTGATCTGAGATTCTATCATCCAGGTCACGTCAGGCTATGATGGGCGCGCTGGTGAGCCAACCAGTGCGCCGTGTTCCTATCAGTGTTCACGGCCGGGTTTCCGGTTGCTGAGGCTGTGCGCTTCCTTTGGTGCATTCCCGAACAGCCAATGCGCGGTGGTCGGCTTTTTCATGTTTCACGCTTGGCTTAGACAGGTCAGGTGAGGTGAAAACAAGGGAGCGCCACCATGTCCGATTTTGTTCTTCTGGGGGTATCTGGGTCGCTGCGGGCACAGGCCACAAACCGGAAATTGTTGCGCGAAGCGGCGCGTTTGTTTGGCCCGTGTACCTATGACGAAGCGGATCTGCGCCTGCCTTTGTATGACGGCGACGCAGAAGCGTCAGACGGGATCCCGTCTGAGGTTCAGGTTCTGGCCGATCAGATTGCAGCTGCGGATGCCGTGATCCTGTCGACGCCTGAATACAACAAAGGACCATCCGGTGTTCTGAAAAACGCCCTGGATTGGGTCAGCCGCACAGACGGTTCGCCCTGGATGGGCAAGCCGGTGGCCGTGATGTCGTCGGCGGCGGGGCGCGCAGGCGGTGAACAGGCACAGGCGGTATTGCGCGGGTTCATGGTGCCCTTTCAACCCCGGCTCGTGTCTGGCCCGCAGGTTCATCTGGCGGGGGCTGCCAGCCAGTTTGATGACAACGGCCAATTGATCAGCGCGCAATACACCGCAACGCTGACCCGGTTGATGCAAATTCTGCGCGACGACGCGACTGGGTAAGGCCGTTCAACGCCGCTCTGTTGCGACGTGGTCCCGACCGGATCAGCAACCGGATCAGCAGCGACGGTTGCTGATTTCGAGAAGATTTCCGTCGGGGTCGCGGATATAGATCGACTGCAAACCGCCCGCGGCTCCGGTCCGCGGCACCGGGCCTTCGATGATGGAAATGTCCAACTTGGCGAGGTGGTCCAGCCAATCCTGCAACGGTGCTGTAGACAAAAAGCACAAATCCGCGGTGCCAGGGCAGGGTGTTGCAGCCTTAGGAGAGAACTCATGCCGGTGCGGGTGCAGGTTTATCTTTTGCGAGCCAAACCGCAGCGCATGGCGGGTGGTTCCATCCAGAGGATGAAAGATTTCGGCAGTCATACCAAGCGTTTCCGTATAGAATGCAATCGTGCGGTCTATATCCTTGACTGTCAGAACCAAGTGATCAAGAGATGTCAGTGACAAGGTCATTTTTGCAGTGTCCTTTGGTCATGCGGCGCAGTCTAACCGGAGATTACTTATATGTCCAAAATGGAATGTCAAAGTGATGGGCTGGATCCCGCTCGTGCCGCAGCGTTCCAGGTGGCGCTGGGACAGGCAGGAGACATCACGCGCGGATCGGATCTGCCGCCGTTTTTCCATCAATTGTATTTCTGGACTCCTTTGCCGCCCTCGGCGTTGGGACGGGACGGGCACCCCAAAGTCGGCGGTGGGTTGATCCCGGACCTGGGTCTTCCGCGTCGGATGTGGGCAGGTGGGCGATTGGCGTTCGACCATCCGCTCAAGGCCGGAATAGAGGCAGAGAAACGCAGCGTGCTGGAGCGTGCTGACCGCAAGGTCGGGCGGACTGGGCCGTTGGGATTTGTGGTGCTGCGTCACGAGATCTGGCAGGGGGGCGTGCGCTGTCTGACCGAATGGCAGGATCTGGTCTATCGCGAAGACCCGGCTCCCGACGCACCCCGACCCGTTGCCCCTGATGCGCGGTCGGACGAAACCGACCGGCGCGACGTGGCGTTTTCTTCGACGTTGCTGTTTCGGTATTCGGCACTGACCTTTAACGGGCACAGGATCCACTATGATCTGGATTATGCCAAAGACGTCGAAGGCTATACAGGGTTGGTGGTCCATGGGCCGCTGTTGGCGCAACATCTGATGTTGATGGCCGAAGATGTGATGGGACCATTGGAGACGTTCAGTTTCAGAGCATCCTCTCCGTTGATGCATTTTGAAACCGCAACCCTGTGCCGGAACGGCAATGACTTGTGGGTCAGAGGAGCGGACGGGCGACAATGCATGAGCGCTGTTGCCAAGATCAAAGCTGACCTCTGAGACAGCGGTGGAAGCCGCCTGTAACCGGTTCAAGGCGTGTGCAAGCGTCTCGCTGGCACCCGTGACTGGTGTCTAAAGATTATCAAGGACCCGGAACCCCTGGGGGATGGTGTCGTGATTGTCGAGCACCAGATCAGCCATGACATGGGCAATCTTGGGGGCTACGCCAAAGCCGATCTTGAACCCGCCATTGGCGATGAAATGACCAGGGCGGTTTGGCCAGGCCCCCAGCATGGGAGCCCGCGTGCGCGCCCGGGGGCGCACCCCGGCCCAGCGTTCGATCACTTCGGCGCTGTGCAGGATGGGAACTGCAATGCGGGCGCGCTCCAGAATGTCGTCCAGCTGATCATCGGTGGTATCCGCGGTTTCGAACTCGCGTTCGCTCGTCGACCCGATGGCCAGCGTGCCATCCGCATGGGGGATGAAATGCAGGCTGTCGGCAAACAGCTGAGGCACGTCTCCGGCGTCAAACCGCAACAGAGCGGCCTGTCCCTTGACCCCGTTGCCGATGGGTTTGCCCAAAGCGGCCCCCAATTCTGTCAGACCTGCCGCGCCGGTGGCGTGGATAACCAAACCGCGATCCGGTGCCTCGCTGACAACGTGAACGCCAACCGTCTCCAGCGCGGCAACCAGGGCCGAACAGGCCCGACGCGGGTGCATCCGGGCGCTGAGCGTGTCGTGAATGACAAACCCGGTGGCGCTGGGCGGTGCCCAGGGTCCAACGTCGTCAATCGGGCGAACCCGCCATTCTGCCTGTCCCTGCCACAGATCCTTGGCTGTTTCGGCGCGCGCGTGGGCCAAGGCCAGCGTGCGGTCGTCCTGGATCGGCTGTAATCGGCCGGTGCGGCCATACCCCGGTGAGACACCACCGATCTGTTCGACGTCGGCCCAAAATGGTTCTGCCAGGATCAGGCTTTCGAATTGGAACGCCTTTTTCGGGTTCCAGTTTTCGGGCACATGCGGGGCCAGTGCGCCCACCAGACCGCCGCTGGAACCTGCGCCTGGCCCAAACGGATCTACAACCTGCACCCGTGCGCCGCGCCGGGCACAGATCCAGGCAATAGACAGGCCAAAGGCCCCTGCGCCGCGTACAGTCACATCCACCATTGTCATTTCGACCGCCTTTCGCCACTTATCCGGGAAGCTACCGTAGCACTTAGGGGAAAACAGCATGGCAGACCAGCAGGCCCATCTGAGTTGGCGTGATGACGTCATCCCGGTGTCGGATCAATTTGACGACCCGTATTTCTCGCTTGAAAACGGGTTGGCCGAGACCAACCATGTGTTTCTGGGAGGCAACGACCTGCCCGGACGGTTCCGTGATGGGTTTCACATCGCCGAATTGGGCTTTGGCACGGGGTTGAACATGCTGGCGACCTGGGCCGCGTGGGAGCAAAGCGGGCAACAGGGATGCCTGCATTTCACCAGTTTTGAAGCCTTTCCCATGGCGCATGAAGACATGGCGCGCGCCTTGCGGGCGTTTCCGGCCGTAACCCCTTGGGCTGACCGGTTTCTGCAGGTCTGGACCGGTGCCGGTTCGTGTGATCTTGGGAATTTGCGTCTCGAAGTCGTCATTGGCGACGCCCGAACGTCGCTGCCAGAGTGGACGGGGCAGGCGGACGCGTGGTTTCTGGACGGGTTTTCACCGGCCAAGAACCCAGAATTGTGGGATCCGGCTCTCATGGAACAGGTGGCGTGCCATACGGCGCCGGGCGGAACGGCTGCGACCTATACGGCGGCAGGGTTCGTGCGGCGAGGATTGCAGGCCGCTGGTTTCGACGTGATCCGCACCCCCGGTTTCGGGCGCAAGCGGCATATGACAAGGGCACATCTGGCATGACCCAGCCAACAGCGGTACAGCCGCAAACCAACAATGTGTCCGCAGGCATTCTGCTGATGATTGCCGCCACGGTTGTCTTTGCGTTGCAGGATGGGATTTCCCGCCATCTGGCCGGGACGTACAACACGTATATGGTGGTGATGATCCGCTACTGGTTCTTTGCTGCCTTTGTGGTGTTTCTGGCGACACGGTCGGCGGGCGGTATTCGCGCGACGGCCCGCACCAGTCAGCCGTTTCTACAGATCTTCCGTGGGGTTCTGTTGGTGGCCGAAATCTGTGTCGCAGTCTATGGCTTTACCCTGCTTGGGTTGATTGAAAGCCAGGCGGTGTTCATCGTCTACCCGTTGCTGGTTGCGGCGTTGAGCGGGCCGGTGCTGGGCGAACGTGTTGGCTGGCGGCGCTGGGTGGCGATTGGTGTCGGTTTGATCGGAGTGCTGATCATTCTGCAACCGGGTATGGGTGTGTTCAATCCGGTGGCCATCATTCCCTTTTTGTCGGCTCTTATGTTTGCGGTCTACGGGTTGCTCACACGATATGCCGCGCGGCGCGACACCACCGCCACCAGCTTTTTCTGGACCGGGATTGCCGGATCGGTTGCCATGACAGCGGTCGGTATCTGGTATTGGGAACCGATGAGCCAATCCGATTGGTTCTGGATGGGCCTGTTGTGCCTGTCGGGGGTTTCCGGGCATTGGCTGCTGATCAAATGCTATGAGATGGCCGAAGCCAGCGCAGTGCAGCCATTTGCCTATTTCCATCTGGTCTGGGCGGCAATGCTGGGAATTGCGGTGTTCGGAGAAGTGGTCCGCACCAATGTCGCCATCGGTGCGGGGATCATCATGGCCGCGGGCCTGTTCACCCTATGGCGCGAACGCATGAAGCGTTGACCCGGCCAGTTCACGGCTGAACGGGACGGGCAGGGGATCCTTGCCCAAACGGGCGCGATAGACGGGCAGGCTTTCGGATACACGCATGACGTAATTGCGGGTCTCGTTGAACGGGATGTGTTCGATCCAGTCGATGATGTCGGGTGATCCGCTGCGTGGATCGCCATACCGCTCCATCCAGGCGATGGGACGTTTGGGACCCGCATTATATCCCGCTGCCATCATCACCACATTGCCCTGAAACTCACCCGCCAGACCGGCCAGATAATTGGCACCAAGGCGGGCGTTGTATGTCCATTCTGCCGTCAGACGTCCGGTAGAATGATTGGTCAGGATACCCAGATCCCCCGCCACCAGACGGGCGGTGGCGGGCATGACCTGCATCAACCCGCGCGCGCCTGCATGACTGATGACCTTGGCGTCAAACTCGCTTTCGCGTCGGGCGATTGCCAGGGTCATTTCCTTGGCCATTGGCAACTTTTGCCCAGCCACCGGGTGGAGCGGGTAATAGGCATCATGCAGCACCTGTCCCCTGCGGGCCGCGCGTTTGGAGATCATGACGGCCAAATGCGGGCGGTCCATGTCGACCGCCATTTTCCCCAATTGGGCTGCGGCGGTGTCATCCAGCGTTTCCACCAAATGGGTCAGAAAACGTTCGGCCAGATCCAGTTCTCCGGCCGCCAGCAACAGCAAGCCGGCCTCGGTGACGCTGGATTTCATGAAAGGTGCCTGTCGCCAGGGCGGCAAATCCGGTGGCTGCGTCAGCGCAGGGTCAAAGGGGCGCCCGATCTTTTCAGCCGCCAGAATTCCGTAGAATGATGTCTGATGCGCCGCGCCACGCGCATATGCGGCATGGGCCTTGTCGACGTCCCCCAACGCTTCATACGCCCGGCCCAACCAGTATCCGCCACGCCCCAGTGAGATCGGTGTCGCAACCGAGGCACTAAACCGTTCAAAGTGTTGCACCGCCCGTTCCGGGTCGTTCAGCTTGCGCAACGCGATGTAACCGGCGATCCATTCCAGGTCAGAAAAGGCATATCCTGCTTCGGGTGTCAGATAGTGATTGGCGGCCAGCCGATAGGCGCGCCGGTTGTTGCCGTCACGCATGTCCTGACGTGACAGGTCGCGTCGCCTTCGGGCCCAATTCGTTGGTTCGCCCAGGGCATCGGCCGACACGCTGCGTTCCGCCATTAGGGTGATGGCGTCTTCGCGGCGGCGTTTTTGATCGCGCCAGACGAATCGATCATAGGCCAATCCGGGTGCGTTCTGCAGCGATCCCGGTACGGCCTTGATTTTGGCATCAACCCCAGGGGCTTTGTCCTGCAGGGCGATCCGTGCCTCGGCCAGCTTGCGTTCGGCTTCGGGCACCAGATTTAACATGCGCCGTGAACTGACCAGATGTCCGTCCCACAGCATCCTGTCCAGCCGGGCCACATGATGGGGTTTTAGTAACTTGGAGAAATCCTTCAGGTAGAGGCGTTGCAGCCCGTCGCCCATCGGCATTGTCCGCCATGCGATCACCAGACCCGCTTCGCCATCCCCGCGCTGCCCCGATGCAATCAGCGCCTTGCCCAGATTTAATGCGCCTTCCGCGCTTTGCGGTGGGTGATCGGCGTAAAACTGCAAAACGTCGGCGGTGCCTGCGTTGACCATGGCGGTTTCGCTTTTTTTGCGCAGCCAGGCCAACCCAGGCCAATCCGGCCGTCGTTTCAAAAAATCCAGGACTTCGTCGGGGGATCCCATCGATGCCCGCAGGCGGTGCCATTCGATGATGTCGCGCCCAACACTGTTGGGCCGCCCGGCGGTACGCAGGGCGTCGTTCCATTTCTCCGCGCGCATCAAATCCATGGCTTTGCCCATGGTAACGCCGGGTTGGGCGGATACAGGAAGCACACATAGCGAATAAATCAGGGCAACCAGGCTCAGAAATCGTCTCATCACTTGCAATTCATTGGGATCAGGGGCTAGAGCCTTTGACGATAGTCCGTGGCGTGTCGGGATCAAACTCAATTTCCTGGCAACGTCGCAAAACAGGCGGGTGACTGCCCGTCACATGAACTGCACTGCAAAGGGAGCGTACCCATGTTCAAAGGCTCGATGCCTGCCCTCGTCACCCCGTTCCGCAACGGCGAGCTGGATCTGGAAACGCTCAAACGTCTTGTTGAGTGGCATATCGCCGAAGGGTCCACCGGTCTGGTGCCGGTCGGAACCACCGGCGAAAGCCCGACCCTGACCCACGAAGAGCACGAAACCGTGGTCGAAGAAGTGGTCAAGACAGCCGCTGGCCGTGTGCCGGTCATTGCGGGAGCTGGATCCAACAATACCATCGAAGCGATTCGGTTTGTCGAATTCGCCCAGCGTGTCGGTGCCGATGCTGCTCTGGTGGTAACCCCCTATTACAACAAGCCGACCCAGCGCGGCATGATGGCGCATTTTACGGCGCTGCATGATTGCGCCGACCTGCCGATCTTTATCTACAATATCCCAGGCCGGTCTGTGGTCGATATGACACCGGCCACGATGGGTGAGCTGGCAAAACTCCCGCGCATTGTGGGGGTCAAGGATGCCACCGGAGATTTGGCGCGGGTCAGCCAGCAACGCGGGTCCTGCGGAGCCGATTTCATTCAGCTGTCGGGCGAAGACGCCACGGCGCTGGGCTTTAATGCGCATGGTGGTGTGGGTTGTATTTCCGTGACCGCCAATGTCGCGCCAAAGCTGTGTGCCGAATTCCAGCAGGCGACTTTGGCAGGAGATTACGCCAAGGCGCTGGCCTATCAGGACAAGCTGATGCCTCTGCACGAGGCGATCTTTATCGAACCAGGTCTGGTCGGCGCGAAATATGCGCTCAGCAAACTGGGCATGTGTTCAGAAGAAGTCCGGTCGCCTTTGACCGGGCTGGAAGACAGCACCAAAGCGGCGATTGACGCGGCCATGGACCACGCAGGCATCCTGTAAGGCATCCTCGCTAGAAACAAAGGGCGGCCTCCATCTGGAGTGCCGCCCTTTTTTATTGTTCCGGACCTGCCCTGAATTTGGGCAAAAGTCTCTGCGGGAAGACACCAGTATTTTTGGGTGCCTTGCGCCGTGTGTCAGCGTTTGCCGTAATACAGCCCCACCACATGTTCGGCCTGTGCAAAGAACAACCACCGCGAGGTCGCGATACCTGCGAGGTGGGATGCGACCGCCAATGCGGCGACCATATGTTTGAGCGCGACGCTTTCGAACGGGTAGAGCAACAGAACGAAGGGCAACAAGAACCCAAATGCAAAGGCAATCATTCGCAGTTTTTGTGCATGTTTGCGCCCGACCACATGCACGAATTCCCGCAGCAGATAATTGGTGCCCGTGTGGGGAGGTTCAAAGGCGCGCACCTTACCGCGGTCTCCCAGGCCTGTGGCAGTGCCCAGGTTGGTGCCTGACCGTTCCAACGCGGTGTCGCCCTGATGCCAATAGGCCAATTGGATGACGGCCGCGACGACCAGCAACAAGGTTGCTATCCGGACCTGACCGGCCAGCAACGCCCCCCCAGCCAGTGACAGAGACAGGAATAACGCCGGGGTCAGTCCGGTGTGCCAACGCGGGATGGTCTTGAGTTGGGTGTAGATCATCGAGGTGGTAAAGACGGTGAGCAGGCTCAAAGCGCTGCCTGCCAAACCCAGAACACGCCATTGCGCATCCAGGAAAATGGTGCCGATCGCGTACAGCCCCATAACCAGCAGCGCCAGGACGGCACAGACGCCTTCGCGGCTGAGCCAACTGGTTTTCCATTGGGTAAAGGCACGCCAGGCCCGTTCAGGATGACCCAGGTGAAAGGTCGAGGCCAGCAGCCCGCCACAGGCCAGACCATACGCGATGGCATAAAAGACAAAGGCGGTCATGCCCGTCACGTCGGGTTTTCCCAGTCCGAGGAAAAACAACAGCCCGAAGCCAAGCCCGGACAGGGTGGTAAAAATGATAACAGAAGGTGCGGGATGCATCAGGCAGATCCTCCGGGCAGTTTGTCGAGCGCCTTGTCGAGCCACCCCAAAAAGCCCTGGGGTGTCTCGGACACCGGAGCGAGCAGGGGGGCGAGGATGTCGATTTGATCTTCGATCTGGTCCTTGGGCCGTGGTGGCAGATATTTGTTGACCGGTTTGGTGCCCATTTCAGGCATCAGGTCCATGCCACCGCGTTCTGCGACCAGCTGGGAAACATCGCTGTTGGGGTCGCCCAGGTCTCCGAAATGACGCGCGCCGGCAGGGCAAGTGCGCACGCACGAGGGGATGCGGTCCACCTCGGGCAGGTTCTCATTGTAGATCCGGTCGACGCAGAGCGTGCATTTTTTCATCACGCCCTCGGCCAGATCCAGTTCGCGTGCACCATAGGGGCAGGACCAGGCGCACAGGCCGCAACCGATGCAATTGCTTTCATTGACCAGCACAATGCCATCTTCGACCCGCTTGTAGCTCGCACCCGTCGGGCAGACGGTGACACAGGGCGCATCTTCGCAATGCAAACAGGATTTGGGGAAGTGGACCAATTGGGCATGGCCGTCTTCCGGCTGAACTTCGAACGAATGTACCCGGTTCAGGAAGGTGCCCGACGGATCTGCACCGTAGGGATTTTGATCAGACAGCGGTGCCCCATAGTTTTCCGTGTTCCACCCTTTGCAGGAAATCACACAGGCATGGCAGCCCACACAGGTGTCCAGGTCAATAACCAGACCCATTTTGCGGTCGGTTGATCCAGGAAGTTCAGTCATGTCTTTGCCCTCCGCTTGGAGTTCTCGAGCCAAGACTTTTGGGAAAAGTCTTGGTAAAATTTTTCACAAAAATTTTGCCCGCTCATTTGCCGACCTTCCACTTCAGTTCCTTGGGGCCTGTGCCCACTGGAGAGGTGATTGGCGCAAAGCTGGGGTCGCATTCTGTCTGTGCATCCGGGCCCGCGGCTTTCTCGATTTTGACCTTGAGGTCAAACCAGGCAGCTTGCCCGGTAATCGGGTCCGAATTGGCCCATCGCATGCCATCGCCCTTGGCAGGGAGAAGTTCGTGGATCAGATGGTTCAACAGGAACCCTTTCGTGGCCTCGGGAGCATCCTCTTCCAGCGCCCAGGTGCCTTTGCGTTTGCCGATGGCGTTCCAGGTCCAGATGGTGTTTTCGTTCAGCGCCGCCATTTCCATGACCGGCACAGTGATGGAGCCGTGGGGCGACGTGACCTTGGCCCAATCCCCATCTTTCAATCCGTGTTCGCGCATCAGTTTGGTCGGCACATACAGTGGGTTGCGTCCGTGCAACTGGCGCAACCAGGCGTTTTGGGTGCCCCAACTGTGATACATCGCCATCGGGCGCTGTGTCAGGGCGTTGATGGTAAACCCTTCGTTGCCGTGCTGATCGGTTTCATACCAGATCGGCAGAGGGTCCATTGTGTCCAGGATCCGCTGGCGTAGATGCTCGGGTGGTTGGCGCTCACCATGACCTTCGGCGGCAAGCTGGAATTTGCGCATTGGTTCCACATAAAGCTGGAACAGATAGGGTTGTGGACTGTCATAAATCCCCATCCCCACGGCCCAATCCTGATATTGTGCGTTCCAGGGTTTGTAATAGCTCGCTTCGACCGGGATGTGTTCGACAAAGAACCCGCCATTTTCAATATAGCGATCAAGCTGTTCGGGATTTACGGCACCGCGGCCGACCTGGGTGCCGTCGCCACGGAACCCGGCGAGCGGGCCGATTCCGGGTTTGCGTTCATGATTGACGATATAATCGGCATAATCTTCCCATTTGGCCGACCCGTCCTCATGGGTGAACCCTTGCATACCCAGCTTGTTGGCAAGTTGGATCAGCACGGTCTGGAACCCGCGGACTTCGCGGTCCGGTTCGATCACCGGCCAGCGGATTGCATCGGCCGCCGCATCCGCTTCGCAGATCGGGCGGTCCAGCAGTGAAATGCAATCGTGACGTTCCAGATATGTGGTATCGGGCAGCACCAGATCCGCATAGGCCACCATTTCCGAGCTGTAGGCATCCGAATAGATGATGTTGGGGATCACATAGTCGCCGTTTTCGTCCGTGTCGGTAAGCATCTCCATCACACCTTTGGTGTTCATGGAGGAGTTCCACGACATGTTCGCCATATACATGAACAACGTGTCGATTTTGTAGGGATCGCCGGCATGTGCGTTCGAGATCACCATATGCATGAGCCCGTGCGAGCTCATCGGGTTTTCCCAGGTAAAGGCCTTGTCAATCCGTGCCGGGCTACCGTCTTCCTTGAGCGCCAGGTGTTCAGGGCCACGAACGAACCCCAGATGCGGACCTTCCAGCGGCGTATTGGGCGTGGGTTTGGCATGTGGTGCCGGGTGCGCTTCGACGGGCTTGGGGTAGGGCGGTTTGAACCGGAACCCACCGGGGACTTCGACTGTCCCCAACAGGATCTGCAGCACATGTAGCGACCGGCAGGTCTGGAACCCGTTGGCATGGGCGCTGACGCCGCGCATGGAATGGAAGGACACCGGTCGGCCAATCATCTTGGTGTGTTTTTCGCCACGGAAATCAGTCCACTCCCGGTCCAGCTCAAACGCCTCGTCAAAGGCGACGCGGGCCAGTTCGGCGGCAATGGCGCGAATACGTTTGGCCGGGATACCACAGCGGTCAGCGACGGCTTCGGGGGCGAATTCATCTGCCAGATACCGTTCAGCCATCTGGTGGAACACGGGGCGGTGGGTGATACCGTCGGCGTGGTAGGTGGCGGACAGGTCCGGGCGCACACCGGGCTGATCAAATGGAGTGAGTTTTCCGGTAGTGCGGTCAATCACCAATTCCTTGCCGTTTGCATCCCGCAGGAACAGACCCTTCTCCGGACCTTCGGCCGCGTTCACCAGCACGGGCGCATTGGTATAGCGCGACAGATAATCCAGATCGATCCTGCCGGCTTTCATCAACACGTGGATCAGCGCCAGGATGAACAACCCGTCTGTGCCTGGAGTAATGCCGACCCAATCGTCGGCCACCGCGTTATACCCGGACCGGATCGGGTTCACCCCAATGACGCGGGCACCTCTGCCCTTGATCTTGCCAATGCCGGCCTTGATCGGATTGGAATCGTGATCCTCGGCCACGCCAAACAGCATGAACAGTTTGGTGTAATCCCAATCGGGTTGGCCGAACTCCCAGAACGCGCCGCCCATGGTGTAGATGCCACCTGCGGCCATATTTACCGAACAAAATCCGCCATGCGCGGCGAAATTGGGCGTGCCGAAATTCTGCGCCCAGAACCCTGTAAAGGACTGTGACTGGTCGCGACCGGTAAAGAACGCCAGCTTTTCGGGGTTTTTCTCGCGGATGGGTTTGAGCAGGCCAACGGCCATGTCCAGCGCTTCGTCCCAACTGATCTCTTCGAATTGGCCCGATCCGCGGGGTCCAACGCGTTTCAATGGTGACCGCAGCCGGGACGGCGCATTGACCTGCATGATGCCGGCGCTGCCCTTGGCGCACAGAACGCCCTTGTTTACCGGGTGATCGCGATTGCCTTCGATATAGGCGACCTGTTTCTTGCCATCGGGGCCGTCTTTCATGTGCACGTTGATGCCGCAGCGGCAAGCGCACATGTAACAGGTGGTCTGGCGGACCTCTGACGACACTTTTGGGGAAAGGTCGATCTTGGGTTGCTGGAAGCTCATTCCCTGTTCCTTTGTTGTTGTTCGCGCGGAGCGTCGGAATGTTGGATGCACCTCCTGCCGGATGGGCAAACAGATGCGGTCGTTTCTTTGTTTTTTGCCCGAGAATTCGGGATAGTTTTACGTGGGTCAGGTCGTGATCGGGATTTGGTCCTAGTTTTGCACGTAGTGCAAGATGTTGATTGGCGTTTTACGCGACCGCAAAGTTTCTGTGATCGACAGAAACCTGCGACGGTGGGTCAGGCGGGGCGCATTGGTCATGCCATGACCTTTGCGAGGTTCAGACAGGACAGCACGCACAACAGGAGCACAATGGCGCGGCGAAACAGATCCGGTGATGCGGTGGCAAACTGTTTGCTCCCGGCCCAGATGCCCAGTCCCAACAAGGGAAAGGCCAGGACAATTCCGACAAACGTATCTGACCTGACCAAACCATTGGCGGCCATCACCGGCAGTGCCATGACATCGATTCCGGTCAGAAAAACGATCATCGTGGCGCGAAAAACAGCGGCCTGAATCGGTTGAGCGGCCAGGAACGCCGCCACTGGCAGGCCGCCGACACCGGCGCTATTGGCGATCCCGGCGATCATGCCTATGCCAATATTGCCCTTGCCTACCACCGGTTGGCGCAACTTCCACCCGCTGAGAAGAACCAGAGAAAGCACCAGGATCATTGACGAAATGGCAAGACGGGCTTCGTTCTCTCCCAGTTGGGACATGACTGCAATGGAAGGCACGGTGGCCAACCCCGCACCCACCAGCAAAAAGATCGCACGACGCCAGTCGATATGGGGGCGAATGCCTCGGGCCTGAAAGGTGGTCATGGCGATCTCACAAGAGAACACCACTGGGATCAGTGGCAGCGGATTGGTGGTTAACGCCGCCAGAATGATAAAAATGGCGGAAAAGCCAAAGCCGGAAAAGCCCCGGATAAAGGCCGCCGCAACAAGTGCGGCGGCCAGGTAGGCCCCTTGGCCTGTAGTAAGGTCAAAGGGCAAGGACACCTATCAAACCTGCTGCGGTTTCATGTCGTTTTTGCTGATACCAGCGACTGCGACGGGTTTTTTCATAGCGTCGCGGCGGAAGGGTTCACCGAGTTCCTGGTTGATCATGGCTTCGATCAGGGTGGTGATGCCTTTTTTCTGGTCTTCGCAGGCCTGGCGCAGGGCGTCGGTCAATTCGTCCATGGTGCGGGCGATCACGCCTTTGAGACCACAGGCGTTGGCGATGCCGGCATAGGACACCTGGGTGTCCAGCTCGGTGCCGACAAAGTTGTCGTCAAACCACAGGGTCGAGTTGCGCTTTTCCGCGCCCCACTGATAGTTGCGGAACACCACCTGGGTCACGGCGGGCCATTCTTCGCGGCCAATCGCGGTCAGTTCGGTCACGGCGATGCCAAATGCGCCATCCCCCGAGAAGCCGACAACCGGAACGTCCGGGCAGCCGATTTTCGCACCAACAACCGCAGGCAGACCATAGCCACAGGGACCGAACAGGCCCGGGGCCAGGTATTTGCGGCCGTCTTCGAAGCTGGGGTAGGCGTTGCCGATGGCACAGTTGTTGCCGATGTCCGAAGAGATGATCGCATCGCCCGGCAGAGCGGCCTGGATCGCCCGCCATGCGCGGCGCGGGGACAGCCAGTCGGGTTTGGCGTCGCGGGCGCGCTGGTTCCAGGTGGTGCCGGGATCGTCCTGCTCGCTGTCCATCGACGACAGTTCCTGGGCCCAGGCCGATTTGGTGGTGGCGATCAGGTCCTTGCGCGCGGCGCGGCCTTCGTCACCGGCCGTGTCAGCCAGCTTTTCCAGGATGGTGTTGGCCACGGCCTTGGCGTCGCCCACGATGCCGACGCTGACTTTCTTGGTCAGGCCGATACGGTCGGGGTTGATGTCGACCTGGATGATTTTGGCATCCGTCGGCCAATAGTCGATGCCATAGCCGGGCAGGGTCGAGAACGGGTTCAGACGGGTGCCCAGAGCCAGCACGACGTCAGCCTTGGAGATCAGCTCCATTCCGGCCTTGGAGCCGTTATAGCCCAGCGGACCGGCAAACAGCGGGTGCGACCCGGGGAAGGCGTCGTTGTGCTGATAGCCAACACAGACCGGCGCATCCAGGCGTTCGGCCAGAGCCATCGAGGCCGGGATCGCGCCGCCGATGACAACACCAGCACCGTTCAGGATGACCGGGAATTTGGCACCTGACAGCAGCTCGGCGGCCTGGCTCACGGCATCGGCACCGCCTGCGGGCAGTTCAAAGTCGACAACTGCGGGCAGGTCAATGTCGACCACTTGGGTGAAATAATCGCGCGGCACGTTGATCTGGGCGGGGGCCGAATTGCGTTTCGCCTGCATGATGACGCGGTTCAGGACTTCGGCCATGCGGGTCGGGTCGCGGACCTCTTCCTGATAGCAGACGCAGTCGGCGAACATGCGCATCTGTTCCATTTCCTGGAAACCACCCTGACCCATGGTCTTGTTGGCGGCCTGCGGGGTGACCAGCAGCAGCGGTGTGTGGTTCCAATAGGCGGTTTTGACGGCGGTCACAAAGTTGGTGATGCCGGGGCCGTTCTGGGCGATCATCATCGACATCTTGCCGGTGGCGCGCGTATAGCCATCCGCCATCATCCCACCGGACCCTTCGTGGGCACAATCCCAGAAAGTGATACCCGCAGGCTCAAAAATATCAGAAATCGGCATCATCGCAGAACCGATGATCCCAAAGGCATGTTCAATGCCATGCAACTGCAACGTTTTGACAAACGCCTCTTCAGTGGTCATTTTCATGTGCGAGCACTCCCCATGGGTAATCAAAAACGGCCGGCGGGATGCCGGGATGTTTCTGGTTTAGGGAGTCACTGGAAAAGGGGTTAGGGCCAGATTAACTGGCCGGTTAACGCCAGATGCTACATTTTGCGAATCGCGCTCGCTATTTTTTCGACGCCGGGTTCGATGCGAGACGGCGCAATCGACGAATACCCGAGCCGATAGAAATTGTGTTTGCGGTTCGATGCGTGAAAAAACGGTGCGCCTGGTTCGATCAACACGTCCTCTTCGCGCAGGATTTCGGCCAGCTTGGTGGTGTCGATCCGGTCCGGAGCCTGCATCCACAAGGAAGACCCGCCATAGACGCCGCGCCCGGCAATGGTGAGCTTGTGTTTGGCGACAGCATCTTCGAGAGTTCGCCGGCGTTCGTGTAAAGCCGTGGCTGTCCGCCTGATCTGAGCGTCGTAGTGACCCAATGACAGAAAATAGGCCGCCGTACGTTGGACGTGGCCAGGCGGGTGGCGCAGGACGCTGGCCCGCAGGGCGCGCGCCTGACGAATAAAGGGTTCGGACCCCACCAGATATCCAAGGCGCAAGCCGGGAAACAAAGATTTCGAAAAGCTGCCCGTATAGATGACACGCCCGTCTTCATCCATGGATTTGAGAGCGGGCGATGGCGCGGCCAGAAATGCCATCTCGAAATCATAGTCGTCTTCGACGATCAGAGCATCCAGTTGCCTGGCGCGCTCCAACAAACGCTTTCTGCGCTCGACCGGCATTGTCGCGGTCGTAGGTGCATGGTGGCTGGGCGTGGTAAAGATGACATCTGTGTTGGCTGTAATCGCTTCGGGGCGCAGGCCATCGCGATCCACGGCTATCGGGTCCAGCTGACAGCGCGATTGAACCAACAGATCGCGCAGCGAATAATAGCAAGGGTCTTCGATGGCGGCCTTGCGATCCGGGCCCAGCAGAATCTGAGAAGCAAGCCAAAGCGCGTTCTGGGCTCCCAAAGTGATGAGAATCTCTTCGGGGCGTGCGGTGACACCGCGCCGTGGCAAGGTGTGTCGGGCGATGTATTCCACCAACAACGGATCGTCCTGGTCGAAATAATCGACAGTCATCGGGGTGAAATCCTTGTGCCCCAAAGCCCGCATGGCGCACAGGCGCCAGTTTGCGTGATCAAACAATGTGGGATCGGCCTGACCATAGATGAACGGATACTTCAGCTGATGCCAATCCAACGGCTTGCGCGGCGTGTCTCCGCCGGTGAAGGTTCGGGCCAAGGCCCGGGACCAATCAACGCGATCCTGGGTTCTGGTCGTCGGCGCATAGGTGGGCGGAATCGGTGCGTTTTCGGAAACATAATATCCCGAGCGGCCGCGCGAGGTGATGTAGTCATTGGCCAAAAGTTCCGTATAGGCCAAGGTCACGGTAATCCGGCTGATCCCCAAGTGGGCCGCCAATTTGCGTGAGGAGGGAAGTTTTTCCCCGACATGAAACCGCCCTGAAAGAATCCCCTCAGCAATCATTTGCTGAATTTGGGATTGCAGGGTGCCCTGTACGTCGGGATTGAGAAAGAAGGTATCGACTGAGATTGCCATGAGGGCAGACTAGTTTGGACTTAATCCAGGTGCAATCTGGACATATTGGAAAAAGCCAATAGTGATCGTTTTTCTTTGAGCGTTCGGTGTGGCGGGCCGCTTTTGTGGAACAAGTGGGTTGAATTTCGCAAAAGAAACTATAAAATTAGTTTAATAGATTTTAGGAGAATCAACATGCAATGGGAAATGGCAGCGCAGGGATTCGCGGCTATGGGGTCCGAAGCAAGGCTCAAGGTATTGCGCACATTGATCCGCGCCGGTCATGCGGGGTTGACCGTCGGAGAGATTCAGGACCGCACAGGCATTGCGCCATCTACATTGGCGCATCATCTCAAATTCCTGTCCGGGGCGGATCTGGTTGATCAGGAGAAATCCGGGCGTCAGGTCATCAATCGGGCCAGGTTCACACAATTGGAAGCGTTGGCGGGGTTCATTTTGAACGAATGCTGTCAGGATGAAGATAAAAAGGCTGCAAACGATGGCTGATATTGCACAAAGTACCTCTGCGCGGCGGGATTGGACGGGGTGGGTGAAAACGCCCTGGACCGTGAGTGTCGTGCTGTTGATCGCGGTTGCGGTTTTGGATCCCGGCAACGTTCGGGAGGTTGTGGGATTTGCGCTGGCCGCTCTGGCCCATACGGCCCGATACATCCTGTTTGCCGTTTTGCTGTTGGCGTATCTCAAGGCGACGGGGGCCGAAGTTTTGGTGGCGCGGGCCTTTGAGGGGCGCGAAACCCGCATGATCCTTTTGGCGGCTCTTTTCGGAGGCCTGGCTCCGTTCTGTTCCTGTGAAGTCATCCCATTCATTGCCGGTTTGTTGGCGCTTGGGGCTCCTTTGTCGGCAGTCATGGCGTTCTGGCTGAGCTCTCCGTTGATTGACCCACCCACATTGCTGATCACGGCCGGTGCTCTGGGGTGGCCGTTTGCCATTGGCAAGGCCGTGGCGGCCGTCGGCCTGGGCCTATTCGGCGGGTTTGCCATTCGCGCGTTGAAAGGGCATGGAGCCTTTGCGGCACCGCTCAAGGTGTACAAGCCATCTGGTTGCTGCGGCGGCACCAAGGTGGAGGACCCCAAACCCCATTGGGCGTTCTGGCAGGAAGAGCCGCGTCGCGCAGTGTTCAAGGCCGAGTTTGTCAGCAATGGTCTGTTTTTGCTAAAGTGGCTGGCCTTGGCGTATGTTCTGGAAGCGCTGCTGGTGAATTATGTCCCTGCAGACCTGATTGCTCAGGCTGTTGGTGGCGAAGGGGTTGTTCCGATCGCAGTTGCGGCCCTGGTCGGGATGCCTGCCTATCTGAACTCCTACGTTGCACCGCCGCTGTTGGCCGGGCTGATGGAGCAGGGCATGAGCGCTGGTGCTGCAATGGCGTTCATGGTTGCTGGCGCGATCAGCTCGATCCCGGCGATGGCGGCCGTCTGGTCACTGGTGAAGCCGCAGGTGTTCTTTACTTATCTGGGACTGGGGATCGCTGGCGCAATTGTCAGCGGGATCCTGTTTCAGATGGTCTAGCAGATCGCATCAGCGTCGCCTGGCTTTGCGTGAGGGGCGGTCAAACACAGACGGAACAAGCGGTGCCGGTGCTGAACCGGTGCCGCTATTTTGTGATCAGTCGCCGGGCGGAAAGTAGGTGGACCTGTTTGGTCAACGGCGCGGTGACACAACTCGCCCTTTGGCAAGACGTCCGTATCTGGTTGAAGCTGCGGCGTTTGAAGGGCGCAAAATTCTTGGAGAAAGAATTTTGGTAAGAAAATTCGTGAATTTTCTTTTGCGCTTGCGGCGCGGAAGCGCCCTCACCCCAGGGGAAGAAACCAGGGTGAGGGCAACGTCTTGGTTACCCGAAGACGCGGGTCAGGGCGACATCAACGGAATCCGTGATCTTGTCGATGTCATCAGCCGTCGCGATCAGCGCGGGGCTGAAGCACAGGGTGTTGTTGCGGCTCGGGATCGAGCGGTTGGTCACACCGATGATGACGCCTTGGGCACCACATTCGGCCACAACCTGCTGGGCCAGCTTTTCTGCGACAGGTTCTTTTGTTGACCGGTCTGCGACCAGCTCGGCCCCCAGGAACAGGCCCTTGCCACGCACGTCACCGATCACCTTGTGCTTTTCCATGAGCGCCTGAAGATTGCCCATCATCCGATCACCCATGTTGGCACAATTGCCCAACAGGTCTTCGTCTTCGATGATGCGCATGTTTTCCAAAGCAGCCGCAGGGCCGGCAGTGCAGCCCCCAAACGTCGAGATGTCACGGAAGTAGTTCATCGGATCCGAGGCGTCATCCTTGAACAGGTCAAAGACGTCTTCGGTGGTGGTCATGCAGGCAATCGCGGCGTAACCGGACGCCACACCTTTGGCCATGGTCACAAAGTCGGGTTTGATACCGTACTGTTGATAACCAAACCAAGTGCCGGTGCGGCCGACACCACAGACCACTTCGTCGATATGCAGCAGCACGTCGTACTTCTTGCAGATCTCCTGGACCCGCTCCCAATACCCTTCGGGCGCTTCGATCACGCCACCACCGGCCGTCACCGGTTCCAGACACAGCAGGCCGACAGTTTCCGGACCTTCGCGCAGGATCACCTCTTCGATGGCATCGGCACAGGCCTGGCCAAAGGCTTCGCCGGATAGGTCTTCCAGGCCCAATTCGTGCTTGCGGTATTCCATGCAGTGGGGCACGCGCACGAAATCGGGCGCAAACGGGCCATATTGTGCGGTGCGCTCGTCCTGCCCACCGGCCGACATGGTCGCCAGAGTCGAACCATGATAATCGCGGTCGCGATACAGGATCTTGGTTTTCTTGCCGCCATAACGCTTGTGCGCGATCTGGCGCACCATCTTGAACACCTTCTCGTTCGCTTCGGACCCGGAGTTGGTGTAATAGACGCGGCTCATGCCGGGCATTTTGCTGATCAGCTTTTGCGCAAACAGCGATCCGGGTATCGAACCGGCCGAGTTGGCGAAATAGCACACTTTCATCAATTGCTCGTAGACGGCCTTGGCAATGGATTCACGGCCATAGCCAACATTGACGGTCCAGACGCCACCTGAAACGGCATCCAGGAATTCCTTGCCGTTCTGATCCCAGACGCGCATGTCCTTGCCTTCGACAATGATGCGGGGATCCGATGTTTCCAGCGCCTTGTGCTGGAACAGGTGGTGCCACAGGTGAGCCTTGTCGGCTTCGACCACGCGGGAAAGATCGTTTTCGTTGAACGTGCCGTCCATGACATGTCCTTTCATTCTATATGAGACGCTTTGCGCGCGCCCCCGCTGACCGGGGCTATTTGCGATAAGTCACCACACATGGAAACCGTGGTGGAATATAGGGCCAGATTCCCAAATCCCGTAACGCCAGAGCGAGGGTGGAAAATCATAAGATGCTGAAAATAAATAGGTTTGATAAAAATGATCAAATTTCATGACCACCTGGACAGAGTGTGAGCTTGGCAGACCAGCAAACGGGCGACAGGTTAGATAAAACTGCGATGAGGGTGAGAATGATGGACGTCAATTCACTGTGGCGGGTCACGGCTCCCAAACCCCCAATCGGTCTGGGAGCCAGTGGAGATCTGTGCTGTGACGTTCTGGTTGTTGGTGGCGGCTTTACAGGTCTGCGCGCGGCGTTGGAATTGGCCGAAGCCGGAACCGATGTGATCGTGCTCGAGGCGGAAACCTTGGGATATGGTGCATCCGGGCGCAGCGGAGGGCAAGTCAATCCGATGTTGCCAGTGACCTATCCCGCAGATTTGCGCCGCGCCGTGGGAGATGTTTATTTTGACCGGATGGCAGACGTGTCTTTGCGCTCGGCTGATGATCTGTTTGATCTGGTGCGGAAATATCAAATTGCATGTGATGCGCGCCAAAATGGATGGGTTCGGTGTAATCACTGCGACAAGGCCCGAACAGCCTGGGAAAAGGCCGCGCGTTTGTGGAACGCTTTCGGTGCTGGATTCGAATTTCTGGGGCAAACGGATGTACAGCGTCTGACCGGAGCGTCCGGATATGGCTCGGCTGTGTTGTCACCCAAAGGCGGTGCAGTCCAACCGCTGTCTCTGGTATACGGGCTTGCCGCCGCCGCCGTTGCCGCCGGAGCGCGCATCATAGAGGGGGCCAGAGCCAGCCAGCCACGCCGTGAAGGTGCTGATTGGGTACTCAATATTGATCAGGGTCAGGTGCGCGCGCAATCAATCATTGTTGCAACCAATGGGTATACCGATGATCTGATCCCGGGATTGAAACGTTCAATCCTGCCGCTGACACCGGTTCAGATCGCGACCGAACCTTTGAGCGACGATCAAATCGGTCCGATTCTGGCCCAAGGACATACGATTTCCGATACCCGGCGTCTGATCATGTACGCCCGTCGCGAAACTGGTAACCAAATGGTGTTCGGGGGCATCGGGTTTCGTAAACCTTTCGGTGGCACAGGCGGCTTCAGGTGGCTGCTGCAAGATGCCCCCAGGATCTTTCCCAGCCTCAAGGGGGTCAAATGGACATATCGCTGGGGGGGTGAAATTGCGCTGACATCGGATCATGTCCCGCATCTGCACGAACCGGAACCGGGGATCTTTGCGGGGCTGGGCTATAATGGCCGTGGTGTCGCGATGTCTCTTGTCATGGGCAAGGTTCTTGCCCAGCGGGCGTTGGGCGCAGGTGCCGAAAGCCTGCCGTTCCCGGTTACCGGCATGCGCAATTATCGGTTCCGTGACATCCAGGTCAGAGGCGCTGGTTTGGCTATGGGATTGATGCGGGTTCGGGATAAACTGGAAGCAGATTGAAATCTGGACTTAGTCGGGGAGTGAAACTGGGAGTATCGTAGCAGCCCAACCATGAACATTGTTTGGGTCAACCCTTGGCCCGGAGCAAATTGAGCAGCTGCCATGCAGTTTGAATTCAATCAAGTCTCTGGACTCCAAAGTCAGGGTGTCGCAGCCTAAGAGCGGGATAACCGTCAAAAAAATAAAGGGAACTGGATCTCACGGGGTCTTAATCCTAAAAAACACGACTGGGCAGGGCTCGAAAGGGGCTGTCCAAAATGATCAACTGGGAGAAAAAGATGATCAAAAACAAAATCAAGAGCTTCGCATTTGCAGCCGCCGCAGCCGTCACGGCGCAGGCGGCCGTCGCCGAAGAGCTGACTGTTGGGTATTTCCTGGAATGGCCCATGCCTTTCCTGGCGGCAAAAGCCGACAAATCCTATGACGAAGCTCTGGGAATGACAGTGAACTGGGTCAGCTTTGAAACCGGCACAGCAATGAGCGCGGCCATGGCGTCGGGCGACGTTCAGATTTCGGTCAGCCAAGGTGTGCCGCCTTTCGTCGTCGCGGCCAGCGCTGGTCAGGACATCCAGGTTCTCGACGTTGCGGTGTCTTACTCGGAAAATGACAACTGTGTCGTACGTGCCGATTTGGAAGTGGATAAAGATTCGGCCAGCGAACTGGCGGGCAAGAAAGTGGCTGTTCCAATGGGAACTGCGGCCCACTATGGCTTCCTGCGCCAGATGGACCACTTTGGAATTGATCTGGCGTCGCTGGACATCGTTGACATGGCACCCCCAGAAGGCGCAGCTGCGCTGGCCCAGGGTGCCGTCGATTTTGCCTGTGGCTATGGCGGCGGATTGGGCCGCATGAAGGAGCATGGCAACACGCTTTTGACTGGTGCGGAAAAAGAAGAACTGGGTATCCTGGTGTTTGACGTGACATCGGCCCCTGCAGGGTTTGTCGCCGAAAGCAGCGACGTTGTTTCCACATTCCTCAGCGTCACAGCGGCTGCCAACGAAAAGTGGAACTCGGGTGCCGGTGGCGACGAGATGCTGGCCGTGATTGCCAAGGAATCCGGCATGGACATCGACTCGGCGCGCAGCGCGATTTCGACCATGAAATTCCCGGGCGTCGAAGAGCAGTTGTCGCAGACGTGGCTGGGTGGCAACGCTCAGACATTCATGAAGGGTGTGGCTGACGTGTTCGTGACCGCCGGGTCGATTGATTCGGCGCTGGATAGCTATGAAAACGCTGTGAACGCCGGTCCTCTGGGCGCGGCTCAGTAATCGCTGATTGCACATTGGGCGGGCGTTCGCGACGAACCCCGCCCTTTTTGTCACCACTTCCCTGCACAGCCGGGGCACACCGCCGTTCCCAGCTGTCCGAAAATGATAACATACAACGCGCGAGGTCGCCCGTATGTCTGGACTTTCCATAGAAAACATCTCGATGCGTTTCGATCTGCCCAATGGCGGATCGGTTCAGGCGCTGAAAGATGTCTCCCTGCATCTCAAAGAAGGTGAATTGATGAGCGTGCTCGGCCCTTCGGGCTGCGGCAAGACGACATTATTGAATATTCTGGCCGGTTTCCTGGCACCGACCGAAGGTCAGATCGTCATGAACGGCCACCGCGTGATCGGCCCGGATGCCGAACGCGGCATGGTGTTTCAAAAAGGTGCCCTGTTTGAATGGATGAGCGTGCGTGAAAACGTGGGTTTCGGCCCGTCGATGAAGGGAATGCCGAAACTCGACAAGGTCGAAATTGTCGATCACCTGTTGGATGTGGTCGGGCTTCAGGACTTCAAGGAAAAGGCCGTTTACGAACTGTCTGGCGGGATGCAGCAGCGGGTGGCGTTGGCGCGTTGCCTGGCCAATGATCCCGATGTGATCCTGATGGACGAACCGTTGGGCGCATTGGATGCGCTGACCCGGGAAAAGATGCAATCGCTCGTTTTGAAACTGTGGAAGGAAACCGGCAAGACCATTATCCTGATCACCCATTCGGTCGAAGAGGCGCTGTTGTTGGGCGAACGCCTGTTGGTCATGGCGCCACGCCCGGGGCGCATTCACAAGGAATATAACCTGCCGTTTGCTGATATGGGCGTCGGGCAGGATCTGCGTGAAGTCAAGAAACATCCTGATTTTGCCGTCAAACGCGATGAGATCCTGGGCATGATCTGGGACATGGAAGAAGAAATCATGGGACGCACGGAGGCCGCACAATGATACCGTTTCTCCTTTATGCTGCGATTTTTATCGGTGCGTTCTATATTGTGAAGTTCCTGGTGCATCGCACCGCCAAACACGACTACACGTCGCTCAAGACCGTGACCTTTGGTGATGAAAGCGCGGTTGTCTCTGACCGGGTGGCCAGTGTCATTTCGGTCGTGACCATCTTTGTCATGTGGGGGATCTTTACCGGCTCAACCCTGCTGCCTGGCTTTTTGCATGCTCCGGGTCCGTTCGAGGGCGAAGCGTCCTTTGAATATACCGCGCAGGCAGAAAATGGTGACCGCGACACCGCCACGGTGACGGTGTTGGTGCATCCCGTCGATCAGCAGGTGGACAAACCCGAAGTCGACCCCGGTGACGGCTGGGCCAAGAACGACAGTGCCACCATTGGAATGTGGCGCAGTGGTTTGATCCGGGTCGACAAGAATGACGAAATTGGCCGCAGCGAAGGCGCAAAAGTCGTCGCTGTCAACGGAACACCAATTGCACCGGGTGGGTCGGTCGAAACCGATTTTGGACGGGTTGGAATGTCGCCCAAGGGGACATTGAACTTTGAACCGAACAAAGGCTGGCAAATGGAGCCGATCTGGTTGCCGGCCCCCGAAGACGTGGCCGTCCGGCTGGCTGAAATTGCCTCCGAGGGTTTCCGCGATACCACCCTTCTGGAACATCTCGGCTTTTCGTTGATGCGCGTTGTGATGGGTTTCGTTCTGGGGGCTTTGGTCGGTATCCCATTGGGATATGCCATGGGGTTGTCCAATTGGTTCCGTGGATGGTTCGACCCGATCGTCGAATTCATGCGCCCGGTGCCACCGCTTGCGTTGATCCCGCTGGTCATCATCTGGGCCGGGATCGGTGAAGCGGGCAAGATCATCCTGTTGTTCCTGGCCGCATTGTGGATCATGGCGATTGCTGCCCGTTCGGGTGTGTCCGGCGTGAATATTTCCAAGGTCCACGCGGCCTATAGCCTGGGTGCCAGCAAAGTGCAGATCATGCGCTATGTGATCATGCCAAACTCGCTGCCGGAAATCTTTACCGGAGCCCGCGTCGCCATGGGCGTTTGTTGGGGGACAGTTGTGGCTGCTGAACTGGTGGCCGCCGAAAAGGGGGCTGGCATGATGATCATGGTCGCTTCCAAGTTCCAGAACACCGATATCGTCATCATGGGGATAATCCTGATTGGTGTCATCGGGTTCGGCATCGATATGCTGATGCGCTGGATGGAGCGTCTCATGGTGCCGTGGAAAGGCAAAGCGTAACAGCCGCTATACCATAGAAATGACAACAGGCCGGGGTTTCCCCGGCCTGTTTACTTTTCGCCTGGCCCCATGATCGGCCAAAGCGCATGACATTTGACTTTCGATACGTGTCGGGCCCCGATTGCGTATTCAGCGCTGGACCAACTGTCCGGCAGCCTCTTTCAATGTGGCCAGGGAAACCGTGTCAGTTTCGAAAACAGCCAATGCGGTTTTATACGCCTGTTTTGCCTGTTCATCCCGACCCAATGTCGCATAGGAGCGCACCAGCATGACCCAACCGTCCAGATCCATGGGATCATCCTGCAAGCGGTCGGCCAGCCCCGCGACCATATCGTCGATCATCTGATCACGTTCACCCTGGCTCAACTCTGACATCGCAGCCACTGCGGCTGCGTCCGGCCCCTTGTTAAGTGCAAGACCCAGGGCTTGCTCGGCCTCGTCAATCTTGCGGCTGACGAACGGGGCATTGGCATATTCCACCCGTGCGGTGTTCAACGCGTCCCGGGCCGCATCCGGATCATTGCTGTCGACATACAGGCGGGCGAGCTCGATCCAGCCTTTGAAATCCCTGGGGGTTTTGGCAAGACGGTTCACGAGATTGGCGATATCTGCCGAAGAACTCAGAGCCGGTCCGGACGCCACATTGTTTTGGGCGGTTTTGATTTCGGCAGGGGTTGCATCGGGCAGGATCTGACGCAGATCCGCTCCGATGGTCCGGGCCACATCAACGATGTCGCGACGGACCAAAGGCACCCAGGGTGCAGATGGATCAGAGGAGTCGAGCAAGGTGACCCAGCCAACCAATGCGCCCTGATAATCCTGTGCCTGTGCCTTGGCCAAAGACAGATAATAATGGGCCCGTGGGTCGTTGAAATCCTGGGCCAGTTGCAAAAACAGCTCCCTGGCCTCGGCGGAAACCACGTCGTTGTTGGCAGAGACGATGGCTTCGGCATAGGCCGATTGGATTTCGGGTTGATCAGTGGCGAGATCGGAAGCTTTGCCATAGGCGTCGCGCGATTTGGCGTAATCCCCGATCACAGCATAGGACTGTGCCAACAGAACCCAGGCGTCCAGATTCTCAGGATCCTGTTCGGCCTTTTGCGCCAATAATTGAATGCTGCTGCGCAGGTCGCCGGCTTCGGCTTTTTGGTGCAGGATGTCGTCGGCCCGCGCCGCCAATGGTTGGTCGGGGGCGTCGGGCGCGCCCAATCCGGCATACAGCGCCAAGCCCAAAATCGCTGTGACGGCGGTCAGGCCCAGCGTTGCCATAGGTGCGCCGCGTGACGCAACCAGAGCTCGTTCATTCTGTCGTGACACATGCAGCGCCCGGCGTTCGATTTCCAATGTTGCGGCTTCGGCCTCAGTGGCGCTGATCAAGCCGGACGCACGATCTCGATCGACTTCTTTCATCTGATCCCGATAGATCGACAGCGCGCCGTCCACGCCAGACAGTTCGCCCGGCTTGGCGCGCAGAAATGGCCATGCGATCCAAAACCCGGCGGCGATGGCAGTCGTGGTAATGACGATCCAGAACATCATGCCTGATCCCCCTTCAACAGCTTGCGGGCTTCGGCGCGGTCTGCGTCAGACAAGGCCCCGCTAGAGGTTCGCAGTGTCGGGCGTTGGCGCAGGTAGACAGCGGCCCCGGCGATGGACATCAGCACCAACAGCACCGGCGCGGCCCACAGCGCGTATGTCTTGGGCGAGACCGGAGGATTCAGCAGCACAAAGTCACCAAAGCGTTCGTGAACGTAATCCAGCACCTGTTGATCACTGTCCCCTGCATCCATCCGTTCGCGCACCACGATGCGCAGGTCCCGCGCCAGGCCGGCATTGGAGTCAAAAATTGATTGGTTCCGGCATTTCAGACACCGCAGCTGGCGACCGATATCTCGGGCGCGGGCCTCTTGTGCGGGGTCGGTGAACATCTCCTCGGAATCCAGCGCCAGCGCGCCGGTGGCGAGGGACAGTATCAGGGCAATGAAGGTCAGAAAGCGGGTCATTGCGGGCCTCATTCGGCAGGTTGTACAGCAGGGGGGGCGGGCCGGTTGCGTTTGCCGGATGGAGCTCCGATACGCAGCCGCCGGTCGGTCAGGGACACAAGTGCGGCAAAGGTGATCAGCAGAGCGCCCAACCACATCCAAGGTACCCCTGGATTATAATAGTACCGTGTGACCCAACCGCCCTGACCGTCGGGATCCCCCAGCACACCATAGAGGTCACCGTGCCAAAGCGTCACAATTCCGGCCTCGGTCGATGGCTTTTGTTCAATCGGATACCAGCGCCGTTCCGGGTGCAAAGTGGTGACAGGAGCACCGTCTTGGGTGACGATAATCGTGGCCGTGAGCGCCTCATAATTCGGTCCCAGGGTTTCCGAGACCCCTTGGAGGGTGAATTCATAGGCTCCGACAGGCATAGGCACGCCGGGTTCTACTGATTGGATGACTTCAACCTTCCACACAGACACCGCAACAACACCGGCTGCTGCTATGGCAAGCCCCAGATGCCCCAGGTACATTCCCCAGGCCGAACGGGGCAATCCGATCATTCGGCGCAACAGAATGCCGAGCGGCACGCCGGGAAAGCCGGAACGATGCAGGAGGTCCTGACAGGTCGCAATAGCCAGCCACAACGCCACAAAGGCACCGAACAGGCCTGCAGGGTCCAACAGACCGAGAACGACGGCCAATAGACCCGTCAGAGCGGCCGAAAGGACAGTGGTCATGGCAACGCGACGGAAAACATCGTGCTTTCGCGCCCGTTTCCATGACAAAAATGGCCCAATTCCTGCTCCCAGCATCACGACACCGAACACCGGCAGGAATGCCTGATTGAAATAGGGTGCCCCGACCGAAATCTTGTTGCCGGTCACCACTTCCAGCACCAGGGGGTACATGGTCCCGACAAAGACGATGCCACAGCCCGCCGACAGAAGCAGATTGTTGACCAGCAGGCCGGTTTCCCGCGACCAGATGGCAAAGACACCGCCATCTTCCATCGCGGGTGCGCGCCAGGCAAACAGGCTGAGCGCGCCGCCGATGGCAATGGCCAGCAGCAACAGGATGAACACACCGCGTTCGGGGTCAGTGGCAAAAGCATGAACCGAGGTCAAAATGCCCGAGCGCACCAGGAACGTGCCGATCAACGACAGCGAAAACGTCAGGATGGCCAACAAGATGGTCCATTTCAGCAGGGCATTTCGCTTTTCCACCACGATGGCGGAATGCAACAGAGCAGTTCCGATCAGCCACGGCATGAAGGATGCGTTTTCGACCGGGTCCCAAAACCAGAACCCGCCCCAGCCGAGTTCATAGTAGGCCCACCAGGACCCCAGAGCGATGCCAGCGGTCAGCCCGGACCAGGCCAGCAACACCCAGGGCCGCATCCAACGGGCCCAGGCCGGATCGACCCGGCCGGTGATCAGCGCAGCTACGGCAAAGGAAAAGGCCGTCGAGAAACCAACGTAACCCAGATACAAAAGCGGCGGATGAAAAGCGACGCCGGGATCCTGCAGCAACGGATTCATCCCCTGTCCATCCATCGGCGGCATAGGCAGGCGTTCAAACGGGTTCGATGTCAGCAGGATAAACGCGTAGAACCCCACACCGATCATCGCCTGAACCGCCAGAACCGTGGCGCGCATCGCCACGGGTATTATGCGCCCAAAGACAGAAATAAGAACACCGAACAGCGCCAGCATCAGCACCCACAGCAACATCGACCCTTCGTGGTTGGCCCAGACACCTGTGATCTTGTACAGCATCGGTTTGCCGGAATGGGAATTCAACGCTGTGGTCAGGACAGAGAAATCCGACGTCACAAATGCGTGTGTTAAAACCCCAAAGGCAATGGCAACGCCCAGAAATTGGATCTGGGCGGCAGTGTCGGCAACCCGCATGGCTGCGGTATTGCCCCGTTGTGCGCCCCAAAGGGGGATCACCGATTGCACGATGGCGGCGATCAACGCCACACACAGGGCAAAATGGCCAAATTCGACGATCATGGTCGTTGCTCCGAATGGTCAGATTATGCGTCGGCCGCAGCCTGACGGAGGTCTTCGTTGGCAGCGGTCATATCTGGAGCGAGCAAAGGGGGCCTTGAGATGAGTCAAGCCGCCTGTTTATTCGAGCGGGGAAGGATTCAGGTCTTTCCTGTGCCCAAGGCCGCTGGAAATCGGATGGGAAGCGCCGCCGGGATTTCAGGTCTCAAAACTGAAAGGACAGCTGAAACCCATGCCGGTGGCCGGTGATTTCAGCAAACGACCGACCAATTTTTTGTTCGGCCTGCAGGGTGACCAGCGCCGCAGCGCGGGCATCTTCGCCGGCATCATGGTGTTTGAACACAAGACCCAGAACCTCTTTGAGGTTGGCCAACCCGTGACCACCGCTGCCCTTGAGCTCGGGCCAGGCCTTTCGCGCAATGGTCACACTGTTGCTCCACTGAAGGCGGGGGCTGGCCAGCCCGTGCATCTTGCAGGCCGCCGCGATTGCCTTTTCGTCAAATCGGCTGTGTTGAACCAGTGGATGACGGGTCAGGAGCGGCAGCAGCTGCGGCCAGATCTGGGCAAAGGTCGGTGCCCCGCACACCGTGTCTGCGCCGATTCCGTGCAGTTCGACATTGAACGGAGCAAAGGGCAGCTGTGGGTCGACCAGGGTCGTATAGCTCTGGATGGTCCCGAGCGCTCCGACGCAGGCCAGCCCGATCTGACAAATGCTGGCACTGTCCGCACAGGAGGTTTCCACGTCCAGCGCGATGAACCGAAAGTCGCCGTCAGGAATCGGGGTGGTCATTGCATTGCCTTTGCTGCTGCCACGATAGCGCGGCCAAGTTGTACGTCGGGTCCGGACATGTCCTGCCTTGCGCTGAGGGTGATAGAAGCCTGCCGTTGGGTGCCCACAAAGACAAGACCCGAATAGCGAGGTTGGGCACCAAAAGGGAGATCCGGTTCGTGCAGGCTCAAAGCTTGCTTGCTTGTATGGATTGATGGCTGTGATCCTTTGACAAGAGCGATGGGCTGCGATGCCGGGCGGAGCTCTTTTTGTGGCAGGACACGGCCCTCTCCAAATGGCTCCATATTTGCACGTTGCATACCATGTGTTCTCTTCTAGATAAGGAGCAGACCGTTTAGACAGCATTGGGCACAGTCGTGTCGTGCGGGAGTGAAACAGACAGAAAAGGCGCAACCACGTGGATTACCCCATCAGTCGCACAGCAGATCTCCTGGTGTCGCCATGTAATACAGCTCGTTCTGGGCGGATCGAACCGAATGCCAAACACGAGACCTGTGGGATCGCACAGGGAGATGGGTGTGCGGGGCTGATTGCATACCCTGCCGAACAGGCCCCGTTCGACGCGGCTGATATATCGGGGGGTGCCGAGCACATCGCGGCTGGTTTCGGCTTGGCTGGAGGACGTCGATGATACTGGTTTTGGGGACTGCTGCGCTGATCTGGTGGGGTGGAGCCTTTGCCGGTTTTGGCCGGGTTGTGCGCGTGTTGCTGTTGATCGTGCTGTTTTTTGCAGTGGTGTCTATCCATCTGGTTTTGCCGCCCGAAAGCGGTTTGCGTCAGGCCACCGGGGGATCGGCAGCGCTCTGGCTGATCCTGGGGGGCTGTGGCATTGTGGCCGGCGGATACGCGCGGCTGGTTGCTGCGCTGAGGGCCCGGGCACAGCCAAAGGAACAGACCGTGACACAAAAAACAGGCACCTTTTCGGAAACAGAGCTCAACCGTTATGCCCGCCATATCGTGCTGCGCGAAATTGGCGGCCCGGGACAGAAAAAGCTGAAACAGGCGCGCGTCTTGGTGATCGGAGCAGGTGGTTTGGGCGCGCCAGCCTTGCAGTATCTGGCTGCGGCCGGGGTCGGTACCATTGGGGTCATTGACGACGATGAGGTCGAAAACGCCAACCTGCAACGACAGGTCATTCATCGCGACGCTGATATCGGCGTACCAAAGGTGTTTTCGGCAAAAGCCGCCATGGAAGCGCAAAACCCAAATGTGGAAGTCAAACCCTATCACCGGCGTCTGAGTGAAGAGATCGCGGCAGAGCTGTTTGCGGAGTATGATCTGATTCTGGATGGGACGGATAATTTCGAAACCCGATATTTGGCGAACAGGGTAGCGGTGAATTTGGGTAAGCCTTTGATATCCGGGGCATTGTCCCAGTGGGAAGGGCAATTGTCAGTGTTCCATCCCGGTGCGGGCGGCCCCTGCTATCAATGTATCTTCCCAGAAGCACCGGCACCCGGTTTGGCACCATCCTGTTCCGAGGCAGGCGTGATCGGTCCACTACCCGGAGTGATAGGGTCGATGATGGCCGTCGAGACGATCAAGCAGATCACAGGGGCAGGAGCGGTGCTGAGGGCCGAGATGCTGATTTATGACGGACTGTATGGAGAAACCCGCAAGATCCGCCTGGCCCCGCGCGCGGATTGCCCTGTATGTGGCAGCGGTTGAGAAGAGGGCGCTGACGGCGGAACTGGCACCGCGCGCCGATGGCGCGCGGCGTGGCCCAACACCGGGAAAGGCATCTTTGATGCCTGACCGGGGGCGGGAGCCCATCGTCTGATCGGTGCGTGCAAGCACGCACCCTACGCTGGGTTCTCAAAGAACACGGTCAAGGTCAGCGATCAGGTCTTCGGCATCTTCGAGACCAATGGACAGCCTGAAAATACCATCTCCAGCAAAACTCCGATAGCTTTCCTCCTGGGTTGGATCCAGACGAAAGGACGTCTCCATCAGCCCTGCGGTTTCCATCCAGAACACCAATGACCGATGGTGGCCCAATGATACGGCATAGTGGATCACCTGCAGGTCGTCGATCATCCGCTGGGCAGTGGCCCGGCCGACGGCTGCACTTCCAACCTGAAAGCTGATCATACCCGAGGTGTTTGACATCTGCGCCTGGGCCAGTTCAGCCTGAGGATGCGAGGACAAGCCTGGATACATGACCTGGGTTACTTTGGGATGTGTTTCCAGAAATTCGGCCACGGCCTGAGCGCCGGATGCGTGGGCTTTCATCCTGAGCGGCAGTGTCGCCATCCCTCGGGCAATCAGCCAGGCGTTAAAGGGGGACAGGATACCACCGTGGTGTATCGCTGATTCCAACCGCATCTTTGCAATCAGCTCGGCGGACCCTGCCACCGCACCGCCAACTGCATCGCCATGACCCCCGATGTATTTGGTGATCGAATGCATCACCAAATCAATCCCCAGAGCTTGGGAATCCATACCAAGCGGCGAGGCAAAGGTCGCATCGCATGAATGCAACGCCCCTGCCGAATGGGCAATCCTGGACACAGCGGCCAGATCAGTCAGCCGCAGAATCGGGTTCACCGGGCATTCCGAATGAATGAGCCGCGTGTTTGGGCGTACCGCCGCCGTGACCGCAGCCAGATCTGACAGGTTCACGGTGCTCACTTCAATGCCCAGTCGGGGCAGGGTATCGCGCGCCAGCTCGGCCACGCCCGCATAGGACACATCCGACACGATCACATGATCCCCGGCCGACAGGAAGGTCAGGAAAATCGCTGTCGCTGCTGCCATGCCCGACGCGGTGCAAAGGCAGGCTTGAGTTCCTTGAAGCGCGGCGATTTTTGCCTCCAGCGACGCGACATTCGGATTGGACCAGCGGGCATAAAGAAAGGCACTGTCTTCCGCCAGGTCATGGGCGGAAAACCCAGCGACATTTTCTGTCACAAAGGTCGATGACATATGCAGCGGAGGTGCCGAAGCACCAGTCGTCGGATCGGGGCCTTCACCCGCGTGAATCGCCGTTGTTTGAATGCCTTGAAAAACGTTGCCCTTGGCCATGAAACCCTCCTCACTATTTCGCGATACACTGGTCATCTCTGATCACCCTTGCAAGCCTGATTGCGACCCCCCACCTTTGCCGTTAGCGTCGCCCACAATGTCAGGGGCCAAAGGAGATTTTTCTGCATGACCAACCCGCTGTTGTCCGACTGGGACACCCCATTTCAGATCGCTCCATTCGACCAGATTTCAGATGATGATTTCGCCCCGGCGCTGGATCAGGCTCTTGCCGATCACAAGATCCAGATTTCCGCCATTGCAGAGAATCCTGAACCGCCAACCTTTGCCAATGTGATCGAAGCGCTGGAAACTCCGTCTCAGGGGCTGGACCAGACCCTGTCGGTATTTTTCACGGTTGCAGGGGCTGACAGCAACCCGGCCCGCCAAGCATTGCAACGGGACTTCTCCCCCAAACTCGCGGCGCATTTTTCGGAGATCACTGCAAACAAGACGCTGTTCACCCGGGTTCAGGCGGTTTGGGATCAGCGTGGGACACTGGATCTGACCGACGAACAGCAGCGGGTTTTGATGCTGACCCATCGCAGCTTTATCCGGGGTGGTGCGGCGCTGACGGGAAACGATGACACCCGTATGCAAGAGATCAAGGGCCGACTCGCGACGTTGGGCACCGAGTTCACGCAAAACTTGCTGGCAGACGAGCGTGATTGGTTCATGGCGTTGTCGGAAAGCGATCTCGAAGGTCTGCCGCAGTTTGTTGTCGATGCAGCCCGTGCAGCTGGAACAGACAAGGATGTGGGCGGGCCTGTGATCACCTTGTCTCGGTCCCTGATCACCCCCTTCCTACAGTTTTCATCCCGACGGGACCTGCGGGAAACCGCCTACAATGCCTGGGCTGCGCGTGGGGCAAATGGGGGAAAGACCGATAATCGTGCGATTGCTGCAGAAATCCTGACCTTGCGCCAGGAACGGGCGCAACTGCTGGGTTATGACAGCTTTGCAGACTACAAGTTGGAAACCGAAATGGCCAAGACACCGTCGGCGGTCGAGCAACTGTTGATGGATGTCTGGGGCCCGGCCAAGACGCAGGCCGACCGGGATGCGCAGGTCCTGACCGAAATGATGCATGCCGATGGGATCAACGGCGAACTGGAACCCTGGGATTGGCGCTACTACGCTGAAAAACGGCGCAAGGCGGAACATGATCTGGATGAAGCCGAACTGAAACCCTATCTGCAACTCGATCGGATGATCGAGGCATGTTTTGCGTGCGCCAATCGGCTCTTTGGGTTGGAATTTGCGCCACTTGACGTGTCTCTATATCACGCCGACTGCCGCGCCTGGGAGGTGACACGCCATGGTGAACACGTGGCTGTTTTTATAGGCGACTATTTTGCACGCGGTTCGAAAAGGTCCGGCGCCTGGTGTTCGGCAATGCGCCAACAGGCCAAATTTCCGCAACCGCAAACGCCCGTGGTGATAAACGTGTGCAACTTTGCCAAGGGCGAACCGGCGTTGCTCTCCTATGATGATGCGCGCACCCTGTTTCACGAATTTGGCCACGCGTTGCATCAAATGCTCTCGAATGTGACCTACGAGAGCATTTCCGGAACGTCGGTCGCGCGTGATTTTGTCGAGCTGCCCAGCCAACTGTACGAACATTGGCTGGAGGTGCCGGAGGTCCTGAGGGAATTCGCCACCCATGCCGTCACAGGCGCGCCGATGCCACAAGACATGCTGGACAAGGTTCTGGGCGCTTCGACGTTTGATATGGGATTTCAGACGGTGGAATATGTTGCCTCGGCCTTGGTCGATCTGGCCTTTCATCGCGGACCTGCGCCGGATGATCCAATGCTCAAACAGGCTCAGGTTCTCAGAGAGATTGGCATGCCTCATGCGATCACAATGCGCCACGCCACCCCGCATTTCGCGCATGTCTTTGCCGGGGATGGCTATAGTTCGGGATACTATAGCTACATGTGGTCCGAAGTGATGGACGCCGATGCTTTTTCCGCCTTCGAAGAGGCCGGTGGCCCATTTGACGCGGAACGGGCCCAAGCGCTGGAGAATAACATTCTATCCACTGGAGGATCACGCGATCCTGCCGACTTGTACGTCGCCTTCCGTGGCCGTCTTCCCGGTGTTCAGGCCTTGCTCAAAGGGCGTGGCTTGGTCGCATGAAAAAGCGCCCGTTTCGGGCGCTGCCTCCGGCGGAGGTATTTTGAACCAGAAAGAAGCGGAACACGCGGCTGCTTCTTTCTGGTAAAAATACCTTGGGGGTGAATGGCCTGAAAGGCCAGAGGGGGCAACGCCCCTGGTCTTGTCACGCGCCGTCGAGGCTCAGTAGCCCAGATCGGGATCAACAAGGTGAACAAAAGGTTCGCCGTTCTCGCCGCGCCGGATGTTTTCGCAGATCACTTGTGCAGCAGTGACCGGGCGGGTTTCCGACGCAATATGGGGTGTCACTGTTACATTGGGGTGTGCCCAGTACGGATGTTCCGAAGGCAGCGGTTCGACCCGGAAGACATCAAGCGTCGCATGGCCGACCTGTCCACTCTCCAAAGCCGCAAGGAGGGCGTCGTCGTCGATCAGCGGGCCGCGCCCGGGGTTGATGA
This sequence comes from Rhodobacteraceae bacterium M382, assembly GCA_025141015.1. Classification (NCBI taxonomy): domain Bacteria; kingdom Pseudomonadati; phylum Pseudomonadota; class Alphaproteobacteria; order Rhodobacterales; family Paracoccaceae; species Rhodobacteraceae bacterium M382. The sequence goes on along the minus strand of CP081098.1, from coordinate 3,930,969 downwards.
TCCGCGCGCCACGGGGCAGCAATGCCAAAGTGTCAGCGTTCAGAATGTTTTCCGTTGCCGGTGTATCGGGAAGCAGCAGAACAACGATGTCCGCTCCGTTCAACGCCAGGCTCAGGCCGTCGGCCCCATGATGGCAGGTCACACCCTCAATCTCCTTTGGCGAGCGGCTCCAACCCGAAACCTGGAAATTTAGTGTCCGCAAGGCACGGGCCGATGCTTCGCCCAGAGCACCTAGGCCCAGGATGGCGATCTTGCGATCTTTTGCCAGGGGTGCAGGGGCAAAGACCCAATCGTGGTTCGGATTGACGATTTGCGCATCCATCCCCAGATGATAGCGCAGCACATGGCCGGTAACCCATTCCGTCATGCCATCGGCAAGACCGTGATCGACCATCCGAGCCAGTGGCATGGTCAGGGTTTTGTTGCCAACGATCTTTTCCACTCCGGCCCAAAGGCTGAGCACAGCCTTGAGCCGGGTGAATGGCGTAAAGTCCGCGATCCCCCCATCAGGCGCATAAATGACGTAATCGACCTGGTCGGCTGGAAAATCCGTGGCGAGATTGAAAGAGATCCCGGCTTTGGTCAGGTAGCGGGTGATCAGCGGTTCATAAATGGGCCAGAGGGCGGCGCGCGCCGAGAACAGGATGTTGGCAGTCATGGGGAGATTGCTCCGAAAGTGAGGGTCAGCGAGGACGGTGAACATGCGCGCTTTGGACCAGTCCAAAGGCTGCAAGCAGAACCAGCATTGCCGACCCGCCATAGGACACCATTGGCAATGGCACGCCAACCACTGGGGCCAGCCCCATGACCATGGACATATTCACGGCAAAGAAAAGGAAAAAAGTTATCGCCACCCCCCAGGTCACCAGCGACGAAAACCGGTCCCGCGCAGCCAGGGCACCGGCGACGCAGAAAACGATAATCAGCGTATAGAGTGACAACAGGGAAATCCCGCCGAGAAAGCCGAATTCTTCGGCCAGGGTGGTAAAGATGAAGTCCGTGTGTTTTTCAGGGAGAAAGTTCAGCCGCGATTGGGTGCCTTGCATGAACCCGCGCCCGGTCCAGCCGCCTGAACCCAGCGCGATCTTGGATTGGGTGATGTGATAGCCGGCACCCAGAGGATCCGTTGAGGGGTCCAGAAAGGTGTCGATGCGGCGGTATTGGTAATCCTTGAGCAGCTGCCAATCGGTGCCACGGCTTTTGAACACGGCAGTGATCAGCCCGATGCCCGCGCCGATAACGGCCGTGAAATAGGCCCAATGCACCCCGGCCAGAAACATGATCCCTCCGCCAGCCGCCAGCAACAGGATCGAGGTCCCCAGGTCCGGTTGGCGCAGCACCATGAAGGTCGGTAGCAGGATCATCAGAACCGGCAACAGAACCCACAGCGGCCGTGATGTCTTGTTCGGGGGGAGCCAATCGTAATAGGCGGCCAGCAACATCACCAATGTGATCTTGGTCAACTCAGACGGTTGCAATCGCATGAAACCGACGTCGATCCAGCGTTGGGCCCCCATGCCGACTGTGCCAAAGAATTCAACAGCCAACAGCAAAAGCAGTGATCCCAGATAGGCCACCACTGAAACATTGCGCCAAAACCAGATCGGGATCATCGCCACGAACAGCATGACGAACATTCCCAATGCAAACCGTTTTACTTGGGGCTCGACCCAGGGGCTGAATGAACCGCCAGCTACGGAATAGAGCATCAGGAAACCGACACCGGCCACCGAAGCCAACAACAACAGCAATGCCCAGTTCAGATACAGGATCTTGCGCAGCCCGCTGGGTGTATATTTGGCGTTATACTCGAGATAACTCATGCGCGGTCGCTTCCGTCTGCTTTTCGCGGCGGGCTTTCGCGTTGCAGGCGTTCCTGTTGCGCCTGAATGTGGCTGCGGTCCTTTTTGGGATAGGCTGACAGGGGCGGGGTTTCGCCGTACAAAGCCTGAAGCATGATATCGCGGGCAATGGGGGCGGCTGCCGTGGATCCACCGCCGCCATGTTCGACAACCACGCTGACCGCGTATTTCGGATCGTCAAACGGCGCAAAGCCGACAAAGAGCGCGTGGTCCCGGCGTTCCCACGGCAGATCTTTGTTCCGGATCACCCCGGCGGCGCGTTCGGCGGCCGTGATGTTGCGGACCTGGCTGGTGCCGGTTTTGCCCGCCATGCGCAAACCATCAGCAATGATGCGTGACCGATAGGCGGTGCCACGTCGGTCATTGCTGACGGCATACATGGCCCGACGCAGGGTGCGCAGGTTGTTTTCGTTGACCCCCAAAGATTCGCCTGCGCCGTCTGGTTGTTCGACGCCATTGATGGATTTCACAAGACGCGGTGTGACACTGCGCCCGGTCGCGAGCCGCGCGGTCATCACGGCCAGCTGCAGGGGGGATGCCAGCATGTAGCCCTGTCCGATTGACGCGTTGGCGGTATCCCCGATCAGCCAGTCCTGACCATGCACACGCTCTTTCCATGCTTTGTTCGGGGCCAACCCCCGCGCGACGGCAGACATCGGCAGGTTGTGCTTTACGCCCAGTCCGAACCGTTTGGCCATATCCGAAATCTTGTCGATCCCGACCCTGAGCGCAAGATCATAATAGTAGACATCACAGCTTTGCTTGAGCGAGTTCAACAGGTCAACGTGACCATGTCCGGCGCGCTTCCAGCAATGAAACCTGCGGCCCGATACCTCCAGGTGGCCAGGACACCAAACGGTTTCTTCGGTGCCTGTGATGCCAGCCTCCAATGCGGCCAACGCAGTGATCATCTTAAAGGTTGATCCGGGTGGATAGGTGCCCTGAACCGTCTTGTTGGCCAACGGGCGATAGGGGTCTTCGGTCAGGCCGCGGTAGTCAGCGACAGAAATGCCGCGTACGAACAGATTGGGATCAAAGCTGGGCGAAGAGGCAATGGCACGCAAATCGCCGCTTTCGCAATCGACGACAACGGCTGCGGCGCTTTCGTTGCCCAACCGGGCCTGAAGATAGAATTGCAAATCCGTGTCGATGGTCAACTGCATGTCGGCACCGGGCTGGCCTTCGCGGCGGTCGAGTTCGCGCATGACCCGCCCGGTGGCGTTGACCTCGACCCGTTTGGCACCGGCCTTGCCGCGCAGCATGTCTTCGCTCTTGGCTTCGAACCCGACCTTGCCGATCTGAAACCGCGGGATGCGAAGGATCGGTTCCGGGTCTTCGATCTTGGACAGATCGTAATCGGATACGGGGCCGACATAGCCGACCACATGTGCCAGATCTTCCATCTGCGGATAGACCCGTGTCAGGCCGACTTCGGGGGTGACCCCGGGCAGGGCTGGCGCATTGACCGCGACGCGGGAAATGTCGTGCCAGCCGATCTGGTCTGCGATTGTGATTGGCAGAAACGGGGGGCTGCGACGCATTTCGGCCATGGCCCGTTCCAGATCTTCGGGGTCCAGCGGCACCAGTTTTTGCAGATTGGCGATAACCTTTTCAACGTCACCGGCGTCTTCGCGCACCATGGTGATCCTGTAGGATGGTGTATTTTGCGCCAACACTGCTCCGTTGCGGTCGAAAATTTCGCCGCGCGCAGGAGGGATCAACCGGATGTTGATCCGGTTCTCTTCGGCCAGCAGGCGAAACTGGTCGGCCTGATCCACCTGCAGGTGCCGCATCCGTGCCGCCAGACCACCGACAAAGGCCAATTGCAGGCCGCCCAGCACCAGCGAGCGCCGATTCAGAATCTTGTGAGAATGCTCCAGATCACGGGGATTACGTTTCATCTCTGGCCTCTCATCTCAATCCGCCCTGAGCATCTGTTTCCGACGGGCTTAGCTTGCGAACACCCAACAGGAAGTGACTGAACAGAACCACGCCGGGATAGGCCGCGATACTCATCAACATCTGGATCAAAATAGGACCCAACGCGGCCTGATCCACCCCCATTAAGGTCAGGATCAGGCGGTTGAGCACGGTGATCGCCGCGATAGCCAATGCCACGGACAGCCATTCGCCGACAAAACTGGCATCGCGCAGCCCCGCAGTTTGACGACGCAGGTATTCGCTGCCCAACACCACCAGCATGGCCAACAGGCCGGGTGGGCGATGAAACAAAAGGTCGGCCATCAACATCACACCAGCCACGAGCAGAACGGGCACATAATCAGGTCGCCGCATTCCCCAGGCAAAGACCAGGCAGATCAGCAGATCAGGTGCAGGCCAACGGGCGGGCAGGGTGGTCAGAGGCAACAGATGAAAGAAGATCACCAACATGCACAGGGTCAGAAAAACGCTTTGCATCAGCCAGTTGCGTGATGTCATCAGCTCAGCCATTTCCGGTTCCCGTGGGCGCATCACCGGTTGTTTCAGGGCGTTGCTCCGGTGATGGAACTGCGGTGTCAGGCGCAACCACATTGCCAGGGTCGGTGACGGATTCGATACCGTGATGACGCAGAACGCGCAGGAATTCGAGCCGCTCGAAATCGGCCGACAGGCGCACCCGCAACCGCCCTGAGGGATCGGCAGCCACCTGGCCAATCAAAAGGCCGGCGGGAAAGACATCACCGTCGCCTGATGTCGTGACCCTGTCACCGGGGCGCACCAGATCCTTGTTTTCCAGGAAGTCTATGACTGGTGCCGCAGTATTGTCCCCGGCGATCAAGGCTGTTTGCCCGGAGGGCTGAATGAGCGCAGGAACAGAGCTGGCTGCATCGGTCAACAATACGACCCTGGCCGTATCGCGCCCTGTGCCGGAAATCCGACCAACCAACCCGATCCCATCCATCGCGGCCCACCCATCCCGGATGCCATCGCGGGCCCCGACGTTCAGGAGAACGGATTGACGGAAGGGAGAGCCGCTGTCGGCCATCACCACCCCGGTGATAAATGTCAGCCGTGGATCCAGGCGCACGTTGTTCAGATCCAGCAGGCGCGCGTTTTCCTGTTCCAACTGAAGCGCCGCTTCTTTCCATGCCCGCATTTGACGCAACTCGGACCGCAATTCGCGGTTCTGTTCGGCAAGCCGTTGATAGGACTGAAAATCACGAATCAGATTTATGATCCCGGTGACCGGGGCCATGGCCCAATCCATATTGGGCACGACTGTGTCGATGACCTGTGCGCGGAACCGTTCAACCCGTGGGCTATCAATCCGCCACACGACAAAGATCGCGGCAAGACACAAGCAAAGCACCCCGATCAGCAAACGGCGCAGCGGGGTTGCATAGTCTTCTCGCTGTGAGCGGTCCTTGGCCACGAGGCTCCTTTCGACGCGATCAGTCAGCCCGAAGGGTGCGCGTCTTAGCTGTCGTAGTCAATTGCGTGGCGCAGCTGCTTTTCGTACTCCAGCGCTTTGCCAGTGCCAAGCGCCACACAGTTCAGCGATTCATCAGCAATCGAAACGGCCAAACCGGTTGACTCGCGCAGGGCCAGATCCAGATCCCCCAGCAACGCGCCCCCGCCTGTCAACATGACGCCGCGATCCACGATGTCGGCGGCCAGATCGGGCGGTGTGGTTTCCAGCGCGGTCATAACGGCTTCGCAGATCTGTTGAACCGGTTCGGCCAGCGCTTCGGCGACCTGGGCCTGGGAAATTTCGATTTCCTTGGGTACGCCGTTCAACAGGTCACGGCCACGGATCTGCATCGATTGGCCACGGCCATCATCGGGCATCCGCGCGGTGCCGATCGAGGTCTTGATGCGTTCGGCGGTAGATTCCCCAACCAACAGGTTCTGTTGACGGCGCAGATAGGAAATGATTGCTTCGTCCATACGGTCGCCGCCAACGCGGACTGACCGGGCGTAAACGATGTCGCCCAGCGACAGAACCGCAACTTCGGTGGTCCCGCCGCCGATATCTACAACCATGTTACCGGTTGGATCGGTGATTGGCATGCCGGCACCAATTGCAGCAGCAATGGGTTCTGCGATCAAACCGGCGCGACGCGCACCTGCCGAGAGAACCGATTGACGGATTGCACGTTTTTCAACGGGAGTCGCGCCGTGGGGGACGCAGACGATGATCTTAGGTTTGGAAAAGGTCGACCGTTTATGCACCTTGCGAATGAAATGCTTGATCATCTCTTCGGCGGTATCGAAATCGGCAATCACACCTTCGCGCATTGGGCGGATGGCTTCGATGGAACCGGGGGTGCGCCCCAGCATCATCTTGGCATCTTCACCAACAGCTAGAACCTTTTTGACGCCGTCCTTGACGTGGTAGGCAACAACCGATGGTTCAGACAGAATGATACCCCGGCCTTTGACATATACGAGGGTGTTTGCAGTCCCAAGGTCAATGGCCATGTCAGACGTAAAAAGACCGCCCAGTTTTCCCAGCATGAGGTTTCCGATCCCAGAGATGTTAGGTTTGGGCCCGCGATTCTGTCCCCACGAAGCGGTCCGTCGTCCTTATAGGCACCAGAGGGGAAATGGGGAAGGCCTTGGCGGACGTAAATCGGCGTCAATCCGCCGGAAAACGGGCCGGTTGTTCGCCCCGAGGGACATCTTCACCCTTGCGTCATCTCCAGTCCCGGGCGATGACCCCCGTTAGGACGGAACAGCGGGGCGGCCATGCTGAGTTATCAACATATTTTCCATGCCGGAAATCTTGCAGATGTGCACAAACATGCGCTGTTGTGCGTGATGCTGCAGTATCTGACGGCCAAACCCAAACCTCTCAGCTATATCGAGACCCACGCGGGGCGGGGCTTGTATTTTCTGGATGCGCCCGAGGCATTAAAAACCGGCGAGGCTGCTGGCGGGATCGCTGCGGTTCGCGACTGGTTCGATATTGACCATCCCTACCGACGGGCATTGACCCAGGTGAGCGCGACGCATGGAGAGGCTGCCTATCCTGGGTCACCGATGTTGGCGCGGTATCTGTTGCGTGACATCGACCGGTTGCATCTGGCCGAATTGCACCCCGGGGAAAACGCAGCATTGACCCGGGCGATGGCCCGCCAGGCCAAAGTTCATTTGCAGGACGGGTTCGACATGGCCCACGCGATCTGTCCCCCGGATCCGCGTCGTGGGGTTTTGCTGATTGACCCCAGTTACGAGATCAAAAGCGACTATGATCGCATTCCGGGGATCATCGCGAAACTGCATCGCAAATGGAATGTGGGTGTTATCGCCTTGTGGTATCCTGTGCTGTCCTCTGCGGCACATGACGGGATGATCGATGCGCTCACTGCGCTGAACCTGCCCAAAGTCCTGCATTCTCAGGTCCGCTTTCCACCGGCGCGCGATGGGCATCGGATGGTGGGATCGGGGCTGTTCGTCGTCAATGCCCCCTATGGGCTGGAGGCCGAGGCCAAGCGGCTGTCAGGGTTGTTCAAAACCCTCTAAGTCCCTGCTGTTTGGGCGAAATGCAAAAGAGGCACCCAGTGGTGCCTCTCTTTTAGCTTCAAGATCTGCGAGGATCGTCAGGTGACATCCTTGTAGGAAATCTCACGCGTATCGGCACCCGGACCTGCCTTTTCCCGGCGCACCAACAGGCGGTTCAATGCGTTGACATAGGCCTTGGCCGACGCAACGACCGTGTCGGTGTTGGCGGATTGTCCGGTGGCGATCATGCCGTCTTCTTCCAGCCGGACAGACACGGTGGCCTGTGCGTCGGTGCCTTCGGTGACGGCCTGTACCTGGTACAGCTGCAGGCGCGCCTTGTTCGGGTGCAGTTCGCGGATTGCCTTGAAGGTCGCGTCCACCGGGCCGTCACCATGGGCGGTTGCCGTGACATCTGCGCCGTCAATTTCCATTTCCACGGTGGATTCGGCAGGACCGCCAGTGCCACAGACCACTTTCATCGACACAACTTGCAGCCTGTCGGCTTCGGCGTTTTCACCCGAATGCATCAGAGCGATGATATCGTCGTCAAACACTTCCTTTTTTCGGTCAGCCAGCTCTTTGAACCGGATGAACACGTCCTTGAGCTGGTTGTCGCCGACCTCGTATCCGAGATGGTTCAGCTTGTCGCGCAGCGCTGCGCGTCCAGAATGTTTGCCCAGCGGAAGCGAGGTGCCCGAAAGGCCCACGTCCTCGGGGCGCATGATCTCAAAGTTCTCGGGGTTCTTCAGCATCCCGTCCTGGTGGATGCCGGATTCATGGGCAAAGGCATTCTTTCCCACAATTGCCTTGTTGAACTGGACGTTGAAACCGGACACGGTCGCCACTCGCCGCGAGATATGCATGATCTTGCGCGTGTCGATATTTGTGTGCCACGGCATGATGTCATTGCGGACCTTCAGCGCCATCACCACCTCTTCGAGCGCGGTATTGCCGGCGCGTTCGCCAAGCCCGTTGATGGTGCATTCGATCTGACGCGCGCCCCCGGCCACGGCCGCCAGCGAATTCGCTGTCGCCATGCCCAGGTCGTTGTGACAATGGGTGGCAAAAATCACGTCGTCGGCACCAGGCACGGTTTCGATCAATCGTTTGATCAGATCGGCGCTTTCGACCGGGGCGGTATAGCCGACGGTGTCCGGGATGTTGATGGTGCTGGCACCCGCCTTGATGGCGATTTCCACCACACGGCACAGGTAATCCCATTCGGTGCGGGTCGCGTCCATGGGTGACCACTGCACGTTTTCACACAGGTTGCGCGCATGGGTTACGGTTTCGTGGATTTTGTCGGCCATCTCATCCTTGGTCAGGTTGGGAATGGCGCGGTGCAGCGGTGAGGTGCCGATGAAGGTATGAATGCGGTTCTTTTCCGCGTGTTTTATCGCGTCCCAGCAGCGATCAATGTCGGCGATATTGGCGCGGGCCAGGCCACAGATCCGGCTGTGTACTGCTTGTGCTGCGATCTCGGATACCGCGCGGAAATCGCCTTCGGAGGCGATCGGGAAACCCGCTTCGATAATGTCCACACCCATGTCATCGAGCAGCCCGGCAATTTCGAGCTTTTCGTCATGGGTCATGGTTGCGCCCGGGCTTTGTTCGCCGTCACGCAGGGTGGTATCGAAGATCACGACGCGATCTTTTTCAATTGAATTGGTCATTTTGGTGTCTTTCGTAGCTGTCCTAAAACCTCTTGGCGCGCGAGCGTCTCCTCTGAGCGGGCGCGCCGAAAGGGCACGCTCAGAGGCGGGTTAGGATCAGTAGGCCGCGCAAAGCCGCGCCGCGAATAGCGGCGTTTGTGGCAGGGATATGCGCGCAGGTGATCATGGAGCGGATTTATACATGCGTTGGCGGGAATGGAAAGGGCGAATTTGGGCTGGTTTCCGGGTCGGGTTGGTTGGCGACCTTGTGATGGACTGGAAGGTAGGGGTGCAATTTTTGCAGGGAATTTGTGATTTTTCCTGTAGATGTGGAAATAGGAGGGAAAAATTGCAGATATTTGTGTTATAACCCGCAAAAATGTTGGTATAGCTGAAGTGGTATTGCAAACCGGGAGAAGCTGGTGGATCTGAGTCTTTGGTTGGCGTTTGTTGCTGCTGCAATGGCCTTGTTGATCATTCCGGGGCCCACGATTCTGTTGGTCATAAGCTATGCGCTCAGCCAGGGTCGTCGGGTGGCCGTTGCTTCGGCGGCGGGGGTTGCCTTGGGTGATTTCATCGCTATGTCGGCGTCGTTGGCGGGATTGGGCGCGGTTGTGTTGACCTCTGCCAAGATGTTCCTTGTTTTGAAATGGGTCGGGGCGATCTATTTGGTTTATCTGGGAGTGAAGCTGTTCCGCAGCGCGCCCTCTGCAACCTTTGGGGAGCCTATGGAAGCGGCGGTATTGCCTGCACGGGGCATCTTTGGCCATGCGGCGGCGGTGACGGCGTTGAACCCCAAATCAATCGTGTTCTTTATTGCCTTTGTCCCACAGTTCATCGACACAACCGTACCGCTGCTGCCGCAATTCAGCGTGCTGATCGCGACCTTTGTCGGGCTCGCTGCGTTGAATGCGTTGGCCTATGCATTTCTGGCGGATGTCTTGCGGCAAAAGCTGGTGCGCCCAGCGGTCCTGCCTTGGCTGACCCGGATTGGGGGCGGTGTTCTGGTGGCGATGGGCGGCGCTGTCGCGGCCCTGCGGCGGGGGGCTGCATGATGGACGCGATCGACCAACAGATCGCTGAGATCTTGCAGACCAATGGGCGCGTTTCCAGTGCCGAGGTCGCCCAAGCCGTTGGTGTTTCCGTGTCGACTGCCAATGACCGGATCCGACGATTGCATACTGTTGGTATCGTTACCGAATGGCGCGGCGTTCTGGATCCTGCGCGGGTTGGCGCAGGCGTCTGTATCTTTGTACTGATCGATATGAAGTATGAAGGCGAGGAACAGGCCTGTGCGGCGCTAAGGTCCTGCCCTGAGGTGCAAGAGTTGCACCATATCAGTGGCCCGCATTCCTATCTGATGAAGCTGCGCGTGCGGGACATGCCCGCGTTTCAGGCGTTTCTCAAGAACACCGTAAAGCCGTTGCCCGCAGTGATCGGGACCGAAACTCTGATCTCTCTGGATACGCTCAAGGAAACGTCAGCGGTTCGGATTTCGGTATGAGACGTCTGCAGGATTAGTAGTGTGGCGGTGTCACCGCCCAAACCATGATTGTCTTGCCCGGGCCAGGATTATAATAGCGATGCGGTTCGGTTGACGGGAATTGCACTGTATCTCCTGCCCTAAGGTGGATGACACGTTCACCAACAGTGACCTCCAGCTGTCCTTCGGCGATATAACCCGCCTCTTCACCGGTGTGGGAATACAGCTCGTCCCCGGATCCAGCGCCGGGTTCAAAGGTGGTCAACACCATTTCCAGTTGCCCGGACAATGAGGGGCTGATCAGTTCATCCTTGAGCCCTGAGTCAAACCGCAAAGCGCGGCGGTGTTCGGCGCGCACCACCAGATCGGCGTCCGGGTCGTCCTGTTCGGGGGGCGCGGGAAAGAACCAGTTGATACCTACACCCAACGCTTTGCCGATCACATTCAGCGCCCGGATCGACGGGTCCGCGTCCTGGCGTTCCAGTTGAGACAGGTAACCCACAGACAATCCTGTCCTTTCGGCCAGACCTTTGAGAGTCAGTTTGCGCGCCTTGCGCAATTCGCGCATCCGGGCGCCAACGATGGTTTGGGTCTCACGGACCGAGGGTTGTGCCATTTCGCTTGACTCATCATAATTTTTCGTCAGAAATTCAGATGAAGAGAGTATTCTGCATTGGTTTTCAGATAAAGCCCCGTTTCGGTGTTTCGGCGGGGAATTCAGGAGTTTTGTCATGTTGCGAAGCCGGTATTTCCAATCCTATGCCTTTTGGCATTGGGGCGAGGGGCTGCAGACGGTGTTGTTCACCTGGTACATGACCTTTCACGCCAACCTGTCAGCCAGCGAAATCGGGTTCTATCAGGCGTTGGTTTTGTCGCCTTTCCTGATCTTTGCCATCGCAGGCGGCGCGCTGAGCGATCGGATCGGGCCGGGTCGCAGCTATGTGGTGTCCACGGCCGTGTTTGCGGCGGTTCTGATCTGCTATGGGGCTGTGGATCATCACGTCGGTTTTGTGCCAGAGCTGTTTTTTCTTTATTGTGTGGCGGCCGGCATACTGAGCGCAATTTCGAACCCTGCCATTGATACCTTTATCCCGGGTGCGACGCCGCTGTCGGCTCAGCAAAACAGCCTATTGGCTGCCAATGCCCACAACATTGCCAAATTGTGTGGCACGCTGACCGGGTTGCTGCTTCCGGTGGTGTTGGCTGTCGGCGGGTTTGGGCTGAATGGTGGGCTGATGGCGCTGAGCGTGGTGTTTCTGATCCTGTTTCTGCGTGCGTCACCCGTCGGGCGTGGCCCGGCCCCAAGGAACCAGGATGGGGTCCGGGGGCGGACCCTGCGCCGGCTTGTTCATCATTATCGTGACTGCCCGCAGAATTTTGACATTCTGCTGTCCAGCGCGATGCTGGGGCTGCTGCTGGTGCCAGCGGGTTACATCCTGTGGCCCTTGATCCTGCGAGAGCGGTTTCCCGAACACGGAGATCTGATCGCTCTGATCAATGTCTCCAGCTGGATCGGCGCAATCACCTGTACGGCTCTGGCACGCCGCTATTTGGGAACGACCCGGCGACCCGGGCAGGTTTCGTTGCTGGTGTGGTTTGCCTATGCGCTGCTGTTGGCGGCACTGTGTCTGGTTGGCAGCTTTGTCGCCATGTGCCTGATCGTGATGCTGATGGGCGGAGTCAAGTTGGGCAAGGCGATGGTCTATGGTCATTACCTTGAAAACAGTCCGGTGCCGGATCGGGCATTGCTGATCTCGGTCGATCAGACAGCGTTTTGGGGGCTGGCGACGCTGGGGACCTTTGGCATGGGGCGGATGGTGGATGTCATCGGGTTGGAGCCAACGATCCTGTGCACTGCCGGTGCCATTCTGATCTGTTTGTTGGGGTTGTCGGGGCGCGGACGTTTGCCGCGCCTGACCATGGCCTGATCTGTCGCGGGTCAGCTGCCGTCTGTCAGAGCCCCATTGTCCCATGTCCCGGTGTCTTCCTGTCCAGTGGCATACCGCATGGTGCCTTCGCCCTGGCGTTTGCCATTGCGGAACATACCCTCGTAGACGTCACCATTGGCATAGGTCGCAACGCCTTGGCCCGAGATTTCCGCCTGGTCCCAGTTCCCCACATACCGGAACCCGTTGGCCATGACGATTTCTCCCTGGCCCTGGCGCTGACCATTGGCAAAACTGCCGGTATAGACCGACCCGTCTGCATAGGTAGCAACGCCTTGTCCGTGGCGTTGGCCTTCGACCCAACCACCTTCATAGCGGTAGCCATCAGTATAGGTAATGACACCCGTGCCATGGTATTGGGCACCACGGAACTCTCCCTTGTAAACGATCCCGTTTGCATAGACCGCCGTACCGGAGCCTTCGATCACTCCCGCAACCCAGTCCCCCTCAAAGCTGGAACCATCGGGATAGGTGACTTTGCCCGTGCCATCGGGCAAGTCATCGCGCACTTGTCCGACATAGACCGATCCGTCAGGGTATGTAATCGTACCTTCGCCGCCGATCTGCCCGGCGAGCCATGTCCCGGAATAGACGTAGCCATCAGACCCGGTAAAAGTACCCTGGCCATGCCGCAGGTCATCCTGGAAGTCGCCTTCGTAGATATCGCCATTGGCATAGACCTGGCGCCCGACACCTTCGCGACGCCCTGCAACCAACGGTCCCACATATACGTCGCCATTGGCCTGTGTCAGGGTCCCATCGCCACTGATCTGACCATCCGCAAAGAAACCTTCGTAGGTCAGCCCGTCGGGGTAGGTGAGCTTGCCCTCTCCATGGCGCTTGCGGTTGCTGATGCCGCCTACGTAGGTTGATCCATCCGCGTAGGTGATGCTGGCCTGGCCTTCTTCTTTGCCTGCGACCCAGTCGCCGTTGTATTCATAGCCGCCCGGGCTTTGCATGATGCCCTTGCCATGGGGCTTGCCGTCCAGGAACTGACCTTCGTAGCGGACACCATTTGAGAAGATGTTGATCCCGTGACCGGTGGATACGCCTTCGACCCAATCGCCTTCATAGGCGCTGCCATCCGAATAGATCATCAACCCGGTGCCGTGGGCGCGGCCATTGTCGAATTCACCTTCGTAAACGGATCCATTGGGATATCGGGCAACCCCGCGCCCCTTGATTTCGCCCTGATCCCAAGCGCCGGTATATTCAAACCCGTTCGGCAACCGATAGGTGCCGGTCCCGTGTTGCAACCCGCCTTTGAATTCACCCTCGTAGACGCCACCGATTTCATTCTGCGTCGTCAGTACCTGACCCTGCTGGGCCCAGGCCGTATTGCCCAGAGCCAATGCCGAAGTGACTGCCAATATTGTTGCGACCCGCACCATGTGTCCCCTGACTGCCTGAAAGCTCCGCTGTAGCTGCCAAATCGCGCGCGGTTGCTTTTTACTGTGCTAAAACTAGGCGAGCAGGCCGCGCGCCGCAATGTCTTTTGCCGCCCTGGTCTTTCCCTGCGGCCGGGATCTGCTAAATGGCTAGGAAATGTAATCAGGCACGAGGGCAGTATGGTCGATCGTTTCCGTGTGACTTTGGCACAATTGAACCCTGTGGTGGGCGACCTGTCCGGCAATGCCGCCAAGGCGCGCGAAGCCTGGAAGATGGGGCGGGATGCAGGTGCCGATCTGGTGGCGCTCAGCGAAATGTTCATCACGGGTTACAATGCGCAGGATCTGGTGCTGAAACCCGCCTTTCACCAGGCAGCAATGGCCGAGATCCAACACCTGGCAAAGGAGTGTGCCGACGGTCCTGCGTTGGCTATTGGGGGGCCGTGGGCAGAAGACGGGAAACTGTTTAACGCCTATCTTGTTCTCAAAGGTGGCACGATCACCAGCAAGGTATTGAAACACCACCTGCCCAATGAGACCGTGTTCGACGAAATGCGCATATTTGATGTCGGCCCGTTGGGTGGACCGTATTCGGTTGCAGGCGTGCGCATCGGGTCTCCAATCTGCGAGGACAGCTGGCACGAAGATGTCGCAGAGACGCTGGAGGAAACCGGGGCCGAATTTTTGCTGATTCCCAACGGGTCCCCCTATTATCGCGACAAATATGATGTGCGCCTGAACCATATGGTGTCTCGGGTGATCGAAACCGGGCTGCCGTTGATCTATCTGAATATGGTTGGGGGGCAGGATGACCAGGTGTTTGACGGGGCGACTTTTGGCCTGAACCCCGGAGGTGAGCTGGCGTTTCGGATGCCTGTGTTCGACGAAATGATCCAGCATGTGGATCTGGAACGTGGGGATGCGGGGTGGCGCATTGTGCCACATGACATCGTTGCGCAACCGGATGCCTGGGAGCAGGATTATCGGGTCATGGTGCAGGCCCTGCGTGATTATATGGCCAAAACCGGCTTTACCAAGGTTTTGCTGGGCCTGTCGGGCGGGGTGGATTCCGCGCTTGTGGCGGCGATTGCTGTGGACGCATTGGGTGCTGAAAACGTCCGTTGCGTCATGCTGCCGTCTGAATACACCAGTACCGAGTCTCTGGAAGACGGCGAAGCGGTCGCCAAGGCGCTGGGCGTGCGGTATGACTATGTGCCGATCTCGGAAAGCCGCACGGCGGTGACCAATACGCTTGCCCCATTGTTCGAAGGCCTGGATCCGGGCCTGACAGAAGAGAATATCCAGTCCCGTCTGCGCGGATTGCTGTTGATGGCATTGTCCAACAAGTTCGGCGAAATGCTGCTGACGACAGGCAACAAATCCGAAGTCGCAGTGGGATATGCCACGATCTATGGCGATATGAATGGTGGTTATAATCCGATCAAGGACCTGTACAAGACGCGGGTGTTTGAAACCTGTCGCTGGCGCAATGCCAATCACCGAAGCTGGATGAAAGGTCCGGCAGGCGAGGTGATCCACCCCAACGTGATCGACAAGGCACCCAGCGCTGAACTGCGCGACGATCAAAAGGACAGCGACAGCCTTCCTGACTATCCGGAGCTGGACGCGCTGCTGGAGATTCTGGTGGATCAGGACGGATCAATTGCCGATTGTGTGGCGGCGGGGTTCCGTCGCGAGACTGCCAAACGGGTCGAAAATCTGTTGTACATCAGCGAATACAAACGCTTCCAATCGGCACCGGGTGCCCGGCTGACATCGCGCGCCTTTTGGCTGGATCGCCGATACCCGATTGCCAATCGTTGGCGCGATCCCGACTGATCTGTGACCGATTTGTCCCGATTCCGGGGCAAGTCGCAACCGCGTGTGCAGATGACGTGAACCGCGCTGGACGGCACCTGTGGGATTTGGTCAAGTCCGCCCATGCCGGGACCTGCGCCAACCCCCTTCAAATCAGATCTGGCGCTGCCGAAATCCACCGATGTGGTGGTGATTGGCGGCGGGATCATTGGCGTGTCCACTGCTTTGGAGTTGTCGGAGCGGGGGCTGTCCGTCCTGTTGTGCGAAAAAGGACAGATTGCAGGCGAGCAAAGTTCACGCAATTGGGGGTGGGTGCGCATTTCGCGCCGGGACCCCCGCGAAATCCCGCTGATGGCCGAGGCTTTGCGGCTCTGGGACGGGTTGGACGCCCGCATCGGCGGCAACACCGGATACAGACGGTCGGGGATTCTGTTCACCGCCGATACCGAGCGCAAGGCGGCTTGGCTGGAAAGCTGGGCCGAACACCTTGGTCCCTTTGATCTGGAAGCGCGTATGGTTCGGGGCGGCGAGATGGACGCGCTGATGCCGGGTCATCAGATGAAGGTGCAAAGTGCCTTGTATACCCCGGTTGACGGGCGGGCTGAACCCCAATGGGCTGCCCCCGCCATAGCCGAAGGGGCGCGGGCGCAGGGGGCTACGATCATGACCAACTGTGCGGTCAGGTCTCTGGACTTTCAAGGTGGCAAACTGGCCGGGGTCGTGACCGAACGTGGTCGGGTCGCCTGTTCTGCGGTTGTTGTGGCCGGCGGTGCCTGGTCGCGGTTGTTCTGCGGCAATGCCGGGCTCCAGTTGCCACAGTTGAAAGTGTTGAACACGGTCATGCGCAGCGCCCCGGTACAGGGGCCGGAGGCTGCGGTGTGGGCCAATGGATTCGCCATGCGCAAACGGGTGGACGGCGGTTACACCGTCGCGGCAGGGACCGAGAACATCGTTGATCTGGTGCCGGATTCTTTCCGTTTGGGGTTGAGGTTTCTACCTGCGTTTCAGGCCGAATGGAGATCGCTGCGGTTTCGCCTGTCAGGACGTTGGCGCGAAGAAGCGGCACAGGCGCGCAGTTGGAGCCCCGATCAGGTCACGGATTTCGAAACGTGCCGGGTGTTGGATCCGGCCCCATCGCAAAAGGTGCTGCGATCCGGATGGGCCGCTGCACGACGGGCGTTTCCGGTGCTGAACGGCGTGGATGTGGTGCAAAGCTGGGCTGGGATGATTGATGTAACACCGGATGCCATCCCAGTGATTTCAGAGGTTGAGCATGTGCCGGGGCTGTTCCTGTCGACAGGCTATTCGGGGCATGGATTCGGTCTCGGACCTGCGGCGGGATGTCTGACGGCTGATCTGGTGATGGGTACAAAACCCATTGTGGATCCACACGCATTTCGCCTGTCACGGTTTACTGATGGTACCAAGGTGCGCCCGTTTGCGGGCATCTAGAAGGTCGAAATTGGGTCAAGACGTTTGCAAACGCCTTGACCCGGTATTGGGCTCAGCCCATCAGCTGATAAGAGACCGGCACATAGCGAAAACCCGCGTCATGGGTTTCAACAAATCCCGCAGCTGGGAAAGGCATGTGATATCCGATCATTGGTGTTTTGTCGGCGGCGAGCATTCCCAGCACCCTGCGCCGAGATTGGCTGGCTTGGTCTTTGTCCACGTCAAAGCTGAAGCCCCAGTCAGGACGGGCAAAGGACCAGACGTAGTGATTGGCCAGATCAGCGGTCAAAACCAGCTGTTGGCCGCCGCTTTCAAGCATATAGGCCATATGTCCCGGCGTGTGTCCAAACGCATTCAGGGCGGTGATCCCTGAAACAACTGCGCCACCATCATCGACAAAGCGGGTTTTTTCGGCCAGGGGAGTCATGTTTTTGGCGACGAGATCCCCAACACGATCACCGGCGTCCCGCTTTGACCAAAAGTTGTACTCACCTGCGCCGGTTACATAGTCGGCATTGGAGAACACCGGTTGGCCGTCCTTCATCAACCCACCGATGTGGTCAGGATGCATATGGGTAATCACGACGGTGTCAATGTCATCGGCACTGTGTCCGGACTGGGCCAGGGCCTTGCCCAATCCGCCAAGACCAAGTCCGGTGTCGAACAGGATTTTCTGTGTTCCTGTGTCAACCAATGTCGGAGTGAAATAGAATTGGGTTCGGTCTGCGGGGACAAAATTGTCCTGAGAGAGGTCTTCGAATTCCTGATCGCTCGCATCTGGGGCAAACATTGCCTTGGGACCTTCGCGCATGGCGCTTCCGTCCAGCAAAGTGGTCAGGGTGAAGTCGCCAAGCTTGAAGCTGTGGGCGAGATGGGCAGCCGCCGCTGGATTGTTGTTTTCGGCTGAAACACCTGAACCGGCTGCCGCCAGCGGAAGGGCCGCAGCGCTGGCGAGAACGGAACGTCGGGTTACGGAAATAGTCATTTTTTAAAACTCCCTGTATGCTTGGGCAAAACATGGGGCAACTCTAAACCAAGTCCAGCGCGCAGCCCGCTCAAGTTAATGTGACAACGGCAGACTGTCCGGGCGAGAGCATGGGCAGTAGTCTTGCTGCCATGAGCACCAACAAGACCATTCCAACAGGGCAAAGTGTGTCAACCTTTCTGACGGCTGTCGTGCCCGAGCGACGGGCTCTGCAGGCGCGACAACTGGACAGTGTGTTTCAGCGGGCAACCGGATTCGAGCCCCAGATGTGGGGCGAGTCAATCGTTGGCTACGGGCGCTATCACTATGTGTACAACAGCGGGCGGAGTGGAGATTTTCTGGCGACCGGCTTTGCTGTGCGCAAAGGTGCGTTTTCACTCTACATCATGCCGGGGTATCAGGACTATGGCGCGATCCTGTCCCGATTGGGCAAGCACAAGACGGGAAAGTCCTGTCTGTATGTGAACAAGCTGCAAGACATCGAATTGGATGTTCTGGAGGAGTTGATCCGGGCAGGGGTGCAAGATCTGGGGCGGATGTGGACAGTGTTCCCTGTCTGACCAGCCCATGGTGCGCTCCCGCCCCTTGTGTCAGCATCAAAGATGCTGCCACAAGCGTTGGGCCGGGCATCGCCATGGGGGGCAAGCCCCCCATGGCGATGCGGTCTGTGCGCGGGGCAGGATCACCCGGCTGCCAGCAGGCCTTGGACATGTTCGGTAGTCCAGAGCGCGTTTGCCATATAGCGGAAATTGATCAACGCGGCCTGGTATCCGTCGCCCTCGGGCAGTTTTGCGGCTGCGGTGGCGTCGCGGACCACAGCGACTTCGAAACCCTGCTCCAACAGTTCACGCATGTGGCTTTCGGTGCACAGATTGGCGGACATGCCTGCAAGGATCACCTGATCTATCCCACGTTTGCGCAATTGCAGCGACAGGTCATTGGTGTCATTTCCATAGACTTTGTGTGGCGATGTGACGATGGTCTTGCCGTCTTCGATGTATTGTTTGTACTGGGGCATCCAATCCGCGCCCGAGCCGTCAAACCCGTCAAGATTCAGGGCCCCCTTGCGGTCGAACATGCCGATTTTGTGCATCAGCTTTTCCAGCGCGCCTTCGAACTTCCAGCCATGATCTGTCGGGTAATAGTAATGTGGCGACACAGCGACAGTGATCCCGGCGGCCTTGGCCGATTTGAACAGCCGTTCGATGTTGTCGACGGTGTCATGTTCGGTCACCGATGCGCCGACGACACCCCAGGTCACCCCATCAGGGTGCAGGAAGTCGATCTGGGGATCGGTCACCACCAGCGCCGCGCGGCTAAGGTCCAGCTTCATGTTGCTGGGGGGCAGGGCCGGGCTGGCCGGATCTGCATAGGGGTTCTCCTGTGCCTGAGCAGCGGTGGCTCCGGTCAGAGTGGCGGCTGCTGCGCCTGTGGCCAGCGCCCCCCGCAGGGCATCCCGACGGGTGAGTTTTCCGTGGTCATGATCATTGCACATTTTGGGTCTCCTGAGTTGTGGATATCACCAAGGTGGTGGAAGAGATGTATCATTTGGTCCAGAAATGGTGCAAAAGCGCAGAAAGATGTATCATTTCGTCCGGCCATTGTGCCAAATGCCAGCATGGATACCGATTTCATACTAGATCGCATGCAGATCGACGCAGCCCCGTTTGCCCTGTGCGAATTGAACGGGCGCTGTGATCTGGGATTGGGGCAGGACAGCACGGCGACGTTGCATTACGTGCTGGCGGGAGAGGGGGAAATCGTGATTCCCGGGCAGAAAACTCTTCCTGTGGCGCGCGGAAGTGTGGTGGTCATTCCGGCCTTGCGTTCGCATGTGCTGCGCAGTTTCGGAACCCGTGTTCAACCGGTTCCGGAGTGTCAGCCGGCCGGTTTGAACCTGGTGCATCTGGTGCATGGCAGCGCAGCCCAATCGCCAGAAGGCGGGATGGTGGCCCTGTGCGCTCATATCACCCTGTCGCTGCGCGATTTGGGGAATGTGGTGGACCTGGTGCGCGAGCCAATCGTGGACGACGTGATCCGCAACCCGGATTTGGCGGCACCGGTAGAACAGATCCTGTCAGAAATCGCGGAGCCCAAGCTGGGAAGCCGGGCGATGATCCGTGCGTTGCTGTTGCAGGCCATGATCGGGCTGATGCGTCATCACATGGAACAGGCAGGGGCTGGTATGTCCTGGATGATGGCGCTGCGGGATGCGCGGCTGTGGCCGGTGCTGGCCGCAATGCTGGAGAGTCCGGGACAGGAGCATTCGCTGGACAGTCTGGCAACTCTGTCTGGGATGAGCCGGTCGAGCCTGGCCCAGCGGTTCGCCGATGCCTATGGCGCTGGACCGATGGAATTGTTGCGGGATCTGAGGATGCAAAAGGCAGCAGACCTGCTGCGCAACAGCGAAATGCCCGTCAAACGGATCAGCGCCGAGGTCGGGTTTCAAAGCCGGACCGCCTTTAGCCGGGCGTTTGTGGCGGCGACCGGTCAGTCGCCGCGCAGTTTTCGAAGTCAGTCACAAGACTGACCTGCGGTCGGTTCAGGATTTGGCCCGAACGACCTGCATCAAGGACATCAGCGTGCTCATGTCGGGGCCGCGTTCCATGCCGGTGACGGCTTTGCGCAGGGGCATGAACAAACCTTTGCCCTTGCGGCCGGTGGCCTCCTTGACAGCTTTGGTCCAAGTGCCCCAGGTATCGGCGTCATAGGGTCCTTCGGGCAGCAGGGACATGGCCTGGGCGATGAAGTCACGATCTTCGTCGTCAATCAGCGGGTCGGCCCCATCGCGGCACAGTTTGGACCAGGTTTCCAGATCTGCAAGCGTGGTGATGTTTTCCCGTGCCATGTCCCAGAAGGCCGCGGCACGGTCTGCGGGAACGCCCAGATCGTCGATCCGGGATTGCACTGCGTCCAGGGGCAGACCTTGCAAATAACGGGCGGTCAGCGGAAACAGGTCCTGAACGTCGAATTTGGTCGGGGCCGCGCCAAAACGGTTGATGTCAAACCCATCAATCAGTTCGGCCATGTCTGTGCGCAATTCAACCGGATCCGAAGACCCCAGCCGTGCCATCAACGACAGCAGAGCCATGGGCTGCACGCCCTGTTCGCGCAAATCGCGCAGCGCCAACGTGCCCAGACGTTTGGACAGCGCTTCGCCCTGGGGGCCAGTCAGCAGAGAGTGGTGGGCAAAGTTTGGCACGTTGCCGCCCAATGCCTGGATGATCTGGATTTGGGTGGCGGTGTTGGTGACATGGTCCGATCCGCGCACAACATGGGTCACGCCCATGTCGGTGTCATCGACAACCGAAGCAATCGTGTACAGCACCTGGCCATCACCGCGGATCAGCACCGGATCTGAAACCGAAGCCGCATCGATCGAGATGTCACCCAGTACGCCATCGTTCCATTCAATGCGCTGGTGGTCCAGCTTGAACCGCCACACGCCGTTGCCGCGTTCAGCGCGCAGAGCAGCCTTTTCATCATCACTCAGCGAAAGAGCTGCGCGGTCATAGACCGGTGGCTTGCCCATATTGAGCTGCTTTTTGCGTTTCAGGTCCAATTCAACCGGAGTCTCGAACGCCTCGTAAAATCGTGAGATGCTTCGCAGCTTGTCGGCGGCGTCGGCATAGCGGTCCAGCCGCTCGGATTGACGTTCGACCCGATCCCATTGGATGCCCAACCATTCCAGATCCTGTTTGATCGCGTCGACGTATTCTTCCTTGGAACGTTCTGGATCTGTGTCGTCGATGCGCAGGATGAACGTACCGCCAGCCTTGCGGGCGATCAGATAGTTCATCAGCGCAGTGCGCAGGTTGCCAACGTGGATATAGCCGGTGGGCGACGGGGCAAAACGGGTGGTGGTCATGAGCGGTCTCCTGTTGCCGCTTCCCTTGTCACAGGCAGGTGGGATTGTCCAGTTTCTACAGGGAACCCGGGTGTTTCAGACCTGGGCGATCAGCTGCACACCGATACGGGCCAGGTGGTCGTTGACCAATGCAGTTTCGTCGGAGTTGAGGCGTTGATGGCGCGGATAGCGCGGCGCGGTTCGGTCATCAAGAAACGGGGCGTCCCACCCGTCGGTGGTGTCAAAGAAGTGCCGAACCCCGTCTTCGCCAAAATGGCGCAGGTACCCCTGGATCACCACATCAAGATAGCTGAGCAAGACGGGATGTTCGGTGGTGCTTCCCTTGTGGTGTTCCTCGGGTACAGCATAGACCGAGATTTCTGGACTGTCTGGCAAAGCGTGGCTGATTGCCTGCGTGGCAGGGATGCGATCATATGCCCATTCGCGTTGGTCCAGCGCCTGCCAATCGGCGTGAGGAACTTGGGCGATCATGCCGGCGATCTCGTGCCCGGGGGCCGGAACGGCTGTCAAAAAGGCGACCGGGCGCAGATCCGTGTGCCGCCAGGCGCGGCGCCATCCAGACAGGTGGGCAGGCTGCGGATCGGAAAAATCATGGGTCGCGGCATTCACCAGGCTGCCATAGCCAAAGAAATAAGGGTGTTCCAAGGGACGTTCCGGTCGATTTAGAAGATGAGCAATTGATATATGTCAAACAGCCAAATTGGGAAATGTGCAATACATCTTTGGAGTTGAATGGCGGAAGGCGCTGATACGATGCGTATTACCAAGAGAACCAACATAGCGATTCGATTGCTGATGTTCTGTGCAGCCAATGAAGACCGACTGGTCACCAAGGCGGAAATCGCGGAATGCTGCAATATTTCGGAGAACCATCTGGCGCAGGTGATCAACCAGCTGAGCCAGCTGGATTTTCTGCACACCCAAAGGGGCCGCAACGGTGGCATGAATCTTGCCCGGCCTGCGGATCAGATCCGGATTGGTGATGTGTTTCGGCACATCGAAGGCGGTTTGCCGATCGCCGAATGTTTTGCCGATGCAGATAATACCTGCCCGTTGACCGAAGCCTGCCGGTTGAAGCTGGCTTTGGCAGACGCTGCGCAGGCGTTTTACGCCTCGCTGGATGACATCACGCTCGAGGCGCTGGTCTGTGACAATCTGGATCTGATGCGGATCCTGCAACCGGTACAATGTGCCCGCTAAATCAAAGATCCACTGGCCTGCAATCCGGTATCAGCTGTAGCCGTCAGTCCCGGGCCCGCAGGATGCGGGCGGGACGGGTCGAGAGCGGTCGCCAGGCAAACGCCAGCCCCGCCAGCAACGTGCTGATCACACCAGCGCTGATGATCGCAATGGCATTGGGCCAGATCACCTGAAAACTGGTTTCAAAGACAAAGCGGCTCACGGCCCATGATCCGGTGAGACCCGCAGCCAGAGCCACCCCGCCCGCGCCCGCACCCAACAGCACCGCGCGCAAGGCAAAGCTGAACAGAATGGTGCGCCGAGGCGCGCCGAGGGATTTGAGGATTGCGGCCTCGTAACGCTGTGCCGGTTCCGCCGCAGCAGCAGTGCCCAACAAGACCAGAAACCCGGTCAACATGGTGGCCGCTGCCCCATAGGCAGTGGCCGAGGCGAGCGATCTCAGAATATCGGAAACCCGGTCAATCGCATCGCGCACCCGGATCGCAGTGATATTGGGAAACTGGCTGGCCAGGTCGCGCAGGATGACGGCTTCGGATCCGGGATCTGCATAGACTGTCGCAATAAAGCTGTGCGGTGCGCCGGCCAGAGCATTTTCATTCATGGCCAGAACAAAACCCATTCCTGCTGTGGAAAAATCAACATCACGGAAGCTGGTGATGGTGGCTGTGATGTCGCGCCCCAGAATATTGACGGTCAGCGTATCACCCAGGCTCAGGTCGAGTTCTTCGGCCTCTTCCGCGGCAAAGCTGATCTGAGGCGGTCCGGTGTAATCGTCCGGCCACCAGCTGCCCGCCGTGATTTTGGTGTCGGCAGGCTTTTGTCCCGCATAGGTGATGCCACGATCCCCTTGGATAACCCAGTGATCGCCAGCGATTTCACGCGCAGGGGTATCGTTGATCTTGGTAATCACACCGCGCAGCATCGGGGCGCTTTCGACCTTGGACACGGTTGGGTCGTCATTCAGCCGTTGCGAAAATCCGGGCATCTGATCGCGTTGGATATCAACAAAGAAATAGGAGGGCGCAACATCGGGTAGGTTGTCGGAAATGGCCCGACGCATATTGCCGTCGATTTGTCCGATTGCGGCCAGAACGGACAGCGCCAACCCCAGCGACAGAACCGCAGGCGTGGTGGTGTCGCGCGCGGCCCCCAACGCGGCCAGCGCCCAGCGAAACGCCGGGTGATGGCGTCCAATGGGGGTGGCCATGCGGGCCAGGGCGCGGATCAACAGCGCAGCAAAGATCAACAGGACAAAGGCGCCCATCAACCCGGCCGCGGTCCAGAGCGTCAATTCTGTCGATCCGCTGAACCAGGCGGCGGATCCTACCAGGATGATCAGCGCCATCAAGGTGGCGAACAGAAAACGCGGCGCGGGCAGTCGGTTGCGGGTCTCCGGAGCATCGCGAAACAAGGACGCTGGACGGATGCCTTCGGCGCGGGCCAAGGGCCAGAGAGTAAAGAGAAAGGCGGTGAGCGCACCATAGAGTGCTGCTTCGGCCAAGGCCGAGGGGAACACGGTGAAAACGGCGGGGAACGGCAGTTGCGCAGCCAGCACCGGCCCCAGCAACACCGGACCGATCCCACCCAGCAGCAGACCCAGAGTGATCCCCACCAAAGTGAGCGCGCCAATCTGCAAGAAAAACATTCGAAAGATTGTTTGGCGGGTCGCGCCAAGCGTGCGCAGCGTTGCGATGGTTTCAGTCTTGGTGGCCAAATAGGCCCGTACCGCAGCAGAAACGCCCACGCCGCCGACGGCCAGGCCGGACAATCCAACCAGCACCAGGAATGCGCCCAGACGCCCAACGAATTCAGAAATCCCGGGCGCACCATTGCGTGAATCTGTCCAGCGCATACCGGTAGATTCAAACCTATCACGGGCCTGGGTGGACAGGATTTCCAGGTCGGTACCCTCGGGCAGGGTCATGCGGTATTTGGTGGAGAACAGCGTGCCAGGAGCCAACAGGCCAGACTGTTGGAGGTCTTCGGTCAGAACCATTGTTCGTGGTCCCAGTGCAAAACCGCTGGCAGCTGCGTCCGGTTCCGTGTGGATCAGAGCCGCCAGAACAAAGCTCTGCCCGCCCAGATTGAACGTGTCTCCGACCCCCAGGCCCAGGCGATCGGACAAGACGCGGTCCATGATCGCGCCCGGGTGTTCATCAGTCCCTCGCAGGGCAGCATCCAGAGCCATGTCGGGTGTCAGCCGAATTTGCCCGACCAGCGGATAGGCGTCATCGACGGCCTTGACCTGGGTCAGGGCGCGTTCGTCGCCGACCACCGCCATAGAACGGAATTCGACAACTTCGGAAACCTTCAGCGCCGTATCGGTGATCCAGGTGCGTTCCCGTTCATCGGCAAAGCGAAAGGTAAATTCCATTTCGGCGTCGCCGCCCAACAACGTGGAGCCTTCGCGTGTCAGCCCGGTTTCAATCGAGCTGCGCACCGATCCGATGGCAGCAATGACCGCGACACCCAAGGTCAGACAAGCCAAAAAGATCCGAAACCCGCGCAATCCGCCCCGCAGATCCCGCCAGGCAAGCCGCAGCGCCAGGCTCATTCTGCGGCCTCCGAAGGTTGGTCGGAGGGCAGGCCGGTGGTTTCGGGCCCATCAATGCGTCCGTCTCGCAGGTGAACCACCTGATCACAGCGCGCGGCGAGTTCGGGGGCATGTGTGACGATGACCAGTGTCGATCCATGACGTTTTTGCAGATCGAACAACAAATCCATGATTGTCGCGCCGGTGGTTCCGTCCAGATTGCCG
Source organism: Rhodobacteraceae bacterium M382 (assembly GCA_025141015.1). Lineage (NCBI taxonomy): Bacteria > Pseudomonadati > Pseudomonadota > Alphaproteobacteria > Rhodobacterales > Paracoccaceae > Rhodobacteraceae bacterium M382. The sequence goes on along the minus strand of CP081098.1, from coordinate 3,905,112 downwards.
GTGGGTTCGTCAGCCAGCAGGATCTTGGGGCGCGGTGCAGTGGCGCGTGCCAGGGCCACGCGCTGTTGTTCGCCGCCCGACAATTGGGCGGGGAAATGGCCTTCGCGGTGGGACAACCCGACGGCTGCCAGCGCGTCTTGCGCTTTGGAAAAAGCATCGGGATCATGTGCCAATTCCAGCGGTGTGGCGACATTTTCCAATGCCGTCATGGTCGGAATCAAATGGAAGCTTTGGAAGACAACGCCCATATGGTCACGGCGAAACCGGGCCAGTTGGTCTTCGGACATTGCAGTCAGATCGTGTCCCAGTGCTGTGACTGTGCCCCCAGTTGCCTGTTCCAGCCCGCCCATGACCATCAGCAATGACGATTTCCCCGATCCTGATGGCCCAACCAGCCCCAAGGTTTGTCCGGCGGGCACATCCAATGAGATTCCGCGCAGAATATCCACGGTGCCGGTATTGCCATTCAGCGACAGAGACGCATTTTGGAGGGACAGGATTGCGTCATCTGACGTGGGGGCTGGCATGGGGCGAGTGTCTTTCTGTGGAACCGGGTATCGGTTCGATATGGAGCTTGGAAACGTATGCGCAAGGTATTGATTGGTTTGATTATGCAGATTGTTGCCGTTTGTTCGGTCTACGCTGCGGAACCGGTGCGGATTGTGGCCTTTGGGGATTCTCTGGTGCATGGCTATGGGTTGCCGTCCGACGCCGGGTTTGTGCCGCAAATGCAAAAATGGCTGGACGGCCAGGGTATCTCTGCGTCGCTGACAAATGCGGGAGTGTCAGGCGACACGACGGCAGGTGGCGCGGCGCGGGTTTCCTGGACCTTGGGCGACGGATTTGATGCCATGATCGTGGTGCTGGGCGGCAATGACACCCTGAGGGGGCTGGACCCGGCGCAAACGCGATCCAACCTGAACGCTATTCTGACGGAGGCGGAATCCCACAAAGTCGCGGTGCTGTTCGTCGGTATGCAGGCACCTGGCAATTTTGGAGCGGACTACAAAACCAAGTTCGATTCACTGTACCCCGATCTGGCTGCCGCACATGACGTTGTGTTTTTCCCTTATTACTTTGCCGGAATCGCCGATCGGGCCGACAACCCAGCCCAGCTGCGTCTGGTGATGCAGGGAGACGGTATTCATCCGAACGCCGATGGTGTGGCCGCCATTGTCGCAGCGATGGGTCCCTCGGTGGTTGAACTGATCACCCAGGTTCGGCGTTAAGATCACAGAGACAATTCTGATCGGACTACAGAACAGTGACCGTGGTTCCGACCGGAACCCGGTCATACAGGTCGATAACGTGTTCGTTGATCATTCGGAAACACCCATTTGACGCCGCGGTGCCGATTGTATCAGGCTGTGTTGTTCCATGAATGCGAATGTAGGTGTCGCGCCCGCCCTGAAACAGGTACAAAGCCCGTGCACCCAACGGATTGTTCGGACCTCCGGGTTCGATGTAGTCGGTGCCCTTGAACTTTGCATACGTACGCGGGCTGCGTTCGATCATTTCGTCCGTGGGTCGCCAGGTGGGCCATTCTTTTTTGACGCCAATAACAGCCTGACCGGTGAACTCCAGTCCGGCTTGCCCTACACCGACGCCATAGCGGATCGCTTTGCGCTTATCCGTCACAAAATACAGGTAGTAGGACGATGGCAGAACCAACAATTGCCCTGGTTCGAATTCTTTGCGAATGCGGACAACTTGCGGGTTTGGATCATAATCTTGTTTTTGGGTTTTGGCCGAAACAGCACGGGGTAGAAACAGCGCCGGTGCAGCCAAGGTTGTCGTGGCAAGGAAGGTTCTTCGTGTGAACATGTCAAAACCTCATTCTTTGGAAACACATGGAGCCATGTTCGGCCTGTTGGGTGCAACGGTCAATGAATTTGACGCGAAGCCCAGGAAATCGACGCCAGTGTTGCAAAAGCCAGGGCACAGGTAGCGATCCAGCCGAAATACCAAAGCTGACCGGCCAACATGTCTTCTGCATACGAAGCGGTAAAGCGCATCTTGCCTGTCTGGGCCAGAACAAAGGCCACCAGCGTCAGCCCGGCAAAGCCCAGTTTGCGCACGCCGCCCGGCAATTGCAAAATCCAAGCCGTAGCAGCCAGGCTGAAACCGACCGGAACCCCCACCCAAATCACTTTGTCTGCCCACCAAGGGTGTGCGCCCAACATCGCGGGCAGGTTGGTCAGATGTGCAATCACCGCTGCAAGGGCCACAAGAATTCCGGGGCGGAAGATGCGAATGAGCTGTTTCATGAACCAAAGGTGGCGATCCAGAGAAAATTGTCGAGTGTGTGTGACAGTTTTGTGAAGAATGTTGCCCGTCAGACTCGGTGAATTGAACGTTGTTTTGGACTGCATCGTGGTGGGGTGGGACGGCGATGGGTTGCCGATGCAGGTACGATTGCCTATCTGAGAAATTGAATATGATCCAATAAACCGGAGGCATCTCTAATGGGTGACAAAACTCTTACCTGCCTGAATTGTGGTCAGTTGAATCGAGTGCCTGAAGACAAGCTGACAGCCGGCCCCAAATGCGGCCATTGCGGCAAGGGATTGATGACCGGACAAGCAATGGATGTGAGCCCGGCCGTTTTGGAAAAAGCTTCGAAAAACGATGATCTGCCATTGGTGGTGGACTTTTGGGCCCCGTGGTGTGGCCCCTGCAAGATGATGGGCCCTGAATTTTCCAAGGCTGCCAAAACGCTGAATGGCAAGGCGCGCCTGGTCAAGCTCGACACGCAGAAACACCAATCGACCGGCGGGCGCTATCGCATCCGCGGTATACCGACCATGGTGGCCTTTGAGCGCGGCAAGGAAAAGAAGCGTCAGTCCGGTGCCCTGCGTGCAGGGCAGATTGTCGGCTGGGTCAAAGGGTAGCTCTGACGGCAGTCCGAGATGGGGTGGGTCTGATGACCCACCCTGGTCTGGCACTTAGGCCAGAGCGATATCGTCAGCGCTTTCACGCCCGTCACGACCCGAGCGCAGCTCGTAGGTGACTTTCTGGTTGTCGGCCAGACCGGTCAGGCCTGCGCGCTCAACAGCAGAGATGTGCACAAACACGTCTTTGCCGCCGTCTTCCGGTGCGATGAAGCCGAAGCCTTTGGTGGTGTTGAACCATTTCACGGTGCCATTGGCCATATCCGTGTCTCCTCAAAATATGCTGCCCACGGTATGCGGCAGCTTGGCGTGTCGTCGTCTGGATCGATAGACTGAACGCCGATGGTCGGAGACAGTAGGTCGAAATAGAAACGTTAGCGATCTGAGATATGGCATCGGTGAACGCGTCTTACAAGAGTGAAGAACGCATCAATTCTCCCGACGTTGCGCAATGCCACATCGGGGGGACGGCCTGAAGGCTCGGAAAAAATGTAAGCTAGTCAATATCGTATCCGCATTTTTTGGTGCGGATTGGAAAACGAAGGCCGATCGGGATCGGCCTTCGTCAGTGGTCTCTGAAAAAATCAGGCCAGCTGGATGTTTGTCGCGTTTTCGCGGCCGTCACGGCCGGATTCCACGTCAAAAGTCACTTTCTGATTGTCGGCCAGACCGGTCAGGCCCGAACGCTCGACAGCAGAGATGTGCACAAACACGTCTTTGCCACCGGTTTCAGGTGCGATGAAGCCGAAGCCTTTGGTGGTGTTGAACCATTTTACGGTGCCGTTGGCCATATCCGTAGTCTCCTAAATAATGTTGCCCGCGTAGCTGCGGCAACCTGGCGTCGTAGGTCTGGATCGAAAGACTGAGCGCCGTATAAAAGGAGACAGTGGTCGAAAAAGAAAAACGTAAGCCCGATGCGTATGACAGGTGAAGAGGACTCTGGCAAGGATTGGTTTTGATTCAGAAAATTAGCAGCCAGACGGCGCTGACCCATGCACGGGGGCTCTCGAACCGTTTCAGGTTTCTTCCTGGGTCTCAGGGTCTTTCGCCGGGCGGTGGATTGCCCCCACGCGCATCGTCCGTTATCACACGCTCTGATCTGAATGTCCCAGCACGGAGCCCAACCATGGCCGCCTATCAGTACGTCTACCATATGCAGGGTGTCTCCAAGACCTATCCCGGTGGCAAGAAATGCTTTGAAAACATCCACCTGTCGTTTCTCCCCGGTGTGAAAATCGGTGTGGTCGGCGTCAACGGTGCCGGTAAATCGACTTTGATGAAGATCATGGCTGGGCTGGATACCGACTTCACCGGCGAGGCGTGGGCGGCCGAAGGTGCCAAGGTCGGGTACCTGCCGCAGGAGCCGAAATTGGACGAAACATTGAGCGTGCGTGAGAACGTCATGCTGGGCGTGGCCGAAAAAAAGGCCAAGGTGGATCGGTTCAATGCAATCGCCGTCGAGATGGCGGAAAACTATACCGACGAGCTGATGGAAGAGATGACTGCTCTTCAGGACGCCATTGATTCTGAAAACTTGTGGGACCTGGACAGCCAGATCGACATCTCGATGGAGGCGCTGCGGTGCCCCCCGGATGATGCCGAGATTGCCAATCTGTCGGGTGGTGAAAAACGTCGCGTCGCGCTGTGCAAACTGTTGCTCGAAGCGCCTGACATGTTGCTGCTCGACGAACCGACCAACCACCTGGACGCGGAAACCATCGCCTGGCTGCAACAGCATCTGATCGACTACAAGGGCACCATCCTGTGCGTCACCCACGACCGTTATTTCCTGGATGACATCACCGGGTGGATCCTCGAACTCGACCGTGGTCGTGGCATTCCGTACGAGGGCAATTATTCCGCGTGGCTGGAGCAAAAGGCCAAACGGCTGGAGCAGGAAGCCCGCGAGGACAAATCCAAGCAAAAGACGCTGGAACGCGAATTGGAATGGATGCGTCAGGGTGCAAAGGCGCGCCAGGCCAAATCCAAGGCCCGGATCAACGCCTATAACGATCTGGCCAACCAATCCGAACGTGAGAAGCTGGCCCGTGCCCAGATCGTCATCCCCAATGGCCCCCGTCTGGGTGGCAAAGTGATCGAGGTCGACAATATCGCCAAACACTATGGCGACAAACAGCTGGTCGAAGGGCTGTCCTTTGCGCTGCCGCCCGGTGGTATTGTCGGCGTCATCGGTCCCAACGGTGCCGGTAAATCGACCCTGTTCCGGATGCTGACCGGTCAGGAACAACCCGACACGGGGTCCGTGACCTATGGGGATACCGTCAAACTGTCCTATGTGGATCAGTCGCGCGATGACCTGAACGACAAGGACACCGTTTGGGAATCGATTTCAGGCGGGGCCGAGATCATCGAACTGGGTGATGCACAGGTGAATTCGCGCGCCTATTGTTCGTCGTTCAACTTCAAAGGTGGCGATCAGCAGAAGCCGCTGAACCTGTTGTCAGGCGGGGAGCGCAACCGGGTCCATATGGCGCGTCTGTTGAAAGAGGGCGGCAACGTGCTGCTGCTCGACGAACCGACCAACGATTTGGACGTGGAAACCCTGCGGGCATTGGAAGACGCGCTGGTCGATTTCGCCGGCTGCGCCGTTGTGATCTCGCACGACCGCTTCTTCCTCGACCGGATCTGTACCCACATCTTGGCGTTCGAAGGCGACGCCCACGTGGAATGGTTCGAGGGTAACTTCGAGGACTATGAAGAAGACAAGAAACGCCGTCTCGGCGCAGACGCGCTGGAGCCCAAGCGGTTGAAGCATAAGAAGTTTGTGCGTTAACCGCTACTCACCAAAAGCGGAGAGAGAGTAATCTCCCTTTCTCTCCGACAACCCATAGAAATCACTTCTCTTATCTACATTCTTAAGGACGGCGTACTCTTCCAACAGCGGTTTGAACTTGTCACCTTTCTTAGATAACCCGTTAAGGAAAAGTAGCATGACTTCATCGTCAGACAGCTGAGCTCGGATCAAGTTTGTATAAAGACGCTTATCAATACCCTCACTCTTGTGAACATATTTGAAAATATTGTACAAAGTTCGAAAATAGTGCCCCAGCTCCGAAGCGTGACCGGGATGAATATCATCTCCATTGTAGAATTTTTCATATGCGCTTCCCATCCACCCGCTCTCTCGTTGCTCCATAAAGGGACGCTTTTTGGCAGGGGGCCTCCATCCGGCAACTCGTGTCAAAAACACAGGAAAAACGTCTTTTCCTGTTACTGTGGGTTTATCTTTAGATTTCAAATCCATTTCAGAAACAATTTGATTGAACACTGCCAAATATTGGAAAAACGTACTCTCAAAAGCTTGCACTCGTTGTCTCTGGAGTTGAACATCAGCCAGCTTTTGCTGTTTCTCCATCATCCGCTTCGTTCCCTTCAATTCAGACTTCAAAAGCCTAACCTCGTGCTTTTGAAGGAAAATTGCATAGATCACCGCTGCAAATGCCAGCCCCGTAAAGAGGGCATTTATAGCCCCAAACATATCACCGTATGTCCCTCGCACATCCGGCTTAGAGCCACCTAAGAAGAAGATGTTCCCGCCCCACATCATGCAAACAAGAATAAAAAGACCAAACGCCATCCACAGGCTTGGCCCCTTTTCTTCGCTCGCGTCTTTTTCATCAGAATCACTTTTCAAAAACAATCTCCAACTATCAGCGTGAATTTGGATCACTACAATTTCAAATCACAGCCCTAGTGAGAACGAATGCCGCTAACTCCTCCCCAACACAAGACCCGCACTTGATCTTGGGGAGGTGCAAAGCGCCTTCCCGGGGGAAGGTCAGGCGCGGGGCGTGCCACTGTGTGACGCGCTCCAAGGGAGGCGGTGCGTTTGTCTTAAGGTGGCCCTGCGCCAACCAATTGATTTCTCCCCCATTCTATGTGCATCAAGGCCGTCATGAGTAACAGGTTGCCGCATATGTGCCCGGGGATGCGGGTTGGGTTGCTTGGGGGGTCGTTTGATCCGCCGCATATGGGGCATGTGCATATCACGCGCGAGGCGTTGAAACGCTTTGGGTTGGATCGGGTGGTTTGGCTGGTGTCTCCCGGCAATCCGCTGAAAACGCGGGGGCCTGCGCAATTGACGCGGCGGATGCAGGCGGCGCAGGAGCTGTTGCGCCACCCGCGCGTTCAGGCCAGCGATTTCGAAACTCATGTGGGCACTCGGTATACCGCTGAAACGCTGTTCGAATTGCGGCGGCGGCATCCAGGGGTGCAATTCGTCTGGTTGATGGGGGCCGACAATCTGGCGCAGTTTCACCGCTGGAAGGATTGGCGCCAGATCATGGAAACGGTGCCGGTCGGGGTGCTTGCCCGGCCCGGTGATCGGATCTCGGCGCGGATGTCCCCGGCGGCGCGAATCTATGGTAAATATCGGCTGTCCAGCCGGGCCAGTCACCTGTTGGGGCAATCCCAGGCCCCCGCGTGGTGCTTCGTGAACGTGCCCATGATGTCGGCCAGTTCGACCGAAATCCGCGCCAAAGGCGACTGGCCGCAGAGGTAAAACAGGGATGAACCGAGGGTGAATGGTCGTCTCTGATCCGGAAACACTGTGTGGATCGCCACATATTGATTGCTTAAGCGGCGAATTACCCTTGAAAAACCGGTCTAGACCCGATTCCATTCAGGGGTGATGATTAGAGTGACCAAATGGCATTGAAGCTGACAAGACGTGGGTTTGTCGCCGGGCTGAGTTGTGTGGCCTTGCCCGCGACCGGATGGGCAACGGCCCCTACCAAATCCTTGCGCCCGATTGCCCGTGGAGCAGAGTTCACAGCCCAGGCCCAAGGTGGGATCGAGTCTCTGGTGCGACGCTCTGGCATTCAGGGGCATGTGGTCTGTGCCGTGGCCGATGTGAAATCGGGCCTGCATCTGGAGGCGCTGAACGGCAAGGAAAGCCTGCCACCTGCCAGTGTGGCCAAGGCGCTGACTGCGCTGTATGCGATGGAAGTTCTGGGGTCGAATTATCGGTTCGAGACGCGTGTCATTGCCACGGGGCCAATCAAGAACGGCGTTTTGAAAGGCGATCTGGTGTTGCAGGGGGGCGGGGACCCGACGCTGAATACCGACCATCTTGCGGCGCTGGCCGCCGCGGTCAAATCCAAGGGCATCCGTGAAGTGCGCGGCACGTTCAAGATTGACGACAGCGCGCTGCCCATGGTGGCCAGCATTGACTCTGAACAGCCTGATCATCTGGGGTACAGTCCGGCGGTGTCCGGGATCGCGCTGAATTATAACCGGGTGCATTTCGAGTGGAAGCGCGGCTCCAAAGGCTATTCCGTCGCCATGGATGCCCGCACCGAGAAATACCGCCCCGAAGTGCATATGGCCAAGATGAAGGTCATCAAGCGTCAGGTGCCGGTCTATACCTATGCGGATCGCAATGGCGTGGACAATTGGACCGTGGCCAGTGGAGCGTTGGGCAAGGGTGGGTCCCGGTGGTTGCCGGTGCGCAGACCAGCGGCCTATGCGGGGGATGTCTTTGCCACAATGATGCGGGCGAATGGGGTTGTACTGAAAAAGGGTGTCGTCGGGAGATCGACCGGAGGTACTGTTCTTGCACAACGCCAAAGCGTGCCATTGTCTAAAATACTCTATGGAATGTTGAAGTACTCCAACAATCTGACAGCAGAGATGGTCGGTATGACCGCGACCGCAGCAAGGGGCGTCAGAATGCGGTCACTCAAGGATTCAGGCGGTGCCATGAGTGATTGGGCCGCACAGCGGTATGGAATGACGGGGACACGTATGGTGGACCATTCCGGGTTGGGCGATGCGTCGCGCATGACGGCCGTGGATCTGGTCGGAGCGCTGGTCAAAGTCCGCAAAACCGGGGTTCTGCATCCGCTGCTCAAACCATTTCCGATGCGTGATGCCAAGGGGCGGATCAACAAGACACATCCGATCAAGGTGAATGCCAAAACCGGGACGCTGAACTTTGTCTCTGGATTGGGTGGATTTATGACGGCTGCCGACGGAACCGAACTGGCCTTTGCCATATTTGTTGCTGATGTTGATCGTCGGGCCCGGATAAAACGGGCGGACCGAGAGGTGCCAGCGGGGGCGCGAACCTGGAACCGGAGTGCGAAGAAGCTGCAACAGAAGCTGATAGAACGCTGGGGTGCGTTGTATGGATCGTGAGGTCGCGCCCCGAGTTTAGGGCAGTGGCAGGGCCAGCCCGTCTATGTGTCGGATTGGCAGATCGGATGGGTCGAACCCGTCAAGACAGCGCAGATTGACAGCCCAGCCCGTGAATTCGGGAACTCCCGCAGCGGTTTCATCCACGGTATTCCTACGTGGACGGCGAAACGGGAGAATCCCGCACGTCTTGCAGAAGTAGTCCCGCGCCGTGCCCGTGCCCCACACATAGACGTGGAGATCTTCGAACGGGGTCAGGAGTTCGATCTGATCTTGCTTAACACGAAAGATCAACGCGCCGCGTTTGTGACAGATGGAACAATTGCAAATCCGCTTGTGGTCGACGGCGGCGCTCAGCCGGAAACGGACCCGGCCACAATGGCAGGACCCGTTGTGAACCGGGGTCTTGCCGCCTGACATTACACCACGTGGCGCGCGCGGGCACCGCGTTCGATGGCGGCGGCGTGCAAACGGTCAATGTTCAGCTCGTGGCGGATTTCCTCGAGAAGACGCAGTTCAGGTTCGGCCAGCGTGCCGTCTGCAGCCGCAACATCACAGGCCAGCGCATAAGCGGTTTCGTTCAGACGGTCAGGCAGGTCGCCGCGGATGAGCCCGAACAAGGCATCAAGCCCGTCTTCCTGTTCCAGCAGATCAAATACGGTTTTCGAAATCCGGCTGATCCGGTCGATGTCATATTTGGCAAACACCGGCAGCATGTTGACTGCAGATTGGATTTTCACCAATTCGGCCGTGCGGATGGTTTCGTCCGAAGCCGAAACCGCCACCATGATGGCCACAAGGCAATCCTGAGGGGTCATCGAATGTGAGGGTTGCTCGGTCATTTGTTTTTATCCTTCGTGCGGCGTTACGTGGGTTCAAGATACGGAGGCAGGGAGGCGGGTACAACACCCGCTGACGCGAATGCGCAACATTCGGCTGCTGTGGGGGCAATGAGGCTGAGCGCGCGGGCCGTGAGCGGCGGACGGGTGTTTTGTCGCAAGCGGACACCGATATGTGGTTCGAGTTTATTGACTCATGCTGCACCAGCACAATAGACGGGTTCAGTCGGCTGCATGGGGCAGCCCTGATACGTGATGCGGCAAGATTGCCGCCGATGGAGAACGACATGTCCGAACTGCGCGAAACCGCTCTGCAGAGCAAAGCCTGGCCGTTTGAAGAAGCCCGCCGGGTGCTCAAACGTTATGCCAAAGGCGCGCCGGAGAAGGGGTATGTGCTGTTCGAGACCGGCTATGGCCCGTCGGGTCTGCCGCATATCGGCACGTTTGGCGAAGTGGCCCGCACCACGATGATCAAGACCGCGTTCGAGTTGATCAGCGACATTCCGACAAAGCTGATCTGTTTTTCGGATGATCTGGACGGGATGCGCAAAGTGCCGGGCAATGTGCCCAATTCCGAAGGCCTGCATGAACACCTGCAAAAGCCGCTGACCAGCGTGCCGGATCCATTTGGCACGCACGACAGCTTTGGTCACCACAATAATGCCATGCTGCGGCGGTTCCTAGACACCTTTGGCTTCGACTATGAGTTTTACTCCGCCACAGATTTCTATGGTACGGGCCAATTCGACGAGATCCTGAAGCGCGCAGTTGATAAATACGATGACGTGATGGAAGTGATGCTAAAGTCGCTGCGCGAAGAGCGGCGTCAGACGTATTCGATCTTCCTGCCGATCCATCCGGAAACCGGTCGGGTTCTGTATGTGCCGATGAAGAAGGTGGATGCCGAGAGTTACACGATCACATTTGATGATGAAGACGGCAAGGAATGGACCCTTCCGGTGACTGGCGGCAATGTGAAGTTGCAGTGGAAGCCGGACTTTGGCGCGCGCTGGGCGGCTCTGGAAGTCGATTTCGAAATGTACGGCAAGGACCACAGCACCAACACGCCTATCTATGACAAGATCTGTCGGATTCTGGGTTGGCGCGCGCCCGAGCATTTCACCTATGAGCTGTTTCTGGATGCCAGCGGTCAGAAGATTTCCAAAACGTCCGGAAACGGGATTTCGATTGATGAATGGCTGACCTACGCGTCGACCGAGAGTCTCGCCTATTTCATGTACCAGAAGCCCAAGACCGCCAAGCGGATGCATTTCGATGTCATCCCAAAGGCGATGGATGAATATCACCAACAGCTGCGCGCCTATCATGGGCAGGAACTGAAGGCGCAGTTGAACAACCCGGTGTGGCATATTCACGGCGGGGATGTGCCTGAATCCAAAATGGTGGTGCCATTTGGTATGTTGCTGAATTTGGCATCCGTGGCATCAGCCCATGACAAGGAAACGCTGTGGGGGTTCATCCGGCGCTATGCGCCCGAAGCCACCGCCGAAACCCATCCGGATCTGGATGCAGCTGCGGGGTATGCGGTCAAATACTACGAGGACTTCATCCAGCCAGCCAAAGTCTTCCGTGCACCGGATGACGCAGAACGTGCCGCGTTGGAAGAATTCCGCGCCAAACTGGCCGCGTGGGATGGGGAAACGGATGGCGATAGCCTGCAAGGCATCGTGTTTGAGGTCGGCCGCGAGCATTTCGGCAAAGAAAACATGCGCAACTGGTTCAAAGCGCTGTACGAAGTGCTGCTGGGGGCCAGTCAGGGGCCGCGTTTTGGCGGCTTTGTCGCGCTGTATGGCGTGGGTGAAACCATTGCGCTGATCGACAAAGGCCTGGCGGGCGAACTGGGATAACCTGTTCAGCCGTTTGACCTGAAGGTAAGAAACACTACCTCTACAGCAGCCAGCTGGGGAGGTTTGTTATGCGTCGATTTTGGATTCCGATTGTTTTTGCTCTGATGCTGACCGGAACGGTGCAGGCGCAGAGCGCCGATATCAAAGCGGTTATCGGAAAACAGATCGAAGCCCTCGAAGTCGATGACTTTGACCGTGCATTTTCCTATGCCAGTCCGACGATCCAACGTTTGTTCGGGACGCCACAGAACTTTGGATTGATGGTGCGCCAAGGGTATCCAATGGTCTGGCGGCCCGCTGATGTTCAGTTCCTTGAATTGCGCGAGACGGAAACAGGGTTCTGGCAAAGAGTCATGGTGACCGATCTGTCCGGCCGTGTTCATTTGTTGGATTACCAAATGATTAACTCTGGAAGTGGATGGAAAATCAATGCCGTACAGCGGGTTCAGGCAATTGGTGCCAGCGCGTGAGCAACGCGACCGTGACGGTGGTGTGAGGACGAATTAAGACCCATACCTTATTCCCTTTTTTCGCGTTCGGGTGCTGCCCGGACCCGAGCATGACCTAAAAGCTCCGGTGATCAGCCGCGGGCGGTTTTTGAAAGGGATTCGAATGAACAAGGCAATCACCGAGGGGGTGCTGCTGACGCCGCCCGCGTTCGAGAATGGGCTGAATGTATGGTCAAGCGGCGATGGGACACCGGGGTCTGACACCTATGCTTCGGCCCCCAATGCTGTGCTTGTCCCTGCGGATCAGGACTTTGGCAGTTGTTTGGAGCTGCAAAAAACCACATCAACCACCAAACTGCGCTACATGGGCGAAACGCCGATGTTGCCGGGGTGTTATCTGCAGATCAAAGTGCGGATCAAGGCTGTCAGCGGCAATCTTCCAGACGTTCGTGTTGCAGCCTGGGCCGGGGCCAGTGGCGGGAGCCATGTCGCTGGAGTGACCGAAGTTGGTACGTCAACATCATTGACCAGCTATGGTCAGGTGGTCGAAGTGACCGCGATTGTGGGCCCTGGTCTGCGTGGCGGTGTTGATATGGTTTGGGGGCCAGACGCCCTTTACGGCCATTTTGGCATTGATCTGACAGGTCCCAGTGGCGGCGTGGTTCGCATTGACGACATCGAGATCAACGACATCAGCGGCATCTATTTGCGGGATCTGATGAGCGTTGTGGACGTCCGCGATTTTGGCGCGGTTGGGGATGGCGTCACCGACGACTCGGCCGCATTCGAAGCGGCGGATCAGGCGGCCAACGGGCGCAACGTTCTGGTGCCTGCCGGGACCTATCACCTTGCCAGTGGAGCGCAATTTGTTTCCGAGGTCGAATTTGAAGGCACAGTAACGATGCCGACTGATCAGATGCTGTTGCTGACCAAGAATTTTGATCTGCCAGCTTATATCTCGGCTTTTGGAAACGAAGAGCTTGCCTTTAAAAAGGCGTTTCAGGCGTTGCTGTTCAATTCGGATCACGAGTCCCTGGACATGCGGGGCCGCAAGGTCGCCGTGCACGAACCGATCGACATGAAGGCTGCTGTGCCCAGCAAAACCAGCTATGCAACGCGCCGCGTGATCCGAAATGGTCAGCTCGAAGCGGTTGCATCCAGCGTTTGGGATACAGAGACATTCGTGTCGCAGGCGACATACAGCGCGTCGGACAGTCGGGTCCTGACAAATGTGGTGAATGTTGCCAATATCCCGGTTGGGTCCTTGATTGAAGGTGCCGGTGTTGGTCGCGAAATCTACGTGCGCAGCAAAAATGTGGCCGCTGGTGAAATCACCATGAACGCGCCCCTGTTCGATGCCGAAGGGACGCAAAACTTCACCTTCAGAAGCTTCAAGTACCTGATTGATTTCTCGGGCTTCACCAAGCTAGACAAATTTGGGATGGAAGATATCGAATTCCAGTGCAACAACCACTGCAGCGCCATTCGCCTGGCAGACAAAGGGGCGACCTTTTCGTTGCAGGATTGTTTCATCTCCCGTCCCAAGGACCGCGGGATTACTTCGATCGGGGGCGGGTGTCAGGGGATGCTGATCGATCGATGCCAATTTCTGTCGTCCGAAGAGCCATTGGATGTCCCTGACCGGACGTCGATTGCGATCAACGCCAATGCCAATGACGTCAAGATTCGCAATTGCCGTGCGACCCGGTTCAAACATTTTGCGCTGTTGGCGGGATTTAACAGCATGGTTCTGGGCAATCACTTCTTCCAGGGTGACGGTGTGGCAAACGGGGTTCGCAGTGCGGGTCTTGTCATTATCAGTTCGTTCACCAGTTGCACGATTTCGGGGAATTACCTGGATAATGCCTTTATCGAATGGACCAACGAACAGGACCCAAACCCGGATTACCTGAACGGGTTCTCCTTTAGTTCGATGGCAATCACCGACAACATCTTTTTGTCGGGTGATGTGGCCCCCTGGTTTAGCTACATTGTGGTGAAACCGCATGGAACCGGGCATTTCCTGAACGGTGTGTCGATCATGGGGAACAAATTCCGCAGCATCAATGGCACCATCGACCGGGCCGAACGGGTGGACACAAGTTTTGCAGACTTGAACCGAAACCGGTTCAAGAATGTGAGCTTTGAGGGCAATACGTTCCACAACGTGAGCGCGGTCGTGTCCAATCCATTGCGCGTCCGTCATGAACAGGCCACCGAGGCCGCGGTTTGGAATGTTAAGACCGACGGGCTGTTGCCGTTCCAGGGATATGCCAGGAACATGGACAGCGTGGTTCCGATTGGTCCGCTATCGGATTCTGGGGGGACCACGCGATATATCGCGCCCTATGCCGCGGTTTTGGAAGGCGCGAATTTCGATGTGGTCAAGCTGAGCTGGGGCCAGGCGGTCAAAGGTGAAGCCAACGTGATCATCCGGATGGACAATTTCTCGTAGGCGTTCAATTCTTGGGGCCGTGCCACGTTGCGCGGCCCCTTGTTCAAGAACGTGACTGATCAGAACTCCTTCCAAAAGGCGAGTTTGACGCCAATTGATTTGTGGTTTCCAACGCTCTTTCGTTCGGCGCCAATCACCCAGGAGATGTTGTTTTTTGTGCGATATCTGATGGATGGAATGACGGCCCAATTTACCGGACCGATGGCGGGGCGCGACGTTTCGATCTGAAGCATTGGTTGCAGCCGTTTGGTGCCGGACAGGCCGATTGTGGTGTCCAGCTTGATCGTGGGGCCGGGGAGGCCCTGGCGAAATTCGCTGGCCAGGTCGATTGCGAGCCATCCGTGACCAAATCGGGTTTCCAGGTTGCGGCCATAAGACAGCGTCAGCTTTTGCATCTGTTCCCGAAAACCGCCAAAGAAATACAGACCCAGCCCAAGCTCGGCAGAAAAGCGGTATCTTGTTCGAGGCTTGCCCAGCGGGACCCGTGCAAACAGCATGGCATGGCCGGACGAAAAGCTGCCCTGGTTATAGTCCAGGCCAACGGTCAATTTCTGAGCGAGCCCGTATTCCGCGTAGACGCTGGTTTCATGCCCAAGGTAGTCGGGGAATTGACGCAGTGTCGACGACGTCGCGATAAATCCTGTGCCTCTGTCGCGCATCCATGCGCCCGCCTGCGCCGGGGTGGCGAGGACGACGTGCAACAGAACGCAAACCAGGATCGCGCGCATGGCTCCCTCCCTGTTAACAGGTTTCGGTAAACTTGGTTAAGGTTTGGTTACGAACCGCGCCGCTGCGGCGATCCCACACAGCGATTGGACATTGCACCCTGTGAAGATCGGGTTATGCTGCGTCGCAGCGAAGAGGGGTGTCGTCATGGGCCAAATCATCACCATTGCACAGCAAAAGGGTGGCGCGGGGAAAACGACGCTGGCTGTCAACCTGGCTGTTGCGTTCTCGCGGGCGGGCAAATCGGTTGCTCTGGTCGATATTGATCCGCAAGGCAGCGCCGGTCGCTGGTTCATGACCCGGCTTGAGGTCATGGACGACCCAGGGATCGAATTTTCGACCGCGTCGGCCTGGGGGATCAGCTATGAAATCCGCAAATTGCGGGAAACCTTTGATATCGTCATCATCGACACCCCCCCAAAGGCAGACAGCGATTTGCGCCCCGCATTGCGCGCGGCGGATCTGGTTCTGGTGCCAGTGGCCAGTTCGCATCTGGATCTGTGGGCCGTTGAGATGGTGCTGTACCTGGCCGACCGCGAAGACAAGGAGACCATGCTGGTGATGACCCGTGCCCGTCCCGGTACCCGCCTGACAGCCGATGTCACGGAAAAGGCCCGCGGCCTGAGCGCCCGTCTGGCTGAAACACCCATGTCAAACCGGGTGGTCTATGCCGAAACGCTGGGTCAGGGCAAAGCTGCGGTCGAAGCACCAAAGGGCCCTGCGCATGGAGAAATGGCGGCACTGATGGCCGAAATACGCGACATTCTAAATACTTCCGAAGACCGGGCCGCCTGATCCAAGGTGCCAGTCCGGGCAAATGTTTGGTGAAAACCTGTTCCCTGTTGGCATTGAATTGGCTTAGGCTGAAGATGTCCAAACGGAGGAACACATGCCCAATATTGCCGAAAACAACGAAATCCAGACGGTCATTACAACATTCGAAATGACGCCCGGCACTTGTGAGGATCTGCTGGACGCGCTCAAGGCTGCTTATGCTGACTTTATCTCCAAGCAGCCGGGGTTCATTGCGGCTGGGCTTCACGTCAACGACGCACAGACCCGGATTGCCAATTATTCGCAGTGGCAACGTCGGGAAGATTTTCAGGCGATGTTGCGCACGCCCGAGATGCGGCGACGCAACCGCGATATAAATGAGCTGTGCAAGAGTTTCGAGCCCGTGATGTACGATGTTGCCATGACCTTTGATTGACCAAAATCGGGGTCGGAATTCGTGTCCCCTGGAACCATGATTTGAATCAAGGCTCGTTTCGGAATCACGGGTGATACTGTGCTCAGCCGAAAAGGAGCGATCTCATGTATCACAATATCCTTGTTCCGATTTCTTTTGACAGCGAACGCGATGTGTCTGGACCATTGAAATTGGCCCAGATGCTTTCCACACCCGAGGCGCAGATCACGCTGTTGCATGTCGTCGAACATATTCCAGCCTACGCCATCAGCTATATGCCCGCCGATTATTTGGCCGAGGCCCGGGCTGCCATCCAGGGGGAACTGGATGCGCTGGCCAACACAATACCAAACGGGCGCGGATTGGTCATCGAAGGGCATTCCGGTCGGTCAATCCTGGATTGGGCCGAGGTCAACAAACCGGACTTGATCATCATTGCTTCTCACCGTCCGGGCATGCAGGACCTGCTGTTGGGGTCGACCGCAACCCAGATTGTGCGTCACGCGAGTTGCGCCGTGCATGTCGTGCGCTGACCAATCTGTCACATAGATAATACATTCAAATATGTGCATTGAATGGATGACTCAAAGTGTCAGGGCGTCGCCGTTTGGCGGTGCCCTGGTCATGTGAATTTGGAGGAAACATTCATGAAAAACCTTGCGCTCGCTGTTGTTATGGCCGGTCTGGCCGGTCCCATTTGGGCCGACCCCGTACAAATCACCCGTGAAATGCCTGCTGCAGAGGTGCCGTTGCCCGAAGGTGGCACGGCAACCATCTCGCGCATTCAGGACAACGACAATGTCGTGTCCGGTGATTGGGCCAAAACCTCGCGCGCGTGCCCGCCATTTTGTGTCCAACCGATGAGCCCGGCCGAAGGCGTGACCACGATTGGGGAGCTGGAGTTGATCGCCATGTTGCAGGACCCCAAGGCCATTGTGGTCGATAGCCGGATCCCGGACCATTACAAAACCGGGACCATCGCCGGGTCAATCAACATCCCCTATACCGAAGCCGCCGACCGTCTGGACGCATTGGGGTGTGAAATCGACTTTGACGGCTTTGACTGTGAGGGGGCCAAACCGGTCGCGCTGTTTTGCAATGGCCCATGGTGCGGCCAATCTCCCAATGCCGCGCGCAACATGATCAAGGCCGGGTACCCAGCAGATTTGATCCACTATTATCGCGGCGGAATGCAGGTCTGGCGGATGCTGGGGCTAAGCGTCGAAAACTGAGTCTTTGGACCACCCGCAAGGCAGGTCCGCCCTGCCTTGCGGCCCGCGTCACTGGATACAGCAGATGTCGCCATGTTCGGCCCGGCGCATGAGACGATCGAAATCTCGCCCCTTCATTTCGACCAGGGTCTTGTGATCTCCGGCTTCGAACCAGACAGTTTCGAGCCCGGTGAGGCTGTCGTCGATCACTGTTGGAACGTCATAGGCCATACCGACAGGCGGCGCGGCACCAAGATCGCAATCGTCAAAAACAGGCACCATGTCTGCTTCGCGTGCCAACCCCAACCGCCGGTGCATCATTGCCTGCAATGCTGTCAGGTCGACCTGCTGGGTTGACGGAATCACGGCCAATAACGGACCTTCCTCCATGTGGATCAGCACCGATTTTGCCAGACGATCACCCGGTACATGCGCCGCCTCTGCGCATTCCTGCGCTGTGGCAGCATAGGGGTGGGCACGCATGTCATAGGGGAGGTTGCTGGCCTCCAGGTGGTGTTTCAGTCGCGCAGCTATCATTTTGTCCTCCTTCCAGATTTGGAGCCCAGAAAGGAACAGTCGCGGTCGCGGTACTCCCCCGACAGGGAGCGACCGGAGCGTCCTAGGTGGGAGGTATCTGCCAGTCTGCGCCTGTTGGGGTGAGTCGGGCAAGCACTGTGCACAAGGGAGGCCTAGAGAGCAAAAACTGCCAGGGCGACCAGCACAGGGGCCACAGCCAAAGGCACCCCCAACCATTGCCAGTTTTCAGACCGCGCCAGGATCACCGCTGGCAGAACACAGGCCGCGACAATCATGTATCCGGCCATCAACAGACCAAACGCCATGCTCTGTCCGGCGGCATCCGTCGAGGTCAATGCCACATCCAGCGTCATCGCCATCAGAAACAGGAGCTGACCCAGGGACAACAGGTAAATTACACTCCGCATGTGCGAATTTACCACAATTATGAGTTGTGTGGTAGGGTGCGCCCGGCCAACGGACTTGCAAGATATGGCGAGCATGTCAAAGATCGGGCCATGACACGGAATGAATTCAATACCTTCTGCGCTGGCCTGCGGGTGACCACCCATGTGGTGCAATGGGGCAATGCGGACGTATGGAAAGTCGGTGGCAAGGTGTTCGCCATTTGTGGCTGGCACGATGGTGAGGCCGCCTTTACATTCAAGGTTAGCGACATCGCCTATGAGGTGCTGCAAGACGAACCGGGCATCCGCCCCGCGCCCTATCTGGCCTCACGCGGGATGAAATGGCTGCAGGTCTACGAAGAACGCGGCATGACCGACGCCACCCTGCGCGATCATATCGTGATGTCCTATGACATGGTGGTGGAGAAATTGACGAAGAAGCTGCGGGCGGAGTTGGGTCTATAGCGTAAAGATCCGAAATCTTTGAAAGATTTCGATCCGCTTTCTTTTCAAGAAAGCGCTACCGCAGGTTTGGTAAGCCAGCGTACAGGGGCGCGGTTGCAAAAGATAATGATTTGGCCTGAGTTTTCTGCCACCTGAAAACCGCGTCGGTGAACTTCGCACATGAAACGATCCATCCCCGCAAAACGCTCGATATCCCGCGCTTTTCGTCGGATTACGCCGCCTTGCTGCACGGCTTTGGATGTGAACAGGTCGTTCAGCCAAACTTCTGGTGAAAGAGGCGAGTTTCGAGTCTGCATAGAGCCAAGATGAACGATGTTTGGTTAACAAAATGCTAACCTAGGTCGCTGTGAAGTGAACGGGCAAAAGAGGACAGCGTGCCAAGGTGTATCCAACTCTGAAGACAGGATACACAATTGACGAAGAGACGCAGTTTTTCAGACAAGTTCAAATTTTTGCCCTCGCAATAGATGTGTTCTCTGTTCAATTTGAGGTGTCAATCACCTCCCCCGCCGCTTCACATTTCCCCCACGTTGCCCCGGCCTCCCGGCTGTTGATCGGCCCTTGGCTTTCTGGGCGGCTTCTGATGCTTTTTCGACCGCCCATTGTCGCGCCATGGGGTCGTCGGCGATGGTGAGGTCGACCGCTTCGAGCCGTTTGACTTCATCGCGCAGGCGGGCGGCTTCTTCGAACTCCAGATTCTCGGCGGCCTTGTGCATATCGGTGCGCAGCCCGTCCAGAACCGCTTCGAGATTGGCACCATGCAGTGGCTTGTCAATGGTGGCGGTGACGCGGTTCATGTCGGTGTCGCCCTGATAGAGCCCTGCCAATACGTCCTCGACGTTCTTTTTCACCGTTGCGGGGGTGATCCCGTGTTCTTCGTTATAGGCAATCTGGCGGGCACGGCGGCGGTCGGTTTCAGCCAACGCGCGTTCCATCGACCCGGTGATGCGATCGGCGTACATGATCACCCGGCCATCGGCGTTCCGCGCAGCGCGGCCAATGGTCTGCACCAGTGATGTTTCGGACCGCAGGAACCCTTCCTTGTCCGCATCCAGAATGGCCACCAATCCACATTCGGGGATGTCCAATCCTTCGCGCAGCAGGTTGATGCCGATCAGCACGTCAAAGGCCCCCAGCCGCAGATCCCGCAGGATTTCGATGCGTTCCAATGTGTCGATGTCGGAATGCATATAGCGCACCTTGATGCCCTGTTCATGCATGTATTCGGTCAGATCCTCGGCCATGCGTTTGGTCAGCGTGGTGACCAGCGTGCGATACCCATCGGCGGCGACCTTGCGCACCTCGTCCAGCAAATCATCCACCTGCATTTCGACTGGGCGGATTTCGACAGGCGGGTCCAACAGGCCGGTGGGGCGGATCACCTGTTCGGTAAACACACCGCCGGTCTGTTCGATCTCCCATTTCGCCGGGGTGGCCGAGACAAACACCGATTGTGGGCGCATGGTGTCCCATTCCTCGAACTTGAGCGGGCGGTTGTCCATGCAGGACGGCAGCCGGAATCCGTGTTCAGCCAAGGTGAATTTGCGCCGGTAATCCCCTTTGAACATGCCGCCGATCTGGGGCACGGAAACGTGGGATTCATCGGCAAAGACAATGGCGTTGTCGGGGATGAATTCAAACAGCGTCGGGGGCGGTTCACCCGGTGCGCGACCGGTCAGATACCGCGAATAGTTTTCGATTCCGTTGCAGACGCCGGTGGCCTCGAGCATTTCCAGATCGAAATTGGTGCGCTGCTCCAGCCGCTGCGCTTCCAGCAGCTTGCCATCGCCAACCAATTGATCCAGCCGGATGCGCAGTTCCTTTTTGATTTCGATGATCGCCTGCTGCATCGTAGGTTTCGGTGTCACATAATGCGAATTCGCATAGACCCGGATCTGTTCGAACGTATCGGTTTTTTCCCCGGTGAGCGGGTCGAATTCGGTAATCGACTCCAGCTCTTCGCCAAAGAAGGACAGCCTCCAGGCGCGATCTTCGAGGTGGGCGGGAAAGATCTCCAGACTGTCGCCACGCACCCGAAAAGACCCGCGTTGAAATGCCTGATCGTTGCGTTTGTATTGCTGGGTCACCAGATCCGCGATCACGGCCCGCTGGTCGTATTCGCCGCCGGTTTTGAGATCCAATGTCATCGCGCCATAGGTTTCGACCGAACCGATGCCATAGATGCAACTGACCGAGGCGACGATGATCACATCATCGCGTTCCAATAATGCCCGGGTTGCCGAATGGCGCATGCGGTCGATCTGTTCGTTGATCTGACTTTCTTTCTCGATATAGGTGTCGGACCGCGCCACATAGGCCTCGGGCTGATAGTAGTCATAGAAAGACACAAAGTATTCGACCGCATTGTCGGGGAAAAACCCTTTGAATTCACCATACAACTGTGCAGCCAATGTTTTGTTTGGTGCCAGGATTATGGCGGGGCGTTGGGTTTCCTCGATGACCTTGGCCATGGTGAAGGTCTTGCCGGTGCCGGTCGCACCCAGCAGAACCTGATTCTGTTCCCCATCCACAATGCCCTGGGTCAGTTCCGCGATTGCGGTGGGCTGGTCTCCGGCCGCGTTGAATTCCGTTTGCATCCGCAACGGAATCCCACCTTCCAGCTTGGGTCGGGCCGCCACATCCGGCGCGGCAGTGTTCATCAGGGCGTCGGATTTGTCGGAATGGGCATACGGCATGAACAAAGATTCCTTTCGCGCCTGATTTTGATCTGTTTTTGTTCTTGTTCAAGAGGCATTCGTTAACATGCTCCAGATAGGGTTGAGACAATTGGTACCTTGCCGCCACGCGCGGTTCAGCGCATATAGGGCACAGCAAATGACGACGGAGACTGCGATGCGTGCGCGGATTTTCAAGCCGGCCAGAAACGCCATGACCTCGGGTATGGCAAAAACACGGAAATGGGTGCTGGAATATGCGCCTGCATCCGCGCGTGAAGTGGACCCGCTGATGGGCTGGACGTCCTCCAGCGACACCCAGACCCAGGTGCGCTTGCGTTTCACAACCAAGGAAGAAGCGGTGGAATACGCCCGCGACCACGGTATTGATGCCCAGGTCATGGAGCCACATGCCCGCAAGGCAAATGTGCGTCCTGGCGGATACGGTGAAAACTTTGCCACCAACCGCCGCGTTCCCTGGACCCACTAATAGGAACCACGCGTGTGATTGACATCAGATTGGCAGACCCGGCGGCGTCGGATCTGCGTTCGTTGATTGACGCAAACCTGGTACACGGGGCCGATGCGGCCCCGGCCGAAAGCGATCATACCTTTGGCGTCGATCAGCTGCGGGGCAGCGATGTGCGTTTCTGGGCAGCTTATGATGGCGCGACGGCCGTTGGATGCGGCGCGTTGAAATCGCTGAGCGATGGCACCGCCGAGGTCAAATCCGTTTACGTATCCACAGCGGCCCGCGGCCGCGGTATTGCCCGCCAGATCATGCAGCATCTTGCAACTGCGGCGCAGACAACAGGGATCACGGCGCTGGTATTGGAAACCGGATCTGACCTGCTGCCTGAATATGACGCAGCGCGCGCGCTGTACGAACGGCTGGGCTATATCTATTGCCCGCCGATCC
The DNA here is from genome assembly GCA_025141015.1 of Rhodobacteraceae bacterium M382. Classification (NCBI taxonomy): domain Bacteria; kingdom Pseudomonadati; phylum Pseudomonadota; class Alphaproteobacteria; order Rhodobacterales; family Paracoccaceae; species Rhodobacteraceae bacterium M382. The sequence continues at coordinate 3,882,346 of CP081098.1, read as the reverse complement.
TGGGGTACGAAGAAGACCCCAACAGCGCATTCATGCGGCTGGACCTGACGTCCGGCGATTGAGCGACCTTCAACCGCCGTCCTGTTTCAACATCTCAATCATTTGGTCGCGCATCACGAATTTCTGCGGCTTGCCAGTGATGGTCATGGGGATCTCTGTGACGATCCGGAAATGACGGGGCACCTTGAAATGGGCGATCTGGCCCTGACAGAAGTCCCGCAGCTCATCCCCGGTCAATTCACACCCGGGTTTGGCAATTGCCCAGGCACAGGCCTCTTCGCCGAATTTGTCGTCCGGGATGCCAAAGACCTGAACTTCGCTGATCTTGGGATGGCGGAACAGGTATTCTTCGATCTCGCGGGGATAGATGTTTTCGCCGCCCCGGATGATCATGTCCTTGACCCGCCCGACGATGGAACAGAACCCGTCCGCGTCAAACACTGCCAGATCACCAGTGTGCATCCAGCCGTCGCGGATGCTGTCGGTGGTTTTGTCCGTGTCATCCCAGTAACCCTTCATCACCGAATAGCCGCGGGTGCACAGCTCTCCGCGCGCGCCAACTGGAACGATCTGGCCCGTGTCATCGACAATCTTGACCTCCAGATGCGGGTGCACCCGGCCAACGGTTTCACAGCGTTTGTCAGTGGGGTCGCTCACGAAACTTTGGAACGACACCGGCGCGGTCTCGGTCATGCCGTAACAGATGGTGACCTGATGCATATGCATCCGGGTGTTGACCTGCTCCATGACGTCGACCGGGCAGGGGGCACCGGCCATGATGCCGGTGCGCAGGTTGGACAGGTCGCGGGGCGTATGGTCCAGATCTTGCAACATCGCCACAAACATTGTCGGCACGCCATAGACGGCCGTGCAGCGTTCGCTTGCCAGCACATCCAAGGTCTGGGCCGCATCAAAGGATTCGCCAGGGAACACCATGGCCGCACCTTTGCTGACCGCGCCCAGCACCCCCATGACCATGCCGAAACAGTGATACAGAGGCACGGGGATCGCCAATCTGTCATCTTCGGTCAGTTCGATCCGGTCAGTGACAAAACGCGCGTTGTTGACGATGTTGTAATGCGACAGGGTTGCCCCCTTGGGCAGACCCGTCGTTCCGGATGTGAACTGGATATTGATGGCATCATCTGGCGACAGGGTTTTGTCGATCTCGTCCAGCCGCAATTGCTGTGCCGGACCACCCAGTTGGCACAACTGGTCAAAAGAATAGGTGCCCGCAACACCGCCATCACCCAGCACGACGACGCTGCGAAGATGTGGCAGCTTTGCGGCCTGTAATCGGCCTGGGGCACATGTGTCCAGTTCGGGGGCCAGGGTGTGAATCATTCCGACATAATCCGAGGATTTAAAGGCGCTCGCAGTGATCAGCGCCTTGCAGCCGACCTTGTTCAGGGCATATTCCAGTTCGGACAGGCGATAGGCCGGGTTGATATTGACGAGGATCAGACCAACCCTGGCGGTGGCGAATTGGGTCAGGACCCATTCATACCGGTTCGGCGACCAGATCCCGACCCGGTCTCCTTTTTCCAATCCCAGCGCCAACAGACCCGAGGCCAGCTCATCCACGGCGCGGTCCAGATCATAATAGCTCATCCGGATGTTCTGTTGCGAAAATACAGCCGCCTCACGCGGGCCAAACCGGGACACCGCGTCGCGCAGCAGTTGCGGGATCGTGACATAGGTCAGCGGCGGGGTGGTCGCCCCGCGCACATAAGATTTGCCACCTTCCGGCGCAGTTGCTGCGGTCGGCGCGTCGGTGCCGGTATTCCACCCGGTGATCCGCGAGGCCAGGCTTTCGTTCAGGATCGACATTTTCGGCCTCCTTACATGCTGCGCCAGTCGCCACTTTGTTCAAAGGCATGCGCAGCCTGATACAGTTTCAATTCACCATAGTTCGCCCCGACCAGCATCATGCCGATGGGCAGACCTTCGCTCAGCCCGCAGGGGGCATTCATTGCGGGCAGTCCGCCATTAAAGGGCGCGGTATTTCCGATCATTTCAAAGGCGCGTTGCACATACAAGGTGATCGAACAATCCGCAGGCGGGATCTCCTGGGGTTTCATCGGGACGGTGGGCATCAGCAAAAGATCATATTGCCCAAGCGCTTGGGCATAGCGATCATTGACCTTGCGCATCAGGTTCTGGGCTTTGCCATAGAACCGCCCACGATATTGTGTCTGAAAGAATTCACCCAGAAACATGCATACCTTGAGCGAATGGGTCAGCTCATCGGCGCGGCTGCGCCATTGCGCCATGTGGTCGATCATTGACGGCAGGAACAGACCGCGGTAATTGGTTCCGGCCGAATTGCCGTGCATCATGTGATCCTGCAAGCCTTCGACCGTGATGGCGGTCCAGCAGTCCACCGCCAGATGGTGTTCCGGGATTGATACCTCTTCGACCCTTGCGCCCAATTCGCGGAACCGATCAGCGGCGGTGAGCACCTTTTGATCCACATCCGGTTCGCTTTCAGGGCGGTGAAACCCTTCCTTTAAGATGCCGATCCTCAGCCCCTGGGCGCCCCGTCCCAACGCTTCGGTATAGCGATAGGTTTTGGGTTTGTACTGGCGCGGGTCCAACCCGTCTTCGCCTGCCAATACCTCCAACAACAGGGCATTGTCGGCCACCGTGTTGGACACGGGCCCCACATGGTCGATGGTCTGTTCAATCGGCATGACGCCGGTATAAGGGACCAACCCATGCGTGGGTTTCATCCCGTAAACGCCGCAGTTGGACGACGGGATACGGATCGACCCGCCCTGATCCCCGGCAATGGCCATATCCACCTCGCCCGCCGCAACCAATGCCGCGGAGCCGCCCGACGACCCCCCGGCCATATACCCATGTTTCCACGGGTTCTGGATCGGCCCCTTGGCCCCGGTATGGGACCCGCCCGACAGGCAGAAATTTTCGCTATGTGCCTTGCCCGCGATCACGGCGCCTGCATCCAGCATCCGGGTGACGATGGTGGCGTCGATTTCGGGTGTGTAGCCTTCCATGATGGACGAGCCGTTCATCATCGGCACCCCCGCCAAACAGATCGTGTCCTTGAGCGCGATCCGTTTGCCGCGCAGCGGACCATCTGGCGCGCCGCGCACTTCGGTTTTGACGTACCAGGCGTTCAGCGGGTTTTCCGAAAAGTCTGGGAAATGACCCGGGGACCTAGGATACCGCACCGGGGGCAGGTTGTCAGGCGTGGCGTCCAGCCGGTCATAGGCTTGGATATATGGTTCCATGATGGTGGAGAATTCCGCCAGCTCGGCGTCGGTCAGGCTCATCCCGAACCGGGTGGCCATGTCGCGCATCTGGGCAAGGGTGGGGCGTTTGACTGTCATGTTGGTTCCCATTTGTGCGGGTTGATGTGCAGGGTGCGGGGCGGCATGTTGGGCAGCGTGTTGAGCGGTTTTGGCGATAGGACGCGGGGTGTCGTTGCCCCGCGTCGATCTGGCTGCGCCAAAGCCCAGGAATTGATCAACCTTGGCCTGATCGGACAGCTCATCCCGGCTCAGCGCGCCGGTGATGCGGCCCCGCTCCAGCACCAGAACCCGGTCCGACAGATCGGCGATAAAGTCAAAATTCTGCTCGACCAGCAGGATCGACAAACCGCGCGCCTGCCGCAGGTTCAGCAGGGTTTCGGCCATTTCTTCGATGATCGACGGCTGGATGCCTTCGGTTGGCTCATCCAGCAACAGGAAATCCGGGTCCCCCATCAAACAGCGCGCGAGTGCCAGCAATTGCTGTTCACCACCCGACAGCGCGCCGCCATCGCGGTCCAGCAGCGGGCGCAGGCGGGGGAAATCGGCCAGAACGGCCTCCATCACATCGCTCTCGCTGGCGCCTGCGTATTCGTGCCAGGCAAAGCGCAGGTTGTTGCGCACCGACAGCTGCGGAAAGATCCCGCGCCCCTGTGGTACATATCCCAACCCCAACCCGGCGCGTTCATAGGGGGATAGGCGGGTGATGTCGGTGTCGTGAAACCGCAATGTCCCCGATGATGGTGGCAAGAACCCCATCAGCGTCTTGAGCAGAGTCGTCTTGCCCATGCCATTGTGGCCCAAGATGCCGACGACTTCGTTTTCGGCGACGGAAAATTCGATCCCGTGCAGGATCGGCACCTTGCCATAGCCGCCCGACAGGCTTTTGACATCCAATACATGGGCGGTGTCTGTTGATGTTTCTGTGCCCATATCAGGCCTTCTTTCCTAAATAGACATTGCGCACCATCGGGTCGGACATGACCCTATCGACATGGTCCTCCATCAGCACTGCGCCCTGATGGAACACGGTGACGGTATCGGCGATCGAACGGATGAATTGCATGTCGTGTTCAACGATCACGATGGCGGCGGTGCGGTTCAATTCGTGGATGATCTCGGTCATGCGGGCGACGTCTTCGGCGCTCATGCCTGCTGCGGGTTCGTCCAGCAACACCAGCCAAGGGTCGCCAACGGCAACCAGCCCCAATTCGACCCGTTGGCGTTCACCATGCGCGAGTTGGCCCAGATCGTTGCGGGCGATGGCATTCAGCGCCAGCCGGTCAATGATATCCTGTGCCTTGGCATTGGCGGTTTTGGGGTCATGAAACCGGCGCGCTGCCAGCCAGATGTTTTCAAACACAGACAGCGCGTCCAGTACATTGGGGGTTTGGGTCTTGATCCCCACACCCAGCGAGGCAATATCATGCGGCATCCATTGCGTGGTTTCCAACCCGCGCATGAACACCTGACCTTCGGTCGGGGTTTGCAACCCGGCGACGCATTTGAAGAAGGTGGATTTTCCCGCCCCGTTGGGACCGATCAGACACCGCAGCTCGCCCGCGCGCAGTTTGAAATCCACGTTGTTTGACGCCACAACTCCGCCGAACCGCATGGTCAGACCTTGGGTTTCCAAAACAATTTCAGCCATGTTGACGCTCCCTGTTGCGCATCCGGCGGGTGTGATGAATGCGGCCCAACGGGCGACGGCCAAAGCTGATCTTCCAGAGGCCGCTCAGCGCCGGGACCACGCCACGAGGCAGGAACAGCACGAACAGCACCAGGATCAGCCCGGTGATCAGCGTGTTGTCGACAACGCTTTGTTGTCCCAGCATGAATTTGAGATAGGCCAGCCCGGCCGCGCCCAGGATCGGCCCCAATCGGGTGCCAAGCCCGCCGACGATGCACCAGATGATGATCTCCGCCGATTGACCCAGCGAAAACAGGCTGGGGGTGACGATTTCGCCCCAATTGGCAAACAGCGCCCCGGCCAGCCCGGCAATGGCGGCCCCAACAGCAAACAGTACGGTTTTGCGGGCGCGCACGTCATACCCCATCAGCGACATGCGGGTTTCGTTTTCGCGAATGCCCACCGCAACCCGGCCAAAGCTGGAGCGGAGCAGCGCCGAGACCAGGATAAACACCACCGCCAGCAGCACGGCACAGACATAGAAATAGGCATCCCCCCAGATATAGGCATCCGGATCGCCAGGCACGTTCAGGGTCTGAAAGCCTGGGATACCGTTGAAGCCACCCAACCGTGCATTGCCGATCACATACTGTGGTCCTGCGGTCGAGTTGATGAATTTGAACAGGATCAGCGTGACCACCAATGTGATCACACCCAGATAGACATCCGTCAGCCGCCCATAGAACATCATTGCGCCCAACAGCGCGGCGAACAGCGCCGGAACCAGAACGGCGATGATCATCGGCAGGGTGCTTTCGCCCATGTTGATGGCCGCGATGGCATAACTGTATGCCCCCAATCCGAAAAATGCGGCCTGACCAAAACACAGGATGCCACCGAACCCCCAGATCAGCCCCAGGCTAAGTCCGAGCATCCCATAGATGATCAGGACGGTCAGCGTATAGGTGCTGATCATCAGCGGCAGGATCCAGACCAGCAACGCGGTGACAATGACGGTGGTGATGACGTCTTTTGACAAGGTTCCCTGCATCACAGCTTTCCCTTGAAGAATTTGCCGGTGATCCCCTGTGGCAGCAGGCGCAGCAGAACCACGGCGGCCAACAACAGGGCGACTTCGCCCATCACGGGCGAGACAGCAAAGGTAAAGATCTGGCTGACCGCGCCGAACAACGTGGCGCTGGAAAACAACCCGGCGATCAGCGCAGGGCCCCCCGCGATCACGGTGATGAACGCCTTGGCGATATAGGCTCCGCCTGATGTGGGTACCAACCCGACCAGAGGTGCCAAAACCGCCCCGGCCAATCCGCTGAGTGCCGAGCCGCAAAAGAACGTCGCCATATAGATCCGGTCCGGGCTATAGCCCAACGCCGCCGCCATGTCGGATCGTTGCATGGCACCGCGCGCGATCAATCCTGCACGAGTGGACTTCAGCACCACCAGACTGGCGATCAGCAGGGCAGCCGAGACAAGGATGATAAAGAAGTTATAGCCGTTGATCTGATAGCCCCCCACCGTAAATCCGGGGATCGGGGTCGAAATGCCGGTGGTGGTATTGCCAAAGATCATCGTGGCCAATCCAATGAAAAACAGGCTGAGCCCCCAGGTCGCCAGCATGGTATCCACCAACCGCCCATAAAGGTGCCGGATCACCAGCCGTTCTACGATCAATCCGATCAGCCCCACCACGATGGGGGCGATGATCAGCATGGCAACGAATATGTTTACGCCCAGCTGCACGGCGGTGATGGTGGCGTATCCGCCCATCATCATGAATTCACCATGGGCGAGGTTGATCACTTTCATCATGCCGAACACGACAGCCAATCCGGCACTGATCAGGATCAGCGAGGCTACCGCATAGAGCATTTCAACAAGTATGACGAATGTCAGGTCCATGAGCCTTTGTTTTCTTTGGGAGAAAAAGGAAGGGGCAGGGCGGCCCAAAGCCACCCTGCAACAGATCTGTGAGAGCGTCAGATCTGGATTTCGTATTGGGTGTTGTCGCCGGGGTTGGCCGACAGATCACAGACCGCCTGGGTGTCGATCGGCTGGCGCTGGGGCAGGGTTTCGATCACCTTCATGCCCTGGTTCTCGAACTCCATGATATGGACATCCAGAACGGCGTGATGGGTTTTCGGATCTACCGTGATCTTGCCCGCGGGTCCGTCGATGGACAGCCCGGTTTCCAGCGCGGCTATCACCGCATCGCGATCCAGCGATCCGGCCTGACGCACCGCTTCGGCCCAGGTCAGCACACCCTGATAGTTTGACACGGCAATCTCGTGGATCGAATTGCTGTCGCCATAGGCGTTGGCCCAGTTCTGCTTGAACGCAGCATTGGCGGGGGTGTCCAGCTCCTGGCTGTACTTATAGGCTACCATGATGCCGTTGCCCTCTTCGGGGGTCAGCACCTTGTGTTCGTTGCCCACACCCAACGTGGTCGACGCCAACGGTATCCGATCTTTCATACCAGCCGCCGCCCATTGGCGGAAGAACGACAAATGCGCCCCACCAACCAGCGGGGCAATCACCAGATCTGGGGCCGCGGTCTGGATTTTGGCGATGGTCGAGCCAAAGTCGCTGACATCCAGCGGAAAGAAGTCGACCCCAACAGTTTCGCCGCCGTTTTCGGCGACAAATTTCTGGATCCAGCGGGCAGTGATCTGTCCATAGTTGTAGTCGGCGGCGAGGATATAGACCTTCTTGCCCGCCTTTTTCATCGCATAGGGGACCAGGGCTTCGACCTGCTGGGCCGGGGTCACGCCGTTGATAAAGATATTGCGATCACACACACCGCCTTCGTACAGAACATTATAGAAATACAACGTCTTGGTCTTGCGCATGGTCTGGCGGATTGCCTCGCGGCTGGCCGACAGGATGCCGCCATGCACCACGTCCACTTTGTCCTGACGGGTCAGCTGCTGGCCGTATTGCGAATACAGCGCCATGTCGGATTGGGTGTCATAGCCGATGACCTCGACCTGTTTGCCCAACAGCCCGCCGGACTGGTTGATCTCGTTCACCGCCAGGCGCATGGCCATATCCATCGGTTTGCCATAGGCATCAAAGATGCCGGATGTGTCCAGAACCGATCCCAGTTTGATCCGGTCCCCGGCCATGGCCACTTGCGGCAGCAGGCCCGCTCCGGTCAGGGTCGCGGTTCCAGCCAGAAAGTTACGTCTGTTCAATGACATGTCTTGTCCTCCTTGATGTCTGTTGGATGAAGATGAACAGGGTTTGCCCTGCTTCAGCTTTTGTCTTTTGGTTTGATACGGTTGGCGTAATCGGCGGTGCGCCCGGCAAGGTTGGCATCAAAGTCGAGCCCGATTTCCTCGCCCATCTGTTTCATCGCGGGCAGGCGCACGGCCATGCCCAGGATCTGATCCATCGCGGCCCCAAAGGCCCCATCGACACCTTCGGTTGCCCCGGTTCCAGCGCCACCGGCACCGGAGATCTGGTTGATGCGGATCGAGTCGATCTTTTCCACCGGCTTCATCATCTGGGTCATGATTTCCGGCATCCGGTCCAGTTTGCGCTCTTCGAGCCGCATCCGGATCACCGCGTCGCTGAGGGTATTTTCAGCGGAGTTGAGCGCGACACGACCGGCGGCTTCTGCCTCCATGCGCAACCGGTCGGTTTCGGCCACTTTGGCGGCGGCGGTGGCATCGGCCTGGGCCCGCGTCAGCAGGGTGTCGACGTCGCGTTTGACACGGGCCTCTTCGAGATCCAGTTCCTTGTCCTGTTGCAGTCGGGCAATGGCGTGTTCACGTTCGGCCACGGCGCGATCCTTTTGTGCCTGAACATGTTCGCCAGCCAACAGGACCTGGGCGCGGGCCTGTTCCTCGGCTGCTTTGGCTTCGGATTCTTCGGCCCGCTTGCGGGCCAGTTGGATTTCGTTGGAAATCTTGGCCTCTTCGAGCGCCAATAGGGCGGCCATTTCGGATTTACGAAGGGCTTCATCCTGTTCGATCTGGGTGGTCTTGACGCGCGCTTGGCTGTCGATGCGGGCGGTTTCACTGGCGCGCTGGGCCTCAACCCGGGCTTGATCCTGGCGCGATGTCGCGTCCGCTTCGAGCCGGGCCAGATGTTCCTGTTGGGCAATCTCGGCTTCGCGTTCCTGACGATGCAACTCCAGCTGGCGTTGATGTTGGGCCAATTTGCTTTCACGCACGGCGATGTCGGATTCTGTTTCGGCCCTGATGCGGGCCTTGCGCTGCTCGGCGACCAGTTCGGCCAGCCGCCGCATCCCCTGCGCGTTGTATGCGTTGTTTTCGTTCAACTGTGCCAGATCGCTTTGGTCAACCGAGATCAGCGAGGCCGAAACCAGCGTCAGCCCCAACAGGCTGGCCTGTGTTTCGATGGCTTGCGCAACATCCGCAGAGAAACCGGACCGATCCAGATGGATTTCGTCCAAAGTACGCGCCGCGGCAGCATTCTGTATGGCGTTGACCAATGTCCCGGCCAGAACGTCCTGTACGGTATCTCCGCCCCGGGCAATGCGCTGGCCCAGGGTTTGGGCGGCGGTTGCGATGGCGTCTTCTGACGGAGCGACCCGCAGTTCGAATTCGAACACCACATCTGCACGCATCTGGTCCCGGGTCAGCACCGCGTCGCGGCCCTGTCGGGTGGTGGCAAATGTCAAAGCCCCCATCGAGACCTTTTGAACCTGATGCAGAATCGGCAACGCCAGACACCCGCCATCCGTCACCACACGGCGTCCCCCGAACCCGGTACGTACCAGCGCCGTATCCAACGCCGCCTTGGCGTAATAGCGTTGCAGAAACCAGATCCCGACAAGGATGATCAGCGCAGCGAGCACCAACAATACAACCCAAAGCAAGACAATTCTCCCCGACTTAGCATGTGTCATGACGCCCGCTTTCAAGCGGTGCGACGACTGTTCGCTAAACCGTGGTGGATTTTACTTTCCAATTCAAGTAATAATTTGAATTGGAAAGTAAATATAGATAAGCTATTGATTATATTTCTTTTATTACTTCAAATTTCAATCCATCTGCGCGTGCCAGGTAAATCGGTGCACGTTTGCTCTTGTTTGCAGAGAGGCATTTTCGACCACTGCGATGAATCACCGGCAGCGCGTTGGACAGGTTTTTTTCGTGCCAGATCGAGGCGTGGCCTTGCATCAGACCGGCCAAGAAGTGAACCCCTTCATACGTCGATTGCCCCAAGGCATTCAACACGGGTGCCTGGTCGCCATGTACTCCGTAATACAGCTCCTTGAAGGCGGCGTTGGCCTCGGTCGGCAAGGTGCCAAAATAGGACGATGCGGCAAACATGCGTTTGGTATTTCGGGCACCGCTGGCCATCAGAGCGTTTTCCTCGATTGCGCAGGACAGACGAACCACACGTTTGTGCAGGCCCGCTTTGCCAAAGGCCCGGTTGAACGTCACGGCATCCTGACCAACCAGCGAAATCAGCACGGCATCGGCATCCGATTGCCCGATTTCCCTGACATATTGGTCCATGTTTTTCAGCCCAAACGGCAGATATCTCTCATAGGCCAGCCCGACTGCCATTTCGCGCAGCTTTGCTTTGGCATACAGATGCGAGGTGCGCGGCCAGACATAATCATTGCCGATCAGTGCCCAACTGCGGGGTTTGTATTCGCTCTGGATCAGGGCCATGGAGGGGCCCAGTTGCTCTTGTGGGGTTTCTCCAATGGCAAACAGGCCCGCCGTGCTCTCTCCGCCCTCGTAGAGGGGCGTGTAGACATAGGGGATGCGCTGGCGCACAACCTTGCTCAGACGCTGGCGGATTGCGCTGATATGCATGCCGACAATGGCGTCGATCGATTCTGTTTCGATCAGGTCATTGACGGTTTCTTCGATCGGGATGCTCGCCTCCAATGCGGCATCCAGCATGATCAGCTGTACCTTGCGCCCGTCCAGCCCCTGAGCGCGATTCAACTCTTCCACTGCAACCTGTGCGCTGGAGATACAGGAGGGGGCCCAGATCCCGGCCGAACCACACAAAGGGATAAGCAGCGCGATGCGATACGTGCCCTTGGCGCGCGTCAGCGGACCCTCGCGCAGTTCCTCCAATTCGGTTGGAACATGAGGACCGGGTGCAGATGTCATCATTTCGGCGTCGCCCTTTCGCTCGGTGATGGGGACCCGCCACATTCCATTTGAATTTATTTTCCAAGTCAACTAAATTCTCGAATACAGGAAACGGTGAGCGCCATGGATGATCAAATCAGTCCGATCAGCAACTATCTCTCTTATGCACTGGCAGCGGCGCATCGCGCGGTGAACACGTCACTGGCGTCGCGGCTGCGCAAGCATGGCATTCAGATCGAAGCATGGCGGGTTCTGGAGACGCTGGAGGCGGACGGACGCCTGACGATGGGGCAGCTGGCCGAGATCGTGTTGATGAATCCTCCAACGCTGACCAAGATGGTGGATCGAATGGTGTCGGATGGTTTGGTGCACCGACAGGTGGCCCAGAATGACAATCGCCAGATCAACCTTCTCCCCACGGCCCTGGGGCGTAAACGTATGCTTCAGATCCGCCAGGAAATCGACGACCATGATGCGGTGATCCTGGGGCAGTTGGGTGATCAGGAAACCCAAAAGCTGATCCAGTTGCTGCGTGGTCTCACGTGAGACTCTGAAAATGGGCGCTGTACCCGCCACCGGGCAAGAATTTTAGGTAAAATTCTTGGGCGGCGACGGTCAGGTGCCGCCCAAGGGCCGGGATGTGTGCGTGTCAGCTATGAAGATCACCTGCGTCCATCACTTTGCGCTGGACGGGGCGGCTGTGGCACAGCGCCAGACAGGCTGGATCCGGTCGAATTCGCGGTCAAGGGGCAACGCCCAGCGGACGTTGCCTATCCAGTTATGGATCTGCCATTTTGGCGCTTGGGTGGCTCAAACCGGTTGCGTGCACAAGTCGAACAACCGGGATAGATCACCTGCGGACAGGTGATCAAACCGGTCGGACAGGGCTTCGATTTCGTCTGCGCGCGCGCGCCCCAGTATCGGGTCGGCCAGAGCGTGGAATTTGTCCGATATCTGTGCGTCGCTGAGCGGGCGATCCGCGTCACCGCGCGGTGTCCGTGGAGCGTCTTCGATCCGGCGACCATCTGTCAGAACCAGCGTCACCTGAGCCCATCGTTTGTCGGTGCTGATACGGGTCATATCATCGTCGTCGATCAATTGGACCGACCGGCTGACGCGCAGGATATCTGGATCATTCAGGGCTGCATCGGTCAGTTCATTCACCCCGACCTGACCGCGCACGATCATCGCGGCAACGGGAAAGGCGATGGAATAGGCGAAATCGTCCTGGGTCCGGGGTTCGTGCCCGGCCAGACGGGTGGCATAATGAAAGGTGCGGATTTCGACGTTCGAGATCTGATCATGGGTCAGCTCATTGTCGCGCATCATATCATGCACCGCGTCGAGCGATGGGTGTGCCCACCGGCAACAGGGGTAGGCCTTGTAGTGGGTGTAATCGACAGTGCGCCATCCCGTCCCTAGATCCTGCCAAAACTCTTGCCCTTCGGGGCCTTCGCAGGTCAGGGCGGGGGCACCCGTAAACCCTTCCAGTGCCAGATAGGCCGCTGTGACACCAGAAGGCGCGCCCCATCCGACCCCGTCACGTACCATTGACGGGTGGTCGATGCAGCGCATCATCTGGCTTCGCGGGCCGTGATATTCTCCGATCCCGGCGGCCTGGCGGATCTGTTCGCTGTCTCCGCCCAAAAGCGCCGCCCCCGCCGCTGCCACGCCCACGGCGGTCCAGGCTCCTGACGTGTGATAGTCGTCACAGGTGGCATGCTGGACCAATCCCGCGCGATAGGAAATCTCGTAGGCGATGGCCAACAGCTCGGCAAAACGTTGTCCATTGATCTGTTGTTCGCTCGCCTGTGCCATGGCGATCAATGCGGGAAAGATAGCTGAACCTGCGTGCCCCTTGCAGGGTGTCACCCCGTCATGGGCGTCGATGCTGTCGATGGTAAAGGCTCCGGCCATGGCCGCGCCGACCGGGCTGGTCGCCCGCCCGTCCATCAACATCCGCGCAGATCCCGCCGACCCGCTGCCAAAGATCATCGGAGCAACCTTGCGCGCAATTCCTGACAGCGGGGTTGTGGCACCTACGGCTGCAACACCCATCGTGTCCACAAAGCTGCGCCGCAGCACGTGCAACACGGACGCAGGCAGGGCGTCATAACGCAAATCGGCGGCGAAACTGTCAAAAGGCAGGGTCATTTGGTGTCGTTTCCCATTGGGCATACAAAGGCGGCTCGGGTTTCAGCCTCGGGGCAGCCGGGAAGCAGATCAAGCACGTCCGCGACTTTTGGCGTCGTTTCCGGGGCACCTGTGCTTAGTGGTCTTCTGTGCCTTGCGCCTTGAACTCGAACACCGGGACAAATGTGGCAGGTGCCAGAGAATGCTGGATCAGCGCAACATCAGGTTGCACACCTGATATGACCTGGATCGCGGGGCCCAGATGGGTGACGTCCAATTTGTTTTCGATTGCCCGAACCGCCATTTCGATGGCCAGACGCCCCTGGAGCACCGGCATGTCCGTCGGCGCGGCTATGATCCGGTTGCGACGAATGCCACGATGCACCGCGTGGGTGAAATAATCTGACACGATCCGGACCTGATCCTGCATCCCGCGGGCGCGCAGGACGGAAACCGCGGCTTCGGCCGCCGGTGCCGATCCGACGATATAGTCAAGATCCGGTGCCTCGTCCAATGCCTCTTCGATCAGCAGCACCTGAATTTCCCGCCCGGTATCGCCGTATTTGGTCACCGCTATTTCGGCCGAGCTGTTGCGTACAGCCGTGCGAAACCCGGCTTCGACAAATCTGACCCAGCCGGCCTTTTCCGGGCCGGGGAACCAGGCAACCTTGACCGGGTCAGAGCCCTTGGGGTGGGCGCGGGCGATCACTCGGCCGGCTTCGGCCCCCATTTCGGTCCAGGAGACGCCGACTTTGGCCGTGATTCCGGGATCTGCGATATCATTCACGGCGGCAATCACCGGAACGCTCTGGGCAATCCGTTCAACTGTTTCGGTCAGCCCGTCAAAGGAAACGGTGCCCAAAACCAATGCGTCCGCCTGATCATCCACACAGGCTTCGATCTGCTGGATCTGTCGGTCCAGGTTGGGATAACCGCCTGCTTCGACCAGGTGGAAAGAGACGCCCAACCGGCGGGCCTCTTCGACCATGCCATAATTCACGCTCAGCCAATAGGCATCCTTGAGATGTGGATACGAGACGCAAATGGACCAGTTTTGCGATGCTTTATCAATTGGTTGATAGTCGATTTGGGAAAAGGAACCGGTGTAGTCAAACGCCGTATCCGGTGCGTTCAACTGCCAGGTTTCAGCCATGGCAGTGCTGTGCAGAATAGCAAACCCCAATATCAAAATTCGACGCATAGCAGCCCTTTATGTTGACCGGACCATAGGTGGACAGGTGCAAAAGGGAAATCAAATTTGCTCTTTTAGGGCAAACACGCTTAGGGTTCGGGATGTTGAAAAACCTTGGCCTGGGTGGAAAACTGCTGCTCGCGTTCATCCTGATCGCGGGTCTCCCCACCATTGCAGGGCTGTTGGGGGTGTTCGAGCTTCGCGAATTGGCGCGACGTCAGGCGATTGTCATCAACCAGACGATTCCGGTGATCGCCGATGTGCGTGGTATCACGGAAGAAAGCACCCGGATCATTGCGATCGCGCCGGAATTGGCCGAAGTCAACACCCAGGAAGACAGGACCGAACGCACCGCGTTTCTGTCCGAACAGGTGGACGCACTGATCCTTCGTCTTGATCGCCTGGACGCCCGCGGTTCCACAAACACCACCGACCTGCGCAGAACTGTCGCGGATGTGGCCGACACGGTTCAGCACCTCAACAGCGTGGTGGCACGCCGGATTGCGCAGTTCAATATTCTGAAGCACCAGATCACTGATGTGTTGGAGGCATCCAATACGTTGTTGGATATGGCTGATACATTGGTGGCCAATGCCGAAATGGGTACCACAGCAGTGGTATCGAGCCTTTATGACGCGGGGCCAGGGACATCCGTGGACAGCAACCGCGCTGATACATTGGACAAGCTGCTCGAAGTCGATCTGTTCCAACTGGGATTGATGTTCGAATTGCGCTCACGGACGGCCGAGATCGGTTTGCTGATCAACCGGATTGACGAGGCCACCAGCGCCACCGAGCTGGGCGAGATTGCTGCATCATTGACGCATCGGCTGTCCATCGTATCACGCCGGATCAAGGCGATCCCGGACCCGGGACGCCTGAAACAAGCACAGGTTCTGTTGCAACGGTTACGCGTTGCGACGGATGGGGCTCCCAATCTGTTCGAGCTGCGCCAAAGCATTCTGGACACCAACGCGCAGATTGGCGTCGTCAAACAAGAGCTTCAGGATGCGGCGATCCGGTTGGGCGGCGAAGCGGGCGCAGTTGCCGATCGGGCCCAGACACAGGCGATCGAAACCGGTGAACGGGCGGCGGCAGATGTCCAACAGGCCCAGACGCGCAACACGGTTGTGGCTGTTGTGGGCCTGATATTTTCCCTGGCCATTTTGTGGTTCTTTATCCGCGGCAACATCACCCTGCGGCTGGACCATCTGTCCAACGCGATGACGGCCCTGGCCAAAGGCCGGTTGGATCGGCGGATTGCCGCGACCGGATTCGATGAAATTGCGCGTATGGAACAGGCGGTCGAAGTGTTTCGCAAACAGGCGATTGCCAAATCTGAACTGGAAAAGGAACGGGATCGCACCGAACGCGAGCTGTTGGAACATCGCAACAATCTACAGGCAATGGTTGCTGAGCAAACCGAGAAATTACGCCATGAAGTCGAAGCCCATGACGTGGCCCGGCGCGAGGCTGAAGCCGCAGACCGGGCCAAGTCCGAATTCCTGGCCATGATGAGCCATGAAATCCGCACACCGATGAACGGGGTGCTGGGCATGTTGCGTGGATTGACGGATGAACCTCTGTCCAGTGATCAGCAGTTGCGGCTGCGCGCAGCCATCGCCTCGGGGCAGAATCTGCTCAAGATCCTCAATGACATCCTGGATTACTCCAAGGTCGAAAGCGGCGGGTTGACCAATGATCCGGTTGCGTTTTCGGTTTCCGATCTGGTCACGGACATTGTGGTTCTCATGCGTCCCAGCGCGGATGAAAAAGGGCTGCATCTATGGCTGGACCTGGCAGATGACGTGCCGCATGTGGTGCGTGGAGACGTGGCCAAATTGCGCCAGATCCTGTTCAACCTGCTGTCAAACGCGGTGAAGTTCACGGATCAGGGCGAAGTGATCCTGAGGGTGCGCGCCAATGGGGGTGGCTCCGACGCCTGTATGCTGACCTTTGAAGTCAGCGACACTGGCCATGGGATCGCCAATGAAGCCAAACGCCGGGTGTTCGAAGCCTTCGAACAAGAGGATGACACCAGCACACGCGCATTTGGTGGCACCGGATTGGGATTGGCCATCAGCCGGCGGTTTGCACAGGTGATTGGTGCGCGGTTGACCCTGGAAAGCACCAAGGCTGTCGGGTCGGTGTTTTCGCTCTCGATCAATTTGCCGATCGCGCAAGCCCGCGACCTGGTGTCTCCAGAAGCTGCGCTGGCACCAGGATTGAGCAAAACGCCGCTGCGCGTTCTGGTGGTGGAAGACAATGAAATCAATCAGATGGTCGCACAGGGGTATCTGGAGCGGATGGGTCACAGCTGCCAGTGTTTGGCAAATGCCGAAGACGCGCTGAAGCTTCTTCAGGAGCAGCAGTTTGACGTGGTGCTGATGGATGTCGATCTGCCGGGGATGAGCGGGACCGATGCCACACGTCTGTTGCGTCAATCGTCCGATCCCTATCTGGCCAGTGTTCCGGTCATCGGCATCTCGGCGCATGTTCTGGATGATCAGATTGAATCGCATCTACAGGCGGGAATGCATGGGTTTGTTGCCAAACCGGTTTCTCCGGAACGTCTGTCCCAGGCGTTGGACCAGGTGGCTGCCGGACACCAGGGGCGGGTTTTCCTGTCTTCAAGACGAACGGCGAAGGCAGATCAGCGTCACCTGGACGGGCTATCGCAGGTTCTACAGACCAACGCGCGTGATTTTGGTGCAGAAAAAACGATTCAGATTGCACAGCTTTTTTTGGACCAGCTGGGCCAGGATCACAAGGAATTGCTGCGCGCCGTTGAACAGGCCGATTGGCATCAGGTGGCCAAAACGGCGCATCGGCTAAAAGGGGCAGTCGGGAATTTCGAACTGGATTATCTGGGTGATTTGCTGGCTCAGGCAGAACGTCAGGCCAAGAGAGGCACCAAGGCCGAGGTTGCCGGATTGATCACAGAGATCAATGCTCTGGTCCCGCAGATCGAATCCGCCATGGCCGAGGCTCAGGACCGGTTTCTCAAAGTCAGCTGAGCGGCGCAGTGAATACATACCCTTCTCCGTGAACCGTGGTAATCACACGCGGATGGGCCGGGTCGGTTTCCAGTTTGGCCCGCAATCTTCGGATCAGCACATCGACCGTTCGCGGGTTGGCACCATATTGGCGATGGGTGATCCGGGTCATCAATGCGTCCCGGGTGATCACCTGTCCGGCACGGCTGACCAGACAGTCCAGCATTTCGAACTCGGCGCGGGTCAGGGGAATGACCTTGGCGTCGTCCGATTGCAGATGCCGGGCGGTGACATCGAACCGGAACGGCCCGAACTGGTAAATCCGCCGGGACAGACGGCGAATGTCTTCGGTGCGCCGCAACAAATTCTTGATACGGGCCAGAAGTTCGCGCCTGTTGAACGGTTTGCAAACATAGTCGTCGGCCCCCAGCTCCAACCCCACAATCCGGTCCACATCGTCGTCACGCCCGGTAACCAGAATGATCCCCAGATCAGATTTGGCCCGTTGTTCCCGGGTGATCTGCAACCCGTCCTTGCCGGGCAGGTTGATATCAACCAACAACAGGTCCACATCCTGTTCGGTCAGGATCACTTCCGCGGCATCGGCGGTTTCTGCTTCGGAGATGCGATACCCCTGTGCATCCAGATAGCTGGCCAACGTCGCCCGAGTCACGGGTTCGTCCTCGATGATCAGAATATGGGCCATGGATGTTGTTTCTCCCCGAGAATGCCCAGTCTGTTAACAATTTTTAACAACATTGACCAGCCTGTTCATCACATCGGGCTGACCTGTTCATATCCCACACCTAGCCTGACCCACAGAAAGCAGCGCTTTCGACAACCAACATCCCCGGCAAAAAAACGGGGTTTGGGACAACAGGGAGGTCCTCATGAAGTTTAAGTTTCAGATGATGATTGGCGCAGCGTCGCTGGCATTGGCGGCACCAATGGCGATGGCGGCGGATTCATCCGATCCGATCATCATTCCAACCCACAACTGGTCCAGCCAGATCGTGATGAGCCATGTGGTCGGTCAGATTTTCGAATCCATGGGCAACAACGTCGAATATGTTTCGACCGACAGCCAGGCGGTTTATGAATCCGTGCGTCTGGGCGATGTCACGCTCGAACTCGAAGTGTGGGAAGGCGCTTTTGGCAAGTCGTTCAATGAAGCGGTGGCCAAGGGCGGTCTGCATGATGCAGGCGACCACAACGCCGTCACGCGCGAAGATTGGTGGTATCCCGCCTGGACCAAGGACGCCTGTCCAGGCCTGCCCAGCTGGGAGGCGCTCAACAGCTGTGCCGCTGAATTTGCGACTCCGGAAACCGGGGACAAGGGCAGGTTTCTGGGCGGTCCGGTTGACTGGCTGAAACATGATGCAGAACGTGTCGAAGCGCTGGGCATGAATTTTACCGTGGTCAATGCGGGCTCGGCTTCGGCATTGTGGGCCGAAGTGGCCGCGGCGGAAAAGACCAAGCGCCCGGTGGTTATCTTTAACTGGACGCCGAATTTTGCCGAAGCCGTCTGGCCCGGTGAATTCGTCGAATTTCCCACTTGGGTTGATGGCTGTGACACCGACGCGTCGGTGGGTCCGAACCCGGATGCGACCTATGACTGTGGCAACCCTGCCAACGGCTATCTGAAGAAAGCGGCCTGGGACGGGATGAAGGACAAATGGCCTGCGGCCTACGAGGCGCTGACCCAGATCAGCTTTACCAATCCACAGATCGCCGAAATGGCCAAGCTGGTTGATATCGACGAGATGGAGCCCGAGGACGCGGCAACCGAATGGTTGGAGGCCAATCAGGGCACCTGGCAGTCCTGGACCAACTAACTCTGCCCATCATTCACACTTTGGAACCGGGGCGGATCTCTGCCCCGGCTCTTTGACATCAAAAGAAAGAAAGACCATGACCGCGCCCGTAATCTCCTGCAAAAACGTCTGGAAACTGTTTGGGGCCCAGCCCGAAAAATACCTGTCTTCGCTGACTGGCAACCCCAGCTTTGATGACATCCGTCAGGCGGGGTATATCGCGGCTGTGCGCGACGTGACGCTGGATATCTCCAAGGGCGAAATGTTGGTGATCATGGGATTGTCGGGGTCGGGGAAGTCGACCTTTGTGCGTTGTCTGTCCCGTCTGATCGACATCACCGGCGGCGAGGTGAAGGTCGAGGGTGAGAACATCGGCGACATGAGCGAACGGGAATTGATCGACCTGCGCCGCAACAAGATGGGCATGGTCTTCCAAAGCTTTGGCCTGTTGCCGCACCGCACCGTGTTGGACAATGTGGCCTTTCCGCTGGAAATGCGGGGGCAGGATCGTCATGAACGCCGCGCCCGCGCCATGGAAGTGGTCGAACTGGTGGGGCTCGCCGGACGCGAGGATTATTTCCCCCGCGAATTGTCCGGTGGTCAGCAACAGCGCGTCGGCATTGCCCGCAGCCTGGCGATTGAACCGGATATCTGGTTTCTGGATGAACCGTTTTCCGCGCTGGACCCGCTGATCCGGCGCGAAATGCAGGACGAATTCCTGCGCTTGCAGGAAATGCTGGGCAAGACCATCGTCTTTATCACCCATGATTTTGACGAAGCCCTGCGCCTGGCCGACCGGATTGCCATCATGAAGGACGGTGTCGTTGAACAATGCGACACCCCGGATCAGATCGTGCTGAACCCGGCCACCGAATATGTGGCAAAATTCACCGAAGAAATCGACAAGGCCCGTGTGGTTCATGCCAAGGGCATGGTGCAGCCGGTCAATGGGCACATGCTGACGGGGGATGCTATTTCCGGGGATAAAACGATCCTGGAGCTGGCGCGGCTGTTGGTTAATGACAGTCGGGATTATTTGCCCGTGTCGGGAAGGGATGGCGCAATAATCGGCAGCCTAAGCCGCCAAAAGGCGCTGGACGTGCTGCTGGGGGACGCGGCATGAGCGACCGTGCCTTGAACCTGGCGGAACCGGACCTGCAATGGACCCCGCAACGGGTGGCCGCAGCCATGTTGGTTGCAGCCGTTGTGTTGCTGTTGGGAAAAAACCTCTTGCCCGCTGGGCTGGTGCGCCCTCCAGACTGGTTGGTCTGGCCTTTTGCCGACTGGATCAACGCCCTCTTCAATTTTCTGCGCGATGATCTGGGGCTGATGCAGGTGACACGGGCCTTTGCCGCAGGTGTCGAGTGGTTGTTGGATGTAACCGCCAATCTGCTGTACGGCAAAAACCGCTGGCCGCGTGTCGGCCCGATCCCATGGACCGTGATTGCCAGTATCGGTTTTGTCATCGGCTATGCGTTGCAGGGGTGGCGTCTGTCGCTGTTGACCGGGGGCACATTCGTTTGGATCGCGGTGATGGGGCAGTGGAAATGGTCAATGGAAACCCTGTCGGTGATCGTCGTGGCTGCCCCGTTTTCGATCCTGTTCGGGCTGTTGATGGGTATCTGGGGGTGGAAGTCGCGCCGGTTCGAACGGGTGCTGAACCCGATGCTGAACATCGCGCAAAGCCTGCCGCATTTTGCCTATATGATTCCGGTGGTGGTGTTCATTGGTGTCGGCCCCAAGGCCGGTGCCATCGTCACCATCATCTTTTCCGTCCCCCCCATGATCCGCATGACCATTCTGGGTCTGCGCAAGGTCCCGGACGAAGTCATCGAAAGCGGTCACATGTGTGGCGCAACGCGTTGGCAATTGCTGCGTCATGTTCGGATTCCAACGGCACGGACCGAAATTCTGGTCGGCGTGAACCAGGTTATCATGCAATGTCTGGCGATGGTGGTTCTGGCCTCGTTCATCGGAATGCCCGGACTGGGTCAAAAGCTGTTGCAACTGTTGCAGGCGCTGAAAATTGGACGGTCGTTTGAAATCGGTGTGACCATCGTTTTGCTGGCCGTGATGCTGGATCGCTGTACCAAGGCCTGGGCCACCCGTCAGCCGGAGCATTTTGAAAAAGGCACGTCCTTTGCGATGCGCAACAAATATTTACTGATAGGCGCCGGGTTGGCGGCGCTGTGTTTCGCACTGGCCCAGGTGTTCCCGGTGATGGACCAGATCAGCCGTCGTGATGCCTTTACCATTTCGAAACCCGTCGATGCGCTGGCTGATTGGATCATCGTGACAATTGATCCGGTGACACAATGGTTGCGCTGGTTCCTGATCACCTGGGTTCTGATCCCGATCCGGGACGGTTTCCTATGGTTGCCGTATACAGCGGTGCTGATGTCTCTGGCGGCAATTGGTTGGGCCATTGGCGGTGCGCGTTCGGCGCTGATCTGCCTGGCGTTCTTTGGTCTGATCGCCATGTCGGGCTGGTGGGATCGGGCGATGATCACCGTCTATATGGTCGTGGTTTCGGTGATCATTGCGGCTTTGGTGGGCTTTCCGTTGGGGGTCTGGGCGTCGTTCACAAAACGCCGCGCGGCCAGCGCGCTGTTGATCTGCGATACGCTTCAGACCTTTCCCAGCTTTATCTATCTGATCCCGGTCGTGATGCTGTTTGGCGTGAATGACGTGGCTGTCATCGGGGCCGTGGTGCTATTCGCCGCCGTGCCGCTGATACGCTATACCATCGAAGGGCTGCAGCAAGTGCCAGAAACATTGATCGAAGCCGCCGACATGTCGGGGGGCACCCGGATGCAGACCCTGTGGAAGGTGCGCCTGCCCATGGCCTTGCCGACAATCATGATCGGGGTGAACCAATCGGTGATGTTTTCGCTGTTCATGGTAATCATCGCAGCCTTTATCGGCACCCAGGATCTGGGGCAGGAAATGCAACGCGCCCTGTCTTCGACCGACGTGGGCAAGGGGCTTGTCCTCGGATTTGCCGTGGCGTTCATGGGGTTGATGGTGGATCATCTGGTCACCCGATGGGCCAGTGGCAAGAAACAGGCGTTGGGTCTGGAGTGATCTCTGATCCGGCGGGGCGACCCGCCGGAGTGTTACTCTGAATGCAGCAGGTGTTTTTGGATCCGGTCAAACCCGTACCCGATATGAATACGTTGAACAAACCCGACGGCTGACAGGTCGCCGTGTTCCATCGCCTGAACCAAATCCTGTACTTCGCGCACCAGAGCGGTTGCAGCGTCAGCGCCGGTTAACTTGGCAATGCGATGCCAGGTGCTGGCCGCCTGGCAATAGGTCTGCCACCAGAAGGATTGCAGCGATGTATTGCCGATCAGATCCACCACCAGAATGTGCAGCCGATGGTTCAGTTCCACATATCTGCGTGGGTCAAACTCCTGCTCCAAGGCTTTGACCTCGACCAACAGATCCCCGACGCGCTGGCGATCTGGGGCGGTGATCTTTCGCGGCGACAGGGTTCCGATCAGAGTCGCCAGATGCAGGCGCATTTCATAGACATGGCGGATCTGGTCATCGGGCAGTGCCACCACCACGGTGCCCACACCATTGCGGGTTTCGACCAGCCCCAGATGTTTGATCCGGCTGATCGCATCGCGCACCGGCGTGCGGCTGACCCCGAATTCCTGCGCCAGATCTGCCTCTTTGAGCTGACGCCCCGGCGGGTAGTCCAGAAAACAGATGCGCTTTAGGATTTCGGCCTGGATCACATCGACGGTGGGTCTCAGGTCCTGGGGGATCTGTGTGGGTGTCACATTCATGATCTTGTCCATGTTCGGGAGCGGCGATTTTATCCGCTCTGCCGGAGAAAGAGAAGTCGGTTTTCTTTGAAAATTTCTGATGCTGTATGCATGGGTGGTCAAAATTTGAATATACTGGTGTAAAAATTCTATTTACAGCCGCACCTGTGTACAGCTATGCCGGAAAAATGATCTGGCGATGTCGTCAAATCCGAGTCGAAAACCCACCACCATGGCCGCGACCACGCGGCCACCAGCCCAATTGAAAAGGTGCACGTCATGTTGGAGCAGGCAAAACAGAGAACCCGGAACCTTCAGGCCCGGATGAAGGACACTGGCATCCGCAAGGCGGTTTTCACCGACGAAAGCTCAATCGCTTATCTGGCCGGGTTCTGGGGGTATCTGGGTATTGAATTCGGCCGGCCAACCATGTTGGTCGTCGATGCCGAAGAGGCACCCATCGTGATCACGCCGCTGATGGAATCCGAAATGGTGGCGGAAATGACCTGGGTCGAAGATGTGCGCGTCTGGGAAGACATGGGCCAACGCACCTGGGGCCGGGCTCTGGCCGGGGCTCTGGGCGAAAAACCCTCCGAAATCTGGGTGGAAAAGACAACCATTCCCGCCATTGTGCGCAATCACCTGGACGAGACATATCCTGGCCTGCCGCTGAAAGACATCGCACCGGTTCTGGGCGCAATGCGGGTGATCAAAACCCCGTTTGAAATCGAAGTCATGAAGGAAGCAGGCCAGATCGCTGGCGCGATGATGGGCGCCGCGCATGACAGCCTGCGTGCAGGCGCACGGGAATTCGAAAGCGCCCTGGCGGTGATTGATGCCGGATCGCGCCGCGCCGCCGATTTTCTGACCGACAAGGGATGGGACCGCTTTGTGTCTCCGATGATCCACAACTTGCAGATCCTGCAAAGCGGCAAGGATGCCTCGATGGTGCACCGCCGCGCCAGCGTCAAACAGTTCGAGAAATTCGACCCTGTGTATTTCTGCTTCTGCAACATGGCGCAGTTCAAACAATACAAACTGGGCTTTGACCGGATGTTTCACATTGGCGATGTCCGCGACCAAGATCGCCGCTGCCAGGAGGCGGCCATTGCGGCACAACAGGCGGCCATCGCCGCCATCCGCCCCGGTGTGCTGGCCGAGGACGTCGCGGCTGTCGCGAATGAGGTCTACCGCGACCGTGGCTATGAGACAGGCTATCGCACGGGGCGTTCCATCGGCGTGGCTTACCTCGAGGCACCCGAGCTGAAAGCCGGGGACAAAACCGTGTTGCAACCGGGCATGACCTTTGCCGTGGATGGCGGGATTTCGGTCGATGGTGTAACGGCCGGGCGGATTGGGGATTCCGTGGTGGTGACCGAAACCGGGGTTGATTACATCACGCAATATCCCCGCGAAATCCTGCTAAGCAAGGGTTGACCTGATGAGCGCCTCATTGAATCTGGCCGTCGCGCAAAGCCCCGGTGAACTGACCGGGGCAGCGGCACGGTTGGCCTGGCTGCGTGACCTGCTGGCAGGGCAGGAGGTGAGACCGCTGGATCTGTTGGTCCTGCCTGAATTGTTCCAATGTGGCTATAACATCGGCGAGGGTTTGTCCGATGCGGTTCAACCCCCCGATGGGCCCTTTGCCAAGGCGGTCGCCGAATTGGCACACAGGCACGGGCTGGCCATTTTGTACGGGTACGCGGAACGACAGGGCGAACATCTGTTCAACAGCGCCATCTGCTTCGACGCCGCCGGGCAGGTGGTGGGCCATCACCGTAAACTTCTATTGCCACCGGGGTTTGAAGGCGACCATTTTGAACCCGGAGCCGAATGCACGGTGTTTGAACTCAATGGTGTGCAGATCGCGATTCTGGTCTGTTATGATGTGGAGTTTCCGGAAAACCTGCGGCATGTGGCGATGCAAGGTGCCCATTTGGTCGTCGTGCCCACAGCGCTGGGTGCACAGTGGGGCGTGGTTTCTCAGCGGGTGGTGCCGACGCGGGCATTCGAAAACGGCGTCTATGTGGCGTATGCCAATCACTGCGGCCGCGAAAACGGTCTGGACTATTTCGGCGGCAGTTGCATTGCAGCGCCCGATGGATCGGATTTGGCGCGGGCCGGGGAAGATCCAGGCCTGATCTGCGCGCTCATCGAAACTGAAACTGTGGGCAGAGCCCAAAGCAGGCTGCCTTATCACAAGGATCGGAAAAACCTGCCTTGGGTCGGGTAATCAGCCCATCTGAAAGCCCGGTGTAGATTTTGACAGGGCCACTTCGTCCGCCGTCATATCGGCGGGAATGTCGTCAAACAGGGGTGTCGACATGTATCGTTCACCAGTGTCGGGCAACATGCACAGGATAACCGAACCCGGTTCCGCCTGTTGCGCCACCTGCATCGCCACGGCAAAGGTCGCCCCGCCGGAAATGCCGGTCAGGATGCCTTCGTTCACGGCCAGTTTCTGAGCCCAGACAATGCCGTCGGGGCCGGGGACTGGGATCAGGCTGTCATAATATCCGTTGTCGATGGATTCCTGCAGCACATGCGGGATGAAATCGGGGGTCCAACCCTGGATCGGATGCGGTTCAAACGCCGGGTGGCTTTCATTCGGTGAATGATCGGCTGTGCGGGCCTGTACATGGCCGCTGGCGATCAGCTGAGCGTTGGCAGGTTCGGACAGCACGATTTTGGTCTCGGGGCGCTCACGGCGCAGGACCCGCGACACCCCTGTTGCGGTGCCACCTGTACCGTAACCCGTCACCCAGTAATCCAGCCGCTTGCCGTCAAAATCGGCCAGGATTTCCCGAGCTGTGGTATTTTCATGGATTTTGGCATTGGCATCGGTTTCGAATTGGCGTGCCAGGAACCAGCCGTTGGCCTCGGCCAGTTCAACCGCTTTGCGATACATGCCAAAGCCTTTTTCGGCCTTGGGTGTCAGCACCACCTTGGCCCCGTACATCCGCATCAGCTTGCGCCGTTCGATTGAGAAACTTTCGGCCATGGTCACCACCAACGGATACCCCTTGGCCGCGCAAACCATGGCGAGCCCGATACCGGTGTTGCCCGACGTTGCCTCGACCACGGTCTGGCCGGGTTTGAGGCTGCCGTTGCGCTCGGCGTCTTCGATGATGCTCAGCGCCAGACGATCCTTGACCGAAGCGGCCGGGTTGAAGAATTCGGCCTTGACGTACAGCTCGATCCCTTCGGGAGCCAGCCGGTTGATCCGGATCGCGGGGGTGTCACCAACAGTGTCTATGATGCTCGCGTACAGCTGCCCACGGCCCTTGGTTTGAAAACTGTCCTGTTGGGTCATATGTATAATCCTCTGTCTGATGGGCGAGCACTGCGCACCGACGGGAATCGCCGGTTCAGGGCCCAGAGTGCGACCAGACGCCGTCAAGTGCAACGCCGGCAGTGTCAGCCGAGCGACAACCGTCGCGATCTGTGGGACAGGGCCGCGCGGTCGGTGTCGGAAATCCTGGCGTCCCGAAGCTGGTCCAGAATATGCGCTGGCATGGGGGTGGCATGGGGCTTGGGGGTCTGGGCCACATGCAGTTCCATGAACTCGCAGACTGCAACCACCTGTCCGCCGCTGATCATTTGCAGGTGCAAATGATAGCGTTTCGCATCCACCTCCAGGACCCGCATCTCCACATGCAGGGCAGCACCCTCATGGACCTCGCGCAGGAAAAACTTGTGATCTTCGAGTAGGTACACCGTGCATTGATGTTGGGCGCGATACGCGTCATCAATACCAATCTGTTTCTGCAGCGAAACACCGGCATGGCTGAACACCAGTCCGTAATAGGCATCTCTCATATGTCCGTTGTAATCAATCCAATCGGGATGAACGGCGGTGTCATACGTGAATATCATCTGAATGAATCCCATTTGGTCTGTTTGGTCCAATTGATAAGATGCCCTGCCGCCGGGCCGCAAGCGATTGCAGTGTTGCCAGCCCGGACCCAAAACGGCAACAAGGGGCAAAGACGTTTGATGGAGGCTCCATGTTCACCCGCGATCACATCACCTATGACCCCATCGATCTGCCGGATCGCATGGAAATGACCGACGATCAGATGCTGGCTGAATCCGAAGCGTTTTATGACCGGATGAAACGTCGCCATTCGGTGCGCGACTTTTCCGACCGCCCTGTGCCGCGCACGGTGATCGAGGCGTGCGTGCGCACAGCCGGCACCGCGCCCTCGGGTGCAAACCACCAGCCTTGGCATTTTGTGGCAATTTCTGATCCAGAACAAAAACACCGCATCCGCCTGGCGGCCGAAGAAGAGGAACGCCGGTTTTATGACGGCGGTGCCGGGGATGAATGGCTCAAGGCGTTGGAACCCATTGGAACCAATGATGACAAGCCGCATTTGGACATCGCGCCGTGGCTGATCGTGGTTTTTGCGCAGCGGTGGGGCCAATTCGATGACGGAACCCGGTTCAAGAATTACTACGTGCCCGAAAGCACCGGAATAGCCACCGGCATGTTGCTGACGGCGTTGCATCACGCAGGGCTTGTGGCGCTGACTCATACACCGAACCCAATGAAGTTTCTCAACGAGATGCTGGGCCGCCCAGATCACGAAAAGCCGACAATGATCATTGCTGTGGGTCACCCGGCTGCAGATGCCAAGGTTCCGGCCGTTGCCAAGATCAAGAAACCTTTGGCGGAAATTCTGACAGTTTCAGAGTGACTGGAGCGGGTAGGGGGCTCTGCCCCCATCGCCGTTGGCGATTCCCCCGGGATATTTGAGGCCAGATGAAAACAGGATCCCTTGTTCATCTGGCCTCAAATATCCCGGATCACGAGGCAGAGCCTCGTATTTCGCGCGTCAGCGCGGTGACCTGTGCGCCGCAGGCGCTCATTCTGATTTTGGCCCTGCCTTTTTCCCATGTCGGTCCCGCCAATCCGGGGCAGTTCGGTCGCGGTATTTGATGGTGGCGCGTTTGGGCGCGTCGTCTTCACCATAGACGCCGATCATCACACCTGTGCCGTTGCTGGCACCACGCATGGCGTTGATCTGGGCGGTCGAGCGGGTTTGGCGCTGGCTGTTGCGGGCGCTCCAGGCCAGCAGGTGATCATACATCTGTTCCAGAATGTCGCCGTGTTCGGGGCTGTCGCCCAAATCCACCAGCTCTTGGGGATCGCTTTCCAGATCAAACAACATCGGGCGAAATCCACCCATCGGGTGGATCAGCTTCCAGCGTTTGGTGGTCAGCATGTAGATATTGGCCTCCTTGACCGATACGTCCAACCGGTCGACCAGGGGGGAGGTTGAGTAATCGTATTCACAGATCGCAAAATCGCGGTCGGTTTCAGTGCGCGCGCCGCGCAGGATCGGCAGCAGGCTTTCGCCTTCAAGGATATGGTCGGCGACCGCGCCGCCTGCGACCTCGACAAAGGTGGAGGCCAGGTCGATGCTTTCAACCAACGCGTTGCAGACAGTGCCACGGGTGGCGTCGGCTTCTGATGAGGGATCATAGATGATCAATGGTACCTTGGTCGAAGCATCCTGGAAAAACGTCTTTTCCCCCATCCAGTGATCCCCCAGAAAATCCCCATGGTCCGAGGTGAGCACGATCATCGTGTCCTGCATCCGGCCGGATTCTTCGAGCCAGTTGAACAGCCGCCCCATCTGGTCGTCGGCCTGTTTGATCAGCCCCATATAGGCCGGGATCACGGCGTCGCGCACATCCTGGCGCGAAAAGGTTTGGCCGACCTTGGTGTCCATAAAGGCCTTGAACACCGGATGGGCATTCTGGCGTTCCGCGTCCGACCGGTTCACCGGCTGGATATGTTCGGGGCCATACATCGACGCATAGGGTTCGGGTACGATATAGGGCCAATGGGGTTTGATATAGCTGAGATGGCAGCACCAGGGGCCGTCGGCCTGCTCGATGAATTCCATGCCCCGCGTTGTGAGATAGGGGGTTTCGCTGTCGGGTTCGTCAATGTTTGCCGCCTGGTCCGAATTTTTCAGAAACCAGCCCGAGAGCACATTGCCGTCGGCGTCCAGGCCCGAGTTGGCAAAGTCATGCCAGGGGTTGTCACTTTCGTATCCTTTGGCGCGCAAGTGTTCATTGAACCCTTTGGCACCATCAGGGTCATAGGACCCATCGGGCCCTTCGGGCAGCATCCCGTCGTCGCGTTCAAACACGTCGAACCCGCATTCTGCCACCCGCAGGCCGATCAGGCTGTCAGGTGCCAACCCCAGCCGGGCCATGCCTTCGGCATCGGCGCGCATATGGGTCTTACCGACCAGCCAGCAGTCCATGCCTGCCTTGCGCAGGTGATCGCCCATGGTCATTTCTCCGACCTTGAGCGGGATGCCATTGCCGGTGGCACCATGCGAATGCACGTAACGCCCGGTATAGGTGCTCATCCGTGAGCTGCCGCAGATCGGCGATTGGATATAGGCCCGATCAAAGCGAACGCCCTTTGCAGCCAGTCGGTCGATGTTGGGGGTG
Organism: Rhodobacteraceae bacterium M382; assembly: GCA_025141015.1. Lineage (NCBI taxonomy): Bacteria > Pseudomonadati > Pseudomonadota > Alphaproteobacteria > Rhodobacterales > Paracoccaceae > Rhodobacteraceae bacterium M382. The sequence continues at coordinate 3,852,958 of CP081098.1, read as the reverse complement.
TGCAGATGTTCATGGCCGTAGCAGCTGAGATAGTCCCACCGCAGTTGGTCGAACATGACAAAGAGGATGTTTTTTGCCTGTGCCATGTGGTGGGTCCTCCGGGTCAGGTGACTTCTCCTACGCGATCCGCAGGGTGTTGCGACATTCTGGTCGCAACAGGGGGCACAGACAACCGAAATTTCATTAACATGGCAATTTTATAGTGAGGGAAGCCGTGAAATCAAAAGCCACAAAAAAACAGCCGATCTCTGCAGAGACCGGCTGTAGAGATGACACGAGGGAGAAAAGGAAAGATGATCAGACCTTTACCCGTGCCATGCGGGGATCATAAAGCGGCTGCATATGAACCGTTGCCTTGACCCTTTGGGTCGCGACCTCCAGTTCATAGTCGCCATTCAGGACAAATTCGGCGTCCACACCGTCCGGGTTACGCACATAGCCGTAGCCAATTGATTGTCCGATCGTGTGGCCATACCCCCCCGACGTCAGCCAGCCGACGCGTTCGCCGTTGCGATAGATCGTTTCGCGGCCCAAAAGCACCACTTCGGGATCCACGGTAAAACAGGCGAGCATCTTTTTGACGCCATCAGCCTTTTGCGCCTCGGCAGCGGCGCGCCCCTTGAAATCGATGTTCTTGCGCAGTTTGACCGCCCAGCCCAGGCCGGACTCAAGGGGCGTATGATCGGCCCCGATGTCAGACCCCCAGGCACGATATCCCTTTTCCAGTCGCAAAGATTCAATTGCGCGGTAACCGGCGTTGATCAAACCATGGTCCTTGCCTGCCGTCATCAATGCCTCATAAACGGTGTGGGCATATTCCACCGGCAGGTGCAGCTCCCACCCCAATTCGCCAACGTATGTTACGCGCAGCGCCTGAACCGGGCAGCCGGCGATACCGATGGTACGGATGGTGCCGAATTTGAAGCCTTCGTTCGACACGTCATCACGAGTGACCTGTTGCAGAATCTCGCGTGCCTTGGGGCCCATCAACGACAGCACCGCGTTGGACGACGTGATGTCGAACAGCTGACAGTTCAGCCCGTCGGGGATGTTGCGGCGGATCCAGTCGAAATCATGGGTGGCATAGCCGGTACCGGTGACGATGTAGAATTCGTCATGCGCGACGCGGCCCACGGTCAGATCACATTCAATCCCACCGCGATCATTCAGCATTTGGGTATAGACCAGCGCACCAACCGGTTTGTCCACGTCATTGGCGCAGATCCAGCTCATTGCGGCCAGCGCATCCGGGCCTTTCAGCGCGAATTTCGCAAACGACGTCTGATCGAACAACACGGCAGCCTCGCGTGCGGCCTGATGTTCGCGACCCACGGCAGCGAACCAATTCTGACGGCCAAAGCTGTATTCGTCCTTGGGCGTTTCGCCCCGCGCGGCGTCTGCGAACCAGTTCGGGCGCTCCCAGCCGAGTTTCTCGCCAAAACACGCCCCCTGGTCCTTGAGCACATCATAGAGCGGTGATTTGCGGCAAGGGCGACCGCTGTCATGTTCTTCGTGCGGCCAGGCCATGGTGTAATGTTTGCCATAGGCCTCGACCGTGCGGGTGCGGACCCAATCGGTGTCAAAGTGCGGACGGCCAAAGCGGCGAATGTCTGCGGACCACAGATCAAACGGGGGCTCGCCCTTGGCGGCCCACTCTGCCAGCACCATGCCCGCGCCACCGCCAGACGCGATACCAAAGGCATTGAAACCTGCGCCGACAAAGAAATTCGCCAATTCCGGTGCCTCACCGACAATGAAATTGCCGTCGGGGGTAAAGCTCTCCGGCCCGTTGGTCAGGGTTTTGATCCCGGCGGTTTCCAACGCAGGAACCCGGCCCAGCGACAGCTCCATCAGCTGTTCAAAATGGTCGAAATTGCTGTCGAGCAGGGTGTAATGGAACCCCTGCGGGATGCCGTTCACCGCCCAGGGGATCGGGTTGGCCTCGTAGCCGCCCATGACCAGACCGCCGACTTCCTCTTTGTAATAAGTCAACCGGTCGGGGTCGCGCAGGGTCGGCAGATTGCCGGGAACGCCAAAGGGTTCGGTGACCATATATTGGTGTTCCATCGGCACCAGCGGCACGTTCACGCCGAATTTGGCGGCAAAATCCCGGGTCCATTGACCGGCGCAGACGATGACCTTTTCGCATTCGATGCGGCCATGTTCGGTGATCACGGCGCGGATCTTGCCATTTTCGATCTCCAGGTCGGTGACCTTGGTGTCCTCGAAAATCCTGGCGCCCGCCATCCGCGCGCCTTTGGCCAGCGCCTGGGTGATGTCCGACGGGTTCGCCTGACCATCCGTGGGCAGGAACGCAGCGCCGATCACGTCGCCGATATCCATCAGCGGCCACAGGTCCTGTGCCTCCTTGGGGGTCAGCAGCTGCATGTCCAACCCAAAGGAATGCGCCGTGGTGGCCTGCCGCTTTACCTCGGTCCAGCGTTCTTCGTTACAGGCCAGCCGCAGCCCGCCGTTCATTTTCCATCCGGTGCCCAGCCCGGTTTCTTCCTCGAGCTTCTTGTACAGATCCACCGAATAACCCAGCAGCTGGGTGATATTGGCGTTCGACCGCAACTGGCCCACCAGGCCCGCGGCATGGAATGTGGTGCCCGAGGTCAGCTTTTTGCGCTCCAATAGGACGGTGTCTGTCCAGCCCATTTTGGCCAGATGATACGCGGTCGAGCACCCAATGATGCCGCCGCCGATGATGACCGCTTTGGCCGTGGAAGGAAGTTCAGTCATGTCAGTCCTCAGGTGTTTTCAAAGTCGGTGAGGGCCGCGCGGAACCGCGCGAGGTTTTCGGCCGTATAGGCCGCATAGTCAAAGTCGATGTCAGAGGTGATTTCAGACACCATGCTCCACATGGTTTCACGCAGCAGCGAGGCGCATTTCATCGCCGTATACCGGTGACGCAGATCGTCGGTTACCGGGGTTTCAAAATAGCTTTCCAACATCCAGTCTTCCTGATCGGGCGAAAGGCCGTTGTTGGATGCCAGCCCGCCCAGATCGAACAGGGGAGAATTGAACCCGGCATAGTCAAAGTCGATCAGCCAAAGCCGGGTGCCATCGTCCAGAAAATTGCCACACAGCAGATCGTTGTGGCCAAACACCATGTCATAGGGACCGGCCTGTTGTTCCAACCGGTTGCCGATGTCGACCAGTTTGGGGACCAGCGTTTGATGGCTGCTGCTGTTTTCGCTCAGCGTCGCGGCATAATCGCGGATGACATGGAACACCCAGAACACCAACGACGGGCCGCGCAGATGGGCGGGCACCTCGCGGTGGCAACGCTTTACCAGCTCCAGAACGCGCGGCAGCATATCGGGATGGCGCACGTCGGCCTCTGTCAGGGTGCGGCTTTCGATGAATTCCAGCACGGTCAGATCCCCTTCGGAATGCACGACCGCCGGGGACAGCCCCGCCGCGTGGGCGGCGCGGCTGGCGGCCAGTTCATTGAACCGCATCACCTGGTGCAGCGGGATGTCATCGCCCAGGCGCACCACATAAGAACCGCTTAGGTCGGTCACCTTGAAGTTCACATTGGTAATGCCGCCGGTCAACGGCTGGGCCGTGATCTCTCCCTGCCAGATCGGCAGGGCACGGATGCGGGTTATCAGGTCGGATTGGCTCATCTCAGCTCTCCAGTCCAAATCGGATACGGGCATTGCGCGCCCCTGCGTTGACCAGCCGGTCGGCGATGATGGCGATGAAAGCGATAGCAAGGCCTGCGACCAACCCACGGCCGGTGTCGGCCTTGGTCAGGGCGATATAGACCTCTTGTCCCAGATCGCGGGTGCCGACGAGCGCGGTGATCACCAGCATCGACAGGGCCAGCATGATGGTCTGATTGATACCCAACAGGATTTCAGGCAGCGCCATGGGCAGGCGGATATGGCGCAACAGCTGCCAACGGGTGCAGCCCGACACCTGCCCGGCCTCGATCAGTTCGTGACTGACGGATCGGATGCCATGGGCGGCATAGCGCACCGCCGGAGCCAGTGCATACAACACGATGGCGATCATGGCGGTGAAATCTCCCACCCGGAACAACATGACGACCGGGATCAAGTAGACAAAGCTGGGCAGCGTTTGCAGCGTGTCAATGAACAGGTTGATGGCCACGCCCGCGCGTCGGTTCAGCGCGGCCAGAACCCCCAACGGAACCCCGATCAACGTTGCCAGGATCACCGAAGCCCCGCACAGATACACGGTCACCATCGCCTTGGCCCACAGACCGGTCACAACGATCAAACCCGCCATTGTCCCACACATCAGCGCCAGCTTCCAACCGCCCGCGCGCCAGCCCAACAGGGTCAGCATCGCCAGCCCCCAGGGCCAGGGAATGCCCAAAAGGGTCTTTTTGATCGGCAGCAGGAACCAATGCAGGAAGAAGACCTTGATGGCTTCGAAAAAGTCGAAATAGTTCACGTTCAGGTATCTGACCGCATTGTCCCAGAATTCGCCGGTGGTGATGGTCTGGGCCTCGGGGTACTCCAGCAACAGCGGGGAAAACTGACCCAGCAGCCATGTGGCAACCAGCAGGATCAGCACCAGAACCGTGCGTTTGTGACGCGCGGCCCAGGATCCGGCCGGGGCGTGTGTCACCTGTCCCATACGTTCGGCAAAGGCCTGGCTCAGCCGGTCGACAGCGATGGCCAGCACGACGATTGCAATACCGGCTTCAAAGCCCGCGCCGATATCCAGTCGGCGCAATGCGGCCAGAACGTCGAACCCCAATCCCCCGGCACCGATCATGGACGCGATGATCACCATGTTCAGGGTCAGCATGATCACCTGATTGACGCCGACCATGATGCTCTGGCTGGCCGAAGGCACCAGCACGCGCCACATCAGTTGTCGTTTCGTGGTGCCGGCCATGCGGCCAAAGTCGAGGATTTCGGGGTCGACCGCCTTGAGCGCCATGGTGGTGATGCGAATCATCGGCGGTGTGGCATAGATGATGGTGGCAACCAGCGCTGACACCGGACCAAAGCCGAACATGAACAGGATCGGCACCAGATAGGCAAAGATCGGGATCGTCTGCATCAGGTCCAGAATGGGCGAGAGGATCTTTTCCCCGGTGGGGTGGCGATAGGCCCAGATCCCCACCAACAGCCCACCACCCGCGCCGATTGGCACCGCAATCAGCACAGACGCCAACGTGACCATGGCGCTGTTCCATTGGCCAAAGATGGCCAGATAGACAAAGCAGGCCCCAACCAGCGCCGCCAGTCCCCAGTCGCGACAATACTGTCCCAAGGCGATGACTGCGGTGGTGACCACGATCCAGCTGATTGCGGGCAGCAATACCTGAGCTTCGTTCCCCTGACCCAGCACGAACCCATGCGCCAACAGCGCCAGGATCAGCTCATAGGGCTGTTCGATCATCCAGGCCAGCGCCCGGGTGACGTCCGTGAAAGAGACAGGGCCGATGGCGGCCTCTTCGACCAGCCATGTCATCGCGTCGGAAATGCTGTCCTTGAAAGGGATCTTCCATTTGGACGGGTATTTGGTCAGCCAACGGGCATCCAGCGCCTTGGAAATATCGCGACCAAAGGTGCCCAGAATGATGGTCACGATGACCAGCCCCCAGGTCACCAGGGCGCGTGGGGTTAGATGCCGGATCATGCCGGGTCTCCCGAGCCGAACAGCACATGCGCGATGGCCTTGCGGTCGATTGACCCGACATGCAGACCGTTTTCGTCACAGACCGGCACTGGGGCATCGGCAGAAATCACCCGTTCGGCGACCTCGGACACGCGGGTGGTGTGGACAATGGGCTCACCTTCACCGGTGCCGCCTCTTGTCATCAACCCGGCCACGGTCAGAACCTTTGAGCGCGGGATATGTTTGGTGAATTCAGCCACATAATCTGTGGCTGGATTCATCACCAGCTCTTCGGGCGTGGCGACCTGGATGATCTCGCCATCCTTCATGATGGCGATCCGATCAGCCAGACGCACGGCCTCTTCGAAATCATGCGTGATGAACACGATGGTTTTGTGCAGGCGGGCCTGAAGACGCAGGAATTCATCCTGCATTTCGCGACGGATCAGCGGATCAAGCGCGGAAAACGGTTCATCCAGGAACCAGAGATCGGGTTCGGTGACCAGAGAGCGGGCAATACCGACGCGCTGTTGTTGACCGCCGGACAGCTCGCGGGGGTAATAGTCTTCACGCCCCTTCAGCCCGACCAGTTCGACGACTTCGCGCGCCTTGGCGTTGGCCTCGGCCTTTGGGGTGTCCTGAATGGTCAGGGGAAACATGACGTTCTGCAACACGGTCAGATGCGGCAATAGGGCGAAATGCTGAAACACCATGCCCATCTTGTGGCGGCGGATTTCGATCAGCTCCTGTTCGGTGGCACGCAACAGATCGACGCCGTCAAACAGAACCTCGCCCCCGGTGGGTTCGATCAGCCGGGACAGGCAGCGGACCAGCGTTGATTTGCCCGAACCCGACAACCCCATGATGATAAAGATTTCGCCCTCGGCAATGTCGATGCTGGCCTGACGCACGGCCCCGATGATCCCGGCGCGTTTGATGTCATCGCCGGAGGGGGCGGGGTTTTGGTGCAAAAACCCGTCCGCGTCGGCTCCGTATAGCTTCCAGACATTGCGGCAGGAGAGTTTGGTCTTGGCTGTCATCAAAGGGTCTCCGGATCCGTGCCACGGGGTGGGGCTACGGGTTGGCGAGGGGGCAGAAAGGGAGTTCGAGAGTTACGGCCGGGGCTGCTGAGAGCGTTGTACAGCCCCGGCTGCGACGGATTACTTGGCGACCCAACCGGACCAGCGGTCCTTGTTTGTTGTCATCCAATCCGACACCACGGTGTCAATGTCCACGCCGTCCAGATCGGCCTTGCCGACCATGGCGCTCATCTCTTCGTTGCTCAGCGTATAGGCGCTGACGATGTCATAGGCCCCGGGCCATTTGTCCTGCATCCCAGCCCAGGCCGCTTTCCAGATCGGACCACGGGGTTTGCCACAGTCATAGGCCATGTCTGGGTTCACACCAACCGACGGATCTGAATAGCATTCGGCCGAATAGGGCGGGAATTCTACAAACTCTCCGTCATACTTGGCAGGGGCCCAATGCGGGACATAGACCCACAAGACAATTGGATCCTGACGTTGATACGCGGATTCCAATTCGGCAAATAGCGCCGCATCGGTGCCCGCGTGGACCACTTCGAAATCCATCTCTAACGCCTCGACACGTTCGTCGTCAAAGCCGCCCCAGGTGACCGGGCCACCCACATAGCGGCCATTGGGGTCGGTTTCGGCGGTGGCAAATTCTTCGGCGCAGTCCTTCAGCGCCTCCCAGTTGGGCAGACCGGGGCAGCGGTCCTTCATATAGGAGGGATACCACCACTCCTCGATGGCCATCAGGCCGGTTTCCCCGACATTGACCACCTTGCCAGTCGCGGTGGCATCGTCCAGCGCTTCGCGGCCAGTGGTTTCCCAGATTTCCATCGCCAGATGCAGATCGCCGGTCTTGAGCCCTGCGAACTGGGCGATGTAGTCGGCCTGCACATATTCGACGTTGTACCCGGCCTCTTGCAGGATCGAGCCCATGATCTTGGTGTTGATCAATTGGCCAGACCAATCATGCAGTGTCAGCTTGATGGGATCAGATGATTCTGCGGCCCATCCGGCGGAAACGCTTGTGGCCAAGGCCAAGGTAACCGCGCCCAAGGTGTTGATTTTATATGTCATTTCGATCTCCCGGTTGTGTGGCTTTATGTGTTTATTTTTGTATTTATGTGGGAATGCTGCGGTAAAATTTGGCTTTAGTCAATCAAAACCACAATAACTCACAAAAAATCAGCGAAATTCGGAAACTTCAGTGGTGATTGGCTGAGAAATTGGTCGGTGTGTTGTTTTTTGTGGCTTTTTGCCGTAAACCCACATGCAGGGGGCCCAATGAACACATCACGCAAAACCACGAACCAACGCGAAGAAGAAATCCTGCGGGAATTGCAGCGCGTCGGTGGTTCGGGGCGGGTCAGTTATCTGGCGGCGCAGTTGGGGGTTTCGAATGAAACCATCCGCCGCAATATCCGCACGCTCGAGGATGCACAGATCGTGCGCAAGGTGCACGGCGGCGTGCATCTGGTCGAAGAGGTCAACGAGGCCCCATTTCAGAGCCGCATGGGCACCCAGGCCGAAAGCAAGGAACACCTGGCCGCGGCTGTCGCAGAGAACATAGGAGACGGAGATTCCGTGTTTCTGGATATCGGATCCACCACGGCCTATGTGGCCATGGCATTGAAAAAGCGCAGCAACCTGTTCGTGGTCACCAATTCAGCCTTTGTCGCCAATTGTCTGGCGGCGCGCAATGGCAACCGGGTGTTCATGGCCGGTGGTGAATTGCGCGCCCATGACGGCGGGGCCTTTGGGGCCGAAGCGCTGGATCTGGTGGGACGTTTGAATGTACAGTTTGCTGTGTTTTCGGTTGGGGCGGTGAACGCAGAGTTCGGGTTCATGCTGCACGACCTGGAAGAGGCGAATATCGCCCGGGTCGCTGCTGAAAATGCACAGGTGCGGATCGTGGTGGCCGACAGTGACAAATTCGGCAAGCGTGCTCCGGTGGCGTTGGATCAGACGGCCAAGATCGACATTTTCTATACGGACTATCAGCCCCCCAACTCTGTGGTGCAGATGCTGGAGCGCAATGACATCGACCTTGTCGTGTTGCCCTAAGGGACCTGTCGGGGGGCAACCTTGGTGCCATGGGTGATGGCAGCCGAAGGATAAAGGATCACTGTATCCCCCGCATCAAGGCCGGACAGCACCTGCGCCATTGTCCCGTTGCTGTGTCCAATCTGAACCGGGGTTTGCCGGGCTGTGCCATCGCGCAGCACAAACACCGCCCAATCCGGCCCTACGCGGAACAGGGCGCTGGCCGGGACCGTCAGCGCCTGATCGTCCTGCCAAACGACAATGCGGGCTTCCACCCGGAAACCATGCCCCAAAGCGGCGCGCTCGGATGCCGGGCTGGTCAGGCGTACGACGGTGGCGACACGCTGTTCTTCGACCCCCAAGGCCGAGTATTTGGTGACGCCAAATGGGTCGATGCGTTCAACTTCGCCCTCCAAGGTCTGGGGGCCGCCCCAGTCAACCAACGCGACCGGATCCCCGACGCTGACCTGCACCGCATCGGACGAAATCAGGTCGACCACAACCTCCAGCTCGCTGTCGACATTGCCGATCTCCATGATTGGCGCGCCGGCGGGCAGGGTGGTCGCGCTTTGCTGGATGACCCGCAAAATGCGCCCGTCTGCCGGTGCGTGGAGCGGAATGTCCATGCCATTGGTAACCCCGACGGCCCCGGCGAGCGCTGAATCCTCGAACCCGATCAACAGAGCGCGGGCATTGGCCAGTTCGGCCTCACGCATAGCAATGGCGGCTTCGGCTGTATCAACGGCGGCCTGTGCCACGCGGGCAGATTGCTGGGCCCGCTCTAACATGACTTCGGATGTGATGCGGCGATCCACCAGTGTCTGGGTACGCGACAGTTCGGTCCAGGCCAGGTCGCGTTTGGCCAGAGCCGCGTTCAGATCCGCGCGCGACACCCGCAATGCGGCCTCGGCGGCAGTGACAGCGGCGCGGGCCTGTTCGCGGGTGCGCACATCCAGGGCCGAAGGATTGGTAGGTAGCATATGTGCCACCACGGTTTCGCCCCGAACGACGGGATCACCGGGGTTGACTTCGACTCGCTGCAGGCGACCGGCCACCGGGGTCGATACCACATAGGGTTCGCTGACCCGGGTGCGCCCCTCTTCGTCAATCGTGACCTGCATCGGCGCACGGACGACCTGGCCCAGATCGACCAATGCCGGTTGCGGCCAGAACGCGACCGCCAGTGCCCCGGCGATCAACACGACCGCCCCAAAAGTCAGGGTCATACGAGAGCGTTTGCGTGTTTGTGTCATGGTATTATTCCCGTGTTTTCAGGGCCGAAATCAGGTCGAGCCGATCCAGGTCACGTTTCACCAGCCAGCCTGAGAACAGGGCCGCACCGATCACGACCAACATGGCTGTGCCATAGCTGCGTGGGGAAATCAGCACCGGGATCTGGTACAGCTCGGTTGAAAACCCCGAGGCGATGTTGAAGGCTAGCCCATAGCCCAGAAGGGCCCCGATCGGCAGGGCCAGGAGGATAACCGCGCCCAGTTCCGCCAGCAGGATAAAGGCGGTTTCGCCATGGCTGAAGCCGATCACGCGCAGGCTGGCCAAATCCCGGGCCCGTTCGGCAAAGGCAATGCGCGCGGCATTGTAGATGATGCCAAAGGTGATGATAAAGGCAATCACCCCCATCACATAGCGAATGGCCCCGGCTCCTGTGTTCATCAGCACTTCAAAGGCCACACGGGCCTGTGATTTGACGCTGATCCCGGCAATTGTGGGCATGTCACGCAGATCGGCATAGATCCGTTTGGCGTGGGCCTGGTCAATGCTGAGATAGGCCCCGGAAATGCGCCGTGGTTCGCGCAGCATGCGGTTCAACGCTTCCAGGTCCATATAGGCGGGCGCTCCGAGCAGTGCCGTGGCGATGGCTGCCACCGGGACCCGGATCAGGGGCTGGCGGCCTTCGCGCACGTCAACGCCGATCAGGTCACCCGGCTTGGCGTTCAAAAGATCGGCCAAAGCCGTAGACAGAACGATGCCCTGTCGCGGCAGGTCGATCGGCAGTGCCTGTGCATTCAGGGCGCGGTTCAGTTCGGGCGAAGGCGGCAGGCCGGTCAGGGACCCGCGGTGGCTGCGTTGGCCCAGCGACAGAACCACCGGCACATGCCGCACGGCTTCGGCCTGTTCGACCCCGGGCATCCGGCGCAGTTCAAACAGGGTCTTGTCGCTGACGGCATGGGTAAAGGTGACGGTCACATCGGACCGGTCAATAACCCCAAAGGTCAGATCGACGGTCCGGTCGAATCCGGCATAGATGGTCATCATCGCCGCCGAAAGCCCCATACCACAGGCCACCCCGATCACAGCGCCCGCAATCCGTCCCGGTTGGCGGGTCAGTCGGCGCAGCACCATGCGGCTGGGTTGATCGAGAAAACGGTTTACGCTGTGGCCAATCTGTCCGGTGCGGCTGTAATCAGGCGGGGCGGGGGGGCGCATGGCTGTGGCGGGCGTCAGCGCAAAGACGTGCCTCAGCACCAGAACCCCACCCGCTGCTGCGGCCAAAGTGCTGGTGGTCACGCCAATCACGAACGAAGCCGGTTCGAGCTCAAAAACCAGGAATGGAAATTTGTAATACGTCACAAAGACGCCGACCATGGCCCGCCCGGCCACGACGCCGCCCATGCATCCCGCGATGGCCCCACCAAAGGCAATCGCCAACACCAGCCTGGCGTAATGCGCACCGACTTCGATGTTGGTATAGCCGAACGCCTTGAGCAGGCCGATTTCCTCGCGTTCGGATTGGACCATGCGGTTGATCACGATATAGAGCAGGAACGCGGCCACGGCGAGAAACAGCGGCGGAACAACCTTGGAGGCGGCTTTCAGCCCGGATATTTCTTCGGAAATAAATCGATCCGACATTTGCTGATCCCGCGGATAGGCCCCGGTGCCGCCAAAAGGAGCGAGGATCTGGTCCACTGCGTCCAGCACCGCGTTTTCATCTGCACCGCGCGACAGGCCCAAAAGCAGGCTGTTGAAGGCTCCGTTCATGTCATAGGTTGCTGCGAGCGAGGCGCGCCCCATCCATATGACAGCAAACCGTGCATCGTCAGGGATGAATTCGCCGGGTGCGGTAACATATAAAAATTCGGGTGATTGGGCCAGGCCGACAATGCGGAAACTGCGCCGTGCGCCATTCATGGTTGCGCGCAGACGATCACCGGGGTTCAGCCCACGTGCGGTGGCAAAACTGTGCAACAACAGGATTTCATCCGACTGTTGTGCCTCGGGCATGCGGCCGCTGGTCAGATACACGTCATTCAGGACCGGTCGGCCCTGGTCGGGCAGGGACAGGGCCTGCGCCTGAATCGGCAGATCTTCGTTCGGTATGTCGATCAGCGCCTGTCCCGACACCCGCGATTGCAGGCTGGACACACCAGGCAATGCAGCGATCCGGGCTTCGACCCGTTCCGGTGCGCGGGCTACGGTGGCAAAGATATCGGCCAGCCGATAGCGGTCATAATAGGTGGCGCGGGTTTGCGATATCGACGCGGTCAGCCCGGTCATCATCACCAGCATCAGCACGCCAACGGCAATGACAGCGCCAATTGCCGTCGCCTGTCCCTTCATCCTCCACAGGTCCCGGCGCAGTTTCTTATCCAGCGGGCTTACCATATGATGTCATCTGGGCTGAGCTTGGTGGTGTTCTCCACCACTTCTCGGATGGCCCCGTCAGCAAAATGGATCACCCGATCGGCCATCTGTGCGGTATGGGCCGCGTGGGTCACCATCAGGATGGTCGACCCCAGTTGCTGGTTCACATCGCGCAAGACCCGCAGCACGGACCGTCCCGTGGTGCTATCCAATGCGCCGGTCGGTTCGTCGCAGAACAACACATTGGGTCGTTTGGCGACGGCACGGGCAATGGCGACACGCTGTTGTTCGCCACCGGATAATTGCGCGGGAAAATGATCCATGCGTTCGCTCAGCCCGACCAGAGACAAGGCGTCTTCGGCGGGCATCGGTTCATCGGCGATTTCCGTAACCAGTTCGACATTTTCCAGCGCCGTCAGGCTGGGCATCAGATTGTAGAACTGAAACACGAACCCGACATGGCGACGCCGATACAGGGTCAGCGCCCGGTCTGTCATGGCGCTGAGGTTTTGGTCACGGAAATGCGCCGTACCCGATGTGGCGCGATCCAGCCCGCCCAGTATGTTCAACAATGTCGATTTGCCGGATCCTGACGGCCCCAGCAACACCACGATTTCACCCTGCGGAATTTCAAGATCGACGCCGCGCAACGCATGCACAGCGGAACGGCCTTCGCCATAGGTCTTGGTCAATCCCTTGGCGGTAAAGGCGGGCTGTGTCCTGATGTGTCCGGGCATATTGGCCTCGGTTGACGGAAATTTGTACCTGTACTCTATGGGCTGGGTGCGGTGACACAAGATGGTGCAGCGTCGCGCCGTGCGTGACGTAGCGGCCCGTGCTTTGGCCAGAAACCAGGGTCACCATCTGACCCAGCGCTGTATCGTTCAGACACCCGGGTTTCATCTCCGGCGCAACAAGATTTCAAAGGTGGTGAAACGCCGGGCCAAGGCGTTTGCCAACGCTTGGGACACGTCCGTGGGTCAGGCTGTGCCTGATCCTGCCAACCGCAGGAGTCTGTGAGCCGATATCAAATGTGGCAGATCCAGCATCTTGCCGTCCAACTGTGCGACCCCGGATTGTGCGGTCTCGAGCGCGGCGATCACACGTCGTGCCCATTCCACATCCGCGGGGGCCGGGGTCATGGCGGTGTGGATCGTGTCGATCTGGGCCGGATGAATGGCCATTTTGCCATCGAACCCCAAGGTGAATCCATCGCGGGTCTCCGCATTCAGACCCGCCGTATCATGGAAATCGACGAACACTGAATCGATCGCCAGAACGCCGGCGTCCCGCGCGGCCAGCAGCGTCAGATCACGGGCCTGCACAAACAGGCTGCGATAGCTGCCATCGGTGGCGCGGTTGCTCAGCGATCCCAGATCGGCGGCCAGATCCTCGCCGCCCCAGGTCAGGCCGGTCAGCGCCGGATGTGCCCAATCCTGCCGCATCAGATTGCGCACGGCCCGCACGGTTTCTGTCGCAATCGCCAGAATGCCGATCCGCCCGCCCGTCATCTCTGACAGCGTCGCAATATCATCGGGTCCCTCGCATTTGGGCAGAACGTAGCCATCTGGCGCATGGGGCAGGGTGGCTGCGACATCCGCAGCCGCCAACCCGGTCCCCAGGCCATTGACACGGACAAAGCGCAAGGGTCTTGCGGGGTGGGTCAGTGCCTCGGCCACCAATGCCCGAGCTGTTGGCTTGTCTTGTGGCGCAACCGCGTCTTCGAGATCGAAGATCACCACATCAGCGTCACAGGTCAGCGCCTTTGCCATCTTGCGTGGGTCATTTCCGGGCACGAACAACCAGGATCGCGTGGCGGCTGCTGCGGGTATCATGGCGTCTCCCTCAGCAATCGGTCCGCCACCGATGTTACATAAAGTGCGGCATCGTCATGGGCGGGGTCGAACCATTCCAATGACCAGTTCAACGCCCCAATGATGGCGTACCGCAGGTAGCGTATGTCTGTTGGCGTCGCCTTGGGTCCCAGGTGCTGTTCGATCAAGGCGGACCAGATCTTGTCATACTTCTTGCGCACGGACTTGAGCTCGCTCTGCACAGTCACCGGGACAAAGGGGTAGCATCGAATATGCGCCGAGGAAAAATCGCTGGCGGACAACAACGTCTCCAGATGGATCTGCATGGCCCGGGTCATCCGGGCGCGCGGGGGCAAATCGGGGGCGTCTTCCAGCCCTGCTTGAACCGCGTCGGACACGATTTCAACCCCCAGCCGCATGACGTCGGTCGCCAACGCCTCTTTGGAGGGGAAATGGTAATACAGGCTGCCGGCCTTCATCCCCACCTCGGCTGCCAACTCACGCAGCGACATATCAGCATAGCCCCGGGCGCGCATCATTCGCGCTGCATGGGTCAATATCTGATCGCGGGCAGCGGCGGCTTTGGGTTTTGGATCGGGAGTGCGGGGGGTGGCAGAGGAAACGGTCATCGAGTGGTCCATGAAGCGGGGCAGGCTGTCCTTTGAGATATCCGGTCTGCGTGCAACCGGCCAGTGCGGTTCACATGCGTTTGGCGACTTCTTCCAACATGACTTCGGTGGCACCCCCGCCAATGGCCTGCACACGGGCGTCACGCGCCATGCGTTCAATGGTGCTGCCTGCCATAAAACCCATGCCGCCGTGGAACTGAACGCATTCATACATGACTTCGTTTACCAGCTCACCACAGTAGGCTTTTATCATCGACACGTCGCGGACCAGGTGTTCCCCTGCTGCCGTGCGTGCAGCGGTGGCATAGACCATCTGGCGTCCCGCTTCGACCCGTGCCGACAGCATGGCCAGCCGTTGGCGGATGGTCTGTTTCTCCCACAAGGGCGCGCCAAAGGCCGTGCGGTTTTTCACATAATCCACGGTCAGTTCGATCGCGGCCTGGGCCTCGCCCATGGCCATGGCACCCAGCACCAGACGTTCGTTCTGAAAATTCTTCATGATCTCGTAGAACCCGCGACCTTCGGCCCCCAGCATGTTTTCAGCAGGCAGCCGCACATCCACCAGCGACAGCTCGGCCGTGTCCGAACTGTGCCAGCCGTGTTTTTTCAACTTGCGGGTCACGGTAAACCCAGGCGTGCCCTTTTCCAGCAGAAACATCGAAACGCTCTGACTGGCCGGGCCTGTGGTGTCGGTTTTGACCGCGATGCAATACAGGTCGGCCAGCACCCCGTTGGTGATAAAGGTCTTGGTGCCGTTCAGAACATAATGATCGCCGGAGTGATCGACCGCGCGCCGTGCGGTCGTGCGGATGCTTTTGACGTCAGATCCGGCATCGGGTTCGGTGATGCCAACCGCGGTTATGGTGTTCCCGGCAATGATTCCTGGCAGGTATTTGGCCTTTTGTTCCTGGGTCCCGGCATTGAACACATGAACCGAGGCCATATCGGTGTGCACCAGCGCGGTGATCGCCACACCTGCATAGGTGCATCGCCCCAATTCTTCGGCCAGCACAACGGTGGCCAATTGATCCATATCGGAGCCGCCGTAGGCTTCGGGATAGCGGATTCCGAACACCCCCAATTCGCCCATCTTTCGCAACAGGTCGCGGGGGGTGTGCCCCTGTTCTTCCCAGATGTCCGCATGGGGTTTGATCTCTTCCTCGACCAGGCGGCGCACTTGGGCGCGCAACATGTGGTGTTCATCGGAAAAGAAGAAGGAGGAGGCGGTGGTGGCGTCAAATCCAAGGGTCATCTTTGGTCTCTTTGTGGTTGTTGACAGAATTTCTAACGGACGTTAGGTAGAAAATCAAGGGAGGACGCCATGCCCACCATTCCAGATCTGATTTCAGACCTGCGCGACCGTCACAGGGCCGCGTCCCAGGGTGGCGGAGAGCGTTTTCGCATCCGCCATGCAGAACGCGGCAAGATGTTTGTGCGCGACCGGATCGAATTTCTGTTGGATCCGGCCACAGCGTTTCTCGAGTTGTCACCGCTGGCCGCGTACGGGATGTACGGCGGCGAGGTTCCGGGTGCCGGAATAGTCACCGGCATCGGCGTGGTGCGCGGGCGGCCCTGTATGATCATTGCCAATGACGCCACGGTCAAAGGCGGATCGTTCTTTGCGGAAACCGTGCGCAAACATGCGCGCGCCCAGGAAATCGCTCAGGCCCATCGGTTGCCATGTCTGTATCTGGTGGATTGCGGTGGTGCGTTTCTGCCCGAACAGGACCGGGTTTTCCCGGACAAGGATCATTTTGGCGGTGCATTCTGGCGGCAATGCCAGATGTCGGCGTCAGGTATCCCACAGATTTCCGTCGTATTTGGCGGATGCACGGCGGGTGGGGCCTATATTCCGGCGCTGAGTGATCAGGTGATCATGGTGCGGGAGACCGGTCGTATCCATCTGGGAGGCCCCCCCATCGTCAAGGCAGCCATCAACGAGGTTGTCGACGGCAACACTTTGGGCGGGGCCGAGATGCACACCAATGTGTCGGGGGTCAGTGACCACCTGGCAGAGGACGAAGAGGGCGCATTGCGCAAGTTGCGCGAATTGGTCGGATATCTCGAGCCAGCGATGCCCAGTGATCCGCCACAAGCGTCAGCCCCCCCCGCAGCGGATGCCGGAACACCGGCAGAGTTCGCCCAGATCGACCTGAAACGCCCCACCGATACGCGGGCCATGATCCGCAGCCTGGTGGATGGCAGCGATTTTTCCGAATTCAAGCCCGATTATGGCGCGACTCTGGTCTGTGGTTTTGCCCATATCCACGGCTATCCGGTGGGGATCCTGGCCAATGACGGGGTGTTGTTTTCCGAAAGTGCGCTCAAGGGTGCGCATTTCATCGAACTGTGTGATCAGCGCCATATACCCTTGCTGTTCTTGCAGAATATCACCGGTTTTATGGTCGGAACTGACGCCGAGCGCGGTGGCATCGCCAAACATTCGGCCAAGCTGGTTTATGCGGTTTCCAATGCGCGAGTGCCAAAATACACCGTGATCACAGGCGGCTCCTATGGCGCTGGGAACTACGGAATGTGTGGGCGCGGGTTTCGGCCCCGGTTCCTGTTCTCCTGGCCCAATGCGCGCATTGCCACGATGAGCCCGGATGTCGCAGCCACGGTGGTCACCGACCTGCGCCGGGCCAGCCTGAAATCACCCGCGTCCAAGGACGAGATCGCAGAGCTGGACAGGCGCACGCGGGCCCAGTTCACCGAACAAAGCGACCCCTATTACGCCACGGCGCGGCTGTGGGATGACGGGATTATCGAACCGGACCAGACCCGAGATGTGATGGGGTTATGCCTGGGGCTGTCCGCAGCAGAGCCCCGCGAAACCGGGCCGCGCCCAGTTTACCGGATGTGAGGGCGCATGATGTTTGACACATTGCTGATCGCCAATCGCGGCGAAATTGCCTGTCGGATCATGCGCACGGCGCGGGCGATGGGGATCCGAACGGTTGCGGTTTATTCGGACGCGGACCGGGACGCCTTGCATGTACAACTGGCGGATACCTCTGTGCATATCGGGGGGGCTGCGGCGCGGGACAGTTATCTGCGGGTGGATCGGATCATCGCGGCCGCACAGGCCAGCGGTGCCCAGGCGCTCCATCCCGGATATGGCTTCTTGTCGGAACGCCCCGATCTGGCCGAAGCCTGTGTCCAAGCCGGGCTGATCTGGGTTGGACCTCACCCCCATGCGATCCGTATCATGGGGGCCAAAATCGAAGCCAAAGCCGTGGCCTTGGCCGCTGGAGTACCCTGTCTTCCGGGCTATGCAGGCGCGGATCAACGCGACGAGACTCTGATCGCCGCCGCGTATGACATTGGTCTGCCGGTCATGATCAAGGCCAGCGCCGGGGGTGGGGGCAAAGGCATGCGCGTGGTCCATGATCCGGGGGGATTGGCTGACGCCATTCAATCGGCGCGCGCCGAATCCGAACGCGCCTTTGGCGAGGGGCGGTTGATGATCGAAAAGCTGGTGCAAAATCCGCGCCACATCGAAGTGCAGCTGTTGGGCGACAAACATGGCAATCTGCTGCACCTGCATGAGCGCGATTGTTCGGTGCAACGCAATCACCAGAAGCTGCTCGAAGAGGCACCGGCCCCGAATTTGAGCACAGCCACACGCGATGCGATGTTCAAAGCGGCGCTGCGATTGGGACGCGAGATCGGGTATGACAGCGCGGGCACCGTGGAATTTGTCTTGGAGGGTGACACCGAAGCCTACCATTTTCTGGAAATGAACACGCGGTTGCAGGTGGAACACACCGTGACCGAAGAAGTGACGGGCCTGGACCTGGTGGAACAGCAGTTGCGGGTTGCTGCGGGTCAGCCTTTGGGGCTGACACAGGCCGATATCCGGTGCTGCGGCCATGCGATCGAAGCCCGGCTCACTGCCGAGGACGCGGCCTTGGGGTTCAGACCCCAAACCGGAGAGATCCTGCATTGGGCACCGGATCCGGGCCTGCGATGCGACAGCGGGGTTCAGACTGGGTCGGTTGTCGCCAGCCATTACGATTCCATGATTGCCAAGCTGATCGCCCATGGCCCCGACCGCGACAGCGTACGCAAATCGCTGATCCGGGGGCTGGAGCGGACCGGCGTGGCCGGGCTCGGGACCAACAGGCTGTTTCTTCGGGACGCGCTGGCCAGGGATGCATTCGCCCAAGGGTGCGCCACCACCGGGTTCATTGCCGCGCAATGGCCGGATGGTTGGGCCGCGCCAGTCGCGCAAACAACCAGGCTGGCCGCTCTGGCGCGCCATTCCGCACAGCCGTCGGGCACGTCGCCGTGGTACGGACTGGGTGGAATGCGTTTGTTGGATCAGGCGGGGCAGGCGGCTTGTGCCCAATATTTGGAGACCGATGCGCCCGATGCCGCGGTCGAAATCCGCGGCCAGCAGGGACAATTCGAAGTGACCTCTCGCGAGGGGACGGTTTCCTGTCTGATCACGCGCGCCAGTGCGACAGAGATGAATGTCATCGAAAACGGTGTTTCCAGCCGGTGTGGCGTATTTGACACGGGTACGGAAATCTGGCTGTGGAGCCCCGCGTTCGATGCCTGCCACAGGCTGTCGTTGGCCGGAGATCTGCGTTTGGCGACCCGATCAACAACGGATACGGACCCGGATCGCATTGTTGCGCCCATGCCTGGGCTGGTGGCCGACCTGCCTGTTGCTGTCGGAGAGGTCGTGCAAATGGGGGAAACTGTGGTGGCGTTGGAATCAATGAAACTGCTGATGGAGCTAAAGGCCATGGCCGATGGTGTCGTGTCAGCCATCGCCTGTGAACCGGGCGCAACCGTCGATGCCGGACAGATTCTGATTCGCATCGACATCACCAAAGGAGCGTAACCCATGGCCGGCCTCTGGTTCGAAGAGTTTCATCCGGGGATGGTGGTTGATCACGCGATCACCCGAACCATCACGGAATCCGACAATATGATGTTTTGCGCGATGACCTTTAATTCGCAGCCCCTGCACATCGACCGCCATTTTGCCGAGGGCACCGAATTTGGCCGCCCATTGGTCAATTCGATCTTCACCCTGGGGGTGATGATCGGGATCACGGTGAATGAAACCACGCTGGGGACGACCATCGCCAATCTGGGGATGAGCGATGTGCGCTTTCCTGCCCCGGTGTTTCAGGGCGACACTTTGAGAGTGCGGACCACCGTGAAGGATTGCCGCGACAGCGGATCGCGCCCCGAAGCAGGGATTGTGCACTTCCTGCACCAGGCCTTTAATCAGGATGCGGTTCTGGTTGCGACCTGCGACCGGGCCGCATTCATGCGGCGCAAACCATCCCATCCGGCGGTCAACCTTCCAGATTGAAGAAGCCGCGCATGTCTTCGGCAATGGCCTGGGTGGCAGCGGCGATCAGTGCGTCGCCATGTTCCGGGCAGGCCAACGCCGAATGCGACCCCACCCGCCCATCTGGAAACTGGGCGCGGTGTTCCTGCGGCGGCCCATGGCGGTCGCCGGCATGGGCAGCGATGAATTCCGCGCTCAATTGTTTGGGAGGGTCTGCGGCATCACCGGTGGGCAGGACGTGAAACAGCGATTGGGTGATGGCAATTTCGGATGGGGTGGCATGCATCCCCTCCCATGCGCCGTACCATTGACGCCGCAACAGGTTGACTGGTTCGAAATCCCACCAGCTGCGAATTTGAACGCGGGCAGTCAGCCCAGTGGCCGCTGTCCGCATCGGTGCCAGATTGGCACCATGCCCGTTCACAACATAGATCCGGGTGAAACCCTGGGATTGCAGCCCTTCCAACAGCTCACGGGCCATGGCCTGAAACAGGTCCGCAGACAATGACATGGTCCCCGCAAACCCCATGTTGAATGGGGCAGGCGTATAGGCCAGAGGCGGCGCACAGATGGCCCCGCAGATGTCGGCGGCCCGTTCGGCCAGCGCCTGGGCACAGATCGTGTCGGTGCCAATCATGCCCATGGGGCCATGTTGTTCCGTTGATCCCATGGGCAATACGATACCGCCACCGGATTTCACATGGGCGTCGACCTGTTGCCAGGTCATGCGACTGAGTAACATGTTACCGCTCCTGTCTTTGTTTTGTTGGCATCTGCGTCTATCCTTGAGCGATGCTTGGATAAATTTGAGAGGCGGACGTGAGATGAGTGTTCGACTGTACAGCTATCGCTACAGCGTCTATTCCAGAATTGTCCGCATGGTCCTGTCCGCAAAGCAGATCGCAGTTGCGACTGTCGAAGTTGATCCTTTCACGGATCTGACTGATGATCATCTGCGGCGGCATCCCTTTGGCCGGGTGCCAGTTCTGGAACATGATGCATTCTCTCTTTATGAAACCGGGGCCATTACCCGTTATGTGGACAACGCCTTTGCCGGCGTCGGGTTGCAACCTGACGATCCGATGGCTCAGGCGCGCATGGATCAGGTCATGGCGATTGTGGACAGTTATGGCTATGTTCCGCTGGTTCGACAGGTGTTTTCGCATTCGGTTTTTCGTCCGCTCGTAGGAGAGGAAGGGGATCCACAGGTGATCGCAACAGGAGTAGCAGGGTCGCGGCGTGTGTTGGCGGCGTTGGAAGACATTGCCGAGGAGAGCAGAGTGCTGAGCGGGCGCGCGCCGACGTTGGCAGATTGCCATCTTGCCCCCATGATCGACTATTTCCTGCAATCAAAAGAGGGGCGCGAGCTGTTTGCAGAGTACCCGAATCTGACACGCTGGTGGGGCTGGGTTTCGACGTGGGCGGCATTGAAGAACACTGACCCGGACCTGTCCGGTCTGAAACCCCGAACCTGAAAACGAAATGGACCGCGCAACGGGGCGCGGTCCCAATCATCACAAGGCCAGGATCACAGACCCCAGTTCGCCTTGGTGGTTTCAAAGAACCCTTGGGCCTTTTTCACTTTGACCCAATTGTTCACGTAATTGATCCACACCTGATCGGCCTGGGGCAACAACATCGCGATGGGCGATGGCGACCGTGGGCCGGTTCCGGGGACGCGGGTCACAGGGAATTTCTGCTCAAGGGTCGATCCTTCGATATTCGAGGTGATGAACACATCGGCCCGACCGGCCAGCACTTCCTGAAAGCCGCGCGCCGGGGCTTCGACCACCTTGATGTCGGCATTGGGGAACCATTCGCGCACGCGTTTTTCAAACGTCGTTCCCAGCGTGGTTGCCACTTTGACACCGGGTTGGTTGATGCTGTCATACCCGTCAAAGTTTCCAGCTTTCTCCTTGGTGGTGAACGGATACAGCTCCACCGAAATATAGCTTTCCGAGAAGCCGGCCACCTTCATCCGCGGGGGAGAAATCGAAGCCGACCCGGTCATGTGGTATTTTCCGGCCACAACGCCGTTGACCAGAGTTTTCCAGTCGGTTGGCACGAATTCGATTTCGACACCCAGATCTTTGGCCAGCTCATTCATGATGTCGATGTCGAAGCCTTTGTAGCTGTTTGTCGCCGGATCGCGCAACGTCATCGGGTTCCAGTCACCCGTAGTCCCGATCTTGAGCACGCCCGTATCCAGGATTTCGTTCAGTGCCGATTGTGCCTGTGCGGCACCTGACAAAGTCAGGCCCAGAACCGCGACTGCGGCTGCCTTGAAAATTCGTTTCATTGGTGACTCCCCTGTTGGTGTTGTCTGTTCGCTTTTGATTATAGTTCGATTGTTCCTTGATTTAACGGCATTCCCGCAGTTAATCTCAAGAAAAATTTTTCTCACGGAGAAAATTTTGCGCATTTTTTGATGCGTGACGCGCGAAACAGGGGGAATTCGATGGCGCAGACAGCAATCGAGCTTGTTGGAGTCAACAAGTGGTATGGCACATTTCATGTGCTCAAGGATATCAATCTATCCATAGGATCCGGTGAAAAGGTTGTGATCTGCGGCCCCTCGGGGTCCGGGAAATCGACAGTAGTGCGCTGCATCAACCGGCTGGAAGAACATCAGAAGGGAACGATTCGGGTCGATGGCATCGAACTGACCAATGATCCGCAATCGGTGGCGGCGATCCGGTCCGAGGTCGGCATGGTATTTCAACAGTTCAACCTGTTTCCGCACCTCACGGTGCTGGAGAACCTGATGTTGGGGCCGATCAAGGCCCGCGGGCTCTCCAAATCCGAGGCCGAAGCCAAGGCCATGCATTATCTGGAACGAGTGCATATCCCGGATCAGGCGAAAAAGCGTCCGGGGCAGCTGTCGGGTGGTCAGCAGCAGCGGGTGGCCATCGCCCGGTCGCTGTGCATGGAGCCCAAGGTGCTGTTGTTTGACGAGCCGACTTCGGCGCTGGACCCCGAAATGATCTCTGAAGTGCTCGACGTGATGGTCGGGTTGGCGGATGACGGGATGACTATGGTTGTGGTCACGCACGAGATGGGGTTTGCCCGCAAAGTTGCTGACAACATGGTCTTTATGGACGCCGGTGAAATCGTCGAACAGGGCCCCCCGGATGAGTTCTTTGGCGCTCCGCGATCCGAGCGGTGTCAGAAGTTCCTGTCCCAGATCCTGCAGCACTGAGGAGAAGACAATCATGAAAAAGTGGATTTTCCTGTCGCTTGCCCTGTTGGCTTTGGCTGGGTGTTCCAGCTCGGGGACCTGGGGCTGGTACGTGATCGACCCGACCAAACCGTCCGGTTGGATCAATGTGAAATTTCTGGTTTCGGGTATTGGTGACACCATCCTGATTTCGGTGATCGCGGCCGTGGTCTCGATCGGTCTGGGGCTTGTGGTGGCGCTGCCGGGGTTATCGACGCGGTGGCAAATTCGGATGTTTAACCGGGTCTATGTCGAATTCGTACGCGCCATCCCGCTGTTGCCGATGTTGTTCTGGGTGTTTTACGGCCTGCCGATCGTGTTCCAGTCGATGGGGTTGAACATCCCGATTGACCCGTTTTGGGGGGCGATCATCACGCTGGCGATTTCCGACAGTGCCTTTACGGCCGAAATCTATCGCGCCGGGATCCAGTCGATTGCCAAAGGACAAACCGAAGCGGCCCAGACCATCGGGCTGAACTATTTGCAAACCATGCGCTATGTGATCCTGCCCCAGGCGATCCGGCGCATCCTGCCACCGCTGGCCAATCAGTTCATCTATATCGTCAAGATGAGCGCCTTTGCGTCCGTGATCGGGATGCAGGAGCTGACCCGGCGCGCCAACGAATTGGTGGTGACCGAATATCGCCCGCTGGAAATCTATACGCTGCTCATCTTTGAATATCTGGTGCTGGTCCTGATCATCAGCGCCGGTGTGCGCTGGCTGGAACGGCGCATGGGGGCAGATGAACGCGGGTAGGAAACTCTGCGCAGTCCGAACACCCGATGTCGGGCTGCGCGTGAAGCGAACGGAGAAGACAATGGACTGGAAAGACTTCATGGCCGAAACCGAGGCCAATATCGCCACCTATTCCAAGGAGGTGCCAGAGACCGTCAAGGGATTTGGCATGATGGGCAAGGCGGCCAAGACAAATGGCGCGCTCAGCGAAAAGACCAAGGAGTTCATGGCATTGGGCATTGCCATTGCCACGAAATGTGACAGCTGTATTGGCTTTCACGTGCGATCCCTGGTGCGATTGGGTGCCACACGGGACGAATTATGCGAGGCATTGGCCATGGCCACCTACATGGGCGGCGGTCCTGCCTATGCCTATAGCGCCAAGGCGCTCAAGGCCTATGACATCTTCACGGGAGACGCGGCATGAGCGCCTGGATTCACATGGTCCCGGATGAGGAGGCCGACGGTCGTCTCAAGGAATTGCTGGACAAGGCGCGCACTCCACATGGCACCGTTGATACGGTTATGCGGGTGCATTCCTTGCGCCCGGAAACAATGAACGGGCATGTCACGCTCTATCGTTCGGCGTTGCATTCCAAGGACAACAAATTGCCCTTCTGGTTCCTGGAAGTGGTTGCCAGCTATACGTCGATCCTGAATGATTGCACCTATTCGCTGACCCATCATTTTATGAATGTCCGCAACCTGTTGCGTGATCAGCCGCGCAGCGATCGAATCTTTCTGGCGCTCAAGGCACATCGCCCCGAAGACGAGTTTCAGGGCAAGGAGTTGGCGCTGTTGCGTTATGCGGGCAAGCTGACAACGGATGTCGGCAAGATGATCAAGTCCGATTTCGAAGCGTTGAAAATTGCCGGATGCGATGATGGGGAGGTCCTGGAAGTCAATCAGGTCTGTGCCTATTTCAACTACTCGAACCGATTGTTGAACGGGTTGGGCGCGACAACCGATGGCGATGTCATCGGGTTCTACAAGGGCGATGATGGCTGATCCCGGCGGGGAAGCTGTGTAAAATCGGTGTGGATCAAGGCGTTTCTTGCGCCTTGATTCACGCGCGATCAGGTTTCGCCCAGAGAAATCATCCAGTCGCGCACACGTTCGGCCTGGGGGATCAGGGGGGTGTTCTGGGACCAAACCAGATAGAATCCCTTGCCGGTCTTCCAGGCCCAATCCCTGCGCGCCTCCAGCAGACCCTGCGAAATCAGCCTGCGGGTCACATGCTGCCAGCCAAAGGCGATGCCCTCGCCCGCCATAGCTGTCTGAAGAACCAGCGCATAGTCGTTCAGTCGTAATCCCGCCTTTGGCGGGCGGTCCAACACGTCAAAATGGGCGAACCATTGGGCCCAGGTCGGGCGGGCGCGCACCGGCTCTTCGAGGTGGATCAGCCGGTGATCCAAAAGATCGCGAATCTCCGTGAGATCCGATCTGGCCAAAACCCCCGGACCAGCGATGGGATAGATCACTTCGGGTGCAATCAATGCGGCATGTACGCCGGGCCAATTGCCGTCCCCCCGCCTTATGGCAAGGCTGATTCCCTCGGCGTCTATATCGGGCTCTCGATCACTGGTTTGCAGACGTAAATCAATCTCCGGATGCTGGGAGTGCAGCTGTTCCAACTGCGGCACCATCCAGTAATAGGCAAAAGCGGTCGAAACCGACAGAGTCACATGGTCGTTCAATCCGCGTTGATACACGGCGCGGGCCGAGGCCAGGATTTGTTCTAACGCCATTGAAATATCAGTGAAAAATCGCTCTCCGGCCTTGGTCAATTCCACTTTGCGATGGCTGCGGTGGAACAGGGTCACCCCCAACGCGTCCTCCAATTGCCGAATCGCCGCGCTGACGGCGGGCTGCTGCACATTTAATTCAGCGGCCGCACGGGTAAAGGATCCGTGCCGGGCGGCGGCTTCGAACACGATGACGTGGCGGGGGGAGGAGACGAGTTTCCAGAGTTCTTGCATAACTCAGACTTATCCAAACCATCAGGTTTTTCAACCGTCACAAACCTGTTTCGGTTGCGTAGTGTTGCACCACAGATTGATGGAGACCTGATCATGGCCCGACGTGCCCGTGCTTCGCGCAGCAGACAAGCCGCCCCGGTGGGCGCGCCGGCTTCGCCCTATATCCAGCGGATCCTGCCGTTTTTTGATGTGCTGGACGACGAACAACTGACCAAGCTCGAGGCGCAGGTCGATTGGATATTCGAAGACGTCGGCATCGCGTTTCGCGACGACCCGGAAGCGTTGGAGCTGTGGCGGCGCGAAGGGGCGCGGATCGAGGGTGATATTGTGCGCGCCGATGCGCAGTGGATCCGGGATCTATGCGCCAAGGCCCCGCGCCAGTTCACCCAGGTCGCCCGCAATCCGGAGCGCTCGGTGGTGATTGGCGGGACCAATCAGGTGTTCGCCCCGATCTATGGCGCGCCCTTTGTGCGCGATCTGGAAGGGGGGCGGCGATATGGCGATATGGACAGCTTCGAGAAGCTGGTCAAACTCGCCTATCTGCACCCAAATCTGCACCACACCGGGCTGGTGATTTGCGAACCCTGCGACGTCCCGGTCAGCAAACGCCATCTGGATATGGTGCTGGCCCATATGACCCTGTCGGACAAACCGCATCTGGGGGCAATTACCGAAATGAGCCGCGCCCAAGACAGCGTTGATATGGCCGAAATCCTGCATGGGCGGGACGTGATGGACAACAATTGCGTGATCATGGGCAACGTCAACACGAACTCCCCCTTGCTGGTGGACAAGGTCGTGTCCGAGGCGATCCGCGTCTATTGTGGACGCGGGCAAGGCATTGTTGTTGTTCCCTTTATTCTGACCGGGGCGATGGGTCCGGTGTCGACGGCCGCGTCGGTTGCACAGGCGATGGCCGAGGCGATGATGGCCTGTGCCTATGCGCAATTGGTGCGTCCCGGTGCGCCCTTTGTGCTGGGCAATTTTCTGAGCTCCATGTCGCTGAAATCCGGGGCCCCCACGTTTGGGATGCCGGAACCGGTGGTGTCTAATTATGCCATCGGTCAGTTGGCGCGCCGGGCTGGGCTGCCCTTGCGCTGTGGTGGGTCGCTGACCGCATCAAAAACCGAGGATGCCCAGGCCGCCTATGAGAGCGCGGATTCGATGCATTCCACCATGCTCGCCGGGGCGAATTTTGTCTTGCACGCGGCCGGGTGGCTCGAAGGCGGGTTGGCCACCGGGTTTGAAAAACTGATCATGGATGCGGACCGGTTGGGATCCTATCAAAAGGTCCTGGGCCAAGGGCTGGACATCAGCGACGAAGCGATGGCGCGCGACGCCTATGGCGAGGTCGCACCGGGGGGGCATTTCCTGGGGTCGGCGCACACCATGCGCAATTATCAGGATGCGTTTTATGAGCCCAAGCTGAGCGACAGCGAGAATGTCGAAAGCTGGGAAGAGGGCGGGTCCAAGGACATGCGCACGCGTGCGTATGACCGTTGGAACCAGATGTTGAACGAGTATGAAAAGCCCGCCCTGAATCCGGCCAAGGAAGAAGAACTGGCCGCCTATGTCGCCAAGCGCAAGGAAGAGCTTCCCGATGCCTGGTACTGAGGTAATGATTTCTTTACGCATAATTCCGGCTGATGCAGGGGGGGCATTTCCCCCCTGGCACGATGCGTGCACCACCCGTACACCACCCGTGCACCGGCGAAACGCCTGTTTTGCGGGGCGATTTTCATGACACGGCTCAGGATTACCGGGCTGCGGGCCACTCCGGTCAACCTGCCGCTGGAAAAACCGATGTGGTGGACCGGGGGGCATTATCCCGGCACCTCCAAGACCATCATCGAGGTGGAAACCGATCAGGGGCTGATTGGTTTGGGAGAGGCACCGTCGGTCGACGTGGTCGATAGCATTCGTGCCATGGGCGACCGGCTGATCGGGGCCGATGCGCTGGACATCGCGGGCTGCGAGAACCTGTGCGTTCCGCCCTGGCAGATTGTGCAGAACACGGACGACAGTTCCGTGGTCAAGGCCTTTGGCGCGATCGAAATCGCCCTGTGGGATCTGCGGGGCAAGGTCGCGGGGGAACCGCTGTACCGTTTGCTGGGCGGGGCTGTGCGCAAGGCGATCCCCTTTACCGAATATTTCGGGTTTCGGGCCGGTGGTGAAATGGATCCCCAGGCGGTGGCGGATTATTGTGTGCGGATGCGCGAAGAGCATGGATCGACCATGTTCGAAGGCAAGCTGATCCTGGGTGATCCCCGGATCGAGATCGACACGGTCAAGGAGATGCGCGCGGCATTGGGGCCGGATGCGATGATCCGGCTGGACAGCAATATGCAATGGTCGCTGCCCACCGCGATCCGGGTGTTTCGCGACATCGAACCCTATGACATCCGCAACTACGAAGACCCGGTTGCGACGTTCGAAGAGATGGCGGAGCTGCGCAAACATTCGTCGATCCGCATGTCGACCCATGTGCCGGATATCCGCCGGGCTGTGGCGGTGGGTGCGCCGGATTACATCGTCACCAATTTTGCAGTGCTAGGCGGGATATCCCGCACGGTGCGTTTCATTGGGGCCTGCGAGGCGATGGGCGTCGGGTTCTGGTGCTATTCCGGAGACGCAGGGGTTGCCACCGCCGCCTATCTGCACATGAGCGCGGCAATGCCGTGGATTTCGGAACCCAGCCAGTCGCTGTTTCGCTGGCAGATCGGGGATGTGGTCCAGGGCGGCCCGTTTCGGCAGGTCAACAACGTGGTTGCAGTGCCCGAGGGCCCCGGTCTGGGCGTGACGCTGGATCGTCAGGCGTTGGCCCATTGGCACAATCATTTGGTGGACAATGGCCCGTTGAATCATTTCCATGATCCGGCAATGCCGGGCCGTTTCCGACGCCTGCCCCTGACCTGAGGATCCATTCATGACCATTCCCAAAACCATGCAAGCTGTTCATCTGATTGGCCACGGTGGCCCCGAGGCGCTGCAGTTTCGCGACGATGTCGCCGTGCCGACCCCGGCGGCGGGCGAGGTGCTGATCAAGGTCGGCGCAGCCGGGATCAACAACACTGACGTCAACACCCGCATCGGCTGGTACTCCAAGGCGGTCGCGGGCGACACCGAGGCGGCGGCCGGTGCGTTGGGCGCTGATGACGACGACGCGAGCTGGACCGGGCGTCCGCTGGTCTTTCCCCGCATTCAGGGGGCCGATTGCTGTGGTGAGATTGTCGCCGTGGGTGATGGTGTCGACCCGGCGCGCGTTGGCGAACGGGTTCTGGTTGCCAGCCTGCAACCCGCAACGGATGCGGTTGATGATTGGGATTTTATCACCTGGGGGTCGGAATGCGATGGCGGGTTCGCGCAATATGCCATTGCGCGCGACAGGCACACCCATGCGGTGACTTCCGATCTGTCGGACGCGGAATTGGCGTCGTTTCCCTGTGCCTATTCCACAGCCGAAAACCTGATTTCGCGGGCGGGCTGCAAGGCTGGGGATATTGTGCTGATCACCGGGGCCTCGGGTGGGGTCGGGTCGGCGGCGATCCAGCTGTGCAAACGGCGCGGGGCGACGGTGATCGCGATCGCATCGGCCAGCAAACATGACCAGATGCAGGATCTGGGGGCGGATCGGTTGCTGGATCGGAATGATGACCCGGCGCAGATTCTGGGGGAACAGAGCGTCACATTGGTTGTTGATCTGGTGGCCGGGGATGGCTTTGCGTCGTTGATCTCCTGTTTGAAACGCGGCGGTCGCTATGCCACGTCGGGCGCGATTGGCGGGCCGCTGGTGACGCTGGATGTGCGCGATCTGTATCTCAAGGATCTGACATTCGTTGGCGGCACCGTGCAGGCCCCCGAAACCATGCCCAACCTGATTTCCTATATCGAAGCGGGCGAGATCAAACCCCTGGTCGCCCAGACTTTCCCGCTCGGCGACATTCACACCGCGCAGGATGTGTTCCTGCAAAAGAAATTCGTCGGCAAGCTGGTCTTGCTGCCCTGATATCCCTGACTGAGGATCCCGAACATGTCAGATACTTTTGCCCAATCCACCCTGAACATTCACAAGGAAGAGAGCTCTACGGACAAAAAGCTGCCGTCCCACGCCAAGGTCGTGGTGATTGGTGGCGGTGTCGTGGGCTGTTCGATCCTGTTTCACCTGGCCAAATTCGGCTGGAAGGATGCCGTGCTGCTGGAGCGGGACGAGCTGACTTCGGGGTCGTCCTGGCATGCCGCCGGGCAGATCCACACCATCAGCTCGGATCCCAATATCTCGCGTTTGCAGAGCTATACCATTGATCTGTACAAGGAGATCGAAGAGACATCTGGTCACAGCGTCGGGTTGCACATCACCGGCGGTTTCTATCTGGCGTCGAACAAGACCTGGTATGACTACCTGAAGCGGGAACGCTCCAAAGCGCGGTATATGGGGCTGAATCAGGAATTCATCAGCCCCAGGGAAGTCGCAGAGCGGCATCCGCTGATTGACCCCAAACATTATCACGCGGCGCTGTGGGACGATCAGGACGGCGATCTGGACCCGTCGGGCGCGACCTATGCCTTTGCCAAATCGGCCAAGGTGCATGGCGCACAGTATTTCACCCATTGCGGCGTCACCGCGATGAGCCAGCGCCCGGACGGCAGCTGGGATTTGACCACGCCCAAGGGCAAGATCAACGCCGAACATGTGGTCAATTGTGGTGGTCTGTGGGCGCGCGAAGTGGGACATATGTCGGGCATCCACCTGCCGGTGCAGCCGATGGAACACCATTACCTGATCACCGACAAGATCGACGCGGTGGCCAACCACGGTTCGCGTCTGCCCGCCGGGATTGATTACGAGGCGAATATCTATTTCCGTCAGGAACGCCAGGGGATGCTGCTGGGGACCTATGAGCCCAAGGGCACACCGTGGAAGGTAGACGGGACGCCCTGGGATTTCGGGCATGAGTTGCTGCAACCGGATCTGGACCGGATCGCCGACCGGCTGGAGATGTCGTTTGAACGCATCCCGGCGATTGGCGAGGCGGGGATCAAGGACATGATCAACGGGCCGTTCACATTTGGCCCCGATGGCAACCCGATGATCGGCCCGGTGCCGGGGATGAAGAATTACTGGTGCGCCGTGGGCGTCATGGCGGGTTTCTGCCAGGGCGGTGGCGTGGGTCTGACCATGGCGGAATGGATGATCGACGGCGAACCTTCGATTGATGTCTGGGCCATGGATGTGGCGCGGTTCGGTGAATTTGCCTCTCCGGATTGGGGCACGGTAAAATCCACCGAAAACTATGAACGTCGCTTTGTCATGACTTTTCCCAATGAAACGCTGCCCAAAGGCCGGATGCAGAAAACCACCGCGCTGTATGATCGGCTGGTCGCGCGCGGTGCGCGCATGGGGCAGGGTTTTGGTCTGGAAAATGCGCTGTGGTTTGCCGATGGCCCCGAGGACGCGCATGAGGAGCCGACGTTCCAGCGCAACCGCAGCCACGACTATGTGGCGCGCGAGGTCAAGGCCGTGCGCGAGGCCGTGGGCGGCATCGAGGTTGCCAACTTTGCCAAGCATGAATTCAAGGGTGCTGGCGCGCGGGCCTATCTGGACCGGGTGCTGGCCGGGTATGTGCCCAAACCGGGTCGGTTGACTCTGACCCCGATGCTGACGCCCAAGGGCAAGCTGTATGGGGATCTGACCGTGGCCTGTCTGGGCGAGGAGCATTTCATGCTGTTCGGTTCGGGCGCCATGCAGGAGGCGCACCGCCGCTGGTTCGAAACGGATCTGCCAGCCGATGTGTCCTATGCCAATGTCAGCGACGACTGGCACGGCATTGCCCTGTCGGGGCCGAAATCGCGCGACCTGCTGGCGCGGATCACCCGCGATGATGTCAGCGCCGAGGCGTTCAAATTCCGCGATCTGCGCCAGACCTATGTGGGCGGGGTGCCGGTGATCCTGAACCGGATCAGCTTTAGCGGCGAGTTGGGGTATGAGATCTATTGCAAGCCGCAATACCTGCTGCGTCTCGCCGAAGCGATCGAGGAGGCCGGTGCCGATCTGGGCTATCGCTGGTATGGGGCGCGGGCGCTGATGTCGATGCGTCTGGAAAAGGGGTGGGGTGTCTGGACCCTGGATTTCCGTCCCGATTTCGACGCGGTGGAAAGCGGCATGGACGTGTTCATCAACTGGAAGAAGGATTTTGTCGGCAAAGAGGCCACATTGGCCGCGCGCGACACAGGCCCGGCCCGCAGGTTGGTGACCATGACCATCGACGTGGACGGCATTGATGTCTCAAACGACGAGGCGATCCTGAAGGATGGTGAGGCGGTCGGCTACATCAGTTCGGGCGGCTACGCACATCACGCAGGCACGTCGATGGCGATGGGCTATGTCGCCGCGGAACACGCCAGCGCGGGGACCCAACTGCAGGTCGAGATCCTGGGCGAGATGTTTGACGCCGAGGTGCTGGGCGCGCCGATCTATGACGCCAACGGCGCCAATATGCGCGCCTGATCTGGGCCGGGGGCCGCATCATGACCAAAGTCATGCAAATGGTTCAGGACCTGGCGCAACCGGTGTTTCCGGTTGCGCACAGACGGTTCGTGTTTCTGCTGTTGCCCAGCTTTTCACCGCTGGATCTGGCCAGCGCCATTTCGGCGCTGGATGGTGCCAATCAATACGACGGGAACCAGCGTTACAGTTGGCGCACCGTGCATGAGGGTGGCGCACTGGCCCGATCCGTGTTCGGAGTGACGGTTGCAGTTGATGGCAGCCTGGACCCGGTCGAACGGACGGATACGATCTTTGTCTGTGGCGGGGCCGGTCAGATCGCCGATAGTTCGCCCGGGGTGCTGGCCTGGCTGCGTCAGGCCGCCCGCAAGGGCTGTCAGATCGGAGCGGTGGGAGGCGGGGTTTTTGCGCTGGCCAAGGCCGGTTTGCTGGACAATCGTCCGGTTTCGACTCATTGGAGCCTGCTTCATGTTGCGGCCGAAACCTGGCCGGATCTGGAGATCAGCCGGTCCCTGTTCGCCATTGATGAGACGCGGTTTACCTGTGCGGGTGGGGCGGCGACGCTGGATATGATGTTGCAGCTGATTGCCCGTCACCATGGGATGGAAACCGCAACGGCCGTCTCTGACCGGCTGGTGTGTTCGGCCCCACGCGGTGCCAGTCATGAACAGACCCTTGCCGATCATTGTCGCACCGGGGTACGGCACGAAAAGCTGTCCGCCGCGCTGGCCGTCATGCGCGGCGAATTGGAAGCCCCGCTGCGTCCGTCGGACATCGCCCGTCAGGTCGGCCTGTCGACCCGGCAGCTGGAGCGGCTGTTTTCAAAATATCTCAACGTCACACCCAAGGTGTTCCACACCCGGTTGCGGCTGGAAAATGCCCGGTCGATGCTGCGTCAGACCAACATGAAGATCATCGAAGTTGGGCTGGCCAACGGGTTTTCGTCGCAAAGCCATTTCAGCCGGGTCTATCGTCGTCATTTCGGGTTTTCCCCCCAGGCCGAGCGTGGCTTTGATCCGCATTGATCTGGTGGGGCCATCGTCGGTCAATTGGTTTCGGGCTGTGTCTGGTCCGGCTTGGGGGCGGGCCATGCCCATCTGCCGACCAGCAGCCCGATCCAGGCCAGCCCGGTGAGCAGAAGCAATGTCGGCTGTGCCCCCAGCCGGGTCATCGCCCAGCCCGCCAAAGGATAGCTGACCAGCCAACAGGCATGGGACAGGGTGAATTGCGCGGCAAAGATCGCCGGGCCGTCTTCGGGGGCAACGGATCGGCGCAGCAGGCGCCCTGATGGGGTCATCACCGCGGCATAGCCGACACCGGTGCCAAACCAGGCAAGACCAACCCAGCCCATGGTCAGCGACCCGACCCCCTGGACAACGGCCAATCCGGTCAGGCTGAGAATGGCAACCAATGCGCCCAGCGACATCACCCGGCGCTCTTTGGTATGTTTCAGGAGAGGGGGCAGGATCAGCGCCACCAGCATGGACCCGACACCGAACAGCGCCAGCGCCAGCGCAACGCTGCTTTCGCCCAGACCCAGCACGGACCGGGTCATCACCACGGTGTTGACGAACACCATGGACGCCGTTGCCGAGGCCGCAACAGTGAGCCCCAACAGGCCGCGCAGCCGTGGGGTCGTCAGATAGAGCCGAAGACCGCGGGTGGTGCGGTCATGGAGGCTGCGTCGCACCGTTGGAACGGGAGAGGGCAACAGGATCGACGTCACCAGCAGTGCCGAGGCGACAAAGCCGATGGCGGTTCCAAAGAACAGGGAATCAAACGTCAAGACCCCTAACAGCAGAGCGGCCAGCCCGGGGCTGACGAGGCTCTCCAGATCATAGGCCAACCGGGACAGCGACAGGGCCTTGGTGTACTCCTCTTCATCCGGGAGCACATCGGGAATGCTGGCCTGATAGGCCGGTGTAAAGGCCGCCGAGGCCGATTGCAGCACGAAGATCAGCAGATAGATCTGCCAGATTTCGGTCACGAACGGCAGACACAGGGCTGCCCCGGCGCGGATCAGATCCAGTGTCACCAACCAGGTCCGCCGGGGCATCTGAGCAGCAAAGGCAGCCGCGATGGGTGCGATGGTCACATAGCAGACCATCTTGATCGTCAGAGCCAGCCCCAACACCAGACCCGCCTCTTCGCCAGCCAGATCATAGGCCAGCAGGCTCAGCGCAATGGTGGCCAGTCCGGTTCCGATGACGGCGATCAATTGGGCCAGAAACAGGTGGCGATAGGTGCGGTTTGCCAGAATCGACAACATGGGGTCACAGGTACCTTGTGATGGCCTTGAAACTGGCGGTGTCAGGGGCGTGTCCGGCTTCGTCGGGATCCAGACAATGGTCGATGTGGTCGTGGATCAATACCCGCTTGGCATTGGTGATGGCCTTTTCCACGGCCTGCAGCTGTTGGGCGATGTCGGTACAGGGGCTGCCCTCTTCGATCATGGCGATGACATGGGCGAGGTGACCGTTGGCCCGTTTCAGCCGAGCGATCACCTTGGGATGAGATTGATGTTTGTGGGGTCTGGTCATAGCAGACCAATATCCCCCCTGGGAGGATATGTGAAGGGCCTGTCTGTGCCGCTGCAATGATTTTCTTGGGAGCCACTTTGGGTTGTGGCCCATCTTTGGAAGCAGTGCCCAAATGGCCCGGGGGGCGGCGCGTGAAACGCGCCGCCCCCCGGGCCCCCGGTCGGATTGGCCGCAGGCCAATCCGAAATCGGGATCATGCTGTGAAGCTGAGAAGCTCCGCTGTGATTTAGAATTCCACCACGGCGCGGATGGACTTGCCTTCGTGCATCAGGTGGAAGCCGTGGTTGATCTCGTCCAGGCTCAGCTTGTGGGTGATCATCGGGTCGATCTCGATCTTGCCGTCCATGTACCAATCGACGATCTTGGGCACATCCGTGCGCCCGGCTGCGCCGCCAAATGCGGTGCCGCGCCAGGAGCGGCCGGTGACCAGCTGGAACGGGCGGGTCGAGATTTCGGCCCCTGCCGGTGCCACACCGATGATGATGCTTTCGCCCCAACCCTTGTGTGCGCATTCCAGCGCGGTGCGCATGACGTTGACGTTGCCAGTGGCGTCGAATGTGTAATCTGCGCCGCCGCCGGTCAGCTCGACCAGATGGGCGACCAGATCACCGTCTACTTCGGCAGGGTTGACGAAATGGGTCATGCCAAAGCGGGTGGCCATCTCCACCTTGCCCGGGTTCAGGTCGACGCCGACAATCTGGTCAGCTCCGGCCAGACGCAGGCCCTGGATGACGTTCAGACCGATGCCGCCCAGACCAAACACAACGGCGGTCGACCCGATTTCGACCTTGGCGGTGTTGATCACCGCGCCGATGCCGGTGGTGACGCCGCAGCCGATGTAGCAGATTTTGTCAAACGGCGCGTCGTCGCGCACCTTGGCCAGCGCGATTTCGGGCACGACGGTGTGGTTGGCGAACGTCGAGCAGCCCATGTAGTGATGGATCGGGGTGCCGTCTTCCATGCTGAACCGGGTGGTGCCATCCGGCAGCAGACCCTGCCCCTGGGTCGAGCGGATCGCCTGACACAGGTTGGTTTTTGGGTTCAGACAGTAATCGCATTCGCGGCATTCGGGCGTATAAAGCGGGATCACGTGATCGCCCGGCTTCAGGCTGGTGACGCCTTCGCCGACTTCCAGAACAATACCGGCACCCTCATGGCCCAGAATCGCCGGAAAGATGCCTTCGGGGTCGTCGCCCGAGCGGGTGAATTCATCGGTGTGGCACAGGCCCGTGGCCTTGATTTCCACCAGAACTTCGCCGGCACGCGGGCCTTCGAGGTTCACGTCCATGATCTCCAGCGGCTTGCCGGGGGCAACCGCAACTGCTGCGCGTGTTTTCATCATATGGGGTACGTCCTTCTTGTTGGCGCTCTATATGTTCTTTTGTTGATCGGGGCCTTGCCCGGGGCAAACTGCATCGGGCAGGCGGTCAATTGGTCGTCTTCGGTCGTCACGTCAGGAAGAGCAGAGCCGCCCCGGTCCGTGAGGGCAGTCAGCTCAATTTTCAAACGGTTACAGAAATGGATGACGTTAGGCAAGCATGTGCATATGCTGTGCAGTCTGCGGGTTCGGAATGCGCTTTGCAAAGCTGCCAGGCTTGCGGATTTCGTAATCTCCCATTTCTCGTGTGTGCGGGCCGCAATCAGGCCGCAGCGTGTGATTTCTTAAATGCAGCATACCATTCCCGGTCTGCATGTTCTGGTCCCATATGCGACATGGAATGTCGCAGGACCGATTGTTTGTTGGCGTAGCCTTCGCATTCTGTGATCACAGATGTCAAATGAAAAAATCTGACGTCCCCTCTTGACCTTCCCGTGACTGGAAGCCCCATATCTCGGGCAATGTCATCGACTCGGGATCTGTGCACCATGTCCAACCGCCCTATCGTTTCTCTGCAAATCAGCGGCCTGAATTGCGCCGGATGCGCCGGGCGTGCAGAGCGCGCGCTGGCCGCCGTGGATGGCGTCAGCACCGCCAGCGTCAATCTGGCCAATGCCACGGCACAGGTCACACAGTCCAGCGATGTGGCGCTGTCTGCGCTGACCGATGCGCTGAAGGCTGCGGGCTATCCTGCGGTGACGTCGTCTGTTGTTTTACATGTCGAACAGTTGAATTGCGCCTCCTGCGTGGGACGGGTCGAGCGGGCCCTGATCGGCGCGCAGGGGGTGGTGGGCGCACATGTCAACCTGGCCGACGAGTCTGCGCATGTGACCTATGCGCAGGGCGCTATGACCCCGGGCGAATTGGCGCGGATCGTGACCGAGGCGGGGTACCCCGCGCGTGCCGAGCCGGACCAGGGCACCCGGGCAGAGTCCCAGGACAGGCGCAAAGAGGCCGAGATTGCCGCCCTGAGGCGCAACATGATCATCGCGGCGGCGCTGGCGTTGCCGGTGTTTCTGATCGAAATGGGCGGGCACATGATCCCGGCCCTGCACCATTGGGTCGCGGCCAACATCGGAACGACCAACAGCCATCTGGTGCAGTTCGCTTTGACTTCTGCCGTGCTGATGGGGCCCGGTCGGATGTTTTATGAACGTGGCATTCCGGCCCTGTTGCGCGGCGCGCCCGACATGAATGCGCTGGTGGCGATCGGGACGCTGGCGGCCTATGTCTTTTCGGTGGTGTCGACCTTTGCGCCGGGTGTGCTGCCGGCGGGAACGGCCAATGTCTATTACGAGGCTGCAGCCGTCATTGTGGTGCTGATCCTGGTAGGGCGCTGGATGGAGGCGCGGGCCAAGGGGCGCACGGGGGCGGCCATCCGCAAACTTGTCGGGATGCAGCCGCGTTCGGCCACCGTTTTGCGCGGGGGCAAAGCGGCAGAGGTGCCGGTCGAAGAAATCCGCCCCGGCGATGTGATCCGCGCCCGCCCCGGAGACAGGATCGCCGTGGATGGCACGGTGATCAGCGGCACGTCTTATGTGGACGAAAGCATGATCACCGGCGAACCTGTGCCTGTGGCCAAGACAGAAGGCACCGAGGTGACGGGCGGGACGGTCAATGGCAATGGGGTGATCGAATATAACGCGACCCGGGTTGGACGCGACACCATGCTGGCGCAGATCGTCAGGATGGTGGAGCACGCCCAGGGAGCCAAGCTGCCGGTGCAGGGGGTCGTGGATCGCATCACATTGTGGTTTGTGCCTGCGGTTATGATCGTTGCGGCGTTGACGGTTCTGGTCTGGGCTGTGTTCGGCCCGGCCCCGTCTTTGCCTTTTGCTCTGGTGGCCGGGGTGTCGGTGCTGATCATTGCCTGCCCCTGTGCCATGGGGCTGGCCACGCCGACGTCAATCATGGTGGGGACCGGCCGCGCGGCCGAGCTGGGGGTGCTGTTTCGCAAGGGTGACGCCCTGCAGCGGTTGCAAGAGGTCAAGGTCGTGGCACTGGACAAGACCGGGACATTGACCCAAGGGTGCCCGGCGCTGACCCTGTTGGAAACCAGCCCCGGTTTTGATCGGGCAGATGTCCTGCGTCTGGTGGCCGCCGCCGAAGCGCAGTCCGAACACCCGATTGCCCGGGCTCTGGTTGCGGCGGCGGGTGCGGATCTGCCCACAGCCGAAAAGGTCGAGGCCCTGACCGGATTGGGGCTGTCGGCGCGGGTGGAGGGTCAGGACCTGTTGATTGGCGCGGACCGGCTGATGGCCCGCGATGGCATCGATCTGGGGGCGTTGGCCGAGCGGGCGAAAGAGGTCGCAGCGCGGGGGGAAACACCGATGTTTGCCGCTATCAACGGCCAGATCGCAGCGGTGATCGCGGTGGCGGATCCGATCAAACCGGGCAGCCGCGAGGCCATTCGCGCCTTGCAGGCCCAGGGGTTGGCGGTCGCGATGATCACCGGGGACAACGCGGCCACCGCCCGGGCCATTGCTGGCGATCTGGGCATTGATCACGTCAAGGCAGAATGCCTGCCCGGTGACAAGGTCGCCGCGCTGGAGGCGCTGCGGGCCACGCATGGGGACCTGGGGTTTGTCGGAGACGGGATCAATGATGCGCCCGCGTTGGCGGCGGCGGATGTGGGGATCGCGATCGGGTCGGGCACGGCCGTGGCAATCGAGGCCGCGGATGTGGTTTTGATGTCCGGGGATTTGCGCGGCGTGGTCAATGCCTTTGCTCTGTCACGACGCACGATGGGGAATATCCGGCAGAATCTGACCTGGGCCTTTGGCTATAACATTCTGCTGATTCCGGTGGCGGCGGGGGTCTTGTATCCCTTTGGCGGGCCCTTGTTGTCACCGGCTCTGGCCGCGGGTGCCATGGCGCTGTCCAGCGTGTTTGTACTGAGCAATGCCTTGCGTCTGCGTCGCATTGCGCCGACGCTGGCGGCGCAGACCGCCGCATCTGGTCCGGGGCTGGTCCCGGCACCTGCCGCGGCACAGTGAGAGGAGGCAAAGCGCATGAACATCGGTGACGTATCCGCCCGCTCGGGCCTTCCGGCCAAGACGATCCGGTATTACGAGGACATCGGCCTGATCAAGCCGCATCGCAGCGCCAACGGGTATCGCAGATTTCGTGACAGCGATTTGCACAAGCTGGCCTTTTTGGGGCGCGCCCGGGCGTTGGGGTTCAGCATCGAAGATTGCCGCACCCTGATGGCGTTATACGAGGATGAAACCCGCGCCAGCGCCGATGTCAAACGATTGGCCAAGGAGCATCTGTCACGGATCGAGACCAAGATTGCCGATCTGCAATCCATGCGGGACACGCTGACAGAGCTGGTGGATTGCTGTGCCGGGGACAACCGGCCCGACTGTCCGATCCTCAAGGATCTGTCAGGAAAGCTGTAGGCGGGCACGCTGGTGTCATTCGGCGGCCTGGGTGTCCGAAAAGCTCTGGATGGTCTGGATCACCCCGTCGAGCTGTGTGCCATCGACATCGGCCAAGGCTGCGGTTTTGAGCCGCCGCGCCCAATCCGCCGCATCCGCGCGGTTCTGGACCAGCGCGATGCCCTGCATCACCCGGTCGAATTTGGCCAGCCCCCGGGTGTGGGTGTCGCTGTACCCTTTGATCAGGCGTCGGGTGCCGAGGGTTTCGACCGCCAGATCATAGTTGAGCGGCAGAAGCTGGGACGCGCGGGCCAGCCAGGCCTGCATATGGGCCAATTCGCGGTGATGGCGCAGCATGCCGCGACGACGCCGGCGTTGTCCGGCCAGCCAATAGAGCATCAGGAATGGCACCAGGCGGTCTGAACGCAGGCGCCGCCCCTTGGAAAACAGACGCGCGATCCCACGGACCAGCGCCGGGCGGGATTCGACCCAGAGACCGACGCGGGTGGGCAGCAGGCTGAGGAGTTCGTCGGTCCGGGGGTGGAAGTATTCGGTGAGCTGAAGCACCGCGTCAGCCGGTACACCCAGCTCGTCCCGGACGCGCGCGGTGCGGCGGGACCGTGTTTTCAAATCCGCAACCCGGGGAATGTCGTCATAACACATGGCGTTGGCGAGGTATTTGGCCAGCGTGCTGGTATAGGCAAATTGCTGGGCGTCACCGCCTTGGGCTGCGTCTGCGCGGGCGGCGCTGGCCAGATGGTCCAGGTACTCCTGCCCATAGGCTGTGTCCTGATAGTCGATGACCCGGGCCAGACCGGCGCTGGCCATGTCCTGCACCGGGTCGGGCAGGTGGGCGACGTCGGGCGCGCGGGGGGCGGTGTGGTCAGGCGCGGGCATATGGGGGGAGGGAGACGGGTCGGGGGAGGGAGACGGGTCGGGCGCGCGGGCAGCCGCATAAGCGGCCCCAAAGGCACGCAGGCTGGGCTCGACCCCACGTCCGGAGGCGGTAATCGTGGCCTCGAATGCGGCCCGGTCAAACGGCAAGGCATCAGACCCGGCGAGCGCGCCAAGCAGGCTGGCCGAAATATGGCTTCCGGTGTCGGCGGCGATGGCGGCGAAATCACAGCAGATCAACCGGTGGGCGGCGGCCTGAATATGGGGCAGCACCAGGCCATTGCCGATCACCCCATCGCCCGGTACCACCTTTTCCGACACCGCATGCATCCGATGGTTCGACGCAATCAGCGTGGTGCGATCCGGGGTGACCAAACCACGGGTCACGGCACGTCCGGCCTCCATGATTTCGGCGGCGATGACGATGTCCACATCGCCGGGCGACGGCATCAGCGCCAGCACCGGGGGGCTGCCGGTGTCGGGCAACAGTTCGACGTAATAGATGGTGGCCCCGGTGCGCTGGGCGACGCCGGGGACGGATGTGCTTTGGGCGATATAGCCGTTGCGTTCGGCCAAATCGACAATCCAGTTGGACAGCACACCGCCGCCCTGTCCGCCGACGGCAAGGATGGCCAGCCGGATCAGGCCCGAGTGTTCGAATGAGGCAGTCATGCGGTGCGTCCCCATTTGCGATCGCGCCGCTGTTGCAGCCAGGTGATGACCGATTTGCGCACACCGTCGATGCGCCGTTCCAGCCAGCCGGGGTTGTGCACCCGGTCGGCCTGATAGAACGAGGGGCACAGCACGGCGGCATCTGCGACCTCGCCGCAATTGCCGCAGCCGACACAGGTCTGGTCAATGTGGGCCACCGGGTCGTCACGCAGCGGATCGCCGGTGTGTTTCAGGCCCAGAGACGGGCAGCCCGAGAGCCGCATGCAGGCGTGATCACCGGTACAGACGTCTTCGTCGACACCGAACCGTGGCACCACCTGGCGTTGGCCCGCCTTGATCGCCTGCTGACGGATCGGGCGTTCGCGGCGTTGCAGGTTCAGCATGCATTCGGACGCGGCGATCACCACCTTGGGGCCGGGGGCATCGGTGGTCAGCGCCTCGCGCAGGGTGTCGCGCAATTTGGGCACGTCATAGGTGCGGTCGATCTGGCGGATCCAGTCGACGCCGACGCCCCGGATGGCACCTGCGATGGAATTGTTGGTGGCTTTGGTCTCGTTATCAGCGCGCGAAGACAGGAGGTCCTGTCCGCCGGTCGCGGCAGAGTAATAATTGTCAACGATCACGGTCAGCCCGTCGGACCGGTTGTAGACGGCGTTGCCAATCGACGACGTCAGCCCGTTGTGCCAGAACCCGCCGTCGCCGAGGATCGAAATCGGCCGCGTCGCGCCGCCCGCATCAAAGGCCGCGTTCGAGGCCGGTCCCAACCCATAGCCCATGGTGGAGCCGCCGATTTCGAACGGAGGTTGCGTCGAAAACAGGTGGCAGCCGATGTCTCCGGTGATCTGATGCGGGCCGAGTTCTTCCTGGACCATCTTGAGCGCAGCAAAAATCGGACGCTCGGGGCACCCGGTGCAAAAGCCGGGCGGGCGTTGGGGCAGGGTTTTGGTCAGCGCCGCAATGGCAGGGTCGGGGGCGTCGGTGTTGGGCGCGCGGTCGGCGTCGCTCAGCAGGTCGATGGCGTGATCGCGCAGGAAATTGGTGATGCCCTGATACACAGCTGCGCCGGTGTATTCGCCGGCCCTGGGCAGGTAATCCTTGCCTGTCAGGGTGACGGTCTGCCCAGCCTTGTAGAGCATCGCGGCAAAGGCCTGTTCGATGAAATCAGGCTGGCCCTCTTCGACCACCAGCACCGCATCCTTGCCCGTGCAGAACTGCAGGAATTCGCTGTCGATCAAGGGATAGGTGACGTTCAGCACATAGAGCGGAATCCGGGAGGTGCCGTGAATATCGGCCAGCCCCAGGCGCTGCAGGGCGCGCAGCACGGTGTTGTACATGCCGCCCTGGGTGATGATGCCGATTTTACCTGTTTCCGCATCTGTTTCGGGGCCAAAATGTTCGTTCAGGCGGTTGTCGAGAATGAATTGGACAGCGGCAGGCCAGCGTTCGGCGATCTTTTCCTGTTCGTGCTGGAACAGGGCGGGGGGCAGGACGATCCGGTCGGTTTTGCGGGTCGGGTTTTTCAGCGCATCAGCCACGGTCATTGGCGGAGGTGTATTGGCGCGGGTGGTAAAGGCCCCGTGCACATGGCAGGCCCGGATACGCAGTTCCAGCATGACCGGGGTGTTCGACGCTTCGGAAAGTTCGAACCCGTGGCGCACGGCCTGAACCATCGACGGCAGGTTGGGGCGCGGGTCCAGCAACCAGATCTGCGATTTCATGGCAAAGGCGTGGGAGCGTTCCTGCATGATCGAAGACCCTTCGCCATAGTCTTCGCCCACGATGATCAATGCGCCGCCGGTGACTCCGGCAGAGGCCAGATTGGACAGCGCATCAGACGCCACATTGGTGCCGACCACGGATTTGAAGGTGACAGCCCCGCGGATCGGATAATTGATCGACGCAGCCAGCATCGCGGCGGCCGCGGCTTCGGAGGCGTTGGCCTCGAACCGTATTTCGAGGTCAGACAGGATGTCCTGGGCGTCCGAAAGGACATCCATCAGATGTGAAATCGGTGCGCCCTGGTAGCCGCCCACATAGCCGACCCCGTTTTCAAGCAGGGCCTTGGTGATGGCGAGAATGCCTTCGCCGCGAAAGGTTTCTCCGGCGGGGATCCTGAGGTGTTGGACTTCGGATTTGAATGAGCGTTCGGCCATGGGGTCCTTGGGGAGAGTCGGTGGGGAGAGTCGGTGGGTGGAGACGGTGTGTGGGGTCGATGATGGGTTTGTTCGCCAGAAAAGAATATACATTTTCATATAAATGGGAAGCCGCCTTTTTGCAAAACTGGTATCGGGGGGCTCCCGCCGGGTCATCCCGCCTCTGCGAGGTGGGCGTCCCGTTGGGCCGCGCAGCGCCGTGGGCGCTGCAGGGGAGGGCGGCTGCCCTCTGCGCCTGCGGCGCATTCACCCGCAGGTATTTTTACCAGAAAGAAGCCAGGACGGTCAGAAGAGATGCGGATCACAGCCCGCGTATCTGACGCTCCATGAGGCGTTGATAGAGGCGGGGGGCGATGCCGTTGATCCACCAGGCAGCTGTCGCGATGCGGCCCACAGGGATCATGGGGCGACCGGTCCCATGGCCGCGCAGGATCTGTCGGGCGGCCTGTTCGGGCGACATGTAGTCGAGGCCATCCGGAGCGGAGCCGGGGCGCGCGGTCCCATCGGGTTGGCGATCTGGATTGCCGGTATTGGTGGCGACAAAGGAGGGGGCTGCGATCTGGACCGTGACGCCATGGCGGCGTTCTTCGGAGCGCAAGGACGTGAAGAAGCCCTGGAGCGCGTGTTTTGAGGCGGCATAGGCGGTGCGATTGTGCAGGGGCGCAAAGCCGGCGACGGAAGATATGGCCAGATGTGTGCCACGGGCGGCGCGGACCGGGTGCAGCAGCGCATGGGCCATGGAGATGGCCGCGAAGTAGTTGATGTCAAACACGGTGCGGTGGGTGTCCGGTGCGGTATCGGC
Source organism: Rhodobacteraceae bacterium M382 (assembly GCA_025141015.1). Taxonomy (NCBI): domain Bacteria; kingdom Pseudomonadati; phylum Pseudomonadota; class Alphaproteobacteria; order Rhodobacterales; family Paracoccaceae; species Rhodobacteraceae bacterium M382. Next base: position 3,808,667 of record CP081098.1, on the reverse strand, counting down.
AAAGGACCCGATATGGGTGACGCCGGCATTGTAGATCGCCAGGTCGATCTGGGGGGTATCGGTCAGCAGCTGATCCATGGTTGCAGACAATTGGGCCGGATCGGTCAGGTCACATTGCAGGGGCAACTGTGTGGGGTGCCTGTCCAGCCCTGAGATATCGCGATCAATCAGCGCAACCCGCCATCCCTGTGATTGCAGCGCCGTGCTCAGCGCGCGGCCCAGCCCGCCAGCCCCGCCTGAAATGACCGCGGTTTTCACAGGCCCGCCTGTCTGCGCCACAGGTCAAACACCTGGGCACTGTCGAGCTGCGGCGTATAGCCAAAGTCGGATTTGAGACGGTCATTGGCCAGAACCGGGCGATATTGCAGGAACCGGACCTGTTCGGGGCCATAGCGGGTCAGGCCAAGTGGTTTTGCGATCGCCAGGGCGGCTTTCAACGCGGTGGCGGGCAGGCGCAGGACCGGTTTGTTCAGTGACCGGGCCAGATCGTCGATGCTCAGGCTGCCATCCCCGGCGACGTTGAAAATGCCGGGCGGGCCATCGGTGCAGGCGCGCAGTAGAATATGCGCCAGATCCTGGGTCCAGATAAAGACAAACGGGCTGTCGCAGCCGCGCACCGCCAACAGGCGGGGTTTGTGAAACAGCGCGGTGATCTGGTTGTTGGTATCTGCGCCCAGAACCGTGCCAACCCGCAGCACGACCTGTTCGAGCGAGGGGTGGCTTTGACGCGCTTTGGCCAGCATCTCTTCGACCTGGCGTTTGTGATCGGCGTAGGCAAATTCCGGGTTGCCCCGCAGGGCATCGGTTTCGCGCAGGGGCACTGGGTTGTCGGCGTGATAGCCATAGGCAGCCCCCGAGGATGTCACCACCAGTCGCCGCACCCCGTTGGCGCAGGCTGCCCGCAGCACGTTCCGGGTGCCGGTGACATCGACGGCATGGGCCAGATCCCGGCTGGCACCGGCAGACGGGGTGACGATCGACGCGAGATGCACGATCACATCCGGTCGGGTTTGGGTGATCACGCGCTCCGGGTCCGATCCCGTCACGTCCATGGGCAGGAACCGGGCCGCTGTGGGCAAGGCGGGCGCGCGCAGATCGGTCGCGATGATGTCGTGTGAGGTCTTTCCCAGCAGGTCCAGCAGGGCGTGCCCAATCATGCCTGACGCACCGGTGATCAGAATGCGGGTCATGCGGTGGGCTCCGGTTCCGGGCGGTCCAGCGGTGTGCGGGCCAGGACGCCGGCCAGCGCGATACCGGATATCGCGTGCCAGATGCCCCAAAAGGCGGCGACCACGGCCATGCCGCCCAACCCATTGAAAAAGGCAAAGATCAGCACCAGCCCCAGACCCGAATTCTGAATGCCGGTTTCAATGGTCACGGCGCGCCGGTCAAAGGCGGACAGACCAGCCAGCGTTGCTGTCAGATACCCGCCGCCCAGAGCCAGTGAATTGTGCAGGACGACAAGCCCTGCGACGGTCCCGGCAAAGCCCAGGAAAAAGCTCCAGTTGGCGGCCAGCGCCAGCAGCACAAAGGCGACAAAGATCAGGAAGGAAACGATTTGCAACGGTTTGCGCAGGCGCGCGGTCAATTCCGGGTGGCGCTGGTTCAACTGCACGCCCAGAACCAGAGGCAGGATCAGCATCAGGGAGACGGTGACTGCGATCTGAACCGGGTCGATGGCGGTGGACTGCAGGATCGCGCGGGTTGGCGGATAGAGGCTGCCCCAAAGCGCGATATTGAGCGGGGTCAGCACAACGGCACCGACCGTGGCAAAGGCGGTCATCGATACCGAAAGGGCGGAATTGCCTCCGGCGCGATGGGTGATGAAATTCGAGATATTGCCACCGGGGCAGGCGGCAACCAGGATCAGACCCAGCGCAATTGACGGGCGCGGCGCAGTGATCCAGATCAGAACAAACGTCAGCACCGGCAGCACAAGAAACTGCGAGATCAACCCGGTGATCAGCGCCCGGGGGGCCCGCGCCAATCGGCGAAAGTCGGCAGGGGACAAATCAATGGCAATGGAAAACATGACGATCGCCAGGATCGCATTCAGCAGTGTCAGTGATCCGGGGCTGAAGTTCAGCGCGACGTCGTCGATGTTCATTGGGTGGCCTCGACAGCGTTCTGGGGGGCGTGGCGGGTTGGTCCGGGGCTGGCGAGCCGTTTGATCCAGCGGGTCACGGCCGTGCGATACGTCGCCTTGTCGACGTAATAGGCCATGCGGGGCACGTCCAGATAGGCCATCCCACCGGTCGCGCGTTGAAATCCTGCGGATTTTTCGGAGTGCAGCGCCTGAGCCTGGGGGTGGTTGTTGCGCAGCCCGGTGATATAGCGCGCAACCATTTCGGCCTGTTCGTGGCGGCCCTGCCAGCCCAGCCCCGAGGCTTCGACCATGCCGAGCACAAACAGGTCGTCGCGGTGGGGATGCATCGCGTTAAGATACAGATGGGGGGCATCGCCCTGCCAGTTCAGCAGGCTGTGGTCGATGAACGGATAGTGCAGCTTGTAGCCTGTGGCGGCCAGGATCATGTCGTATTCGCCGGTCTGACCATCGCGAAACACAACGGTTTTGCCATCCAGGTGGTCGATGTCAGGGCGAATTGTCAGGTCCCCATGCCCGGCGTGGTACAGCACCAGCGAGTTCACCACAGGGTGGCTTTCGTACAGCGCATAATCGGGCTTGGGAAAGCCGTATTTCTGCGGATCGCCGACAAACCATTTCAGGATCATCCCGTCGACCTTGCGTTTCAGCCACATCGGCAGCTTGATGGCACCCCCCATGGTGTCGGCCGGGCGGCCAAAGACGTATTTTGGGACAAAGTAATAGCCGCGGCGCATTGACAGGTCGCAGCGGGTGCCGTGGTGAATGGCATCGACCGCAATGTCGCAGCCCGAGTTTCCGGCCCCGACCACCAGCACGCGTTTGCCATCGAACTGGGATGGTGCGCGATATTGCGATGCGTGAATCAGTTCTCCGTCAAACTGGCCTTTGAACCGGGGCAGATTGGGTTCGCTGAGCGTTCCGTTCGCGATCATCACCCCGGCAAAAATCTCCTGATGGTCCCCGTCTGCATCGCACCAGTGGACAGCCCAGCCATCACCGTCGCCGCCCAGCGGTTCTATCCGGGTGACTTCGGCATCAAAGTGATAATGGCGGCGCAGGTCAAAGTGGTCGGCAAAGTCGTGGAAATAGTGCTTGAGGGCGTGGTGCGACGGGTATTCGGCCGTGTCTGGCCGCATCGGAAAATCGGTGAATTCGGTCATGTGTTTGGACGAAATCAGATGCGCGCTGTCGTACATCGTGGACCGGGGGGAATCGATGTCCCACAGGCCACCGACATCCGAATGCAGTTCGAACCCCTGAAACGAGATCCCCTGTTCAAGCAGGACCTTGGCCATGGCCAACCCCATGGGGCCCGCGCCGATCAACGCATATCGGTCTGAATAATCTGACATTGCCCCTCCGCCAATTTTTCCTTAGATTGTACGAGCGTTCAAAATAATGCAAGGCAGAGTCATGAATTCGGACGCTGGACCAGACAAACAACGCCAGCGCGCCCCGTCACAGCGGTCGTTGCAAACCCGGGCGCGGATCCTGGATGCGGCCGAGCGGCTGTTTGCAGAGCGCGGGTTTGATGGCACGTCGATGCGCGACATTGCGGTAGAGGCCCAGGTTCAGGTGGGGTTGGTGTCGCATCACGCGGGCAACAAGGCGGCCTTGTTCCATGTGGTGGTTGCACGGCGCGCGGATGAGCTGTCCCGGCGTCGGCTGGAGGCGCTGGCCGGTCGCAGGGCAGTGGGGGATCTGGATGTGCCGGCAATCATGGAGTGTTTCCTGCTGCCCTATCTGGAGCTGGCGCGGACCGGGGGGGCGCAATGGATGGCCTATGCCCGTCTGGTGGCCTATGTGTCGGCTGACACCCGGTGGCGATCGCTGGCGATGGTGTGTTTCGACCCCGTTGCGCAGCAATTTGTCGATGAAATTGCCGCGCTCTATCCGCGGGTGTCCAAGCGGCGGGTTTCAGCCGGGTTCACCTATTCCGTCGCGGCGCTGTTGGCGCAGGTGACGTCGGCGTGGCGGATCGAGGCGCTGGGCGGCGAAGGTCCGCGTCTGCGCAGCCCGGATGACAAGGTGTTGTTGACGTTTTGCGTGGCGGGGATGGAGGCGACGTTGAAATAGGGGGCTCTCCCCCGATGTCCCCCTCCCCATGTGTCCCCGATGTGTCTCCGATGTTTCCCCAATGTGTCCGCGACAGTGCCGCCCATGTGGGGGCTGTTTTGCTGTTATCGCCGCGGATCATCCAGATCCAGAGGGTAACGGCGCGGCATCAGCCCGGCCTGAAACCAACTGACAAAGCTCTCGATCGAATAGACCGGCAACCCGGTGCGTTTGCGCACATCAGCCGCGTAGGGAACCATATTGGTACACTCCAGCACGATGGCGCCCACGTCGGGTTCATTGGCCATGATCTCGTCCGCTGCATCCAGCATGTCCTGGCGGCAGGCGGCAAAGTCGATTTCGGCTGCGTCCCCGAGGATGTCGCGGGTAAAGACGGTTCCGCCATCGGTGCCATAGACCGGTGTATCCGCAGGCACATTGGCAGCGCGCAGGTGGGCGTCGCTCAGGGTTGCCTTGGAGATTGTCAAAATCACCACCTTCTTGCCCGGAGGCAACAGCGCCTGGACCATCGGCACCTGCATGAGCGATGAGGTCGCCACCGGAACGCCCAACGCCGCGCGCAGATCGTCCTGAACCAGCGCCAGAAAGCCACAATTGGTGGTGATGCCATCACACCCCGAAGCAACCAGATCCTGACCTGCCTCGACAAAGATATCCAGGAGATCCTTGGGGTTGCCGCGCACCACCTTGTCCGGTGAGGCACCGCGCACCACCCGGTATTGCACCGGAAACGGCCAGGTCAACGCATTGCCCATGTCACCGGGAATGCGGGGAAATCGGGTTTCCAGCATCAGGATACCGACCGATGCGCCATAGACTGTCTTGCCGCCCCCGAATGTGGAACTGAGTGTGGACATGGGGTGGTTTCCTTTAGAATTCCGGAACATAAAGTTGGGCATAGGCGTCGCGCACCGCCTGCGTCGCGCCTTCGCGACGGCGTTCGATGTGGGCACGCATTTGGGTGCTGGCCGCATCTGCATCGCGGCTGGCAATCGCCTCGAGGATGCGACGATGGGCCGACACCATGGTCTGACCGTCATTGGCGGTCTCGCGCAGGCGTTTCAGGTCGATGAGACGGATATAGCGGATCCGGTCGTTCAGATTGGCCAGCATCCGACCCAGTTCACCATTGCCCGAAAGAGCGGCCAGTTGGCCGTGGAACCGTTCATCCATCGCCAACAGGGATTCCGGGTCGGCGTCGGGGGTATAATCCGGGGCGATTTCGTCGAGTTCGTTCATCAGCGATGTGATCTCAGCGTCGCTGCCACGCACACAGGCCAGCCGGACGGCTTCGACTTCGACCGCGACGCGGGCCTCGTACAGATCCATCACCAATTCGGGCGACAGGGACCGGCAGAAAAACCCGCGCCCCGATTGAAAGGTCAGGAACCCCTCGGCCACCAACCGGTTCAGCGCTTCGCGGATCGGGGTGCGTGAGGCATCCAGCTGTGTGGCCAGCGCGCTTTCGTTGATCCGCGCATCGGGTTTAAAGGCGAAATCCGACGCCATGCGTCTGAGCGCCTCGTACAGCCGGTCTACATTGCTTTCTGATCTGGGGCTTTCTGGTTTCGCCATCCCAATCCTCGCCGGGTGTGTGTTCAGGGTGACCTTAATACGGGATTGACTCGTGTGCAATATTGCATTTTAAGCTGTATACAATTTTGAACGCAGGCCCGTGGCGGGCGATGAACCGGGGGAGTTTCCGACGATGGAAAACCAGATGAATGGTGCCGAAGCGATGGTGCGTATGCTCGAGGCACAGGGCGTCGAACATATCTTTGGCCTGTGTGGGGATACCACGCTGCCGTTTTACGACGCGATGCTGCGGCTGGATCACAACATCACCCATGTGCTGACCCGCGACGAACGCAGTGCCACCTATATGGCAGACGGCTATTCCCGTGTGACCGGCAAGGTCGGCGTGGCCGAAGGGCCGTCAGGCGGTGGTGCGACCTATATCCTGCCGGGTCTGATCGAAGCATCCGAGAGCTCCTATGCTGTGCTGGGCATCACCACTGATATTTCGGTGGCCTCTTATGGGAAATACCCGCTGACCGAGGTCAATCAGGAGGCGCTGATGGCGCCTCTGACCAAATGGAACACGGTGATCAAACGGTCCGACCATATCCCGCGCATGGTGCGTGCGGCGTTTCGTGCGATGACCACGGGGCGGTCGGGGGCGGCCCATATTGGTCTGCCCTATGACGTGCAATATGATGCGGTGGACCCGTCGGACATCTGGGCGGATGGCGCGACCAACAGTTATCCGGCCTATCCTCAGGCCCCGGCCCCCGGCGCGGCGCAGGCGGCAGTCGAGGCAATCATTTCGGCGAAAAACCCGCTGATCGTCTGCGGCGGTGGTGTGGTGATTGCCGGGGCGATGGAGGAGCTGGACCGCCTTGCCACCCGTCTGGACATTCCGGTCGCCACCTCGATCTCGGGGCAGGGCTCGCTGGCGGAAACCCACCCCAACTGTCTGGGTGTGGTCGGGTCGAACGGCGGCACCGATGAGACCTGGGAGATGATGGAGGCCGCGGACCTTGTGGTGTTCATGGGCGCGCGTGCCGGGTCTACCACCACAGCGCGATGGGAGGCTCCCAAACCCGGCACCCGTATCGTACATTTCGACAATGACCCGATGGTGATGAACGCCAATTACCAGACCGAAGTGGCGGTGGTGGGCGATCTGCGCCTGGCATTGGCCGAGGTCAACGCGGTGCTGGACACCCGCGATCAGGGGGCTGACACATTCGGCGGCGCGGCGGCGATTGCCGAACGAAAAGCGCGCAAGTTCGAGATCTTTGACAAGCTGGCACAATCGGATCAGGCCCCGATCCGCCCGGAACGGGTGATCCAGGCGCTGATGAACACGCTGCCTGCGGATGCCACCGTGGTGTCGGACCCCGGCACCAGCTGCCCCTATTTCTCGGCCTACTACCAACTGCCGCAACCGGGGCGTCATTTCATCACCAACCGGGCCCATGGCGCGCTGGGCTATTCGCTGTCGGCGGCGCTGGGGGCGTGGTTCGGACGCCCTGCGTCGAAAACTGTGGCGCTGATGGGGGATGGCTCCTTTGGCTTTACCGTGGGCGAGCTGGAAACCGTCTGTCGGGCGCGCGCGCCGATCACCTATATCGTGTTCTCGAATTCGAACTTTGGCTGGATCAAGGCCAGCCAATTTGCCGACAAGGACGCTCGCTATTACAATGTGGACTTCAATCGGACGGATCACGCCGCCGTTGCTGCGGCCTATGGTGTGAAGTCCTGGCGGGTGGAGAATCCCGACGATCTCGAGCGGGTGCTGCGTGAGGCGATTGCCCATGACGGTCCGACCCTGATCGACGTGGTCACGCAGGCGCTGGAAGAAAGCAATGCGCCAGTGCGCCGCTGGATGGGCTGAACGCCGTACCGCACGGCACTGGCAAAGCGGTCCGGGCGCGGCTGGCCGGGACTGGGGGGGACTGGGCGCGGCTGGGCGGGGCCCCGATGCCGCTCTTCAACACACCAATGAGGGAGCCGGGCACCCCGCTCCTTCATTCATCTCGCCCAAAAACTCCGGGGTGAATGCCCCGACGGGGCAGAGGGGCAGCGCCCCTGTGCGGCATGGATCACAGCGCGCCGTCGCTGGGGTGTTTCAGAGAGGCCACCGCCATGGCGGCCAGTTGGCCCGCCAGGGCCGTGTCAAAGCGTTTTGAATTGTCCTGGCGCGGCTGATACCAGAACAGTGGTGCGTTCAGCAGGGTCAGCACGCTGGCCATGGCGACCCTCGGGTCTCCGCCCATGGTAAAACAGCCGTCCGTCTGTCCACGTTTGATGACGTCCAGAAACAACCCGGCATAATACCGCTGCTCTTTGCGCAGCTGCGTGCGCAGGTCCTGTTCAAAGGCGATCGGAGACTTTGGATCGACGGCGCTGAAGCTTTGCAGGACGACCTTGTGATAGGGCAGGGTGCGCAGGACCTCCTGTACGTGGGTGCGTGACATCCGGTGCAGGCAGCGATCCGGGGACAGATCCAGATCAACGACCGGGGCAACCGCACGATAGGTGAACCGGGCGGCGCGCAATTGCACGGCGCTCAGCAATGCGCCCTTGGAGGGAAAGTGGTGATAGATCCGCCCCTTGGTCGACCCCAGGTGTCCGGCGATATCATCAATCGAAGCCGAGTCGCAGCCCAGCGTCATAAAACACCACGCGGCTGCGTCCAGGATCTCACTTTTGGAAGTCGATAAAGTTTCGAGCATTTTTCCTTCCGGTTTGGAGGCTGTGTTCGAGCCGGTGCGTGTGGAGCCGGTATGGGGACGCATTGAGTCTGGTCTGTCTGGGCCGTGACGCCCGTTGCCCCCCGCCCTTCCAGCCGGGATCACATGTTGCCCCGCCGTCAGTTTGCCGTGTTTTGCGGTTTTTTCCATTTTGACGCTGGGTCGCGCGGATTGACAGGGAAAAAACATACTCGCTAGTCTGTTTTTGACGCCAATGAGGATCGGACGTTGATCGTCGACCTCAGAACAAAAGGCGCACCAGCTGGCCAACGTGTCGGCAACATACCGCCCCGCGGGGTGGAGGGAGGACAATTTGGACGTATTGCAGCTGCTGGTCAGCGGCCTTGCGAATGGCTGTGTTTATGGCCTGATCGCGCTTGGCTTTGTGCTGATTTACAAGGCCACCGAGGCGGTCAATTTCGCTCAGGGCGATTTCATGATGCTGGGGGCGTTTGTGACCCTGGGTCTCACCAATGCCGAATACATGCACCTGCCCTTTTGGGTCGCTGCACCGCTGGCCATCGCAATCATGGCGATCCTTGGATATCTGTTGGATCTCTTCGTCCTGCGGCATCTGTTCGGGCAAAGCCAGACAGCGGTGGTGATCCTGACCATTGCGCTGGGGTTCGTGATCCGGTTCATTGCCGGGGCGATCTGGGGACATGAACCGCAAACTCTGGAAAGCCCGCTGGCGCTGGGTGATTTGCAGATGGGCGGAGTTGTTCTGGGCATGGCGGATGTGGCGGTGATCATCGTGACAGTTCTGCTCACCATTTTCCTCTATCAGTTCTTTCAACGCACCAAATTGGGTCTGGCGATGCAGGCGGCCAGCCAGAACCAGATGGCGGCGTATTACATGGGTATTCCGGTCAAACGGGTGCAGGGCATGATCTGGGGGCTTGCGGGCGCGGTGGCTGCCGTGGCTGGTATCCTGTTTGCCTCTAAAGGCGCGATTGACCCCAATGCGGGTCTGTTGGGGATCAAAGCCTTTGCCGCCGCCGTCATTGGCGGGTTCGGGTCGCTGCCCGGCGCATTGGCCGGAGGGCTGATCGTTGGCATCATTGAACCGTTCGCAGCGCGTTACCTAGAGGCCGGCTACTCCCAGATTGCGCCCTATGTGCTGTTGCTTGCGGTCCTGATCTTCCGTCCACACGGATTGTTCAGTCAGGTCCGGATCAAGAAGGTCTAAGTCATGCGCATTCACTTCAAAACCTCTTATGAGCACGACATCCGCCTGTTCCCGGATCGCTGGACGTTCTCGGTCTATGCGGCGCTGTTGGCTCTTGCCTTTGGGCTCCCGTGGCTGATTGACGAATTTTATCTGGGCGAGGTCACGAATGTTCTGATCTGGGCCATCGCGGGTTTGGGGCTGATGCTGCTGACCGGGCAGACCGGTCAGGCCAGTCTGGGACATGCGGCGTTTCTGGCCGTGGGGTGTTATGCCAATACGATCCTGATTGAATTGGGGCTCCCCTTTATCGTCGCTTTTCCGTTGGCTGGCGTGCTGACCGGCGTGATTGGAACGCTGATCGCCATACCGGTGCTGCGGCTGCATGGGATCTATCTGGCGATTGCGACCATCGCGCTGTCCATTCTGGCCGATGACATTATCGTGCTGCTGGAGCCCTGGACGGGCGGCGTGTCGGGGAAATTCCCTGACATGATCACCATTTTCGGGTTCGAAATCGAACGCTGGTCGATGCCGGCGCGCTTCTATTATCTGGTGCTGGTCGTCACGATCATCTGCACGCTGTTTTATCGCAACCTGCTGCGCTCGCCCTTGGGGCGTGCCTTTGCTGCGGTGCGCGACAGCGAAGTATCGGCCACCGCCATGGGGGTGCATATTGCCCGGACCAAGGGTATGGCCTTTGGCTTGTCATGCATGATCACCGGCTGGGCCGGGGCGTTGATGGGGTATTATGCCGGGACGTTCAATAACGAGACGTTTTCGTTGGTGATTTCGATCACGCTGTTGATGATGATCGTCATTGGGGGGCTGGGATCGATCCACGGCGCGTTTTTTGGCGCAGTCGTCGTGGCATTCCTGCCGCAGGCATTGTCGATCGGCAAGGACATGATCGGCGGCGGCGGCGTTGCCATTCCGGGGCTGGAAACCGGGGTGTTCGGGTTGATCCTGATCCTGTTCATCCTGTTTGAACCCATGGGGATTTACGGCCGCTGGCTGAAAATCCGCACCTGGTTCGAACTGTTCCCCTTTGCGCGCAAGGATATGTTCAAGCGGCAGAAATCCTATCTGAAGACGGAGCGTTTGAGATGAGCCTTTTGGAGATCAACAACGCGACGCTCAAATTTGGCGGCGTGGTCGCTGTGAATGACCTGAGCTTTTCTGTTCAGGAGGGCGAGGTCTATGCCATCGTCGGACCGAATGGGGCAGGCAAGTCGACGGTGTTCAACCTGATTTCGCGGTTCTACGAACCTTTTGCCGGAAGCTTTCAGTTCGACGGGCAGAACCTGTTGGAGTGCAAGGCCGATGAGGTGGCGGATCTGGGGATTGCGCGCACGTTTCAGAATATCGAACTGTTTGACCACGCCACGGTGTTGCAGAACCTGTTGGTCGGGCGCCATCGCCACCGCAAGGCGTCGCTGGTCGAACAGATGTTTTTCACCCCCAGCGTCCGGCGCGAGGAACACGCCCACCGCGAGGCGGTCGAAGAGGTGATCGATTTCCTGGACCTGCAACCCTATCGCAACAAGATGATCGCCGGGCTGCCGTATGGGGTGCGCAAGGTGGTGGAGCTGGGCCGGGCGTTGGCGTCGGGGCCGCGGTTGTTGCTGTTGGATGAACCGGCATCGGGTCTGTCGGTCGAGGAAACCCAAGACATGCGGTGGTGGATTGATGACATCCGCAAACAGATGGGGATCACCGTGTTGATGGTTGAACATGACATGGGGCTGGTGTCCGGTGTCAGCGATCGTGTGCTGGCGCTGGCCGATGGTGCGAAACTGGCCGAAGGGACACCAGCCGAAGTGCAATCCGACCCGGCGGTGATCGAGGCCTATCTGGGCGCGGGGGCAGCGTGATGGGCGAGACATTGCTGGAGGTCAAGAACCTGGAGAGCTTTTACGGTCCGATCATGGCGATCCGGGGCGTGTCGCTCAAGGTGGACAAGGGCCAGATCGTCACGGTTCTGGGGGCCAACGGGGCCGGTAAATCGACCCTGTTGAAAACCATTTCCGGCATCATGGACCCGGAAAAGGGCAAGATCGTCTTTCAGGGGCAGGAAATCCAGGGCAAAGAGCCGCATAAAATCGTTCAGGCGGGCATCGTGCATGTGCCCGAAGGGCGCGAAGTGTTTCCGCTGCTTACGGTCGACGAAAACCTGAGCCTTGGGGCCTATACCCGGTCCGACAAATCCGAGATCGAAAAGGACCGCCAGCTGGTGTTCGACTATTTCCCGATCCTGGCCGAACGGCGGGATCAGGAGGCAGGAACATTGTCAGGCGGGCAGCAGCAGATGCTGGCCATCGGGCGTGGGTTGATGTTGCGCCCACAGATCATGTTGTTGGATGAACCGTCGCTGGGGTTGTCGCCATTGCTGGTTCAGGAAATCTTTGCCATTCTGAAACGGCTGAACACTGACGAAGGCGTCACCATGATGCTGGTCGAACAGAACGCCCGTATTGCGCTGGACGCTGCCGATTTCGGATATGTCATGGAAATAGGGCGTATCGTCATGGACGGCAGCGCCGACCGGCTGATGGAAAGCGACGATATCAAGGATTTCTATCTGGGCCATCAAGAGGTCGGGGAACGTGGCGAACGGCGCTGGAAGCGCAAGAAGACATGGCGGTAAGGGAGGGACGATCATGAACATGCAGGCCCAACCAACGATTGAGCTATACGGTGTCACCTACAACGCCGTACCCGGCCAGCGCCCGCTGACAGTCGATGGCTGTGACACGATTTCGAAACTCTTTGCCAGCCGCTGTGCCGATTTGCGCGACCGCACTGCGCATCGGGAAAAGGATTTCGGCATCTGGAAGAGCTACTCCTGGCACAGCTATTGGGACCACGCCAAATGGATTGGCCTGGGGCTGATGGCGCTGGGATTGAAACGGGGCGAAGTGGTTTCGATCCTCAGCGAAGACAACAAGGAATGGCTGTATGCCGACATGGGTATTCAAGGCGTCGGCGGGATCGCCTCGGGCGTTTATACCACCGATTCCGCGCATCAGCTGGCCTATCTGATCAACGACAGCGACAGCCGGTTCCTGTTTGTCGAAAACGATGAGCAGCTGGACAAATACCTGGAGATCCAGGATCAGGTGCCCGGATTGGCCCGCGTCATCATCATGGACCGCGATGGGCTGCATGATCTGCGCCACGACAAATGCGTGTTCATTGACGAGCTGTATGACACGGGCCGCGCCTATGAGGCGGAAAACCGTGGGGTGTTCGAGGCCGAGATCGAAAAGTCCCAACCTGGTGACACGGCGTTGTTGATCTATACATCCGGTACCACGGGGATGCCCAAGGGGGCGATGATCAGCAACGAAAACGTGTTGGCCACCATCGAATCCGGGGCCCGTGGATTGGCGGTGCACACGGATGACGAACAGCTGTGTTTCCTGCCGCTGTGCCATATCCTGGAACGCAACGTGTCGGTCTATTTTCCGCTGGCTGCGAAAAGCACGGTGAATTTCGCCGAAAGCCCGGAAACTGTGTTTGACAACATCCAGGAGGTGTCGCCGTCGACCTTTTTCGCCGTGCCCCGGGTGTGGGAAAAGGTCTATTCCCGCGTTCTGGTCATGGCACAGGAGGCGACTTTGATCGGGCGCTGGGCGTTTTCGCGCGCCATCAAGGCAGGCGAGGCGCGCGCCGATTATGTGATGCAGAACAGCCCGGTGCCAGGGGGCGTCGCGGCCAGGTACGCGGTTTGGGATTTTCTGGTGCTGCGCAACCTGCGCCGAATGCTGGGCATGGACAAGATGCGCCGTGGCGGCACCGGTGCTGCACCAATTTCGCCGGAATTGCTGAAATGGTACTGGTCCATCGGCGTGCCGCTGGTCGAAGGGTACGGAATGACGGAAAACACCGGCCTGTCGGCAATCAACACGCTGGATGTGAACAGGCCCGGAACCGTGGGCAAGGCCATTGAGGGCATCGAAATCCGTATTGCCGAAGATGGCGAGATCCAGACTTTTGGGGCCAACAATTTTCAGGGATATTGGCGCAACAACGAAAAGACCGCCGAAACCTTTACCGACGATGGGTGGTTGCGCACGGGCGATGTGGGGCGGTTGGATGCGGACGGGTTCCTGACCATCACCGGTCGGATCAAGGACATCATCATCACGGCAGGGGGCAAGAACATCACCCCGGCTGAAATCGAAAGCCGGTTGAAGTTCAGCCATTACATTTCGGACGCGGTGGTGATCGGGGATCAGCGCAAATATCTGACCTGCCTGATCATGATTGATCAGGAAAACGTGGAAAAATTCGCACAGGACAATAAGATACCATTCAGTGATTTTGCGTCGCTCTGTGCGGCGCAGCCGGTGGTGGACCTGATCCGCGCCGAAGTTGATGCGGTGAACAAGGAATTTGCCCGCGTCGAACAGATCAAGGATTTTCGCCTGATCAACGTTTTGTTGACGGCTGAAGACGATGAATTGACAGCAACCATGAAGCTCAAGCGTGGCTTGGTGGAAAAGAAACACAAGGCGCTGATTGACGACATGTATTGAAGCGCGGCCCACCGCGCCGGTTGAACCCAAGGGAGGAAATTTCTATGAAAAAAGTGACATCCACGCTGCTGGCGGCAGCGATGGCGACCGGTCTGACGGGCGGTCTGGGCGGGGCGGCGCAGGCCGAAACCCAGGGCGTGACCGCAGACGAGGTGATTTTTGGGTCGGTCAATGATCTGAGCGGTATTTTTGCCGCCGTGGGCGTGCCGGCGGTGAATGGCGCGAACCTGCGGTTCGACGAAGCCAACGCCGCGGGTGGTGTGCATGGTCGCCAGATCCGGTTCGTGGTCGAAGACAATGGGTATCAGATCCCGCGCGCGATGCAGGGCTATAACAAGCTGCTGAATCGCGACAAGGTGTTTGGCATGTTGTTGTCGCTGGGCACACCAATGAACATCGCCGGTTTCAAGCTGTTGGACCCCAAGGGCATCCCGAATGTCGGTCCGCTGTCTGCTGCGCGTGAAATGTTGTCCGAGCCGCTGGATAACAAATTCTCGGGTTTTTCGAGCTATTGGGATCAGGTCCAGGCCGGTGTTAAATATCTGGCAGGTGAATTCGACTCCAAAGAGATTTGCACCATGTACATCCCATCCGATTTCGGCAAGGAAATCGCCGAAAGCACCAAGGATGTGACCGCCGGGCTGGGTCTGACATTTGGCGGGGAAACCACGCATAAACCAGACGAGCTCGACTTTGTCGGGTCGCTGACCAAACTGAAGGCGGCAGGGTGTGACGTGATCACCATGGCGCTGGGTGTGCGTCAGGGGATCACCGTTGTTGGCACCGCAAAAAAGCTGGGTTGGACCGACGTGAAATTCATGAACACATCCGCCGGGTTCCTGGGCGTTGTGGCGGCTGTTCCGGGTGGCGTGACCGAGGGGCTGTATGCCTCGGCTGGCTGGGTCGATCTGAATGCACGTGCGGCGGACGAGGCCCCGGCCAAATTCATCGCGGACTACAAAGCCAAATATGACCAGCCAGCTGGCGGGTTCGCCATGTTGGGCTATTCGGCGGCTGACACGGTCGTGCGTGCTCTCGAAGCGGCAGGACAGGATCTGACCCATGAGAGCTTTATCAAGGGGATGGAGAGCCTGGATTATTTTGATGCACTGACCGATTCACAGATCTCCTATAGCGCGGACGATCACCGTGGTGCGGATGACATCGTCATTTCCATTGTCGAAGGTGGCATGTGGAAGGAACTGGATCGTCAGTAAACACTGCGGTTTATCGGATTGGGGCCGGGCCGGGAGGGGTCCGGCCCCTTTTTTTGTTCGAGACCTGTTGGGGGTGTCATGGGGGCCGTCGCGCCGGTGTCGGTGGCGAGATTGGATGCGGAAACACTTGAAATTATCACATTCAAATGTGATTATGGGTTAATTGACATTCCCAAGGATCCCATGATGCTGACACGCCGACATTTCATGACCACCGCCGGGTGCAGCATTGCTGTGGCCGGATCGGGTGCCAACCGCGGGTGGGCCGCATCTGAGATCACTCTGGGTCAAATGCAGATTCAAACCCTGTCGGATGGGCATCTGAGCTTGCCCCCGGATTTCATCTTTGGTCCGATGCCCAAGGATCTGTTGCCCCCGGTTCTGAAGGCCAACGGGATTGCAAGCGGACCGCTGACCCCGGAATGCAATGTGACCCTGGTGCGGGATGGTCAGAATGTGGTGCTGTTCGACGCAGGGTCCGGTCCGGCGTTTCAGGACACGGCCGGTCTGTTGGTGGATGCGCTGGATGCCGTCGGGCTGGTGCCCGATGATGTGACGCATGTGGTGTTCACCCATTGCCACCCGGACCATTTGTGGGGTGTTCTGGATGATTTTGATGATCCGCTGTTTGCCAATGCGGAACACATGATGGGCCAGACCGAATGGGACTATTGGTTCGATCCCGAAACCGTGAACACCATCCAGACGGAGCGGGCCACAATGGCTGTCGGTGCCCGGCGTCGGCTCGAGGTGTTGGAGGATCAGATGACCCTGTTCGGCGCGAGTCAGGAGATTTTGCCAGGCGTTGCAGCCGTGGCCAGCCCCGGGCACACGCCGGGGCATATGTCATTCGAACTGCGCCAAGGCAGCAACAGCGTCCTGGTGGTCGGGGACGCGATCGGGAATCACCATGTCGGGTTTGCCCGTCCGCAATGGCATTCCGGGTCTGATCAGGACCAGGTCCAGGCGGCGGATACGCGACAAATGTTGCTGGATCGTCTGGCTTCGGAACAGATGCAGTTGATCGGGTTCCACCTGCCGGGAGGCGGGATCGGGCGCGCAGAGCAGACAGATGACGGTTACCGTTTCATCCCTGATCCGGTGTGAACACTGGAATTTGATCCGCAGACATGTGTTGGATGGGGTTTGTTATCGGTTCAGTTGTGATGCTCAAATAACGCGGGTTTTTGGGTTCAGTTAAATTTTTATTGATTTGTTTCAAAGACCTGCCTCTGTGTCCCCGTTGTGATCGGTGACGCAAGAGGCAGTGCTATCGTAAAATAATCGTGAAATTCAGCTTTTTCGAATTTCACGATGGCGTAACTTTGCCCGGAATCATGATACCGAATTAACTATGTTATTCGGAGTTTTTCGGTGAAATCTTTATTGCACATTCGGTTATATGGCACATTTCTGGTGCGTTTGGCAGATGGCAAGGTTGTGCAGCTGGGTGCCAAGCATCAGGCTCTTTTGGGGCTGCTCAGCTCGGCGTCTGATGGCGTGCGGACCCGTAGTTTTCTGGAAAATCATCTCTGGAGCCTGGCGCAACCAGAGCAGGCCAAGGCCAGCCTGAGAACGGCGCTTTCGACGTTGCGCCGGAATCTGGGGCCCGAGGCAGGTGCTTTGCTGTCGGCCAATCGCGAACGGGTGATCCTGGACATGGACCGGGTGGAGGTCGAAGAGGGAGCGGGCCCTTTCATGGAGGGGTTTGCCCTGCCGCATGAGGAACAATTCTCGCTGTGGATTGCGCAGATGCGGGGCCCCGAGGACGCGGGTGCGGTCCATCACGCCGCAACGATCGGCGCTGTCGGGGATCAGGGGCGGATCGGAGTCGAAGCCCTGTTGCCGTCGATTGCGGTGTTGCCGTTTGCCAATCGGGCCAGTGCCGGAGGAGGCAACCCTTTGGGCTCGATCCTGGCCGAAGAAATGTCGCGCCTGTTGTCCCGCAGCCAGGGGTTCAGCGTGACCTCGTATCTGACAACCCGGCAATTCAATCCGACCACCGCGCTGACCGGTGACATTGCCCAGACCTGTGGCGTGCAATACCTGTTGACCGGGTCGGTGATTGTCAGCGGCCAGGCCTTTCGTCTGACGGCGGATTTGCAGGACGCCACGCGGGAACGGGTGCTGTGGTCGCGCGACTATTCTGGCAATGTGACCGAACTGTTGGCCGGAGATCCAAGTTCGCTGCTTGAACTGACCGGACATATCGGACGGACTGCTGTGGGCGAAGCGCTGCGGATGACGACCTTTCGACCGCTTGAGCAACTGGAAAGCCACACGTTGCTGATGGCGGGGATTTCGTTGTTGCAGGACATGCGGGCGCATCGGTTCAATTCGGCGCACGAATTGTTCACCCTGCTGGTGCAGCGCGAGCCGAACCATCCGCTGACCCTGACCTGGTTGGGGTTCTGGCATGTCATGCGGGTGCAAAAGGGCCTGTCCCCGGACCGGGATCAGGACGCCCGCATGGGCGGAGAGCTTGCCGACAAGGCGCTGCAGATCGACCCTGGTTTTTCCTTGGCGCTGACGCTCAAAGGGATGGTGCAAAGTCATCTGAACGGGCGCTTTGATCTGGCTGCCCATTCCTATGACCTGGCGATTCAGGACAACCCGAACGAGGCGCTTGCGTTGTTGCTCAAAGGGGCCATGCGGGCCTTTCAGGATGCTCCGAAGGACGCCGTGAAATTGACCGATGCAGCGCGGCGCCTGTCACCGCTGGACCCGCAAGGCTATTATTTTGATGCCTTGTCGGCCACTGCACAGCTGGCCGCGCATAATTTTGACCAGGCGGTTTTTCTGGCGGACCGGTCATTGCAGGTCAAC
The DNA here is from genome assembly GCA_025141015.1 of Rhodobacteraceae bacterium M382. Classification (NCBI taxonomy): domain Bacteria; kingdom Pseudomonadati; phylum Pseudomonadota; class Alphaproteobacteria; order Rhodobacterales; family Paracoccaceae; species Rhodobacteraceae bacterium M382. Next base: position 3,790,473 of record CP081098.1, on the reverse strand, counting down.
CAGGCCTATCCCTCTACATTGCGGACCAAGGCGATTGCGCTCGAGATGTCAGGGCAGGGGGACAAGGCGCGCAAGGTGGTGCATGACCTGATGAAAATCACACCCCAGTTCACGGTTGGCCAATACCTGCGCGAACATCCCGCGGTCTCGTTTCAGGTCGGCCGGGATTGGGCCAAGGCCCTGCAAGCGGCGGGCGTACCGGAATAAAACACATATAAAACAACAAAGTTCCAAGGGAGGAATATTGAGATGGCGATCAGCGGAATTTCAGGTGGTGCGTCCGGCGGGGCATCGGGCGGGGCATCCGGCGGGGCGTCTGGTGGAGCATCCGGCGGGGCATCTGGTGGAGCGTCTGGCGGGGCATCCGGTGGGGCCTCGGGCGGGGCGTCCGGTGGCGCGTCGGGGACAAGCGGACTGGATGTCGGGGCCTCTGTTTACGGGGGGGTGACCGCGTATGGCGGGCCGCTTTCGGCCGGGATCATCAGCGCTCAGGACGGGATCGCCGGCCTGTGGGGCGGTCCGGAACTGCCGGTGACCCATCTTGCGCCGAACGCTCCTGGCGTTCTCAAGGAACACGCACCCTGGGTGCGCAGCTTTTTGGGGCTGCATGAATTGCAATCGCGGGTCATCGTCGAAGAAGATCACGATGCGGCCACGGTTGATCTGTTTGCGATTGGTGGCGACAGCAGCGGGTTGAGTGCACAGAAACTGATCCATATTTCCCGCCCTGGAGAAGACGTGTTTCAGGCGCAGATGGCGCATGTGCGCAGCTATGGTGATCTGCGTTTGGACAGGTTCGAGGAAATCCACACACAGCTAGGTTTTCCAACACCCTATTACGGGGCAATCGTGTCGCTGCATCCGGAACGCAATGCCTTTGCGCTGGAGTTGATTTCGCTGGCCCAGACATTTGCCGCAGCGGTTTCGATGCGGATCAAACGGGCATTGGCTTGTCGGCGGCCGGACGCCTATTCGGTGTCGGTACAACCGATGATCCCGACGCCGGGGCATCCCAGCTTTCCTGCGGCTCATGCGGTCGAGGCCTTTATTGTTGCAGGTGTTTTGTGGCGGCTGTGTGAACGGGTGGCACCAGATGGGGCGGATGCCGAAACCGTGGCGCTCTACACGGCGGCCAACGACCGCCGCCGGGTGATGCTGTATCGTCAAGCGGCGCGCATTTCCGACAACCGGGTGATCGCAGGGGTGCATTTTCCGGCGGATTCGATTGCCGGCGCTTCGATCGGGCTTACTTTGGCCGAGCTGATGGTGCGGGCCGCTGGGCGTGAGATTGACGTGCATGATGTGGCCCTGAACGGGCAGGAGATTGGCGGTCAAGAGTTCACCATGGGACAGGTGGTTGATGCGGCAACCGGTCAGCGGCGGCTCAGTTCGGGCGGTGACAGTCTGTTTGACGGTGCGCTGGAGGTGACGGCAATTGCCGGTGCGGATGACATTGCCGTGGCTCCGACGCTGCAATGGTTGTGGGAACAGGCGCTGGGAGAAATCCGGTGACAACGCTGACATGGCAGGCCCGGCCGGTGCCACGCTCGGCCGCAGGACATCCACAGATACGCCACCGGCTGGCTGAATGGCTGTGCGGCGACGGGCTCGATTTCTTGATGCACAAGCAGAAACACGCGGCTGCGCCGGAATGGTGGTTCGCCGTGCGTGAAGGCGGCCCAACTCTGGGAGCAGCCGAACATGGGCTGGACCCGGATCAGACCTATCGGTTGGCGGCCCCCCTTCCATTGGGGCAGGCCCAGTTTCCGGTGCCTGTTGCGGCGCAAGCTCCCGATTTGCCGATGGCGGGTGCACAACCCGAGGTGCTGGTCCTGGTGATCGACAATGCCATCTCGCTGGGTCATGAACGATTCCGCTCGGGTCCGGCCAGCAGTCGCATTCACGCCGCGTGGATCATGGACGCAGAGTGGCAGGACGGGCGGGTCCCATTCGGCCGGATGTGGCAAAAGTCTGAGATTGACGCACAGCTGACCACGCATGGCGATGATTTTGACGCGCTGTTGCGCAGCTTTGGTCAGGCACCGTCGCAGGCACCGGGGCTGCCGCTGGCCTGGGGCAACACCGCCCATGGCACCCAGATCGCCGATCTGGCGGCAGGTTATGCTGCTGGCGACCCGGACGGGGCGGCGGTCGGTATCATGGCGGTGCAATTGCCCTCGATGGTGTATTGGGACGCCGTGGGGGCCACGGTGGGCTTTTTTGCCATTCAGGGATTGCGCCGGATGCTGGCCCACGCCCGGACCCAGTTTCCCGGTGTCCCTGTTGTGGTGACATTTGCCTATTCCATAACCGGTGGCCCGCATGACGGCACCCATTATGTCGAAAGCCAGCTGGACGCTGCGGTGGAGGCACATTTGGCCGAAGGCGGCGCTCCGGTGTTTCCGATCATTCCGGCAGGCAACAGCTATGACGACCAGCGTCATGCCCGTGGGCAACTGGATGTTGGTACCGACCTGTCGTGGCGGTTGCCGCCGGGGGATCGCAGCTCGAATGTGTTGGAGATCTGGGTGCCGGACGGGGCCGACCCGACGGTGGCGATCACACTGCCTGATGGCAGTGCGTTTTCGGCCGATGCGGGCATCTGGGACCTGCAACGGGACGGTGATGTGATCGGGCGGCTGGCGTTCGAAGACAGCTTTGGCACCGGGCAGCGGCGGATCCTGCTGATCCTCGCACCTACCGATACCACCGTGGTCCGCGACGCGACGACCGGGGTGGCGAAACACCGCGCGCCAGCCCCTGCAGGGGCCTGGGGGCTGCGGATTTCGGGGAGCACGCCACAGACGGTTCGGGCCTGGATTCACCGCGATGACCAGGATTTTGGGTTTCAACCATTCGAGCCGCAATCCTATCTGGAGGACGCAGCCTATGAGGCCCTGCGCCGCCATCGCCCCAAGGGGCAGGGCGAGACCACAGTGCCCGATGGCGACGTCTCACCGATCAAACGCAGCGGCACGATCAGCGGCTTTGCCGGGTCGCGTCGGGCGTTGACGGTGGCGGGGGCACGGGCGCGCGACCGCCGGTTGTCGAAATACAGTTCGGCGGCGGATTACTCTGGCGGGATCGGCCACATTGCCCCCCTGGTCAGCGCGGTGTCGGATGTGTCCATTGTCAAACCGGGGCTGACGTCGGCCAGCAACCGGTCAGGTGGCAAACGCTGGCGATCCGGTACCAGTGCGGCAGTGCCGGTTGTGGCGCGCTGGCTGAGCAGACAGCTGCGCAGCGGCGGCTTGCCCAGCGTCATGACCGAGGCAGCCGAGGGGCATTTTTCGCTGGACCCGGACCTGGTGCAGGCTTTGTTTGAACGTCAGGGGCTGGGGCATCTCAACAGTTTTCCGCTGCCGGGGATCAATCCCATGCGCTAGCTGCGGCGCAGCTCAGCCCACCGGCGTGCTCGCGATGAAATCGCAGGTGCGCCGGGCCAATTCCGGCCCCACATCTTCCTGTAGGAAATGCCCGGCTCCCGGCAGGAGTGCATGGGGTTGCCCGTGGGCACCCGGCAGTTTTTGGAACACCCGATCCACCCCGGCCATCACCTTGTCTTCTGCTCCGAACAGGGTCAGCACCGGCGTATCCAGCGTGTGTAATACTGTCCACGCCTGCCGGTTCGGTTCTGCTGCCGGATCCTCGGGACTGTCGGGCACCAGCATCGGAAACTGTCGCGCGCCCGCCAAATGGCTTTCATCCGGGAAGGGCGCGTTATAGGCGGCGATCTCCTCGTCGGTCAGTTTGTTGATCGTTCCGCCATGGACAATGCGCCCCGAATTGAACGGTTCGGCCGCCTGGCTATAGGCGCGCCAGCTTTTGAAGGCGTCGTTCATCGGGTGGTCTCCGGTCGGAAGGGCCGTATTGGCCACCACCACACGGGCAAACCGATCCGGCATGTCGGCCCACAACCGCAGCCCGATCAACCCGCCCCAGTCCTGACAGACCAGGGTGATTTCGCGCAAGTCCAGCTGGATAACTGCGTCAGTCAGCCAATCCACATGGGTCTGATAGCTATAGTCCGCCCGTGCGACAGGTTTGTCGGACTTCCCGAACCCCACCAGATCCGGGGCGATCACACGATGTCCTGCTGCTGTGAAAACCGGGATCATGTGGCGATACAGATAGGACCATGTCGGTTCGCCATGCAGGCACAACACCGGGCCTTCGCTGGCGGGACCTTCGTCCAGATAATGCATGCGGATCGCATCGGGGCCGGATAACGTAAGGTAATTGGGGGCGAAATCATAATCCTTGAGCCCCTGGAACCGATCGTCGGGCGTGCGCAGCACTTGCATTTGTCTCTCTCCTCCCGTTTCTATCCAAGCGTAACAATTCTGCGGCAGCGCGCCATTGGAACGCCACGACACGAAAGGATCAGCCCCCATGAAAGCCATCACGTATCGCAGGCTCGGATCTGCGGCCGATGTGTTGCAGATCGAAGAGATCGACTGTCCGGCACCAGCCTCGGGTGAGGTCACCGTCGATCTGGTCTATTCCGGGGCCAACCCGTCCGATTTCAAGGCCCGTGCCGGAACCCGTGTCGGCGTCAGCGACCTGCCTTGGCCTTATATCATCCCCCACAGCGACGGATCCGGTGTGATTTCTGCGGTGGGTGACGGGGTGTCGCCAGGCAGGATCGGTGAACGGGTCTGGATCTGGAACGGCCAGTGGAAACGCCCGATGGGCACGGCAGCAGAACAGATCACCCTGCCGTCCGAACAGGCCGTTGCATTGCCCGCGGATGTGAGCCTGGAAACCGGTGCGACCCTGGGCATTCCAGGGCTGACCGCCGCGCACGCCGTATTCTGTGCAGGACCGGTTGGCGGCAAAACCGTCCTGGTGCAGGGCGCGGCCGGATCCGTCGGCCATCTGGCGGCGCAATTGGCCAAATGGGGCGGCGCAAAGGTGATCGCCACCTGCAGCTCCAAAAGCCGGGACCGGGCCAGGACCTCTGGAGCGGATGTGGTTCTGGATTACGCAGCAGCTGATCTGGGGGACCAGATTTTGGCCGCCAACGACGGTCGCCCTGTCGATCTGATCGTCGAAGTCGAGCTGGGTGCCAATATTGATGTTGATACCCAAGTCATTGTGGAAAATGGAACAATTGCCGCCTATGGCTCGGCTCTGAATATGACGCCGACGCTGCCGTTCTATCCATTGCTGTTTAAGGCAGTGACGCTGGATGTTATTCTGATCTACCTGCTGCCACAGGCACAGCGCGCCGCCGCGATCGCGGTTTTGAACGAGGCGCTGCTGTCCGGGGCGTTGCGATCGGAAATTTCAGTGATCTATGACAGGGATGATTTTGTGCAGGCCCATGAAACGCTCGAGGCAGGAAATCGGGCCGGTGGCGTACTGCTCAAGGTCGGTGGAACCGGCTGACTCCCAAGTGGTATAAGGGGGAGGAAAAAAGTTGTGTTCTTTTTGAAAATCCCCCTTGCGTCGCCCCAAAAGGCGGCCTAAATACGCGCTCACCGATGGGGTGTGGCCAAGTGGTAAGGCAACAGTTTTTGGTACTGAAGATCGTAGGTTCGAATCCTACCACCCCAGCCATCGGCCTTTCCTGAATGATCTAAACAGCTAAGCGATCCAGTTGACCGGAAAGTGACCCAGTTATTTTCGGGCCTTCTGAGTGGATTGGCGGAGTGCTGGCGCCTGCCAGATCAGATCATTGGTGATGGACGGGAATGTGGCCGCCCTCAGGGTCTTGGCCGCGCTCTGGTGACCCATTCTTTCCGCCGCCCCCCTTCCTTTTTCTGAGGGGGCAGCCAAGGTGCTGGGGAATAGGTATAAGTAATGCATAGGAGGCGGTGGGTACCTTCGATACAAGAGCGACATTGCGTTTGAATTGGCCCTGTTTGATAACCAGTCCAAATCAGAAAAGAGAAAATGAAAATGGGATGGATACAGTCCGTGAGCGGCAAGCAGGTCAGTGTCGTTCAACCTGAAGTTTGGATGATTGATATCGAAGACATTGCACATGCTCTTTCGATGTTATGTCGGTTCAATGGCCACGGTACCAAGTTCTACTCGGTTGCTGAACATTCGGTTCACGTTTCTTATGAAATACAGCCGGAGCTCGCTCTTGCGGGATTGTTGCACGATGCGGCGGAAGCCTACCTGGGTGATGTCCCGTCTCCGCTCAAAAAGCACTTGGCTGAATTCAAACTTTTTGAGGACAGGATGGAGCGGGTCATTGCCGAAGCCTTTGGCATGGATGCCAACGACCTGAAATGCCCTGAATTGAAACGTGCTGATGTGCAATTGCTTGTTGACGAAAAGGCGTCGCTGATGGTGCCCGAACCTGCGCCTTGGCCCGAAGGTGCCCCGAGCACAAAGCGGCCTGAGCGTATTCAGGCCTGGTCTGCGAGTCGGTCCAAGGACGAATTCCTGTCTCGGTTTTTTGAATTAACGCGCTCTTGAAATTGGGCCGACCAACAAAACCCATGGCGTTTATCCGACATGGGTTTGAACAACCAAAGATTATGCTGTCCCCAGTCTTGGGAACGCGGGCAACCAGTCTGTTCACTGTTCTGGTTGCCCGCCTTTGAGAGTTCTACTCGACCGGAATAAAATCTCCGGGCTTCCAGCTTTTGTCAAACCAGGGTTCGAGAGGTCCATAGAGACGCATCATCGCATTAAAGCTTCGACCCGGTGCGGTTTGGGCCCAGTTGTTTTCCCGACCTTCCGGAGCTTCGGGGCCGAAGTAGACGGTATAGCTGCCGTCGTCATTCGCTTTTATCCCTTCGCGGTTGGAATCGATTCCGCCGGAATTCTGATCGGTTTCAAGGATTGATCGGGTTTGGCCGCTGTAAAGCATGAAGGACCAGAAGTTGTTGGCAGGAACTGGGCCAGGAAGCGTTACGCTGTATGTCTTGGACCCATCCAGGTAGTCGCCATTCACATCCCGCGCAGTCATCGCATAGACCGAACCGGATCCGACCGGCGGCGAGGTCATCGCAGGCGTAATGCCCGTCGCCATGTAAAAGAAGTAGGTCCGGTCATCCAGAATACGAGCGCCATCTTCCTCGAACAAATAGCTTTGCCGCTGGAAAGGCGAGTTCCACTTGCGATCTTCATAGAAATAGACACCAGGATCACGCGCCGCATATGTAATCGAACGCGCAGTAGCATTGGCGATTGACGCAGCCTCGACCATGATGTCCCGCATCCGGGCATCGGGCTCAAAAGGTACCCCTTTTTTCAGACCGATAGAGGCGAAAGTCCCGACAATCTCAGGGTTGAATGCGCCAATCGGATTGTTGTCCAAGGCAACTTTGATTTCGTGAAAGAAATCTTCGTTGTTGGCGTGAACCGTGTTGTATTGAACATCTGAGACATTGATGAAGTTCTCGGCCGGGGGATTGGCGGCCTCGGACAGCGAATAGACGTTCAGACCCGCCTTGATTTCGGCCACGGGACCGGCGGTGCTACCGTCGGCATCCGGCGAACGACGCAACAACAGCCAGTGTTCATTGGTTTTTGTGCGCAGCTCGAAATACCCTTCGGGCACGGGCGTTTCATCATCGTGATGAAGCAGCAGATACTTGCCGCCTTTGCCCTTGTCCGCACCCAGCGCACCGATATCTGCAACATATTCAAATGCCGCGTCATCCAGCAGCCCCAGCAATCCGGCAGGCACTTCGATGACGACCGGGCCGTCCGCGATATCGACGTTGGATCCGATATAGATCGTTGTCGTATTCGGCGTCAGCCAGATCGACCTTGCGTTCATCAGGGTCTCGGTGATGACAATGTCATTCGGCGCAGCGCCTACATCCTCGTATCCCTGGAACATGCCACGAAGCGATGCGATCTTCATTCCATCAAGAAACGCGGTGGTGGCCCGCATCAGATCCAGATTGTCAAAAGTCTTTTGCACGGTCTCTGGCAAAGGCATCCCGTCAAAGAACCGCAAATCACCCAGAGTTCTGGTGCGGACAAGATCGGGCGTCAGAACATTTTCCGGGACAGCCGCCGCATATTCCGCAGTCGACTGCGCGGGCATGACAATCTCTTCTTGTGGTAGCGCCTCTACAGTTTCATCCAGCAGGACAAATTCGACGCGACGGTTCAGGGCGCGACCCTCATCGCTCTTGTTCGAAGCGACCGGGCTGATGGAACCCGCCCCCATGGCAACGAGACGTTCGGGCGCAACATTGTAGGGCTCACCCATCAGCGCATTTCGCACCGCCGCAGCGCGACGATGGGATAGGCTGACGTTATAGTTGAAATCGCCGACGCTGTCGGTGTGACCAACAATGGCCAATCTCATGTTCGGATGCAGCCCCATAGCACTTGCCAATTTGAACAGCACCTGATTTGAAGTGCCGCCCAAATCGGCGCTGTCGGTTTCGAAAAAGCCGCCGCTCATGGAAACGCGGCCCTCTTCGACCAGAACTTCGCGGACGCGTTCGTCCGTCAGTTCTCCAATGGCTTGGGCACGGATGTCTGTTCCGGGTTTGCGCACGGTTTGCGCATGTCCTGTGCTGGCGGCCAATCCAACGGTCAACGCCAAGGCAGCCGTACAGGCCTTGAGCTTAAAGCGTGTTTTCATGGTGAATCTCTCCCTTGTCGTGAACAAATGTTTGACCCACTTTGTGGCCCGCATCCCGCATCCCGCGGCCCCGTCCAGGGCCACGAGTCTTTGTCATTTGGAACGCCAAATTACTGAGTGATTTTTTCTAGATCCGGCAGAACCCAGCCGCTTTGCAGCCAACCTTCTTCTGGCCCATAAAGGCGGAACAACAGGAAGTAGCTTTCAGGGGTGGGGATCCAGTTGCTTTCGTGCCCTTCCGGTGCCTTTGGGCCAAAATAGATGTCATATGATCCATCGTCGTTGGACTGCATCATATCGGCATCGCGTGACGACAGACCAACGGGATCGACGTTGCGGATGAAGCTTTTGGTCTCCATAGAATAAACGATCACTGACCAGAAATCCCGCGCAGGCGTGTCGGCGGGGACGTTCAGCTTGTAGGTGGCGTTGTGGTCATACATGTCGCCGTTGCTGTCGCGCAGTCCGGTCAGATAAAAGGTGCCGCCGCCCAAATTCTTGGGCAGGTAAGTGATCCAGAAATAGCTGCCGCCCGCGCGATCATCGACCAAAACTTCGGTGTCGGTTTCATAAGGGAAACCGGCTTCGGCCTGACCTTCGGCAAAGTCCCAGACGAGCCACTGGGTTTTAAGGGTGCCGTCCTTGTCCTTCCACAAGGGAACGGTGGAAAGGCCCGGCTCGACAAAATAGCGCTGCATGGCGGCATAGGCCAGAACCAGCCCTTCGTTCATGGCCTTCACCTGACGCTCGGTCGGTTCAAACGGTTTTCCCTTTTCGATCCCGAGATCCTTGAGGAAATTCACCATGATCTTGTCCTGTGGACGGATCGGGTTGTTCTGAACGTAGTCGTTCAAGTCCTGAAAATAGGTGTGATTGTAATAGGGCAGCGAGTCGTATGGGACTTCTGACGCCTCGTGATAGGTGTTGGGGGGCGGGTTGTCGGCCTCGGACAGGTAATAGATCTTGATGGTCTGCGCATAGTCGGCGGCGTCCAGATCGGTGGCCCCGTTGTAAAGACGTGGACGGAACGAAAAGCCATACTCGTAGGTGTCGGTTTCAAAAGGGAGATACCCGGCGGATTTCATATCCTCGATCGACATGTCGCCGTCATAACCGGGAGGGATCATCAGGTATTTGCCACCTTCGCCCTTGTCAAAACCGTCTGGCCCGACATCAGCAATGGGCTGATCCCATGCATTCACGATGGTACCAAAATAGCTGACAGTGTCTGTGGCTGCCGGAACTTCGATTACCAACGGCCCCGGTTCCGAAGTCATCGAAGCCCAGGCATAGGCCGTCACGTCATTGGCCGTTAGAAAACCGTGTTTGGAATCAAAGGGCTTATTCAAATAGATAACATCGTTGTAGTCACCGCCAAGATCCCGGCGGATGCCTTTGAGAAAGTCGATCATCCCAGCCGCAGGCATACCCCAAAGCGCCGTCTGCGTCGCGCGCTGAACCATGATTTGATATTCGATATCTTCGACCTCAGCCGACCGCGCCAGAATATCGCCCGTGTCATTAAAGGTCTGCGCCTGAGCAACATAGCCTGAGAACAACAGCCCCGTGGCGAGTGCGAAGGTGGGCAGGAATTTGATAGATGACATGGCAATCTCCGTCGAAATTTGGGAACCCTAAAAGCAGATTGGATTATTGCATAAAGACGGTTGTCAGAAATATCATTTCACGACAGACTGGAAAAAAGGAGTTTCGCGCTGTCCAAACCGCCTGCAATGATTACCGCAAAAGCACTGGGAGCAATGCCCGATTTTGCTATCTCTGAATTGGGCGAACGAAAAACCCTTTGTCTGTTGTCTGACTCTGGATTGGCTGAAAGTCTGATCAGAGAAAGATTGGGCTATATCCCAGAGAACGCGCTGTGCGAATTCGTGACTGGAATTGGTCGCGCATTGGGCGAAGACTGTCTTGGTTTATTATTCTCGCCATATCTAACCGTAAAGGATTATGGCGCTTGGGGCAGCTTCGTACTTGCTGCCCCCGATTTGGGAGCGGCCCTCTTGCGGGCGCAACGCGAAATGAGGTTGCATTCAAACACAGACCGCGTCGAGTTCGTCCAGCAAGGTAACACGGTATCCTACGCATATAAATTCGGCCTAAAAAACCATGTTAGCTACCCTGATATGGCATACAGCGCCGTTGCCGCCATGCTGAGCATCCCGCGATCATATCTCGGGCAAAACTGGTCTCCCTCAAGAATCGAGTTTGATTTTCCAAAAGAACGCGGGAGTGGGCAGGCCGAAGAAACATTTGGTTGCCCGACTTTGTTCGACCGCCCCAAGCTACGACTGGTTTTCCCAAAATCCGTTCTCGCGGCACCGGCACTGAAACCTGGACTCGCAATGCCGACGACGCGAAGCGATATCATCCGGGAACGCCAAACACCGCCAGCGAACATGCTTCAGTCAATTCGGGTTGTCGTGGACATGCAGATTGCCGACCGCAACGCGTCACTCGAACGCGTGTCGCAGGCAATGGGTATTGGGCCTCGCAGCGTTCAACGCCAGCTTTCGACATATGGAACGCATTTTCGCGAGCTTTTGAATGCCGCAAAAATGGATCGTGCCTGTGAACTTTTACGTCTGAAAGGAAGCTCCATAGCCGGAGTGGCTGATGCCTTGGGGTATCGAGAGCCAGGAAATTTCACGCGCGCATTCAAGACACGCTTTGGAACGTCTCCATCAAAGTACGCTCGCTCCGCTTACACATTGGTCAGGTGAATTGGATCCCAGGGCCAGACGCGCACCCTGTTGCCGAAATCTCGCCTTTCGGCAGCAATGACGCCTGCCGGGCAGCGAGTGCGCACATGCTGCAAAACACGTATGGCTGGGGGCCGGTCGCTCTATCATTTGCGCGATCTGGTCGAATGTGGCTTCAGCAGGTTCAAGATGGTTCGCCGTGTCGCACCCCGCGATGACAGGCGTCCATAGGTCTTTCGGTCAGGAACAAAAGACCCTTGCCCGGCTCCCGCCTGAGCGTCCTGGTTTCAGCTTCCTAGGCCAGCAGATCGAAGGTATCGCCGCGGATCTGGATGTTGATCGCGCTTTGGCCGCCGCCATCGACCAGCGCCCAGATGATCTGTTCGGTTGGTTTATAGATGACAAAGGCCTCCCGCACTGCGTCATCGCCTGACCGTTCCCCGGCGGCGTTGGCGGTATGGGCCAGGTTGACCTGGAAATCGCTGGCCGTGGCGGCGACACCCCCCCACAGCAACACATCGCCGTCCGCGGCCACATAATCCTGCACCCAGTCGGACCCGTGTCCTTCGACACCGACGTGAAAGAATTTGTCCGCCCCCGACCCACCATTGATCCGGTCATGACCAAAGCCGCCGTTGACAAAATCATTGCCCGCGCCGCCAAACACCAGATCGGAAAACGCCGAGCCGGTGATCACGTCATTGCCATTCTGACCCTGCAGGTCATCGACGCCCGCGCCACCGGCGATGGTGTCGTTGCCCGCCTGGCCAAACACCTGGTCGTTGCCCGCGCCTGCGTCGATGCTGTCGTCGCCTTCACCACCGAAAATCTGATCACGCAGATCGTCGTCTCCGGGTCCGCCGATGATGGTGTCATTTCCCGCGCCGCCGTTCAGCGTATCCGGCCCGGTGCCGCCGTCGATGCTGTCATTGCCATCATTGCCCACCAGCCGGTCGGCGTCAGCAAAGCCTAATATCGTGTCATCACCCGCCGTGCCGATCAGAACATCGGGGCCGGGCGTGCCGGTCAAATCCACCTCTGAGCCGGGAAGGTCGAGTGGCGTTTCGCTTTCTACCGTTGGAACCGGCGCACCGGTGATGACTTCTATTGTTGGTGGCACCGCAGGATCGTAAACGTCGGTTGCGATTGCCACCAGTTCGCCCAGATCCTGTTCCAACCCGGTGAGGGTGGCCAGAACCTCGGTTCCATCCGCGTTGGTCAGCGCCAGCGATGTTACCGTTCCCTGCGCGGCGGCAAGAAGGTCTTCACGCGTTGGTGTCAAAAGATCATCTGGCAGGCCAAGCCCGGTGCCACCGATAACCAACCGCGCCCCGCCCAATTGCAGGACGATCTCGGTCGCAGAGCGGGAGACCAAGGGGCTGTCCGCCAGCAGGAAATCGGGCTCGAACAGGTCCGCAGCCGTCAGGTCCAGCCCGGCCAGCCGGGTCAGCACGGCCTCGCCAGCGGTGGCTGCCGCAATGGCCGAGGCCACCAGAGATGACGCAAGCGTGTCACGGGTCAGCGGCGCATCGCGCGTCACGCCAGTTCCGAGCGCTTCGGGGTTATTGCCCTTGCCGGTGACGTCAATCAGATCTTCCAGATAGACATTCCCGTCGATCAGCGTCCCAGACCCGTCGCTTACTTTATTGTTGGTGAAGCTTGTGGCGTTTTCCCCTGTCGGGTCGGTGCCGGACCGGGACAGGACATTTACCTGTGCAGACGGGTTCGAATAGATCGCCGCACCTTGGCTAGCATTTTCATACTCATTGGGACCGTCCTTGCCGAAGCCCTCTAAGCGCTGCCAACGATTATAGACAGCGTTTTGATCGAATTGCGTGGACGCAATAGAGATTTCACCACCCTCTGCGGATATTGCGCCACCACGAACTGCCATGTTCCCTGAAAACAGTGAATCGGTAATCTCAATTGTTCCGGACGCATTAAAAATGGCGCCGCCTTCTGATGGAGTCTTGGTGTTATAAGAACTCTTCTTTCCCCATGGGATGTTGCCAACGGCTTCAGAGGCATACATCCGGTTTCGGGTGAAATCCATTTCGTGAATTGTGATGTCACCGCCTGAATTCAACAGCGCCCCGCCATCCTGGGCGTTCAAAAGGGGGGCCAGTGGTTCCATCCTTTCCCCGCCATCAATCCGGAAGTCGGACAGATATACCTGCGCTTCTGAGTGAACGTGAAACGCCCTTGTACCCATTGTATTGGCCACAAGGGTGCCGCCACCTGGGGCGCCCAAAATTGTTAAATCACCATGGATGTCAATGTCACCATTCCGTGCATTGCCTTCGCTGGATAGAAGTTGTGAGCGGTCCAATCGGCCGGTTTCGACTGAGTAACTCGTGGAATCCAGGCTCAGGGTATATGTGAGTGGAGCCAGCTGAATCGAATCTGGCCCCTCTTCGGCGTTGGCCTGTATGATGGCCTCGCGCAGGCTCAGAACCCCGTCGTCGGGATCCAGCGTATCGGACGTTGTGGTGACCAGGATTGTGAGGCGCGGCTGAACAGTCTCGGACGTGCTGGTCAGCGTCTCATCCGTGCCTTGCCCATCAGTAAAGGACACCGCAATGCTGACGTCTTCGCCCAAGTCTGCACCCGTCAATTCATAGGTCGCCCCGGTTGCCCCGTCGATGTCGGCTCCGTCGCGCTGCCATTGATATGAAAACGTCCCCAACCCGTCCGCGTCGTCGATCCCGCTGGTATCGGCAGTCAGAGTGTTGCCCACATGAGCGGCCCCACTGATTTCCGGAGCACCGGTTGGGGCGTCATTCACGTTTGCCACTGCGGCGGTTGGCGTGCTTGAAACGGTCTGCGTTCCGCCCGTGTCGGTGTACGACATACGGACCGAAACCGGCTGGCCCACATCGTTCTGCGTCAGGCTATAGCTGTCCGCCGTTGCCCCGGCGATATCCACCCCGTCCCTTAACCATTGATAGGCAATGGTTGATGTGTCGATCGCGCTGGTGTTTGCCGGGACGGCGGTCAGCGTTTCCCGCTGTGTGGCGGATCCGGTGATCGCAACCGTCGGCACCGGGGCCAATCCGTCAGTCGAGACGGTTTGATCGTCGAACTGCAACTGCTCGATCCCGGTCAGCGTGTCGACCCCGTCCACAGAGCTCACGATGACCTGTTCGGCCCCGAACGTGATTTCGGCATCTGCAAACAGGCCGGAAAAGAGCGCGGTATCAAGGCCCGCACCGCCGTCCAACACGTCGTTGCCCGTGCCGCCGCGCAGCTGATTGTTTTGGGCATCGCCCGTCAGGTCGTCGGCAAAGAGAGATCCCAGAATGTGCACGAAATTGCGCAAATCGTCCGCGGCGGCATCCCCGCCCGAGGCCAGGTTGTCCAGCAGGTTCACGGTTACGCCTGCGGCCGAGCCACCATAGCTGAGCGTATTTGCACCGGTGCCACCATCCAGCGTGTCACCACCGCCGCCACCTTCGATCGTGTCGTCGCCCCCAAGCCCGTTGATCAGGTTGGCATCGTCGTTTCCGCGTAGGTTGTCGGCGAATTCCGACCCTTCGAGGTTTTCGATCCCGCTCAGGCTGTCGCCTTCGGCGTCACCGCCCGTCGTGGTTCCGGCACCGAGGTCCACGTCGATGGCATCGGGCGACGCGCTATAGTCGGCGGTGTCGATACCGTCGCCCCCCAGCAGCGTGTCCGCGCCGGCCAAACCGGCCAGAGTGTCATTCTGATCAAGACCTTCGAGGCGGTTTGCTGTGTCGTCCCCGGTCAGATCATCTGCAAAGGTCGAACCGGTCAGGTTCTCGATGCTGACAAGAATATCACCTGTGGCATCCCCACCTGTTGTCTCCTCGGTTTCCAGGTTGATCGTCACACCTGCGTCCGAGCTTGCGTAGCTTGCCGTGTCGGACCCGCCTTCGCCCTGGATATCGTCGGCACCGTCGCCGCCTTCGAGAACATTATCGTTGGCGTCGCCAAACAAACCGTCTGTCCGGGACGTTCCAATCAGGTTCTCGATGGAAACCAGCGCATCGCCTTCGGCATCGCCACCCGTGGCGGTCCCCGTCGCCAGATTGATGCTGACCTCCTGGCCCGAGCTTGCGTAGCTGGCAGTGTCGCTCCCCTCGCCACCATCCAGCAGATCCGGACCGCCGAGGCCCTCTAAAGTATCGTCGCCGCCCAGACCATAGAGGTAGTCAAGTTCCGGTGTGCCGGTGATTGTGTTCGCCTCGTTATCCGAAAGCGCAACGAACTGTCCGCGAATTTCACCTGCGGGGTTTCCGGTGGTGTGGACATTAACGTACAGATCCACGTCGTTTCCGACGATGGCGTTGCCAAGCGGAACAGAGAAGAAATCCAAAGGCGTGGATGCCGGATCCAGGGCATCCCATTGCCCTTCGATCGTCAGCACTCCGCCGCTCTCCGACAGGTTCAGATCGTTCGGATCCTCGGTCTGGATGTTAAAGACGACTTCGCCATTGGTGCCACGTGCCCCGGAATGAAAATGGATTCCGGTGACGTCATCACTTATGTCGGCTGGAAAAGGTCCGGACTCCGGCAAGACCAGGCTGTAATCCAGACCGGTCAGGAAAATGCGATACCACAGCGTTTCGGAGAAACCGGTATTTTCGTACAGCGCGTAACCATAGCCTGTCGCAGTAGACGCCACACCGGGCACTTCCTGTAGTCCATCCAACGATATCCGGAAAAATCTAGCCATCGTCCATCCCCCACCCAATAGGCGGCCCCGCGGCATGACGATCATGGGTTTTACCGAAAGCAAAAAGGCCCGTTGGTCGACTAAATATCAGAAAAACTTAGACAAAGATACCATTCTGGCCCAATCTGACTTGCAACAGGCAGCAATGTCAGAGGTGGCTGAACCCTGCGCACCACCCTTGGATGAGCGCCGCGAAGTATTGATATTCCTTAAATTGCATGAGTGTCACGAGGATATGACAGAAACAGAAACGCTCGGGATAATGCGTCTGAAGGACCCGAATGAGGCGGCGGGTCTTGCCCTGCGTCTGCTTGCCGGAGAGACGCCGTTTCGCGATATGCCGATGGGCATGTCGGGGGGCATAATGCTCAGCGCGATTGATCGGAATCATTATGTTTTCGCGCGACGGGCGAACAAGGCGGTCGGCTTTGCCTGCTGGGCATTTACTGCGCCCCAAGGTGCCGAGGACTGGATGCGCAAGGGAATACCGTTTGAAAGCTTTGAAACCGCTACACCAGGGGCTGCTGTTGTTGTGCTCGCAGTACAGGCAATCGACACCGAAACAGCCCGGTTTCTGATCAAGGGATTGCGGGACAACCAACTGGCGGCAATGGATCTATGTTATTATGTCCGTGACTACGGAAAGAACGGAAAGACCCCTCGTTATGTCCGTCTCATCCGCCCGAAAGTGCGTCGGCTGCCGAGAAGCTGAGGAAACCCACAGTCTTGTCGAGGACCAGAGCGCGCAGCTGCGTCCTGAACCCGAGCCAAGGAAGGCATTGGCCCAACCCAAAAGTCAGCCCGCTCAGACGATGGGCAGGCGGTCGCGTGGCACCAGGCAAAAGGCAACAAACCCGATCAGCGCGCGGCCGACCGGGTTTGAAGCAGAAGGCCAGAGGGATCCGGCCCAGGTTGGAAGGGGTTAACCGTTCCGGTTATTCTGTCAGCGGTGCTTGCGCTGGCCCTTGTGGTGGCCGTTGTTGCCGCGATTGTTGTTGTTGTGGTGGACCCGGTCTTCGAAGTCATCTTTTTGAACCGCACCAGCAACAGCTCCGACTGCGGCTCCGACCGCGGCACCCTGGGCGGCATCGCCACCGGTGGCTTCAGCGACAGCCGCACCAGCCACGGCACCACGGACGGCTTTTTCGGCGACGTAATCAGCCTGGGCGCTCATCGGCAGGGCCAACATCATTGCGGCGGCGAGGGTTGCGAGTACGGTGTTTTTGCGTGCGTTTGTCATGGGTTCCAACCTTTTTGACTGTGGCGTTCGATGTGTTCGCCTTCTGACACTGAAGGTAAGGAAACCACCGTCAAATGAATTTTGAATTTGGGACATTTTATTTCGATATCGGGACATACCGTATTTCCCACAACACCGATCAGGCGCTGCAAATCCCGCCACGTTTGGTGCAAATGTGCAGACACCTTCTGGGATGTGGTTCACGCGCTCCGTCGAGCCTTGGGGCCCAAGGAAAGGGGCAGGGGACATTTGGTGAATTCAAAGCGAAAGACCAAAGTTACCCCGCCTCCGCCACCCAGAGGAAAAAGACGGGAAACCTGGACGCCCCATGCAGCACATCCCGCTGTTGGAAACCTTGCGTTGGTCAGATCACCGCGCGGCGCACGCAGACAGGCACCATAGGTTGACGCCCCAACTCTTTGGGTTGCTGATCACGCAATCGGCAGCGATCAAATCGGCACGGCATCCGACACAAGGGACAGCGAGATATCGTCCAAAATAATCGCAGTGCCATCAGCGGTTGTAAATTCGACCGCATATAGATCATCAAACACGGTTGGATCGGGGTTTGCGATACCGCCGGGCAGGGTGGCGTCGTCGAAATCGATCTCGAGTGCGGGGGTGCTGGCATTGACTGTAAAGTCAAAGCTATCCCGTTCGACCAGGTTCAAGTAGAAACTGGCAAACGATGTATTAAAGGGACTGACAACTTCGGTCACCCCCAAATCGTAGGTTGTCATGGTCACGATCACGCTCTCACCCGAAGATGGGTTCAGAGAAAGACTGTTCAGGTCAAATGCCTGACCTACGTCTTCTGGCAAAGCAACGGGCAACGGCGGTGGGGTACCGCCGGCCAAGCCAGAACCAATAAATGCTCCGTTTTCGCCGATTACGAGCGCGCTGCCCGGCCCTTGGATCGCAAATTCCGCATCGACCACAGTGGTTTCAACAACAATGAGGTTGCCTTCTTCGTCGCGCTCAGGCGCACCGGTCGAATCCAGAAGCGTTTCACTTGTGGTAATTGTCGAAGGCAATGCGACGAGAATGTTGTCCCCGGGATCGGTGGTCTGACCATTGATTGTGCCGCCAGGGGTGCGCGCTCCAGAAATTTCGTCGGTTTCGACCACAGTGGCATTTCCGGAAAAGACAAACCCTTTGGATCCTGTGATCTGAATGTTTGAATCAGGATCCGAAGAAAATTCTTCGAAATCGAGAATGAACTCATCGGGCACGGGCACAGGATCAGGGGGTGAATCCAATGGATCGACAAAGCTTGCTCGCATCTCGGCATTAACAGTGAAGGTGCCGTCACTGATGGTGAAGTGAAGAACGCCTTGGCCGTTGGTGTCGTCGTCCAGCAAGGCGTCGATAGCGGCCAGGTCGATCGTGACCTCATTTGTGGTATTGTTGAAAGTGACAGTTGGTGATGTCAGTGTCCAGGTGCTGTCGTCATTGCCGACAACAAGATCACCAATGGTAAAGGCCAGCGGGCTTGTTGCCGAATCTGTTCCGAAATAGTCATCTGATGCAAAAGCATCCAGATCGAAAGTAAAGGTGGTCGCTGACGGGTCATCAACGATGATATCCCCCAAACTCCCCCCGCCTGTCGGAGGTTGGTTGGTTGGGTCGTCTGCACCGGGTGTGTCTCCGACCAGGGTCAGCGATACGGTTGCAGTCGTTGTCGTGAACCCGTCCACAGCCAGGACATCGATGGTTAGCGTGTGTATTCCCGTCTCGCCTTCGGACAGGATAGAGTCACCGGCTGCAGGAGGAGACGGTTCGGTCTCCCCCCCTTGTATGTAAAGCTGATCCGGCTCGATCACCAAAACCGGCCCGTCCGGGCCTTCGGAAACAGTGAACAACCTTGGGGTCGTTATCCCAAGGCCAAGGTAATTGTTTGTGATCAACGAATTGGCTGTTCTCGCTTCGATACTGCCATCCGTAACAAGGTCGCTGAGTGGAATGCGGATCGCTCCGTCGCCTTCATCGGCGGTCACAGCCAGATTTGTAACGCCGTCAAAGACCGGTGGAGTAGAGGGTTCATCGGCCCCGTTGATCGTCAAATCGAAGGTGCCTGTGGCTGTGTCGTTGCCCGTATCGCCGCTGTTGTCGTTCACCGTAAAGGTAAACGTGGTTTGGGCACTTTCGCCGCTGTCCAGGCCCAGGATTTCGGGATCAAAGGTGATCAAGCCATTTTCAAAGGGTTGGACCGGGCCGGTGTCATCCGTGATCGTGAACGGGATCAGGGTACCAGCCCGATTTGCGGAGATATCAGAAAAGCTCAGGACGTCGCCGTCTACGTCGTTGGCAAAATCCCTGAGCTGGATCGTGATCAGCCCGTCATCCTCATCGGCGACGATACTACCAAAGGTCGTCGTCGGGGCGTCGTTGACCGGCGTGATCACAAGATCGACAAGAGCTGATCCAGTGCCACCATTCCCGTCGCTGATAAAATACTGAACCTGCGCCGGACCGTTGAAATCCTTGGCAGCAGTAAACCGCATCTGACCGTCATTGGTCAGCGCAGCCACGCCACCTAGCTGAGTGCCGAACCCGGTGATGACCAGCGGCGAGTCGCCGTCGACGTCAAAGTCATTTGCCAGGACGTCGATGACGACCATCCCGTCTTCGAGGATTGGTGCAACAGTGTCGTCAACACCAATTGGATCGTCATTGACCGGGGTGATGGTCACGCCGACAAATCCGGTATCGGTGCCGCCGTTGCCGTCGCTGATCATATAGGTGATCTGATCCCGACCATTGAAATTCAAATTGGGTGTGTACGTCAGGGTGTTGTCGGATTCGACGTTGACCGTTCCGTTGGCCGCGCTGGCCGTAAGGACGGTCAAAATATCCCCGTCAATGTCTGTGTCATTTGCCAGAACATCAATGTTGACCGGAACATCTTCGTTTGTGCTTGCCCGATCTGCCTGAGCCTCTGGCGGATCGTTGATCGGGGCAACGGTTACGCTCACCTGTGCCGTATCGGTATAGCTGCTTTCGGTTCCATTCCAAATTGCATAGGTGATCGTATCGACGCCGTTGAAATTTGTATCAGGCGTGTAATTCAGCGTCCCATTTTCCAGAATCTCGATGCTGCCATTTGCGGCCGTGGCCTCGCGCACAAAAAGCGCCTCGTTGCCATCGCTGGTATCATTGGCCAGAACGTCGATCTCGAGGGTTTTGTCTTCGTCGACCGCGGCCACGTCGTCGTTGGCCGTCAACGGGTCATTGACCCCCACCATGTTGACATTCACCGTGACTGTCGTTGTCTGCGGTATACGCGGAACAAAGGCGGGACCGCCGATAGGGATGGCAATCGCCGGGAAGGTGTCCGTCACACTAAAGGTGATCGTGTCGACGGCAAATTCTCCCGCGACCAGGGAGGTCGGGTTTGGAATGTATAAATAGGAGGCCTGAAAGGCCCGTCCGAAAAAGGTCGGAATCTGCGGATCACCGGTAGGGATAATGGGGGTGATCACCGCGCCGCTTTCGCTCGTAATACTGTCGATGAGGACGGGATCCCCGTCAAAGTCGTAGATTTGGAAGGTTATCTGGGCAGGTCCGTTTTCCGGAATCACCAGATCTTCAGCCACAACAAAGGGGGCGTTGTTCGTCCCATCCAAACGCAGGAGATAATCGGCAAAGCGAATGGCCTCGAAGTCTTCCAGTTCATCCGTACCTTCGTCAACTCGATCGCTGCCGTCGCTTTGGGCACTAGGAGCCAAATCGTGTCTCAGATTGTGAGACATGTCCGAGACGTCGAATTCATCCCCATCGATCCGGGTGACGGCATATTGCAGGATCGACCCTTTGTAGACAGCAATATCAAATCCGCTATCTCCGTCCAATTCGTCGTCACCGGGGCCGCCCATAACAGTATCATTACCAGCACCGCTTTGGATATTGTCACCAAAGACGGACCCGATAATCCGGTCATTCCCCGCAAAGCTGTCGATCAGGACCGGCTGGGGCGACAGGGAAAAATCCAAATCATCATCAAATTGCGTCACCTGCGATTGCTGCAGCGCGGTCAGGGTCGGGTCAAAGGGGCCCGGAAGCGGCGCGATGAAATCAGCACCAAAAGCGTCATTAATCCAGGCGTCATCGGTGCCTTCATGCCCTTCTTCGGGTTCAGAGTCTGGTTCCGGCACATCAGGAATACGGTCCGCCACTGGCCCCCCGGTTCCGCCCTCTCCCGATCCTTCTTCCTCAGGTCGAAGCAGTGCGGACCCAACAACCGGAATAACCGGATCAAGAATTTCGGAATCACCTTCTCGACCATTGTTAATTAGGCGTGGAACCAGATCTGCCATGAAATACACCTTTCGAAAGTATGTTTCGGTTATAGGCGATCATCGGATTCTGACAAAGAAACAATTTTAGGTGCCATTTGCGCACCGGTTTGGCGGTAAATACGGGACCTTCGCTGGCCCAGGTAAAGGACGATGGCCGATTGGCGTGATGAATGGGCAGAGCGCTTTCTGTCTGCTGCCTTTGGGCGAAGGACAACAAGCCGGTCTGGTGTTTCGGGAGAGGTTCCCGGATGCGTTTGTTGGGCGTACAGACGGCTTGGTGGTCGGCCAGTGTCGCACCCAATTTGGGCGTAACACCCGCCCCCACGCCCTCAGAAGGGCACGGTCGGACCCCGTCAGATCACACGCGGACCTGGGTTCTGGCACCATCCTTGGCGCGCAGGGGGCGGGGCGTTACTCCATCAACGCCTCTTCCAGCGGATAGGTCGACAGCAATTTGTACCCGTCATCGGTCACAAGCACCTGTTGTTCCAGTTTGACACCCACGCCGGTTTCGCCTTGTGCGCCCATATAGCTTTCGACGCACAGGACCATTCCGGATTCGATCACACCGTCATAGGGGTTGGCGCCGCGATAACCTGGGTTGATACGTGGGTATTCATCACACATGCCAACCGCGTGGACGACACAGGTATAGGCGTTTTCGCGGTATTCCTCGGGAACCGGAAAGGCGCGGTCCTGAAACTCGGCGAAACTCACCCCTGGTCTGACCAGGTCCAAGTTGTGAGCGATCTCGGCTGCTGCCAGCTGATAGACGTCGCGCTGTCGTTTTGTCGGTTTGGCGGGGCCGCAATGCAGCGTGCGTGAAATATCGGCGAAATAGCCAAAGGGGCCGATCATATCCGTGTCGAACCCGACGAGATCACCGGATTCGACCCGGCGGGGCGACGCCTCCTGAAGCCAAGGGTTTATGCGCGGTCCCGATGCCAGCATCCGGCCATCATGCCAATCGCCGTTGTTGGCGAGGTTGGTGTAGTTCAACAGCCCCCAGAGCTGCAGCTCGCTGACCCCCGGTTTCAACGCCTGCTTCAGTTTTGCGATGCCCAGCTGGGCCACGTCGACGGCCCATTGTATACATGCCACTTCGTCGATGGATTTGATGACGCGGGCCTGTTCCGAAATCAGCACCCCGTCGATGACGTCCAGCCCGCGGTGATTGAGAGCCAGGGTCAGCGATGGGTTGACGTATTCAACAGCGACACGACGGTTGTCAGTGCCGATTTCGCTGAGGAAATTGACCACATCATCGGCCAGGAGCGACGCGCTTTCGCCCAGAACCGGTCCGCCATCAAAATAGGAAAGCGCCCGGTTGGGGCGGATTTCGTCCACCATTGCGGGTGGCGGACCATACAGGCCATGGATCACCACCGGCCCTTCCTGGGGGACAAACAGATAGGTGGTGGGGATGTGCGACTGAAACAGCGCATAAGAGCGATAATCGACCGCGTAGCGCAGGCTGATCGGACTGACGAGAACGCACATGGCAGCCCCGTTGTGTTTCAATTCATCCCGGATCCGACCTATGCGATACCGGTGCATCCGGTCAAAGTCGATTTCGGGCATATCCTTGAAGCGGCTGAGGTCGCTCCAATCATCCGATTGGACCAATTCGTCGGCAAAATGTGTCATGTCAGGATCCTTTCCACGACCCGGCGACCAAAGTCATGGGTGGGTCCCTCCCAATGCGGGCTGAGCCGCCCACCGTCATACGCCGGTGACAACCGTCCCTGTTGCAGCAATTCCAACATACCCAGATCCTCTCGGTTCAAATCGTCCCACATCTGCATCAGCGCGGTGCGGGCGGTGGCGTGGTCATCCGAGGTGGCAGCGTCCCCGATCAGGAAGACATGCAATTCCTCGCGGGTTTTGTCCGGAGCGATGGGATAGCTCACCAAAACGGTGAATTGGTCGGGAAACACTTCTGCGGCAAAATGTGGAAAGCACAGGAACCACAGCCCGCGTTTTGCGTCTGCCTGGGACAGTCCGGGGTAATGCGGCAAGCTGTCTCCGCGACCTTCGCCCAATGCAGGAAAGACATAGTCATTGTAGAAAACATGCCGGTCCCATTCGCCGGACCAGCGCACGTTCATCGGCGCAAAGTCCAGCAGTTTGGGGTGAACGGCAAAGACGTGGTAGCCTTCCATGTAGTTCTCATAGACCAACTTCCAGTTGGCGTTGACTTCGAACTCCAGCTTTCCGGCCCAGCGGATTGCATGGAAGTCATAGCCTGGTGTGCGTTCCATCAACGGAGCCAGCCAGTCCAGCAGCGGTTCCGCATCCCCCGAAACATTGACAAAGACACAGCCGTTCCAGACCTCGCAGCGGGCCTCGATCAGGTCGAGCTTGTCACCGCCGCCGTCCTTGAAAGTATCGGTGATGTTGGGGCCGTTGAAATGCGGCCGGGACCGCAGCTTGCCGTTCAGCCCGTAAACCCAGGCGTGATAGGGGCAGGTGAGAGTTCGCTTCTGGCATGGCTCTGTTACCAGTTTCGCGCCGCGGTGGCGGCACACATTGTGCAGGGCGCGGATTTGTCTGTCGTGATCGCACAGGATGATCAGCGGCGCGCCGCCGATCTCTATTGGTTTCATATCGCCGGGTTCGGGCAATTCGGCCGCCGCGCCCGCAAACACCCAGGACCGGCGAAAGCAATGCTCTTTTTCCAGCGCCAGCCACTCATCCGACCAATAGGCCGCATTGGGCAGGCCGCTGGCCTCTTCGAGCGGAGCAAATGTCCTGGCAAAACCGTCTTCTCCCAGCAGATCCTTGACCCGTTGCAAAATTGGACTGTCCGGGAAAGTACCGTCCATTGGTTGCTCCTTTGAAAAGAATCTTGCGACTCTGGGAAAAATTTGCACAATAAATTTTCATGTACGTCAAGAAAAATTCAAAAACGGACAAAATTGACCCGCTGCAACAACTGGGCGAGGATCTGCGGGCCTTGCGCAAGGCGCAGTCCATGACGCTGGCAGATCTGGCCGAAGCGAGCGGTCGTTCGGTGTCGTTCCTGTCCAAGATCGAACGGGCCCAGGCGCGCCCGTCGGTCACGGCCTTGCAAGAGATCGCCGAGGCGCTGGGGGTGCCGGTGGGCTGGTTCTTTGAAACCGACGGTCCGGCCCCAGCCGAGGAGCGCCCCTATATCGTGCGCGCCGACAGACGGCGCAAACTGACATATTCAGGTCTGTCCGGAACCGATTACATGGGGTGCGAAGATCACCTTTTGTCGGCCAGCCTGGACCGGCAGCTGGCGATGGGGATTTCCACCTACGAGGCAGGCGGCAGCACCGGCGATGATCTGTATACCCACGAAGGCGAAGAGGCCGGAATGGTTTTGAAGGGTGAGATCGAATTGACCCTGGACGAGACGGTCTTTTATCTGAAAACCGGGGATAGTTTCAGCTTTTCTGCCGATATCCCCCACCGATACCACAACCCTGGCAAGGTGGAGGCACAGATTGTCTGGGCCAATACGCCGGTTTCCCTGAAAAGGTAGAACATGACCGAACACGCGCGCGTGGTGGTGATTGGTGGCGGCAATATGGGGGCCGGCGTCCTGTATCATCTTGCCCATATGGGGTGGACTGATTGCGTTCTGATCGAAAAGGCCGAACTGACCAGTGGGGCAACCTGGCATGCGGCAGGATTGGTCAGCCGTATGGTGGGCGGGCAGGCGCTGGGGTCGATCCATGACTATGGCGTGGATCTGTACAAGAGGATCGAAGCCGAAACCGATGTCGGTGTCAGCTGGCACAATTGCGGTTCTTTGCGCGTCGCAACCAGCCCGGATCACATGGACTGGATTAACCATATCCGCGACGCAATACTGGCCCGCGGACAGGACGCGCATATCATCGACGCGGACGAGGTGGCGCGGCTGAACCCGCTGTATGATGTCAAGGCTGCGGGGGTATTGGGCGCGGTCTACACGCCCGA
The DNA here is from genome assembly GCA_025141015.1 of Rhodobacteraceae bacterium M382. Classification (NCBI taxonomy): domain Bacteria; kingdom Pseudomonadati; phylum Pseudomonadota; class Alphaproteobacteria; order Rhodobacterales; family Paracoccaceae; species Rhodobacteraceae bacterium M382. The sequence continues at coordinate 3,765,008 of CP081098.1, read as the reverse complement.
TGATGGCCACGTGGACCCGTCGGGGACCTGCCAGGCTATGGCCAAGGGCGCGCGCCAGATGGGGGCCAAGGTGCGGCGCAATTGTCGCGTGACAGCGACGCACCAATTGCCGTCAGGCGAATGGATTGTCGAGACCGAACAGGGCACCATCATTGCCCAGCATGTGGTGAACGCCGGTGGGTATCACGCCCGCCAGCTGGGTCATATGGTGGGGCTGGATCTGCCCATTACCACCATGCTGCACCACTATGTGGTGACGGATGCGGTGCCAGAGTTCAAAGCCATGGCGCATGAAATCCCGGTTACGCGCGACGATCATTTCTGTGGCTATGTACGACGTGAACAGGGCTCGGCGTTGATCGGGCTGTACGACAAACAGGATCCGCAATCGGTCTGGTTGGACGGCTGCCCCTGGGACAGCGTCAACGCGCTGTTCGAACCGAATTGGGACGGTGTCACCCCCTGGCTGGAGAATTGTTTTGAACGGATGCCCGCGTTGATGAACCGGGGCATCAAACGGGTGGTCAACGGCGGCATCACCTATACGCCGGACGGGGCGATGATGCTGGGGCCAGCCCCGGGGTTGAACAATTATTGGTTGGCATGCGGGGCAACGGTCGGCATTGCATGGGGGCCCGGAGCGGGCAGGGCGCTGGCGGAATGGATGGTGGAGGGCAGTGCCAATATCTCTACCCGCGCGTTCGATCCGCGCCGGTTTGGCCTATGGGCGGACGCTGATTTTGCCCGCCGGCGCGCCACTGAGGATTATACCCTGAGACAGGCGATGCCTTATCCGCAGCATCAGCGGAACAGCTGCCGGGACATAAAACGCTCGGGCGCGCATGATCGCACAGCAGCGTTGGGCGCGGTATTCGAAGAAGCAGGCGGCTGGGAACGTCCGCGCCTATATGGCGATGATCCGGTAGGTTGGCGGCGCACCTCCGCTTTTGATCAGACGGCGGCGGAATGCAAGACGGTGCGGCAGCAGGTGGGGTTGGCGGATCTTTCGGCCTTTGCCAAATTCCGCATATCAGGTCCCCGGGCCGAGGACTGGTTGAACGCTGTCTGTGCCAACCGGATGCCACGCGTCGGGCGCATCTGCCTGACGCTTTTGCTCAATCGCAAGGGCACCATCGAAGGCGAAGCAACGATCGCCCGCACCAGCCTGGACAGCTTTCATTTTGTCACCGGTGCCCCGTCCGAGCGCCGGGTCTGGGATTGGCTGACCCTGCACTGCGGCGTGCCGATGGATGGCGTGACGATCGAAAATATTACCGATGAAACCGGGATTCTCTGTCTGGCGGGCCCCAACGCGCGAAAGGTTCTGGCGGCCTGCACATCTGCTGACGTCTCAAACGGTTGTCTGCGCTGGATGGGCTGCACGTCCCTAAATGTGGCGGGCCTGCCGCTGCTGGCGATGCGGCTGAGCTTTACCGGTGAACTGGCCTATGAACTGCACGCGCCGAACGACAAGCTGGGAGAGCTGTGGGATGCGCTGTGGGAGGCTGGGCAACCCCATGGTATCGGGACCTTTGGCACCAAAGCGCTGGACAGTCTGCGGTTGGAGAAATTCTATCGCGGCGGCCATGAATTGACCAATGACGCCAGCCACAAGGATATCTGTCTGGAACGGTTTGCCGCCACGGACAAGGCGTTCGTGGGAAGGGATGCCATGATGGCACGCCAGCCACGCAGCCGCGTTGCCCTGTTGATGCTGAACGGAGAACAGACCGACGCGCTGTTGGGCGAGGCGGTGTTTCTGGGCGATCAACTGGTGGGTTCGATCACTTCGGCGGCTTATGGGCATTGCGTCGGCAAATCCCTGGCCATCGCCTTTCTCGTGGACGTGGCGCGGGCATCAGGAACGGTTCTGACCGTGTCGTTGCTGGGCCAGCAGGTTGCTGCCACGGTTTTGGCCGACGCACCCTGGGATCCCGAGAACGCGCGACTGAAAGCTTGAAACTGCGCCGCCCGGGTGGAGCTCAATTTCCGGCAATGTCTTGACGTGATCTGGGATCGGCACGCTGAGTTTTTCGACCACCGGTTTGATCCCGATGGAGGAGAAATACGGGTCGATCCCGCGGTTCCGCTCCAGAAGATCCTCTAGGATCTCCTGGAATTGGGACACACCGCCCACGACAAATTTTACACGTGGTCATAGCCACCGCCGAGCAGACGGTATTCGACCACATTGTCGTACAGTCGGGGTTCGTTTTCGAACTGGATGAAGCCACTCGCGCAGGTGTCCGGACTATCCGGCCAGTTCTGCCTGATGCGCCTTTGCCATGTCCATCATGCTGTTGAACCGAAAGTTGTATGTCGGCATCTCGCCGGGGTTCATGGTGGCACCAAAGCCTTCCTTGTCGTGGCGGCGGTAGATCCAGCAATTGGCCAGCCCGAACTTGTTGGCAGGTGCATGGTCGTGGAACATGCTTTCGGCGGTGTGCAGGATGTCACCCTTTTCGATCCCCTGACGCGCGAGCATCTCAAGCATATAGTCGAAATTGCGGTCCGCGGGTTTATAGCTGCCGACATCCTCGGCGGTATAAACACCGTCAAAATGCACACCCAGACGCGTGTTCGCGCCCGAGAATGTCAGATTGTCGGTGTTGGTCAGAACCACCAGTTTGAAGTGCCTTTTGAGATAGGTCAGCGCTTTGATCGTATCATCAAAGGCGTGCCAGTGACGCGCTGACATACCATAAGCTTCACACTCTTCCCAGGTCACCTCGACGCCCCATTCTTCGGCCAGACGGCGATACACGACAGGCAGCAGCTCATAATATTTCTTGGCCGGGGAAAAGCGCTGCGATGTGCTTTCATAAAACGCGTGCGCTTCGAGGATGTCATCGCGCGTCAGGCTGCGGCTCACCCGGTCGGTCAGCGGTTTCAGACCGGTGATCATGCCCCCTTCCCAATCAATCAGAGTGCCATAGACATCGAATGTGAGGGCTTTGAAGTCAGACAGTTTCATGGGGTTATCCTTTTACGTCCAGAATGGTGTCCAGGGTTGCGCGAAGGCGGGCAATCAGCAGGTCGACCTCTGCTTCGGAGATGCAAATAGGTGGGGCAAGGCCAATAACATCATCGGCAAAGGCCCGGAAAATCATGCCGTTTTCATAACCGGCCTTGGCCAGCCGTCCAGCGGCATTCTTATCCTTGGCAGGTTTGGTTGTCAGGTCAAATTGTTCGACGCGGCGGCGCGCCGGACGGAGAACACCAAAGACAACTCCAAGCCTACAACTGGGACAGAAGGGTCTGGTCTCGCTCAGTGCGTGTGCGATATAGAAGGCCCGAGAGCCCTATGTGCGGCGTGTGCGCCGGATCGGGCAGGATGGGCCAATCCCGTCCGGGCGGAACCACTGCTGCGGGAAGACCATGTTCAAAATGAAATCCACGTTGAAACCCGAGGAGGCGGCTGCGCTGATCCCGGATGGGGCGACAGTGATGATTGGCGGCTTTATGGGGGTCGGTGCGCCCCTGCGCCTGATTGATGCTCTCGTGGCGCGTGGGGTGCGCGATCTGTCGTTGGTGGCCAATGACACCTTTGTGCCGGGGCGGGGGATTGGCAAGTTGATCTCGGCCCGTGCCTGTCGCCGGATCACGGTGTCTCATATCGGTCTGAACCCCGAAGCACAGGCCCAGATGAACGATGGTACGCTCGAGGTCGAACTTGTTCCGCAGGGCACGCTGGTCGAACGCATCCGGGCGCATGGTGTTGGGCTGGGAGGTATTCTGACGCCCACGGGGCTGGGCACCCAGGTTGCGGCAGGTAAACAAATCATTCACGCCAATGGCCGCGATTTTTTGCTCGAAGAGCCCATCGGAGCCGATTTTACACTGATCGCAGCGCATCAATCCGACTATGTGGGCAATCTGGAATACGCGCTGACAGCGCAGAATTTCAATCCGATCATGGCACTGGCAGGCGCAACGGTGATTGCCGAACCCGAACATATCGTTCCGGTCGGGGTGATCCCGCCGGATGCGGTGCGGACGCCCGGCGTGCTGGTGGATCACCTGTTGGAAAGGGCGCATTGATGGAAGCCAGGGAAATCATTGCCCGCCGTGTGGCACAGGAAGTGCGTGCCGGAACCCTTGTCAATCTGGGCATCGGTTTGCCCAGTATGGTGGCCGGCTTTGTTGCGGCCGATGCGGGGGTGTTCTTTCAGGCCGAAAACGGCGTGATCGGGTTGGGCGCGCGCCCACCCGAAGGCATGGAAGACCCGGACCTGACCGATGCCGGAGGTGGGTTTGTCACCGCGGTGCCCGGTGCTGCGGCCATCGACAGCGCCATGAGCTTTGGCCTGATCCGCGGCGGCCATATCGACATGACGGTTCTGGGTGGGCTCGAGGTCAACCGGTTGGGACAATTGGCCAATTGGATGATCCCGGGCAAATTCGTTCCCGGCATGGGTGGGGCCATGGATCTGGTGACCGGGGCAAAGCGGGTGGTGGTGGCGATGACCCATACCAATCAGGGTCACAGCAAGATCGTACAGGAATGTGCCCTGCCACTGACGTCGTTGCGCCAGGTTGATCTGGTGGTGACTGAGCTGGCGGTGATCGAACCGGCCGAGGACGGCCTGCACCTGATCGAACGGGCACCGGGAGTGTCAGTAGATCAGATCCGGGCGGCAACGGATGCGGATCTGGCCATTCCTGACACGGTGCCCGAGATGTCGCTCTAATACCAGGTGTCAGACGGCGTATCAGACGGCGCGACCGGCATTCAGCCCTTCCAGCACGGCCTCTTCGGCAGTACGGGGGGCAATGCAATCCCCGACCAGATGGTGTTCCAGCCCCATTCGACGGATCATGTCTTCGACAGAGTTGGCCGGGGTATGACCCTGACACAGCACCAATGTATCGACGCCGCCGCAGATGACCGGTTCGTTGCTCATGATATGTTGCAGATAGACGCTGTCTTCGTCCGCGCCGAACAGCCGCATATAGGGCAGGGTTTCGACGCCCAGCCTATGCAGTCGACCGATGCTGGCATCGCGCACATACATCTGAATGGTTTGCCCCGGCATGTACCCGTTGACGGCCAGACGCACTGAATGGCCGTTTTGCGCCAAAAGTTCAGCCACACCAATGCCGATCCAATCTGCGCGCCAATCGGCAACGACAACGGAATTGCCCACATTGGCCTGTCCTTGCAGCACTTGCCAGGCATCGACCACATGGGCGTCATCCCGGCCCTCGAAATCCGGCCAGCGGGGCGTGGCACCGGTGGCGATGATCACTGCGTCGGGGGCGAATTGGGCAATCGTGGCTTCGTTTACCTCGGTGCCCTTGTGCACCGTTACCCCAGCCCGGCGCATTTCGTGCGCCAGATTGGTGATGATGCCACCGAATTCGACGCGATGGGGCAACAGCTGGGCCAGTCGGGCCTGGCCGCCCAATTGGCTCTCGCGTTCATAGAGCGTAACATCGTGCCCGCGTGCAGCTGCCTCGGCTGCGGCCTTCATCCCGCCGGGACCGCCACCAATCACCATGAGACGTCGTTTGCCATTCAGGATCGGGGGGGTGCCCAGGCGCAGCTCGCGCCCGCTGACCGGGTTCTGGATACAGGAAATCGGGTACCCATCGTGGAAATGGCCGATACAGGCCTGATTGCACCCTATGCAGGCCCGGATATCGTCCACCGCGCCCAGGTGCGCCTTGGTCCCCATGTCAGGGTCGCAGATCATCGCTCGGGTCATGCCGCACATGTCCGCCTGACCGGAACCGATGATGCGGTCCGCCTCTTGTGGTTGGTTGATGCGGCCGGTGATGATGGTCGTCAATCCGGTGCGTTCGCGGATCGCCTGACCCAGCGGTGCAGTATAGCCGACAGCCTCGGACATCGGGGGGGCGATATGGATCGATCCGGCCAAGGTTGCAGACGAGCCGGCCACAACGCTGAAGTAGTCCAACATTTGATCTGCCGCGATGCGGTCGCAGGCGTCCAGCATCTCGGGGTGCTCAAGGCCCTCGTGGCTCATCTCATTACCTGACAGGCGCAAACCAATAACGAACCCATCACCGGTCTTGGCGCGGATGTCGGCGGCAATGTCACGGATGAACCGGGTCCGGTTGTCCAATGATCCGCCATAGTCATCAGTGCGCTTATTCACATGCGGGTTCAGGAATTGTGCGGGCAGATACCCGTGGGAAGCAACGATTTCCACGCCGTCCAACCCGGCACTTTGCATCCGCGCGGCTGCATCGCCATAGGCCGAAATCACGTCGGCAACCATGTCCGGTGTCATCGGGCGGGGCAGGACGTGGAACCGTTCGTTGGGCGTGGGCGACGCGCTGTAGGACACGGGCGCGGTGCCATCTTCGGAGGCCAGCATTTCACGCCCGGGGTGGAACAGCTGGGCGATCAGCCCGCAATCATGGCTGTGGATCACTTCGGCCAGTTTGCGATAGCCCGGAATGCAGGCATCGGTGTCGATCCGGATCGGATCGGCGACAAACACCGCGCTGGGGTGCACCAAGGCCACTTCGGTCACGATCATCCCTGCGCCCCCGCGGGCGCGGGCCTCGTGGTAGGCAATCATTGCATCTCCAACGCGCCCTTTTTCCGCCAGATGAGTTTCATGTCCCGTGGACACGATCCGGTTGCGCAGCGTCAGGTTGCCGATGGTGATCGGTGAAAACAGGTTGGGGAAATGTTTGTCTGTCATGGGTGCCTCGGGAGGGTGCCTGGTAGGGAATTGGGTCGGTCTGGATTAGAAGTTCGGCGGTGTGATCGCCCAGATCACGTGGGTTTCCGTGTCAGAAGGGTTGCGATAACGGTGCGGTGTCGCGCTGTTAAAGGCAAAACTGTCGCCTGTGTTCAGCAGGTAGTGGTCGTCTCCGACCCATAATTCGAGCGTGCCGCGCACGACGACCCCGGCTTCGTCGCCTTCGTGAGAATACACAGTGTCCACGCCGCTGCCGGGAGCAAAAACACAGGACAAAAGCTCGAGCTTGCCCCCCAATCCCGGCGTCAACAGCTCGTCCCGGATACCGTCATCATATTCAATCGCGCGGCGCTCTCCCTGACGCACGACCTTTGAGGTGCCGGGGGCGATGGTCGTGGAAAAGAACCAGCCGACCGACACTCCAAGCGCGCGGCTGATCTTGAACAGGGCGGTGACGGACGGGCGATTGTGGCCGCGTTCGATCTGGCTGATAAAACCGGTGGACAACCCCGTGGCCGTGGCCAATTGGCCCAACGTCAGGCGCTTGGCTTTGCGCAGATCATGGATCTCCTGGCCCAGCCGGGGATCCAGTCGCGCGCTCTCCAATGTGTCGATATCGAGGGGGGTGGCCAGCAGCTGACCTTCGTGGTGATTGGGCACAGGAGGACACCGTGATTTGTAAAAATTTGTGCCAATATTTTTACAATCATGAATTTTGTCAATAAAAATGTATATGGCAGGCGTCATGAGACACCCGCCGGATGGTTGATTTCAGGTCAAAGGGGCGGTCTGATGGAATCAGATGTAGTCGAACGCCCATTCGTTGTAGCCCTGTTCCCCGCGATACCACAGAACCCGGTCCGCGCCGGTTTCGCCATGGTTCCAGCGCTGTTTCTGGCCCTGTCCCATGGCCGCGCGCACGACGGCGCGACGTTTCTGGCTCAGCAGAATGTCGCGTGTCAGGGCGGCTTCGTCCCATTTTTCAGATACTTGCCGGGTAAATTCGGCCAGCAGATCACTGTGTTCGGGGTTGTGGGCGAGATTGGTGCGTTCATCCGGGTCGGCATCGACGTCAAACAGCATTGGCCCGTCGTGAGAGGAGGAAATGAACTTGTACGCGCCCTGCCGGATCATGAAAATCGGTACCGGGGTCGCTTCAGCCAGGTATTCTGCATAGACAGTCCGGCCCGGCGACGGGTTGCCGCGGTCGATCAATGTGGTCAGGTCAACGCCTTCCAATGGCTCGGCCTCGGCTGTGATCCCTGCGATTCCATTGAACGTCGGCAGCAGGTCAACCAGCGACGACAGCTCAGAGACCCGTTGCGGGGTGATCCAGGGGGCTGACAGGATCAACGGCACCCGCAGCGCCTTTTCAAAGAAGTGTTTTTTGAACCACATGCCCCGTTCACCCAGCATTTCACCATGATCTGACGTGAATATGATGGCTGTGTTTTGATCGGCACCGGTGGATTTGAGCGCATCCAGAACCCGGGTTACCAGGCTGTCGATATAGCTGATCGATCCATAGTATGAGCGGATTGCGCGCCCGACGTCTTCGTCACTGAACTGGATTCCCAACATGCCAAAGTCGCGCAGCAACCGGGCAGAATGTGGATCATGGTCCTGTTCGGGCAGGGCCCCGACGCGGGGCATGGGGATTTCGACGTCCTGATAAAGATCCCAGAATTCCTTGCGGCACAGATAGGGTTCGTGCGGGTGGGTATAAGAGACCTGCAGGAAAAACGGGCGATCATCGTCCGACCGGGCCATATCGAAAATATGTTGAACCGCTTTGAAGGTGACCTCTTCGTCGTAATCAATCTGAACCGAGCGTTCACAGATACCGGCAATGCGTACGGCGCGCGGATCATTGGTGTCGCGCTTGCCTTCGTGTTCCCAATTGGGGACCCAGGCAAAATCACCGGGATACAGATCGGCTGTCAGGCGTTTTTCAAAACCGTGGAATTGGTCCGGGCCAATGAAATGCATCTTGCCAGACAGGGCGGTCTGATATCCGGCGGCGCGCAGGTAATGGGCGTATGTGGGGATTTCGGCGGAAAACTCGGCGGCATTGTCATAGGCGGCGACTGTCGAACAGAGCTGGCCTGTGGCCATGGAAAATCGCGACGGAGCGCACAGCGGAAAGTTGCAATAGGCGTTTTCGAACACGACCCCGCCTGCTGCGAGCGAGTCCAAAGTAGGCGCATGACAGATCTGATCGCCATAGGCACGCAGCGCCGACGCGGTCAGTTGGTCGACCTGAATGAACAGAATGTTTGGTCTGGCGCTCATGGTGTTTTCTCCGCTGTGTGGCGCAGGGCAATGTCCTGTCAGGGACATGGCTGCTGCGGCCATCATCAAACAGGGCGCGGACGCTGTGAAGGCGTTAAATGACGGATGGCTGCGCCGCGGCGGAAAATTTTGGATCAATTGGGGTGAATGGCGAGCCGTGGAGGACTCGAACCCCCGACCTGAGAATTAGAAGTTCCCTGCTCTAATCCAGCTGAGCTAACGGCCCGCGTTTTCAGGGCCACATTTCTTACACGTCAGCCGCATTGTCAACGCCGCCAGAGGCACGGTTGGGAAACTTTTCTGAACCTAGAGCGGATCAGCCCCCGCCCAGGACCACAGCACCACATCGGGTTGGAACCAGGGGCCTCAGAACAGGTTCTGAATTTCGTGCAATTCGGTGCTCAGACATTGGGCAAAGCTGGTGGCCAGCGTTGATGGCGGGCGATGGGCCGGTTGCAGGATTGAAACCGCCAGCTCCACATTGGGGGTGAAACGGCGAAAGACGACTGAACGGGGCTCTGGACGCGCCTTGATAAACCCGGCCGCGGTGATCGGGTCACAGATACAGGCACACAACCCGTTCTCGACCAGCGTCATTGCCGGCTGAAAGTTGCGCAATTCGAACCGTTGCACAAATCTGGCCTTTTGCACTGCGAATGCTCTTTGGGTGTCTATCAGATTCGGATGTCCGTCCTGCAGGGCGGCCATGGGACGCCGATCCAGATCGGCCGCGGTGATGTCTTCCTTGTGGGCCAGCGGATCATCGGCGGGCAGGGCACACACGCACGCCAGGCGAAAATCTTCGGTCTCCAATGCGCCAGACGGGTTGGGGGTTTCTGACAGGCCAATGTCGTATTGCTGGGATGAAATCCATTCTTCGATGACCGATGACGCCCGCATCATCAGCGAAACCCTGACGTCCGGTTTGTCGTCAAGAAATTCGGCAACCAATTGCGGCATCATCACCGGGGCGGCGGCAGGCATGCAGGCGATCTTTAGTCGGCCCTGCGACAGTTCTCCGATTTCGCGCATGGTGCGCGTCGACAGCGCCAACCGGTCCAGGATTGCTTCGGCTTCCGGCAGAAAATACCGCGCCTCGGGGGTGGGAACCAGTTTTCCGCGCTGACGGCGAAACAGAGCCAGCCCCAATTCGCCTTCCAGATTGGCGATCAGGGCGCTGGCGGCGGGTTGGGTCCGGCCCAAGATTCGCGCGGCTTCTGACACGGATCCGGTGCGCATCACTTCGCGAAAGGCCTGAAGTTGGCGAAAACTGAGGTTCATGGCGCTTTGAATTCCTTGAGGTTTCTTTCATGCCATAAAGCAACTCTATTTAGTAATCAATTTTATCATTTTGACTTTATACTGTCCCGTCGTGACCCTCTCCGGGAACCGCGCAGCACCGTATTGCGCATCTGTTGGAGGGGTTCATGACACGCTTTGCAAGCATCCTGTTGACTGTTCTGATCTGCGTTGTGGCGCTGGGTCAGTTCGTGCAGGTGATCACCAGATATGTTCTGGAAATCCCGGTGATGGGGTTAGAGGAAAGCCTGCTGTTCCCGACCCTGTGGCTGTACGTTCTGGGGGCGGTCAATGCGTCGCGAGAGAACACGCATATCCGGGCCAATGTGCTGGAAATTTTCCTGACAACAGATCGCCAGCATCAAATTCTGGCCGCCATTGGCGAGGTGATCAGCCTGATCATCGGGGTGTGGCTGACCTATTGGGCCTGGGATTTTGCCCAATACTCGCATCGCGTCTGGCGCGAAAGCCCGACGCTGTATCTGCCGACGTTCTGGGTGGATATGGCGCTGGTTGCCGGTTTGATCCTGATGATGCTGTTCACCGTCGGCCACCTGCTGACCCATCTGCGCACGATTTTTGCAAAGGACCGTTTTGATGGTTGAAATTGCTCTCCTTGCCGTCCTGATCCTGGTTGTTCTGCTGACATTGGGTGTACCGCTGCCCTATTGTTTTGGCGCCGGGTTGATGGTGATGTATTACCTCTGCGATGTGGTGATGAAGGGCAATATGCTCTGGGGGTTCCAGCAATTGGGCAACCCGGTGCTGTTGGCCATCCCGCTGTTTGTTCTGGCCGGAACGATCATGTCCGTGTCGGGCATCGCTGCCAGTCTGTTGAACTTCGTCAATATCTTTATCGGCCATCTGCGCGGTGGGCTGGGCGTGGTGGCGACCGTTTCCTGTGCCCTGATCGGTGCGATCTCTGGCTCGGGCCTGACGGGTGTCGCGGCCATCGGTCCGCTGCTGATCCCGGAGATGGAGAAACAGGGCTATCCCCGTGAATATGCTACTGCTCTGATCGCCAATGCGTCCCTGTTGGGGCTGTTGATCCCGCCATCGGTGACCATGATCGTCTATGGCTGGGTAACGGACACGTCGATCCTGGCCTGCTTCCTGGCCACATTGGGGCCCGGTCTGTTGATCATGCTGTCGTTTTCCATCGTCAACATCCGTATGGCCCGCAAGTTTCCTCTGAAACTGAATGAACCGCCCAAAGGCGCGGCCTTCGTGGCCGAAGCCAGCAGCCGCGGATTCAAGGCGACCCCGGCGTTGTTGATGCCGGTGATCATTCTGGGCGGCATCTATGGCGGCATCATGACCCCAACCGAAGCCGCCGCCGTGGCAGTGATCTATGCGATCCCCGTGGGGTTCCTGATCTATCGGGGTCTGGATGTTAAAACATTCCTCGGGGCAGGGCGCGAGGCCGCCACATCCGTGGGCGCGATCATGCTGATGATCCTGTTTTCCATGATCCTGAGCCAGATGTTCGTGTTGGAGAGCATCCCGCAGGCGCTGGTCGAAGCCATCTTTGCGATCACCGATAACAAGATGATCCTGCTGATCCTGATCAATATCCTGCTGTTTCTGGTGGGCATGGTTGTCAATGATGTCACCGCCATCATCCTGATCGCGCCGCTGTTGTTGCCGCTGATGCAGGCCATCGGGGTCAGCCCGGTGCAATTCGCCGCGATCATGGGCGTCAACACCGCGATGGGCGGCGTGACCCCGCCTTATGCGTCGATCCTGTATCTGGGCGCACGCATCGGCAAGGTGCCGGTGACCAAGGTCATTCGCCCCGCCATGACCCTGATCTTGTTGGGCTATTTGCCGGTCGTTTTCCTGACCAGTTTTTGGCCGGACCTGTCGCTCGGGCTGCCCCGTTTCTTTGGCTACTGAATACCACCACTCACATCATCACATACCTCTGGAGGAGAAAACCCATGATGAATTTCCTGAAATCCACCTGCCTTGCCGCAGCTGTGCTGGCCACTGCCGGGATTGCCGCCGCTGATACGCTGAAACTCAGCCATATCCGCCCACAGGGCGCGACCATCGACAATGAATTGCGCGCCTTTGCCGCCAATGTGTCCGAAGCTACCGGCGGCTCGCTGGATCTGAAGCTGTTCCCGGCCTCGGCGCTGGGCGATTACACGTCGGTGCAGGAACGCATTTCGGTGGGTGCTATCGACATGGCCGTGCAGCCTGCCGCGACCGCCGTGGATCGCCGGATGCAGATCAGCGCGTTCCCCTATGTGGCCGCCAACTGGGCCGAAGCCAAAAGAATCTATGGCCCCGGTGGTGCCATCCACGGCGCGATGAAGGAGCTTTACGCCAAGCAGGATATCACCATGCTGGCCGCCTATCCGGTGTATTTCGGCGGTGTTGCGTTGCACACCGATCCGGTTTCACCCGGCGACCCGCTGGCCGCCAAAGGCATCAAGGTCCGCGTTCCTGGCATCAAAAGCTTTCAGCTAACGGCCGATGCGCTGGGCTATATCAGCTCGCCCATTCCGTTCTCCGAAGCGTTCACAGCGGTGCAGACCGGGGTGGTTGACGGTGTCGTCGGATCCGGTGCCGAAGGGTATTACGCGTCATTCCGCGATGTGACATCCGCCTATGTGCCGGTGAACACCCATTTCGAAGTCTGGTACATGATCGTCAATTCCGGCGCTTTGGCCGATCTCAGCGATAGCGACCGTGCCGCGCTGGAAGCCGCCGCGCTGGAATTCGAAGCCACCCGCTGGACCACTGCCGAGGCGGATCAGGGCGCGTTTGAACAGAAACTGGCCGACAATGGTGCCAAGATCGTCGCGCTGACAGACGCCGAACTGGCCGCCACCGCTGATCATGTCCGTGCCCAGGTATGGCCACAGGTTCTGGAAGACGTGGGCCAGGACTGGGGGCAATCGATCCTCGACCAAATCGCGCAGTAAGCTCCCTGATGCGCGACACTGGAAAGGGCGGGCACCTCCCGGTTCGCCCTTTCCCCCCTGTTGATTAAGGAATGTCCGATGTTCATGTCGCTACGCCGCACACCTGAGAACACAGTTACCGTGACCGTCAATGGTCAACAGATCACCGCCCCCGAGGGGCAGACCGTCTGGGTAACGATGGCATTGGCCGGGCAGATTACCACACGCAAATCCGCCCTGTCCGCCGAAGACCGCAGCGCCTATTGCGCCATGGGTGTGTGCTTTGAATGTCTGGTCCAGGTCGATGGGTTGCCCAACCAACAGGCCTGCCTGCGTCGTATCAGTGACGGAATGATCATTGAAACCCAACAGATTACCGAAACCACCGAGGCCCCTCTTGATGATTTTTGACTGCGCAATCATTGGCGCTGGCCCTGCCGGGATGAGCGCGGCCGTCTTGCTGGCTGGTACCGGTCTGCGTGTGGTGGTCCTGGACCGTGGCGCAGGTGCTGGGGGACAGATCTTTCGCGCGGCAGCCAACAGCCCCTTGACTGATGCGGGGGTGTTGGGGCCGGATTATACCGATGGTGCCGGTCTGATTGCCGAATTCGAACGCTCAGGTGTGACCCATATGGCCGGGGCCGATGTCTGGCATGTGGGCGAAGATGGCACGATCCTTTTTTCTCACGATGGCGAAACCCGCCAGTTACAGGCCCGCGAAATTCTGATGTGCCCAGGTGCCATGGAACGCCCGATGCCAATCCCGGGCTGGACGCTGCCCGGTGTGATGACTGCCGGGGCGGCGCAGGTGATGTTGAAATCTGATGCGGTTGTGGCCGAGAATGCGGTGTTCGCCGGATCCGGGCCGTTGCTCTACCTGATTGTCGCGCAATATCTGCGCCTTGGCGTTCCGGTGGCGGCGGTGGTGGATACCACGCCGCATGAAAACTATTTGTCCGCTCTGCCGTATGGGCCATCAGCTTTGCGTGCTTGGCCGATGCTGCGCAAAGGATTGGGGCTATTGCGCGAGATCAAGACCGCGCGGGTGCCGATGTTCAAATCCGCCACCAATTTGCGGGTGCTGGGGCAGGGGCGTGCCAGCGGGCTCGCCTTTGACAGCAAGGGGGCGCAACAGATTGCTGCACAGCATGTTTTCCTGCACCACGGCGTGGTCCCGCAAACCAATATGACCCGTGCCATGGGGCTGGATCACATCTGGAACGAGGCACAACAGAGCTGGCAGGTCAAAACTGATGACTGGGGTCAATCATCGACCCCGCATGTGTCGGTGGCTGGTGATGGGGCCGGGATCATTGGGGCTGATGCAGCGCGCTCGGCGGGGCGGCTGGCCGCAATGAATATCGCGATGCGCCTAGGCGAAGTGTCGGTGGCAGATCGGGATCGGTGGGCCCGCCCTGACCGCGCAGCATTGGGGCACCTGGCATCCTTCCGTGGTTTTGTCGACCGGCTCTATGCGCCGGTGCCTGCGCTGAGCGTCCCGCAGGAGCCGGACACATTGGTCTGTCGTTGCGAAGAGCAAAGCGTGCAGGCGCTGCGGGACGGGTTCGACGCCGGTGCCCGCGATCCCAATGCGCTCAAGTCTTTGACCCGCTGTGGCATGGGCCCGTGTCAAGGGCGGCAATGTGGTCCGATTGTCAGTGGTCTGTTGGCGCAATGGCGACGTGAACCCATCGGTGATGTCGGGTATTTCCGGCTGCGCAGCCCCCAAAGATTGCTGAGCCTGGAAGAGTTCAGCCGGTTCCAGACCATCACGCCGGAGGCAGGGGAATGAATGCGGATATCCTGATCATCGGCGGCGGCATCCAAGGCTGTGCGACGGCCTTTCACCTGGCACGGCAGGGCGCGTCGGTCATTGTTCTGGAGAAAGATTATGTCGCCCGCCACGCTTCGGGGGTGAATGCAGGCGGTGTGCGCCTGTTGGGACGCGACATGGCCGAAGTGCCCCTGTCCAAGGCGTCGATGGAGATGTGGCAGACGTTGGATGAAACGCTGGGTGAAGACACCGGATTTCGCCGCAAGACGTTGATCAATATCGCAGCTGACGAAACCGACATCGAAACGCTAAAGGCCCGCGAGATCCGGATGCGCGCCGCTGGATACGCCCACGAACGCATCATTGATCGCGATGAATTGCGCGCCGCGCTGCCGCATGTGCATCCTTCCTGTGTCGGCGGCGTGACCTCGGAACTGGATGGCCATGCGATCCCCTACAAGGCCACGTCGGCCTTTCGTCGTGCTGCTGAACGCCACGGTGCGCAGGTTGTCGAAGGGGCCGAGCTGACCAGCCTCAGACAGGTCGGATCGACCTGGATTGCGCGCACGCCAACCGGCACCTTTGAGGCGGCCAGGGTGGTGAATTGCGCCGGAGCCTGGGCCGATCGGGTGGCAATGATGATCGGGGACCATGTCCCGCTCAGCCATGCAGCGCCGATGCTGATGATTACCGCACGCCTGCCGCATTTTGCCGGGCCTGTCGTCGGGGCCGTCAGCCGGCAGCTGAGTTTCAAACAGTTTGAGAACGGCACAGTGCTGATCGGTGGCGGGGCCAAGGGCTTTGCCGATCGCGACCACAACACAACCCGGCTGGATTATGCCAAATTGGCCGTTGCATCAAAAACCGCAATCGACTTCTTTCCGATCATGAAAACCGCGTCAATCAACCGGATGTGGGCGGGGCTTGAGGCGTATATGCCCGACAATCTTCCAGTGATCGGCCCAGCGGTGAATGCCTCGGATGCCTATCACGCCTTTGGCTTTTCCGCGCATGGGTTCCAGATGGGCCCGATCGTGGGACAGGTCATGGCCGATCTGGTGTTGACCGGTGCGACCCCCTATGACCTGAATGCGTTTCGCATTGACCGATATGACCGAAAAACCCTCTGACACAACAGGAATACGCTTATGACCATCACCCGTATCGACACCGGCACACGGATGAGCAAGATCGTTAAACACAATGGAACCGCCTATCTGTGCGGCCAGGTGGGCGATGGTGCCACGGTTGCAGATCAAACCCGCGATTGCCTGTCGCGCGTCGAAGCCCTGTTGGACAAAGCCGGGTCGTCCAAGGAGCAAATTCTACAGGCCATCATCTGGGTGGCTGACATGGCAGATTTTGCCGAAATGAATGGGGTTTGGGATGCCTGGGTCCCCGCAGGAGCCGCGCCCGCACGTGCCTGTGGCGAAGCCAAGCTGGCCCGCCCTGACCTGAAGGTCGAAATTATCGTGACTGCGGCCTGCGCCGGCTGAATGGGCTGGCTGCGTGGATTGCCACGCGGCACGGGACGGGGGTCAGCCGAGCTTTTTCAGCGGCTGGCCCGGGAAATCCCAGGCGTTCAGCTCCGCCTCGCAGTGGTTGGAAAAGGCTTCGATGACCGCTGCGTTGCGGGCATCAGGTGCCATGATCAGCCCCAGTTCCATCGGTGGCACCGACCCGGTCATGGGCACGAACCGCAATTTGCGTCCATCCGGAGCCCGGTCGTCATAAGGCCGGATGTTCAGAATTGAAAACCCGAACTCATTGGCCACCAGCGCGCGCAGAACTTCGACGTCACGGGTGCGTTCGACGATATTTGGCTTTAGCCCCTTGAGCCGAAAGAACGACATGAAATATTCGCTGCTGATCGGCAGATCCAGCAGGATCATCGGATGGGCGGCGAGCTCTTCGACCGACACTGCTGGCAGATGCGCCAGCGGGTGGGTTTCTGCCAGCATCGCATACGAGGGCAGCGACCGGATCGGGGTGAACTCCAGATCCTGAGGCAGATACATGTCATAGGTCAGCGCAACGTCGATCTCGCCCTGGCGCAGACCCTCGAATATCTCCATCTGGTTCAACTCGAACTGGCGCATTCGCACATTGGGATAGGACCTGGCAAATCCACGTCGCAGCGACGGCACCAACTGCTGGGCAAAGGTCAGCAAACACCCGATGCTCAGCGGGCCCTGAACACTGTCGGCAATACCGTCAGCCACCCGGTTCAAGGCATGCGCTTCGGCCAGAACCTGTTTGGCCTGGACCATGAAATGGCGCCCGGATTGGGTCAGCGACAACCCCTGCGCATGTTTGCGCACGAACAGCGGCAGGCCGAATTCCTTTTGCAGCTGGCTCAGCGCGGCAGAAATGGACGGGGCTGTCACGTTGACCTTTTCGCTGGCGGCCGCGATTGAGCCGCATTCGCCAACGGCCACAAAATATTCCAGCTGTCTCAGGGTGTAGCGCAGGGTCATGACCCATGTATCCCGCGCGTACTATCCTGACGCAAGCCCCCCAATTATTCGGCAGCCTGCAACTGTGTTGTGTCTTCTCGTGCCAGCCACATTTGGAAGTCGCGAATAGTGCCTTCCAGATCGTCTCCGGCCAGAGGCCCGGATTCGGCGTGGGACGACTTTAGCGCGACCTGCATCCGCTCCAGTTTCTCCCGGTCTTCGCGGTTGACCTCGGTCCACAGGGCGATCCGCTGCTGGATGGTATCTTCGTCCAGATCATCGCCGCGCACCGACATGGTCCATTTTACCCGGATTTCGTCCGCCGACAGCGGAAAGATCGAGATTGACACCAGAAGGCTGGCGGCCTGACTGGTCACCTGGGTCGGGAAGATTGCATACAGCGTCGAGCGGTTGCGTTCAGCCTCGGTCAGGTTCGGGCCACCCAGGCCACGGGATTCGATGCCTTCGGGGTAGTTGGCGCAATAGGACGTGAACCCGGGACCTGACACCGATTTGCGCGCCAACCCGGTGGGGGTATATCCGTGCAGGGTCTGCGGGTGCACCACAGACAGGTGGTAGCCTTCCATGAAATTCTCGACCAGGCATTTCCAATTGGTCTTCCAGATGCCTTCCTCGACATGCACCACACGGAAATCGTCGGCCTCGTAATTCACCAGCTGGGCGTCCAGCGCCTCGGTGTTGTCGGTAAAGGGCGCGGCCTGATCATCCAGGTTGATATAGACGAACCCCTGCCAGATCACCGTGTTGAACCCATGCAGACGACAGGATTTGGCGTCAAAGCCGGCGTTCTCCATCCGCGCGGCACGCAACAACGAACCGTCCCGACCATAGGCCCAGGCGTGATAGGAACAGACAAAGCGTTTCACTTTGCCCCGACCTTCGGCCAGCGGCATGCCGCGATGGCGACAGACATTGGCCAGCACACGCACCTGCATGTCATCACCACGCACCACGATCAGCGGTTCATTGAACAGCTGAATGGTGAAATAGTCACCGGGTTCCGGCACCTCGTCTGTGCGGCCCAGGCAATGCCAGCCGTGTTTCAGCACGGTCTGGATCTCCAGCTCAAAATACTCGGGGTCTGTGTAAAAGGCGCCGGGCATGGTCATGGGGCGGTCAGCGGGCAGGGCAGTGATCTGCTGCAAGTCCTGACGGATCTGGTCAATGCGGGTCATGGTGCTAATCCCTGTTGGATTGAGGTGTGTGTTTTGGTTTTAGGTTATTCATCGCCCGGCACGCCGTATGATGGTGCCTCTCGGGGATCCAGGGCGCGCTGGATATAGGCGTCCAGCTGCGGTTTGTAGACGTCCCAGGCGGCGGCGATATTTTCGATCGGACAGGCGTCCTGGGACCAATCACAGCGCAATTCGGCCACCGGCCAGCTGACGGTGTCGACGATCAGCATGCCCGCCGAATGCACCGGCCCGGCCTCACCACCCGCCGCCATCCCGGCGCGCATGGCGGCAATCAGCCGGTCCCCGATATGGCCAGTCGCGGCTTCGAACCCGTCGACAATGGCCTGGCAGACCCCGTCATTGGCCAGCAGATTACCGCCCGACGCCACATCACGCCCCTGCGCCTGGGTCCAGATGCCCAGACTGTTGGGCCCGGAATGGATCGCCGTGTCGCCTTGCGCATCCACAGCCAGAACCTGGCGATAGTCGATATGCGCACCGCGCCGCTGCACCTGGGCAATCGCCTCGGTCGCACTCAGCCCCTGCTCCATCAGATCGAGCGTCAAAGGCCCCAGCGAGGGATCAGTCACATTCTGGCTCGCCACCGCGCCCACGCCCGCCCGGGCAAAGGCACATCGCGCCGCGACTGCTGGCGAAGATGACGAAATCGCCATTCCGAACATGCCCGTTTCAGCGCAGCGCGCCACCAGCGAAAAGGTCATCTCTCACTCATCTCCCTATAGCCCCTGAATGGGCTTCTTTCTGGTCCCAAATACCTTCGGGGGGGACAGGGGGGCGGATAGCCCCCCAAATTGCCCGACCCAAAGGTCAGTGGTGTCGTCGATCAGGCGGCGCGCCCGGCGTCGATCCTGGCCATCAGGTATTGCGCGAAATCATAGTTCGGGCGCTCCAGATGGCTCAGGTGACCGGGGGATGCGGCGTTCGATGACAACCCTTTATACACTTTTTCGGTGCAGCCACGGTCTTCGACGTTCACGTCATCCAGCAGGGTTTTTAGATCGGCAAAGTTCTGCTTTGCGTCCGGGTCGTCCTTGTAATCATCCGACATGCCGCCACCAAAGCGGATGTGAACCTTGCCAGGGCTGACGGGGTGTAGGCTCAGATACCAGAAGTACCCGGGCGTCAGGGTGATCAACAGCGACGGATAGAGCGACAGGAGGAACGTGGTGCGGCGTTCCTCGCCTTTCAGCCGGTCGTTCTTGTCATGCGCCATAGCGATGCGCAGGCTCTCGTCCTTGAGGATGGTGTGATAGTTGAATGCAGGTTCTCCCGGTGGGCAGATCATGTCTTCGAGCTTGCTGAGACCACCGATGGTGCCCGCGTGGCAGACCGGCAGGTGATAGCTCTCCATGAAGTTCTCGGCCAGCACCTTCCAATTGGTGTCCCAGACGTGCTCCTCAAAGAACGCTTCGGTGTAGTTGGTCATGTCATAACCGGCGATCATCTTTTCGACGTCGGCCAGCTGTTCGGACACTGGGGGGCTGTCGGGGTTCAGGGTGATGAACACCCAGCCTAGCCATTCCTCGCACCGCACGCGGGGCAGGGTATAGCTGTCCTTGCAGAAGCCGTCGTTCAGGGTCATCGCCGGGGCACCACGCAGGGAGCCGTCCAGGTTATAGGTCCAGGCGTGATACGGGCAGACGATGGAGCGCACCTGGCCGCGACCCTGCAACAGCGTTGACATACGGTGCAAGCAGACATTGGACAGGGCGCGCAGTTCGCCGTCGCGGTCACGGATCACGATCACCGGCTGACCGGCCAGATCGCAGGTGGTGTAGGATCCGGGTTCGGCCAACGCGTCAGCACGACCGACACAGAACCATTCACGCGCAAAGATATGCTTCAGCTCTTCCTGCAGGAAGGTCTCGGTCGTGTAGACCTCGGGCGGCATCGCGCGGGCCTGCTCGAACGGAATGGAGGTGTTCTGGCGAAGTGCTTCGACCGGATCAAGAATGTCTTTTGCCATGTCAGGGTCTCCTAGTTGGGAGGGCGTTAAATTTGAATTCAGGGAACAGGTGGGTCAGTCCGCCTGCAAGTGAAGGGATAAGGTCATTCGGCAGCCATCCTTCTGGCTATGATCTTGGGGTCCGAGATATGCCAATCGGTCACAGCGCTATCTGCCTTTGACGTTGTCCTTGGTCCCATGACGGTGTCGGACAGGTCTGCGGCGTGTTTGACGAATGCCATCGGCCCGTCCCAGTCAAAGTTCTGGTAGACAGCCGCGAGGTGGGTGTGGGGCGGGGATTGGGCGAACAGCTGGAACGACAGGCGGTGACCGGCGTAATCCGAATTCAGCAGGTCGCGGGCAAAGGCCAGCAGCCTGCGCCGGTCCTCGGCCGCCCATTCGTCGTTGAGGGTATAGTATTTCTCGAGCCACGGACCCGTGTCATCGCTGGCGAAACTCGCCGCATCCGGGGTCACGCAGACCTGGCCACCGCACAGGTCGCGGGTCAGCTGCACCATGGCGGGCAGTTGCGAACAGGCCTGCACCCGGCCCGCATACAGCAGCGATTGGTTCGGCATCATCAGCCCGGCGGGCGATTTTTCCGCCAACGCCACCGACGCCGTCAGATGTGCGTTGATCCCTTCGCGGTAGCACGCCAGGGTCGACAGCTTCTCCTGCACGCCCTGTTCGCGGTCCAGCCCGGTCTGGCGGACATTGTACAGCGCCGCACCGATCATCATGTCGGTCTGTTTCAGGATCCGCTGCAGGAACGGAAACGCCGAATACCGGTGCAACGTGGCGCGCATGAACATCGCCGCGCGGGTGTGGCGGTAAAACAGCACGTTCTCCCAGGGGATCAGCACATCGTCAAACACGACCAGCGTGTCGATCTCGTCAAACCGGTTGGCCAGCGGGTAATCTGCGGCAGGCGCGCGACCGGCAAACCCGGTGCGACAGATGAATTTCAACCCCGGCGCGTTCAGGTCGCAGATGAACCCGACCGCATAGGGCGACATCTCTTCCTCGCCCCAATTGGCGATCGTCGGCTTGGTAAAGGCCTGGTTGGCATAGGCGGCTGCGGTTTCGAATTTGGCCCCGCGCACGATGATCCCGGCATCGGTTTCGCGCACCACATGCAACAGCATGTCCGGGTCCTGATCCTGCGGAGGGCGCGACCGGTCGCCCTTGGGGTCGGTATTGGCCGAGACCTGGAACAGGTCCTGACGCAGCACCGCGTCGATATGGGTCCGGATGTTGCCCGCAAACTGCGGGTCGAGTTCGGCCAGCACATCAGCCCCATCCAGCAGCGACCACATCTCGCCCACGGTTTCATCGCCCACCCGGGTCACGACCCCGCCGATTTCATTCATCATGTGATCGGTGGCGCGGCGTTTGGCCCACCAATCGGCCTGGCTGTAGGGCAGCTTGTAGCCCATGGCCGAAACCTCGCCAGCTTCGGTATAGGTCATCAGATCCGCATGCGGCGCCTGATGCTGCATGTCATAAATCCGCGCCCGAATATCCACCAACGGCTTGAACTGAGGATGCCCCGAAACATCACGCACCCGTTCGCCATTCACATAAACCTCACGGCCTGCGCTCAACGAAGCGAGATACTCAGATCCTGTGCGTATCATGGCTGTTTCCAATGGTTAGAAATGGGGCGGGGCGCTTTGGCATGTTGCGCAGATCATTCACCGACACGGGCGACGTTGAAAAGAAAAAAGCCGGTCAGCATTGCTTAGGCAAAAACTATTTTATTGTGAGCTCGTCGACGGAGAGGAATCGCAAGTGACAAGAATATAGTGCTTTTTCCGGATGATATCGGGGTGGGTTCGCGTGTCGTTGCCGGACTGGCATCTGCATGTTTGCTTGCCCGTCGATGACACCGCTCTGCGGTGGCTTTGACCTGCAGAGGGCACGCACGGGGAAATGGAATTGCCGGTCTGACGTGGTCTGGGACGGCAAGTGATTAGCGGGTGAGCGGTCTCTGGATCGAGTGCGGGGTATGCAGGTTTTTCAGTGGCTTGCGTGGACAGTTGACCTTTGGGCCCATACTCTGTTCCACGGCACCTGAGGCACAGCCCTTCTTTCTCGTTGCTTTGCACCGGGAACAGGAGGATGTCTTGGGCGGAGTGACTATCGTCTGATGCCTTTCGGAAACCCGATGGATCAGACAGCGCAAGACGGGGGCAGGATGTGATCGAGCTCAAGGATCTTCAGGTGTTGTTGGCGTTGTCCCGGCATCAGCATTTTGCCAAGGCCGCCCAGGATTGCGGGATGTCGCAACCCGCATTTTCGATGCGCATCCGCAACCTGGAGGAAAAGCTGGGGGTGTCGATCGTGCGGCGGGCCAATCGGTTTCAGGGGCTCACCGAAGAAGGCGAGATGATCGTTCGCCGCGCACGCCCGATTCTGGACGACGCCAAGGCGCTGGAACAGGAGATTTCGGCCGCGCGGGGCCAGGTGGCTGGCGCATTGATTCTGGGGGTGGTGCCGACGGCGACCACCTATGCTGCACAGGTGGTGGATCTGGTGAATCAAACCTATCCGCTGATTCAGGCCCGGATCGAGGTCACGACGTCCCTGATCATTCAGCAACGTCTGTATGATGGTACGATTGATGTCGGAATCACCTATGCCGACAGTCTGGGGCGCGATCTGGTGACGGTGCATCCACTGTATGACGAAAGCTACGTCTTGCTCGCCCCCCAAGATCTGGTGTCAGAGCATTCCGAAGGAATCACATGGGTCGAGGCCGCAGAGTTGCCGCTGAGCCTGTTGATTCCTGAAATGCAGAACCGGCGCATTCTGGATCGAATTTTCGACGAGCTGGGATTGAAGCCGGAAATTGTCTCTGAATCCAATGGGTTCATGGCGTCTATCGTTTTGGCACGCAGCGGGGCCGCAGCCACGATTCTGCCCCGCGCCCTGATTGATGCATTGGGGGATCTGGATGGCACGCGGGCCTTGCCTCTGACCGATCCGGAGCAGACCAAACCCATCTGCCTGGCGATTTTGGATCGGCAACCGGAATTGACCACTGTTAGCGCACTCAAAGAGGTGGTTTTGAAGTTCGCACGATAATCATTGCTTATCGTGCGATCCAAAATACAGATTTGACGATATTCTTTCCTGATGGCATTGCTGGCTGAATTTCGCGTGCGCAAGGGAAGGACACCATGGCACCTCTGGACAATAGCAAAGGCGTTTGGAAGTCGGGCAAAGGCAAGGGCCGCCGTACTCCAAAAGGCCGCCAAGTCGATGATACTGCTCTGGAAGAAATCCGTGCGCTGCTGGGCGATCGCCCGCGCAGCCGGGATCTTCTGATCGAATTTCTGCATCTGATTCAGGATGCCTATGGCCATCTCAGCGCCACGCATATCCGGGCGCTGGCCGAGGAAATGCGCACCGGGCAGGCCGAGATTTACGAAGTGGCCTCCTTTTACGCCCATTTTGACGTGGTACGCGAAGGCGAAACACCGCCACCTGCGCTGACAATCCGTGTCTGTGATTCCCTGTCGTGCGAGTTGGCCGGAGCCGAGCAGCTGCAAAAAGCGTTGGAAGACGGTCTGGACGAATCCCAGGTGCGCGTTGTGCGCGCGCCCTGCATGGGCCGCTGCGACACTGCGCCGGTGCTGGAGATCGGTCACAATCACATCGACCACGCCACACCGGAAAAGGTGCAGGCCGCAATCGCAGCCGACGACACCCACGCCCATATCCCAGACTACGAGGCCTATGACGCCTATGTCGCCGAAGGTGGCTATGAAACGCTGAAAGATCTACGCGCCAATGGCGATTGGGAAGCGGTTCAGGCCAAAGTGAAAGAGGCCGGTCTGCGCGGTCTGGGTGGCGCTGGTTTCCCGTCGGGTACCAAATGGGGCTTTGTGCGCGCCAACGAAGGCACGCGGTATCTGGCCGTCAACGGTGACGAAGGCGAACCCGGCACGTTCAAGGACCGTTATTATCTGGAACGCACCCCGCATCTGTTTCTCGAAGGCATGCTGATCGCCGCCTGGGCGGTTGAGGCGGAAAAAGCCTTTATCTACATGCGCGACGAATACCCGGCGGTGCTGCACATCCTCGCGGCCGAAATCAAGGCGCTGGAAGACGCGGGCATTGTCGAGCCCGGATATATCGACCTGCGCCGTGGTGCGGGTGCCTATATCTGCGGTGAAGAATCCGCGATGATCGAATCCATCGAGGGCAAACGCGGCGAACCGCGCCACCGTCCACCGTTTGTGGCGCAGGTTGGTATCTTTGGCCGTCCGACGTTGGTGCACAATGTCGAAACCCTGTTGTGGGTTGCCAAGATCAACCGCGAAGGCCCCGAATGCCTGAACTCGGTCGAGAAAAACGGCCGCAAGGGGCTGCGCAGCTATTCGGTGTCGGGCCGGGTCAACAATCCGGGCGTGCACCTGCTGCCCGCCGGATCGACAATCACCGATATCATTGACGCCTGTGGTGGTATGATCGAAGGCCATGCCTTCAAGGCCTATCAGCCCGGTGGCCCGTCGTCGGGTCTGTTGCCTGCGTCGATGCATGACATTCCGTTGGATTTCGATACGTTGCAGCCGCATGGCACCTTCATTGGGTCAGCCGCCGTGGTGGTTCTGTCCGATCAGGACAGCGCCCGTGACGCCGCGCTGAACATGCTGCGGTTCTTCGAGGATGAAAGCTGTGGCCAGTGTACCCCCTGTCGGGTGGGCTGTGAAAAAGCCGTCAAGCTGATGCAGTCGGAAAAGTGGGATCAGAACCTGCTGGAAGAGCTGAGCGCCGCCATGATCGACACGTCGATCTGTGGTCTGGGGCAGGCTGCGCCGAACCCGATCCGCCTGACCATGAAACACTTCCCTGAGGAGGTATAAGCCATGAGCAACCAAGTTACATTTACGCTGGATGGCGAAGAGGTCACCGCAGACGCCGGTCTGACCATCTGGGAAGTGGCCAACGGTCGCGGTCTGGTTATTCCGCATCTGTGCCACAAACCGGCACCGGGCTATCGCCCTGATGGCAACTGTCGCGCCTGTATGGTCGAGATCGAAGGCGAACGCACGCTGGCGGCGTCCTGTATCCGCGAACCCGCCGACGGCATGGTTGTCACCACCAACAACGCCCGCGCAACCAGCGCCCGCAAGATGGTGATGGAACTGCTGGTGGCCGACCAACCCAAACAGGAAGAGGCGCACGACAAGTCGAGCCACCTGTGGGACATGGCCGAGCTGAACCACGTTTCCGAGAGCCGGTTCCCCAAGCTGGAAGAGGGCCGCATTCCGCTGCTCGATGACAGCCATGTGGCGATGAAGGTCAATCTGGACGCCTGTATTTCCTGTGGTCTGTGCGTGCGTGCCTGCCGCGAGGTTCAGGTCAATGACGTGATTGGCATGGCCGGTCGCGGGCATGATGCCTATCCGACCTTTGACATTTCCGACCCGATGGGCGCGTCCACCTGTGTGGCCTGTGGTGAATGTGTTCAGGCCTGTCCGACGGGTGCGCTGATGCCTGCATCGGTCATGGATGATGCGCAGGTTGGCGACAGCAAGGATTACGACTCCGAAACCGAAAGCGTCTGCCCGTTCTGCGGCGTGGGTTGCAAGGTTTCGCTGAAAGTCAAAGACGGCAAGGTCAAATACGTCGAGGGCATCAACGGCCCCGCCAACGAAGGCCGCCTGTGCGTCAAGGGCCGGTTCGGGTATGACTATATCCACCACCCCCACCGCCTGACCAAACCGTTGATCCGTCGCGAAGATGCGCCCGCCAAGGGGTTGAACGTCGATCCCGGCGAGCTGTCGACCCATTTCCGCGAAGCATCCTGGGAAGAGGCGATGGATTTCGCGGCCAAGGGCCTGATCAAGCTGCGCGAAGAAGATCCGAAATCGGTTGCGGGCTTTGGCTCGGCGAAATGCACCAACGAAGAGGCCTATCTCTTCCAAAAGTTCATTCGCCAGGGGTTCAAACACAACAACGTCGACCATTGTACCCGTCTGTGTCACGCCTCGTCGGTGTCGGCGCTGATCGAAAACGTGGGATCGGGTGCGGTAACCGCGACCTTTAACGAGATCGTGAATGCGGATGTGGCGATCATCATCGGGTCCAACCCGATCGAAAACCACCCTGTCGCAGCGACCTATTTCAAACAGTTCACCAAACGCGGTGGCAAGCTGATCGTGATGGATCCGCGCGGTGTTGGCATGCGTCGCTATGCGACCGAGATGCTGCAATTCCGCCCCGGTGCTGACGTGTCGATGCTGAACGCGATCATGAATGTGATCGTCGAAGAAGAACTGTATGACAGCCAGTACATCCACCGTTGGACCGAAAACTGGGATGCGGAAAAGGAGCACCTGCGCGACTTTACCCCGGAAAAGATGTCGGAAATCTGTGGCATCGAACCTGAACAGCTGCGCCGGGTGGCCCGTCTGTTTGCCGGGGCCAAAGCAGGTCTGATCTTCTGGGGTATGGGCGTGTCTCAGCACATCCATGGCACCGACAATTCGCGTTGCCTGATCTCGCTGGCGTTGATGACCGGGAACGTGGGTAAACCAGGCGCGGGTCTGCACCCGCTGCGTGGTCAGAACAACGTTCAAGGTGCGTCCGATGCGGGTCTGATTCCGATGTTCCTGCCGGATTACCAATCGGTCATGGACGACGGTATTCGCAAATCGTTCACTGACGTCTGGGAGAGCGATGACTTCTCGAACGAGAAGGGGCTGACCGTTACCGAGATCGTCGATCAGGCCTATGCCGGCAATATTAAGGGGATGTACATCCAGGGTGAAAACCCGGCGATGTCCGACCCGGATGCGGACCATGCCCGTGATGCATTCGCCAAGCTGGAGTTGATGATTGTTCAGGATATCTTCCTGACCGAAACGGCCAACTACGCCGACGTCATTCTGCCAGCCTCGGCGCTGTATGAAAAGAACGGCACAGTGTCCAACACCAACCGTCAGGTGCAGCGCGTGCGTCCTGCTGTGACACCTCCCGGTGAGGCCCGCGAAGATTGGGCGATTACCGTTGAACTGGCACAGCGTATCGGTTTGGCATGGCCCTACACGGATGTGAGCCAGGTGTTCAACGAGATGAAGTTGAACATGAAGTCGCTCAACAACATCACCTGGGAGCGCCTGAAAACCGAAACCATCACCTATCCGTCACTGCACGAAACAGATCCGGGTCAGGCGATTGTGTTTGGCGATGGCTTCCCACGTCCCGATGGGCGCGCCCGGTTCACGCCTGCATCCGTGATCCCGCCGGATGAGGCACCGGATGACGAATACCCGATGATCATGACCACCGGGCGTCAGCTGGAACATTGGCACACCGGGTCGATGACCCGCCGTTCCATGGTGCTGGATGCGGTGGAACCAGAAGCAAACTGTTCTCTCAACCCGCGCACGCTCAAGCTGATGGGGGTTGAACCCGGCGACATGATCCGTCTGTCCACACGGCGCGGGTCCATCGAGATCATGGCGCGTGCGGATCGGGCGATTGCCGAGGATATGGTGTTTGTGCCGTTTGCCTATGTTGAGGCCGCTGCCAATATCCTGACCAACCCGGCGTTGGACCCTTACGGCAAGATCCCCGAGTTCAAATTCTCGGCGGTGCGGGTCGAAAAGGTCGAAGAGCAGATCGCGGCTGAGTAACCTTTGCCAAAGTCGCAAGACATCAGAACGGGAGCCTTCGGGCTCCTGTTTTTCGTTTCATGG
This sequence comes from Rhodobacteraceae bacterium M382, assembly GCA_025141015.1. Lineage (NCBI taxonomy): Bacteria > Pseudomonadati > Pseudomonadota > Alphaproteobacteria > Rhodobacterales > Paracoccaceae > Rhodobacteraceae bacterium M382. Next base: position 3,736,724 of record CP081098.1, on the reverse strand, counting down.
TGTCGGTGCGCGTCGATAGTTGCACAGCCTGTGGCCTGGCGGCGTGCTGTACAGCTGTGACGGTATGGCTTCAGACGCAAAAATGGCAAAAGATCGGACTTGTGATTTTGCCTCATGCCTGGTGGCGCGGGGCCCGGGCGCCTGCGCCGTGGCGTTTGGTCCAATCCGAGACAGCACAGTGTGGATGTCACGATGTCCGGGCCGGAGCGTTCGTGCGCTGTTGCCAGATCTGCTCAGCGTTCGTGGCGGGCCATGAACTTGGCAACGTCCTGTTTGGCGGGAGACTGTCCGGTAAATACCGTCACATAATCCGGCATCAACCCGATCCGATATTCGAAGCTTTCCCGGACTTGCATCGAAATATATCCGATCTGCACATAGATCGCTGTCATCGTGCGGACTTCGGCATCCCGCGGGTCAAATCCATGGCGCACAAACATGTCTACTAGCGCCTGTTTACGTTGATCGTCGGACCGATCCAGCCGATGTTGCATGTCCTTGTCATTGCGCGCCCAATTCCGGATCGCGAGATCCAACCGCGCGTCAAACAGCGTATCATCCAGCCAACAATCGAACAGATTGAATACCGCCTCGCAAATGTTGTCAGCCGGGGCCTGGGTGCGCGCCACCAGGTTGCCGGTGTTTTTCTGTTCCCATCTTTGGAACAGTGCCTCCAGCAACGCATCCCGGTCGCGAAAATGCCAATAGAATGAGGTGCGAGATACACCGAGCCGCTTGGCCAAGGGCATGACCTTGACCGCTTCCACACCTGCTTCGGTCAACAGTTCACAGGCCGCATTGAGCCAAAGAACTTCGGAACCGCGCAGCTTGGTGACATCCTGATTTTTCATGGCGCTGTGGTAACAGTGGTGGGCGGGCGGTGCAATCTGTTGACAGAATCATTTAGGGAATTGACACATGTGTCCAGATCCTAATGCGTTCATCGAGAAGGTCCCCCATGTCGACTGACCCTTTGTTGCAGCCTTATCAGTTGAAGCATTTGACGTTGAAGAACCGGATCATGACGACGAGCCATGAGCCTGCGTATCCCGAGGGCGGGATGCCCAAGGAGCGCTATGTTGCCTATCACGCGGAACGGGCGCGGGCGGGGGTTGCGTTGGCGATGACGGCGGGGTCGGCTGCCGTGAGCCGGGACAGCCCGCCGGTGTTCAACAACATCCTGGCCTACAAGGACGAGGTTGTGCCCCACATCCGCCGCCTTAGCGATGCCTGCCACGCGCATGGCTGTGCGGTGATGATCCAGCTGACCCATCTGGGGCGGCGCACGGGGTGGAACAAGGGCGACTGGCTGCCCTCGGTCAGTTCCTCCAAACACCGTGAACCAGCGCATCGCGCGTTTCCCAAGCTGGCCGAGGATTGGGACATTGCCCGCATCATCAACGATTTCGCCGATGCCACCGAACGGATGAAGGAAGGGGGCATGGATGGGGTTGAATTGCAGGTCTACGGCCATCTTCTGGACCAGTTCTGGTCGCCTCTGACCAATGATCTGGATGGGGAATACGGGGGGCAAACACCTGATTCCCGGTTGAAATTCCCGCTGGACGTGCTGCGCGCCATTCGCGACCGGGTGGGCGACGATTTCATCGTCGGGCTGCGCTATACGGCCGATGAGGCCGCCGCCGGGGGCATCACGCCGGTCGAAGGCATCGAGATTTCCAAGCGGCTTGCGCGCAGCGGCATGGTCGATTTTCTGAATGTGATCCGCGGGCGCATCCACACCGATCCGGCGATGACCGATGTGATCCCGGTGCAGGGGATGCCATCGGCACCGCATCTGGATTTTGCCGGCGCGGTCAAACGGGCCACCGGCATGCCTACGTTCCACGCCTCGCGTATCCCGGATGTGGCCACCGCACGCCATGCGGTGCAGGCGGGGCTTCTGGATATGGTGGGGATGACGCGGGCGCATATGGCCGATCCGCATATCGTGCGCAAGATCGTCGAAGGGCGCGAGGATGACATTCGCCCCTGTGTTGGCGCAACCTATTGCCTGGACAGAATTTATCAGGCGGGCGAAGCGCTGTGCCTGCACAATGCCGCCACCGGGCGCGAGCTGTCGATGCCCCATGACATCGCCCCTGCCGAGACCCGCAAACGGGTGGTCATCGTCGGTGCCGGTCCGGCCGGGCTCGAAGCGGCGCGGGTGGCGGCCGAACGCGGCCACGCCGTGACCGTATTCGAGGCCCAGCCCGATCCCGGCGGTCAGGTGCGGCTGACCGCGCAACACGCACGCCGGCGCGAGATGATCGGCATCATCGACTGGCGCATGGCGCAATGCGCCGCGCGGGATGTGGACTTTCGTTTCAACACCTGGGCCGAAGCCGATGACGTCACCGCGCTGAACCCGGATGTGGTGATCATCGCCACCGGGGGTCTGCCCAATACCGAATTGTTCGAATCGGGCCAGGAAAACGATCTGGTGGTCAGCGCCTGGGATCTCATCTCGGGCGATGTCAAACCGGGCCAACAGGTGCTGATCTATGACGAAAGCGGCGATCATCCCGGTCTGATGGCGGCGGAAATCGCCGCAGCAGCGGGCGCGAAGGTCGAAGTCATGACCCCGGATCGGGTGTTTGCCCCCGATATCATGGCGATGAACCTGGTGCCCTACATGCGCGAATTGCAGGCCCGCGACGTGACATTCACCGTCACCCGCCGCCTGTTGGACGTGATGCGCGACGGCAATCGCCTGTGCGCCACAATCGGCACGGATTACAGTGATTTCACATCCCAATCCTCCTATGATCAGGTGGTGGTCAACTACGGCACCTTGCCGCTTGACGATCTCTACTTCGACCTGAAACCGCTGTCCTCAAACCGGGGCGAAGTGGACCACACCGCCCTGATCACCGGCCAGCCCCAGACCATCAACACAAACCCGAACGCCACATTCCAACTCTTCCGCATCGGCGACGCCGTCAGCGCCAGAAACACACACGCCGCAATCTATGATGCGCTCAGAACTATGAAGGACCTGTAAATGAAAATCGGAGTCATCGGAACTGGCACCATTGCCAGCGCAGTCGTCCACGGGTTGGCCGGGCAAGGGCATGGGATCCTTGTTTCCGAACGCAGCGCCGACAAGGCTGCGGAACTGGCCGCACGGATCGAAGAAGTGAACATTGCAGACAATCAGTCGATCCTGAATGCCAGCGATGTGGTTTTTCTGGGGCTCATGGCCGAGCATGCAACCGAAGTCTTGCAGCCATTGAGCTTTGATGCGGACCACAGAATTGTGTCGCTTATGGCGGGGGCGTCGCTGGATCAGGTCCAGCACATGGTCGGCCCAGCCAAAGCCGAAGCCGTCATGATTCCGTTCCCTGGAATTGCCCTGGGCGGGTCCCCGATCATGGTACGTGGCAACGCGGCTTTGATCCGGGATCTGTTTGCGCCCGCCAACTCTGTGTTCGACCTGAAAACCGATGCCGAATTGGCGGCGTATCTATGTGCGCAGGCGGTTTTGTCACCGGCGGCCAAGATGGTGAACGGTGCTGCGGGGTGGTTGGGTGAACGGGTCGCTGATCCACAACAGGCCGAGGACTTTCTGAGGGTGCTGGTGGGTAGCAGCCTGTTGGCCAGTGAAACCGGGCCATTGCTGGAGGCGTTGGATACGCCAGGTGGCTATAATGCGAGGCTACGCGATCATATGGTAGATCAGGGTATGGCAGCTGCATTGATGGCTGGTCTGGATAATCTGAGCGAGACATAACCACAGCGGCGCAACTGGTTGGAAATCTTAAATTAGCGTAAAAAAACGGGGCCGGTTTGGGCGGCAGCCGGGCCAGGGGTATGGACGCGACCCATATTATGTTAGGTTGTGTAGGTTTTCCAGGGTTGCACAACCCACATATGTTTGGGTGGTTTTCATGTCACCAACAAGTCATCTAGATACCGGACTCTTATTCGGAATGGGCGTCAGCCGCGATTGGGTTGATTTGCGCGATTTCTATTATTCGCCCAATCTTGGCTCCCTTAAATCCACATGCCTGCCGGACCCTGAATGCATTGATCCGGTCACCGGTCCGGTGTTCGGGTTGCGTGATCAAGGAGAAACCGGGCGATGTGTCGGTTTTGCGATGGCCAACCTGATCGACTATCAACGGGCGTTGCAGGGCGATGTTCCATTGGGACCTACCGATCAGGTCAGTGCCGACATGCTGTATCATATGGCACGGTTTCACGAAATGAACGCAGCCCGGTCAACAAACGGTGGCAGGATGGCAGCCGAGGGCGTTTATTCCTTGCGCTCTGCGATCAAGGGGTTCTACCACCATGGTGTCTGTCTCGACTTGCCCGGTGAATGTGTGGTGGACCAAGGCGCGCGTGCGCGACGCTGGCAAAGCCTGTGCTATCGGTTCGGCACCGACCTGAAAGAAGATGTTTTTCCCAGCGTCGAACAGGCCAAGGCTGCACAGCAGGTTTCGCTGGGAGCCTATTACCGGCTGCGCCCGGTCCTGAACCATTATCACGCCGCGTTGAACGAAGCCGGAGTGATATTGGTGTCCGCCAATTTGACGACCGGATGGCGCAGCCCCGACGGTGTCATTGATTTTGGCGCTGGGGTAGAGCCCCTGAACGGGTCCCATGCGGTGGTCATCGTCGGATATACGCAGCAGGGTTTTTTGGTTCTGAATTCCTGGGGCAATTGGGGCGGTTTCAACGGAATGCCCGGTGTTGCGCTATGGCGATACGCCGATTGGGCGGAAAACGTGATGGATGGTTGGGTGTTGCGGTTGGGCGTGCCGACGCCCGAAGCGTTTGACCTGAGTGTCGGGGAACAGGGGACCAGCCGCATTTATGGTCCGACACAATCCGGGTCGGTCCCATGTCGTGAATTGCTGGGACATTTTTTACATCTGGACGACGGTCATCATGTTGAACGTGGGTCATACCCGTCCAGCGATCAGATGGTTGCAAAGACGTTGGACTTTCTGGATGGCCGGCTGAGCGGGGCGGTCGATGCCCCCAAAGGTTATCGCGGTGTCGTGCTGTGGATTGCCGGCAATCTGGATCCGATGAAGGCGGGTTTTGCCGCTTCTGTACGACGCAAGAAATGGCTGAAGGAACGCGGATTGTTTCTGATCACGGTGTTCTGGTGCAACGATTTCTTTGAGCAGTCCATGGGGGTGTTGGAACGTGTATTCGCCGACAGCCAGAGCCTTGTCGGCGAAGGTTCGGAGCATCTGGACGTGATTATCGAAAACCAGGCGCGTGGGATCGGTCGCGCATTTTGGCGGGATATCGAACACGCGGCGCAACGGGCGATCGAGGGTATCTCGGAACATCCGCGCAATCACGTCCCCCCCAAACACCCCGGTCATGTGGACCATCTGATAAACCGGCTGGTTGAGCAGGCAGAAATGCAGGGGAGCGAATTGCATTTGGTCTGTGAAGGGGCCGGGGCGCTGGTTTTGGCTGAATGGTTGGAGCAGCCATTGGTGACGGAAACATCCCGCGTACAGTCCAGCCTTCCAGAGGACGCCGCCGAAATGCGGATCGTGGCCAAGGCGCGCCAGATTACCAGCGCCCAACTGTCGTTGCCCGCCATTGATGTGCCCAGAGCCGGTGAAACCATTCTTCCGTTTTTGAATGCGCTGAATGCCGGCCGACCAAACCACGCACCCCAGGAGATTGTTTTGGGAGGGGGCCAGGCAGCTTTGGTTGCCGATGATCTTTTGCCGGGGCGAATCCTGATCCCGGATCGGGATTTGGAACAAACGCTGCGTGTCGGGGTCTATGGGAAGTCCATCCTGCATCTGGTTGCCAACGCGTTTGAAGACCGCCGCACCACCCATCCGGATGCGCCGCCTCGCGCCATGCTGGGGATGGCCGGTGCGCCCGGCGAAATAGCCAGTGACCCAGAGAACAATTGGCCCGACTTTCAAACCGGCATGTTCACACCCATTCGTATGGAGATTTCGCCCGGAGTTGGGGCGGTTCAGCAACATGAACTGAGCCGCAGCCCACAGCTGGAAGCTGCAATTCTGGCAGCAACGGTTCAGCCCCAAAATTCAGAGCATTGATGTTCGGGCAATGGGGTGGCCCGCATTTTCGCCCCGGTATTGGAGGATAAAATGGCCAAAATCACATTGGAGCAACTCGAAGCGTTGATCGCCGATCCCGCACGCGCGGATGCAGATCTGTCCGATTATTTCATTCTGGACCAGGAGGCATCTGGACCATTCGCGCCTGTGTTCACCTTTAACCCGGATACTGTTGATATTCCGTTGGGCCCGGATGGTCAGGCACGTTCTGCCCAGATTATGAATATGGCCAACCGCTTTGAACGCTGGCGCCGCACCGGTCGGTTTTATGAAAAGATCCGCAGCGGTTATGATGGGCCGATCATCGTCTCCGAAGGCGACAGCTGGTTCCAATATCCGATACGTTTGCATGACACCATCGACAAGCTGATGGAACGCTATGCGATTCTGTCGCTGGGCGCGGCCGGCGACCTGTTGGAGCGCATGGCGCGCAAGCAGGAGTATCTCAAGGCCTTGCGCGACACTGGCGCATCCATTCTGCTGTTGTCAGGCGGCGGGAATGATCTGGTGGCCAATGGCGCTTTGGCTGACTATCTCGAAGAATTTGATGTCGATTTGAAGCCTGCGGATTACCTGAAACCCGAATTCCAGGGGCTTCTGGACAGCGCCTTTGGCTATTACGAACAAATGTGCCGTCAGGTCCAGGGCGCTTTTCCGCATGTTCAGATCCTGTGCCACGGCTATGACTATCCGATCCCCAACCGGGGCAAATGGTTAGGCAAACCGATGGAAACCCGTGGGATCCGTGACCGCAGCCTGCAAAAGGCGATTGCCGCCGAGATGATGGATCGGTTCAATCGGGGCATGCGACGTCTGGCCAAATCAATGCCGCATGTAACCTATATTGATTGTCGCAGTGTCGTGGGTGATGGCCGGTGGTATGATGAATTGCACCCGGAAAACCCCGGATATGCGGATGTGGCAGGCAAGTTCGACCGCGAAATCCGGCGGATTTCCAATGCGGCCCCGCGCAGCCTGCCGCACAGTCGTGGCCCATTTGGCGGTGCCTCGCATCTTGCAGCGCCCGCTGTCGTGGGGCGCGCAAACAAGGCCATGTCGCTGCATGTTGGGTTGAATTCGGTCGACCCCGATCACTATGCGGGTTGGGACGGTGCGCTAAACGCCTGCGAAAACGACGCCCATGCGATGGCGAATTTGGCAGCAGGCCAAGGCTTTGAACCAGAACTCCTATTGACTCGGAATGCCACGCGCGAAGCCGTTGTGGCACGCTTGGCTGCTGCTGCTGAGACGCTCACCGAAGGGGATATGTTCTTATGGAGCTTTGCCGGGCATGGGTACAAGCTACCTGATTTCAACCGGGACGAAGCCCCGGACGCAAAGGGAGAGCATTGGGACGAGACGCTGGTGCTTTACGATTTTCAGATTATCGATGATGAGCTGTTCAGCCTTTGGAGCCGGTTTAAACCTGGGGTGCGGATTCTGATGGTGCCTGATTGCTGTCACTCCGGGACGGTTATTCGGGCTATGTTTCCAGAAGTAGACCAACCCAAGATGCGTATGATGCCGCAAGCCATCGGATCGCGGACGTTTGAGCAAAATGAACAGGCATATCGCAACTATATCGACGAATTCGCCCACCAACGCGATGACATCCTTCACAACCCTCTTAGTGCGCGGGTGCGTGCGTCGGTTCTGAGCCTGACGGCCTGTCAGGATCATCAGGTCGCCATGGATGGGCATCAGAACGGAGCCTTTACTGAAGCGTTGTTGAAGGTCTGGAATAGGGGACGTTTCTCGGGGAATTATGTACAATTTCGCACAGCGGTTGATCGGGCAATTGGTTCGCCTGACCAGACACCCAACCTTTATTGGACAGGGGCCGAGGATGCAGGTTTCAGGGCGCAGGTGCCGTTTACGCTTTGGACCAACCCGAGCAGCACGGTTTTGGGGGGGATAGCTCCGCCTGCGCCACCCAAGGTGGTTCCCGTTTCAGCGCCTCCCATGTCATTGGCTGATCGCATGTTGGCGACCGAGGGCGACGAGCATGACGATCTACCGGATGATGTTGTGACCGAGATTGCCGAAGGCCGCTGGCGCAGCCCGGCAGATCCGGGCACACGGTCGGTGGCCTCCTGGACGGATGCGCAGGATTTCTTTGACTTTATCAAGGCGCTGGGTTTGCGCCATTTTTCGCCCGGTGAATTCCTGATCCTGGGCGGATCACACAATGGTACTGGCCCCTGCGCGGGCAAGAACAGCTATCCGCCTCGGTCGCTGTGGCCCAATATCGCCAATACTGCCCAGGTTCTGGATGAACTGCGGGATCGCATTGGCAAGCCGACAGTGATCACCAATGCCTATCGCGCGCCTGCCTATAATACCTGTATCGGCGGAGCGACGGGTAGCCAGCACAAGCAGTTCAATGCTTTGGACTTCAAGGTGCCAGGTGTATCAACCCGGGACATCGCCTGGGCCCTGCGTCAGATGCGTGATGACGAAAACCGGTTCAAAGGAGGGGTCGGGCTGTATAACAGCTTTGTTCATGTGGATACGCGGGGGGTGAATGCCACCTGGCCACCGGAATTCAAAAATGCCGCATCTCCCGCTGGTACCGTGTTGGCACCCCGACATGCGGATCTGTCACCCAAAGATCGCCGGGCGATGATCGAGGCGATAGATCTGGCACCAATCCCAGGCCGTCTGCCACGGGTTCGATCCGCGTTTCGCTCCCCTGAGACTGCGGATGAAGAAACAGCGCTGGCGTTGGAGAAACAAAAGCTGAATGCTGCGGTGAATGCGTCCAGTGTCGTTTCGTTTGTCGAGAACCTGACACCGCAGCAAAAGGATGACGTGCTGTTGTCCACGTTGTTCGCACAACGGGCTGCCAGCGCAAAAAAAGATCCGGTCAAGGAAATACAGGCCTGGCTCACCGTTTATCTGGATACGCTCAGTCTGTTGGGCTGGTCGGTCGAAAGCGCACCACAGATGCAGCAACAGACGCTCAAGGCCAATGCCACGTTTGACGAGGCAATACTGAAAATCCTCGCGGTGGTTGCCAGCCAAAGCCAGTTTGCGATCCTGCAGGAAGCCTTGGGCGCATTGGGTAAGTTGGCTGACAATTCCGGCCAGATAAAACTGTTTGACCGATCAACGTCGGTAACGGAAGGCGGGCATTTTCAGGTCGGCGCGGCAGAAGCCAGTGGCGAAGTCGTGTCCATGGCGCTGGGTGCGTTCCACTACCGCTGGACGGATGAACAAAAGAACGTGCTGTTCGTCAAATGGGGCAAGAACGAAGTCAAATATTGGATGGCGGCCCAACGGGCCAGCCTGAGCGGGCGTCAATATGCCGACATCCGCGATCAGGTGAGTGAACGGTTGGGGGCCAGTCGCAAGAAGCTGATCGCCAATATTGACCTGGACTGAAGATCTGGACTGAAAGAGAGGCGCAAACCGACCCGTTTCGGTTTGCGCAGACTTGGTTGCTGCGATGGGCTGCTGCGCGGTGGTTGCAGGCGTCCGCCCTTGGGTCCCGATATTTTTAGCCAGGCGCTCATCGTGCACCGCACGATGACAAAGCCCTTTGTGCCTATTTGATGTCCCATGTCATCGTTGCTGACGTGGGAGCCCGTTTCCGGTGCGCGTATTCTGGCGCAGCCATCGTCAAGCGTTTCGAATCGCATCGAGGGCTGGCTGTGACGTGGCAATGCCTGAAACGGGCACTGGATCGAAGAACGCGGATTGGCAGATTTGTTTCCACCCTGCGAGTCGGCGCAACAAGGGATTGCTTTGAGAACGGGGGGTGAAATGTCCGACCGGCATTGCACGAACGTCATAGTCGTTCCCTGCGTGTTCCGGTGAAATCCCGCACAAAGGACAGCAACAGGATTCGGGTGTCGCAGGTCATAGTGTTGTTTTAGAGGGATTTAATGGTGCTGCTGGAGAGAATTGAACTCTCGACCTCTCCCTTACCAAGGGAGTGCTCTACCTCTGAGCTACAGCAGCGCCGGTGAGGGGGTGATTAGACTCAAACGAAACGTGGTGCAAGAGCAATCTGGACGCTTTTTTCGCACTTCGTTACAGAAGGGACATGGCAGATAAAAAATCACCCAAATCCGGCGGCAAATCCGCTGCATCGCGCGAGGATCGTCTCAAGGCGGCGCTCAAGGCAAACCTGGGCCGCCGCAAGGCGCAGGCCAAGGCACGCACCAGCGAAACGGACGACACTACGGGTAAATCCGAAAGGTAAGAGCAGATGGATTCGATTCTGGTAACCGGCAATGGCCCATTGAATGGGCAGATCCCGATCGCGGGGGCAAAAAATGCGTGTTTGACGCTGATGCCGGCCACGCTTCTCAGCGACGAGCCGCTGACATTGACCAATGCGCCGCGTCTCAGCGATATACGCACCATGACAACGTTGTTGCAGTCATTGGGGGCCGAAGTATCGAGCCTGCAGGACGGGCAGGTTCTGGCAATGTCGAGCCACGATTTGAACAATCACAAGGCCGACTATGACATTGTGCGCAAAATGCGGGCGTCGATTCTGGTCCTGGGGCCGATGCTGGCCCGACACGGTCACGCGGTCGTGTCTTTGCCTGGGGGGTGTGCCATTGGCGCACGACCAGTTGATCTGCATCTCAAGGCGCTGGAAGCCATGGGGGCCGAACTGGAGCTGAAAGACGGATATGTACATGCCAAGGCTCCCGGCGGGCTCAAGGGGGGGCGGGTGACATTTCCGTTGGTCTCGGTTGGGGCAACGGAAAACGCGTTGATGGCGGCGACGTTGGCCAAGGGGACGACGGTCATTGAGAATGCTGCACGCGAACCAGAAATTGTCGATCTGGCCGATTGCCTGCGTAAAATGGGCGCCCAGATCGAAGGCGATGGCACGTCGACCATTACAATCCAGGGCGTTGACCGGCTGCATGGGGCAACGCACCCTGTCGTCACTGATCGGATCGAGCTGGGGACCTATATGTTGGCCCCGGCGATCTGTGGTGGCGAAGTCGAATTGCTGGGTGGGCGGATCAGTTTGCTCCAGGCGTTCGTGGACAAGCTGCACGACGCCGGTGTCAATGTGCAGGAGACCGAAAAAGGGTTGAAGGTGACACGCGGGCAGGAACGGATCAAAGCTGTGAATGTCACCACCGAACCTTTCCCGGGATTTCCAACCGATTTGCAGGCGCAGATGATGGCTCTGTTGTGCACGGCGTCCGGCACCAGCGTTCTGGAAGAGAAAATTTTTGAAAACAGGTTCATGCACGCTCCTGAACTGATCCGTATGGGGGCCAGTATCGACGTCCATGGCGGAACAGCTACGGTGACTGGTGTTGAACGCCTGAAAGGCGCGCCGGTGATGGCCACCGATCTGCGTGCGTCGGTGTCGCTGATTCTGGCTGGTTTGGCGGCCGAGGGTGAAACCAAGGTCAGCCGGGTGTATCATTTGGATCGTGGGTATGAACATGTGGTGCGCAAGCTGTCTGGCGTTGGTGCCAAGATTGAACGGATCCGGGGTGAATGATGAGTGACGCGAGTTTTGACGATGGGCGCGAAACCCCATTGAACCTGGGGGCCGAGGATAGCGACGACCTCAAAGTGATTTCGACCCTGCTGCAGGACGCAGTGTTTCCTGCGTCGGAAATGTCATGGCGGTCGTCGCAGCGCCGTTTCGCCATTTTGCTGAACAGGTTTCGGTGGGAAGATCGCTCCGCTGCCGAGGCCCGGGGGCGGGCCTATGAACGGGTGCAATCCCTGTTGGTCATCGACAATGTTCTGGGCGTCGCCAGCCAGGGAATTGATCGCAAGGACAAGGACGTGGTGCTGTCGTTGCTGTCGGTTGCATTCGAACCGGGCGCGGACGGCGCAGGACATGTCGAGCTGACCCTGGCGGGAGACGGTGGTTTGCGGTTGTCTGTAGAGGCGCTGGATGTGTCTATCCGCGACGTAACCCGCCCGTATCGGGCTCCGTCAGGTCATGTGCCTAATCACGACGCCTGAGATCTGGCCGGGTAACATGCAGAACAAACGTGGGATCAGTCAGGCGTTTGGGGCGGCCGAGGTTGGCCGTTTGACCCGGCGGGCCACTGTGTTTGATGTCTTTGACATCAGTCGGGTCCTGTGTTCATCGATTCGGGATTTGTGCGGGGCGGACCATCTGGATGACCCCACCGCCTTGCAGGACTGGCTACACAATAAGACACCCGAACACATTCGCGACTGGCTGGGCGACCCCGGAGAGATCTGGGTGATCGAAGTGGACGGGCACCTGGCCGCGGTTGGCGGCATCGGGCCGCTGGCGGGGCGCGAAGGGTTGATCACCTTGAATTACGTGTCTCCGGAATTCCGGTTCCAGGGTCTCAGCAACACGCTTCTGACACATCTCGAAGCGCGGCTTGTCACATTGGGGGCCGAGTTCGCCCGGCTCGAAGCCACACAAACTGCAAGGGGTTTCTATGTGGCACGGGGATGGAAAACCGACAGCACCCCCTGTGGCAAAGGCCGAAGCCAGTGCCAATCCATGGTCAAGCGACTATCTCGCGCACCTGACACGGCTTGAGCCCACTTGAGACAATCAGCGGGGAGCGCTAAGGGAAAGGCAACTTTCGGAGAGAGCCATGCCCGTATTCCTCGATACTGCCGACACTGATTTCGAAACCCGCTTTGCCACTCTGCTGGCTGCCAAACGCGAAGACAGCCCAGATGTAGACGCCATCGTTGCTGGTATCATTCAGGATGTGCGCACCCGGGGTGATGCCGCGGTGACCGAACTGACGGCCAAATTTGATCGCATCGAATTGACGGCAGAGACAATGCGGGTCAGCGCTGACGAGATTTCCAGCGCCATTGCCCAGGTCAGCGCCGATGATCGTGCCGCGCTGGAATTGGCAGCGGACCGGATTCGGGCTTATCACATCCGGCAGATGCCGCAGGATGACAGTTGGACGGATGAGGCCGGCGCAACTTTGGGGTGGCGTTGGTCTGCTGTGTCTGCAGCAGGACTGTATGTGCCCGGCGGTTTGGCGACCTATCCGTCTTCTGTTTTGATGAATGCAATTCCCGCCAAGGTAGCCGGGGTCGAACGGTTGGTGGTGACGGTTCCGACGCCCGACGGGCAAATCAATCCGCTGGTGCTGTTGGCCGCTGATCTGGCAGGGGTCGATGAAGTCTATCGTATCGGCGGCGCACAGGCGATTGCGGCCCTGGCCTATGGCACCGAAACCATTGCTCCGGTGGACAAGATCACCGGCCCTGGCAACGCCTTTGTTGCGGCGGCCAAGCGTCGGGTGTTTGGCAAGGTTGGCATCGACATGATCGCTGGCCCTTCGGAAATTCTGGTAATCGCGGATGCGGACAACAATCCCGATTGGATCGCGCTGGACCTGATGAGCCAGGCTGAACATGACGAAAGTGCCCAGTCTCTGCTGATCACCGACGATGCAGATTTTGGTCGGGCAGTCGCCCAAGCCGTGGATGCACGGTTGGAAACCCTCGAGCGTCGCGCCATCGCTGGTCCCAGCTGGCGCGACTTTGGCGCAGTTATCACCGTTCGGGATCTGGACGAGGCGGCCAAGCTGTCGAACCGCATCGCGCCTGAACATCTGGAACTCTGTGTGGCTGATCCTCTGGCGTTGTCGGAAAAGACAATTCATGCGGGGGCGATTTTTCTTGGGCAGTTTACGCCCGAGGCCATCGGCGATTATGTCGGTGGTCCCAACCACGTTCTGCCCACTGCGCGCTCGGCCCGGTTTTCGTCTGGCTTGTCAGTGATGGATTTTGTCAAACGCACCACGATGTCGCAAATGACCCCTCAGGCGTTGCGTGCCATTGGTCCCTCCGCCGAAGCTTTGGCGATATCTGAGAGCTTGGAAGCCCATGGGTTGTCGGTTCGGGTGCGGTTGGATGCGTTGAACGACTAACCGCATTCCGGGTGGTGCGACGAATGGGGGCTCTGCCCCCGTCACGCAGGCGTGACTCCCCCGGGATATTTCTGGCCAGATGAACAGGGGATCCGCTCTCCGGGGTCTGGCCGGAGAGCTTCACCTGGCGCGGCCATCGGCATCCCTGCCTGTTCCGCCTGATCAAGGTGGCGCAACAGGGTTAAGGATCCGTTACTTCATCTGGCCAAAAATATCCCCGCCGGAGGCCTCAAGCCTTTTCAGAGAAAAGGCGTAGATTTTTCCAAACGGTCTGCGCTTTGATGGTGCTTTTTGACGCGCGCGCCGCATTGCCCCGCTGTGCGCCATGTTGTAGGTCTTTGACACCCAGTTTCAGAGCCGAGACCCACGAGAAGATGAGCCGTATCAGTCATATCGAACTTGATGACCGCAACTTGCCGCCGCCAACGCCCGAAATCGAGCAGGAGCGCAAAGTGGCGATGTTCGATCTGATCGAAGAGAACAACTTTGATCTGCCTGAACGGGACGGACGGGAAATCCCGGATGGTCCTTATCACCTGGGGCTCGCGATCCGGGACAAACGGTTGGTGTTTGACGTCAATACAGAGGCCGGAGAAAAAGCAGCAGAGTTCCATCTGTCCCTGTCGCCGTTTCGGCAGGTTGTAAAAGACTACTATCAAATCTGCGAAAGCTATTTTAACGCAGTCAAGACCATGCCCCCCAGCCAAATTGAAACCATCGACATGGCGCGACGTGGGATCCACAATGAAGGCAGTCGTGTTCTGCAGGAGCGGTTGGAGGGCAAGGCCGAAATTGATACGGACACGGCCCGTCGTCTGTTCACGTTGATCTGCGTCCTGCATTTCGGGAGCTAACGGGTGGAGACGCTTCCGCAGTCGATCCTGTTTTGTTGCGACCACAATGCAGTTCGATCCCCCATGGCCGAAGGGCTGATGAAGAAGTTCTTTGGCACGGGCACCTATGTGCAGTCGGCCGGGGTCAAGAACGATATGGAAATCGACGGGTTCTGTATCGCCGTTTGTCAGGAAATCGGGGTCGAGCTGAGCCGTCATCGGTCCCGTTCTTTTGATGAGATGGAGCAATGGGGGGATGACCTGTCATCCTTTGATCTGATCGTTGCACTGTCCCCCGCATCCCAGCGGCGGGCGCTGGAGTTAACCCGGTTTTTTCATCTTGATGTCGAATATTGGCCAATAATGGACCCAACTGGGCTGGGCGAAACACGAGACGCCAAGCTAAACAGCTACCGACAAACCCGAGATCAGATTATCCAGCAGCTCAAGGGGCGCTGGGGGGAACCGAGAGAACTGAGATGAACAAGACAATCGAACAGTATTTCGCCGCCTTTAACGCGGGTGATATTGATGGGATGTTGGCCTGTCTGGCCGATGATGTGGCACATCACGTCAACGAAGGCAAAATTCGCGTGGGCAAGGAAAAGTTTGCCGATTTTTGCGCCCACATGGAGCGCTGCTATAAGGAAGAGTTGACCGATATGGTTGTCTTCGAGGCGCAGGATGGGACCCGCGCGGCCGCCGAATTTATCGTCAACGGCACCTATTTGGTAACAGACGACGGGCTGCCCGAGGCCAATGGGCAGACTTATCGGTTGCCCGCTGGATCGTTCTTTTCCCTGCGGAATGGCAAAATTATCCGAGTTACCACGTTTTACAATCTGGCAGATTGGACGCGACAGGTTTCTGCATGACGCAGATTGATGTGCGTCCGATGACGGGTGCGGCTCTTGAGGCAGCCTTGGACGATGTTGCGCGACTGCGGATCGCTGTGTTCCGGGCCTGGCCGTATCTGTATGACGGGGATTTGGGATACGAGCGGGCGTACCTGCAAAGCTATCGGGACAGCGACCGGGCTGTTGTTGTTGGTGCCTTTGATGGCACCCGGTTGGTGGGGGCATCAACCGGCGCGCCTTTGGCTGATCATGCCGATGATTTTGCCGCTGCCTTTGTGGGCACGGGAGTTGATCTGACTACCGTGTTTTACTGTGCCGAATCCGTATTGCTGCCTGACTATCGTGGCCATGGGGTCGGGCATGGATTCTTTGATGCCCGCGAGGCACACGCCCGGGCGCA
This sequence comes from Rhodobacteraceae bacterium M382, assembly GCA_025141015.1. Classification (NCBI taxonomy): domain Bacteria; kingdom Pseudomonadati; phylum Pseudomonadota; class Alphaproteobacteria; order Rhodobacterales; family Paracoccaceae; species Rhodobacteraceae bacterium M382. The sequence continues at coordinate 3,720,689 of CP081098.1, read as the reverse complement.
TGGGTTTTCAAAGTCGGCGTTCTGTGGGGTGCAACGGCCCGAGGATCATGTGATGCGACCGCCAGATTATGCGCCGCTTGATCCGTTCTGGCGCAAACGGGGGTATGAGCCGTTGACAGGGGCTGTGGCTCAGTTCAGCTGGAAGGATGTGGATCAGACACAGGCCACAGCCAAGCCGTTGCAATTCTGGATTAGGGATCTGTAACGTCAGGGCCACCAGGATTGCCTTTGCCGCGCGGCTGTCGTTACATCTGCGGGAACCTGTCGGGGAGTTGCATTGATGAAGATTGCCACCGCCGCCTATCCGCTTGATTGGCTGGACAGCTGGGCACATTACGAAGACAAGATCGCGACCTGGGTGGCTGATGCGGCCGGGCAGGGGGCGGATCTGTTGGTGTTTCCGGAATATGGGGCCATGGAGTTGTCGACCCTGGCCGGTGCAAAAGTTGCCGGAGATCTGGAACATTCGATCCATGCCGTATCGGAGCGGATGGATGAAGCTGCGGTTCTGCATCAGAAATTGGCGATGGACCATGGGGTCCATATCCTTGGAGCGTCGGCTCCGGTTATTGAAGGCCAGGGGCGTCCGGTCAACCGGGCATTTTTGTTTGCGGCTAACGGAAAACGAGCCCATCAGGACAAGCAGATCATGACCCGGTTCGAAAGGGAACATTGGGATATCGCTCCGGGTGGTGCCCTGACCCTGTTCGAGACGGATTTGGGTAAAATCGGAATACTGATTTGTTATGACAGCGAATTTCCGTTACTGGGCCGTGCATTGAGTGAGGCGGATATTCTGCTGGTGCCGTCCTGCACCGAAGCGCTGTCGGGATATTGGCGGGTTCGGATTGGTGCCATGGCGCGCGCGTTGGAGAACCAATGTGTTACGGCGATGGCATCTTTGGTGGGGGCAAACAGCTGGTCGGAAGCGGTGGACATGAACACCGGTATGGGCGGCGTATTCGGCCCTCCGGATCGGGGGTTTCCCGAAACCGGGGTCCTGGCCGAAGGCGTGTTGAACAAACCCGGGTGGACCTATGCGGATGTTGATTTGTCCAAAATCGCCGATGTTCGGGCTGATGGGATTGTGTTGAACCGAACCCATTGGCAGGAACAATTGCCGCGAACTGCGGGCCTCCAGGCGTGCAATTTGGTGGCGTGAACCGGATCGGTTGGCCCGGTGCGTGTGCGACGGCAAAAGGACCCGGTCGCGTTGGGCGTTGTCCCTGGGCCGTAATCCCTGTTTGAGGTTTCTGGGGAGGGAATCAAATTGGAGCGGGTCCAGGGGCGTTTCAGGATTTCGCCTGCCACCGGACCGCTTGGGTGCCCCATTTCCGGCGACTGGTCAGCTGCGAACCGTCAGACAAAGCGAGATTCCGCACCGTTCACGACCAAAACCACACAAACCAATGCCCAAATCAGCGACTAATCCGGTGGATTTCCGTTTGTGCCCTTGAAAAACGGGTGAAATGGGCTCATCTAGGCGCACATCCCGCAGTCTGGCGGGGAAATCAACTATGGAGACGACATGGCCAAGGAAGAAATGCTCGAATTTCCCGGTGTCGTGAAGGAACTCCTGCCGAATGCGACGTTTCGGGTCGAGCTGGAAAACGGCCATGAAATCATCGCACATACGGCAGGCAAGATGCGCAAAAACCGCATCCGTGTTCTGGCTGGCGACCGGGTCCAAGTGGAAATGACCCCTTATGATCTTACCAAGGGTCGGATCAACTATCGTTTTAAATAAGCGATTGATTTCCAAACGCAAAGCCCGGCCGTTCGTGCCGGGCTTTTGTTTTTTGGCGGTGCGCTCCCGCCCGTCTTTGCCGTTTCTGCGAAACGCCAATCCCGTTGGGCCGGGCAGCGCGCGGGGAAACCCGCGCGCTGGGGCGGGCTCAGATGTTCGCTGGTTGGAAAAGACGGAGAAGGAAGCGGGTTTTCGCTGGGCCAAAAACCGACTAAGAACGCGCGCAGTGAGATAGAGGGGACCACTCCATGGCATTCATTCTGGGGTCAGGCAGCCCGCGACGGTTGGACCTGCTGGCACAGCTGGGCATTGTACCGGATGCCGTTCGGCCACCTGAAATCGACGAATCCCCGCATAAAGGCGAAGTGCCCCGATCCTATTGCTGTCGTATTGCGCGGGAAAAGGCGCAGGCCGTTCACGCCGAGCCCGATGATTTGGTCCTGTGCGCTGACACAACAGTTGCATTGGGGCGCCGGATCCTGGGCAAACCTGCTGACGAACAGGAGGCGGCTGCATTTTTGCAGGCGCTGTCCGGGCGACGTCATCGGGTGATCACGGCGGTTGCGTTGAAAAAAGGTGAACGCGTCTGGGAACAGGACGTGGTATCCAATGTCCGCATGAAACGCCTGTCTGACGCCGATATGCGGAGCTATCTGGCTGCGGGTGATTGGCGGGGCAAGGCGGGCGGATATGCAATCCAGGGCGCTGCGGGCGCGTTTATTCCATGGATCAGCGGGTCCTTTACCGGCATCGTCGGGTTACCGCTGGCTGAAACTGCCAATCTGTTACAGGCCGCTGGGCATTGCCCCTGGAGCGCGCCGGCAAAGGAGACGACATGAAGGGTAGCAGCATCATTTTGGACCATCTGAACGACCGCGAAGCCGCGGCGCTGATGATTGATGGAAAGCTGGAAGATTTTCTGGTCGAAAACGACCTGCCGACACCGGGATCAATCTATCGGGCCAGGGCCGACCGCCCGGTCAAGGGGCAGGGCGGGATGTTTCTGTCGACCCCGGATGGGCCGGCATTTCTACGCCAGGTCAAAGGGTTGGCACCCGGAACCTTGTTGCTGGTACAAGTCACGGGGTATGCTGAACCCGGTAAAGCCATTCCTGTAACACAAAAGGTCCTGTTCAAGAGCCGTTATGCAATTGTCACCCCCGACTCGCCTGGTTTGAATGTGTCACGCTCCATTCGCGACGAAGACATGCGTGACAGGCTGTTGGAAATCGCAAACGAGGAAATGGACGGCTGTGGTTTCGGGCTGATTCTGCGATCCGCCTGTGCGGACGGCGATCCAGAGGAGATTGCCGAAGATATTGCCGCAATGCGCAATATGGCCGAGCAGGTTCTGCAGGATACAGGAACCGAAACCGAGAAGTTGACGGATGGGGACGGACCGCATCTGCTGGCGTGGCGCGACTGGCCCGGATCCTGCGACGTGATCCGCGAATCCGGAGGATTTGAAGCGCATGGTGTGCTGGACGCCTTGGAATCGGTGACATCTACCAGAGAGCCTTTGAGCGGTGGGGCGTTCTTGTACATCGAACCCACCCGGGCGCTGGTCGCCGTCGATGTGAACACGGGTTCCGACACCTCTCTGGCGGCCGGCACCAAGGCCAATATGGCCTGCGCCAAAGCTTTGCCACGGGCGCTGCGTGTGCGGGGACTGGGCGGGCAGATCACGCTGGATTTGGCTCCTATGCCCAAGAAAGACCGCCGAACCTTTGAAACCTCTCTGCGCGCAGCGTTTCGGGCGGATACCGAAGAAACAATACTCGCGGGGTGGACGCCCCTGGGACATTTTGAACTGCAACGCAAAAGAGGCCGTATTCCGCTGAAGGAGATCCTAGAATGAGTTGCCCGGTCTGTAGCGAGGAAACTGTCCAAAAGTACCGTCCGTTCTGTTCCAGACGCTGCGCGGATATCGATTTGGGAAAGTGGTTGTCCGAGGGCTATGCCATCCCCAGCGAAGCCCCCGAAGACCTTGAAATCGCACTGGAAGAGCTCGAGAATACACCTCCTGTCAAACATTGATGATTTTCTTGCAGAATCCCTCTGGACACCGCTGCGCCCAAAGCATAGAACGCCCCCACCCAAGGCGAACAGCCTAACCCATGCCCGGGTAGCTCAGGGGTAGAGCAGTGGATTGAAAATCCTCGTGTCGGTGGTTCGATTCCGCCCCCGGGCACCACTAAATCACTGAAAAAGTTGATTTATTTGGTTCGTTGAGGCCTTGGAAATTCCCCCGTAAAAGTTACACACAGTTATACACTCTTCTTACGGGCTTGTTTTGGCGAAAGTTTCCAAAAACCGAATACTCAAATCAAAACAACTCCGTAAGGGGCTGGCCATCATCCTGACGGCCCGTAGCCCATACTGGCTTATCCGCCTCCGTGATCCGATTGCCGGGAAATATGTCCATCGCTCGTCCAAGGAGACTTCGCGACTCGAAGCGATGGAAGTGGCTTACGAGTTTGCCGACAGTTTCCGAAGCAAGGCCAACAGCCACCACGCCAAGGTAAAGGCAACCAGCTTTGAACATTATGCCAAGAAGCTGATGGCTATGCAGAAAGGCCAATCGAAATGGTCTGAGGGTGACAACAAGCTGCTGAATCGGTCCAAAGACGGTTTGATCTGCTATTTCGGGAAGCATGATGTCACCAAGATCACAACGGGTATGGTTCGGGATTATCTGACGCACCTTGATGGGAATCGTAAGAAGCCTCTGGCGCATTCGACCAAATCCAAGCACGTCATCATCATTCGGAAAGTCCTGACTATTGCCGTTGAGGACGGTCTGCTGAACGTCCTGCCAGTCATGCCCAAGATCAAAACCGTGGATACGCCGAGGCACACCTTCACTGACAGCGAGTACAAGCGGTTTATGAAGGCCGCTGGTGAATGTGCCCAGCGAGGGGACAAGGTCCGTGGCGTTCAGATCACGGGCCATCATGTCAGGATGTTCCGCTTTGTCGTTCATAGCTTTCTTCGCCCAACCGAAGGCGAGCTATTTGGTCTGAAGCACAAGGATGTTCAGGTGATGACCGATCCGGTTCATTTGGAGCTCAACATGCGCAGCGGCAAGACTGGCAAGCGCACCAGTGTCACTATGAAGCTTGCTGTGGTGATCTATAAGGGCGACCGGAATCCGTTCGAACCCAAGGAACCAGACCGGGATGATTTCGTGTGGATGCCGGAATACCCAAATCGCACGACGGCCATCAACACCGCCCGGCGCTTGTTCAATCACATTTTGGTAGAAGCTGATTTGGTGGATGAGGATCGAAAGCTGTCTCCCTATTCCCTCCGGCACTATGCCATCCAAGCACGGCTCAGAGGCTCCAAGGGGAAGGTAAATCCCTATTCTCTGGCTAAGAACGCTGGGACGTCCGTGGATCAGTTGGAGCGCTTCTATCTCAAGAACATGGCCCCCACGAAAGAACTGATTGAGAACCTTCAAACCCATGGGGATGATTAGGATTCGGTCCGATTACTTCGATATGCAATCGGTATGGCAGCCACAGTGCCTGCTCGACCTTCAGTAAACGTCTTTGATGTAATCGTTATAGAACCCACCTTTGGATGGTGCGCTTAGAAAGCGGTTATAAACTTCTTCCGAAACGCCGTAGTAATCGTACCTCCCGCTCGTTCGAAACCAGATTGAAAGGGTTCCATTGCTCCATTCGATCCGAGAAATTGCTGACGAGCTGACGTAAGGCATTATTTTTCCAATATGAAAACAAGTGTCGTTGAGTGGGTAGTATGTATTTTCTGAGCTTACCGTCGGAGTTTACAGCTAGATAGAGGTTTTTGTATGCGAGGTTGTCGCAGGGGCTTCTAATTCAATCTCTGTTTGCTCTTCTTTTTTGTTGCAGTTTGCTGGGTCCAGCGTTGTCCGTCCCGCACAACCCAAAGGACGCCATTGGCGTAACAAAGGAGAAGCCAATGGCACTTGAGAAACAGTTCAAACTTGAAGCGGCTGAGAAGCCGAAAGCGATCCAGCCATTCGCCCAACGTCGTCAGAAGTTTATTGCCGCCGTCGATAAGCAGTTGGCCGGTGTGCCCGATGATGGGTCCAGCACGATCACAAGCACATGGGCTTGGAAGTCCGATGAGGGGGGGTGGTTCATCTCGCCGCGTTATGGACGGACACCGCTTGAGCTGGCCCCCGGCTTGAATGCGATCAAATGTGTCGATGTCGCCGACGTCGCCAAGAACCTCCAAAAGCTGAAGACGCTGGCGGATGAGGGCAAGCTGGACGATGTCTTGATGGAAGCTGCCACAACGATCCGCAGCCGCTTTGGAAAATGAACTTATTCATTGGGATAGGTGAATTCTTCGGATACACGAAATCCGTATTTGTGACGAGTTCATGCAATCCAGAGCTGCTTCGTGAGCAGCACCTATCCCAAGGAATTATTCTCAATGGCTGATGTTGAAATCATCAAGTTTACTCCGTCGGCGGTCAAACGCTCGTCTCCCGATAACCGTCTTGCCCGTAGGTGGTTGGATGAAAATGGTGGTCCCCAAACGACCAAGAAAGTGATTTTCGAGGGCGATGGTCGGGTGGAAGGCCGCAGTGTTCATTTTGCCCTCCTGATCGGCCTGACAGGCCAAGAAGTACGGGACTTGCATGAGAGAAAGAAGGCTGAGCTTTCCGAAGGAACAGCCTTTTACTGGTCCTTCTTGGCTTCGGATGATCCCAAAAAGCTGAGCAGTCAAATTGTGGATGGGATCGACGGCCTGAACACAAATGAGCTCGATGATGTTCTAGGTGGCGCTGGAGAAAGCGTTTTCACGGAAATTAGCCTCCGAGGGTAAAGGTCTCGATGGGCTGGGAACCAGTTTGGCCACAGGCCGAACTCAATACTCAGCCCGCCCAGACCAACCAACCAGATAATCTAATCGAGCATTTGCGAAGCACTTCACGAAGTGAAGCCATATGCCAATCTTTGACCCATTGCTTGATCATTTCATGATCAAGAACTGCGTTGGTATCTGTTTGGTATTTTTGGATTTTGGACATACTTCTCCTATCCGCTGAGGAGGAGCATGTGAGACCCTGAGGTCTGACAAACCATCTACACACGATTGCTTCAAAAGCTCGGCTGGCGGTTATCCTGTCTCAGCCTACGTGCTGCTTACACAGCGGACCGATGTACTAGCGCCCTGTAGATGGCAATTTGGCTAGCTCGGCGACGGCACTACCCCGTCTCGTGATGACAATTAATTTGCTCTGTCTCTCTCATGGGGGCTTTCATCCTTCCCCCGGCTTTCGCTGTCTCCTAACCCTACTTTTTCGATGACGTCATGTCTGCCGACCTACTTAATTCGGTTCTGCACCACTGGCGGAGATTGCCGTGACCCTATTGGGTCCGATTGCATGACGTTTCGGGCTGTCTATGTGGTTTTCTGTATCGCGTTCCTGATACGAAGAGAGCTTCGAGCTGTGTGTAATATGGCTGTGTGTGGCGGTGGATTTCGAAGTGTGTCGATGTGTGTTGTTGTGTGGGGGTATTTATAGGTCGCAGACCTCCCTCTTGAGGTTTTTCAGGAGGTCAAAGGCAAAAAGGTAAGTTTGCCCCCGAAGCCGTGGATTGCGGGCATAATGTTCCCCGATGGCTGACTAGGAGCAGGAAGTCAAAAAATAGTAAAAGTGCCATATGGGTGTAAGCGAATGACATTTACTATTTTTGAGATCTGGTACAGGCTTGGCCGATTAGGTGAACCCTGCCAGCCATCAGCCCATTCAAAAGATCTGGAATCCAAATGAACTTCAATCCTCAATATCGTCCAGATCAGTTCGGTCGCAAAAATGGTCCTAAAACCAAGTACCCTCGATATCTGATCATCGGGTTCGATACCGAGTATCAGAGGGAAAAAGTCACAAATGCTGAAGGCAAAGTCGAGCTGAGGAACCAAGTTCTTTCTTATCAGTATAGCTGTCGCATCATCTCTCCGGAGAACGCTGAGTTCGAGCCGCATTGGTCCGGTATCGTTCTGCCGAAGGGGCGTCAGGACAGCGACCGCCTGACCTTAACCGAATTTGTTGAACATGCGCTTGCTGCCGGGTTCCGGGCCAATCCCAATCTGAATATGCCTGTCGATATCTATCTGGTGGCCCATTTCACTCGTGCAGATGTTCCGGGGTTCAGTGACTTCAAAGACGAAGCGTCCCGAAAGGCGATGCAGCTCGAAAACATTCGCGGCCTCTTCATGAACGTCAGAAAAGACATTCCTGTAAAGCTGAGCCGAGGCAAGGGGCTGAGGCCTATTCGCTTGGGGGTGAAGATCAGAGACACGATTGCTCTGGCACCAGCAGGGGCAAAGAGCCTTGCTCGATTGGGTGATATTCTCAACTTCAAGAAAATAGATCTGTCCGACGATCCTGATAAAGAGCTGCGCCTCAAACAGAACATGGCGGAACTGATGGAAACGGATTGGAGGCTGTTTCGTGAATATGCCATCCGTGATGCAGAAATCTGTGATCAGTACGTCACCAGAATCATCCGCATGTATTTTGAGAAAACTGGGAGGTTCAAACTGCCTGTCACGCTGACTTCCATCGGCGTCGATTTGATCCAAGAGTTCTGGGTGTCCCAAGGCGTTCATCCGCTGGAGATCGTGGCCAAGGAGGAGGCGGTAGAGAAATACTGGAGCAAGAAGAAAGAACGTTTCCAGTCGCGCAAGAAGCTTGTTTCGATCCCAAAACTGCACTGGAACGAGGATTTCTTCACCGAGTGCTACCATGGTGGCCGCAACGAACAGTTTTGGTTCGGACCAGCTCCCGAAGGGGTTTGGTACGACTATGATCTGACCAGTGCGTATCCATCTGGAATGGCGATCATCGGCAATCCCCATTGGGATACGATTAGAGCGATTAGCAGCACTGACGAATTGCTCACCCGCTTTGCCCCGGATGATCTGGCATATGCAAATGTGGATTTTGAGTTCCCGGATGAAGTTCGGTATCCCGTTCTGCCTGTGAGAACAGAGAATGGCTTACTGTTCCCCCGCAAGGGCAACAGTACGACCCACATCAGCGAAATCCTCCTCGCCAAGCAACTTGGCTGCAAGATCAATTTGATTGAAGGCAGACAGATCGACTCTGACAGGATCATCAGCAGAACAGAGGAATATGCCCCGGCGAAACGCCCGTTCTCTGGTTTTGCCCGCAACTGCATTGTCGAGCGGTCCAAGCACAAGAAGAAATCTCTGGATAACCTGTTCTGGAAAGAGCTGGTGAATTCCACTTATGGCAAGACCGCCCAAGGTCTGCGGGAGCGTCGGATTTATGATCTGCGGGATGCAGAGACAAAGCCTTTGGAACCCAGTAAGATCACCAACCCGGTCTATGCTGCTTTCATCACCGCCTTCTGTCGTGGGGTGCTGGGGGAGATCATGAATGCGCTTCCTGAAAGCGTTCAAATCTTCAGCGTCACGACAGACGGCTTTCTGACGACAGCAACAGACGAACAGATGCAGGCGGTCGCCTTTGGCCCTCTGGGGCGCAGATACTTGGACTCGCGGCGCAGGCTTGCAGGTGAATGGGGCATCTACGAGATCAAGCATATCATCCGTCAGCCCGTTGGATGGCGAACCCGTGGCCAAGCCACGTTGCAGCCTTCCCTTCCCAAGGATTGGGAGGGAACAGGCATGACCCCCAAGGAAGACGAAAAGGTTGTTTTGGCCAAGGGAGGCATCAAACTGGATGCTGCGCTGACCAAGAAGGAACAGAACGACAAAATCCTGCAATTGTTTTTGGAACGCAGGCCAACCGACAAAATGGATGTCACTCTCGGCGCTGGCATTCGTGAGATGTACGAGCAGGGAATGGACTTCGTCGACAAGACGATGACGAAACGGCTGTCGATGGAATTTGACTGGAAGCGGCGACCACATACGGCTGGAGAGGTATCTGTTCCTGCACTAGGCAAGCAAACCCATGACCACTTAGCGTTCTCAACTCAGCCATGGGACAGCGTCGACCAGTTCAACACCGTTCGTGCGATTTGGGCGGACTACAATAAGCAGTCTCCCCATTGTCTAAAGACGCTGGCGGACTATCAGGCATGGGCTGAGTACTTTGAAAGCAAGCTGGCTGCTCAAGGTGAAGCGGGAGCGTATCTGGCCACGGACGACGGCATTCTGAAGCGGGTGCGGCGTGACTTGGTCATTGCACACAAACTGCGAAAGGCTGGTACTCACGAGCTCAAGCCTCACGCCTTTGGAAACAAAAAGATCTTCCCGACATACAAAATCAGATCAAACGAACTGGCTGACATATTGAACGACGGACTCGGCATTCCATGCTCAAAATTTGACGTATACAACGCTCGGAAAAAGACCGCCTTCATTCCCCACCAAGTGCCAAACTGCTTCCAGGCTGAAGTCCTGCTCAGGAAGGTGAAGAGGTATCTGTTTCCCAAGCTGGACATTGATCAGTTCCTGACCCCAAAGGCTGCTTTCAACCTTGATGTTGAAAAGGCTGAAATCTTGGAAAATCCCATCGATTCAGCGTAGTTAGATCCAGGCAAAAACACAGGAGACCGGCTCTTGTCTGAACTTCACAACAAGCAAACAAACACCAGACAGTGTTTGGCTAATCTGGACAATCGGTTTGGGGGTTTAGATGGCCCTACTACAAATCCTTTGCGTTCATCACATGGCGAGTGGATTGGTGGGTTTTTCTGGAGCCCCCTGTGCGAAGCGTTTGGTGCAAAGCTGGGAAGTCTCGCTGATGATCATGGCGTTGCGCATCTACGGGGCGAAGAAAGGCTTTTCCTGTTCAATCACCCGTATTTGACTGCCAAGTTGGAGGAAATTGACAACCCGAAAATTGAAAGCTGGCTTCAAGAAATCACTGCCCTTGTGAGCGATTGCTCCGATGCAATTTCATCACTCGCACCTTCCACAGTTGAACTGAAAGCTGAAGTCGCTGGGGGTGCTCCTTTGTCTTGCCGGTACGTTGATCAGTATGGGGCGCTTGTTCTCGATGTTGCTATGACTGTCAGGCGGTATCTCAAGAAGCAATATGCTGCGGAAATGGTTGATGCCCGTCCCGGCGTGATCGACGAGGTAGAGCTGCCGGAGCTTTCAGAGCTGCGCAAAGGATTTTGGACAAAACGTGCGGCTGACATGCGTCATGAAGAGGATGGACACCCCGACATTCCGTTTTAGGTCAAGTTTGCTGTACTATGTGTCCTCCATAGTATCCAGATGACGATGCAGCTTGACTTTCTTGACGAAAGCTATCGTTGAACAGCGTGACGAACGAGCTTACAAGCAAGGTAAATCATGGCGTTAGTGGAGGTCGTCACTTTCTTGCTCACGCCATTCATTTTTGAGTGGTGTCGACGCTTTAGGACGTACAAACATAACGCGACAGAAATCACCCTGAAGTTGGCGTGGAGAGGTAGGAGGACAGATGGACATAAAAGAAGTTTGCCTCCGCAATATTGGTTGCTTTGAAAGTCAGTGCATCCAGTTGGCCCCTTCGGAGAATTTGAGTGGAAATGTAACCGTATTTGTTGGCAACAATGGGTCAGGAAAAACGTCGATCTTGAAAGCAATTGCGACGGGGTTGAGTTGGTTTGTATCCCGCCTTCGAAGCGAAACGGGAAAAGGTACTCCACTGCCTGAGTTGGTCATTTCCAATGGGAAGGCAACTGGTGCGATTGAGATCACCATCCCGGGGGAGCCCAACTTTGGCGGTGAGAGTGAAAACGCCAAGGCTGGATTCTCGTGGACGATCACGAACACGCGTAAGGGACGCAACGCCGAAGAACGAAGTCACTTGTCTGGGGCTTCAGCACTAGCGAACCACTTCCGCTCGGCGCTTTCAGGCGATGAAAAAGCAAGTTTGCCGCTGGTAGCTTTCTATCCTGTCGAACGGGTAGTATTGGATGTTCCCCTCAAAATCCGAAATAAACACTCCTTTGACCAACTCGACGGATATGACAACTCACTTAGTCAAGGCGTAGATTTTCGCAGGTTTTTTGAGTGGTTTCGCAACCGTGAAGATACGGAGAATGAGACCTCCCTTTCGGCAGATGCCTTGGAGGCCCTAAGGAACGTACTCGGCGACAATGCTGAGCTTTGGGCAAAGCTCAGGGAGTTGAACGCATCTTCTCGAGACCGCCAACTGTCTGCTGTTAGGCAGGCTGTTTCGGAGTTCATGCCGGGCTTCGAGAACTTGAAGGTTCGCCGTAAGCCCAGACTTCACATGTCTATCGATAAAGATGGTGAAACTTTCAACGTGTTGCAACTTTCGCAGGGCGAGAAGTCGTTGATGGCGTTGGTTGGTGATATTGCTCGACGCCTAGCAATGATGAATCCTGGAATGGACAATCCACTGAATGGCGATGGGATAATTCTCATTGACGAAGTCGATTTGCATCTGCACCCGACATGGCAGCGAAGCATTGTTCGTCGCCTAACGAAAACTTTTCCAAATTGTCAATTTGTTTTGACCTCTCATTCCCCGTTGGTGATCAGTGATAGCACGGATATATTGGTCTATGCGCTTGAAAACGGGGAGCTTGAAACCTTGAGTTCGCAATACGGCCAAGATGTGAACAGTGTCTTGCTTGAGGTGATGGAGACGCCAATACGAAACGAGTATGTCGATGGCAAAATCAAAGACATTCTGGATGCGGTTCAAGAAAATGAGTTCTCTACGGCGAGTGCTCTCATAAAGGAGTTAGAGAGCCACTTACCTAACGATTCATCTTCTATGGAGCTTGCTAAGGCAAAATTACTATTGAAGAAGCGTGAGTTAAAATTTGCGGCAAATCGAAACGTCCCCTGAACCCAGCGAATTCGCTGATTGGAAGAAGAGAAATCCGGGAAAGAAATACGGGGACATTGATGACCCTAGTGTCCGGCCTGCGATAAGGCTCGCGAACACGAAGGCGCAATACTATCTTTGCGCCTATTGTTGTTGTGAGATTTCGGGTGAAAACCGCGATACAATGAATGAGCATGTAGAAGCTCAGCACCTCGCTCCCAACCGCACGCTCGATTTTGGCAACATTGTTGCTAGCTGTAAAACTCCTAAGCAGTGTGATGACGCACACAAATCGCAGCCCCTTCCGCTTACCCCTCTGATGCCTGAATGTGTAGAGGAATTGCAATTTAAGCTAAGCGGCAGAGTTGAAGGGAAAACAGAACGGGCCCAAGAGGCAATAAGGGTCCTGAATCTAGGGGACCATGAGAAGAACAATAGGGCTCTGGTGGAAAAACGAAAAAATCTCGTTGAAGCTTTGTTGTGGGAAAACGGTGTCGACCCCTCCGAGGGTCTAGATGATGATGATCTGATCAAGCTGGTTTTGGACAGTATTGCAACTGTTGAAAACGGAAAGTTGCGCCCGTTCTCACCAGCTCTGGCAAGTGTTCTGAGTGCATGGCTGGAGCCCTAATCATTGATTGACACCAAATAGTTCCTGACAGTCTGCGGGTACCACTTTCCACCCTTGGCAGTTCTGACGCCTCGCTCGTTCAGCAGCCGTGCTGCTCCTGAAAACGTTCCAGCCTCCGCAATCGCCTGTTCAAAATCGACCTGTATCGTTTCGAAGAATTCCTCCTTCTCCAGCCGCCGTTGTGCGGCCAAGGCATGTGCATTCCGTCCAAGCACGGTTCCTCGGTTCTTGGCCGCTCTGAGCGCCGCTTTAGTGCGTTCTGAGATCTGTCGGCGTTCTTCTTCGGCAAAGCAGGCCAGCAGGTGCAGGAAGAATGTCGAGACGTTGGGATGTTCGCAGACGACCAACTCAATACCCTGGTCGATGATCCCGGAGATGAACGACACCTTCCGAGAAAAGCGGTCAAGTTTGGGGATTAGCAGTTTCGACCGGGTCTTCTTGACGAGGTTGATCGCGTTCCACAACTCAACACGGTCATCGCGTTTGCCGGATTGGATTTCGGTGAACTCGGCAACCACCTTATCATGAGGCTGAAGGAACTGCTCGACCATCGCGCGTTGTGCTTCCAGCCCAAGGCCAGACCGCCCCTGCCGTTCCGTCGAAACCCGATAATAGGCAACGTATTCTGTCAATTCGGACCCTCCGTACAAAGCAAACCTTGGTTTGTCGTAGAAGGCGTCCGAATATCCAATCAGGGAGGCAACGGTTTAGAAGGTGGCGTTGGTTGTGACGAGTTTTTTCCCTGCATTTTTTTTGCTGTGGCGGGTGATCATTCCAAGGTCAGCTTTTCAACTGGATCGAGATCGTTGTGCAGCTCAACCAGTGCGTTCAGGGCATCGTAAGTCTTTCTGACCAAGGCGATCTCTGTAGCAACTCTTTGATCGTTTAAAACATCGTCCCCAATGTCTTTTATGATTTTTTCTAGTTTCTCGGCGAGGTCACGTTTTGACATCAGACCACCCTCCTTTGCTCGTGAAACAATGCACTGATTCACAAGAAATTCCAGCCTCAGATCTGCAATTTGTTGAGTGCCCGCGAATTACAGCGTTGCTTCCGAATGCCATCTAAAGTTCGCAGACGCCTTGCCCGAAGATACTGTAGGCTGCTCGGATGCAATCGGCATTCTCCCGACAAGACCTTTTAATTGCCCATTCAAGCAATTAGATTGTGAGCGGAGCAGCTTGACAACAAGGTTAAAGGTGCGAGTCGCATCTGCCTATTAGGTGACCACTTGCTTCGTGTGTTTGGCTGCTCCACCTTGAGCGAGAGATATGGCGTACAACTACGATCTTAGACGAGTTTCCACTAAGTCACAGCTTTTGACGTACATTGGTATCGAAGAGGTCTGGTTTGACCAAGCCTGCAGCTTCGATGTTGATGAGTACGACCGGTCTCTTCGCCAAAGTGACCTTGGAGAAGTTGGTACCTTCATTCGCCATAGTTTCGAACGCCATGAGATTCCCAAGCGAAACCCATCGAGGGGGCGGCGCGTTGTTTGGGAAGCGAACGCCCCGCTTGGTAACATTTACAAAGGTCTTGCTCGACGCCTTACACGGTTTCTCGAGATCGCCATAAGTGGTTTCCCACATTCTCAGTGCTTTGGGTATGTTCGGGGTCGGAACATCCGGAATAACGCTCAGCTTCATTCGGGGGCAGCGTTGCTCCTGAAAGCGGATATTCAGGACTTTTTTCCTACGATCACTCGACAGCGTGTCGAACAACTCTTTATGGGTTCAGGCGTGGAGGCCGACATATCCGAACTAATGGCACGCTTTTTGACAATCGATGATCGGTTGGCTCTGGGGCTTCCTACAAGCCCAATCATTGCGAATGCGATCTGCCACGAACTGGATTTCGAGTTGCATGAACTGGCTGCGAGTACAGGCTCAACCTACAGCCGCTATGCCGACGACCTTTCGTTTTCCTCTGACGGCACCTTGCCGGAAGTCTCGGGTGTTTCGGAGATTGTCGAAAGGCATGGGTTTGCATTGGCAGTAGACAAAACGCGATCCACCAAGCGCGGACAAAACCACTATGTCACCGGTTTAAGCGTGTCTGATCCGCTGTCACCACATGCACCGCGGTCCATGAAGCGTGGGTTGCGCCAAGAACTATTCTATGCCCACAAATTTGGTCTGAGAGATCACATCGGGAGTTTGGGAATCTCTGAGGGCGATGAGGTGCAGCGTTACATCAATCATCTCGATGGACGTGTAAGATATGTAGCCTTCCATGAGCCACGCAAGGCGTCGGAACTTGTTTCTTTGTGGCAGGAAATCCTCAATGAAGAGGGTGATGAAGTTAGCTTTGAGCCTAAAAACCAACATACTTCGATGTTTTATTTCTTTGTCGATGAGACTGAGTTCGAATGGAAGGGAAAGAAATATCTGGCATTAGGTTTGAGTGCGTCTCAACAGCAGGATGTTATTAACGCTACGACTGAGCGCATCTTGAAAAACTATCTTGCCGATCCGTTTTCTGACGGGGATCTAGAGGCGATTCAACAGAACGGAATGCACTTTTCCCATGCGACGGAAGATTTAAGATCCCTGTATGTCCAAGCTCTCAAGACACTCCCTTTCCAAGGTTACATCGTTTTTGGGGAGCAACACGGTGATTTCGAGGCTGACTACACAAGGCTGCTTGACCACATAATCAAGCGTCGACTGATGGCTGCGGAAAGTAAGGGAGCGGAGCTGTGTTTCGAGCAATCGAGTAAGGTTTCAAAGAACGCAATAGAAGCCGTAGTACGAGATGCCTGGGGGGAACTTCGGCAAACGAACAACCGCCGTCCTAAGTATGTGAGTGTCAATGTGGTAGACAAGAACTGGTTTGGCGTGGGCGTTCCCGATTTCCTTTTAGGGGTATTTCGCAGGTATATTTTAAGCGACCCCACTGTAACGCCACCGCTACGTCAACAAAACATGTTTGAAGGGTTACGTGACAAAATCCGCGTAATCGTCAATGCCGATACTGGCGAAGAATTCACACGACGGCACCCGTTCGAAAATTCTTCCATGCCTCGAAGTTAGCGGCAGACGTGCCAAGGATTTATTAAGTTTGTTTCTTGAGGCTGTGTTTTGATTGTTTGGTGTCTTGAAAATAAGGGCTACCAATTGCAGCCCTTATTCGTTTCGGTGCCGTGTCGTGCCTCTTGACCTATTGTCTTGCGCGGTGGCTGGCAGCCGAGTCCCGCCTTTCTGTGAGTGCAGCCTGGCAGCTCGGGTGTTGGGCAATTTGGCTTGCTGTCCGTCCCACTGCAGGTTGGGAGATATATTGATAGGCAGTCACGTTCATTTGCTCCTGCACTTTGCCCCAGTCGATCTTGCCCTCGAAGGCGTCTGTCGCTGATCCAAGAGTTTTGGAAGCACCGTCGACCGCTCTATCGCCAGCAAGGAACCATGCGCCCCGATCCTGCCAGTCTTGGTAATTCCTGTGTGATAGCAGGTACAGAAAGTTCAGGCCGAACGGGCGTGTGTAAACCGCATAGCCGCCCATGTTGTTGAACGTCCTTGTGGAAGAGTTGTCTATCGCCGCTTCTGATACGTTTCGGGTATTCGGTGCGAGGTGGAAATTCACGAAACACCGGCTTTGGTCGGACAAGTCGTAAGGCTGCCCGCCCAGAAACACGTTCTTGACTTCTTCGCAGGAGCTGATCGGTGTTGTCGATTTGTTGGCACCGACAACGCGCTCGGTCCGTCCGGTGGCGCTAGATCTTTCGCTGACCCGCGACGCGCTTTGACTTCCTCGGCAGGCGGTCCGCTCAATGAGATGAAAGGAGGCCCCCAAGATTTCGTAGTCGTTGGGATTGCTGTTTAGCCGTTCGTCTTCTTTCGGTGTCAGGGGGTACACGGCAACCGAGTGTTTTTTGAGCAAGGCCAGATCGTTGGACAATTGGTTTGTTGCCCTGTCGCGGTATGCAAGGTCACGCATGTTGATGCGCTTTCCCAGATACTGGATTTCCGAACCGAACACATCCGCCCAGCCCGATTGCTCTTTGCATGCCTCTACTAAGGTTGCGTCATCAACGGCCTGCCAACGATTGCTGACATGTCGTACTCCTAGCCTTTCCACGGACAGACCGATTTTTGCCCATCTTTGAGACGTGCCCAACTGAGTGTTGATTCCTATTGTCTCGCTGGTCATGTACTCATTCGTGAGGCGGGCGTTCTTTAGGCAGGAGTTGAAAATAGCCTGCTCTAAACGCTGGACGTTGTCTGTGCCTGAAGCCGACGCCAAGATCGGTTGAGGTTCCTGTTGGCCTTCTTCACCGCACCCGTCGCATTCGCCACCTTCGCCCCACATGAAGGCGCTTGCTGATCCGTCGATGAATTGATTTAGGAATGCCTTGGCACGTCCCGCTGATGCCAAGTTCAATTCACCGCCCATGTTCTGTTCCATCATGGTCGCGGCTTGGTGAAGGGCGTTTGCTGTGTTTCGTCCCCACAATCCATCCAGCGTGCTGGCATACAGGCCGTACTCAGACAGTTGCGATTGAACTTGAATGCGGTCGCGTTCGCTGAGACCTTTGAACGCTCCTTCCAACATCTGCGTCGTTTGTTCGGAGATTTGCGCCTGTCCGGTGGTTTGGGCAAAGCTCGGCGCTGCCGCTGTGAACGCAAGAGTGGAAAGGGCAAGGAGTGTAGAAATTGTCAGTTTTTTCATGGTTTGTTATGCACCTGTATATTGATGTCTGATCGCTGGTATCGGTCTGCCAGCCTCAAATCTCGGGCGGTGAGATGTGAGGCTTGGCCTAGGGGTGCTCCCTACTGAAAAGGTGCTCCCGTCGTCCCTTGAGACGCCTTAGCTGCTGTCACTGGAGACTGTCGATTTTGTCATTATCATTTGCCTGTGTTTGATGTTGTCCGTGCGCGAGACTTGCTCGCAATGTCCTGATACCGCCAACCAAATGGGAGGCCGACGGAAATTATCTGATTTTTAGATAATCTGATTTCAAGATTATTGGAACCCTCGCTAGATGCGAGGGACCAAATGACAAAGACACTGCGTTCAGAGGGGCAGGTTGCTCTCGTAGAAGCGCTTATTCAGGCTCGGAAAGATGCTGGGCTTTCACAGGCGACACTTGCAGAACGGCTGCGCTGCCATCAGTCGTTCGTTGCACGCATTGAGAGTGGTCAGCGACGAATCGACGTTCCTGAACTTGTGATACTATGCCGCGCTTTAAACGCGGATCCAGTAGAAGTACTGGTGAAGGTTGCCGATTGTACGCCCCTCGACGCTCGGATTTAAATGGCTGATTTCATTTAAGGAAGACTGATTTTCGGGTTGGTTTTACCCGGCATTCGGGCATTCGCTTTGTGACGGTAAAGACAAGTGTAAGGCGCTTGGCTCCTGTAGGGTTGAACCTCATTCGAGATTGCTCACCGCACAAGGCCAATTATCACTATCGTTTGGCGTGTGGTTTGCTAGTGTGATCGGGAATAACAAAATGTGTGCCTTTGGACTGAATAGCATTGAATACTTCAGAGACAAATTTTCACTACCGTGATGCGATGCGGCTACTTTTCATACTGACCAGTATGTCGGACGCCCTGGAGGGTGAGGTATCGGATGGCCACCCGTCCCACAAGTTCAGTGGTGAGCTAAAACTCATGAAGCTAGACTTCTATGTTCGGTACCCGGACTATCTGGCCAACCAGCTCCTAGAGCAATACCGAGCGAGCGGAGGCGTCAAGTTCCTGCATCTTGCTCGAGAAATAATGGTGGGAGAAGAGCCTGACATTCGCACCATTCTGATGGTTCGTTGGAGGTATGGCGCATATGAAAGAATTGAAACTGCTCTATCTATTCTGGAGGCACCAGGTCTCATTAGGGCGGTTCGGGACACTCAGGCTCCCGGGAAACCTTGGACATACCTGATTTTTCCGAGCGCTTTTAGCGTCGTAGCAGGCGCAATAAATCAACAACCCAGTTTGGCGTGGTACATGCGCCAGATCGACGCCATCAAGTGTCTTCCCAAGACAACTGGGAGCGCGTTGAAGGATGCCCAATATTCCGTTCCTGAGTATGAGAATGCGGCTATTGGAAAGCCGATACCGAGTATTCGGAATAAGGTCATTAATCTATTGGAGCAGCTAGATGCTTGAAGCGAAGAATGCTCTTTCATTGGAAGAGTGGTATGCGGAAATTGCTCGCAAGTCGGGCGTAGCGGTTAATGTTGTGAAGCAGGTTCATTCTGAATACGGTGTTGAGCCTCAATCTGCGATCCCAGAAAGGAAAGCAATTCGGTTTCATAGAATCAAATTCTCTGGCACCAAAACAGGAACTGAGGATGATGGACCGTTCGCCTTTGAATGGGAGGGGCTTCGGGCTGGACTTTTTGGGGTTTTTTCCGAAGAGGTCAACTTGGTCGGAAAGTCCACAATACTCAATCTCCTTTACAGCGTTCTAAGAGGGAATTTTGAGAAGGTTTCTCCAGTCACGATGCACTGGATCGATCAGGTTGAGGCTGCATTCTCGATAGGTGCATCAGATTATAAACTCCACGTGGAGTCTCTTAGCGACCCTGTGTCTGGCCAAGCTATTCTATCTCGTGATGGCGGCGACAATACCAATGTTGTTTTTCAAGGTCCCTTATCTGACCTTAGTGAATTTATGGACCAGTTGTTCATGAGGGAACTTAGCTTTGACAAGATGTACACGACGCTGAAGAAGGAGAAACTAGTTCCTCACGGTTGGCCTGCCATGGCTTCGGCTCTCTTTGTTTCCAGTAGCGAAGGAGCAATCGTAGGTGACCACATTGCCGGATACTCTCAGAGACTATTGCAAACATTCATCGGTTTGCCTTGGGTTTCCACCCAAAGCCGAGCATCTGCGATGCACAAAATTTTGCTTAAGAAGTCCAGCGATAAAAAAGCCAATAGTTCGGAAAACAGTTCTTCCAAAGCTTTGGAAGAACTTAATCGCCAGTTGGGTGAGCTGCCTGAGAGAACGGAATTGGAGCGTCAGGCACGCCTAGATGAAGATGAAATGAAAAACCTCACTAAAGACGCCGTACACCTTCAAAGCGATCTTAATTCTACGGGCCTATCCATCAGTCGAAAAAAAGCTGAGCTGGAGATGTTGCGTTCAGAATGGGTGAAGCTGAAAAGGTTGCTTCAGGCGAAGATAGAAGAGCAAAATGCGGGTCTGATTTTTCGAAAACTTGAGCCGGTATGCTGCCCGTCGTGCGAATCAACGAGTTTTCGCGAAGTCGCCGAGATGGCGCAGCCTGGAGATAGCTGCCCTCTCTGCAAAGATAGCAGCCCCAACAAAGCCGATTTAGAAGACTCCGATTTTGTGCAACTGTCTACAGAAATTGACGAAGCAGAGGGTCAAATAAACGTAATTAAAGAGGAAATAGTATATCTAAGAAAGGATCGTGAACGGCTTGAAAGTCGACTGTCGAAAACAGTTAAAGACCAAGGTGAGTTGGAGAAGAAACTTTCAGACTCTGATCATCTTTCTGTTCAAGTCGCGAAGCGATCCGCACTTGAACTGGCAATCAAGGAGCTTGGTGCTGCCATTTCAAGCGTTCCGAAAGTAGTTCAAGACTCAGACCTTCTGTCGGTGAAAATCTTGGATGAAACTCAGAAAGCAACGAAACAAATGTTTTCGGAGCAAGAAGAGCAGCTCTTCAAGGACGCATCTGAAGTTATTAGGGGCGTAGCTACTAAGCTGGGAGTAAAGCACCTGAAGCAGGTGGAGTGGACATCAAGTAAAACAGCAATCCACATTGCTGATACCGACACTACATACACAAAACTCAGTCCCGGTGAAAAGCTAAGGTTCCGTATAGCGGCGTCAATCACGATTGCGAAGATTTCAGCGCAAACAGGCCGAGGTCGACATCCTGGAATATTGTTCTTTGACTCGGCTAAGTCCGAAGAAATTTCGGACAACGATTTCGATGAGATAATGCGGTCAATATCCGAGTTGGCGGACGAAGATGATGATCTTCAAATCTTCATTTCTTCTGTGACGCGGAAAGACAGTTTTGAATCTAAGAGATTTGCTGACTATAAGCTGGCCAAAGGTGATGAGTACTTGTTTTGAGAGGTTCTGCGAGTGAAACTTGGGAGCCGCTAATAATAGACGCTTTGCTTAACGATAGCGCGCTCACGGCTGCCGAAGTCGACATCACGACTATTCGGGAGCTATGGTCTTCAAGGTTCCGCCGCCCCCCGTTGTCTGGAGCTTTTCTACACTGGCTATCTGAAGCACCAGTGTTCGAAGGTCAGAGCTCATTGTTATGTGAGTTATTAGGAGATGCAACAGACCCTGGAGGTTTTGCGTCTCTTTCAAATGCATTCATAGTCTCGCCAAGTTTTCGTCTTGCGTTCCTCTCAAACTTTCCTGAGGCAGTTGACAAGCTGATGGAGATTTTCAGTGACCGGAGCCTTTTTGCGGCTTTGCGGGGCCAAGCCTTGCAAGCTGTTGCCATTCTTGCATTGCATAGCCCGGCTCACTTTCGTCGCTTGCGTTCAACCTTTTTTTCGATTGCTGACGACGAGGACGAACGCTTCATCAAATATGTGTCCGCTATAGTAGGTGCTTTGTCGCATCATGCTGACTTGAGTGAGGCAGAAGCACATTTGGAGAGGTTTCTTGAGTGGCGTGAAGCAGCTGCAGAAGCGCGTTTCCAGCTTGGCCTAATCAAACTTCGAGAAGGTTTGGATTCCTCTAGTGCTAGCGATGCCGTTGATAATTTTGAAGCTGCTAGGTCTCTTTTTTTGTCTGACGATTCAGTGGAATCTGGACGAACCGAGGCTGAGCTTTTTTCCCTGTGCCTGAGTTTTCTTCTTCAATGTCATAGAGAAAAGTCTTTTCCGAGTGCTGGCGACTTGGAGAGCTTGAGGAGGTTATCATTCCAGTTTTTTGCCTATCACGATCAGAGTAATTCCCATAACAAGTTTGTTGGTTCGGAAAAATTGGCCGCAACCCAATGGATAACATTTGCATCCAAGCTCTGCGATCTATCTCGGTCTCTGGAAGACGAAATCTGGTTGGAAGCTGCCCGTGTGATTGAGGAAGAGTTGTTTTTTCTTCTTTCAGCTTCTTCAACGATTTTTGGGCGTGACAGTTCTGGTAGCATTGAAGACATTGTTTCACCGCCAATTGTGGGGCGTATCCAACGTTCAAACTATCAGTTAGCGGCCACCGCTCGATGGCTGAAGTCTGCGGGGGAAAAGGAAGGGGACGATAACTGGCAAGCTATCTACTCTGATATTAGCTCTCGACTTAAGAACGGGGTGCTCAGAAACCCCATGCAGGTATCAGAGCAGGCGCTAAAAACTGATACCGTAGGCCTCATATTTGGCGCAGGGAGTAGTTGGACTGAGGAATCCATTCAAGAGGCAATGGTGCTGGCTGGTGACCACTTTAGAGCTAAAGTACCCACCCCGGCTCGCGTGGCGATCTTGGAGCATGTGGCAGGTTATCTCAGAACATGTGACGAGAAAGATGACATAGTCAAATTCCCACACGCGACGTCAACATTTTTCTACTTGCTCGACGTTCTAATAGGATTCATCTCTGAGAGACTAAACTCTCCAAGAAGAACGCTTAGTGATCTCGCTTACCTAATGAAGGAAGAGGTTGAAAATGCTAAAGAGGAGCACTTTCAGGAAGACCTCCATAGCTATTTGCTAGGTCGAAACGGCGTCAACTTGTCATACGAGCCCCGAATGCTTGGTGGTGGAAGGGCCGATATCGTCGTGAACTCCGAGAATATTCAAACCGTGCTGGAGCTTAAGAGGACCAAACAAGCAAACACGTCTGCTGAAACGGCAAGTAAGTTTGCACCTCAAGCAACGACCTACCAAGCAGCTCAAACAAATTTCTGTTTTCTAGGCGTTTTGAGCTTGGGTGATGTGCAGGGCGAAGTGAGTGATTTGCGTGACTGTATTCAAATTTCGAGATGGAGGCCAGTTGGTGGTGAAACCAGTTACACAGTTACGTTGTTTAAGCTGCAGGGAAATCGAGTTACTCCCTCGGAACTATCGAAGCGACCAAAGCTGGGCACACCAAGTCACTGAGGTTGTTAGCCTGCTACTGAAGTACAATTTTTCCAAATTACGTTCCGTGGAAAGAGGTCCTGACTTGAAAATCCGAGTTATTTCAATTGCTTGAATGTTTATTTTTGGGTGACCAGCGAAAGTTATACAAAAAATTCGACACTCACTAATAACCACTTGTTTTCATTATTGGTAATGTGATTGAAAATCCTCGTGTCGGTGGTTCGATTCCGCCCCCGGGCACCATTTCCAACAGGTAAGCTACTGTTTCCCTTCAGCTTTAACTGGAGCTGATCAAGGGCGTAGTACATGCTGGAGAACAAAACCGTTCCCTTCTCATTTGTAAAAGCAGGGGTCTTCTACTTCACACGACGGGTCCCGAAGGACCTCGATCACCACTATACCACCGGAAAAATATCGTTCTCGCTGCGGACAAGATCAGCAGTGGTTGCAAAGTCCCGAGCGCAAAGAGCTGCTCAGCAACTGGATGAACACTGGTACCATCTACGCATCCAAGACGTAGACCTACCGGGCAAGCATCTTCTGAGGATGGGAGCTGCCGCCGAGTTTGGGTCTTCGATGTCATGCACCGATCAAGCCAGCGTTGACGCCGTAAAGCTCTCAGAAGCTGTGTCAGTCTATCTGCAGCTGAAGGGGCAAGGACGTCCAATCACCTTCCACAGGGCTGCTGAGCGGTCGTGTGGCTATGTCTTGGATGTCTGCGGGGACAAAGACATCAGAAGCTATACCAAGGCGGATGCCAATGCGTTTCGCGACGAGCTGGTGGAGCGAGAATTAGCGGGTAGCAGTATCACCCGCATCTTTGGGACCGTCAGATCAGTCATCAACTTCGCTGCTTCTGAAGCCGGTATCACACTGACCAACCCATTCGCTGGTGTGTACTACGACAGAAGTGCCGGTGTCGAAGATCGTGAACCTATGCCAATCGAAGCGATCCGCTCTCTGCAATCCAAATGCCGGTCCCTTGATGACGACTTGCGATGGCTGGTTGCTTTGGTCTCGGACACAGGGATGCGGCTTGCAGAAGCTGCGGGTTTGCTCAAAGAGGATTTCGAGCTGAATGACCCATTGCCTCACGTAGTTGTCCAAGAGCATCCTTGGCGTCGGCTGAAGACATCAGGCAGCAACCGAAAGGTGCCTCTGGTCGGGGCGTCACTATGGGCCGCCAAGCGCTTGCTCTCTAAGAACACTGACAGCCAGTTCGCTTTTCCCCGGTACAACAAATCGAAAACCACGAACGCTAATTCTGCCAGTGCCGCGCTGAACAAATGGATGAAGCCATATGTACCAAGCCGTTGCACCATGCACAGCTTTCGTCATTCGATGCGTGACAGGCTTCGCGCTGTCGAGTGTCCGTCCGACATCGTCGACCAGATAGGTGGCTGGCAAACCGAAGGCGTAGGGCATGGATATGGCAAGGGCTATCCGCTTGAAGTGCTGAGCAAATGGCTGGAAGCAACGGCATAGCTCCAGCATGTACTACGCCCTTGATCAGCTCCAGTTAAAGCTGAAGGGAAACAGTAGCTTACCTGTTGGAAATGGTGCCCGGGGGCGGTGTTCTATTCCCGTTACAGGCACCTTCTTCAGGCCTCCCGTCAGCAAAACAAGGGGTATCGCGACAGCCAAGCCAAGGTCAACAGGCGCGTTGTGTACTACGGTTTGTACTACGGCGGCGCGAAGACCCCATTGCTGGCTTGGCTCAGTGCGATTCCCGGGGGCGTACTCACATTGCGTATGCTGGAGCGGCGCTTATAGTTGTTTGCTGGAGTGCTGGGTGGCATTGAAGCCATGGGGGGAAGTGCGAACGCCCCGATATATGTTGAGGCGCTCACATTTTTCTGGCTCAAACATCCGCGATGAAGCAGGAGTCGTCCACAAAGCCGATACCACCCCAAGTCATTGTGAAAGCGTTGCGACATTCAGTTTTACCTGTGGTGACTTCCGCAACCCCCATGTCTGCCAACCCGGCCTTGAAGGTTTCGTGGTTGCGGATGCGGCGTCGAAAGTTGGAAGCGTCATAGCCAAGAGTGGACCGCAGTTTGGTGAACGGCAACGTCCCTTCAGGATAACCATCGAAGAACCTCTCGATGTAGGTCAACGCCTCTTGAACCTTGCCTTTGGGTTTGCTCTTGCTGGGCTTCCATGCCCTGATCTCGCAGCCGGGGAAGACCTTGGGTAGTAGTTTACGAATTCCTGACCGCTTCGGGGCGATGATGTAGGCGTTGCAGGGACCACACTCGGAGCCGCTGCCCAGCCTGACTGCGGATCGACACAAAGCCTGCAAGATGTGGTGCATGTGTTCTCCTGCGGCCATCTCTTCCACGAGGGTCTTGGAGAACTCGCTATCATTCGCGATGCCGCAATAGTATCGCGCTTTCACCTCATAGTCTGTCTCCGGGTGGTTGTTCATACCTGCCAATATGACGTTCTGGATATGGCGATACTCGTTCGTTCCCTGATGCTTGCCCCAGTTGAGGAATCTAGCACGGTCGGGGTTTGAACTGAGCAGTCCCCTGATCTGATCTGGAATGGCCCCATTCTTGACCCCCTTATGATACACAACCAACCACTGCTCCTCGGGCTTGCTGTCGATCAGTTGGGCAACCTCCCTAGCCAGAGCTTCACCGTTCTTCAACCAAGCGTTCTTCCCAGATCCCTTGTCCATGACGTGGACAGTGAGGTTCCCGTAGCTCTTGGCTGCTGAGGGCAGTCGCACGAGGTTCCCCAGATGCTCCTCCCAAAGCTCATAGGTCGCACGAACACGCCCAGAGGCGTCGAGGATCACCATAGGGGCCAGATCGTCTGGTATCGCGTCTCGGCTGTCGAGCGCAGTGATGACCGTGGAAGCGTTGTTGGGCTTTCGTAGGAGAACGCATCGCCCTGAAAGAGTGTAGAGGGCGTCGAGATAGGAGGCATGTCGTTGCTCCAGGCCCCGACGGGCAGACAACAAGCTGACCCCTGTGGTTTCTTCGACGTCAGGCCAAGTGCAGATCCCTTGACCACCTGATGTTTCAAGTTCACCCTCAAGCCTCTCGATCAGCTCAACCAGCGCCGGATGTAAGAACCTCAGCGGGTCACGCAAGGACGCAAGCTGATCCGTGTTGAGGGAGACCACCTCGTTGCGAAGCATCGCCTCATCCCATACCCGGACAGCGCGGACCTGGCCCTGATACTGGAAGATAACAGCATCCCTGAAGCTACTGCGGCAACGGCTCATGACCATGGCGTGGGTGGTGAACAGAACACGGGCCTCGCTTGGCGGTACAGAACTCAGAAGGTTGACCTCTTCGTCAGAAGTCAGGACCGCGAAGTCAGCCCTATTGAGGTTCATCTCCTCGACCAGACGTTCAATCTCCTCCAGCCGGGAGACGCAAAGCAGGACCGCCACGCTGTCATGACGTTCAGACCTCAGGAGATGCTGGACGAAGTGGATCAACGTTGTGGTCTTCCCAACCCCGGGATCAAGGCTGGAGAGGGAGAAAACGGGGGGCGCTACCCCTTCAGCCATAGCGACCATAGCAGCTACAAGTTGGCTGAACGCTATCTTTGCGTCCTGTGGCGGCTGACCCTGTCCACGCCGATCCAATTCGGCAAACAGGCTAGACGTCACAGCTTCGAGCAAATCGCTGGAACCGTAGCTGGTACAATCTCTATAGAAGGGTCTTAATGATAATTGTACCACCGAGGCAGACCCATGCTGCAAAGAGCAAGCTGCCCCAATGGTCTGAGCAGATGCTAGAGCCATAGGCTTTTCCTTAACTGTGTTTTTATGAGATGGGGGAGGAGGTCGAAGCGGGCTCGCCTATAACTTCCCGGAAGATCACCCGGACAGGACGAGAGCCTGAAACGACATCGGGTAACTTCAATGGTGGGCCTCAATCCAAGTTCAAACCGACAATGGGTTGGTCTTGAAACGTCAAGAATTGTTGGGTCTTGGATGATAGGTTCAGCGGGCTCAAGCTTTCACGCAACCCAGCATTTACTCAAAAGAAAACCCAGACCAATTAGCCTGGGCTCACTCTTGTTTCCCGAAACTGGCGTTATTTGATCACCCGCGCTCTAGGCGAGCAGATCATAGACCGCGCTCCCAATCTGCAAATTGATCTGATCCTGTCCCTGACCATCGACCAATGCCCAGATGATCTGGCCTGTAGGTTTGTAGATAACGAACCCTTCCTGCACAGCATCGTCGCCTGAGCGTTCGCCAGCGTCGTTCTCGGTATGCGCTAGGTTCACCTGGAAGTCGCTGGCCGATGCAGCACTACCGCCCCAAAGCAGAACATCGCTCTCGGCTGACGCATAGTCCTGAACCCAGTCGGACCCGTGCCCCTCCACACCAACATGGAAGAACTTATCCGCCCCGGACCCTCCGTTGATCCGGTCGTGGCCAAAGCCTCCGTTGACAAAGTCATTTCCCGCGCCACCGAACACTAGATCACTGAAGGCCGAACCGGTAATCACATCGTCGCCGTCCTGGCCTTGGAGCTCATCAACCCCAGCGCCGCCCGCGATGGTATCGTTGCCGTCCTGGCCAAACACCAGGTCGTTGCCAGCCCCCGCATCTACAGAGTCGTTGCCTTCCCCGGCATAGATTACATCACGCAGATCGTCGTCATGGGGTCCGCCCAGAATGGTGTCGTCGCCCGCACCACCGTTGAGCGTATCAGACCCCGAACCACCGTCCAAACTGTCGTCACCCGCGTCGCCCAGCAAACGGTCATTGCCGGAACCGCCATCCAAGGTATCTTCGCCGTCTTCGCCGAACAGTTCGTCGCTATGCCCGCCGCCGATCAAGCTGTCGTTGCCCGCGCCTCCTGTCAGGCTGTCATTGTCTGGCTCGCCAAACAGCGTGTCGTTTCCTTCACCACCAAAGAGCCGATCTACGCCGTGTCCGCCAAAGGACAGGTCATCACCGGTCCCGCCAGCGATCAGATCATTCCCGTATC
The DNA here is from genome assembly GCA_025141015.1 of Rhodobacteraceae bacterium M382. Lineage (NCBI taxonomy): Bacteria > Pseudomonadati > Pseudomonadota > Alphaproteobacteria > Rhodobacterales > Paracoccaceae > Rhodobacteraceae bacterium M382. The sequence goes on along the minus strand of CP081098.1, from coordinate 3,692,536 downwards.
CACCGTTGGACGTGTCATTGCCATCATTTCCTTGCAGTGTGTCATCGCCATCATTGCCGACAAGGCTGTCATTGCCTGCTCCACCTTCAAGCAGTTCCGTGGCAGGGCCGGAAATCACGGTGTCATTGCCATCCTCGCCAAACAGCTGCGAACTGCCAAAATCAGATGTCGTGATCAAATCATCACCGGCACCGCCAAAAACCTGGTTAGCCGTCGTTTCGACGATAGTGTTTGCAAAAACATTGCCTCTGACGGTCCCTCGGGGAGCATCCGGAATGCTACGCACACCGATGCCGATATCGTCGCCTTTCTGAAAGACCTCGATACCGTTTTCGCGTACGTCTCCTTCGAATAACAACGACAGTTCGCCGGTCGGTTCAGACTGCAGACTGATCCCAAAGCGCGTGTTGCCGTCGACAAGCTCGACAACAGCCGCGCCAAGCAGAACTTCGTTTTCAATAACAACAGCGTCCTGCGCGGCAAACCCTGTCAGGACATCGCCGTCAAGATCAACGCTCGAACCCATGACCACATCGCCCGGTGCCTCGGCGTCAGACAGGTAAATCGTGTCCTCCCCTTCGCCGGGGTTGACCAGGTTACTCCCACCTTGAAGGATGATCTCATCGCGCCCTAATCCGCCGGTCACGGTGGAATTTACACCACCATAGATCAAATCATCGCCTTCGCCGCCGGAAAGCGATGCATCCCAACCACCGCGAAGCGTGTCCTGTCCGGGGCCTCCTGAGATCACACCTCGGTTGGCGTAAAGGGTAATGTGGTCATTGCCATTGCCGCCCAATACCGTTGCATAGTCGCCAGGGCCGCTGATCGTGTCATCTCCGTCTCCGGCGATCACATGGTTGAAACCCTCACCGAAAATCGAGTCATTTCCGGCACCTCCGAGGATCGTATCTGGTCCACCGACCCCAGAATCAATCGTGTCATTGCCAGCAAGACCCTCAATCAGATCGCCACCACGTGTACCTGAAAGGGTGTCGTCGAGTTCTGTTCCGAAAAAGTGGTCACCCAAAATGACGGGCGCATAGGCCGAACCAAGCGCCTGCACTCCCTTCCCATCAATAACAGTCAGGCGAACACCAACAGAAGCATCAATGTCTCGTTCCGTGAGGGTAAATGAGGTTCCGGTTTCACCAGCTATGTCCTCGCCTTCTCTTGTCCATTGGTAGGATTGGGAGGCGACACCATCCGGATCTGACAGATCTTCTACAATCGCCGTTAGAGTGGCCCCAATTCGGATTTCGCCTTCAATACGAACCGAGCCCGTTGTGGCACCATTGGTAGCAAAAAGTTGGAACTCAATAGTTGGCTCTGTCCGACTGTGCCAGCCAACCAGAACGGAATTGGCCGTTGTCAGAGAAACCGAAGGATCGAAGGCATCATCCAGACTAATTCCTATGGTTCCAGACTCGCCAACGATTTCTCCTCGAACACTAACATCCCAAGCCTCATAAGCGACCTGAGTGTAAGTTGAGCCAAAGCGAGCAATTTGGTCGTATTGCGGATCATACACGAAGTCAGGTAGCAAAGCCCTGTAGCCACGACTGTCCGTATCGCCAACAATACTACCATCCAAGTCAAAAACTGCGCTCAGAATGGACCCGCCGGGAGCTGACGACCCCGAGGCAGGGCTGCTGTAAACGTAGTAGTACTGTTCCCAATAGGAAACGAAAGTTTGATCCGTCACGGGCACAATGGCAACGGCCTCAGTCGTACCATAGCCGGAACTGCCACTCCTTTCTCGCTCTCCGTAAAAGACATTACCCATTTCGCCGGACAGATCTTCGAAGACGCGGAAGGCGGGAACATTTTCGGATACCCAACCCGCGACAATCTCGCCGCTTTCCAGCGCCTCCAGAACGACCTTCTGGGCCGTGTCGTCGGGGTTTCCGTCCATATCGTTGGCGCTGACAATACGCCGCAGACCAATTTTAGCTCCCTCCGGGTCAAAGGCTTGGGCATAGATCACCCGATCGCCATCACCATCTTCAGCCTGCCAGGCGATCATGTAGGATCCATCTGGCAGGGTAACGACATCGGGCGCACTCTGATCCAGAACTGCCGGGCTGCTCACCCTCGTTTCTACGCCTAACTTTTCTCCATCTACATCGAACCGTTGCGCGTAAACGCCGCCTTCACTGCCGTCCTGACCTTCGGACGTCCAGGTGACCACAAACCCGCCGGTTTCAAATCCGGAAACAGCGGGCTGCCATTGGTCGTTGTTTGTGTAGGTGTTGATCCGGAACTCTTCGCCAACCCGGTCGCCATTGGCGCTGAACCGTTGGCCATAGACTCCTTTGCCACTCGTGTCCTGCCCGTCGCTTACCCATACAATGACGAACCCACCGTCCGCCAATGCCGCAACCGAAGTCTGATCTTTGTCGTATTCTGTGTCAGTACTAGCGGTGCTCCGTTCGGACAAAGGAGCAAAGGCGGGGGATTGGAGTGTCATCTGATGCCCGTCGTTTCTAGTTTTTCATAGGTCACGCCTTGGCCGCGTAGTGCTGAACTGATATCGGAGCTAGGAACAAGTCAACCCAAGAATAGTAGTAGACTGTCGTTCTACTGAGAACGTCCGTCGTTTCGATTAGATGCAGGTGTTACAAAAAGACGCATTAAGCAAGAAATAGGCCAGTCATTTCGACTAATAATTCGCGTGACCACTAGAACCTACCCAGGCATTTTTCTAAAATACTTAAGTGCGGCAACATTAAATCAAGCTGTGCAGTCTCCTTAGGCTGCATGATTACATCCGAGCTATGATGTAAAATTACATCCCATAGCTGAAACTATATTGACCGCGATCCTTCAGGTTGCTTTAAGAGTGAAGAATACGAAGCCTTCCATTTAACCCTACCGAAGTGTTGCGCGAGCCAGCCTCCTGCGAAAAACAAACAAGTGAGAAGTAATTTGACCGAACTCTCCAGAAACGACAATTGGGTAATTTACTCGAACAGAGGGTTATATGTAGACGAAGGAACAGCAAGCTCTGGTACCCAGGGGAGCGGCCGTTCCATTGCATTTACCGTTGAGCAGTTGAGTCTTGAAAGATTTAGCGCATATATTAAAATTGATCCGATAACTGGCTCAGTTTCTGACTTCTGGGAAGATCCCTTTTTTTACGATGTACCAGGCGGTGAGCCAGCTACAGACTTTGATCTTGGCGGTTTTTTAAGTTGGCGTGATGCTGACCCGTCGAGCATCTTTTACAACCCTAACGCCGATCTCTCAGACACCGAAGCTTTTGTAGTCAATGCTGACAGTTTCCCTGAAAGTTTGGAACGCTTCAAAGTATCAGTGTACGAGAATGTTACTGACCCTGCTTTTGGCGTATCTCCGCTAGTTTCTGCAGATTTTTTTCTCGTCGATGATGATGGTCCAAATTCGGCCCCAACCGAAAGCGTTGAATTAAGTGGAGTTGCAAGAGAAGGCCAAATTCTTATCGCCGATCCTTCCTCGCTAAGGGACGAAGACGGTATAGGAACCTTTTCCTACGAATGGTTGCGTGATGGAAATGTGATCGCCGGAGCGAGTGCCCATCAGTATACGCTATCTGCACTTGACTCGGGTGCACAAATTGCGGCGAGGGTTAGCTACCGTGACGGTCAGGGCAAACTCGAGTCCGTCACCAGCACGGCCACCGAGGCGGTCGAAAACGTCAATGATGCTCCGACGGGGGCAGTGACGGTTTCGGGTACGGCACGGCAGGGCGAGACCTTGACCGCAGACGCGTCCGGTGTGGCAGACCTGGACGGGATCAATTCCGAGACCATCGTCTATCAATGGCTGCGCGACGGAGCCCCGATCACGGGTGCAACAGACACGACCTATTCGCTGACACAGAACGACGTCGGGGCTGAGATGTCGGTCCGGTTCTCTTTTGCGGACAATTTCGAGACCAACGAGACGGTCACAAGCACCGCCACCGAGGCGGTCGAAAACATCAATGATGCTCCGACGGGGGCAGTGACGGTTTCGGGTACGGCACGGCAGGGCGAGACCTTGACCGCAAACGCGTCCGGTGTGGCAGACCTGGACGGGATCGTTTCCGAGACCATCGCATATCAATGGCTGCGCGACGGAGCCCCGATCACGGGTGCAACAGACACGACCTATTCGCTGACACAGAACGACGTCGGGGCTGTGATGTCGGTCCGGTTCTCTTTTGCGGACAATTTCGAGACCAACGAGGCCGTCACCAGCACGGCCACCGATGCGGTCGAAAACGTCAATGATGCTCCGACGGGGGTCGTTACGGTTTCGGGCACGGCGCGGCAGGGCGAGACTTTGACCGCAAACGCGTCCGGTGTGGCAGACCTGGACGGGATCGATTCCGAGACCATCGTCTATCAATGGCTGCGCGACGGGGCCCCGGTCACGGGTGCCATGGACACCGCCTACACGCTGACACAGAACGACGTCGGGGCTGTGATGTCGGTCCGGTTCTCTTATACGGACAATTTCGAAACAAACGAGGCCGTCACCAGCACGGCCACCGATGCGGTCGAAAACGTCAATGATGCTCCGACGGGGGTCGTTACGGTTTCGGGCACGGCGCGGCAGGGCGAGACTTTGACCGCAAACGCGTCCGGCGTGGCAGACCTGGACGGGATCGTTTCCGAGACCATCGCATATCAATGGCTGCGCGATAGCACAGTGATCTCTGGCGCAACCGACTCCATCTATGGACTTACGCAGGATGATGTCGGAGCTGAGGTATCCGTTCGGTTCTCTTTCACCGATAGGCAAGGGACAACGGAGATGTTGATTGCCGTGGTTGAAGGCAGGATCGAGCAAGGCACCCTGTCGTTGGCAGGCACACCAGAGGCTGATGTGTTGATCGCTGGTCCGGGCAATGACACCGTTTGGGGTCTCGAGGCTGACGACCGTTTGCTGGGCGACGCGGGTGACGACAGTTTGGACGGTGGTTCGGGGTCTGATACGCTCAACGGTGGTGCGGGCGACGACACCATTCTGGGCGGACCCCATGACGACGATCTGCGTGATGTAATCTATGCCGGGGAAGGCAACGACTCTGTAGATGCGGGGGCTGGCAACGACCTGGTGTTTGGCCAGGACGGCAACGATACCATCGCGGGCGGCGCTGGGGTTGATGAGCTCCAAGGCCAGGACGGCGACGATGTGATTACCGGTTCGGCCTTCAGTGATCTAGTGTTCGGTGGCGCGGGAAATGACTTTGTCAACGGAGGCTTTGGCCACGACCGGATCAACGGAGGGTCCGGGGCGGATAAGTTCTTCCATGTTGGTGTGGAGGGGCACGGGTCCGACTGGGTTCAGGACTATGCGTCAGCCGAGAGCGATGTTCTGCTTTGGGGCGGTAGTGCTGCATCGGCCAGCGACTTCCAGGTGAACCTAGCGCATACCGAGAACGACGCTGGCGAACGCTCAGGCGACGATGCTGTGCAGGAAGGGTTCGTTATCTACAAACCTACAGGCCAGATCATCTGGGCATTGGTCGATGGTCAGGGACAGGATCAGATCAATTTGCAGATTGGGAGCGCGGTCTATGATCTGCTCGCCTAGAGCGCGGGTGATCAAATAACGCCAGTTTCGGGAAACAAGAGTGAGCCCAGGCTAATTGGTCTGGGTTTTCTTTTGAGTAAATGCTGGGTTGCGTGAAAGCTTGAGCCCGCTGAACCTATCATCCAAGACCCAACAATTCTTGACGTTTCAAGACCAACCCATTGTCGGTTTGAACTTGGATTGAGGCCCACCATTGAAGTTACCCGATGTCGTTTCAGGCTCTCGTCCTGTCCGGGTGATCTTCCGGGAAGTTATAGGCGAGCCCGCTTCGACCTCCTCCCCCATCTCATAAAAACACAGTTAAGGAAAAGCCTATGGCTCTAGCATCTGCTCAGACCATTGGGGCAGCTTGCTCTTTGCAGCATGGGTCTGCCTCGGTGGTACAATTATCATTAAGACCCTTCTATAGAGATTGTACCAGCTACGGTTCCAGCGATTTGCTCGAAGCTGTGACGTCTAGCCTGTTTGCCGAATTGGATCGGCGTGGACAGGGTCAGCCGCCACAGGACGCAAAGATAGCGTTCAGCCAACTTGTAGCTGCTATGGTCGCTATGGCTGAAGGGGTAGCGCCCCCCGTTTTCTCCCTCTCCAGCCTTGATCCCGGGGTTGGGAAGACCACAACGTTGATCCACTTCGTCCAGCATCTCCTGAGGTCTGAACGTCATGACAGCGTGGCGGTCCTGCTTTGCGTCTCCCGGCTGGAGGAGATTGAACGTCTGGTCGAGGAGATGAACCTCAATAGGGCTGACTTCGCGGTCCTGACTTCTGACGAAGAGGTCAACCTTCTGAGTTCTGTACCGCCAAGCGAGGCCCGTGTTCTGTTCACCACCCACGCCATGGTCATGAGCCGTTGCCGCAGTAGCTTCAGGGATGCTGTTATCTTCCAGTATCAGGGCCAGGTCCGCGCTGTCCGGGTATGGGATGAGGCGATGCTTCGCAACGAGGTGGTCTCCCTCAACACGGATCAGCTTGCGTCCTTGCGTGACCCGCTGAGGTTCTTACATCCGGCGCTGGTTGAGCTGATCGAGAGGCTTGAGGGTGAACTTGAAACATCAGGTGGTCAAGGGATCTGCACTTGGCCTGACGTCGAAGAAACCACAGGGGTCAGCTTGTTGTCTGCCCGTCGGGGCCTGGAGCAACGACATGCCTCCTATCTCGACGCCCTCTACACTCTTTCAGGGCGATGCGTTCTCCTACGAAAGCCCAACAACGCTTCCACGGTCATCACTGCGCTCGACAGCCGAGACGCGATACCAGACGATCTGGCCCCTATGGTGATCCTCGACGCCTCTGGGCGTGTTCGTGCGACCTATGAGCTTTGGGAGGAGCATCTGGGGAACCTCGTGCGACTGCCCTCAGCAGCCAAGAGCTACGGGAACCTCACTGTCCACGTCATGGACAAGGGATCTGGGAAGAACGCTTGGTTGAAGAACGGTGAAGCTCTGGCTAGGGAGGTTGCCCAACTGATCGACAGCAAGCCCGAGGAGCAGTGGTTGGTTGTGTATCATAAGGGGGTCAAGAATGGGGCCATTCCAGATCAGATCAGGGGACTGCTCAGTTCAAACCCCGACCGTGCTAGATTCCTCAACTGGGGCAAGCATCAGGGAACGAACGAGTATCGCCATATCCAGAACGTCATATTGGCAGGTATGAACAACCACCCGGAGACAGACTATGAGGTGAAAGCGCGATACTATTGCGGCATCGCGAATGATAGCGAGTTCTCCAAGACCCTCGTGGAAGAGATGGCCGCAGGAGAACACATGCACCACATCTTGCAGGCTTTGTGTCGATCCGCAGTCAGGCTGGGCAGCGGCTCCGAGTGTGGTCCCTGCAACGCCTACATCATCGCCCCGAAGCGGTCAGGAATTCGTAAACTACTACCCAAGGTCTTCCCCGGCTGCGAGATCAGGGCATGGAAGCCCAGCAAGAGCAAACCCAAAGGCAAGGTTCAAGAGGCGTTGACCTACATCGAGAGGTTCTTCGATGGTTATCCTGAAGGGACGTTGCCGTTCACCAAACTGCGGTCCACTCTTGGCTATGACGCTTCCAACTTTCGACGCCGCATCCGCAACCACGAAACCTTCAAGGCCGGGTTGGCAGACATGGGGGTTGCGGAAGTCACCACAGGTAAAACTGAATGTCGCAACGCTTTCACAATGACTTGGGGTGGTATCGGCTTTGTGGACGACTCCTGCTTCATCGCGGATGTTTGAGCCAGAAAAATGTGAGCGCCTCAACATATATCGGGGCGTTCGCACTTCCCCCCATGGCTTCAATGCCACCCAGCACTCCAGCAAACAACTATAAGCGCCGCTCCAGCATACGCAATGTGAGTACGCCCCCGGGAATCGCACTGAGCCAAGCCAGCAATGGGGTCTTCGCGCCGCCGTAGTACAAACCGTAGTACACAACGCGCCTGTTGACCTTGGCTTGGCTGTCGCGATACCCCTTGTTTTGCTGACGGGAGGCCTGAAGAAGGTGCCTGTAACGGGAATAGAACACCGCCCCCGGGCACCATTTAAATTTCTGAAGTAAATGAAATAAACTTACCGGGGACATCGTCATCGTGGCTGTCGCATGCGGCTTGGGTGCCCTATGGGTGTCAGTTGCCGATCTTGCACAAATTCGTTCGTGCTGCGCCATTTCTGTTTATGACCACGATCATCTGCAAGCTCACATCTGGGTCGATGTCCTTTTTGAAAAGCTCTTCAAGAGCATTGATATCATCTTCACTAATGTCTGAGAAAAGAGAAACGGACATCGCGTTCGTAACTTTCGCGATTCCGGCATTCCGTGGACGCCTTCTAGCACGAGGCCAAGCTCGATCATTTATCTGGAAAGACGTCGAATTAGAGGAAGGATCACCGGATTATCCTCCTCGATTGTCCTATGATCTGAAATCCTATGGTACGTCGCTTCTTGCTCTTGGTTTAAGGCTTCGTCCTGACACGGAGTTCCAGTCAGTTGTACTGGACGCGTTTGAGCAATCAGGTGAGGCTATCGAAGCGGCATTTTCGAAGGGTGGTCTAAATGATTCATCACGAGGGTTTTACAAAGTGCTAGCTGCTTCTGCTGTCCATCTGGCCGGTTTTTCAGCGAGGACCTTTTCACTACCAAATAGCTCTCTGGCGGGTGAAAATTTTCTGGTATCGAACGAGCATTCGCGCTTCTCATATTGAGTTCATTTGATGAACTCGAAAATGAAATCAATTCCTTTCTGTCTTCAGGGATGGCGGATGACGGAGCATTGCAAGAAATACTGTCCCAAGAGGAGTTTGTAGAAGGCGAGTCTGGTCAAGTTTGGCCAGTTCTGCAGGCGGTCCTCAAAGAGAATTTTTATCGTTCAACCGCTATCTACCTATCGGCGCTTGCGAACGGTGATGAGAACTTAGTCGCCCTTGCTGAAACCGATCTTGCAAAGGGAGAAGAAACTTGCGCAGACCTCGGTATGGTTAATGAATGGCGGGTTTTAAGGTAGCTTCCCACCTGATGGACGACTTGTGGAGTTCTAGCTTCCATTCAGTTTTGCCCTTGGGTACGCCAGAAAATGCAGACAATAAATGGGTCGAAGTGAGAGAGCTTTACGTCGCGTCTCTTTACTCAAGAAAGCCTGCGTCATGCCCGAAAACGGGTGGCCGCTTGGCACACCGACTTCAACCATCACCGCCCATATTCAAGCCTCTCTGACCTGACACCAGCAGAATGTGCTAGCCGGCCAAAGAAGGACCAAAACACCAACAGAGCTAACCTAATTTAGCGGACACAATGGGGAGCAAGTCACACGAGGCATTCATGGGCACCGATCTCTGCAGCTACATCACCGGCTGACTGACCGTCTTCCCTGATGCGTCGCGTAGCTTCCAATTTCAACTCGTTAGGCCAGACGTTCTTCCCAGACGCTGACGTTCGAGTTGTGAATCCCCAAACCTCTTGCTCGGCCAGTTTGACCGCTGCTAGTTACCGAGGGGCTGAATACCATTTGGGGCACCAGAAGGCTTGGGGGGCAACGAGGGGGCCAGATGCAACGCTTAGGCTCTCTTGTTAACGGCGATGGTCATAGTGCCCGACGAAGGCGTCGATTTGCTACCAGAGATCGCCGGGCAGATAGTAGTTTTCCAGCAGGATGCGGTTCTTCCAGGTTTGGTGCCACCGCTCGTTCTTGCTTTGGGTCTGCGGGTGATAGGCCGCATAAAACGCAGAGATCATCAGACCAGGGACGACACCGGCAATGAACAGTTTGGCAATTGAGGCCTCGGTGACTACCCCGTAGATGATCAACACGATAGTCGGTGGGATCAACAGGTCGAGGCTGCCCGCCCCGGCCCAGGAGCCAAGCGCCAGACTTTGGGAATATCCCCGCCGGTTCAGCTCGGATGTGGTGATCCGACCGACCGTGGCGGTCGAGGCCGCGCTGGAGTCGGACACTGCGGCGAACAACGCCGAGCTCAGAACGTTGGTGTGCAGCAGACCGCCGGGGACTCTCCTGATGTTCTGGCCTGATGTTCTGGAGCGTCCTGAAGGCCACTTCGAACGTTCCGCCAAGGTCATCTATCCACCACAAGCGGCTCTTGACTGACTGTTTTGATTTCTCCTGTAGATTCCTGGCCTAAGCAGTTAAATTACTACCATTTGGTAGTTCAATCTATTGTTTAGAGAAGTGGTGTTTTCGTGTTGTCAATTAGGTGGCAGGCGACGCGGTGACCTTCTCCGCGGTCAATCAACTCGGGCTCAGATTGACGACAGATATCTTGGGCCACCGGGCATCGGTTGGCAAAGCGGCACCCTTTGGGAAGATTTACGGGATCGGGTGGGTCGCCAGGAATGAGAATGCGTTTGGTTTCGGCGCGTCGTTTGCTGTCGACCGAAGGCACTGCAGACAGCAACGCAGCAGTGTAAGGGTGCAGTGGGTTGTTGAAAAGGCTAAGCCGGTCGGCATGTTCGACGATCTTACCCATGTACATCACAGCGATGGCGTCGGACATGTGTTGAACAACACCCAAGTCATGGCTGATGAACAGGTAGGTCAGCCCGAATTCTGTCTGCAGGTCGCGCAACAGGTTCAGGATTTGCGCCTGAACCGCCACATCAAGCGCGGAAACGGGCTCATCGCAAATGATCAGTTCTGGCTGTGTAGCCAGTGCCCGGGCAATGCCGATCCGCTGACGTTGCCCGCCAGAGAATTGGTGTGGAAATAGCCGTCTTTGTTCTGGGCGCAGGCCAACTGCAGAGAACAATTTGTCAACGATTTCACGTTGCTCACTCAGCGTCGTATCCGTCAGGCTGTCCAGCGGCTCGCGGACGATATCCTCGGCGCGTTGGCGAGGATTGAGGCTGGAGTAAGGGTCTTGAAAGATGAACTGAACCTTGGTGCGCGCCTGGCGCAGGTCTTCGCCGTCCATGTTCAGAATGTCGTGGCCATCCAGGTTCACATGACCAGTATAGGCCTCAACAAGCCGGGCCACGGCCAAAGCAGCTGTTGTTTTTCCGGACCCGCTCTCACCAACGATGGCAAGGGTTTCACCCTTGTTGACGCTAAAGGAAACGTCGTCTACGGCGTGCAAGAACGCCCGCTTTCCAAAGGTGCCGCCGCGTTTGACCGAGAAGCGAACGCCCAGGTTTTCGACGGTCAAAATGGGGGCGTTGATTTTGTCATTTCCCATTACACGTCCTCCGCATGCCAACAAGCGGCGAGCTGACCATTTTTAAAACGCTGCATCGGTGGGCGCTCCTCCAGGCATCGGCCTGACCGGATATTGCATCGTGATGCAAACAGGCACATGTCACGACCGAACTGGGCCAGGCCGGGGACAATGCCCGGAACTTCGGTCAGGCGCTCGCGGTCCTCGGTCAGTTGGCTGATGATATGAGGCACACAGGAAATCAACCCTTTGGTATATGGATGGCGGGCGTGTTCGATGATCTGGTCCACAGGGCCGATTTCGGCACCCCGGCCAGCATACATGACGATCATTCGTTCGGCCATTTCCGCCACGGCCCCCATGTCATGGGTGATCATGATGATCGAAGTGCCGGTCTCTTTGCGCAAGTCACGCAGCAGATCGAAGATTTGAGCTTGAACCGTTACATCAAGCGCCGTGGTCGGTTCGTCGGCGATCAGAATTTTCGGCTGGCAGGCGAGCGCGATGGCAATCATCACCCGTTGACGCTGCCCCCCCGACATCTGGAACGGGTAGTCGCCCACCCGTTTGCGTGCATTGGGAATTCTGACCGCATCCAGAAGATCAGCGGCCATATCCCATGCCGCCTTTTTGCTCAGCCCCTGATGCGCCCGAATTACCTCGGCAATCTGTTCACCAACAGAATACACCGGATTGAGAGAGGTCATTGGTTCCTGAAAGATCATAGAGATCTCGTTACCGCGAATTTCCCTGAGACGGGCGTCGCTGGCTTGCGTCAACTCCTCTCCGTCAAACAGGATAGACCCGCTGGCAACGCGCCCGATCTTCTCTGGTAAAAGCCCCATAATTGCCAATGCGGTCATCGACTTGCCGCAGCCGCTCTCGCCGACAAAGCTGATGGCTTCATTTTGGCCCAGCTCGAACGACAGATCATCAATCACCGGAGCGACCCCGTCACGTGTCGTCAATTCGATCCTGAGGTTTTCGATTTTTAGAAGCGGATTAGCCATCAGCGTTGCCTCAGTTTCGGGTTGAGCGCGTCGTTCAGCCCGTCACCCACGAGTGAAATTGCCAGAACGGTTATGAAAATTGCCAAACCGGGGAATGTAACGGTATAGCTGGCGTCCAGAATATATTGTCTGTTGGAGCCGATGATTTGTCCCCAACTGACAACGTTGGGATCTGTGAGGCCTAGAAAGGACAGGCCCGCCTCAAACAGAATTGCCGAACCCACCATCAAAGCGGATTGCACGATGATCGGCGGCAAAGCGTTGGGCAGGATCACACGAAACATCAGCTTCATGTTTTTGGCTCCGGACGCACGTGACGCCTTGACGTATTCCAGCTCTCGGATGCGCAGAAACTCGGATCGGGTGATCCGGGCCACGGCCGTCCAGCTCACGATGCCGATTGCCAAGGTGATCATTGGCAGGCTCGCGCCGAATAGCGCGACAATGACCATCGAGAACAGCAAGGTCGGCAGCACTTGGAAGAATTCGGTGATCCGCATCAGGATTTCTTCGACATAACCCCGATAGAACCCAGCCAATGCACCGATCGTCACGCCAATGAAAATCGACACGAAGGCCGCAGCGAGGCCGATAATCAGAGAGACGCGCGCTCCGTTCAGGATCATCGCGACAAGATCGCGCCCCAGGTAATCAGTGCCCAACAGGAAACCTTCCTCGCCGGGGGGAGAAAACGGTGCCCAGACCATTTCAAACGGGTCCGTCGGGTATAGTAACGGGCCGAATATGGCTCCAAAGGTGATCACGATCAGTACGATCAGACCCAGAACTGCAGCATGGTTGCGGGCAAACATTTCCCAAGCTTCCGCTGCCGGATGTCGGGCCTTTTGAATTTCCTCTTCGAGGATTGGGGGCAGGGTGCTCATTTTCGGCCTCCAATGCGCGGATCAACCAGCCGGTGGGCTGCGTCTGTTAACAGATTGCCGATAATCACGACCAAGGCCGAGAAAAACAGGATGCCCAGAATGGTTGGCGTGTCACGTGCGATAATTGATTGGAACGCCAAAGTGCCAAGACCCGGCCAACTGAACACCGCCTCAACCAGAACAGCGCCGGACACCACAGCGGAGAATTGCAAACCAGCCAGTGTAATCACCGGTGACAGCGAATTTTTCAGAGCGTGTTTGTAAACCACTTGCCGGGTCGTCAGGCCCTTGGCTTTGGCGGTGCGGACATAATCCGATCCCAAAGTTTCCATCATCGTTGCGCGTGACAGACGGGAATACAAAGCTATGAAAATGGAGGACAGGGTGATCATCGGCAAAACCAGATGGCGGGCGATATCTGCAGCTTGGGCAAAGAAGCCGCCTTCAATGGTCACATCGCGCATTCCTGCCACAGGGAACCACTGGATGTGCAGGGAAAAACCGATCAGAAGCAGTATGCCTGTCCAGAAGACCGGCGCGGAATATCCAAACAGGGCAAACAGCGTCACGAAGTGGCTGACAATGCCATTGGGCTTGCGGGCCGAGTAAACACCCATCACCACGCCCAGGATCAGAGCCAGCAATTGCGCGCTGATGACCAACAACAACGTAGCGGGAAGCTTACCCAGAATGAGGCTTGTTACGCTCTGGTTATAGAAGAACGAATACCCCAGATCGAATTGCAGGACGTTTCCTATATATCGGCCCAGCTGCACGATGAAAGGCTTGTCCAATCCGTAATCCCTACGGATTTCGTCCAGCACTTCCTGGTCGGCTCCGCCCATGGATTGCGAAATCGTATCCGCAACATCGCCCGGGGCCAAATGCATCAAAGAGAAATTCAGAACCAACACGGCTAGCAACAGCAGCACGGCGTAGAAAACTCGGGTAAGGGTTGTCTGTAGGAATCTCAACGAATTGCCCCCGGTCTAGGAAAGAATGCCCGCGGCGGAAGGAAACGCCGCGGGCCATCTTGGATCGGTGAATCCTTACTTCAGGTACATATTGTCGATCGGAGTCGACGTGCCCCAGATGCCAATCGGTGGATTTCCGACCTTGTCTGAATAGACCGTGTGGTAAGGCAGGGTGTTGGTGAAGTAGAGCGGCACTTCGTCGTTCACGATCTTCTGGAACTGCGAGTAGAGTGCTTTGCGTTTGTCGCTGTCCGTTTCGACCGCTGCGGCGGCAAGGATCTCATCAACCGAGGCATTTGAATAGCCTTGGGTATTCGACCAAACGCCCTTGGCGATGTTCGAGGACAAATAGGTCCGGTGCACACCAATCACTGGGTCACCCCAGTTGAACACTGTATCCCAGCTCAATTCGAAATCCATTGTGCCCATGCGTTTGGCCCATGCTGGAAAGTCGGCCGAGGCCCGTACAGTTACATCAATGCCTACTTTCTTCAGGGCGGCTTTGGTGTATTCGACCTGCGGTTTCACATCGGGCCAACCAAAGTCAATTGTCAGACCAAAGCGCATTCCGTCCGACCCTTTGGCGAATCCAGCCTCATCCAAAAGCGCGTTTGCCTTGTCGAGATCCAGATCATATGGATTAACGTCTGCTTCATAGAACGGGCTGTCTGGGTGAATGCCTGTCAGGGCGTCGGATGCCGTTCCCTGCATCAGGGCCTTTTGGATGAAATTGCGGTCTACTGCATATGCAATGGCCTGACGCACGCGTTTGTCCGCGAGCGGTCCCTTGGTGGTGTTGATCGCCAGCCAGTCAAGCGGGCCAATGGCACCGTACCCATCTGCAGTCACATTCAACCCATCGACCTTCTTTAGGCGGTTGATGATACGTGGCAAGGATTCGAAACCCGAAAAGTGCAGCTCGCCGTTTTCCAATGCGATGGCACGGGCTGCTGGATCGGTGATGATGCGCATCACGATCTTGTCGAGATAGGGCCGCCCCTCGATGAAGAAATCGTCAAACCGCTCCAGAATGACATGCTCGCCGTTCTTGAACTCTACCAGTTTGAACGGGCCTGACCCGACAACATCTGCATTGTTACGCGGATGCGACTTGGGATCTTGCCCATCGCCGTAAATATGCTCTGGAATAATCGACATCAGCTGTCCGGACATGGCCAGCATCAGGGCCGGATGCGGTCTGTCGAGGTTCAAAATTGCCGTGTGATCATCCGGGGTGTCGACCGATGCCACAGGTGCAAACATCGCCTTAAATGGATGTTTTTCCTGAATAACCTTGACCGAAAACGCAACATCGCTGGACGTGATTGGGTGGCCGTCATGGAATTTCGCGTTCTTGACCAGGTTCAGTGTAACCGTGAGGCCATCGTCCGATACGCTCCAGCTTTCAGCCAGGTAGGGCTGCGGGGTCCAATCATCGTCATAGCGCAGAGGTGACGCAAACAGCTGCGCACCCGGAAAGCCGGTCACGGTTCCGGACTGGACCGCAGGGTTCAGGTTTCGTGGGTTCTGCTGAAGTGTCGTCAACAGCGTGCCGCCCCGCTTGGGTTCGTCAGCCGACACCGCGCCGGTCGCCATAACCGCAGCGAGTGCGGTCGCTGTCACTAGGCCCTTGAGTGCGTGTTTCACAATTGTTCCTCCCAGAATTACACATTTTTTTTCCTATTGGGTGAAAGCCTAGCGCAGGATCTTTCCGGCAAAAAACAGAATTAATAATCCTCAAAGACACATTTTATGAGGGAATCAAAATCCCTGTTCTCAAACCGTGATTTCCGAAAAACTTTCTCGTGACTTGAGGCGAAGACAGGTTTCGATAATGGCCCGCACGGTTTTGGGCTGGCGTGCCCCCGTCATCGTCGCAATCCCAAAGACGGGCGCTGGGCCCGCATCCTGAATCGGTAAAGCACGGTAAGGCGACCCCTTTCCCAGTGCTTCGGGAGGCAGGATGTTCAAGATCGAGAAGCCAAATCCACTGGCGACAAGGCTTCGGCAAATCTCGGATGAGCGGCTGGTGTGGACAACGTTTGGATTTAGTCCACGGGCCTTGAACATACCAAGGAAATAGTCCTTGGTCCGTGGCAGATCCAGCAGGACCATAGGCCGTTGGGCCAAATCCGCAAACGTGATACTGTCGTCATCAGCAGCTGGATCGTGACAGGATACGAGCGCGTATGCAGGTGCTTCGAACAACGGCATAAAGTTGTGTCGATTGTCAGTAACCTCGCCATAGGTAAACACCAGATCGGCCTCGCCCTCGGACAGGAACTCCATGGTCGTGGCCATGTTGCCTTCTAGCAGTTTGATGGAAATCCCAGGAAATTCTTCTGTAATTGCCTTGAGGATCGGCGGCAAAAACGATGGCGCGGCGGTCGCATAACAGGCCATGCGTACCAAACCGGCGGCGTCGCTGCCCACCGATTGGATTTCACCTTCGAAATGCCGTGATTGATCCAGAAAACCTTTGATGAGATGCAGCGTTTCCAGCCCGGATGGCGTGGCCTGAATACCTTTGGCTGGGGTGCGCACAAAGATATCATAGTCCAGCGATTGCTCCAGCGCATCAATGGCCGCTGTAATAGAGCTTTGTGAGATACTCAACTCTGTCGCGGCCTTGGCGATGGAGCCAAGGCGACCGGCGGCCTCGACATAGCGCAACTGCTTGAGTGTGAAGTTCAGCATTTCTCATTCCGCCAAAAAACCGGGGTTTATCGTCAGCTAAAACTATTTTTCAGGCAAATGAAAGCGCCTTAGCCTTTGGGAAAGCCTGAGGTTTCGAGGACATTATGACCAAAACGACCATTTATTGCGCGCGTAAGATACTGACGATGAACCCGAACCAACCCGAGGTCAGCCATGTGGCGGTGCGGGATGGCCGCATTCTCGGGGCCGGCAGCCTGAGCGACCTGACACCTTGGGGCACCTATGAACTGGATGAGCGTTTTGCCGACAAGGTGCTGATGCCAGGCTTTGTTGAGGGCCATGCCCACACCATGGAAGGTACGCTTTGGCGCAATGTCTATGTCGGCTGGTTTGATCGGACGGACCCGGACGGGAAAACTTGGTCGGGATTGCAGACAATTGATGCTGTAATCGCGCGGCTCAGCGAAGAAGAAACCAAGCTGACCGATCCAAATGCACCGTTGGCGGGTTGGTCGTTGGACCCGATTTACATGAACAACGAACGTGTCACACGGCACGATCTGGACCGCGTTTCAACCACTCGGCCAATTGGTGTATTGCACGCGTCGGGCCACATCATGAACGTGAATTCGAAGGCGTTGGAACTGGCTGGGTTGCTGAAGCCGGGTGTCAACCATCCCGGCATTCCCTTGGGTGACGGTGGCCTGCCCAAGGGCGAGCTGTATGGGCCCGACGCAATGACCCCGGTCGGGCCATTTGTAGGGTTTGACAGATCACTGACCGATTGTGATGAAAGAGGTTTGCGAGATTACGCCAAACTCTGCGTCCGCGCTGGTGTCACCACTTGCACCGATCTCGCCGCACGGCTGGAAGACGAAAGCGTGGACATGATGTTGCGCGTCACCGGCGAAGACAGTTTCCCCGCCTGTATCGTCCCTCTGAAAGTGTTTCTTGGAATGTCGGCAGAAGAGATCGTCGGCTATGTTCTGAAGCTCAAAGAGAGATCGACGGACCGCTTGCGTCTTGGGCGGATCAAGGCCATCGCCGATGGGTCAATTCAGGGTTTTTCTGCGAGAATGCGCTGGCCGGGTTACCATAACGGTGCCCCAAACGGGTTGTGGTATACCGCGCCTGAACAGATGTCGGATCTGTACCACCGCGCGCTTGCAGCCGGGGTTCAGGTACACACTCACACAAATGGTGATCAGGCGACACAAATGGCGTTGGATATGCTTGAGCCGGCTCTGAAGGCGCACCCAAGCGCTGACCATCGTTTTACCATGCAACATTGCCAATTGGCTGATGCAGCGCAATTTCGCAAAATGGCCAAACTCGATATGTGCGTGAACCTGTTTGCAAACCATCATTTCTTTTGGGGCGATGAACATTACCGTCTGACGGTTGGTCCTGAGCGGGCCGAACGCATGAATGCCTGTCGTACAGCTTTGGACACGGGCGTGCCAATGACAATCCATTCAGACGCTCCGGTCACCCCACTTGGCCCCTTGTTCACGGCATGGTGCGCCGTCAACCGGATCACTGCATCTGGACGTGTTCTGGGGGCGGGCGAGAAGATCGACGTTGACGCTGCCCTGCGGGCCATCACTCTGGGTGCCGCGTACACGTTGCACATGGACGGAGAAGTTGGCTCGATCGAGGTTGGAAAACGGGCAGACTTTGCAGTTCTGGAGGATGACCCTACTGGCGTAGAGCCGGGGTCTCTGAAGGATATTGGCGTATGGGGCACTGTGCAGGGGGGGCGGATCTTTTCGGTGGATGACCTGTGACACAAGACACCGCTCTTCTCCCGGTGCTGACAATTGGGGGGTATCTCGGTTCCGGAAAAACAACGCTGGTAAACCATCTTCTACGCAACGCAGACGGCAGACGCCTGGCAGTTCTGGTTAACGAATTTGGCGATCTGCCCATTGACGAAGACCTGATCGAAGCCGAAGACGATAGCCTGATCTCGATCGCGGGAGGTTGCATTTGCTGTTCATTTGGCAACGACCTGCTTGGTGCATTGACCTCAATGACTCAGATGTCTCCCCCGCCAGACACGGTCATAATCGAAAGCTCCGGCGTAGCGATACCTGGGGCGATTGTAGCCAGCCTGTCTTTGTTGCCGGGCCTGACTTCGGACGGGATCGTGGTTGTTGTCGATGCGGAAACCGTGCGAAAGGCAGCATTAGATGAGTATATCGGCGACACGATCCTAAGGCAGATTTCCGATGCAGAATGCATCATCATCAACAAACTTGACCTCGTTTCGGAAGAGACTGCACAGCAGGTAGCGGACTGGATAACCGAAGCTGCACCCGCCGCCATTCAAATTCCGACGCAACATGGGCAGGTCCTTCCCGACGCTCTTTTGGGTTTGATCACGTCACCGGGCACGGGACAAAACGCTGCGCATTCGGATTCGCTTTTTGAAAGCCTGGTTCTGATCCCAACGGGGCCAGTGAATGCCGAGGCTCTTGCGAAATCACTAACCAAAGGGAGCTTGGGGGTGATCCGGGCCAAGGGCTTTGTTACAGACGCGGATAATCAGCCTTGGTTGATCCAGACAGTTGGGAAACGTTGGAGTGTTCAACGGACAAATGACATGTCCGCTTTGGGTGTTATTTGCCTTGGCTTCCAAGGGCGACTAGATCGAGCGTTTCTAAGCAAAGAGTTTAGGGTGACCCCGGATTGACGGAATTGTTTTGCTCACCTGTTCACCGATCCTCATCAACTCAGAAAGTGTCACAGGCAATTCCGACAATTGCCTGATCATGAATGTCGAAGCCAAGTCCGGGGCTGATACCGTGTTCTTCCGGATTCTGGAACAGCTTGAGAATGGTCTTTGTGGAACCCATGGAGGACGTCAAGATAACGGATTGCCCACTGTCCATGTGCCCGGTTTCCATGGCAGTTTGTTGGTCCGACCAATCTCGTGACAGCGAACAGATCGTCGACCCCATCGGCCAAAGACACCAGATCATCAAGCCGCCTTGCGAAGAAGTCGGCGAGACGCTTGATGGCTTTGGCATCTTCATCCTGGGGTTCAGTCTTTGCCGATAGGTGACGGGCGCATGGTTGCGACCAGTTCAGCGACCTTGATGCCGAATTTTCGCATTTCAGACTTGTTCATGATTGTTCCGTTGTCGGTCAGATACATCCAGTCGGTGACGTTCAGAACATGCCCTCCGGCGTCTTCTGGAAGAACGATCTTGTACGTCAGCGTCGCCGTGGACCCCGAAACCTCGCCCTTGGCTTCTCCTATGATGTCATCCGCGGTGGCGGTGAACGTATTCCCCGGCCCCAGTGTCAGAAACCATTTTCTGTTCTGCACTGCGCCGTTCGAATAGGTGAAATGCTCGGTCAACGTGCCGGTGTCACCGTCCCATTCTCCGACCATTTCTGCAACAAAGCTGCTGGTCATCTTGCCGGTTGGTCCGAAAATCAGCCCTTCGGACAGGATGGCTCCTGACAGGTGCTTCTTGATATCGAATGCTGGGTTTGTCTTGGCATAATCTAATGGTGATTGCGCCTGAAAGCTGAGAAAAAGCGTTTTGGCGAGAACGATCAGCATCGCAAGAACAAGAATGGCGGTCAGAATTTTCATTGGGCTCTATCCTTTTGAGCGAGCGAGAAAACAAACCCGATGGCGACGAGTTTGAGAACACAAGGTATGACAGCATAGGCAAGGTTCAGCGCGGTCAGTGCCTGTGCTGTGTTGGGCTTGCCGGGGGAAAAACCGTTCCACTCTAGCAGGGGCAGAACGGTGAAGGCCGCAAGCGCCAGGCCCAGCTTCCCGGCAAAGGACCAGAGCCCAAAGGCTGCAGATGCCTTTAACCCGGCGTTTGTCAGAGCGACGGAAAACATGGCGGGCAGCAGGACCATGTCCGCGCCCAGCGCCGCCCCTGAGGCAATACAGATCGCGGTAAACCCGGCCATGTTTCCAGGGGCCAGAAAGGCGGCACCGACAAAGCCGAGAATGGAGAGGGGCATTGCCAACAACAGGGTCTGTCTGTTGCCAAGGTGGCGGCTCACACGGACCCAGAGGGGTACGCTCACGCCTGCGCATAAGAAAAAGATGATCAACAGCAATCCCGACTTGCCAGACAACAGCAACCGGTCTTCGACAAAGAACAGGAACAGCGTTGACGTGATGGCAACTGGCAGGCTGTTGATCAGGGCCAACAGCAGCAACCGAAAGGCACCGGAACGGGCCATCCCGGACAGCGAAATAGCCGTTCCCAGAATTGGGGGCCGTCGCCAGATCGGGATGGTGGCCACCCCTGCCGCAACAGCGATGACCCCGAGAGCGAACCCAAAAACGCGATAGCCACCATCTGGTGCACCTGATGCTGCAAATATCGCCGGCAACACTGCCGCCAGAATCACGCCGGTCAACATGCCTGCCTCGCGATAGGCCGACACTGTCATGAGGTCTTTGGGCCGGGGGCTGTGCGCCAAAGTCGCGCTGCGCCCGTACAGCAGGATCATTCCAAGGCTGTAGGCTGAAAACAACAGGACCAGAACCGCCAACAATGCGACAACCACCTGCGGCCCGGGTTGCAATGCAAAGAGCAGCGGGAAACCGATCGCCAAACCACCAGCAGCCAACATTGCAAAGGGCAATTGCTGCCGAGGCCAGCGGTCGATGGCCCAGCCGATCAGCGGGTCCTGAATCAGATCAACCACCCGGATCGCCAAAAGCAGCGTTCCGACAACGCCCAACCCGATGCCCAGATTTACCGAGGCAAAGCGGGGGAGGTGGATGTACAGCGGGATGCCAGCCGCCGCCAGCATCAGTGCATACAGGCTGACCCTAGGATAGACCATCATTCGCCTTTGAGTTTACGGGTGAACGATGCCGAGCGGGTGTTTTCGCCGACAAAGATGGCCATAAAGCGTTTAGATATCTGCCGATAACCGAGCGAGCAGGCCGGAACATCATTTCGCCAAAAGTCGATCTGGTCTGGGCCTCTGGTTATCGCAAGATAGCGGTCTCCTTTGGCAACATCGTCGAAACAACGGGACAATTGGTCCTGTATTGGCAGGCGTGCGCCTGTGCGGCCCAGCTCATCCATGGTGCTCGCAACCAGATCTTTCTTGCTGATCTGGCGCAGATACTTCAGCTCAATCCCGAAATTCTGTTTCCAATCCAACGGCGCGCCAGCAGGCGTAAAGAGCCGCGCCTCGTAGATAGGAAGGCCGATGAACCGAAACACCGCTTTGCCGCGCAGGGTGGCATCCGACAAGGAGGCCTCGATTGCAGAGGCCTGCGATAGAGCCGGCGCACACAACAATGCCAGAATGACAAACAGCCTAGGCATGGGCCAACTCGACCTGAACCACGTTTGTATGCCCCACCGCAAAGGATGCTGCGCAGATCTCGAGGTAGTACTGCCAGTTTCGGAAAAAGGCGGTATCGAACCCCTGTTCCAGGATGCGTTGCTTTTGGGCGACCAAACGTGACCCCCAAATCCGGCAGGTTCTGGCATAGTCCTGGCCAAACGCAAAGCTGTCGCTGACTTGCAAATGCGCGTCGCGGGCCTGTTGCGCGATCACTGTATCAGACAACAGCATTCCCCCGGGGAAAACATATTGGCGGATATAGTCCGATGACGCTCGGTATGCGTTGAAATAGTCATCTTGAACGGTAATGGCCTGCAACAGGATCCGTCCACCTTCGGCAAGGCGTTGTTTCAAGGTGGCAAAGAATTCGGGCCAATAGCGTTCGCCGACGGCTTCGACCATTTCTATGGACACGATGTTATCAAATTTTCCGCTGATATCGCGATAGTCACGCAGCTGAATGTCAGCCGTGCCATCCAGCCTGCATTCGGCATAGCTGTGCTGGCTGCGTGATATGGTTACGCCGGTCACGTCGCGGCCTTCACGGGTCGCATGTTCTGCAAAGCCGCCCCAACCACAGCCGATTTCCAATACCTGTTCCCTGTCCGTCAGTCGGGACAACGCGCGGGCATTCTTGTGGGTCTGCGCCTTGGCCAGATCGGTGCAGCCGGATTGAAACAGACCCGAAGAATAGGTCATCCCGTCGTCCAACCACAGTTGGTAGAATTCGTTCCCAACATCATAGTGAGACCGGATGTTCTTGCGCGATCCACCACGGGAATTGGCCCGCAACACCCTGTCTACAAGACGAAATTTCATGTGGTTGAAAGCAGACGCCCGGTCATAGCGGCCAAAGTGTTCGCGATTGCGCATCGCCACGCTCATCAGCCCTTCGATTGACGGTGTGTCCCACAGTCCCTGAACATAGGCTTCGCCCAACCCCACCTGGCCATGGGCTGCCATCGCTGACACCGCTGACCAATCGCGGATCACCATTTCGGCTTCGGGTCCCGATGTCCCGAATTCATAGCGCTCACCTTCGGGCGTTCGCAGGGTCAGGCGTCCGTCACGCAGTTGCGCGCAGGTGGACAGGAATTCCGTTTTCAGGGCTTTGCTGGTCAAATGCATTTTGTGCTCCGCTGATTTCAAATGGCTGGTTGATCATGCGAACGATCCGCATGGCGCTGGCAATTCCGTCTTCGTGGAAACCGTTCCTGTTATAGGCACCTGCGTACCAGGTTCGGTTTTGGCCCTGCATTGCGCGAATAACGGTTTGGGCCCTCAGGGCCGCCTTGTCGAAAATCGGATGGTCGAATTCCGCCCTGTCATAGATCTTGTCATTGGGAATCTGGGATGATGGGTTCAGAGTAACAAAAAGCGGGTCAGTCTCGGGAATGTCCTGAAGCTTGTTCATCCAATAGGTGACACCTATGCCTTGGGGTTGCGATCGATAGGTCCAACTGGCCCAGGCTGCGCGCCGATTGGGCATCTGGCTGGTGTCGCAATGCAAAACTGCCGAATTCGCCTGATAGCGGATACTACCCAGTGCCTCGACCTCTTCCTGGGTGGCTTCCCCGCCAAGAATTTTGAGCGATTGGTTCGAGTGGCAGGCCAGGACGATTTCGTCAAACTGTGCCCGGTTTCCGCGGTTGTCGATCACGACCACACCGTCGGCGGATCTGTGAATGCTGGCAATCGGCGTGTTTTCAAGGATCTTGCAGCCACGGCCCAAAAGCGCCGTTTCAAGCCGCCGAACGTATTCGATACTACCCCCTTTGACGGTCCACCATTGGTGTTCCTTAATGCCCGCCAGCAACGCGTGGTTGCGAAAGAATTGAACCAGAGATTTTGCCGGGAAGGCATCGACGTTATCCACGGGCGTTGACCAGATGGCACCGCACATCGGCATGAGATATTTGTCGCGGAACCAGTTTCCCAATCCCAGTTCGTCAACCAGTTCTCCGATTGTCTTGTCGTCATCCTTTGCGGCCTGTTCGGCATGTTTTCCGAACCGCAGGATGTCGGCGACCATCTTGTAATACTGCGGCCGAACGAGATTGCGTTTTTGGGCGGTGATGGCTTTGAGGCTGTTCAGCCCGTATTCCAAAGACCCATCGTCGATGCTGGCACCAAAACTCATGTGGCTTTTGATGACAGGGACGTTCAGATCCCGAAACAGGCGTGTCAGATGTGGATAGGTTACGTAATTGAAGACAATGAACCCGGTATCGACCGGTTGGTCTCCATTCTTTCCGGCCAGGACGGTGCGCGCATGACCGCCAAGCCTGGGTTCGGCTTCGAACAAGGTGACGTCGTGATGGGCTGACAGGTAGTAGGCAGAAGACAAACCCGAAATGCCCCCCCCGACAATGGCAATCTTCTTTCGCCGCGCTTGCGTATGATCCAGCATGCAGTCCCCTTAAAGCTTGTGTTTAAAAGAGAATACGCGGGGTATTGGCAGTTGGATCATTTTGATTTTATTTTTGACTTTGGGTGATCCAGACAAGCGGGACACACGTATTTCAATTATGCTCGAACACATACAAGCGCAGACAAGTCATGCACGCCGCGGGAGCCTGAAAAATGCTTTTCGCTATGGTGTTGATTTTGTCCTGACCGATTTGACCGCACCATTGCCGTGGCCCATTTCCCGAAACCGCTTCAATCTGTGGTCGCTCTGGGATCGGCATCATGGCGGTCCTCGGGGGAACGGGCAGGGCGTCGAGTGGTTTCGAGAGGAGCTGTCAAAACGCGGATTTCCGCTAGACCGGGCCCAATTGGTTCTCCTGACCCAACCCAGTTTTCTCTGGTTCCACTTTAATCCGGTTAGCTTCTGGATTGCTCTGATCGACGGCGAACCCTGTGCCTTTGTGGCCGAGGTCAACAACACCTTTGGTCATCGCCATTGTTATTTTTGCGCCAACGACAATTTCGGCCCGATCCGGGAATCTGACATGCTGATTGCGGAAAAGATCATGCATGTGTCCCCCTTTCAAAAGGTGCAGGGCGATTACAGGTTCCAGTTCAAATTCACCAAACGGTCGATCAAAATCCGCATTGCTTACAAAAATGGCGATGAAGGTGTCATCGCGACATTTTCCGGTGCGCGGGGCAGGGCGACCAGCACGTCGTTAATGTGGGCGGCGGTACGTCGCCCCGCAGGCGCTTTGCGGGTCCTGGCGTTGATCCACTGGCAAGCGGCCATCCTGTTTCTGAAACGTGCGCCATTCATGAAAACCCCAGCGCCACCAGACAGTATTCTGTCCGAGACCCCAGTGTATCGGGAAAACCGGTCGTGAAAGAGTTTCAGGGCAAGACGATATGGCTCATCGGGGCCAGTGAGGGGCTGGGCCGGGCTTTGGCCAAGGCCCTGACCGACGCCGGAGCGCAGGTGATCGTGTCTGCACGCAATGAACGGCGGTTGGAGGAATTATGTTCCCAATTGCCAGGCGCGCGGGCGATTCCCATGGATGTCAGCGACGCCGTTTCCGTGCGCACGGCCTGTGCGGCGGTCGGCCAAATTGACGGTCTTGTTTACAACGCCGGGGCCTATGAGCCGGTGAAGACCACGGCCTGGGACAGGGATGCGGTTTTGACCATGGTGGATGTCAATTTCTGTGGGGCGCTCAGGGTTCTGGGGGAAATGCTGCCGTCGTTCCTGGATCGGGGGATCGGGGACATCACCCTTGTCGGTTCGCTTGCCGGGTATCGCGGCCTGCCTGCTGCAGTGGGGTACGGTGCCAGCAAATCCGCGTTGATCAGCCTTGCTGAAACCATGCGCCACGACCTCAAAGGCACGGGTGTTATTGTCCGCGTGGTCAATCCCGGTTTCATCAAAACCCGCCTGACCGTCAAGAATGACTTTAAGATGCCCATGATCATGGAACCGCAAGCGGCCGCTGAGCGTACTGTCAGGGCCATGCGGTCGCGCCGTTTCAGAACCGATTTCCCGGTGCCGTTCTCCTGGGTGCTGAAGCTATATGGAGTGCTTCCTGACTGGATCGTATATCGGGGTGCCTGACCCATTTACGTCCTGAACTCTGACCTGCAGGACAGATATGCGCGGGTTAACGGCGCGCACGTCATTTGCCAGAACACCTCAGCACAGGCCCCCAATGCCCGCGCCGTCTCAGAGAGCGGCGGTGGTTCCGCTCCTGTGTTTCGTGGCTGCAGCTAGCGAACTCAGATTTTGAAGAAGGGCTGCAAAAGGCGCGGCATGAAAGCGTTGAACCGCAGTGGTGCATCCGTTGCTGCAAGGCAAATGCAGGCCTCACCAGCATCTGCTGTTGGTGTGTGATGCAGGGTTTCGTCTCCGATTTCCAGATCCCCCACGCCAAAGCGACCGGTTTCATCGCTAAAGCTACCCTGGAGCACCAGGGTCAGTTCCAGACCATTATGGCTGTGATCCGGTACGGCCTGTCCAGGCGGGATCGACAACAATCGAACCGATCCTTCACGATCGGCAGACAGGATGCTCTGACGCACCCCCATCCCCAGTGTCTTCCAGCGGGGGGATGTGCCACGCAGGGCTTCGACGACCGGTCCTGGGTATACGCCCGCGCGGTCGTAAACAGGCTCTGGTGTATAGGGCTTATCCAACATCGCCAGAACATCCGTTTTAAGACGGCTGGAGACATCAATGGTGTCGCACCCTTCGAGCACAAGGCCTCCGACGGTTTGATGCGCTCCCAGCGCCGTACGGCACTGATCGCACAGCGAAACATGGCTCGCGACAACAACCGAATAGGCATAGGGCAGGGATCCGGCAGCATAGGCTGCCAGCATTGCGTCGGGGACATGGTGAGTGATTGCGGACATTTATCGCAGTCCCTTCAATTCGCGCCTCAGGCGTTCCAGCCCGAGACGTATTCGTGATTTGATAGTGCCCAAAGGAAGCCCGGTCTGTTCGCTGATCTGTTGATGTGTCAACTCGCCCAGATAGGCCTTTTCGACAATTTCTCGTTGATCCGCGCTCAGTTGCGCCAGTGCCTGTTTCAGATGGCTGGCTTCCTGATCAATGGCCAGGATCTGGCTGGCATCCGGCTCAGTTCCCGGATCTTCGTACAACTCTTCGGGTACGGGGCGGTTTTCCTTACGCCGGATGTCGATGTGTCGATTCCGGGCGATCTGATAGACCCATGCCGACACCTGAGCGCGATGTGGGTCAAACATCGCGGCCTTGCGCCAAACTGTGAGCATGACATCCTGAACAATTTCTTCGGCCTGTGCCGACGATGTGCCTTTGCGCATGATGAAGCCCTTCAGGCGCGGCGCAAAGTAGTCAAACAACGCCGCAAAGGCGTCTTTGTCCCGTCGGTCCCGAACCGCAAGCATCCAGGCCGTTTGGTCTGATAACTCCGTATTCTCTTGCGACAAAGATTTACCATCCCCTAAGAACATCTCGACATGCGACGGTCGAGTGCAGAGTTTATCAGCGCTAAGAGTAATCATAGCTCTATTACGTCCGCTTGGTGAAGTCGGATCAGAAAAAATTCGATTGTTTTGAACAAAGACGCACGATCAGGCCACTGGCCGCGATTTGAGGCACCGAACAGGTGCATGTATGTTTTGAACAGGTTGGATTGATCCAAAAAGGCGGTGCGTGCGTATTCGATGAAAAGGGAGATGCACACCATGCCTCAGAAATGGACCTCGGCAAACCGCCTGACGTTGGCATTATTCATGACACTGTTTCCTGCTCAGATTGCGTTGGCGGGAAATGAAAGCCGCTATGAAGCGTACCGGCTGTCAGACAACACATTCGAAGTCATTGCCGATTTCTCGGAGAATGCCATCTATTGGTGCGGTGCATCGCTCTATGCGCGGGGTGTTTTTTCAAATGACGCCACTCAGAAGATTTATGTATTACAAAGCCCGTCTCCCAGCATATCCAAGCCGAACTTTGTCTCAGTGCGATTTGGTTTCCAACCGCCAAAGGATGGCGCGACCTATTCTGGCTGGTCCAACAGCGTCGATATCATCGGCAACTCCCGGTCCATTGCCCAAGCTTTCAGTGGGTGCACGGAACGCTCAGCCAGCGGCTAAGACAGAGCAGCATCCGCCAAGCGGGAGCCAATTGGCGACCCCATGCCCACCGGGGTGTGCTGAGCCAGCGAAACCTGGCAGCAGTCGTGGACTGTGAAACGAAAGGCACAGCAAAGGGGGGGGGGCACACAAAACAGCCCTATGGATCTGGTTACGACAGAGCCATCCCGATAACCGCGGCCAAAGGGAGTGCATATATGCCCGTTATTTCATTTGGCGCAAAGTAACGCGAGAAAAAGAAATATTCTTGAACACGTTTGGCTATTTGAATTTGTCCCTAAAAAATACAATATTATGGTATGAAGGCTGAATAGAACGATCCATAAAACGACAGAAATACTTGCCCACCTCCAATTCCGCCTCCGCTCCAGCGGCGGCCAAAGTCATCTGAAGGAAACCATGGAATGAAAAAGAACCTGTTGATTGCCGCCATGCTCCTTTCGTCAACGGTCCTTGCTACGGGAATGGTTGTGGCCGATCCAATGACGCCTCAGGGCCAAAATGATGCAAGTTGGCGTTACACTGGCGCGTTCTATGCATTCCTGCCAGCGCGGACCACCGGAACAACAACGATATCTGGCGTCACGGTACCGGTCGATCTGGATCTGGGGCAGGTGCTGGAAAATCTCGACTTTGCTGCATCAGGTCGGCTTGAGGCTTGGAAAGGGGATTGGGGCATTCTGGTTGATGCAAATTATTACTCGCTGAGCGCCGATGGAAATCTCCCAGGCCCGGCGGGGGCACCAGTTGGGATCAATGTGCGGCAGGAATGGTTGGGGCTGATTGGTGCATACCGCATTGCGAATGGCACTTACGGCCAGAGCGGAAACCGATTTACCGTCGATCTTCAGGCGGGGGCTCGCTACAATTCGTTGCGCCAGACAGTCAACATCGCCACGCCCGTTCCAGGGGTGACACTGGGGGGGGATGAAAGCTGGTGGGAGCCCGTTATCGGAGCCCGTGGTAAATGGGAGCTGAACGACCGATGGACGACAGTTGCGTCAATGGAGTTCGGTGGATTTGGCGCAGGCGGGAATGATCTGCAAGTCGCGGTGAATGCCGGGTTTGACTATAAACCCTGGGAAAACACATCGGTCATATTCGGCTATCGCTACTTCAGCATGGATTACAGCACGACTTTGGCTGGTGGTCCGTTTGCCTATGATGTTGAACAACACGGGCCGTATATCGGTATCAAATACGTTTTCCAGTGATCCGCGGTTTGATCTGTCGCGCACTGGACGAAAGGGAGACGGGTATCTTCCGCCGCTGGTAACAGGGGGGGGAAGGTGCCGTTCTTTGGTTTTGGTTGCGGAAGGGTGCAACCAGCGTTGCCAGACGCAATAAAGGTGTTTTCCAACACACTGAAAAAGAGAAATGAGGTTGGTACGGCCCACAGGAGACCTCCAATATTGTGCCAGAAGCTGCGCTGCGGCTTCACCAAACCAGTCGCTATTGCATCGTGCCGTATACTCATCCGGTCAAGGACGGCAGTGCGGGCTTAACTGACCTTCATTCAGATCAACCTCTTCGGTGCTGATCGCCCAAACTTGTCCTTGTTGGATATTGGCGCAAAGGGCAAATCTGTAGCCACGGAAGATTGTCAACGTTGCTGAAACGAAGGCGTCGTCAGTTTCGGAAATGGAAAAATTTCTCGCCAAGGAACGAATGGCTGTCGAACATGCTTGATTCAAGAGCCGCATAGGCCGGGGTTACACCGGCCGGATCAGTCGGGTGTCATGCATGATGCAACACCATATGGCGGGCTCCCAAATTCAGTCGATGGTTGTTCAGTGTTTGGGAGAGTGAGTTCCGTGCCGAGATCAATATCTTGATCGAAATCTCATAAACAAGCATTGTTACCGGTATGGCCTTTAAAGTCGACGCATGGCTCACCGAACTAGGTTTGGATCAGTATGCCGATTCATTCATCACTAATGATGTGGATGACAGAGTCTTGCCGTTGCTTACTGGGGATGACTTAAAAGAATTGGGCGTAAGCTTGGGCCATCGCAAGATCATTTTGGCCGCTCTCAAAGACCTCAAAAACAACTTAGCTAGTCTTTCGACGCCCGAGCAGAAGCCATATCTGCGCGAGCAGCCCCTTCAGCCTGAACCCTCTCAAAGTTCTGGACACGCCGCACCAGATTTGGCGGTTTCGTCAAAACCCAATTCAAACGCAATAGCAGAGCGCCGCCACCTGACAGTTTTGTTTGCTGACCTCGTCGGATCAACCAAACTCACCAATCGTCTGGACCCCGAAGATATGCGCATCCTGTTACAGAGGTATCAGGATGCCGTAGCCGGTGCCGTCAGCCGATACGGAGGTTACGTTGCCAAGTATCTCGGTGACGGGCTCTTGGTGTTTTTTGGCTGGCCTAGCGCCTACGAAGATCACGCAGTTCGCGCTGTGAAAGCTGGGCTGGACGCGGTCGCGCGTGTGAAAGAGTTGGAAACGCCGGATGGCGAGCCGTTGGCCGTTCGGATGGGCGTCGCAAGCGGCGAAGTGGTCGTCGGTGATGCAATCGGAAAAAACACATACGAAGAAGGAGCGATGACAGGCCCGATCCTCAACCTTGCGGCACGTATTCAAGAGCACGCTCCTCCTAACACGATCGTCCTGCCAGAAGAGGAAACAGAAGCGGCGCTGCGCCGAATTTTCGAGTTTTCTTCACTTGGGAAAGTTGAACTCAAAGGGTTTGATGGCCAGCGCACGCTGTTACAGGTCGTTGCTGAGCGCAGTGCCGAAAGCCGATTTCGTGCTGCGCATCGCGGGGACTCAAACAGCGCTCTGGTTGGTAGAAACCTTGAAAACGGCATCCTTCATCAGGCTTGGCATGGTGCCAAAGGCGGTAAGGGCGAGGTTGTGTTGCTTGCGGGTGAGGCAGGCATCGGCAAATCCCGTCTGACCGAAGAGTTTCTGGCTGATGAAGCTATTGCAGGCAATGCTGATATAATAAGGCTGAACTGTTCGCCTTATCTCACCAGTAGTCCGTTCCACCCGGTTACCGAACGCATTTCTCAGGACGCTGGTGTCGAACCGGGTTTTGACGATGACCGTGTTCTGGAACAAGTACAGGCAATGCTCGAAACTAGGCAGGGTTTGGACATTGATCAGGTGCTTCCGGTTTTTGCCGCTCTGGTGGCACCGCGCAGTAAGGTTGCCCAGAAAATTCTAGATCTATCCCCACAAGAGCAGCGCGACATTACAATTCAGACATTGATTGACACCGTCAAAGCGCGCGCAAATGTGCGTCCGGTTATTCTGTTCATTGAGGATGCCCACTGGGTTGATCCGTCCACCAATGCTTTGCTGGATCGTTTCAAAGCCATTTGTGCGGATCTTCCGCTGATGCTCTTGATTACACACCGTCCCGGTTGGGAGTTGGACCGCGACGATGGCGACGCCCATGTACAAACGCTTCAACTGCGCCGATTTGATTTTGAACATGTTGCCAATTTGGTTCGAAGTATTTCCGGAAGCGAGCCAGAGCCAAACCTTGTTCAGACAATTGTTGAAAGAACAGATGGCATTCCACTGTTTGTCGAGGAATTGACACGCGCAATCGTAGCATCGGGTGAAAAAGGGAAATTCAAAGTGCCCTCGTCTTTGAAGGGCACTTTGATGGCACGCCTTGACGCTGTTACACCTGAAGCAAAGCAAGTGGCTTTGGCGGGCTCGGTAATAGGTCGCGAATTTGAACCGGCGTTGCTGCGGTCTGCAATGGATAAAGACGAGGCCGAAATTCGGAACTGCCTAGATGATCTTTGCAAATCGGGCCTGATATTCGAAAGCGGCCATAACCGTGGCCACTTTGTTTTCCGACACGCGCTGATCCGAGACACAGCCTATCAATCTATGCTGGCCTCAACCCGCAGGGAGCTGCACGCGAAAGTCGCCGGCGCTCTGACGCTGCTTCGATCCGTCGAAATCGAGCGTCGCCCTGAACTGGTCGCACACCATTTGACCGCCGCAGAAAATTGGGCAGCAGCATTTCAACGTTGGCAATCCGCAACCGAGATGGCCCTTGCTCGATCTGCCAGTCATGAGGCGATGGTGAACGCCAATGAAGCCCTTAATGCTGCGCACAAACTAGGGGGTGAAAACAGCCGGGAAGTGATCGTTGGCAAAATCCTTGTCGGAAGAGGCTATGATAGCGTCGGTCGATTGCCGGAAGGTATCGCCACTCTCAAAGAAGCGTCAGAAGCCGCCTGCAAGATCGGAGATGTTGAAATCGCGGCAGATGCTGCTCACCATTTCGCTGATTCAAGCATGATGGCGGGTGAATTGCATGAACAAGCCATCAAGGTTTGCCTGAAGGCTCTGAATGACTTGCCGGAGCATGATGAGGTCCGCCGGTGCAAATTGATGAGCCAGCTGGCGCGCACTTACATGTTCACGGGTCAATTTACGGCAAGCGCAGAATACAGTCAGCAATGTCTGAAGTTGGCGGCAAAACTGGGCGATCTTAAATCCCAATTCCACGTCATGATGGCGCGATTTGCTGCGTCATTTGTTGCAAGACAGGAAGACGAAGTGCGCGATTGGCGCCAAAACCTTGAGGCCATGCACAAGGTTGCCGAGAAATTGGGTACGATTGATCAGGGGCGGGACCGAACGCTGAGTCTGTTTGTCGGAGCAGAAATGGCGGATCGCCAGTTGATGGATAACTCGCTTGAGCTTTTGACCGAGATTTCGACCAAAGAAAATCACCGTCAGCTTTATTGGGTGCAAACACATGCCCGGGCGATGGTTGCCACCCTGGAGGGGGACTTTGAGCGCGCCGAGAGCTATGCCAACGAAGCTGTAAAGATTGGACGCCAAACGCATGGCAAACATGTTGAAGGTGTTTATGGCGTGCAGATGTTTACTATCCGCAGGGAGCAAGGTCGATTGCAGGAGGTCGCGCCCGTCATCAAACGCCTGATGACAGAGAGTTCTGGTGATGCGCGTTGGAAACCAGGTTTCGGAGTAGTCGCTGCCGAATTGGGCTTCATAGAACCGGCTGAACGCATACTGAACGAACTCGCTGATACTGGATTTGCGATTTCGCCAGACGCTATGTATTCGACAACACTTTCGTATCTGGCCGACATCTGTGTAGCGGTAGAAAACGAAAACCATGCCAAAACCATCTTCAGCATGCTGCTTCCTTACGAAAACCTTACAATCACTGCGGGTGCGACAACGGCCTGCATTGGTGCCGCAGCTCGTCGGCTCGGCAGCCTTGCCGCATTGATGGGGAATTGGGAAACGTCGGATAACTTGTTTGATAAGGCGATCAAAATTGACACGAGCATGGCCGCGCCACCATGGATCGCCCATAGCAAGGCGGCATATGCGTTTGCCTTGCGACGTCGCGGCCGTCTCAAAGATGCGGAACGTGCTATTCACCTAGAAGCAGAAGCGTTGGCAACGGCTCGGGATCTGGGTATGATATCCCTTAAATCAAAACTCGAAGGACAAGTGACCTAGAAACTCTGCGAACACGTTTTGGGGTGAAATATGCCAAGATTTATTATTGAAAGAAACTTTGCGGATCAGCTCGTAATAGACAATGACGCCAAAATTCAGATAAAAGAGATCAATGACGAAGAGGGCGTCGAGTGGATTTTTTCGTTTCTGAGCGCTGATAAACGCAAGACATACTGTCTGTACGAAGCACCCGACGAAGACAGCCTGAGAAAAGCAGCCGAACGCCTGAATATCCCAGCAGATGTTATAACATCCGTGGATCGGATCGATCCCGGCCTCTTTGCTTAGTGATCTGGGTCAAAACTTACATTGGTTACAAATTCTGCCCCGTCACCGAGAACAGGTGAATAGAGGCATTTTTTCTTCAGTCGAGGCAGTCTTGCAAGAAGCCTTACCTTAAAAAGGAAGGCCAATTCTTATGTTCGAACTATTTACTCTCGACGGCGATACTTCTGTTATAGATCAAGAGACTCTGAACGGACTTGATATGTCACTCAGAGGGGCGGTGCATCTTAAGGGCAGTGCAGAATACGACGACGCCCGGACGATCTGGAATGGAATGGTTGACCGCCACCCAGGCTTTGTGATCCGGGCCTTGGGGGCCAGCGATGTACAACAAGCAGTAAATTTCGTTCGCAACAACGGACTTATAATGTCGGTGAAATCCGGCGGCCACCAGATTGCGGGTCATGCGGTTTCCGATGGAACAGTAATGCTTGATCTGTCGCAGATGCGTTCGGTGTATGTTGATCCAGCGAACCAAACCGCCCGGGTGGAACCCGGAGCCGTTCTGGCCGACGTGGACCGCGAGACCCAAGCGCACGCGCTGATAGTCCCGACAGGTATAAACTCGACCACCGGCATTGCAGGTCTCACGTTGGGTGGCGGCTTTGGGTGGACCACCCGGAAGTTTGGAATGACAATCGACAATCTTTTGTCAGCCGAAGTGGTAACAGCGGATGGATCTATCGTCACGGCATCAGCGACCAGCCACCCAGATCTTTTCTGGGCCATACGGGGCGGCGGTGGCAATTTTGGCGTGATTACCTCCTTTGAGTTCCAACTGCATCCTCTGGGGCCAGAAGTCCTGTCCGGATTGATCGTTCATCCGATCGCAGAGGCACCCGATCTGCTGGCAGAAGTCACAAAAATTGCCGACAGCGCACCGGATGAATTGACAGTCTGGAGCGTGATGCGCAAAGCCCCGCCTTTGCCATTTCTTCCCGAAGAATGGCACGGACGTGAGGTCCTCATTCTCGCTGCTTGTTATGCCGGGCCCATGGATGAAGGCGAGACGGCAATGGCGGATTTGCGTGGCCTCGGAAGCCCGATAGTAGATGTCATTTCTCCGCATCCATTTGTAGGTTGGCAGGCCGCCTTTGATCCGCTCCTGTCACCCGGAGTACGCAATTATTGGAAGAGTCACGATTTCGCCGCTCTTTCTTCAGATGCGATTACAACACTTCTGGAAGGGATCTCCACTTTGCCGGATCCGGCTTGTGAAGTGTTCATCGCTCATGTGGGCGGTGAAATGGAACGGGTTGGAACAGATGAGACTGCATACCCAGAACGATCATCGCATTTCATCATGAATGTGCACACCCGCTGGGAGGATCCCACAAAGGACGATGAGTGTATCGCATGGGCGCGTACCCTTTATGATCGGATGAAACCTTACTCTACCGGCAGTGCTTATGTGAATTTCATGCCCGAAGATGAAGCGGATCACATGGCGGGTGCTTATGGCGACAACGGTCAAAAATTGTCTCTGATCAAAGGTAAATATGATCCGGACAACCTTTTCAGAATGAACCACAATATATTGCCTGCGTGAGCGGGTATGCCTGTCTGCAATAGGGCTAAGCGACCATTGATTACACGACGTACCAATGGTCGCTGAGCGGGACCGTCCCGCCTTTTGCTGACGCCTATACTGCTCGCGCAGAAAATGCGCGCGTCTGCCGGGTGTTGTTTGTTGCACCGCAGCGGATTTCCCGAATACGGCCATTCGACTGGGTTAATTTCGGCAGAATCCAGATCAAGCTTTCGTGGCGGTCAGAACCGATCGCTCGCGGGGCGACGATCCGGTTATAGGAATCTATATGGCCCGAACGACAGGTTTGTTCTGCGCTGTCGCCTTCCCACCTGCCTAAACCAGTGCGCGGGCAATCTCGCGCAGGTGGACGTGGCCGGTTCCGCAGCAGCCACCGAAGATGTCCATATGCGGATGGCGCGCCCGCAGATCGCCCAGTTGTTGACCAAGTTCCACAGGGTTGCCGTCCTCGATATGGCCCAGTTTACACAATGCGATTTTCTCCATCTTGGAGGCATTGGGCCGCACGCCACGCAGGCGATTTATCCAATCACCGCCGTCTATCGCCGGCTCGTATTCCAGCGGGTGCGAGCAATTGAGCAGGTAATAGTCCGGCGCGGCCTCACCCGCCTGACGGTCGATTTCGGGGATGGCCTCGGCCAGAGTAGGTCCGGAGCGTAGGCGATGTGAGCTGTCCAATGTCAGTGATACCGACAGCGGCACGCCGATTTTGGCGGCGGCGCGGGAAACACCTATGGCCTCGGGGATGTTGTTAAAAGTTGCCGCACAGGCGAAGTCCACGTTTGCCGCTTTCAGCGTTTCCAGCTGCACCGAATGATAGTCTTCAGCGCTGTCGGCGGTCATTTCGGCGTTCATCCCGTAGGCATCGCCACGCGGCCCAATGCAGCCACCGATCAAAAGTTGCGGGATCTGGCCAGCATAGGGCTTTGCGGTTTCACGCAGGAACGCGATGCTGGCGATATTGGCATCGGCCAAACCAGCGGGAGAATAGCCGAGCTTTGCCCCCCAATCGGGACTGGCGCGGTAATCCAACCCGGTCAGCATGAACGACAGGCCAAATTCGGCTGCGACGTCCAGCATATCTGACATGACTTGCCGCAGGGCGACTACGGCCTTGGGGTTTTCCAGCAGCGGGAACATGGCAAACTCGGGCAACTCGAACCCGTGGCGATACATGATCTCAGTCTCGGTGCCGCCCTCCGTCAGGAAAATTGCACCGGTGGTCGTGGCGGGGGTTGGGTTGGTGCGGGTCATGCCTCACGCCTCCGGCTTGATGTTCTGGTTAAAGCGAAAGCGGTTTTGCGGGTCGTATTTTGTCTTGATTTCGACCAGCCGTTGATAGTTGACCCCAAAGGCCGCACGGGTCAGCGCATCATTGTCTTCGCCATGGCCGGGAAAATTGAGATAGGCGCGGCCCTCGTGCCCGAAGCGTGCGGCACTGTCCCATCCATCGCGCGCCCAGGCAATGTTTGCAGCGTCGTCTGCTGCATCCGGCCAGACACCATCGAGCGAATACATCCATCCGAAAGAACGGTCGCCAAAGGCGGTGGCATCCGCAGGCACCCGCGCGGTGGCCCCGCCGAAGTTCCAGAGTGAGGAGATCGAGTTTTCCGACGGCGCGGCCTGAGCATTGGCCATAGCAAGGTCAATCATCTCGTCAGAAAGATCAGTCAGGTAGCGTGCCTTCCAATAGCAACGGAAATCACCAGCGGGCATCAGCGTGTCAAACAGTGTCTGAACCTCGCAATAGCCCATCCGGCCGGAGAAATCGGTGACCATGTTACCCAGCTCTCGCAGGGGCTGCATCAGCACTTCGCCTTCGGCAGCGTCTCCGTTGTACACGCAGGCCAATGTATAAACGCGCTTGCCCCAGCTTTCCTCGGGGAAGTCTTCGCCGCCTGCGGTGGAAAATTCGCATAACGACCCGATCAGCCCGTCATGCTCGCGCATGAAATCCCGCCAGGCGCGGATCGGGCCGGGGCCGTCTTCTACTGCGTAAATCGGGGCGGCGAACATCACTTCGGGCCCGGCCGGGTGCAGCGAGAATTCGAACCGGGTCACCACACCAAAGTTGCCGCCACCGCCCCGGAGCGCCCAAAGCAACTCTGGGTTTTCATCGGCGCTGGTGTGTACAAGCGTGCCATCGGCCGTCACCACATCCGCCGCCACAAGGTTGTCAATCGACAACCCGTGCTTGGCCCGCAGCCAGCCGATGCCGCCCGAGAGCGTCAACCCTGCTACGCCGGTATCCGAAATCAGACCGCCGGGGGTGGCCAGCCCATGGGCCTGGGTGGCGTTGTCCACGTCCCCCCAGAGCGCGCCGCCCTCCACCAAAGCGACGCGTCGTTCGGCATCAACGCTGACACCCCGCATCTGGGTAAGGTCAACCGTTAACCCGCCATCGCAAACCGCATGGCCTGCAACGTTATGGCCGCCCGCGCGGATTGAAATGCCCAGATCATGGGCTGCGGCATGGCGCACAGCTGCCATCACATCCTGCGCATTCCGACACCGCGCAATCAGCGCGGGCCGCCTGTCGATCATCGCGTTCCAGACGCCGCGGGCCGCGTCATAACCGTCTGCCCCTGCCGTCAGAAGCTCACCTTCAAAGCCGGCAATATGTGTGTCTGGGGTGCTCATGATCAAATCCTTTCCTTCATATTCAGAAAGGGTAACGCATCGGGCTTGGTGCGCTCAGTGGCAATATTGCCAGTTTTGCGGCATACTGGACAAGTGATTATGGCGGATCGGTCAAAACCGGGCCGTTTTGGACATTTGAGCCGTAAGGGGGAATTGAAGAAATGGCGAAGAAGCCGCAGATCTTGTTGTTGGCCGCGCCCGAGACTTCGGCTTCGGTGCTGTATGGGCTTTATGATGTGTTGATGTCGGCGGGGGCTGTTTATCTGGATATGGTGGTCGGCAAACCGGGGGATGAGTTGCTGGACGTGAAGATTGTCACCGCCAACGGAAAGCCATTCCGTTGTATTGGTAACATCCCGGTGGAGCCACACGCCGCCATCGGCGATGTCGAGACCCCTGATGCGGTGGTTGTCTGCGACATGTACACCACGATCTACGATGTGCCGCACGGGCGCTACCCGCGTGAGATTGCCTGGCTGAAGGCGATGCATGCGGGCGGGGCGCTGTTGTCGTCGGTCTGCTCGGGATCGCTGCTCTTGGCCGAAGGGGGTGTGTTGGATGGTCATCGCGCCACGGCGCATTGGGCCTATCGTGACATGTTCCAGCGGCATTTCCCCAAGATTTCGTTCCAGACGGAATCGGTGCTGTGCCTGGCGGCGGAGGGAGACCGGATCGTCACCGCCGGAGGTGTCAGTGCCTGGCATGATTTGGTGGTTTACCTGATTGCACGTTTCTGTGGCTATCAGGTTGCGATTGAAACCGCCAAGGTGTTCCTGATCGGGGGACATGCCGAGGGCCAGTCGCCATATGCGGTGATGACCCGGCCCATGGAATCGAACGACGGCCCGATCACCGACAGTCAGGAATGGATTGCCGAACATTATGCCACCGCCAACCCGGTGGAGAAGATGGTTGAGCATTCAGGTCTCAACCCGCGAACGTTTTCACGCCGCTTTCGAACGGCCACGGGCTTTGCCCCGATCGAATATGTGCAGGCGCTGCGGGTCGAAGAGGCCAAGCAGATGCTGGAGATGGACCAGATCAGCAATGACGACGTGGGTGCCGCCATCGGCTATGACGATCCGGCGTCCTTTCGACGGGTTTTCAAACGCGGCACAGGCATGACACCCGCTGCCTATCGCAAGAAGTTTCAACGGATTGCCCGGATCGCGCAACCGACGTGAAACACGCTATTGCAGACATTCATTCATCGCGCAGAAACACGCAATTTGGGCGCGAGTCTAACCAATGCAGCAGCGCGACCGTAAATCCAGTCTGAATAGGCGAACGGCAAGCGCCGCGTGCTTGGACCTGTTTTGGCAGCAGCGGTCGTTTCTGACCGATGATACGGCCTTGTGTCCGACCTGATTGCGCGGACCGCAAGCTCGCTGGCCTTGATGGTTTCCGCAGATCAAGTCCGCATTTTCGCAGATGGACAGATATCGGTCCTGACCGTAGGCTGTTACCGGCGTGCGATCGGTTGCTCATTCGAAATTTACCGCCGCAAAAAAAACAGCCCCCACAGTCGCCCTTGAACATCACAGACGCCGTGGCGTCCTGTTGAGATGCCGTGATCCTTCCTGTTTAGCCAACGGCCTCGTATCCCGGCTCGCCAGTCTCGGATGCGGCTTGGCCCCAATATGGCGGGTCGTCAGGGGAAGGGTATATACATCGCTCCGAGCTATTGAACTCCGGGACTGACCCCAGCGCCAACTCGCGAAGCTGTCCGTCAACCCGCATGAAATCCCGCTTCATTCAGTCGTTCCCATTTTCTGGAAATGCGGTGAAGGAGATGAAACGCCATGACCCGAAATCATCGATGTCGAATGTGTGATCGGCCTTCATGAACGTGCAGTAGCCATCAACCCAAGGCCAGATGATCTCTTCAATTCTTGGCGGGGTTTGTGCAGTGATCCCAACGCCGGGGCACTCGCCAGGCCATGTGTCGGTGCTGGTGAATAGCGGCGACCGAGAGGCGATTGTCGCCGATGATGCGCTGCGCTCTTCTGCGCAATTTTGACATCCTGACTGGCCTTTCACATTCGATGCAGATGCAGGGAAGGCAGTTTATCACGCAGGTCACTGCTGGAAAAATGCTCCGAGAGCCGTTGCCTCGAATTGGGACGTCGCTTTGCATTGCCGTCTGTAGGTTGGGTGAAAGCTGAGAGTAACGGGTTTCATGGGCAGGAATGAGCCCGGCTTAGTTGTTTGGCTACATCATTGTGTGTTGATCCCGATTGATCCCGACAGCTGGACGCTAGCAACTTCTTGGAAGTGGCCATTTGTTTGATGTGCAGCCTCCGTCGCTCTGGAGTTCCGAGCCGACCTCGAATGCAATACGGCATCCTGTGATATGGTTGGCCGTCAACGTCGGGTTGTCGTTCTGGGAGGGTGTGGCGGATCGGAGGATCAATCATGGAAACGCCAAATTTACCTGCCATTCGCGCACTTCGCCCTGCTTGGAACAAGGGTCGGATCGTCGGACAGAAGCGCCCACTGAAACCGAAACATGTCTGGGCAATAAGGGTTCGCCTTGAACTCGCCGAAAACTACAGAGACCTCGCTCTTTTCAACATGGCAATTGATAGCAAGCTTCGGGGTTGTGATCTCGTTCGCATGCAGGTTGTGGATGTGATGGCGTCCGGTCGGATCAAGGAACGCGCGTCTGTTCTGCAACGCAAGACGCAGAAACCAGTTCGTTTTGAAATCTCGGAAGGCACGCGAGCATCAGTCGCGAGATGGGTGGCGGACCCTCTTATGGTTGGCTCTGAATTTCTGTGGCCAGGCCGTTTCCACGATCGGTTGCACATTTCAACGCGCCAGTATGCTCGGATCGTTCGCGATTGGGTGACATCCATAGGTCTTGAGGCAACAGCCTATGGTACGCATTCAATGCGGCGCACCAAGGTGACACAGATATACAAGAAGACTGGCAATCTGCGGGCCGTTCAGCTCCTGTTGGGACATACCAAGATGGACAGCACTGTTCGATATTTGGGCGTTGAGTTGGAAGACGCTTTGGCCATCGCGGAAGCCATTGAGATCTGATGCGGAGGGGCCGCCTTCGCGGGCGGCCCAAACCGGTCACTCGATCTTCTCCCTTCGTGCAGCCCCATGCTGTCCGTGGAAGCTGATGTTCGTGGCGAGTGCTCACGCATTCTGCGACATCACCGCAACGTCGATTGCCGAGCTCCACCCCGAGCATATCGGCATCATTCGCGATATCCTCGGTCACGTAACATTGGACATCGCGGAAAAGCACTATGAGGCCAAAGCCAATTCTGAGCGAAAGCTATCCAAGGTCGCCAATCAGATCGACAAGATCGTCGACGCCAGTGCACAGGGCAAGTCCCATCCCAGCATGAAGGACAAGATGGACACATTGGAGGACCGCAAGGCGGAGGTGGAGAACGATCTGGAGAACACCGAGACGCAGTCGCCGGTCTGGCTGCACCAAGGTCTTGCCGACATGTGCTTAAGAAGGCACCGCCTTGAATGATCCGTCCACAAAAGATGAAGCCACCAATATCATCCGCAGCTTCCTGTCAGAGATGCGCCTTGTCCCGGATGGTGAGGGTTTGTCCATCGAGTTGGTGAGCGAACTTGCGGGTTTGCTGAGTTTTGGTGTGGCCCAAAAACAAATAAGGCCACCCGAAGGTGGTCTGTTCGACAGTAGTGGTTGCGGGACCTCGCTACCAACGATGTTTACAAAATTTTTTCACGCACGCAGCTAAGATCGCCACACCCTTAGTTACGATCTTTAACCGCCAATTGGGTGTGGCGACTAGCTCGGTACAGTCACGGTCGGATAGTCATACGAACTATAAGAGTCAGACAACAGCTCTGAACCACATTAGCATCCGTGAATTCAGCGGCGGGGTTGAAAAGACCGGATTACAGACATTCGGCGCGTTCTGGACTAAGATCGGCAATGCGGAACCAAACCGCCATTTACTATATCTTTCCGGCCGTCCGCTCCTAGCTCAAAGCAGAAGTTGAGTGATACCACCAAAATGAGGAAAGTGGATATTCGACTCTCGGAGCCGAAGGCCTGAGTATCAGCTAATTGTTTTATGTAATTAGCGGGCCTGTCTTATTGCAGCGAAAGGTTTTTTGCCTGAGTGAAGAACACGAAACGCGTTTCGCCCGACATTTTTGAACTCAACCACCCAACATCAAAGGGTTTGATAAATTCGAACCTAGGCCATCGCAGCGACCACCTGAATTGACCGCTCAACCACCCAGTATATTGCAAGCACAATACAGGCAGCCGCCAGAGTCGTTGCGACATACCGCCAGCCTGTTGCCGAGCGCCTGTGAAGGAACATCAGCGCCGGCCAGAGAAGCAGCACGATCATGACCTGGCCGATCTCGACCCCCAGATTGAAGGCCAGAAGGCTTTGCCAGATATTCGGTGCCGAAACCTGAAGAATCTCTTGAAGGACAAAGCTGAACCCCAACCCATGCAGCAGGCCGATCAATGTGGTGACGACAAGGATGCTCCCGTCTGATTGCCCAGCCACATGGTCTGCCCTGATTGCCATCCAAGCGGCATAGATGATCGACAGTGCAATGCCGGTTTCGACCGCTGGGATGAACCAATCGGCTGACGGCACGTAGCCAAAGAAGCCAAGGGACAGCGTCACACTGTGCCCAACCGTAAATCCGGTGATGCGCTGTAGCAGTGTCCGAAGCGTTCCTGCCCCTAAAACAAGGCAGATGACAAAGAGGACGTGGTCAAGACCCGCGAGAATGTGATGGACGCCTTCAACGACAAAGCTCCAGAAGCCACCACTGCCGCCTTGGCGGATGACGATGGGCTCGTACATGAGCCCGCTTGAGCGGAACACTTGCGGCTTGTCGCTACCATAATCAAGGATCAGGTTGGCAGTGTTCTCCTGATCGGGCAGGCCTGGATCCAAAGTGCTCGAGATCGTATAGTCATGGCCCAGATCCGCGAGATCATACCGGATGGTGATATCGGCGACGGCATCACCAACATAGGGCGGTGGATCCAAAGACATAGCGCTCTGCATCGC
This sequence comes from Rhodobacteraceae bacterium M382, assembly GCA_025141015.1. NCBI lineage: Bacteria > Pseudomonadati > Pseudomonadota > Alphaproteobacteria > Rhodobacterales > Paracoccaceae > Rhodobacteraceae bacterium M382. The sequence continues at coordinate 3,649,426 of CP081098.1, read as the reverse complement.
TGTCCGGGCTTCCTCGAGGGTCGCAAATCCCGGCTCTGCGCCAACCCGATAGACCAGCACCTGCTCAACGACACCTGTCTGGCGTGTGCCTCCTGTTTTAAGGGACAGGCCAGCTTCTGCGATTTGGCCTAGTCCGACTCCATCCCGCAGGATCGCGCCCGGATCGACGTAATGGACCAGCTGATCGTTTTCAAATGCGTTGGTCGTAAAGGGGGCTGGCAGGGGTAAATCATCGCCATCGGCCTTTCCGACTTTGTCTGCCACCAGATAGGGCATGGGAGTCCTGTAATAGACACGCAACCCGCTCTCCACATGTTCGATATGCAGGATACGGACATTGAGGTTCAACAGGAAGTGCGCGGCGGCTAGCCCTGGGATTATGAAAAGAGCGATCGTTAGTATGGCTGCTACGGGCCGGAGTTTTGTTGTTCTTCTATACATCTGGGGTTCGTGCCTCGATGACTGTTATGCCGCCCAATTTCCATGAACCATCCTGCGGCACCATGTCGGCAAGGGCGCGGTAGGTCACATATCGTGTGTGGGCGTGGCCCCAGTGCCCGGCCTCGGCCAGAACAGACCATGATGCAAGAACGCTGAAACCACGTTCATCCGTGAGTTCACTCACTTTTTCGAGCTTGAATTCTTCGATCTTGGTCACCCGCGCCAGACTGCCACCTGGGACCCTGATGGCCAGACCGCGTTCAAGTTCGTTTGCAACCGGGCTGATCGCTTCTCGTGTCACAACCGGCCCAAGTTCGCGCTTGCGGCTTTCCGGCGTTACTTCCAATGCCGCGATATTGAGGTTTTCGATGGCTGATAGGAAAACTGCCGAGGCTTCTGTTTGAGATGGCAGCCTCCCGGCTGACCAGGGCAATCCGCCAATCCGTGACGAGAATACGGATGCACAGATCGCACCCAAGAGCGCCAGACCGATTCCGATCCGGAGAAATGCTTGCCGTCGAAGAATGGCCATAACCACTCCGCTGCCGACCAAGCCCAACCCGAGCCAGAACAGGATGGAAATCCAAACCGGTTCCGGTGCAACCGGGATAGAGGTGACCTCTGGGCGTTCATAGGTAAGGAGGTGATTGCGCCATTGAAAGATGGGGGTTTGGGGCGTCACTTCGCCAAAAAATGGACTGGCCGCATCAGTGGAAGTGGTCGAGACTGCCGTGATGTGTTCGTCAAACATATCCCAGTGCACCGTTGCCGTGTCAGGGATGTCTGACACGGGGAAGGATAGGATCACACCAACGAACGCATTGTTGACGGGGACCGGTGCATTGGCCTCAGCGATTTGAAACCCACGTGGCTCAAAGGACAAAATGTCGGCCGTGGCGGTTTTCGGGTTGACCGAAACGCCATCTATGTCGACCGGGTTTCTCTTTTGCAAATAGGCTGCGGCCAAAGTGGTGAGATTATCAATCTCGTCAGGTGAGATCACAGCACCCTCTGGGGCTTCAACGCCTAGCCAGGGCGCAAGTTCCCGCAAGCGAATAAGGGTCTCGTGACGCAGTTCGCGAGGCTCGATGTACAGGAACGAGGAGGCAACCGATTGCGCGCGGCGGTTCAGGTTCTTTTGAGCGAACTGGCTGTACCACGGATCAGACCAGTTGACGTTCAGATCGGCAGGCCCGGACAGGAACCTGAAATCAGTGACTGGCACGTCTCGATCATAGATCAGAGTTCCGATTACTGCCGCCGGAATACCTGACTTCATCGGGGGTGAAATGCTTATCTTGTCGGGTCGCAATTCGCCAAAGGAATAAAACAATTCAGCATAAATAACGCGAGGGTCTTCCGGTGGGGCTGGCACGACCTGACCGCTGAGCGGATCACGTTGGCCTGCAAAAGGAGACGCGCGGTCAATGCGTTGCCGCGGTTCAATTAGGGTCACTTGGACAGGCAGTCTCGTGCCTTCGGCCGTGCGCACCGACAGCCCTCTGTTAGCAAAGCGTCGTAGTCTGTCTACTCCATTTGCCGCCACCTGAGCGTCCTCAGGCAGCCACTCAATTGGCAAGAGATCCGCGAATACAGGCATATCTCCAACGAACACTTCCAGTTCAACAGTCACCCCCCTGTCCGAAACGCGTATGATGGCGATATTTGGGGCAACCTCAGAGCCATTGAAGGGCACGAAATCTGCTCGCAGCGAAGTCGCCGCTGAAATCACCACCAATCCAGCGGCTATGAGGATGGAAACTGCATTCACAGCCCTATGGAACATCCGCATCGGGAAACTCGGTAAAACCTGCGGCGCCGAGGCTCGGATACCGTGACATTCTCGGATCTGCAGTCCCGAGAGCCAGGCCTCAATCCATGAACACGCGGAAGTGATCTTCGAGGCTAGGCTGGTCTTTGCTTCCTGTTTCCGGAAAGTGAAGAGAATGCAAAGCACTCGAAAAAACGAGCCAAGCAGTGGTGCGGGCTTCCAATTCAACCCCGGTGTGTCCAGCATCCTCAAACAAACTCCGAATAAAGTGGTATCTGCGTTCGTCGACCCGTTCAACGACCCTGGCAACTCTGGCATCCTGTGCCGCCCATGACCGAAACGCCATGTCAAATCGGTCCAGTTTGCGCTCGGCGACATAGTGCATGAGTGTAAGAAGCCGTTCGCGTCCGTCGCCCTGCGGTGGCCCGATTGTTTCTATGACCCGATCTGTATAGGCCTGCGTCCAATATTCCCCCAGCGCATCCAAAAAGGCCTCTCGGCTCTTAAAGTGGTGATAAAAACTACCCTTGGTAACGTTCAGTCGTGCAGCCAGGTCGGCGACCCGAACAGCCGCCAGCCCCTTATGGGCCAGAACGTCTAGCGCCGTTTCCAGCCATCGCTTTCGATCATACCGCTTCTTGGGTTTGTTTTGATCCATGGTCACAGGATTACCTTTACTAGACACCGCCTTCTGGCTCTCGACCAAGCCGGTCGCCACCAAAAACACGGACGCATGACTAATCTGAAAGGTCCGAGCCTGAAAGTCTATACTTACTCCGTACCTTTTGGTATGTTTGATTCAGATATCTTTTTGACCTCGAGGAGAGAGCCAAAATGGGACGAATATTCGCTTTTGCAGCCGCATTGTTGATGGCACCGGCCAGTGTTTGGGCCGCTGGGGGAAAGGTCGAAGACCCCAATGGTGTCGCGCCCGATCGCTATGTGTATTACCCTGGTACAGAAGAGCTTGGCTCGGATGAAATGAGGTTGACCGCTTGTGGTACCGGCCTTCCGGCAGCACGTCGTGGGCAAGCAGCCACGTGTTTTCTGCTTGAACTGGGCAATGGTGACAAATTCCTCTTTGATGTTGGTACGGGCTCAATGGCAAATGTTGCCAGCTACATGATCCCGTATGACTTTCTCGACAAAGTCTTTTTCTCCCACCTTCACACGGACCACTGGGGTGATTTCGTGACCCTTTGGGCCGGCGGCTGGACGTCTGGGCGCACCGGATCACTCAAGGTTTGGGGCCCAAGCGGCGAAACGCCGGAAATGGGCACAAAATACGCCATTGAGCACTTTCTAAAGGCCTTTAACTGGGACCTTGTGACCCGGAATTATCGTCTCAACCCAGCGCCGGGTGTCGTTGAGGTGACAGAATTCGACTACCTTGGCGAAAACGAGGTGATCTACAGCGAAAACGGTGTCGAGATCCGCTCTTGGCCGGCTATCCATGCCGGTGACGGACCCGTCAGCTATGGGGTCTACTGGCAGGGGATGAAGATTGTCATCGGGGGCGATACGTTTCCAAACCAGTGGTATGTAAACTATGCCAAGGACGCCGATCTCGCCATTCACGAAGTGTTTTTGACACCTGATCAACTTGTCTCTCTATATTCACAATCGCCCGCACAGGCGATCGGTGTCGGGACCCAGGTTCACACCTCGCCTCCTGCATTTGGCAAGGTCATGGCAGAGATCAAACCGAAGCTGGCGGTCGGCTATCATTTCTTTAACGAGGAAGCGACGCGTTTCGGGATCTATGATGGTGTGCGCGACGTCTATGATGGTCCGCTGTCATTGGCGACGGACAATATGGTCTGGAACATTACAAATGATGGCATCACCGAGCGCATGGTTGTTGGGACGGAAGAAGCTTGGTCCGTTCCCGGTCCCAAGGCAGCGCCAGCGCCGGATACAACAGGTCTGAAAGACCCTGTCACGGACGCGATCAAAGCAGGCCGATGGAATGTCGATGACGTTCAAAAAGAGATGGTTGATTCATTCAATGAAGAATACGACCTTAAGTAACGAATAAGGCCTCGGATAGGCGCATGTCTCAAGCCGTGCACCTATCCCAAAACAGGATTGTTCGTGTCTAGGAGACCGCAAAAGTTTTGGTCGGCTTTAAAAAAGGAGAGTTTAGATTGATACGGCTTATTCTTGTCACAGCTTTGACCCTGTCAGGCGGATCTGGGTTTGCCCAGTCGGTCCTAACGACGGCCTCGCCCATTCCAGAAGGCGCAGAAATGCGGTTTTGCTACTATGATGGCCGTGCCTACTCAAAGAATTCCTATATTGTCGTCTCTGGCAAAAAGCGACAGCTGCAAACGTCGGACAACAATGGAGCGTTAAACGGTGGAAACGAATTGCGCGCACAAGACAACACAAAACTGTTGCACTGCGTAAAAGACGACGATGGCATCATGATCTGGAAATCCTCAGCTTCGATCACAATCGGAGACTAGGTTTTTGATTTTTGAACCGCAGCCTGAAACCGATGTCTTAGCGCTGAGCCAATAACTTGCGGTGCTTGCGGGCCTCCAAATCGCGATGCCGAGGAGGCTCGGGTTGTTTGATCAGAGGTGTAAACGCGCTGGCTAAGTCAAAGCGGGGGAGTTTGAAGCTGACAGCGTTCCCCGTGCCAACTGCTGAAAACAGGAAAGGTTAAAAATACTGGTGTCACGAAAGCTTGTAGCATTCATTTGCGGCGTGGCTGGTGCTGTCTCAGCAGGGGAAACCTACGCGCAGGACTTGGGCTTGAGAAATCTTCTGACCCCGTTGACCGACCCAACGGATGACTGGCGAACCAGAACGACTCTCACAGGTCAGCCCATCACGATGTATGGCCAAATTAGCCAGGCCTTGCTATATTACAACGATGGCTGGACCAAGCAAACATATGCACCAGTGGACAATTCGAATGCCAGCACACGTGTCGGATTTCTTTGGCAACTCTATCCAATCTGGGGGATCGACGCAGTTGCCAGATTCGAAGGAGGCATCACGCCAAGAGCCTCCAATTCAATTAACCAGATTGACAACTCTGGTACCGGATTCTCGTTCGATGGCACCAATGTCCGAAAACTGGAAATAATCTTAGACAATGACCGGTTGGGTACTCTCTCGCTGGGTCAAGGCAGCATGGCTACCGACAGTATTGCTGAAATTGACTTGTCGCACACCAAGGTCACTGCTTACTCCGCTGTCTCTCAATCAGCCGGAGGGCAGTATTTGCGTCTAACGGACGGTCGGTTATCCTCTTTGATAATCGGCGATGTCTTTAGCAACTTCGACGGCGACAACGTCACGGGCTACAATTCAGACGGAAGCCGAAAGCTGAGAATTCGCTATGACACTCCGGACTACAAGGGTCTTAAGGTTTCTTTCGCAGTGGGCAAAGAGGTTCTGGATTCGGACGACGACATCTATGCCGACATAGCCGCCCGATACGAAGGAAACTTCCACGGTGTGCGGTTTAGTGCCGGAGCAGGCCACAGCAAGAAGGGCGACGAAGACGTGACCTCGGGCTCACTTTCCGCTTTGCACCATCAGACCGGATTGAATTTCACCATGGCCTTGGGTCACAGCTCGGTTTCAGGGCAGTACAACTATTTCAAGCTGGGCGTTTTCCGGGATCTCTTGCCGATGGGACAAACGGCCTTTTCGATTGATGTTTACAACGGCAATAACATCACCGGACCTGGTTCTCAGTCCCGCTCGATTGGGTTTGCGGTGTCTCAGCAGATAAAGGCGAAAAATATCGAAATATTCGGATTGTTACGCCACTATGATTACGATGATCAGGCGTTCGACTATGAAGCATCGACAGCCTTCTTCGCCGGGGTTCGCTGGAAGTTCTAAGCAAAAGCGAAGCGTTTTTGTCGTACTCACAGGCTCTGATTTCCAGGGAGCGGACAGGATTCACCATAAATGAGGTGCCTTTTGTTCTCCAAAGAGGGCCCACTGGGCCTCTCGCTAAACTTATCGATGTTGGCTTTACGCGTATGGTCGTTGTTCATTTTTTATGCAGCGTCAGCCATTATGGGCTTGGAGCCAGGATGTGCTGCACCTCTCACCAAGGCCCGCTGTCGGGAAATGAGCCAGATTTTGCCAACCTCACTTTACTGCTTATAGCTGCCGTTCATGTACACTGCAGCATTATGAATATGGGCTCCCTACTGCCGTTCGCTGCACCAGGTGCGGATGGCTGCAGGCAGCCCGAAGCGGATATTACTGTCACTTGTGGGTTACGACCGCACCGCAGATTTAACGGTCATATTCCTTTGACCAACTAGGCAAATACCGACCAAATTGCATGTATAGCCATGTAGATCACGATCACGGAGCCCATGGTATAAAACGTTGCTCGAACTTCGTGCGATTGTTCGGTTGCATAGGCCAGAAAGTGGGCAAAGCGCGCTCCAACGAACCCGAAGAACAGTAGCTGCGCAAGAAGCAACAGGGGATCAACGAGAACGAACAAAAGACCAGCAACCCAGAACGCCGGGATGTTTTCCAGATCGTTACGGTGCATCCTCCGGGAGCGGTCTACGTAGTCATTGCCTTCAAGTTGGGTTGGATCAGGTTTTTTGTTGATGAGCCCCCTCCTGAGATCCTCAGGACTGGCCCACCCGCCGCCGATCTTCAGCATGCGGTGAACTGTCATCCAACCTTGCCCCATGACCTTCAACACCATCAGAGAGGCCGCGATGACATACGCTGTAAATACTGGGTTTTCCAAGTTCAACAATTCCAATGTTTCGCCCACTCGCTGCACTTGCTTACCAATGGTAAGTGTTGTAGCTTACCAATGGTAAGCAATCAAGAGAAATGTATGAGCAACCTCAAAACCGACACAAAGATCCTTGGTGCCGCGCAGTTGCTTCTTGCGTCTGGCGGCATTGGCGCGGCTTCCTTTGACGCAATCGCCCGACAGCTTGGAATTTCTAAACAGGCAGTGCTGTATTGGTTTCCCTCCAAAAGCGATTTGCTCGCTGCGATGTTCGTCAACTGGTTGGACGCAGAGGCCACAGAGGCTGAGAAGAGTCTAAGATTAGCTGAAACCTCGAATGGAGCAATTGACGTCTTTGTACGTACAATCACACAGTTCCACAGAGACAATCTTGATCGGTACAGGATGATGTACCTCGCGCCACAAACTCTGAAAGCAGGCATGCAAGAAACACGAGACGGCGATGTTCTCGACCAAATCCATAAAACCACATCAAGATTGTATGACGCCCTGGCAAAGAAGCTCGATGGATCACCTGACCAAGCGCGCCAAACAGCATTTGCTATCCATTCGGCCTCCTTGGGCTTGGTTCTAATGCTTGGTCTCGCTGAAAGTATTGGCGATCCGCTGAAGCATTCGGATAAAGATCTTGTGAACGCTCTGATTGAGCGGCTTTCCTCCTAGATAACCGCTAGGAGGAAAGCCTACGGGATTCGACCGTGTTGCGAACCTATCGATTCCGGCTGGCGTTCACCGCACCAGGTGCGAATGCTTGTAGGCAGCCCAAAGCGGACATTGCTGTCATTTGTGGGTTGCGACCGCACTGCGGACAATGCTGCCGTTTACTTGTAGCCGTCGAAATCCTCTCCAGGCTTGATGTTCGGGAACTTCACCATGCTTGCCGTGAGGTCGCTCAGAATACCGGTCACTGGAGTCATTACCCAAGCGTGTGAGAAACCTTCATTGCCCCAAAGCTCGAACTGTTCCGCTGGATCTTCCTTTATGTTGTGGACCTGAGGAAATGTATTCTGCCTGATTTCCGAGAATGTGCTTTCTGCTGTGAAGAAGTGCACCTTGATGTCACGCCATTTCACGGCAAAGACGCTATCACCGACGAACGTTACGACGTGTTCTCGATTGGAAGCCTCCTGCTCCCCAAGAAAGAACGCGCTTTGGTCAACGCCGTCCATCGGGCGGTCCGACGGGATGCGCTCCGCTTCTCCGGCAAGAGTGGCCAGTGTCGGATAGATGTCGAGCACCGAAACGATCTCGTTCGATACGACGCCCGCCGGAACCTGTCCGGGCCAGCGGACCATTGCAGGCGTTCGTAACCCGCCCTCGAACCCGGTGCTGAGGCCACCGCGCCACGGTCCGGTCGAGCCACCAACTTCGCCGGTGGCATAACCGAGCCCCTGCGGAAGTGTGCCGGGACCATTATCACCAGTCAGCACGACGATTGTGTTTTCCGCAATGCCCGAGGTGTCGAGCGTGTCGAGGATGCGGCCGATGTTGTGATCGACCTCGTATTTGATGTCCGAGTAGATGCCCGCGTCCGAGACCCCGTCGAAATCCGGGTGGATGACCCAGGGCGGGTGAAACTGTGTGAAACCGACGTAAAGGAAGAAGGGCTCATCATCACCGGCGCGTTGCTTGATGTAGCCAACCGCGCGGTCGGTAATGTTGCGGTCAAAGGTTGTTTTGCCTTCAGTGTCGTAGAGTTCTGTTTCGTAGGATGGAGCGCCCTTCTTGCCTTCCCAGAAGTGCGGCACGGCCGCGACCTCAGGGTCGAACTCAGGCGTGGCGGTATATGCTGCCGCATTGGAGCCTTCGTTAATCCCCCACCACTCGTCGTATCCCTGGTCACTAGGGTGCCGCCCGACCTGCGAACCAATGTGCCATTTGCCAAAGAGAGCGGTCCTGTAGCCCGCATCGGACAGCAGTTCGGCGATGGTATATTCCCAAGGCGCGAGACCATCGGGTTCACCGGGGGCCGCAACCTTCTGAGTGCCGCTGCGGATCGGAAGACGACCGGTATGAATGGCAGACCGGGTCGGGGTGCACTGGTTCTCGATATTGAAGTTGAGCAGCCGCATTCCTTCCCCGGCTAGCGCGTCAATTTCTGGCGTCGGGACGGTGCCGCCCTGAAGGCCAATGTCGCCCCAGCCCCAATTATCCACCAACAGGTAGACGATGTTGGGCTTGTTTGTCTCTGCCAATGCCAATGTCGGCGATAAGCCAACCACCGCCAAAACTGCAACGGATTTCAACTTGTTGAGTAGCATTGGAAGCTCCTTTTCCTGTCTCGTTTTGGGTATGATACAAGATGCGAGGGTGCCAATTCGCGACAAAATGGCATTCATTGTGGCAACACCAACTGAGACAGGAAGCAATGCCCAATCCCATGATACCCATGGTCAGCGCGAGCGAGTTTGCTGCAATTGCGAGTGCCGTAGACGAGATGTTCGGGCACGCACTTACTCGGCGTGTATTCTCAGAGCACGGATTTTCGGAGAGGCTGTTGCAGGACCAGTCAATGCAGCTTCCGAACGCGGAATACATGCGCTTTCTCGAAACCTGCGCACGCGTGACACGAGAACCGATTTTCGGGGCCAAGATCGGAAGCACGGTTCAATTTGCCGATTTGGGGCTCTATGGGCAATATGTCACCTCTGCCCCGACGCTGCGCACCGCTCTGGAAAGGGCCGTGCGGGCCTTACGGTATCACGAGTCAGGCTCACGGTTGGACGTCACGTTGACTGACTGCCGGTTGCGGATTGTTTATGTTCCACCCACTCCAAAGGCGCTGGGAAGCTGGCATCAAAGCGACGGTATCGCTGCCCTTTTGATAAACCTTGTCGCAATGTATTCGAACGACAACTGGTCGCCCACTTTGATTAAGGTTGCGGCGGCGGATGCCACGCGAATTGCAAGGTTGAGCGCGTTTTTCGGGGCACCAGTGCAGCTATGCGCAATCGGCACCGAACTCATCGGTGAAGTTTTGCACGAACCTACCAATGAGCAAGACCGCTTGGAAACTTTCACGTGGCGCGACCTGCGAAGACTTGTCTCTAGCCGACCATCTGAGAGTTTCGCCGAGGTTCTGCGCCATCTATGCATGCCCTTTGTTCAAAACGGCATCTTCGATCTGGACAAAGTCTCTGAAAAAGTCGGTGTCACGCCGCGCACCATCCAACGAAGGTTGAAAACTGAGGGTGAAACTTTTGGCAATCTGCTGAGTGGGCTTCGTCGTGAACAGGCAGACAAACTACTTACGGGAACGACCCTGACGCTGTCCGAAATTGCCGAGGAAGTTGGTTATTCGTCGAAGCAACACTTCATTCGAGCCTACAAGGGATGGACAGGGAAAACACCATCCGCCCTGCGCAGGTGAGACATAGTCCAATAATTCAAGCGCGAAGTCTTAGTCCGCTCTGGGCTCCCTACTGCCGTTCGCTGAACCAGGTGCGGATGGCTGCAGGCAGCCCGAAGCGGATATTACTGTCACTTGAAAGATGCGACCGCACTGCGGGACTTTCCTTCCGTTGGATTTTGCGTCCAGCTTTATCTGCTTCACCCCGATTTTCCATCGTTGGTGTTGGATCAGTGGGATTGGATTGATTCAGAGACGGAGAATTCGACGGTGTAAACTCGCTACCGACTTTCCCAATTGAGTTCCAATCGCAGGGCAGTTCCCAAATTGGATATTGGGATGCTAATGCTAAGAAACTCCGACTGGTTCGAAACGGTGCCGGAAAAGACACCAATAACTTTTTCCTCGCCATCAATATGGGCAAGAACTGGTGCGCCAGAGTCGCCATGCATCACGGAGCACTTTTGAAAAATTAGCCTGTGATCCACGCTGTTCTCTGGAGCTCCACAATCACCGGCGACCGACAGAACATGTGGTCTTAAGGCCGCGTACCCTGCGAGGAGGAAAGATGTGTCTTCAAGTTCTCTCGTGTCCATCGAGTGCGGGGTCAGAAATCCTGTCTCTCGACCGATTGGGTCCTTCAAAACTAACAAAGCCCAATCCTGAGAGAAGTTACTCCTGAAATCACGGCTGTGGATGTTCTGCACCGGATCGACAATATACCTGGCGACCTCAGAAACAGCTTCCCCTGCACCTCGTTGGTAACCTGCGACAAACCGAATGCTTTGTGCAGGAATCCATGATTTCCGGGGGAAGTTGTACAAACAATGCGATGCCGTGAGTACAATTCGCTCGGACAGGAGTGTTCCGGTGCAATGTTGTCTGACCTCGGTGCTGGCGAAATTTACGCGACCAATAGCCCTCCATGGCGGCATCGATGCATCCACAATTTCGCGTTCTCGGATAGCTTGGCAACCTTGAGCTAATTTTTTACCGACCCCGCACAGCGCATCCAACTCGAGTACAAAAGCATCATCACCAAGTGGCCCGACATCCGGAACTTTCGAGGCTTCGGCCATACCTGCCGGTGTCGAGAAAAAGGTGGAACAAATCACCACCAGCGCGACTATAGCAGTATGCTTCATCCTCACGTCCTCCTTAGGAAAATATCAAGTAAGTATATTGTCACGCGATTTACACAAATTGATTTCAGTTCGAAATTTCTGCCACAGGGCACATCCAACATATAGGCTTGATCAAGAAATGTCAGGTTCGGGCTCCCTACTGCCGTTCACTGCACCAGGTGCGGATGGCTGCAGGGAGCCCAAAGTCACAAATGCTGCGAGTCGCACAGATGTCAGCAATCCGCACGTTAGCTGACGCCCAAGGCTACTTCGCGGTTTGTTCTGTCGTGCGAACAAAGGGATGGAATAATGCGGAAATCTGAGTTAGCCGCGCATGATGTTGTTGCGCTATCGAACCAGTCTCCGGCCTAAGTAGACCCGCTTCTAGTTCTTAAGTCCGGCCATTAATTGCTGAAACTTCTCGCCTTGCACCGTGACGTGGGCGCGGAGAAGTTTGGCGGCAAGTTCGGAATCCCCAGACTTTAAGGCTTGGATAATCTCGTCGTGTTCTGCCAGAGATTGGGCCATACGCCCGCGAAACCGGAGCTGCACGCGCCGGTATGGTTTCAGACGATTCTGCAAACGCAAGGCTTCGCCTTGTAAATGGGAGTTTGTGGCGCCCCTATAGATTTCCTGATGGAAGACTTCATTCTCATGATAGTAACCAGCCGCATCTTCCTTTTCGACAGCATCCCGACATCTGAGGTTTGCTTCTACGAGGCGTTCCAGATCATCGTCGCTCATCCTGGCCGCCGCGAAGCGTCCACAGGCTGCCTCTAGCTCCGCCATTGTTTCAAACATTTCGAGCAGTTCCACGGGGCCTGGCTGGCGGATAAAAACACCCCGACGCGGAATTTGTTCAGCCATTCCAGACATGACGAGCCGCTGGAGAGCTTCCCGAATGGGGGTTCGCGACACGTTAAAATGTTCAGCGAGCTTGATCTCATCAAGTCTCTCACCGTCCTCGTATTCTCCTTGAAACACAAGCTGTTCAAGTGATTCCGCAATCTGTTCTGCTCGATTCAATCCCATGCGAGCACCATACTATAAATCCCCTTTGGGGCGCAAGAATTTAGATATTGTATACAAAAATATTGATTGGTGATGCAAAATTCGCAATGATGGATTATTGCCGTACCTGAGGAGAGTCGGCTCACAAATGGGAGGAAACCATGAAAACGAAATTTCTTACGACTGTCGCTGCGGTCGCGGCAATGGGCATTGGGTCGACAATCAGCGCCGAAGAACTTCGCTTGTCACATCAGTGGTCAACAAAAGACATCCGCAATCAAGTGGCGCAGATCGTTGCCGATGAAGTCGCTGCTGCCGATGTCGATCTCGAAATCAAGATCTTTGGGTCAAAATCACTCTTTAAACCGCGCGAGCAATATCGCCCGTTGAGCCGCGGCCAGTTGGACATGACTGTCTTGCCGTTGAGCTACGCGGGCGGCCAACAGCCTGCCTTCAACCTGACGCTGATGCCTGGCCTTGTGAAAAACCACGATCACGCGGCCCGTTTGAGCAATTCCCCATATATGGAAGCGCTCGAAGAAAAAATGGCTGAAGATGATGTGATGGTGCTGGTGCACGGTTATCTGGCTGGCGGTTTTGTCGGCAAGGAAGGATGCATCACCAAGCCCTCCGATGTTGATGGGCTTCAAACACGTGCTGCCGGTAAAGCTTTCGAGCAGATGTTGGCTGGAGCGAATGCGTCGATCACTTCGATGGCGTCTTCCGAAATCTACAACGCGATGCAAACCGGAATTCTGAATGCAGCGAACACATCGTCTTCCTCTTTCGTTTCCTATCGGATTTACGAGCAGGCGGCGTGCTACACACCAGCGACAAAAGACGTTGCGCTGTGGTTCATGTACCAACCCCTTCTGATGAACAAATCGACCTTCGAAGGATTGAGTGCTGAACAACAGGCAGCACTGTTGGCCGCGTCGGAAAAGGCCGAAGCCTACTACTTGGAAGAAGCGAAAAAACAAGACGCCGCTTCGGTTGAGGTCTTCGAGAAAGCCGGTGTGGAAATCGCAGAAATGTCGCCTGAAGACTTCGCGGAATGGCGCGCTCTGGCCCAGGAAACATCCTACAAATTGTTTGTTGAGGATGTTCCGGACGGTCAGGCATTGCTCGATATGGCTCTCGCCGTCGAGTAATCCCACCATTGGCGACCGCCAGTGATTGGCGGTCGCACAATTCAGAAAATTTCTTATTCTTGGAAGGAAAGCTGACATGGCTGGTCAAAGCTCAGCCGTCACTTCGCGCACGGGTAATAACCCATTTCTGCGCGGTGTAGCGGCCCTCTCTACCCTCGCCGGTTGGTGCTCTGCGGCCATGATCGTTGCTGCAGTCGCAATCACCTGCCAAATGATATTCGTACGTTTCGTTCTGAACCAATCGACCGTTTGGCAGACAGAAGCTGTTGTTTATCTCGCAATTGGTGCGACGCTTGTTGGGCTGCCTTATGTGCAACGACTGCGTGGGCACGTCAATGTTGACCTGGTCCCGCTGGCGCTGTCCAAAACCGCTCGATATTACATGTATCTGCTGACCATGGGGCTCTCGATTGCGATTGTCGCGATTGTCCTGTTCTACGGCTACGAGCATTGGCACCTCGCTTACGAGCGCAATTGGAAGTCCGACACGATCTGGGCCGTCCGGCTTTGGATCCCGTATCTTTCGATCCCCGTTGGGTTTGGCTTGTTCTTGCTTCAGCTCATCGCTGATCTGGTCGCCGTCCTCCTGAAAATTGACGCACCCTTTGGTTTGGAGGACGTGTAATGGACCCGATCCTACTTGGTGGCATCGTCGCAATCGCGACAATCATGGTGCTTTTCTCCGGCGTTTCGGTTGCTCTGGGACTGCTAATCGTTTCAACCGGGTTTTTGCTGATCTTCGATGGTCTGCGTTCTCTTGAACTCATTCCTGAAATTCTGTTCGGCAAGCTCGACAACTTTGCGCTTCTTTCGATCCCGATGTTTATCATCATGGGTTCATCAATCGCCTCGACGCGGGCGGGGGCAGACCTCTACGAAGCTCTTGAACGCTGGTTGACCCGTGTTCCTGGCGGGTTGGTCATTTCGAACCTTGGGGCGTGTGCGCTTTTTGCGGCGATGTCCGGCTCCAGCCCGGCAACCTGCGCCGCGATTGGCAAAATGGGCATCCCCGAGATGCGCAAGCGTGGATATCCTGATGGCGTGGCGGCGGGTTCAATTGCAGCGGGCGGCACATTGGGGATCTTGATCCCACCATCCGTGACAATGATCGTCTACGGCATCGCGACGGAAACTTCGATTGGCCGTCTCTTCCTTGCGGGCGTTCTTCCTGGGTTGCTGCTTGTGTTGTTGTTCATGATCTGGTCGCTTTATTCGACCTGGCAGTCTGGCGATAAGCAACTGTTGTCGGCAGGGAACTACACTTGGAAAGAGAAGTTCGAAATCCTGCCGCGTGTACTGCCGTTCCTCGCAATCATCGTAGGTGTGCTCTACGCCATGTACGGCGGCATCGCGACACCTTCGGAAACAGCCGCTGTTGGTGCACTTCTGTGCCTGCTGATCGCCATGATCATTTACAAGCTTTGGAATCCCAAAGACCTGTGGGTTGTTCTTCGGGACAGCACCAAGGAAAGCGTGATGATCATGTTCATCATCGCCGCTGCGGGTGTGTTTTCCTACATGTTGTCGAGCCTCTTCATCACGCAAGCGATTGCCGAGTGGATCGGAACATTGGATGTCAACCGTTGGGTGCTGATGGCATTTGTCATGTTGTTCCTGTTGATCGCGGGCTTCTTCCTGCCGCCTGTGGCTGTGATCCTGATGGCTGCACCCATCCTGTTGCCAATCATCACTACCGCTGGCTTCGATCCGATCTGGTTCGCAGTTGTTCTGACGATCAACATGGAGATTGGGTTGATATCACCGCCAGTGGGTCTGAACCTTTACGTGATCAACGGCATTGCGCCGGACATCTCGCTCAAGACCATCCTGAAGGGGTCTCTGCCTTTCGTGGCCTGCATGGTGATCGCAATTATCCTGCTCTGCTTCTTCCCTGGCATCGCAACTTGGTTGCCTGACTTTGTGATGGGAGAAGCGGTATGAGCTACTTCAGCGAACTGATCTCGACGGTATTCGAGCGGCGTTACCAAAAAGCGCTCTCCAATGAAGTCGATGGCAGGACAACGGCAGATTTGTGTGAGGCACTGCTCAGTAGCCATGGGGAAGTGTCGGGTGTAACTCTCGCACGCAACCTGTTGGATCGCTACGCAGCGATGAGCGACGAAGAAAAAATAGCATTCTTCGAGTTCATGACACATGAGCTTGAGATTGATCCTGAAGAAGTCGTCAGCTCGCTGAACGCTTATAAAGAAAAACCCAGCAAAGGCACATACCGTGCCTTTGCCGCCGCCTGCGAGCCGCGACGCCAGGAACTGGCAAGGCGCCTCAATCAAGTTCCGGGCGCAACCGGCCAGCTGGTTCAAATGCGCAAAGACTTGCTGGGAATGATGAATGAACGGCCGGACCTTGAACCGCTGGACGTGGACTTCCGACACCTTTTTGCATCCTGGTTCAATCGAGGTTTCCTTGTGCTCCGCCCTATCGATTGGGCCAGCCCTGCGGACATTCTCGAAAAAATCATCGCGTATGAGGCTGTGCATGAAATTGACAGTTGGGATGACCTCAGACGCCGTCTCAAACCAACTGACCGCCGTTGCTTCGGCTTTTTCCATCCCTCGATGGCCGACGAACCTCTCATCTTTGTTGAGGTCGCGCTCACCAAAGGTGTGCCAAGCTCGGTTCAAGATTTGCTCGCAGATGAACGCGAAGAGATCGAGGCGGAAAATGCTGACACTGCTGTCTTTTACTCAATTTCCAACTGTCAGTCTGGACTTGCAGGTATTTCGTTTGGCAACTCGCTGATCAAACAGGTTGTTTCGGACCTATCCAAAGACCTGCCAAACCTCACAACATTTGTAACCCTCTCACCGATCCCGAGTCTGAACAAATGGCTGGGCGGAACAAATCTGGACGCTCTGAAAGCAGCCGACAATCAAGCATTGGCTGCGCACTATTTGCTGGAGGCCAAGAGGTCAGACGGCATGCCATTTGATCCTGTCGCCCGGTTCCATCTCGGCAATGGTGCGATGGTTCATGCTGTACACGCCGAAGCAGATGTTTCGCCCAATGGGCGCAAGCAGTCCAACGGGACAATGGTCAACTACCTCTACGACCTCTCCCAGATCTCACAAAATCACGAACAATTCGTCGGTGAAAAGACCGTTGTCGCGTCCGCCGCAGTAAAAACGCTGAGCGGGTCGGTGACACCCAAAAGCTAAGGAGATTGATAATGGCAAACCCTTTGTATGATACACTTTTCGGGCAACACCAGGGTAAGACGACAGCGTTTCTGGAGTTGGCGGATGGCACGATCATTTCGCACAACGAATACCTGGAACTTGCTGCGCAATACGCGCACGTGTTCACACAGCTTGGCGTCAAGCCCGGTGATCGCGTTGCGGTCCAGATCGGAAAGTCACCACAAGCTCTGGCCGTCTACGCAGCTTGTGTTCAGGCCGGGATCGTTTTCTTGCCTTTGAACACCGCCTACACACCTGACGAAGTTTCATATTTTGTTGAAAACAGCGGCGCGCGGGTTTTGCTGTGCGACGGCAAACGATCCGAAGCTTTGCAACCTGTTGCTGAGGCGGCAGGCGCAGTTCTGGAAACAATGAACAACGACGGCACCGGAAGTTTTACTTTGCAGGCCGAGGTGATGCCATCTGCATTTTCGACTGTCGAGCGTTCAGAAGATGATTTGGCCGCGTTCCTCTATACATCCGGAACAACAGGGCGTTCTAAAGGAGCGATGCTGACCCAAGGCAATCTACTATCAAATTGCAAAGCTTTGGCAAAGGAGTGGGAATTCACCTCTGAGGACGTTCTGCTTCACGCTCTGCCGATCTTCCATACCCATGGACTGTTTGTAGCCACAAATATCTCGCTTCTGGCGGGCAGCAAGATCTTCTTTATGCCGAAATTCGATCTGGATGTAATCATTGAACGAATGCCGACGGCAACCACCATGATGGGCGTTCCGACGTTTTACACACGCCTGTTGGAAGACGCGCGTTTCACCAAAGATTTGGCGAAAGACATGCGTCTGTTCGTTTCGGGGAGCGCACCACTTCTCGCAGAAACACATGTGCAGTTTGAAGAACGCACCGGCCACCGTATCCTTGAGCGCTACGGCATGACTGAAACCAACATGAACACGTCCAACCCATACAAGGGCGAGCGTCGTGCTGGCACTGTTGGCTTTCCGCTTCCCGGCGTTGAGATCAAGATCACTGACAGCAACACGGGCGCGACCTTGCCCCAAGGTGATATCGGCGAGATTGAGGTGCGTGGCCCCAACGTCTTCAAAGGGTATTGGCAGATGCCCGAGAAAACAGCCGAGGAGCTGCGGGAAGACGGCTTCTTCATTACTGGTGACCTCGGACAGATCGATGAAGACGGTTACTTGCACATCGTTGGTCGCAACAAAGACCTGATAATCTCGGGCGGCTACAACATATACCCCAAAGAGATCGAGCTCCTGTTGGATGAGGAAGACGGTGTTCTTGAAAGCGCTGTCGTTGGTGTTCCGCATCCAGACTTTGGTGAAACCGTTGTTGGCGTTCTTGTCGCCGAAGCAGGTGCCGAACTCGACCTCGACGCGATCAAAGGCAACATCGGCAGTTCCCTCGCGCGTTTCAAGCACCCCCAAAAGTTGGTCGTTCTGCCAGAACTCCCACGAAACACGATGGGCAAGGTGCAAAAGAAGGAATTGCGCGAAGAATACAAAGACTTGTTCGCTCCCGCTTAACCTTCCTGATCTGGCCCACGGCCGTGTCTGACGCGCCGTGAACCGCCTTTTACATCGAATACTTACCCCGTCACGACTTTGAGGACCGATCAATGTACAACAATATCCTCGTGCCAATTTCATTTGACGCAGACAGAGACGCAAAGAAGGCGTTGGAAGTCGCACAGACGCTTTGCGGCGAAGGCGGCAAGATCACGGCTCTGCATGTGATTGAGCACTTGCCTGAATACTCCAGCGATCTGCTTCCAGAAAACCATCTTGAGGTTGCCAAAGCTGTGATCGGAGAAAAACTAAAACCAATCGTTGATGGGACCGAAGGGGCCAGCATCGAGATCGTCGAAGGGCATTCAGGACGCACAATCCTCGATTTCGGAATCTCTCACGACATAGATTGCATCGTCATCGCGAGTCACCGCCCAGGGCTCCAGGACTATCTTTTGGGCTCCACGGCGGCGCGTGTCGTACGACATGCGTCTTGTGCAGTCCATGTCGTTCGATAGGTGCTCGGCATTAACACCGTGATTACCTGAATAGGGGGAGAACACATGATGTCTTCGCGCGCTAACAACCGCTCGGCTAAGGTTCTCGTGCTGTTCGGCCCGCCTGGTTCAGGTAAAGACACTCACTGGTCGGCACACATGCGCGAATTGCGATGAAGGGTATCACGTGACTTTCAAGCGCCCCAAAGTCGAGGGCGTTTGCGATAGCTGTGGTGCAACTAAGTTCAAAAGAAGAGCAGACGATACCGCCGAAACCGTCAAGAGCCGCTTGGCCGCCTATCACGCTCAGACCACACCTGTACTTGCTCACTACGAACGGCAGGGGGTTGTCAGATCGTTCGACGGTGGTAAAAAATATCGTTTCTGTGTTCGGTTCGCTCAAGGCCGAGCTAACCGGTTGATTTGGTCAATTTGGTTCGGCGGAAGTAGCGATGCCTTGCAGAGCGGCCTTCCGTGCAGCCGTAACGAAAGCTCAGTTTGTCCCGCATACCCGCCGTTTGCTCGCCCTTGTTTGAATGTCTGCATTCGGCTTTCGGCACTTTCCAGTTGTTTGGCATGTAAGGAGATACCTGTCTCAGCGACAATTTAAAACGTTGATATTTATCAATATTACATTGCAACTTGTTGCAATCGAAAGTGGAAGACAAGGATGATTTCGTGCCAATAATAGGGCGGGCCAAGATGTATCGGAGGCCCACCCCATGCGTGCAGCGATTTACGCCCGCTATTCCACTGACCAGCAAAGTGATGCGTCCATAGAAGATCAACACCGTCTGTGCTTGCGTCTTATTGAAGGTAACGGTTGGCGCGAAGCAGAGACCTATTCTGACCGTGGTCTAAGCGGGGCCTCCCATCTGCGACCAGCATATCAACGGCTTCTGGAAGATGCACGCCGTAACGCCTTTGATGTCGTTGTTGCCGAGGGCCCCGACCGGATCAGCCGGGATCAGGAACATATCGCCGGTTTCTTCAAACAGATGCGGTTTCAGGGCATCCCGATTGTGACCGTCGCAGAGGGCGAGAGTTCCGAACTGCACATCGGCGTCAAGGGCACGATGAGCAGCCTCTTTCTGAAAGACTTGGCCCAGAAGACCCATCACGGCCTTGAGGGTCGTGTGCGCAAAGGCAAGTCGGCAGGCGGTGTCACTTATGGTTACGATGTGCTGCGTAGCTTCACAGCCGACGGCGAGGTTTCTACGGGCGACCGGACTGTCAATGAGGAACAGGCCACCATCGTGCGTCGCATATTTGAAGACTACGCTGCCGGTATCAGCCCTCGCGCAATCGCTGGCAAATTGAATGACGAAGGTGTAGATGGGCCGCGTGGTAGAGGCTGGGGGCATCAACCATCTACGGAAACTGGCGACGCGGCACCGGTATTCTCAATAACGAACTCTACATCGGGCGCCTGATTTGGAACCGCCAGCGGTTCATCAAAGACCCCAACACCGGCAAACGACCAGCTCGCCTCAATCCGCCGGAGGACTGGGTCATTGAAGATGTATTCCACCTGCGCATCCTGCCCCAAGACCTTTGGAGCGCAGTCAAAGCCCACCAGGAAGCCACACGCAACGTGGCCATCAGCGACGGTGTGCGTAAGCTTGGAAGAACCAAGCGCGCCAAACACTTGTTTTCAGGAATGTTGACCTGCGGGGAATGTGGTGGCGGCGTCATTCAGGTTGGTAAGCACTACTACGGCTGTTCTGCCACCCGTAACAAAGGCACCTGTTCCAATCGCGTCACCATCAAACGGAGTGAGCTGGAAGAGCGTGTTTTGATCGGCCTCAAGGACCAGTTGTTCCACCCCGGCCTCATTGCCGAGTTTGTCAAAGCCTACCAAGAAGAGCACAATCGTCTGACTGCCCAAACCTCCGTCAACAAGGTTAAGACAGAGCACGAATTTACGAAGGTCATAAGTCAAACCGACCGCATTGTAGACGCCATTGCCGAGGGCATGTTTCACGAAAGCAGGAAGACCAAGATGGACAGTCTGGGGGCCCGTAAGGCAGACCTAGAGAACGACTTGGCGAACGCGAAGGCAGAACCGCCTGTCTTGCTTCATCCCGGTCTTGCGGATCTCTACCGTGATACTGTGACCGACCTGTCTCGCGCCCTAAATGATCCTGCGACAAAGGCCGAGGCCACCGATATCATCCGTAGCCTTTTGACGGAGATCCGGCTTATCCCTGAGGGCGACGGACTGGCCATTGAATTGGTTGGCGAACTGGCAGGTTTACCAAGTTTAGGAGAGGCCCAAAAACAAACAAGGCCACCCGAAGGTGGCCTGTTCGACAGTAGTGGTTGCGGGAGTAGGATTTGAACCTACGACCTTCAGGTTATGAGCCGTAATCGCAATGATTCCAATAAGTTAGTGAAATCAGTGACTTGCCTGTTAAACATTTGATATCGCAAGATATTGGTTCCAACATTCACCGTCATTGGGCGACATTCGACTGCACAGACCGCGCCAAAACGGCGTTCGAGGGTTGAGGTGGCGTTGAGGTGAACTGATTTGCGAAAGTTCCGACAATCATAAGCGCTTTAATCATCGATGAGACTTACGCCAGCGTTTCCCATTTCCAGTTTGTGACATTTTTTATTCAAACGGTGACAAGAAATGCCCTACAAATCCTGTCATCTTGCCAGCCCCTTTCTTCGACACCCAGGGTGGGTTCCGGACCTTCGCTGCATCCGTTTCCAAGGACTCAGATGCGGGACTCACCGGACTTTTGCTGGCGCCGCTATTGCTCATGCAGCATTTCCTCGCACCTACAGCGGCATCTTTTCGTTGGTGCAGCGAATTTCACCAAACCGGACCTCCGACGGTGTCAATTCTGGCAAATTTCAAACCACCATTTCGCTGCGGTCGGCCTAAGCTGACGCTGAGCGGGACGAAGCCGACCTATATTTCCTAGAACGAATGGCGGCATTCATTTCTGATGTTTTGACCTCAGCCAATCCTTCTCCTCAGAATCCAAACGAAAAACACCCCGCCAATCAGGCCCGTTACAATTCCAATCGGCATATCATCTGGTGCCATGATGGTCCGGGCGATGATGTCAGCCCAAACAAGGAATACAGCACCGCACAGTGCTGAAATCGGGAGGAGACGTTGATAGTCTCCACCAACGAGCAGACGCACGATGTGCGGGATCATCAGGCCGACAAAACCTATGATACCTGAGAACGCGACCATGACCCCTGTGATCAAGGCACCGATCACGAAAATTGTCAGCCTGAAGCGGTCGACAGGGATTCCAAGCGTGGTCGCCGTTTCGTCCCCGACCGTCATTGCGTTTAGTGTTCCTGACTTGAGCCACAGGTACGTGCCACAGGCAAGAAGAACGGATGCTGGGTACATCAATTGATCCCATTGCGCCAAGCCAAGGCCGCCCAACATCCAGAACACGACCGTATGAGTGGCCTTTGGGTCGCCGAGAAAGATCAGGACGTTCGCCGCTGACATCACGATGAAAGACACGGCCACACCTGCTAGAACCAACCTGTCAGCACTGGTTGCGGAGGCGAATCGAGAAACCGCTAGTACGATCAATGTCGCGCCAAGAGAGCCGAGAAATGCCAACAACGGGACGGTCAATAGGCCAAGGAACAGCCCCGTGTGCAGTAGAGCCAAAATAGCTCCGAACGCGCCGCCCGCCGAAATGCCCAACAAATGCGGATCAGCCAATGGATTGCGTGTCACAGCCTGAAGGCTCGCGCCGACCATGGCCAAACCTGCGCCGACAAAACAGGCGAGGATCGCCCTTGGGAAACGGATATCCCAGACGATGGCCTCACGTCCTTTCGACCAGTCTTGGGAAATCGTGTCTGGGGCAATCTTGTTGATCAGAATGCCCCAGACGGTTTCAAGGGAAACCGCGACGGCCCCGACGCTGACGGCAACCGACAGTGAGCCCAAAAGTGCCACGACCCCCAAAAGGGCAGTAATCCATAGACCTGTAGCCTTCGTGGGATTTGTGTTGGTTGCTGCCTGTGTCATCTGGGATCACTCAGACCGGAAGGCGGCGGCGAGGGTCTTGACCGCTGCGATGTTGCGCGGGCCTGGCGTGGCTTCGACATACTCCAGCACCACGAAACGTTTGTTACGCACGGCATCGATATCCGCGAAAGCGGGGTTTGACGTCATGAACTCAATCTTCTGATCAGCCGTGACTTCGCCGTAGTTAACGATCACGATGACTTCTGGGTTGCGGTCGACCACCGCTTCCCAGCCGACAGTCGCCCAGCTTTTGTCCAGATCGTTCATGATGTTGGTGCCGCCAGCGGCCTCGATCAGAGCATTGGGCATGGCGTATTGGCCCGCGGTAAAGGGCACATCTTCGCCGCTGTCATAGACAAACACCCGTGGGGCGGCGTTCAGTGCCGGCTGTTCTTCAAGGAATGTCGCCAGCTCTGTCTGGTAGCCTTCGATCAATGTTTCGGCGCGCTCAGAGATGTCAAAGATCGCTCCGAGATTGCGTAAATCATTGTACATATCATCCATAGAGGCGGCGTCTTTTTCGCCGACGTGGATGCAGCTTTCAGTCAATTCGTAAACCGCGATGCCGAAGGGGGCCAAAGTTTCGGGCGTGACTTCGCCTCCGACTTTCATACCGTAGTTCCAACCCGCGAAGAAGAAGTCAGCGTCAGCACCAATCAGCACTTCTTTGGTCGGGTACAGGGCCGAAAGTTCAGGTAGTTCTTCCACGCCAGCGGTCATGTCTTCGTCTAGTGTTTTCCAGCCAGAAATTCCTGTGTAGCCAACCATGCGATCTGCAAGGCCAAGAACCAACATCATCTCGGTCAGGTTCACGTCGTTGGATATCGCCGCCTGAGGAGGCGCATCGAACGTCACCGTACGGTCGCAGCTTTGAACCGTAGTTTGGGCCATTGCAGTGCTTGCCAAAGCCAGAGCGGCCAACGTGGTAAATGTAAGTTTCATGTTTGAGGGTCTTTCAGCTCGGAAGGTTAAAAGAAAAATGAGATGCACCACTAAGGCTGAGATGCTCGCGCTGCGCGGTGACGCGGAACGTATCCGACACAAGTTTATCAGAGAGTAATGACTGTGGAGGGCCGAAACCTTGGGGGTGACCATCTTTGAGGATCAGCACATCATCGCAAGTGCCAATAGCCATGTTCAGGTCGTGCAAAGACACAACGATGGTCAGCCCAAGGTTATTGATCAACGAAATGACCTCTAGCTGATGGCGCACATCTAGGTGGTTTGTTGGCTCATCAAGGATCAAAACGCGAGGTTCTTGTGCAAGGGCACGGGCCACCATGACACGTTGTCTTTCGCCACCAGATAAGGTGCCGAAATCACGATCAGCCAAGGAATTCAGGCAGAGCTTGTCCAGAACATCATCGATGACATCTTCGTCCCCTGAACCGGTCGTTGTAAAGCCAGACCGATGCGGTGTCCTGCCTAGTCGGACGATCTCTCGGACGGTCAAACCGAATGCTGATGCTTGCTCTTGCAGGACAGCTGCGATCTGTGTTGCGGCCTTACGTGCCGTCATTGACCAGATGTCTTGTCCATCGACAAGCACCTGACCTGTTTGGGGTTTTTGAAACCGATACAGTAGACGCAGCAGTGTGGACTTGCCCGCACCGTTCGGGCCGACGACGCCCAACACCCGCCCAGCGGAAACGTTAAAGGTCGTCGCGTGCAACACAGGTTGAGCCGATTTGAAAGGCGTCCAACTGACGTCCTGCACGACAAGGTCTGCCGCCCTCATGATGCACGAATGTCGCTGGCTTCGACCGCAATCATCGCGGACGGCACACGTGCCAATGTGGATTTGCGCAGTTTGCCAGGCCGATCCACGGACGAACACCAGCCATCATGCAGGTAAGCATATTGCTTCGCGAAGGTGACAAGATCATCAACATCATCGGCCGGATCAATGTCGCCAAACAGATAGGTGGCCTTGCGGCTGCCATGGTATGCGACCGTACACGGACGATCACACCCCGCCATGCAGGCAACGCCTGAAACCTCGAAGCTCTCAGGAATTGCATCGCCCGCGTCTTTGATCGCGGCCCGAAGTTTTTGTATTAGTTCATAACCTGGCCGACATTCCGTGCCTTTATGTCGGCATGACGTGCAAACTTTGATTTTGTGGTTTAGCTCTGTTTTCATATCGCCCTCCGCGATGAAGCGGGGTGCAGGTCAGATATGTATTCAGGCCAAGGATATCCCGTGCCACCATCATAATCTCCTAACCAGACTCCCCGTCTGGGTTGAGTTGCATTGACGACACTGAAGTGCCGTTCGATGGCAGGTCTCCTGACTTGCGGATCAGCGTTTCCCCTACCTTCCCAAGCCTGAAAGGCTTAGTGGTATCCATTGGGGTCACTCACCGCTCACAGTTGCGGGGGCAGTTACGGATTCGGCGCGTATTCGCTCCTCCTCACCGTATTCCCTTTTCATTTCAGCTACATTTTCGGTGGCTGAAAACCATCTCTGACAGTTTTGCGATAATCATGATCCGAGGTCAATCTGAATAAACCCATGTGGTCCTGCGTCGCTAAGCGATTTTAATTCACGTGATATCACCACTTGGAAACAGAACATGACTGTTCTCTCCGGTGCACGGTTTGCAGGTTTAAAACGATGACCACATTTAGGCGATAGCCGTTGTAGCGGTCATTCATGCGCCCTGCAGCATCGGTAAAAGTGGGGCTCTACCGTTGATTTCGCCGCTCCTGGCCGGAATGCCCGTTGCCAGATCAAGAACGGCACACGATCATCTTGGTAGTTCGAGAAACCCGTGCGTTTGCAGATGTTTCGCCGGAAAGGGCGGGGTCCTGGCGAAAGGCCGGTCTTTGCGTGCAACGGCATTGTGGATCGCTGCAACACCGCATGGCGGCAAAGAGCCCAGACTTACCACTTTCCGCCGTGCGGCGAATGACTGCTTCGAAAGTGCTTGCCAGTAACTCTGGTCATGTCCTCGCCAACTAGAATGAGTTTGAATCTCCGTTCCGCAGCTAGCTGTCATAGATGCGGCGCTCAGCCGACACTTGTTCATAGAAACGGCTTGAAAATGGCAGCTCCAACCTGGATTGCCTGGTGCGGTGTAAGTTGGAATCCAATCACCCCTTCAGGCTTCCATATTTTGAGATGAGCGTCTGAACAAAACGCCAGCATTGACTGACATTGTGTGTCGGCAGCACACCCTTCCGTCTCTGCAACGCTCGCCCAAACAATCACGTCAGAGGGACTAATGTTATCTGCCGAGAGCCCGTTTTTGTTTACGTCGATTTCTATTTTCTCGCCACAGATGGGGCAACTTGATCGAACAGTTGCAGCTTTTCTGAGCATTGCTGCGGTTCCGAGCGCGTCGATAACACAAACTGTCCAATTGCGTACCCCGGCCAGTTCGACAGAGTGCAAAGTATCGCTGGCCGAAAACGGATACGCAGATTGGATTGCGCCCCGCCGAAACACTATCAGGTCGCGACGGTCCAGTTCTTCCAACACGTCCTTGGTTTGTAAATTTGGCAACCCCAACTCTGATAATTCTTGTCGCGTTGGTGGCCTAGCACGTCGGACAAAACTCTCAAGAATTAACCTGTGAACAGACAGTGTCTCTTTCGACAGATCGAGCCACCGGTCACGCAGCCGTTCTTCAGTCAAGAGGGATCGCAGTGCGTCATCCGCTACGGGGTCAGCCACGTCTGACCAGTCCAGGTAGGGGCTGCGGTCAAGAGTATTCATTATCCGGCGCAGCAAGACAGCTTTGCCACGTCCTTCTCAAATGTCTGCGCTGCCAGTTTCAGCCCTTCTACAGTCGTGAGGTAGGGAAAGATCATGTCGCCCAAGTCATCGTAGGTCATGCCCATTTTCAGAGCCATCGCAGCGGTCTGGATCGTATCTGATCCCTCTGGTGCGATAATATGGGCCCCAAGCAGCTTTTTACTTTGCTTATCTGCCACCAGCTTGATGAGACCACGAGTGTCACGCGCCGCGAGTGCGCGCGGGACATGTTCAAGACCTAACACAGATGTTACGACTTCATGGCCATTTGCAGTGGCCTGCGCCTCGGTTACTCCGACACTGGCAATCTGGGGATCAGAAAAGACCACGGAGGGCATGACGCTATTGTCATAGTTAAGCGAGTTGCCGTTCATGGCGTTCTTTGCCGCCAGCCTCGCCCCATAGGCCGCCATGTAGACGAACTGATCATTACCAGTCACGTCGCCAGCAGCATATACGCCATCGCGGGAACTGTTCATTGCAGGATCAACGACAACCCCGCCTCTCGCATCCGTGGCGATCCCGGCAACATCAAGCGCCAGTGATCTGGTGTTTGGAACACGCCCCGTCGCCAGCATTATTTTTTCTGCATCAACTGTCATGGGCTGACCGTTTCGAGTGGCGTACAAACGCACGCCGGTATCGGTGGTTTCCAGCCGATCATAGGACAGTCCATCGAGAACCGAGATACCTTCATCTGCAAAGGCTTCCGTAAGTGCAGCGCTGATTTCGGGCTCAGCTTCGGGCAGCAGCCCGCGACGGGTCACAATCGTGACGGTCGCACCCGCCCGCGCAAAGACTTGCGCAATCTCGACGCCTATATAACCCCCGCCCATAACCATTAGGGACGCAGGCCGCTGATCAAGTTGCAAGGCGGACGTACTGTCCAGCCAATCAAGATCAGCCAAACCAGGAATGTCAGGGACATGTTGGGATGATCCGGTCGCAATGATGACCTTTGTGGGTTTCAGGTTACGTTCACCGACCTGAATCGAACCGTCTTCCTGAAAGACGGCCTGACCTTCGATATAGGTCACGGCCTCGTAGTTTGGCAGCACATCGACGTATTTCGCGGCTCGCAGATCATCAACCAGCGCCTGTTTCTGTGCGATCATCGCTTTCCAGTCGGTGACTTGGCCAGAGCCTTCAATACCATCAAAACGACTGGCCGCCTTTGCAGTGTGCAGCGTTTCTACGGCGCGGATCATGGTCTTGGAAGGCACACAGCCGACGTTCACACATGTGCCGCCAATCGTGCCATATCCAACCAAGGCGACACGCGCGCCTTCATCCGCTGCCGTAATAGCGGCGGAGAAACCGGCAGAACCCGCACCGATTACAACAAGGTCAAAGGTGTCAGTTTCAGTATTGGGAGGTGTGCAGCAATCTGACATGGAGCAGCCTTTCAGGAATTGGCGTTTCGTGCGCGACGGATCAGCGCGTAGATCGTAATGAGGACAAACATCGCCAGAGCAGGCATGAGAACATAATCGAGATAGCCGACAGCAGCAGACAACCCAACGACACCAAGAAGGCCAACGAGCAGGGGCGTGAAGCAGCAAAGCGCAGCTATCACTGTGCCGACAATGCCTGTCTTGAGAAGTTTGTTATTCACGACGTTTCCTTTGTATTTCTGTCTCTGGCGTCTCCGTCCCGACGGCTTTGAGCAATCGTCCGAATAGCAAGAACGACCACACCAACTCCAACAGCGATCAACAGGGTGGTGAGAATATCAAGGCCGGTTGCTGTACCGATGGCCCCGCTCAACATTGATGTAAGGACAGCGGCGTGCCCGCCGCAGCAGATCACGACCACCGGGGCAGCAACTATGAATGCAAGGATTCTACCTGCCGATCCGTCTTTCATTTGAGGCGATCAGGAATCGGATGGTACAGCGACAAGATCAGCTTCATACCCGGCAGCGGCTGATGCGACAGCAATTTCCTCAGCACTTACAACTGAGTCATCAAAGACGACCTCGGCTGTCAGTGTGTCAGAATCCGCCGTTACTTGCGTGACGCCTTCTACGCTGCCTATCGCTGATTCAACAATAAAGGGACAGCTCGGGCAATGCATGCCGGGAACCGAGAATGTCACGGTTTGCTCTCCCGCAAAAATGGGAGAAGCGGCCAATAGGCCGATGAGGGCTAAGACGGGAGTGTGGAGTTTCATTATGGTTCCTTTCACAGACCAAGAAGAATGGGGGCAACGACTGGCGCAATCCAGTTCCAAAACAACGCAATCAAGATGAGAACCGTTGATGCCCAAAGCGCGGATTTAACCAACCGATTTGGAAGTGGCCGCGCACAGGTTTCTCCCTCCGCGCAGGCCTTGGGTTTGCGATAAACCATCCAGAAGCCATAGCCGAGAAATCCAAGTGTAAGCGCGATAAAGATAGGCTTGTAAGGTTCAAGTGCGGTCAGATTGCCGATCCAAGCACCGGAAATGCCAAGGCTGAAAAGGATCAATGGAACAACGCAGCAGGTTGATGCTGCAAGAGCACCAAGGACACCACCAGCCGCAATCATGCGGGCTTTCTTAGTTTCAGGGTCGACCTGTTTGAGATCGACATCAATCACGTCAGTCATTCAAGAACCCGCTTTTCAAGTTTCGAGTTGTAAGATACGATCTGTAGCAACTACAGAAGCAAGGGGGGTTTTCGATGGCTGACTTCACGAACGCGCGAGGCTATCCCATTGGCGCGATGTCAAAGCACACAGGTGTGAACATCGAGACGATCCGATACTACGAACGGATTGGGATCATGCCAAAGCCCGACAGAACAGCGGGCGGCAACCGGCAATACAACCACGACCAGCTCAAGCGCCTATCCTTCATCAAGCGTTCGCGGGAAATTGGATTTAGCATCGAAGAAATCAGAGCCTTGCTGGAAATGGTGGATCGACGCGACTTCACCTGCGGCGAGGTTCACAGCATGACGGTCAATCACCTTGCGGCGGTCAAGGAGAAAATACTAGCCCTGCATCGGTTAGAGGACGCGCTGGAAGTGATGGCGGCAGAATGCAGTCGTGGTGATGTTCCCGACTGCCCGATACTGGATACATTATTTGAAGTATCCGAAACCGGATGAATTCACCGAAGCGGGCATTGAACAAACGACGGTTTAGTCCCGCGACCTGTAAATTTGCCCCTTCAAAAATGCTGCGCGGTCGACGAATGGCCGAAATCCCCGCCGCGCTGCGTCACGGATTTTTGCGCCTGCGCAGAATATTCGGTGCTGCGAGCACGCGCATCGAGAAATGGCAATGGCTGCCCTGGGCTCGGGGCCGCCGTTAGCCGCGCCTCGCACGAAGGTCCGGTGTGGGGGCGGCTACTATTTTTTCCTCCTCGAACCACAAAGACGCAAAACCCATAAAACACTGGGGTGGCGCGGCGTTGACCAAATGAGTGCCACCCAGCGCCACCCCGCCACCCCTTTTTTCATGATTGGCTTGATAAGAGCGCGAATCTACGCGTCATGTCATAGTTGAAGGGAGCTGTGTTTCATGCCGAAGCGTATACGATTGAACGAGAAATCCGTAAGGGAAGCCGAACCGGTCAAAGGCAAGGATTACCAGATCTTTGACAGTGATGTGCGGGGCTTTGCTATCTGCATCTACCGTTCCGGCAGCCGGGCGTTTACCATTGATTATCGCAGCGCTGGGCGGCAACGGCGCATGACAATCGGGCGCTGGCCGGAATGGTCGACCACCGCGGCGCGCGAGCGCGCCAAGGAATTGCGGCGCGAGATCGATGCCGGGACCGATCCGCTTGGCAATCGCGAACAGAGACGCGAAGCCCCGCGGTTCAAAGATCTGATAGACCGTTACATCGAAGAACATCTGCCACATCTGTCGCCCACCAATGCCTCGGATCAGAAATCCATGCTGCGCAAACTGGTCGAACCGGACTGGGGCAATCTTCTGGTTGCAGAAATCACCTCGTCTGACGTCGAACGGCTGTTGACCAAGATCGCTGCGGGTCGTGCCCGCCCCTCTAGAGCCAAACCCAACAACCGGGCGCGCAAGCTGCAAGGGCCTAAACCGACGCCGATCCGCGCCAACCGGGTGGGCGAAGTGCTGCGCAAGATGTTTACACTGGCTATCAGTTGGAAGTGGCGCACCGACAATCCCGCATCGGGGTTCCGGCGCAGGGTGGAAAATGAACGCGAGCGGTTTCTGTCAAAGGACGAGATCGGCAGGCTGGCCGAGGCACTGGATGCAGCCGAAGATCAGCGCGCCGCCACCATTATGCGCATGTGCCTGCTGACCGGTGCGCGCGTCGGCGAGGTGCGGCAAGCCCGGTTCGAACAATTCAATCTGGAGCTTGGCAGCTGGTCGAAGCCTGCCACCGCCACAAAACAGCGCAAGGTGCACCGGTTGCCGATCTCAGACGAGGTCGTCGCCATTGTGCGGCAGCGCCAGTTGATCGTGCCAAACGGGATCCCGTGGCTGTTTCCCGGCGATGTGCCGGGCCAGCCGGTGGTTGAGCTGCGCCGGTTCTGGACCGGCATCCAACGGACCGCTGGTCTGGAAGATGTCCGCATCCATGATCTGCGCCACACATTTGCCTCCCTGCTGGTCAGCGGCGGGGCCTCATTGGAAATGATCGGCAAGCTGCTGGGCCATTCCCAGCTCAAAACCACCCAGCGCTATGCGCAT
This sequence comes from Rhodobacteraceae bacterium M382, assembly GCA_025141015.1. Taxonomy (NCBI): domain Bacteria; kingdom Pseudomonadati; phylum Pseudomonadota; class Alphaproteobacteria; order Rhodobacterales; family Paracoccaceae; species Rhodobacteraceae bacterium M382. The sequence continues at coordinate 3,618,198 of CP081098.1, read as the reverse complement.
TTGATGGATTCGCCCCTGCGCGCCGGTGTCGATGCCGTGGCCAGTGTGTTCCGCCCACGCCCGACATTGGTGCATGACGCGGACCAGACACAAAAACGTGCCTGAAATTCGTCCTCTGGATGGTTAACAGCAGGGATCGCGCAGGGCCTTCCAGATCGGAGTAATCCGGCGGCGGATCGTGCGCTCGTCGGGCACCTTCCCGGTTTGGGATGTTTTAACAAACCACTCCTGAACCTCACCGACCCATTCGGCCTGTGTAGGTGGCACGCCCTGTTCGTGCACCCGCAGGACCAGGGTGAGATACATGCCGTCCCAGTCATAATTTGGAGTTGATCCGATATGCTCGGCCGGTCGGCGCAGCAGATCGCAGTCTTCCTCGAACCGCCGGGCCTCCTCTGCCAGAATCATCAGGTCACCAAGGGTTATGGAAATACCTTTGGCGGGTTTCGTTACAGTCTGCCAGTCCTGCTCGCCCAGGACACGGATGCGTTTCAATCGTCGGCTGTTCAGGCCAGCGTTCGTGCAGCTGAACAGTGGCAGAATGTCGGAAACCGAAACAGCGACGAACCCCGCAATTGTCCGCGATCCACAAACCGCCGGACTAATCCCAGTCACAATGTCGAACCGCCCCACAGAGGCCCAGCCCGCAATGTCCGACAGGCTGCAATCCCATCGCCCCGCTGCTTCATGAATTGAATAATATGCCTTTGGTGGTAATCCCATGCCTGCTCTGCCTTTGTTTTGAATTGGCGCGTATTGCTCTCTTTTGTTTTGGGGTCTTTTGCGCTCTGAAGAAGTTTTTTAGGCCGCTCCGCCCGGGCAAATTACGAGCCTTCCGCGAGGTAGCGGTCAGGCGCAAAAATCGGGGCTGCAGCCACGGCGAAACTCGCCACGACACTCCGATTCTACAAGCCTCAAATTGAGAGCTCGCCCGGGTCTTTGATCTTGACAGGCCCGTCCAGAATCCGGTCGCGGATTCTCTTCAAATTCAACCTGGCGCGCGGCGCTCACCGAGGTATGGGAGATCATCCCGGAGGCATTTTAGCCAACAAAACAAGGGGTGGCATCGGTATCCCCAAATGAGCGCCACCCTGTGCCACCCCGCCACCCTTTACGAAGTGCTTCTGCGTTTCACCGGCAATTGGCGGCACTGAATCACGCCTGAATGCCGGTGACGGCACCTTCGTCAGCATGATTTCGCGCACCCCACTCGCCGGTCGATTTTCGGTCGGGTTTTCTCGAATCTTTCCATATCAGGATGCTCCGATAACGGGCCGGACGATGTTCAGGAGCTTTTCCGGTTTCAAAGCGCCCGGTACCCCTGAAATTCGTCAACTGAGCTCAATTGTGTCGGTTGCATTCTAACGCCCTTGCGAATGACGGTTCGGCCCACTTGCGTTTGCGTCAATGAAACAAGGGGTGGCATCGATATCGGCAAATGAGCGCCACCCTGCGCCACCCTGCCACCCCCTCCCGTCTGCTCCTTCTGTTCACGGACATCAGCCCGTTTCGGGCGATGCATCGGAGGACGGACATGGAACAAACGCAAGTCGCAACACGACCGCAACCGGGCAATCTGCTGGCCGGGTGGATCAGCCGCCAGAAACTCGCTGACGAGTTGGGAGTCACGGTCGACACACTGGGGCGCTGGCAGCGGCAGCGCACGGGCCCGGCCTGCATCAAAGCGGGGCGCAAAGTGTTCTATCGGCGCAGCGCTGTGGAGGCCTGGCTGTTGAAACAGGAGCAATCGCGCACCAGAAAATCAGGAGGCCGGAGATGAGCGGCCTTTGCAATACGACAATGGGTTCCGGAGCACCTGCCACGCCGCCTGCCAACGTCAAGCAGATGACCCGGAACAAGGCCCTCTGTGAGCAATGGCAACAGGACCGCCTGGTTGAGGCGCGTGGCGTTCTGGCCGATGTCGCTCACCATCCGGAAACGCTGGTTGTTCTGGCCTGCCGGGTGATCTGCACCCACGGTTCAGATGCCGCTGAACAGGCTGACGCGCTGGGCGTGATGCGCCTGTTGAGCAATCAACCGTCAGACAGGGGCAACGCGGCCCGGAACGGCGGTGTGGCATGACCCGGCGCAAAACCCCCGAAGCCGACGCCCAGCGCGCAATCGTACAGGCTCTGCGCTTTGTCTTGCCCCGTGGGGCGATTGTGCATCATTCTGTCAATGAGGTCACATCGGGGGACCGGCGCGGGAAAACCCGGCAGGCCATCCTTGTTGGTATGGGCGTGCATCCCGGCTTTGCCGATTTGATCGTGTTGTCCGAAGGGCGGGTTCTGTTTCTCGAGGTCAAAAGCAAAACCGGTCACCTCAGCCCGGCGCAAATGGTGTTTCGTGATGCTGTGCAGGCGCAGGGACTGGCCTGGGCGCTGGTGCGCTCTGTAGATGACGCGCTGTCGGCTCTGGCAGATCACGGGTTCATCACCCGCATGCTGGACGTTCACCCTGGACCGCATTTCCCCTCCAAGCCCCGGAGGATCGCACCGTGAGCCATCAGGGAACCAACTGGGCCATCCAGCAACGCGGGCTGAAACCCACCACCAAGATTGTGCTCTGGCACCTGTGTGACCGCTACAATCCGGACTATGGCTGCTTTCCCGCACAGGATCGTCTGGCCTGTGATTGCGAGATCAGCCGGGCCGGATTGAATACCCATTTGAACAAGCTGGAACAGCGCGGTCTGTTACGGCGGGTTCGGCGGGTTGATCCGATCACCCGGCGGCAGATGTCGACGCGATATATCCTCGGGTTTGAGGAGGGCTTCACCCCGGTGCCATCCGATGAAACAGGGCCGCAAGGAGCCGCAGCGGGGCCAAGTGGCACGACTATCCCATGTCCAGAAACCGGACACGGGGGTGTTTCAGGTAATGCAAATGAAAACAACGCCTTCACCGATATCTCGCCTGAAACTCCGTGTCTCAATTCCGGACACGGAGCCGTGTCCAGAATAGCAACCGACCCGTGTCCAGAAAATGGGGTGAGCCGTGTCCAGATTCTGGACACTAACCTTGTAAAGGAACCTTTAAGGGAACCAGTAAAGGAGGAGGAGGACGCGCAGGCGCGCGAGGGCCTTTCAGATGAATTCTTTGGAGAGTTGCTGAGAGCGCTGGGCATCGATCCAGTTGGTGCGCTTCCCGGCTGGTGGCAGGGCTCATCTGCCAGGTCGCATGTGCTGCGTTGGCGGGATGATCTGGGATTGTCAGAGGCAGAGATCCTCGAAGTCGCCGAAGAAACGCGACACGCCCACCCCACGCCGCCGGACGGGCCCAGGGCCCTCGACCGGGCAATGGAGCGGGCCGCCCAGCGCCGGAGACGACCGTCAGAGTCACCTGCGATGTCGCGGAAGGGCAAGGATGCGCAACGGGGTGCAACAGGCCTCAGAGCGAGTCTCAGCGAGCAGCTGGAATTCTACACCGATCTGGTGAATTCCGATTGTTTTCTTCCCCCCAACATGATCGGCAATGTCATGCGCGATGCGATGTTGGCGAAGGGGCTGGTCACACCCCAACAGCTGCGCATGCGGGGTGTGTTATGACCTTTCATGGACGCATTACTCGCAGTGGCGGAAAACAAAAACGCGCGCTGGGTGTTCAGGCAGTTCTGGAATGGGCTTTCCGGGTGGAAAAGGCGCAGCTGGAATTGCCGCCGCCAACTGAGGCTGTTGAAGAAGCCAGCGGCTATGGCCTTGAATACGTTCTTATTCAGCGCGCCCGGCTTGGCTGCCAGGTTGATGGCGGCCGGTACAAGATGGGCAGCTACACCCATGAGGATGCCGAGGTTGTTGCCGCGACGCTGGCCGGGCTGCCAGACGCGCTGGGCGGTAAACGCATGGCCATCAGGGTAGCAGAGCTGGCGCGCGCCGGGCTGTCACCGGACTGGATGCCCGGCGCTGTGCCGCGCTGCGTTCCGGTCGAAACAAGGCGCAACCAGCATGGGGAACGAGCCAAGACCGAGGTCGTGGGGATCGAGCGCGTGCTCTATCGCGGGCGATGGCGGACGGTTGAGGTGCTGGCTTGCCCGGTGACCTGGCGACCGCATCCGGAACAGGTCGCAGGGGCACGGCGGGCCTATGGTGATTGGTGGCAGGCGCTGGGCTGGGTGCGGGAGGGGTTGAAGGATGGTGGGATGCTGCGGGAAGTGGAAGTGACGGAGGCGATGCCGAAAATCAGACCTTGGGCAAGTTAGGCAGCGCTCGGCACTTTGTCGCCAATCGCTTGGCTGCAAGTTGCACCCTTGAATATCCCCAAACCGGACGAGGATCAATTTTTGCAGCATTTACCAGATAAAATCCTCCGGCACCGCCGCCCTCGATCCAGAGCCGACATCCACCCGAAGCCATTTTGCAGCAGCTTGAATTCACCGAACTCGAAATTCGACCAAAGCCCTTTGGTGAACCTGAACTGGCGTTTCTGGCCCAAATTTGCGGCGCTGCTTTGAAACTGGGGTCCAGTTGGTTGTCACGTGAGGTTTTTGTGGCAATTTGGGTCACGCCACTCTAAGATTCTGTTAACAGGCAAGGGGTATTTTTGGTGGCACGCGGGGAACTCATGAAGAAACTTTTGGCCAGTTTTGGCCATGAGGATGAGTTCCGCGCCGTTGCTGAACAGATCATCGGAGAAGAAGAACGCAAAAAGAACCGCGTGCTTGCTAAGACTTTGCGCAAAACCCTCGACAACATCGGGCAAACGACCCAGCCCAAGGGCCTGGCCCCGCTGTTGCCGTTTCCGGATGAAGCCGATGAGTTTATCCAGAAAGTCGAACCAAATCGAAGCGCGCAAGACATATTGATGTCTGCCGAGAACACCCGGCTCTTTGTTGGCCTGTTGCGCGAGTATCGCAAGTCTGAACAGATTAAGATGCACGGTCTGCCAGTCCGCTCCAAACTTCTGTTTTGTGGCCCACCCGGCTGCGGTAAAACGCTGTGCGCCGAGGTGTTTGCGAACGAGTTGGACCTGCCGCTCTTTGTCGTAAAGCTTGACCGCCTGATGTCGTCCTACCTTGGTGAAACTGCAACCAACATCCGCAAAATATTTGAGTTTGCCCGCCGTCAGCCATGCGTCCTCTTTTTGGATGAGTTTGACGCGATCGCTCGGTCGCGCAATGACAGTGGGGAACACAGCGAACTAAGGCGTGTCGTCAATAATTTGCTGCTGTTCATCGACCAGATCCAGCCAAGTGGTTTTCTGCTCGCGGCCACCAATTTAGACCAAACACTCGACCCGGCGGTTTGGCGACGATTTGATGAAGTCGTCTGGTTTGATGCCCCAGATGAGCGCATGACGCGCAAATATCTGACAAATGCTTTTAAAAACGTATCGGTCGAGTTCGAACCAAGCCAGCTTACAGACAAAGTGGCTGGATATTCATATGCAGAGCTCGAAAAAATCTGCACCCAGGCTATTAAACTATCGATCCTTGGACGCGCAAAGTCAGTGTCCTTGCGGAATTTCAATGCTGCCGTCAACGACGCAAAGCGACGTGAAAAACGCACGCAACGTTTAGTCGGCTAAACTGTTTACAGGCTTCCTTTGCCCCAACATGAACACCTGCAGCTCGCTCGGCTCGCTGAGAATCTTGACCGCCGAAAGACCGGGCGTCCACCTCCCCTGCCACGGCGGGATGGTGGACACGGACTTGTCGTTCGTGGGGAGGTGGACGAGGCCGTAGAAGAGCAGCGCCAGCAAAGGCCAGTGGAGTTTGTCGATCCTTCGCTGATCTTAAAGGTCGAGATGAGCGGTCTCGCATTAGAAGACGAATGGGACAAGGTAGGTTTGCGCCTGCTGTCCAATGACCAAGACAACACAATCATTCTATTCTCATCAACCGAAGAACTGACAGAGTTTCGCGAAAAACTAGCGGCCTATGAGGGACCTATTCCTGAGGGGCAAGCCAGTCGACGTTATTCCGGGTTCATAAACCGCATTGAGAGTATAGACACTTTGGAGCCTGCCGATAGGCTTGGCGTTCGACTTCAGGAACGCGGCTTCACGGAAGTTGCAGATTTTCAGGACAACGAGACCTACGTTGTGGACATCGAGCTATGGGACTTTGCTGGGCAACAGGCCCGTCGCCGCAAAGCCGAGGAGATTGGCTCCTTTATCGAGGAGCGGGAAGGTGTGGTTTTTGATACCTATGTCGGGCCTTCTCTCACAATCGTGCGGGTTGAAGCACAAGGCCATGCTATCCGTCCCATTCTGTCGGTACCTGAGGTCGCTATGGTCGATTTTCCACCACAGCCGGACATCGAAGCACAACCGATTGTTCAGATGGCACTGGACGATTTGCCGCCAGTGGAATCCGTCGCTGAGGACGCACCGGTTATCGCTATTGTTGACAGTGGTATCAACGCGCATCCCTTGCTTGGAGACGCACTACTTGCGTCAGAAGCATTTCCACCTGAGCTTGGCATAGCCGATGTCTGGGGCCATGGCTCCAGGGTCGGTGGCGCAGCCGTTTTCGGCGATCTACGTGATCAAATCGCAGCCGGGCGGATACTCAAAGCCGCCCGTTTAATTTCAGCCAAGGTCATCACGGACACTGGCCAGTTCTATGAACGCCGGACTTTACCCAGTCAAATGAGGATCGTGTTCGAACGGCTCACCGAGACTTACGGGTGCAGGATTTTCGTCATCTCTCTGGGGGACGACCGCCCATGGTTTGAACGCGGACGGGTCGGCCCTTGGGCGATGACGCTAGATGAGCTTGCGCGCGAGCTTGATGTTCTGATTTTTGTATCGGCTGGCAATCGATCCCCGCGCGGGGGCAACGCCGTCGAGCAAAGCGTCACGCAGTATCCTGGATACCTGCTGGAACAGGCCAACCGAATTTATGAACCTTCGGGAGCGGCCAATGTGGTGACGGTTGGCGCGCTCTCCCATGCCAGCGGTCTTGCCGCACACCACCACGGCGATGCTCATGTTCGGGCGATTACGTCTGGCCCTCTAGAGCCATCTCCGTTCACGCGGGCTGGGCCAGGTGCTGCTGAAATAACTAAGCCCGATTTTGTCGAAATGGGCGGCACAATGATCTTCAGAGCAGTAACACGTTCACTGCAAAGCGCTCCGCAAGTAGCAGAAGCTGGCATCGTAACGCTCAACCATGACTTTGTCAGACAGCTTTTCACAAGCGGCAGAGGGACCTCTTTCTCGGCACCAATCCTTGCACGCAAGGCCGCGACGTTGTTGCGGCGCTATCCAAATGCCTCGGCCAACCTCATCCGCGCACTCCTCGCCGGAGCTGCTTCCTTACCGGAGGAAGCTGAACGACGCCTTTCCGGTATGGATCATGCGGATCGCTACCATATTGTCGGCAACGGCTACGTGGATCCTCTAAAAGCGGCCTATTCGGACGATCACCGTGTAGTCTATATCGCTGATGACGTGCTCGAAATCGACAAGTTCGCGATTTATCGTGTGCCGATCCCGGCTGAGTTTCAAACCGGGGGCAAGCGCACAATCCGTGTCTCGCTGGCCTTTGATCCGCCAGTTCGGCGCACTCGGGCGGAATATCTTGGGACCAAGATGGATTTCCGCCTTATCCGAGGGTGTCCCGCGGACCAAGTGTCAGACCATTTCAGAAGCTACACCGGGGAAGAAGGCACTCACGTAGAGATGCGTGATCGGTATAATTGCAAGCTCATGCCAGGTCCCAATCATCGCGCCGGCAACACTTTACAATCTGCAGAGGTCAGCTTCTCAAGAGACACCTTGGAGTATGGTAATGAGTACTACCTCGTAGTGCGGTGTGCAGGTGGATGGGCAGATGGCGAGGCGCGACAGCGCTTTGCTGTGGTTGTGGAACTGGAACATCAAATTGGCGTTCAGCTTTATGCGCGCTTGCGCCCCCGCGTTCGTATTTAGGAATTTTCATACGTTGATCCCCTATTGGTCTTGATAGGAGAAAGCGGGCGAGTAAAACCGATGGAGGATAGTTGTTTTCAGGACGAATTGAAGGCCCAGCCCCCCTGCCATGGTTCCTCCCAGGCGGCGTTTGTATACGGGGGGGCCAGGCGCGGGTTTTCGCTAGCGAAAGTGGATTCTGTGGGGGAATCCACTTGGAAGCCACGTAAAACAATTGGGTATTTATTGCATTGATAAAACAGTAGGTTACGAGCATAGAGGCGCCATCTTGGGTGGATTCTTTAGTAAACCACTCAAGAATCCACCTTGGCCAAACCAGCCAGGGAGGAAGCCACCCCGGAATCCAAGCCAAAGACCATCCGAACCGCCTTCAGATTTTCTGTTGACAGGTCTGCCCCTCTTGACTCATACCTTGATCATCGAAGCAGACCGCCCGGAGGAACCCCCTCGCGGGCGTTTTTCTTTTCCCGTTTCCGACAATTCAGATCAGACCCGGTCGCGCTGGCAATTCCAGGCGCGCGCCCTTGGCATCTGCTTCCCCCCGTACATTGAGGATCTTCATGGATTTGGTATTTGCACCAGGCGAGATCGAGACCTGGCCGATCGAACACCTGCGCCCCTATGCCGACAACGCCAAGATGCACGGGGATGATCAGGTGGCCAGGATCGCGGCCAGCATGGCAAAGTTCGGCTGGACGGTGCCATGCATGGTGGCCGATGATGGCGAGTTGATCGCAGGTCATGGCCGTGTACTGGCGGCAACCAGGCTGGGGCTCTCAGAAGTACCGGTGATCCGGCTTGGGCATCTGGATGAGGCTGAGCGGCGGGCCTATCGGATCGCAGATAACAAGCTGACCGAGATGGGCGATTGGGACGAGGCGGTGCTGCGCGATGAGATCGCCGGGTTGCTGGCGGAGGATTTCGACCTGACGTTGCTGGGCATCGCGGACGAGGATCTGGATGCGCTGCTTCAGGACCCGGATGCAATCGGCGATGGGGCGATCGAGGGCGAAGATGATGTTCCCGAGGCGCCAGCGGATCCGGTCAGCCAACGCGGTGATTTCTGGGCGCTGGGCAATCATCGGTTGCTTTGCGGGGATGCCACGGTGGCCACAGATGTTGAGCGGTTGTTTGGCCTGGTGAAACCCCTGCTGATGGTGACCGACCCGCCTTATGGCGTGGAATACGACCCGGGCTGGCGCAATAAAGCCGGCGCTTCGACCACCAAACGCACCGGCAAGGTGCTGAATGATGATCGTGCCGACTGGCGCGAGGCCTGGGCCTTGTTCCCCGGAGATGTCGCCTATGTCTGGCATGGCGCGTTGCACGCGGCCACTGTTGCCGAGAGCCTTGTGGCAGCGGGGTTCAATGTCCGCGCGCAAATCATCTGGGCAAAGGATCGCCTGGTTCTCAGCCGGGGAGATTATCACTGGCAGCATGAACCCTGCTGGTATGCCGTGAAAAAGACCGGCAAGGGCCACTGGGCCGGAGACCGCAAGCAGACAACTCTCTGGCAAATCGCCAACAAGGATCAGGATGCCGACACGGTTCACGGAACGCAAAAGCCCGTGGAATGCATGCGCCGCCCGATCCTGAACAATTCCAGCCCGGGCCAGGCGATATACGAGCCGTTCATGGGGTCTGGCACCACGCTGATTGCGGCGGAAACCACCGGAAGGGTGTGCCTCGGGATCGAACTGGACCCAGCCTATGTCGATGTGGCGATTGAAAGATGGCAGCAGTTCACCGGCGAGGTGGCAGAGCTGGCAGAGACCGGCGAGACATTCTCAGACATGAAGGCCGAGAGGTCGGCAGTTTGAAACAGTCCCGCACCATGTCGCTGGTCGAAGCCATTGCCAATGTGATTGTCGGTTACGGCGTCGCCATCGCAACGCAAATACTGGTGCTTCCGTGGTTTGGTCTGCACATGTCGCTGCCCCAGAACCTGAAACTCGCGACCGCGTTCACCCTCATCAGCATTGTCAGGTCATTCGCGCTGCGGCGTCTGTTCGAGGCAATCAGAGCCTGTAGGGACAAACGGGAAACCGCCGCCCCGGCAGGGCAGCGGCGTCAAAGCCCGGTGGTGTTCAGGAGAGAATTCGGTAAATCCGGCCACGCCCGTCGGTCTTTTCCGAACTGACATCCAGCCCCAGCTTCTTCTTCAACGCCCCGGAGATCGCGCCGCGTATCGTGTGGGCCTGCCAGCCGGTGGCGGCTGCCATCTCGTTGATGCTGGCACCGTCACGCGTTTGAAGCATCGTGATCAGCTGGGCCTGCTTGGTGCCTGTGCGCGGAGTTTTGGGCGCAATGGCCGATTTGGACGTCTTCTCCGCCTTTCGGAGAGGCTTCTTCGTCTGCTCGCCCAGCGGCTCGACGCCGATGGCGGCAAGCCCGGCCTCAGTCACCACCAGCGTGGTGCCATGACCATCACCGGTCTCGCGCCAGAATGGCTCGCCCTTGCGAATATCAGCGTCGACTTCTTCGAGGAAGCCGCGTCCGATCAGCATGTCGGCCACCTTTTGGGCGGCAGCGCCATGCAAACCTTTGGGCAGTGGCATTGCGAGATAACCGGGGCGCTGGGCTCCGATAGTGAGGATGCGGGTCTGGGTTTTGGTAAGCTCAGCCATGTCCGTGCTCTCCCTCGTGAAACGCGCTGTCGGTGATGCGCCGCAACAGGCCTGCATAGTGGTCCAGCGTGCCGACATCACCCCAGTTGATCGCATCGGGGCTGGCGTTGAAATGCTCGTCACTCAGACCCTGCAGGCGCGCCAGCATGGTGTCGATCTCGGCCTTGCGGACCATGAAGGCGGCAAGGGCTTTGGAATTGTTTTTGGCGGGTCGGTTTACCATGGACTTATCTCCGGCTGGTGTGTCGTTCATGTACAATCAGAATCGCTCCACTCGGATTCTCAATCAACTGAATAGCAAGCAATATCATTGCTTTAAGTGTGAGTTTGGGTGGCCATGGAAGGTATGAGCGAGCGCGAATACTCCACCCATTCCGGCCTGTCGCGCGGAGCAATCCAGAAGGCCAAGCAGTCCGGACGCATGGTTCTGTTTGCCGATGGTTCGATCAATGCGGCAGCCTCGGATGCACGACGCACCGGAATGACCGATCCAGATCAACAGCGCCGGTCCGTTGGCAGTGACGGTGGTTTTACCGGCCCGGCTGACGGCACATCCTATCTCAAGGCCCGCACCGCCCTGACGGTCTATCAGGCGCAGGAACGCCAGCTGGCCATCCAGAAGAAGAAAGGCGCGCTGGTTGATCGCGCCCGCGCCGAAACCCTGGTGTTCCGGCTGGCGCGCCAGGAGCGCGATGTCTGGGTGACCTGGCCTGCGCGCGTCGCGGCGTTGATGGCGGCACAGGTGGCAGCAGAGGTGGAAACGGCAACGGGAACGTCAGTGACAATCGAGACCGCGATCCTCCAGAGGGTGCTGGAAACCCATGTCCGCGAACAGCTTGACGCCCTCGCCGATCTCCGGGTCTCGCTTGAATGAGGAAGGCTTTGATTTTGGCGCAGATCTTGATCTGAGCTTTGACGGAGCTGAAGACATCCTGCGCGCCTGGCGTCGGGGAATGCGGCCTGACCCAGACCTGACAGTGTCCGAATGGGCCGATCAGCATCGCTGGCTGTCCTCGCGCGCCAGCGCCGAGCCCGGGCGCTATCGCACGGACCGCACGCCCTATCTGCGCGAGATCATGGATGCGCTCTCACCCAATCACCCGGCGCAGCGCATCTCGTTCATGAAAGCGGCACAGGTCGGGGCGACCGAGGCAGGCAACAACTGGATCGGCTTTGTGATCCACCACGCTCCGGGACCCATGCTGGCGGTGCTGCCAACGGTGGAGATGGCCAAGCGCTCCTCGCGGGGGCGCCTTGATCCGCTGATTGCAGAAAGCGCTGCCCTGCGTGAACGGGTCAATCCAGCCCGCTCAAGGGATGCAGGCAATTCGATGCTGTCCAAGGAATTCCCCGGCGGCATTCTGGTGCTGACCGGGGCCAATTCAGCCACCGGCCTGCGATCGATGCCCGCGCGTTACATCTTTCTAGATGAGGTGGATGCCTATCCGGCTTCCGCAGATGAGGAAGGTGATCCGGTTTCTCTGGCCGAAGCGCGCACGACGACGTTTGCGCACCGGCGCAAGGTGTTCATGGTGTCGACCCCGACAATCAGGGGACTGTCCCGGATTGAACGGGAGTACGAGGCCAGTGATCAGCGGCGCTTCTTCGTGCCCTGTCCGCATTGTGGTCACATGCAGTGGCTGGAGTTTGAGCGGTTGCGCTGGGCGAAGGGGCAGCCGGAGACGGCGGCGTATCATTGTGCAGGATGCGAAGCCCCGATCGCTGAGCATCACAAGACGGCGATGTTGGCAGGCGGGGAATGGCGCAGCACCGCTCAAACCCTGGACCCACATTCGATCGGCTTTCATATCTCGGCGCTTTATTCGCCGATTGGCTGGAAAAGCTGGGAGCAGATCGCGCGGGACTGGCTGGCGGCGCAAGGCTCCGAAGACATGCTGCGCGCCGCGCGCAATACTCTGCTGGGCGAAACATGGGTGGAAAGCGGCGAAGCGCCGGAATGGCAGCGGCTGGCCGACCGGCGGGAGAATTTTGGAGAAGTACAGATCCCGGAAGGCGGCTTGTTCCTAACGGCCGGTGTTGATGTGCAGAAAGACCGCATCGAGGTTGATGTCTGGGCCTGGGGCCGGGGTATCACAAGCTGGCTTATCGATCACATCGTCATTGCCGGTGGACCGGATCATGCGCAGGCCTGGGATCAGCTGACCGCATTGCTGGGCAAAACCTGGCAACACGCCAATGGTGCGGTGATGCCGATTGCCAAACTGGCGATAGATTCCGGCTATGAATCCTCTGCCGTCTATAGCTGGGCCCGCGCTCAGGGCTTTGAGCAGGTTGCGCCGATCAAGGGGCTGGAAGGCTTCAACCGCTCAACCCCGGTCTCGGGCCCTACCTTTGTCGATGCCACAATCGGCGGACGACGACTGCGCCGGGGTGCACGGCTCTGGTCGATCGCTACAGCGACCTTCAAAATCGAAACCTACCGCTTCCTGCGACTGGAGCGGCCCAGCGATGAAGAGCGGGAAACGGGCGCGCTTGATCCGCCCGGCACCGTGCATCTGCCGGACTGGATCGACACCGAATGGCTGAAACAGCTGGTGGCGGAGCAACTGGTCACGGTGAAGGGCAAGCTCGGCTACACCCGACAGGAATGGCAAAAGCTGCGCGAACGCAACGAGGCGCTCGATTGCCGGGTCTATGCCCGGTCGGCTGCCTGGATTCTCGGGGCGGATCGCTGGGACGAGGCAACCTGGCGGCGGCTCGAAGAACAGGCGGGTGTTGAAACCCGCCTGCAAACACCAGCGCCCGAAACCCCGACAGCACAATCGACGGCTCCGCAACCCGCCAAGGCCGGAACACCAACAACCCCGCGCCGCAAGCGCCGGGCCTATACGCCAAAGTTCATGAGGGATTGAGATGGAACTCGACAGAATGCGCACCCTGCTGAGCGCGCTGCAGGAGGCACGCTACGCCGGGGTCCGCTCGATCAGCTATGACGGGCGCAGCGTCACCTATGGCTCGGACGCTGAAATGGCCGCGGCGATTACCGATCTTGAGGGCCGGATTGCCTCGGCCGGTGGGTCCCCACGCCGCCGCCGCTGGGGCACCGTGGCGACCAAGGGGCTCTGACGCGTGGGGATTGAAGGGTTCCGCCAGCGGCTGGGCGCGGTGATCGGCGGCTTTGACGGCGCGCAGATGCATCGCCGCCTGCGAGGGTTCCGCGCCTCGCGTGCCCATGTGAACACGCTGATTGCCGGGGCTGGAGAGACCATCACCGCCCGGGCCCGCTGGCTGGTACGTAACAATGGCTATGCCGCAAACGCGGTTGAGTCCTTTGCCTGCAACGTGGTCGGTGACGGGATCAAGCCGTCCTCGTCGATTGCCGATGCGGTCCTAAAAGAAAAGCTGCAATCCCTGTGGCTGGCCTGGACCGATGAGGCCGACGCCGAAGGGCTGACCGATTTCTACGGGCTGCAGCGCCGCGCCACCCGCGAAGTGTTTCTGGCAGGCGAAGTGTTCCTGCGTATCCGACCCCGGCGAGCATCAGACGGGCTGAGCGTACCGCTGCAATTGCAGATGCTGCCTTCAGAAATGCTGCCGCTTGCCATGAACCGCGAGTTGCCCGGCACCGGGCTGATCCGGCAGGGCATTGAGTTCAACGCCATTGGCAGGCGCGTTGCCTATCATTTCCTGCGCCGCCACCCCGGTGATATGACCGATCCGGGTCTTGCCGGTGAAACTGTCCGCGTTCCTGCGTCAGACATCATCCACATCATCGATCCGGTTGAGGCGGGCCAGTTGCGCGGCGTCTCCCGCTTTACCCCGGCCATCGTCAAGCTGTTCACGCTGGACCTTTATGATGATGCAGAGCTCGAGCGCAAAAAGACCGCGGCGATGTTCGCGATGTTTATCACGTCGCCTGCGCCGGAAACCCCGCTGGAACCGGCCGACGAGGATCTGGAGGTCGAACCCGGCCAAGTGGTGCGGCTCGATCCGGGCGAGGATGTCTCCACCCCGACCACTCCGGATTCCGGCTCCACCTATGAGCCGTTTCAATACCGCACCCTGCTGCAGATCTCGGCAGCGCTGGGCATCCCTTATGGCTATCTGACCAACGATACGGCAAAGGGCAACTTCTCCAATACCCGCATCTCGCTGGTGGATTTTCGCCGCCGCATCTCGGCCTGGCAGCATGGCGTGCTGGTTTATCAGATGTGCCGGGCGGTCTGGATGCGCTGGATGGATATGGCAGTGCTGTCCGGGGCACTGGAGTTGCCGGGCTATGACGCAAAACGGCGTCAGTACCAGGCCTGCATGTGGCTGCCCACCAAATGGGACTGGGTGGATCCGATGAAGGACGCCTCAGCTGAAATCCTGCAGATCGAAGCGGGCCTCAAATCCCGCACCCAGGCGCTGTCTGAACGCGGCTATGACGCCGAACAGGTCGAGCGGGAGATTGCGGCTGAACGCAACCGCGAACAGGCCTTGGGTCTGGACTTCCGCCGCCCGGGATCGCCCGCGCAGGCCCCTGGTCAGGGTGGCACGCAGAGCGACGACACCGAAGGGGAAGCGGAGGACTCTGATCAGGAGGCCAGCAAACGCCGGTCTGACAGCGAGGCAGAGAAATGATGCATCACGCCCGGATTGCGCAGCGCGCGTTTAACACACCCCTTATGGTGGAGCCCTCCAAAGCCCTGGCCTTTCTCTCCGGGCTGGGACCCCGGATTGCCGGGCAGGAGATCATCTTCCAGGGGAGCGATCTGGCTGAGACTGATGTTGTACGCGCTGGCTTGCCTGCCCAAACATCGCTGATCGGCGGAAACCTCACGGAACGTGACGGCGATCAGGGAAACCATCCGTTCCTTCTGATCGATGGCATTGCCGTGATCGAAATCGCCGGAACTCTGGTGCATCGCGGCGCCTGGATCGGGCAATCCTCGGGACTGACCTCCAATGAGGGTATCACCGCGCAGATCGAAGCGGCCGTTGCTGATCCGGCCGTGCTGGGCATTGCCCTGGAGATTGACAGCTTTGGCGGCGAGGTTGCCGGGGCATTTGATCTCGCTGATCGCATTCGTGCGGCAAGAGAGATTAAACCGGTACGTGCCTTTGTGGTCGAGCATGCGCTCTCGGCGGGTTATGTGCTCGCCGCCCAGGCAGATCACATCACCCTGCCGCGCACCGGTGCTGTTGGCAGCATTGGTGTCGTAAGCCTGCACACCGAAATGAGCGGCATGCTGGAGCAGAAAGGTATCACCGTCACGCTGGTGCACGCGGGCACACACAAGACCGATGCCAATCCCTATGAGCCTCTGCCCAAACCTGTGCAGGCGCGAATGCAATCCGAACTTGAAGGCCTGAGAACCCTGTTTGCCCAAACCGTCGCCGCCGGACGCGGCAACCGGCTGGATGTACATGCGGCACTGGATACCGAAGCCGCAGTATTGCATGGCGCTGAGGCCGTCGCCGCCGGACTGGCCGACGCTGTCGCAGATCCCCGCAGTGCATTCCAGGCCTTCGCGGAATCCCTGAACCATCCCGACACCATCCCGGTTCCGCCCCTGCCATCACGCACGCTCACCCCGCAATCCCGAAAGGAGACGTCCATGAACCCAACCACAGAACCCGCCGATGAAACGGAAACCGAAGTATCCGCGTCGCAACCGGAAACATCGCAGGCAAAAACAGAGACGGCCTTGCCGTTTACCACAGCGCCACCGTCTTCGGCGCAACCAAAATCCCCTGAACCGGTGGCACTACCAGCCGCCCCGGCAGCCGCCATTCCAGCACCCACCCCGGTTATTTCCGCCGATGCCATCCGCGCCGAAGCAGCAGAAGTGGCTCAGGTCTGCGCTCAAGCCGCCCGGCTTGGGGTGCAGATCGATGCGTCAGATGCGGTGAACCGCGGGCTCAAGCCTGACGCCCTGCGCGCCCAGGTGCTCGAGGATCTGGCCGCACGCGGTGACGCGACCTCGATCGTGGCCACGGCACCTGCCGCCGCGGCTGCAAAAGACAGCCCGCTGGTTGCCGCCGCCCGCAAAGCTGCAACCGACGCCGCCCGCTGATTGCACTCCAATCCACCCCATGCCTTTCCACACTCACGGAGCCTGACCCATGACCGTCCTCACGCAACCGCCCAGCATGGGCGATGTCCTCAAATATGAGGTCAATCCGAACTACACCCGCGACACCATCACCTTGCTGGCGGGCATCACCTATCCTGTCGGTTCTGTCCTTGGGCGCATCACCGTCAATGGCAAATACACGCTGGCCAGCGATGGCGGCACAGATGGCGCTGAAACCGCCGCCGCTGTTTTGCTCTACCCGGTGGATGCCACGCTCGCTGATGCCCTCGGTATTGTCGTGACCCGCGGTCCGGCAATCGTCTCCCGCGCCGGGCTTGCTTATGACGCATCGGTTGATGATGCGGCCAAAATCACCACCAAGATTACTGAGCTGGCAGCACTTGGCATCATCGCCCGCGATGCGGCCTGATCCATCCCGCTTCACCTCCTCATACCTCGGAGCCCCTCATGACCATCACCCGCAATCCCTTTGACGCTGGCGGCTATTCGCTGGCCGAGATGACGCAGGCCATCAATATCCTGCCCAACCTCTACACCCGCCTGGCCCAGATCGGCCTGTTTCGCTTTGAAGGCGTCACCCAGCGCAGCATTGTCATTGAACAACATGAAGGTGTGCTAAGTCTGCTGCCCTCGGTTCCATTGGGGGCTCCGGCCACTGTCGGCACCCGCGAGGGCCGCTCGATGCGCTCCTTTGCCCTGCCGTGGATTCCGCATGATGATGTGATCCTGCCCGCCGACATTCAGGGCATTCCGGCAATTGGCGTATCAGATGCAGCTGATCCGCTGCTCACGGTGATGAACCGCAAGCTGACCCTGATGCGGCGCAAGCATGCCCAGACAAGGGAATATATGGAGATGAACGCCCTGCGCGGTATTGTGAAGGACGGGGCTGGCACCACACTCTACAATTACTTCACCGAGTTTGGCCTGGCGCAAATCGCAGTGGACTTCGTGCTCGGCACTGCCGGAACCAATGTCCAGGGCAAGATCCGCACCGTGCTGCGCAGCATCGAAGACAATCTTCTCGGGGAAACCATGACCAATGCCTATGCGCTGGTCAGCTCGGAGTTCTTTGACAAGTTGATCTCGCATGCCAAGACGGCCGACGCTTACAAGTTCTTCTCCGCCACCGGCGGGCAGCCGCTGCGCGATGATATGCGCCGCAACTTCCCGTTCGGCGGCATCCTGTTCGAAGAATACAATGGCAGCGTCACGCTCTCAGATGGCACCTCCGAGCGTTTGATCCCGGCAGGCGAAGGCATTGCCTTTCCGCTGGGCACGTTTGACACGTTCACCACCTATGGCGGACCTGCCAACCTTCTGGAGGCCGCCAACACGGTTGGCCTGCCGCTCTATGCCCGCCAGCATCTCGATGAAAAGGGCCGCTGGATTGATCTGATGACCGAAGCCTCGGTGCTGCCGGTGAACAAACGCCCCCGTCTGGCCATCCGCCTGCACAGCTCGAACTGACGAGCGTTTCCGTGAATGCCTTTGCGACCGCCATGGAGCGTATCTTTGCAGACACCAACATGGCGGCGGCGGCGGTCTGGATATCGGGCAGCACATCAGAAGAGCGCCCGATCCGGATCATTCGCCGTGCGCCGGATCACATCACCGAGTTTGGGGCTGCGCGCATTCTCAGTGATACCACTACCGTGGATGTGCGTGTCAGTGAACTTCCCAATCCGCAACCAGGCGATCTGATCATTCTTGGCACCGACAGCTTTGTCATTCAGGGAGAACCTACGCGTGACTCAGAGCGGCTGATCTGGGCGCTGGATCTGCGACCGTCATGAAGCTGAAGCTCGACATCGACCCAGACATCGTAACCCTGATGCAGGCCGAAATCCTTGCCGGTGAAAAGGCTGTCAGCGCGGCCATGCGCGAGGCAGGCACCAGCCTGAAATCCGACTGGCGCGATCAGATCATCGGAGCGGGATTGGGGCGGCGGTTGGCCAGAAGCATCCGATCAGAGTTCTATCCCAAGCGGGAACCCAGCCTGAATGCGGCAGCACTCATCTGGTCAAAAGCTCCGAAGGTCATCAACGCCCATGACACCGGACCCCTGATCCGGTCCCGCCATGGCTTCTGGCTGGCGATCCCGACCGACGCCGCAGGCAAATCCAGGCGCGGCGGGCGGATCACACCGGGCGAATGGGAGCAGCGCTCAGGCCTACGGTTGCGCTTCATATATCGGCGCAATCACCCCAGCCTGCTGGTGGCTGAATCCCGGTTGAACACCCGCGGAAAAGCCGTGCGGTCGCGCTCAAAAACCGGGCGCGGCGTGGTGAGCGCACCGATCTTCATTCTGGTGTCGCAGGTGAAACTGGCAAAACGGCTGGATCTGGCACGCGATGCAATGCGGGCGGCGGACAGTATTCCGGGATTGATTGTGGCGAAATGGGTTGACGGAAAAGTCTGAACAATGGAAAAGCGATCAATAACCCGCTTCACGTTGATGGCGAACGGCCAGAATGACGGCTCGCTCACCTTCAAGGCGGTAAAGCGCAACATACCCACTGCCGCCAAACGTGATAAACCATTCGCGAAACGCCGGGTCCATATCCTGCACGGGTCTTCCCGCGGCGGGCTGCGTTTCGAGGATATTCATACCCTCCCGGATGGTCTTTACCGCCCGGCGCGCAGCAACCGGGTTCTTGTCAGCCACAAACCGATAAAGCCGCTCGACATCCCTCAGGGCCGCGGGCGACCAGATCAGTTGTGGCATTCAGGAATCTCAGCCTCTTCGCCCGCTTCCAGTTTTGCCAGCCATGCGTCGGCTTCCTCATGCGCAACGTGCAAACCGGTTTCCTGATAATCATTCCAGGCCCGAAGCCCGGCCTGACGAAATTCCTCGCGCTGTTCCTCGCGTTCAACAAACTGGGCAATCGCTTCACGCAGCATCCAGTGCGTGGACCGGTCCCTGGCCTCAGCAAGCCGCTTGAGGCGATCGCGCGTGTCTTCGTCCAGCTTCACGGCAACGGGGCGGATAGCATTCATCGGGATACTCCACATGGGTATTCAGAGGTATTACCATTAGCATATCATTATGCTTGATAGAAGCAACTACCCTTCACGAGCCAGAAAATGCCCACCCCCCGCGAATCCATCCTCACGGCCTTGCATGCCCTCCTGCAAACTCTGTCCGCGACGGCTCTACGCGGCGAGATTTTGCCTGAACGCGTGCCCTCGGCTGGTCTGCTTATCCTGCGCGATGGAGACCCCGGAAATCCGGAGGTGACACTGTCGCCGTTGCGCTATCATTTTCAGCACCGGGTCGAGATCGAAGCTGTGGTGCAGGGAACGGATCGGGATGTCCGTTTCGACGCGCTGATCGCCAGTGTCGGCACCGCCATCGCCACAGATCACACCCTGGGCGGGTTCTGCGACTGGGTTGAGCCGGAAGCACCCAAACCGGTCGATCTGCCAGTTGAAGGTGCCGCCACGCTGAAGGCCGGGATCATTCCAATTGTTCTGACCTATTCGACGGATGATCCGCTCTGTTAGATTGGATCCGCTCCCTGGATCAGGTTGACCCGCCAGTTTCTGCCTTGTGAATGCCACCATCGACTGCTGCGCCGGTCTCCACAACAAGCTGTTGATAGGTGATCTCCCCGCTGACATGTGCGCCGGTGTGCAGTGTAACGGAGCCTCCGGTGATTTCACCGTTGACCTTGCCCTTGATGGCTATGGTCTTTGCCTTGATGCTGCCTTCGACCTCACCCTGTTCGCCAATCACAACAGAGTCAGCCGAGAGCTGACCATCAATGCGCCCGAGCACTTCGACCAGCCCCGGAAACGCAAGGTCGCCGGTGATCTTGGAACCTGCGCTCAGAAGCGATCGCGCACCCTGGCTCGCCTTGCTGGATTGGGCATCACTCGGTGTGGGGTTCGACATTTTCTAAATCCGATCATTTGGGCGGGCCCTGTCGCGCAGGCACAACCCGGGCCGGACCAACCCTAACCAGACAGCACCAAGCATGCAAAAGGAGATACTAACATGGCACGAGCCCAGGGGGCACGGGCGCAGATGGCGCTTGCATTCGAGACGATTTATGGCACCGCCCCGGTGGGCGGTTACACCCGGATGCCGTTTGCCAGCACATCGCTGGGGGCTGAACAGCCGCTGCTGAACTCGGAGTTGCTGGGCTATGGCCGCGATCCGCTGGCCCCGATCAAGGACGCGGTGACTGCGGATGGCGATGTGGTGGTGCCGATTGATGCTGAAGCCTTCGGGTTCTGGCTGAAGGCGACATTCGGCGATCCGGTCACCACCGGTACCGGCCCCTGGACCCATGTGTTTCAGTCGGGCAACTGGACCCTGCCAAGCCTCACGATAGAGACCGGCATGCCGGAGGTGCCCCGCTATGCGCTCTATTCCGGCTGCGTGCTGGATCAGCTCAGCTGGCAGGTGCAACGCTCGGGGCTGCTGACCGCAACCGCACGTCTGATTGCTCAGGGCGAGACCGTAGGAGCTGCCAGCGGGGTCGGCACACCAGCCGATCTTGCGCTAAAGCGGTTTGGTCATTTCAACGGCGCGATTACCCGCGACGGGTCCGCGCTGGGCAATGTGGTCTCGGCCGAGATCACCTATGCCAACAATCTCGACCGGATCGAGACCATCCGCTCGGACGGCCGCATTGATGGTGCTGATCCCTCCATTGCTGCCCTCACCGGCCGGATCGAAGTGCGCTTTGCCGATCAGACGCTGGTGACACAAGCACTGAATGGTGATCCCTGCACGTTCGAGTTCGCCTACACGCTCCCCTCCGGCGAAGGCCTCACCTTCACGGTGCACGCGGTCTATCTGCCGCGCCCGCGGATCGAGATTTCCGGACCACAGGGTGTGCAGGCCAGTTTCGATTGGCAGGCGGCCCGCGATCCGGTGCTGGGCCGCATGTGCACCGCCACCCTTGTCAATGATATCGAGGTCTATTGATCCCATGCTGACACTCAACCTTACCAACACACCCACCTGGCTGACTCTCGCTCCCGGTGTCCGCCTGCTTCTGGCCCCGCTGACCACAGCGCTGATGGTCTCGGCCCGCGCCGATCCCGCCGTCGAAGGTCTTCCCGAGAGCGCCAGCACCGAAGAACTGGCGCTGGCCATGGCGAAAGCCGTGGCGCGCCGGGCGGTGCTGGACTGGGAGGGTGTTGGGGATGCGGAGGGCAATACCGTCGCTGTCAGCCCGGAGGGGATTGATGCGCTTTTGGAGATCTGGCCGATCTTTGAAGCCTTCCAGACGGATTATGTCAGCAAGGGGTTGCTGCTGGACGCGGAAAAAAACGTCTCTGCGCCCTTGCCGAATGGGAGTTCGGCGGGGGCGCAAACTACTGCGGCGCGTGCGAAGGCAGCTGCCCGGACTGTCCGGCAAAGCAAAACCAACCCCTGACCTTTGAGGGCTGGCAGATCTGGGATCTGGTGGGCCGTCTTGGCGGCCAGCTGCGTGTAATCCCCGGCACAGTTCTGGGCTGGGATCTTGGTGCCGCAATGATGCTGGCAGAGGCGCTGGGCGTGAACAGGCTGGTTGCCGCAGAACTGCTGCCCGGAATTGAAGCCGTGATGGTGCGCAAGGCCAATGAACAGATTGAAGGTGTAAGAAATGGCTGAGAAACGGGTGTCTGTTCGTCTGGCGGCGGTTGGCGGACGACAGGTGCGCGCCGAGCTTGAGGGTATTGGTGAGGCCGGTGCCAAAGGCATGGGGCGTCTGTCGCGCGAAATGGAAGCCGCCAATGCGCGAATGGCAGGGTTCGCCCGCAAGGCAAAGGTAATGGCAGCAGCAGCCGCCGCAGCGGCCGTTGCCGCTGGCGTCGCGATGATCCGCTCCGGCCTGCAAACGGTGGATGCGCAGGCCAAGCTGGCGCAATCGCTGGGCACTACGGTTGCGAGCATTCAGGTGCTGGAGCGCGCGGGCGATCTGGCCGGTGTGTCCATGTCAGGTGTGGAACAGGCCACCAAGGACCTGACCCGGCGGCTGAGCCAGGCCGCATCCGGCACTGGTCCGGCGGCAAAGGCACTGGATCAGTTGGGCCTGTCCGCCAAGGATCTGATGGCTCTGCCGCTGGATGAGCGCGTCGGTGCAATCAACGCAGCTATCGACGCCTTCGTACCAGTGGCCGAACGCGCCGCACTTGCAGGTCAGCTCTTCGGCGAGGAAGGCAGCATTGCAATGTCGCGCATTGATACGGGCGTATTGCGACAGGCCACGGATGATGTGCGGGATTTCGGTGTGGTCGTTTCCGAACAGGATGCGGACCAGATCGAACGCACTAATGACGCGATCTCCCGGCTAGGCCTGATCTGGCGCGGGGTGTCGAACCAGCTGGCGGTGGCTGCAGCCCCGGCGCTGGAAGCAGTGGCAAACGCGATGGCGTCCATGGCGCGCAGCACAGGGCCGATCGGCATCGCCATCCGGGGGTTGTTCGACAATCTCGGCCGCCTTACCACTTACGCCGCCACCTTCGCTGCCATGATGGCAGGACGCTGGGTTGCCGGACTGGCCGCGGCTGCCCTGTCCGTGCGTGGTCTTGCCACAACGCTGGTGGTTCTGCGCGGCGCGCTCATTCGCACCGGCATCGGCGCCCTGATCGTCGGCGCGGGTGAGCTGGTACATCAGTTCACAAAACTGGTCTCCGGTGCGGGTGGCTTTGGCAACGCCATGGGTTTGCTCCGGGATGTTGTCGGTGAAGCCTGGGACCGGCTGAAGTTGGGAACCGCCTCCGCAGGTGCTGCCGCCACGGCAATGTTTGCCGGGATCAAGGCCGACGCGGCCAGTGGCATGCAAAGCGCGATTGAGAGCGTTGTCGGGTTTGGCAACACGGCAGCCAATACATTTGAAGGCGCATACCAGGCAATCACCTCAATCTGGGGTCTGCTGCCTGCTGCGATTGGTGATCTGGCATTCCAGGCAGCCAACAGCCTGATTGAAGGTGTGGAGAGTATGCTCAACGGCGTGGTTGCCCGGATCAACGGATTTATCAAAGGCATCAACACCGGGCTCGAAGCCCTGGGATCAGAACGTCGCATCACCATCCTGGGTGATCTGGATCTTGGCGAGATCCAGAACCGCTTTGCCGGTGCAGCCGGGCGCGCGGGCACGGTGGCGAAGGAAGCTTTTGACCGCGCGTTTGCGGATAATCCACTATCTGTTCCCGATCTTGGACTGGCCAGCGGTGCAAATGAAGCGCGGAACGCTGCTGAGGCTTATAGCGCCGTTTCCGCAGAGCTTGCAGCGGGCGCAACAGCGCCGCTGGCCAGCTGGCAGGCTCTGAAGGATGCCGTCAGAGGCAGTGGTGAAGACGGCGCAAATGCGCTCAATGCCGCCACGGCTGCAGCGGATCAACTGAACACCGCCTTGACGGAGACCGGCACCAACCCGGCCCTTGATGACACGACTTCTGCCGCCGGGAGTGCAGGTGGTGCCCTCAAAGGTGCAGCGGACGTTGCCAGGCAAGCCTGGGAGGGTGCCAAAATGGCAATTGAGCGCACCAAGGAAATGGCCCGCGGCATTGCCGATGACATCACCGGTCCACTGAAAGAAGCATTGAAGTCCGGCGAAATCAGCTGGCAGACATTCGCAGGCGCTGTGTCCGGCATTGCGCAGAACCTCGCCAACCGGTTGATCGACACTGCCTTCAAGCCGATCGAAGACGCGCTGTTCAAAGCACTCAGTGGTGGTTTTGGCGGCGGCAAAGGTGGTGGTACCGGCGGCGGTGGCATCTTTGGATTTCTCACCAAAGCCATTGGCGGGCTGTTCGGTGGCGGGGGCGCTTTGTTTGCACAGGGTGGCGCCTTCGGCCAGGCAGGCGAGATCACAGCCTTTGCCCGCGGCGGTGTTGTTAATCAGCCAACAGTGTTTCCGTTCTCCAAAGGCATCGGGTTGATGGGCGAAGCCGGGCCCGAAGCCATCCTGCCGCTGCGCCGCGGCCCGGGTGGTCGGCTGGGGGTCGATGGAGGTAATGCGCCGCAACCCGAACCGGCCGCCACGCGGATCATCAACGTGCTCGATCCGGGCATTGTCGGAGATTACCTTGCTACGCCAGCCGGGGAACGCGCCATCATCAACGTGATCCGGCGCAACCGGGGCGGTCTTGCTGCCTGACCCCGCTCCAACACTCTGGTCCTTCCCGGCGCGCCAGCCGGGCAGTGAAGTTCTGGAATGGCGCACGGACGTTCTTGCCAGCCGGGAGGGAGAGCAGCGCATCGCTCTGCGCCCCACACCGCGCGAGACACTGACCTGTCGCCATCTGCTGGGCGCAGATGGGATGGCAAGGGCGGCGGAACTGGCACGGTCGGGATTTGCTGATGAATGGCTGGTGCCGCTCTGGGCCATGGCAACCTCGCCGGGGATCACCGTGCTGGAAAC
Source organism: Rhodobacteraceae bacterium M382 (assembly GCA_025141015.1). Lineage (NCBI taxonomy): Bacteria > Pseudomonadati > Pseudomonadota > Alphaproteobacteria > Rhodobacterales > Paracoccaceae > Rhodobacteraceae bacterium M382. The sequence continues at coordinate 3,593,290 of CP081098.1, read as the reverse complement.
GGACACGACAATTCCGATGGTTACCCGCGATGCCGATTACCGTGGCCCGGGGTTTGCGGCACTGGCAAGCGATGGTGGCGAGACTTATCTGGTGGAAGTAGCGCAGGTATTCTCGGATCGTCTGGAACTTGTTGCACCAGTCGGGGTCAACCTGACCCATGCCATCGTGGCACCGGTGCGCCGGGCAGTTCTGACTGCGCCGGTGGAGATCGAACGCCGCCGTCAGGGTCAGGGCATTGTCACCGCCAGTTTCCACCTGCTTGATAGCGCCGATTTGTCGGGGATTTCCGGTGCGGCGATTTATATCGCCATCGACAACTCATATTCAATGTCGGGTGCTGCGATGACTGGAGCCATTGCCGCCGTGCAGGCCCTGATTGCCGACCTCGGCTTGACCGTACCACCCGCGGTCCGGAACGATATCTGCATCCTGACCTGGCACGGGGCAGTCGGGGATATGATCCTGCGCCGCGATGCGGATACGGCGGATTTTGCGGACATCGCTAACTGGCTGACCGCGCAGGGTGCTCTGGGTGGCGGGACGGATTTCGGGGTGGCGGTGAGCGAGGCTGAGGCCTTCTTTGCCGGTGCGGGTGCCAAACGGCGGGTTATCCTGTTCCTCACCGACGGCGAGCCCTATCCGGCTGCTTCGGTGAACCCGGCCATAACAACGCTTGGCAGCATTTCCGACGTCGAAGTGTTTGGCTTCAACATCGGCCTTACCGACACCAGCTTCACCGCCCTGCTGGACAACACGCCGGAGGATGGCGTGCCCGTCATCGCACCAGGGGACATAGACACGCTGCTCTCATCCTTGCGCAGAGCGTTCACCGGTCTGCCCATTTATCTCGGGCGCGATGTGCTGATCGATCCAACTGTGCTGCGCCAGCCGCTGCGCGACACCATCGCTCAGACTATCGAGACGATCGACAACGGTTTTGGACCGATTGTCATCGAGCCCACGCGCGCCTATCTGCAGCGCCGTTCGACACTCACGTTTTTGGATTATGGTCGACAGATTGCTTGGTCGCGGCGGCGATGGTTGCATTCATTGTGCGGACGGCAACGGAGTTTCTGGCTGCCCACATGGGGCCGGGAACTGGTGCTGCAGGCCGACGTTTTGGCGGATGATGATTTTCTGATCGTCGCCCCGACATTCGACCTCGCGACCTGGATCAATCGTCACGTCATGATCGATATGCCCACCGGCGGAATATTCCGGCAGGTCACTGCGGCCAGCTTTGAGGCACTGGGGCATCGGCTCACCATGGTGCCGCCGGGTGTTGATATCCCGGCTGACACCCCGGTGCATGTTCTGACAAAGATGCGCCTCGATACCGACCGGATTGAGTTGGAGCACAGCGCAACCCGAACCGCGATGAGCGCCACCGTGATCGAGGTGCTTGTATGAGCTATGATCAGTTGGAGACCTCGACCGCCGAGGGTCGGCCGTATTTCCTCTACCTTTTCGCCGAAGGGTCAGCTCTGTGGCGGTTCAGCAGCCGGGCGACTGACTGGGTTGCTCCGGTGGGTGCGATTGCCGGGGAGCTAAGCGAGACAGTATGGACAGCATCTGCGCTGTCACACGGTCCCGTCGTGCAAAGCAGCGATCCGCGCCGGGTTGATCTGAGCCTTACCTTCCCGATCTCCGATCCCTTCGCGCGCCGTTATCTTGGCCCCCGCAGCCGGGCAGTCACCACGCTGACGATCTTTCGCGGCCACGAACAGGTGCCCATGGAAGTTGTGGCGCACTGGAAAGGCCGGGTGGTGTCAGCCCGCACCGAAGGTCCACGTATCATCCTGCGTTGCGAATCCCTGTTTACGGCCATGCGCCGCGAGGGCGTACGCGCCAAGTACCAGCGCCTGTGTCGCCATGCGCTCTATGCCGGGGGCTGTCGGCTGGACATCGAGACCTTCTTTGTTGCAGGCACAGCCACCTCCCGGGCCGGATTGCAGGTCACTGTTCCCGAGGCCGCATCCCAACCAAATGGCTGGTATCGCGGTGGCGTGCTGCGCCACAGCGGTCTTCTGGGGTTCATCACCGGGCACACGGGCACTACCCTCACACTTGCGGGGCGCATGCCGGATCTTGAGGCCGCGATTGACGATCCAATCATCACCCCGGCCATCGATATCGCACCCGGCTGCGATCTGCGTCGCGACACCTGTGATGCCAAATTCGCCAACCTGCTGAACTTCGGCGGTTTCCCCGACATCCCGGGCCGCAATCCCTTCGGCGGCTCCAGCATAATCTGAGGCACATTTCTTATGGTCTGGAATTTCATCGTCCAGATCGTCGTCAGCCTGGTGCTGACGGCGATCTCCTATGCGCTGTCCCCAAAGCCGAAGACCACACCACCAAAAGCGGCAGGACTGGATGATTTCAACCTGCCCACCGCCGAGGAAGGCCGCCCCATCCCGGTGGTGTTCGGCACCGTGCTGCTGCGCGGGCCAAACGTGGTCTGGGCAGGTGATCTCAAGGTCGATCCGATCCGCAAATCCGGAGGCAAGAAGTGAACGAACAGGATGCCACAACACCGAAGATCACAGAGCCAAAGACCATCGTGACTGTTCAGGACCTGCGCGCCGCAAAGCTCTGTTTTCAGGGCGCACGACCCTGGCTGGCCCGGCACGGGTTCAGCTGGCAGGATTTTCTCGCCAATGGCATCGAAGCAGAGACGCTGGAAACCACAGGCGATGCGCTGGCAATGCGGGTGATCGCTCAAGCCCGGGCACGTATGGCTAGAGAGGCCCGCATGGCAAGAGAGGACAGTTGCGATGGGTAGCCGGTCCTCAAGCACCCAGACGGTTGGATATCGCTATTCGCTTGGCGCGCATCTGGCGCTCTGTCATGGCCCGGTCGATGCCATCCGGGAAATCCTCGTTGATGATAAAACCGCTTGGTCGATCGGAGAAGGGGCTGCACCAGTCGCTGGTACCGGCGTTGGGGCCGTTCAGAGCTTTGGGACATTCAACAGCGTTTCGGGATTTCCTGCCGACGAGAAAGGCACTTGGTCCATGGTGATGATCCAGGGTCCGGGTGCGCCGACAGGTCTCAGCATTGGACAAGCCCTGAAGTTGGAACTGCAGACCGATGGCACCAGCCTCATTGTCACTGTGCGCTCTATCGCCAATGATGGCGAGGGCGGGCTGACCACCTTGCTGGTCGATCCTCGGACTGTGTCCTTTGCCCTCCAGTCTGTCACCTTCACCTCTGCCGATCCCGTTGAAGCACCTGCGCCAGAACCCGAGGCTGAGGCTCCCGTCACTAACCAGATCCGGATCAACAAACCGGACTTGTTTGGCGGGGAAAGCCGCGAAGGTGGTATTGTCGGCGACATCGACGTGCTGATGGGAGAGCCCTCCCAGGGCCAGAACGACTATCTTGCCGCCCGCGCCGGGGCAAACGTGCCGGGCTATCGTGGACTTTGCTCGCTGGTGTTGCGGCAGGTCTATCTCGGGCTCAACCCCTACCTCAAACCATGGGCGGTGCGGCTGACCCGGGTTCTTGCGGCTGAGGACGGGACGGAGCAATGGTACCCCGAAAAAGCCCAGATCATTGCCGCCGCGCGCATTGGCGATGCGGCGATCTACATCGCCATGGATACCTCGGGCTCCATGTCAGGTGCCCGTATGGCCGCCCAGATGGCCGCAGTCTCGACCCTGATCGGCGAGATCAGTGACAATGCCAATGCGCTGAATGACATTGAGATCGTCACCTACAACGCCACCATCACCGGCAGCATTACCCGACGGAACGCAGATGCAGTCGCTTACGGCGAGCTGAAGTCCTGGGTCGATGGGCTTTCCACCGCCACCGCTTTTGGCACCAACTTCGGGGCGGCGGTTAGTCAGGCCAGTGCCTTCTTTGCTGGCGCTGGTAGCAAACGCCGGGTCCTGATCTTCGTGACGGATGGTGCGCCAAGTCCGGCTTCATCGCTGGAGACGGCGAAAGCAACGCTGGCCGGTATTTCCGCTGTCGATGTCTTTGCTTTCAATATCGCCCTGTCAGATATCAGCGCCACGGCGCAATTGGACAATACGCCGGTGGACGGCGTTCCGGTGGTGCCAGCGGGCGACGCGGACGCGCTGGTCGCCTCGGTACGCGCTGCCTTCGGGCGTGGCCCGGACATGAATCCGGCCCATATCGTCCGCGAATGCCTGACCAACTCCGCCTGGGGGCTGGGATATGGCGATGCGGATATCGGTGCCAGCTTCAACGGTGCGGCTGATACGCTCTTCACCGAGGGTTTTGGTCTTTCGCTGCTCTGGCAGCGAGAATCCACCATCGAGGATTTCATCGCCGACATTCTGAGCCACATTGATGCCTATCTCTATGTCGATCGCCGCTCCGGTCGCTGGGAGTTGCGCCTCATTCGCGATGATTTTGATCCCGCGACCCTGCCAATTTTTGACGAAAGCAACGTTGTCGACTGGGGTGAGCTCGGCCGACGCGAGGCGGCTGATCAGATCAACAGCGTCACGGTGAAGTTTTCCGATGCGCGCACCGATCAGACCGGCTCGGTCAGTGTGACTGATACGGCGCTGGTACAGCTGATGGGTCAGGTGATCAGTACGACGGTGGATTATCCCGGCATCCGGTTTGAAAGCCTCGCCGTGCGCGTGGCGGAACGGGATCTGCGCGGATTGTCGGCCCCGTTGCTGTCTGGCGAGATCACTGTGTCACGCGCCGGGTCTGATCTTGATCCAGGCGATGTCATTATTCTGGACAGTGACCGCAAAGGTCTCGACGCGCTCGTGGTTCGGGTGGTTGAGATCGATCACGGCGACGGGCGCGCCAATGGTGTTCGCCTGCGCATCGTTGAGGATGTGTTTTCACTCGGGGAAACCGCGCTGATTGGCGGCGAGACCAGTGATCCCGTGCCCTTGATTACAGCGCCGCAACCGCTGTCGCGCCGCATTGTGCAGGAAGCGCCGTATTGGATGCTGGTACAGGAATTGGGGCATACGCAGGCCGATACCTTGCTTGCAGAGGATCCCGATACCGGGGTTCTGATTGCTTCTGGCGAGCGCCCGTCATCGGACGCGCTGTCAACGCAGGTCTGGATCGATCCGGGAACAGGATACGCCCCGGAAGAGCCGGTGGAGTTTGTGCCAACGGCAGTTTTGGCCGCTGATGTCACCGACGATCCGACCGAGCGGGTGCTTGCCGTTAGCGACTGGACCGGACTTGAGGACCTGACCACCGGAACCCTGGCCGCCATCGGCGGCGAGTTTGTTCGCATCGATGGGATCAGCGCCACCTCTCTCACTGTCGGGCGCGGATGTCTTGATACACTTCCCATGAACCATCTCGCGGGAACGCCGGTGATCTGCTGGCAGCACATGGCCAATGCCACCGCAACCCAGTTTGCCGCCGGGGAGACCATCGCGGTGAAGATGTTGCCTCAGACTGGCTTTGGCACCCTGCCACTGGCGCAGGCCCCGGCGGATCAGGTTGTGTTGGCCAGCCGGGCGATCCGACCGCTGCCGCCGGGGAATTTCCGCGGCGATGGGTTGTTTGTGCAGATGCTGTCGGGCACCGAAGCAGCGCTAAGCTGGGCGCATCGCGACCGGCTGGCCCAGACCAGCAGCGTGTTTGATGACTACACCGGACCCGACATCGGACCCGAACCGGGGGTTGCCTATGAGGTCCGCATTCACTGGGTCGATACAGCGACAGGTGCGACGTTGGAGCCTGCGGCCGCCGTGATCAATGCAGCACAGGCAACTTCGCTCACCCTCACCGATGCCGACTATCCGCAACCGCCAATCGGGGTTGAGATGGCCGCCATCCGCCTACGTGCTGTGCGGGACGGATATGAGGATCGCGCCTTTCGCGAGTACCGGGTTCTCATCGGTGGCAAGGTTCAGATCACTGATCAGGAATTGGCGATCCTGTTCTCCGGCCCCGGCGTCGATGTGGCCTGGCAGGATCTGATCCTGGGTTTCACCGGTCCGGGCATCGATTTGCTGCATCAGCACATGATCCTCAGTTTTGAAGCCCCGGAGATGGGCATCAGCGCTCAGGAATTGGTGATCGAGATGCTGCCGTAGAGGCAAACCCTCAAGCGTGGCCTGAGACCAGCAAACCCGCACGCAATTTTCGCCTGTGCCCCCATCATTGACAGGAAACGCCCATGACCGATTATCTGATCACCAACAGCGCCGCCCTTCTCGGTGGCATCGAGGACGCCTCGGTCCCGGGCAGTTTTGATCCGCAGCACGCTGATCACGCCCTCCGCTTTGATGAAGTCGAAGCGGCCAGCATTTCGCTGCCAGCCCTCAACGATCTCTGGATCCGGGCAGACTGCTATTATGATGATTTCGACCTCACCTCCAATGGCGACGGCAATTTCTGGACCGTGGCAGTGCCCAACGCCAGCATCGTCATGGTTGATTTCTCCAACGGAGACAAAACGCTGGATTATGCCGGGACCAGCTACGCGACCCCCAATCTGACCGGACCGCCGGTTGATGGCATTCCCGACGCGCAACTTTTTACTCTCGATGTGCATATCGAGACCGGCGCGGCAGTGGCAGGCAACGTCGATGATTTTCGGGTGACACTCTATGTGGGTCTCAGCCTCCTCGGGCAGGTGATCGGAAAGGCAGACAAGGTCAACGGTGCACCGCCGGTGCGGTTTGATTTCGGCGGCACAGATTTCCTCGATGGCAATGCGCGGTTTTTTCTCTCCAACGTGCTGGTGTCTGATCTGGACACGCGAGGCCGACGGTTTCGCATTCTGCGCCCGACCGGAGCCGGAGCCCTGGCCACGGCTGAAGGTGGGCATGCTGAGCTTGGCGATGGCGATCCCGCTACCTTTGCTTATGCCCGCGCCGCCGGTGATGCCGTGACCTCCACCCTCACCCCCGGCGCGGCACCGCCGGGCACCATCGGCAAGATCATCCTCGCCAGCTACGCCCGCAATGCGGTGGAGACGCCAAACCCGGCCGCGGTTGTGAACCGCTTGCGCATTGGCGGCACTGACTATGACGCCACGGGTCAATCACCCGCCGGTGGGTCGATCGAGGCGCTGAGTTCTGAATGGACGCTGAACCCGGCAACCGGCGTGCCCTGGACCTGGGCCGATCTTGCCAGCCTCGAGATTGGCTTCATGGGTGACACCTGAGAGGCGCGGTCCCGGCACCAAACAGACCCTATTTTGAGAAAGACACGTCCCATGACACCACCTTCGCGTGATGGCACAAATCTCCGCATCCCTGAGGCCGAGTTTGAGGCGATGATGGCACGTGCAGCCAAGGCAGGGGCCCGGCAGGCACTGGCCGATGTTGGTCTCGACGGCAAAGACGCGGCGCTTGATATTCGCGATCTGCGCTCGCTGCTGGATTGCGTCCGCTTCGTGCGCCGCACCGCGGTGCAGACCACGGTACATCTCATCACCACCGGACTGATCCTCGCTATGCTCGCAGGCGTGGCGCTGAAGCTGAGGTTCTTTGGTGGCGGGCCCTGATCGGCGCGTGCCGAGCTTTCGATACCAGCACCAAACCTGATGACCCTGATCCAGCCCTCCAATTGGCGGGCCTTTTCCTATGGAGAACCCCATGACACCTACATTCTATGACCACTGGCGCGATGTGCCGGATACCGCCTGGCGCTGGCCCAACTTCTCGCCCGCAGAGATTGCCTGCCGCGGCACCGGCAAGTTGCTGATCAACGAACCCGCGCTGGATAAACTGCAGGCGTTGCGGGATCGCCTTGGTAAGCCGCTGATTGTCCGCTCGGCCTATCGCAGCCCGGAACACAACCTAGCTGTCGGAGGCGCGAAACGTTCGAAGCACATGGAGAGCGCAGCGTTTGATATCGCCATGTCGAACCATGATCCTGTGGCGTTCGAGGCCGCGGCCAGGGAGGTCGGGTTTCTGGGGTTTGGATTCTATCGGCGCTCGGGGTTCATGCATGTGGATCTGGGGCCTGCGCGGCAATGGGGGCAGAGGTTTCCGGTGCGGGAGACCGCCTTTGCTGTTGAGCCGCCGCTGGCACGGGAAATCCTGGCTGAAAGCCGCACCATGAAAGGTGGTGGGGCGGCTGGGGTTGCTACGATCGGTGCGGCTGGGGTTGAGGTTGCGCAGGGTGTTCTGGGCGATACGCAATCTGCCATCCTGCCGTTGGTTCCGTATTTCGACACGTTGCGCTGGGTGTTTATCGCCGCGGCGTTGGCTGGCATTGCGGTCGCGATCTATGCGCGCTGGGATGATTGGAAACAGGGGCAGCGATGATCACCACCTTGCTCGGTGGGATCGCCGCCAGATCATTGGCTCGGGCCGCACTGCGTTATGGGGCCATCGCGCTCGCCATTGTCCTGTTTCTGCTGACCTTGCGCCGATCCGGCGAACGCATCGGGCGGTTGGTCGAGCGCCTTGAAACCACGGAGAAAATCAATGAAGTTCAACGCCGGATGCTGGAGGCGGCGGCTCGTCGTCCGCGTAATCGCGATGAGCTTGCTCAGCGCTTGCGCGACGGGGAGTTCTAAACTGCGCGCCGTGCCTGTCTGTCCACCATTCGTAGAGTACAGCAGGGAACTTCAGGTGCGGGCAGTCGGAGAAATCAAGCTGCTGCCCGCGAAATCGGCAATCGCAGAAATGCTAATCGATTATGCCGAAATGCGGGAACAGACACGGGCCTGTTCTGCATACTAAGAGATTTCTCTGGAAATTTTCAATTGCCGTCAAAACGGAACAACGACACTCGACCAGCAATCAACAAGGACTAATACGAAGAACGAATCCTAGCATCGCTAGCTTGCCAAAGCGGTAGCATCTTTCTCTGATGTGGCCGCCAAATCTGCCAAGATCGGGCAATCTGGGCGGTGATCTCCGGCGCACTCATTAACCAGGTGCGATAGCGTTTCGTGCATTTCATTCAGTTCTGCCAATTTCTGGTCAATTCGTAGCAGATGTTCTTTTGCGATCGCTTTGACATCGGCGCTGGCACGGGTTCTGTCATCGTAAAGAGCCAGCAGGTCGCGGCAATCGTCAATGGAAAAACCCAGGGACCGGGCCCGCCCCAGAAAGGCAAGTTTGTGCAGGTCGCTTTTGCGGAAACTCCGATAGCCATTGCTACTGCGCAGCGGATCGACAAGGCCGATTTCCTCGTAATAGCGAATGGTTTTCGCCGGAAGCCCGGACAAGCGCGATACGTCTCCGATGTTCATTCTTCTGTCTCCTTATTCAGCGGGGGCCGGTTGCATTTCTGAGCCGGCTGGACTTTGGGTAGCCTTCTCAGGCATTATTGGCTGCGCCATCCGCAATCGCAGCGCGTTGCTCAGAACAAACACGCTGGACAGGGCCATGGCCCCGGCGGCCAGAACGGGCGATAACAACAGCCCGAATGCCGGATACAGCGCACCTGCGGCGACCGGGATCAGTGCTGAGTTGTAAGAAAAGGCCCAGAACAGGTTCTGACGGATATTCGCCATCGTGCGTGCAGAGACGTCGAACGCATTCACAACACCACGCAGGTCACCCGACATCAAGACAACATCGGCCGCTTCGATAGCCACATCGGTGCCAGTGCCAATGGCAATTCCGACATCGGCATGGGCCAGGGCGGGCGCGTCGTTTATGCCGTCACCGACGAAGGCGACCTTCTTGCCACCCTGCGCCAGTTCGTTCAGGGCGGCGACCTTGCCATCCGGCAGGACTTCGGCGACCACGTGGTCAATGCCGATTGCATCAGCAATTGCCTGCGCCGTTGCGCGATTGTCGCCGGTGATCATGGCAACTTTCAGTCCAAGATCATGCAGAGCCTTGATCGCCATTTTGGTTGTAGGTTTGACCGGGTCTGAAACCGCAATGACAGCCGCAATCCGACCGTCCACCGCGGCATAGAGCGGGGTCTTGCCTTCAGCCCCCAACGCCTCCCCCGCAGAATACAGGGTCTCCAGATCAATCCCTTCGCGGGTCATCAGTCGGTCCGCGCCAACCAGAACTGATCGTTCATCGACTTGGGCGCACACCCCATACCCGGTGATCGACGCGAAGTCGCCGATATCCGGCAAAGCAATTCCCTCGTTTCCTGCTGCCCGGACAATTGCCTCGGCGATGGGGTGTTCCGAGTCGCGTTCAACGGCGGCCACAAGGCGCAAGACTTCGTCGCGCGAAAACCCATCAGCCACGCTGAGATCGGTCAGTTCGGGGCGGCCTTCGGTCAGGGTGCCGGTTTTGTCCAGCGCGACCACGTTGACAGCCTGAAGGCTTTGCAGCGCATCGCCCTTGCGGAACAAAACGCCCATCTCGGCCGCCCGCCCGGTTCCGACCATGATCGAAGTCGGCGTGGCCAGCCCCATGGCACAGGGACAGGCAATGATCAGGACGGCAACCCCGGCAATAAGCGCATACGACAATGCCGGGTCCGGTCCGAACACAAGCCAGACCACAACGGTCAGCGCGGCCAGCCCCATCACGGCGGGCACGAACCACAGGGTGATCCTGTCCACCAACCCCTGGATCGGCAGCTTGGCGCCCTGGGCCTCTTCGACCATGCGGATGATCTGGGCCAATGTTGTATCCGCGCCCACGCGGGTGGCCTGAAACCGGATGCTTCCGGCACCGTTTACCGTTCCACCGGTTACCGGGTCTCCGCCAGCCTTGGCGACAGGAACGGGCTCCCCGCTTATCATGCTTTCATCGACATAGCTGGTGCCTTGCGTGACATCGCCATCTACCGCGATGCGCTCGCCGGGACGGGCCAACAGAATGTCACCGACCACAATCTGATCCACGTCGATTTCAACAATCTCGTCACTTCTCAGCACATGTGCGGTCTTGGCCTGAAGCCCCAGCAGCTTGCGGATCGCCTCTCCGGTACGCCCTTTGGCGCGGGCCTCAAGGAACCGTCCCAGAAGGATCAGAACGACGATGACCGCCGCGGCCTCGTAATAGACCGCGCGGGTCCCTTGTGGCAGCAGCGTCGGGAAGAACGTTGCTATCACCGAAAACGCATAGGCCGCAGATGTTCCCACCGCCACAAGGCTGTTCATATCCGGCGCGCCCCGCATCAGTGCAGGGAACCCCTTAAGGTAAAACTGACGCCCTGGCCCGATAAGAACGATTGTGGTCAGAACGAACTGGATCAACCAGCTTGTTTCATGGCCAATCGTGTGGCGAATCCAGTCATGAAATGCCGGGATCGCGTGCCCCCCCATCTCCATCACAAAGACCGGCAATGCCAATGCTGCTGCAAGCAATGTCCGCCGCGCAAGGCTCTGCGCTTCTGCCGCTTTGCGCGCGCCCATGTCCTCGGGCGCTGACGCATCTTTCAAACGTGCCGGATACCCGGCATCTGCCGCTGCCTGCAGTAGATCCCCCGGACTGACCTGTCCCTCAAGAAAGGTAACAGTCGCCGTTTCCGAGGCCAGATTCACATTGACCTCAAGCACGCCGGACACAACCGCCAGCGCCTTGTCTACCCGACCGACACAGGACGCACATGACATGGAGTCCACATGCATCGTCACGGATCCGGTGCGTGCCGGGTAGCCTGCTTTATCAAGCGTTGCCAGAGTTTGCCGGGCATCTGCAAGTCCCGAGAATTTCACCACCGCCGTTTCCGAGGCAAGATTGACGGATGCATCCGTTACACCGGTCATTCCCTTCAGGGCTTTTTCGGCGCGCCCTACACAAGACGCACAGGACATTCCCTGCAATGACAGTTTCAGTTGATTTTCAACGCCCATGCGACTCATCCCAAGATCGGTTTCGCCTCTTACATAGGGCTTCCACTTACTGGAAGGTCAAGACCTAATCACAAATTGCGGGTTTCACTCTTGACCCTCCAGCGCTGGAAGGACCCAGATGGTCAGGACAAAGGAGACCCACATGACAAAATTCACAGTTCCGGACATGAGTTGCGGCCATTGCACCGCTGCCATCGAAAAAGAAATTAAAGGCGCAGATCAAATGGCCGAGGTATCGTGTGATCTGTCAGACCGAAGCGTTGCGGTCCAAAGCATTCTTGGCAATGACGCGATACTGGGCGCCATCAAGGAAGCCGGTTACGAAGCGACACTCATCTGATGGCAATCAGTGAGGGCCGCAGGGTGAACCGGCGCACCTGTCTTGCAGGCATGGCTGCAGCTGGGGTTGCGTTTTCTCTGCCGGGTTCGGCATCTGCCCAGACGTCATCGCAGCGGCTGTCGATGCCACCGCTGCTGGACGCGACAAAATCCAGGCGGTTCAGCCTGCGAGCGCAGGCGGGGGAAACGAACTTTCTGAACAGATCGGCCAGCAATACCTTCGGCTTCAATCAGGCATATCTGGGACCTGTGATCCGGGTGACCCATGGTGAAACCGAGGCCACCGTTGAAAATGCCCTGAACCGGCCGGTCTCGACCCATTGGCATGGTCTGTTGATCCCGGGCGAGGTGGATGGCGGCCCCCACCAACCGGTGTTGGCAGGCGAAACATGGCGCGTGACACTTCCGATCATGCAACCATCGGCAACGGCCTGGTATCATTCCCACATCCATGAACAAACCGCCGAGCAGGTTCACGCAGGACTGGCCGGTGTGCTGCAAATCACCGACGGGCGGGATGACGAACGCGGCCTGCCAAGCACCTATGGCACAGATGACCTGACACTGGTTGTTCAGGACCGTCGCTTTGATCGCCGGGGCCGGATGACCTACTCGCGTGGCATGCATGAATCGATGGTGGGATTTCTGGGCGACACCGTTGTTGTCAACGGCCAGATCGGAAGCGTGGCTGTGGTGCCTGCCGGGATCGTGCGGCTTCGGCTGTTGAACGGGTCAAATGCGCGTGTCTACCGGTTTTCCATGGCCTCAGGCCGGGAACTGCACATGGTTGCCACTGATGCCGGTTTGTTGCCTGCCCCGTTGGCGCTGAAAGACATCACATTGGCCCCTGGCGAGCGCATTGAGATTCTGGTCGATTTTTCCGGCACCGACGCAGACAGCCTTTTGAGCGCTTCGGTTTCCAACACGCCCATGATGGGCGGCATGATGGGCGGCGGTGGCGGATCGTTCGACGTGCAGAAATTTGAGGTTGATCCGGGGCTAATCCCGCGCATTGCCACCTTGCCCACGGGTATAGGAGAGGCGCTGCCAGACCTTGATCCGACTGGCGCGGTTCAACGCCAGTTTACATTGGATATGGGAATGGGCGGCGGCATGATGGGGCGGCGCGGCGGCGGCTTTTCGATCAATGGACAGCCGTTTGACATGAGCCATATCAATGTCGCAGCCAAGCGCGGCCAGACAGAACTCTGGCAGGTGTCGGCGCCGATGATGATGCACCCGTTCCACGTTCACGGCACCCGATTTCAGGTTCTGAGCGAGAACGGTCAACCATCGGCCGCACAAAACCGGGGATGGAAGGACACAGTGCTGATTGACGGGCAGGCGGAACTCTTGATGCGGTTTGACCAGCCAGCCCCGAACCATGCGCCGTACATGTATCATTGTCATATTCTGGAACATGAGGATGCGGGCATGATGGGTCAGTTTTCAGTGTCTTGAGAGCTGAAGCCGGAAGGATTGCTCATTTCGGCCTGACTTCCCCGGCTGTGGCCGGAAAACCGTAACTCTCACTCGTTCTTACGGTTCTCGCCCACGATTTCCTGCAATTGCGCCCGTTCCACAAATCCCGGGACCAACGCGTCGCCGATCACGAAAGATGGCGTGCCGTTAAAGCCAAGGGACTGGGCCAGTTGCATTGATGTGGCCAAATGCTCTTCCACTTCGGGTGACTGCATGTCCGCCTTCAACCTTTCAAGATCAAGGCCCACTTCTTTTGCGATGCGAAGAACGGATGCTTCTTCGACCCGGCCCCGGGAACCCATCAGCGCCCGGTGGAACTCTTCGTATTTCCCCTGCGCCCGGGCCGCCAGTACTGGGCGAGGCAAAGACTGATCCCTCGCCCAGTACTGGCCATTCTCTATAGACCAACCGGACATCCGCATCCGCCTCAAGCAGCGCCTGAACTTCGGTCATGGCGCGTTTGCAATAGGGGCAGTTATAGTCGAAAAACTCAACAACCGTCACATCGCCGTCTGGATTCCCCAGAACCGGCGCATTGGGGTCGCGTTCCAGCGCCGCGCGCTGATCGCTCAGGATCGATTGTGTAGCGGATGCCTGCGCCTCGTCCTCGCGTTGTTGCAGGATGGCGACGGCCTCCATAATGATATCTGGATTCTCCCGGATGGCCTCATACACCAGTTCCTTGATTCGGGCCTCGCTGAGTTCCCCAGCAGAGGCGACAAACGGAAGCCCTCCCATAAGGATCGCCAGTGTGACTGTGGTCAGTTTGTTCATGGGTTTGCATCCTTCTGAAGGCGCTCGGCCTCGCTGCGTGTGGCCTGAAGCTCTCTTTCGCGGTCAGGCCAGGTGGATTTGATATAGGTAAGAATATCCCAGATCTGCTGATCACTCAGCTGATCGCCAAAGCCTGGCATGCCACTGTCAAAGTCGACGCCCTGTTGGGCCAGAGCTTCTTTGCCGCCAAGTTTGGTGTAGGAAAATAAAAGCCCGTCTCCGTGATGCCAGGTATGGCCCGTTTTATCATGCGGCGGGGCTGGCAACAGCCCGTCATCGCCCTGAGATCGCCAATTTGGCTGCCCCTGCAAATTGACCCCATGGCAAGAGGCACAGTTTGCCTGATAGAGAGCCTCGCCCGCGGCGGGATCTGCATTATCTGCCGATGTAATTGGTGACCGGGAAGAGAGCGAAAATAAAACCCATCCCCCAAGTGCAAGGGTGGACACCGCAATTACCATAAGCGCGTATCGTTTCATGCGACCACCTTTAGCCAAGTCATCATGCCGGAATCCGCATGGGACAGCATGTGACAGTGGAACAGCCAATCGCCGGGGTTGTTTGCCATAAAGGCAATCTCGCGCGTCTGGCCCGCAAATGTCATCAGCGTATCTCGAAGCGGCCCAAGGTTTCCGCCCTGCATGACTTCGCGGAAATGCATGCCATGAAGGTGCATCGCATGAGGAAAAGATGTGTCGTTGTTAATCTCCACCCGCACCGTCTGGCCCAGAGATACCTCGACCAATGGTGTCTCGGTCATCCCGACGGTCCCGTTGAATGCCCAGAACTCATTGGCCTGCACCATCTGTCGAAAGGACGCCTGCTCGCCATTCAGAATTGCGGATTGCAATGTCCCCATGGCACCACCCGCCATGGTCAGGCGGGCGCACAGTGCGCCCTCAAGACCAGTAACTGACTGATCAGGATTTGGGGGCAACGCCTCCGGAGCGTCCCGGCGGGCCCGGCTGCCCGCCACTGTCACCGGAAAGGACGCCTGGGCGCGCGCCTCTTCGCTCTCAAGGCGCACCAGATAGGCGGTATCACCAACTTCTGCCGTCACATCGACAATCAGATCAACGCGTTGACCCGGCCCTATCAGGAATTCCTCTGTAACCGGCTCGGGCTCTGGCAACGGCATGCCGTCCAACGCGACGACCCATCCCTCAAGCCCTTCCAATGCAAGGACAAATATCCGGGCGTTGGCCGCGTTGATGATCCTTAGGCGCATTCTCTCGTGACGAGTGGTCGGAAGCGTCAGTTCAAAACGTCCATTGGTCGCCACAAAATTCCCGCGCCTTCCCGCGTGGCTGCGATCATGCTGTGCCGCAAAGTCCGGATCGATCTGCGCGGATTCGGGGTTAAGCAGCCAGTCGTCGAGCACCAGAACCTCTTCGCGATCTACGTCGGGGCCATCCGCCTCTTCGACAATCAACGCGCCATACAGACCTCGAGCTACCTGTTCAGCGGATCGGTTATGCGCGTGGTACCAATAGGTTCCCGCATCGGGCACGATAAAATCATAGTCGAATTCCGCACCCGGCATGACGGCCTCTTGCGTCAACCCGGGCACGCCGTCCATTGCATTGTCGCTTCTGATGCCATGCCAATGCACCGAGGTGGCTTGCGGCAGTGTGTTCTTCAGCCTGCGATGCAGGCTTTGCCCCTGAAGCAGCCGAATTTCCGGGCCGGGCGTCTGCCCGCCGTATCCCCAGATCTCGGTCTGCGGATAGCCCGCTGGCGCAAGCTGAACATTTCGCACCTGCGCCTGCAGAACCGGGTTGTTCAGGTCTTCAGCAAGCGACCGGATCGGGGCGGAGGCAAGTAACCCGGCAGCACCGGCTACCCCTACAAATCGTCTTCTCGAGATGTTCATGTCTCTCTTTCCTCTCTTCGGGCGGGTAACAGGTTCGCCCGTCCCGGTATTATTCGCCGACATGATCGTCCATCAGATAGATCGCCATTGCTTTGCGGTCCCCGTCAGTCAGAAACCATGTTCCCTGCAAAACAACTTCGCCCATGGTTCCGCCAAGCGCGCCACCGGATGGCATGACACCGGTTTTCAAAGCATAGGCCAGATTGTCCACGGCCCCACAGTGCGTCCGTAAAGTTTCGCCCGGTATGACAGGCCGGGTAATGCGCTGCCCCTCGCATTGCCATGCGCGAAAGCCGTGGCTGCCACAAAGGTTGTCAACACGCCGCTCATTACAATTGCTTTGGGGTTCATCTTGTCGTCCTAGCATTTCCTGGTTGCAGGGTTGGTGGTTTATCAGGACAGGACTCGCGGTAGCGGCGGATCAAAGGAAACAGGCCAGCTGACCATGGTATTGTCAACGGATCGAAAATTTGGTCGAAGATCAGCGTCAATGAACCGGGCATCACACCCAGAGGCAAAGGCCGCTTGAACCGAACAATCCAATCCGGAATGATAATGCCCGAACATTCCGAAAGGGCCATCTGAAGCCGGGTTGTCTTTGTGTTGGATATTAACGGTCGAATAGGTGTCAGCGCCAATATCCAGATGCGCGCTGGCTGTTTGCGGTAGCCAGAAAAAAGCAAACAGTGCGGACAAAACAGCTGCCTGAAACACCAACCAAAAATGCGCACGCTGCCCCTGCTGCATCAGAAGATACCATTCTCTTTCTGAAGTTCGCGCACATATCGAGCGATGTATTTGACATCGGCATCTGTCAGGCCCTTGACCGGGGGCATGTTGCCAAACTTCCAGTGGTGAGACCGAACGCCATTTTTAGCAGCCAGGATGAACGCCATATCTGAATGGTGGTTCGGCTCGTAAATCTTGTGAATCAACGGCGGCGCGACACCGTTCTGACCGGCGGCATTCTCGCCGTGACACTGGGCGCATTTGGCATCAAAGCCGCGTTTTCCAATCTGCGCATCCGATGACAGTGTGGCAGGAAGTGCAACAGTCATGATCGGATCACCCTGCGCGATGGATGACGTGTCAGGTGGCGTCATCGAATGACCTTGTGGGCCGGGTTGATCTTTTGATTGCAGTAGAAACACCGCGACAGCGGCTATCCCCACCGCACCCAATCCGTAAACAACTTTTCTGTTCATTCTTGTCTGCTCTCTCAAGTTGGCTGGCCGCTAGTCACTGGCAGCGCCGGGTCAGATTAGTTTCACCTGCGTCCCGACCTTGGTCAGCGCAAACAGTTCAGCGATTTGTTCATTGTAAAGCCCGATACACCCGTTGGACGACTTGCGCCCAATTTTGCGCGTATCGTTGGTTCCATGGATTCGGTAATACTGCCAGGACAGGTAAAGGGCATGCGTCCCCAGCGGATTTTCCGGCCCGGGACCTACAAAATCCGGCCATTCAGGGTTGCGCTTCTTCATCGACGGCGTGGGGGCCCAGCTGGGTCCATCCACTTTGCGAATAATCTTGGTATACCCAAGCCGGGTCAGATCTTCGGACAAGGGAACGCTGGTTGGGAAAACCTTGTAGACGCTTTCGTCTTCCGACCAGAACTGGAGCATTTTTGACGTTGTATCAGACAAAATCACCCCGCCTTTAAGCGTATCGAAATGATCCTGCCAACTCTCAGCACGAAAGGATGATACGTTCCGGCGTACAGGTGCTTCTTCCTCCGGCTCAGGGAGCTGAATTTGCTGCGCGCGCAAAACACCTGGCGTCGCCAAACCAATCAGACCCGTAGTTGCCCCACCAATAAGAAACTGCCGCCGACTCGTAGTTTTGTCGAACGTTTTCATCGCCCTCTGCCTCCAGAAATATCGGGTTGCCGACTTTTGCGGTTTTAAACCAGCTTCCTGCGCGGGAAGGTCAAACGGTTTCTTGATAACAAAACAGTGAGAATTTCCAGTTTGTCTTACCAGCTCTGGAGCAGCTGGGATTTCGTGTAGGAAAATAGCGACCCAGAGATTGGCTGAAGGTGGCAGATCACGATTAAATATTCAAACAAAACAACTAATTGATCGAGAGCGACATGATGACTTCACACGGAAGGACACATGGAACAACATAGGGTGGTTCACGATGCTTTTGGTGGATTTCGTGAAGACTTATTCGGGAAAGGAATGGATCTGTGACCCAGATTGCGGTCTGATCGTGTCCCTGATCAGCCCCGTGCCGGGCGGATGGCGATCCACAGCAGCGGAATACCGGTTGCCAAACCAAGAATGAGAGCTGTCAGGATCGCCCCCTTTGCGTTCCCGGCTGCGGCCTCGCCTCCCAGATGGGCCAGGAAAAAGCTTGCGGGAATAATTCCGGCCAGTGTTGCCACTGCAAAGCGCCAAAATTGCAAGCAGCTGAGGCCAGCGGCATAGCTCACTAAATCAAAGGAGACGAAAGGGAGAAGCCGACTGACGAAAACCATCAGCATCAGGGCGTTCTGCGATCCCAGAAGCCCGGCGTCGATCCGGGTGCTGAACCAGCGTTGGAGCGTTTCCCGCCCCAAGGCGCGACCCAAAGTGAAGGCGATCAACGCCCCGAGCTCCGCTCCGATAAGCACATAGATCGTGCCTGAGAAGTGCCCATAAACGGCCCCGGAGGCAAGGGCTATTGGCGCGCTGGGGATCGGGCTTGCAACCACCGCCAGCGTCATCAACCCAATGATCAGCGCCGGGCCCCAACGCCCCAGATGTCCTACAAGTTGTTCGACCCCGCCACGGGTCAACAAGCCCTCGTGCTGTCCAAAATACCACCACCAAAGAAAGGCTCCCGAACCTGCGAGCACGGCAGTTATCAGAACCGTGCGGCGGAACAGGCGCTGGCCGATCATGCGCCCGCGACGGCCTCGGCCAGCATGTCGCGCACCTGACCTGCGACAGAATGCAGTTCGTCATTGTCGATTGCCTGCATCGAAGCGACCGGATCAATGGCGCTGACTTCGACACCGCCATCAACGGCGCGCAGGATCACGTTGCAGGGCAGCATCGCACCGACCCGCGGTTCCATCCCGATGGCCTGGTACGCCATGTTCGGGTTACACGCCCCAAGAATTCGGTACGGATCCATATCAACGTCGATCTTCTTTTTCATTGTCGCTTTGACGTCAATTTCCGTCAGTACGCCAAAGCCGTGATCGCCCAACGCCTTACGAACGCGCGCATCGACTTCTTCAAAATCGGCATCCGCGATAAGGCGGTTAATGGTGTAGCTCATGCTCATGTCTCCTGTCGTAATATGTCTGGTTTGAATTGTTCAGGTATTTGACTATCGCAACAAGCGTCAAAATTGCCAGCAACGTCAGAAGTAGCATTCCAAACCCCATCATCGAACTATCCTTTCCGGTTTAGGGATGCGGGGGCGCGGGACCTACCCACCCCAACAACACTCAGTTGTTTTCTTCACTCGTCTCGGTGTCGCCGCCCATCATGGCACCTGGGTGCTTTTGGCCGGATTGAGCCCGCATCTTTTGCATGCGTTCCATTTTCCTGGCAGGGGCGGCCATTTCCTCGGAGGTCACCTGTCCGTCGCCGTCATTGTCCAGCTTCTGGAACTTATCGACCATCATTTCGCGGATGGCTGCGCTGTGCAGGGCTTCGAATTCGTCCAGCGACAGGCTGCCGTCACTGTTTTCATCAAATCGCTCGAGCTTGGCCTTCTGACCCGCGCGCATTTCTTCGGGGCTGACGCGGCCATCCCCATCCGTATCAAAGGACTTGAACATGGGATTGTCCATCATGCCGCCCATCATACCGCCGCCGCCCATCATCTGGCCGTGCATGCGCATCATCATCTGCATCATCTGCGGGTCCATCATCCCTTGGCCACTCTGGCCGCCTGCCATCCCATGCTGCCCGTGGCCCATCCCACCCTGGCCCATACCACTCCGGTCGCCATGAGCTTTGTGGGCTGCCTGGCCGCCGTGACCCCATTGCCCATATCAGGCGCATCATCCGCTTGCTCGCAAGAACCTGAAAACATTCGGTTAGTTTTGAATCAGACTCTAAGACAACGCGATGCCATAATAAGGAAATCCGCTCCATCATAGCCTACGGTCAGTGAACACCCTGCGCTGCATCAGTGGCTGTGGCCGCTCTTTGGCGCCAGCCAGTGTGACAGGTAGACCCGCTCATAAGCGAAGACTGCACCGATGCCTATGGTCGCGTAAAGCACAATCCCCGGGTCGCTCTGAAGTTTCATCAATGTAAATGCCACCAGCACCACTGCATCGAAACCGAGCGCCAGAAGCAATACCGGCCCCGCAGCCTTGATCTCGTGTCGCATGAAACGGAAGACTCCCCACTGCACAATCATGTCCATGACGAGGTAGAAAAACGCGCCAAGTGACGCAATTCGGCTGAGATCGAAGAACACCGCAAGAGTCGATGCAATCACCACTGTATAGACCAGCGTATGCTTCTGGATCGGTCCCGACATGCCAAAATGGCGATGTGGAATCATCTTCATATCCGTCAACATCGCCAGCATACGGGACACCGCAAAGACGCTGGCCAACACGCCCGAGACCGTGGCAGCGGCGGCCAGGAGGACGGTGGCGTAAAACCCGACCTGGCCAAATGCGGGCGCGGCGGCTTCGGCCAGTGAATAGTCGCGCGCCGCCACGATCTCGTCAATTGTCAGGCTTGAACTGACAGCGAAGGCAACCAACAGATAGATGACAACACAAATCGCGATTGAGATCATAATCGCCCGACCCACATTGCGATGCGGGTCAGTGACCTCAGCGCCGCTGTTGGTGATGGTGGTAAATCCCTTGAAGGCAAGAATCGCGAACGCGACAGAGGCGATAAAGCCGGTCGCATCGAATGCCCCGGAGGACTCGCTTGTCGCCGCGAACTGAAACCCGCTCGCCCAGATCGCCGCGATCCCGAAAATCGCGATGCCACCGATCTTGGCCGCAGCCAGTATCAACGAAAAAACTCCGACTGAACGATTTCCGGCGAGGTTGATCAGATAGGCAAACAGGATCACGCTAACCGCGAGTAACGGCACCAGAGGTCCGCCTGTTATATCGAAGGGGCGCAGCACATATGTGGCAAAAGTCCGTGCCACGAGGCTTTCGGCAATTACCATCGACAGCGCCATCAAAAGAGCGGCACCGGCAGCAATCGCCCCCGGCCCATAGGCTTTTTCCAGGATCATCGCGATACCGCCCGCGGATGGCCAGGCATTCGACATCTTGATGTAGCTATAGGCACTGAACCCGGTGACGACCGCACCTGCAATAAAAGCCAGTGGAAACAGCGTCCCGGCCAGTTGTGCGATCTGCCCGGTTAGCGCAAAGATACCTGCGCCAATCATCACTCCGGTGCCCATCGCCACCGCACTGCCGAGGCCAATCGAGCCTTTCTCGTAAGATTCGCTCTGGTGTTCGCGTTTCATTCCGACATCCTAAATACTAGTGGTTTCTTGCCTACAGCGTTTCACTATTTCCGGCTCGGGTCGCGAAGGAAACGGGGATGAATGCCGGAACCTGCTTCGCGTACAAGTCATAATCTGCCTCGAACCGCGCTTGGGTGTCCGCTTCCTCGCTGCGCGCGAGATGGACATACATCCAGACCAACACGGGAAACATTGCTAGAGTTAACAGCTTCGGCCACTGCACGAGGAAACCCAGCATGATAAGGATAAAGCCCACATATTGGGGGTGGCGGATTCGAGCATAGGGCCCGGTTACAGCCAGCCGATCCCGCCGCTGCGCCGCCCAAAGGTGGTGCCAGGCCACCGAGATCAGCCAGAATCCACCGCCGATCAGCACGAAGCTGAGCAGATGAAACGGCCCGAAATGCGGATTTGCGGTCCAGCCGAACATCATCTCAGGCAAATGCCCGCTGTCGTGGGCGAACCAGTCAATGTCAGGCCAAGTCGATTGCAGCCAGCCCGACAGAAAGTAAATCGTCAACGGAAAGCCGTACATCTCTGTGAAGAGCGCCACAAGAAACGCACTGAACGCACCGAAGCTGCGCCAATCACGGGTGGTCTGTGGTTTGAAAAAGCTGAAAGCGAACAGGATGAAAACTGCTGAATTAACGAAAACAAGCAGCCACAGACCATAAGAAGACCCCGGATCGGTCACGACTTGTCACCACCCGAACCGTGCCCTCCGTGTCCACCATGCATGAAGAAATGCATTCCGACGCAGATCAGAAGCGGCAGATAAAATATCCAGCTGCTGGCGAAGATGTGAACCTTGTGTTCGTAACCCAAAAGCAATCCACCGAGCAGAAAAGCGATGATCAGGTATACCCCAGTGCGCGATCGCCAGAAGCTCTTTTTGCCCGGTTCTGTGGTCTCGTTCGTGTCGGTGAAAGGCGTTACTTTTTTCATTTTTCATATCCTTACATCAGATTTTGGCCCGGCGCAGCCGAAGTGCATTGAGCACAACAGAGATCGACGAGGCGCTCATGGCGAAGGCCGCGAACATCGGGCTAATCAGGATGCCGAGGAACGGATAGAGGAGGCCTGCTGCGACAGGCACGCCCAGGGCGTTGTAGATCAGCGCGAAGAACAGGTTCTGGCGGATGTTGTTCATGGTGGCGCGGCTCAAACGACGGGCGCGCACGATACCGTCAAGGTTGCCTCCTATCAGGGTGAAACCGGCGCTTTCAATGGCGACATCCGCTCCTGTTCCCATGGCAATACCGACATCGGCCTGCGCTAGCGCCGGTGCGTCGTTCACGCCATCACCCGCCATCGCCACTTTGCGGCCCTGATCCTGCAACTCACGGATGAGGCGGGCCTTGTTCTCGGGCAGCACGTCGGCGCGAATTTCATCGATTCCGAGGCGCGCGCCGATGGCTTTGGCCGTGCGCTTGTTGTCGCCCGTTGCCATTATGATGCGGAAACCCAGACCATGCAGCGCCTCAAGGGCTGCGGGTGTCGTCACTTTCACCGGGTCCGCAACGCTGACGAGGCCCTCGATCTGGCCCTCCAGCACAACAAACATCACCGTTTCGCCCTCATCCCGGCGCGCGTCGGCCTTGGCGGTCAGCTCGCCGCCTTCAAGGCCCATTTCTGAAAGCAGCGCGAGGTTGCCAAGCGCCACTGAGCGGCCATCGACCACGCCCCTGACGCCTTTACCCGTCACGGCCTCAAAGTCGCTCGCCGTGGCCAGTGCCACGCCGCGTTCCTCGGCACCCCGGACGATGGCCTCTGCCAGCGGATGCTCGGAGCCGCGCTCAAGCGAAGCCGCGAGGCGCAGCACCTCGGACTCGTCATGCCCCGCCTCGGGTAGGACCGCAACAAGGCGCGGCTTGCCCTCGGTGAGGGTGCCGGTCTTGTCCACGATCAGTGTATCGACCTTTTCGAACCGCTCCAGCGCCTCGGCGTTCTTGATCAGAACACCGGCCTGCGCGCCGCGACCTGTTGCGGTCATGATCGACATCGGTGTCGCCAGTCCGAGGGCACAGGGGCAGGCGATGATCAGCACCGCCACAGCCGAGATCAACGCATATGACAGAGCCGGTGCCGGGCCCCATATCGCCCAGGCGAGAAAGGCCAGCACGGCAACGCCAATCACCGCAGGCACGAAAACTCCCGCGACCTGATCGGCGTATTTCTGAATCGGCGCACGGCTCCTTTGCGCGTTCGACACCATCTCGACGATCTGGGCGAGCATGGTATCAGAGCCCACCCGCGTCGCTTCCATTATCAGGCTGCCGGTGCCATTGATCGTGGCCCCCGTCAGCGGATCGCCGATGGTTTTCTCCACCGGCACCGGCTCGCCCGAGATCATGCTTTCATCAACCGACGAGCGCCCGTCGATGACAATGCCATCGACCGGCACTTTGTCACCGGGGCGCACGCGCAAGCGATCATCAACCCGGACATCCTCTAGCGGGATATCCGCCTCGCTCCCGTCGTCACGGATCACCCGCGCGGTCTTGGCGGCCATGTCCAGAAGCGCCCGTATCGCCTTGCCGGTGCCTTCGCGGGCGCGTAGTTCCATCACCTGGCCCAGCAGCACCAACGTCACGATCACTGCAGCCGCTTCGAAATAGACCCCGACATTGCCCGCGGCGTCTCGGAAACCGTCGGGGAATATGCCTGGCGCCAGTACTGCGACCACGCTGAACAGCCAGGCGGCAATCACGCCCATTGCGATAAGCGAGAACATATTGAGGTTCATCGTCCGGAACGAATTCCAGCCGCGCACCAAAAACGGCCAGCCCGACCAGAACACAACTGGCGTTCCAAGCACCAGTTCGACCCAGAGCGTTCCACGTTCGCCAAAAATCTCGCGGACCGCGGAAAGACCCAGATAGGGGCCCATCGCTAGAATCAAAAGCGGGATGCTCAGGACGGTGCCAACCCAGAAGCGACGAGTGAAATTGACCAGCTCTGGGTTCGGTCCCGCCTCGGTCATGGCCGAACTTTCCAGCTCCAGCCCCATTCCGCAGATCGGGCAGGAACCGGAATGCGTCTGACGCACCTGCGCATGCATCGGGCAGGTATAGACCTCGCCTTCATGGCCCGCGGGAACGGTGTCGTACCCGTCGCCGTCGCTGCTGCCTGCATCATGTGCCGCATGTGCATACGCGTGGTGATCGTGGCCCGTGTGCGTCGCCCCTTTGCCATGTTGCACCAGATGCATGCCACATTTGGGGCAGTCGCCCGGCTCCTCAGCCCGGACCTCGGGATGCATCGGACAAGTGTAAACCGTGTCCATGGACTTAGAACCATTGTGCGAGTGGCTGTTCATCACGGATTTCCTTTTGTGTTACGTTTGACGCCGAGTTTGCAGCCTTCCAGCACGGTAGGGTCAACCTTGCCAATCAGACCGGCGGTCCCGGGAAAACGCAGCGACGGTTGGGCAATGCGGGCCATGGCAATCACTCCCGATTTGCAACGGCGTTGTAGAGCCCACCGAAGATCAACGCGACATACCAGCCATAAAGAAAGCTCTCGACGAGACCGAGCAGGAACGCGCCAGGCGACAGCCAGACAAAGCCCGGCAAAAGGCCCGCCCAGGTTTCATACATCGCATATCCCGGAAGAATCAGATCAAAGACCACGCAGATTATGAAGCTCAGAGCCAGAAACAGACTCAGCGCCCACCCCAACTGAATGATCGGCAGGCGATGGCTTGTGATGGCACCATCTGCTTCTGCACGCCCCATTACACAGGGTCCACAACTCAGGCGCAGGATCAGAAAAAACATCCCGCCAACGGTGGCAAAATAGATCAATGGTAACATGGTTTGTGTTCCTTCCATTCGCCCAGGCGCGCCGTCACTGAGAGTCTCGCCCTGATCTTGGAGGCCGACCTGAGGCCAGCCTCCAAGCCGTGCGGCAGTATATGTCGTACGCGCCTAGGATCTGCGGTTGGCTACGACTGCAACACGTCGCACAGTCGGCAGCAAATGCGCGGCACCGAAAAACAGTGTGGTTGCGGCGGCGAATAAAATGAAGATAATCATGATTTCAAACCCTTTCTCAGCAGTCATTTTGCGGAAGGCTGCAGTTCTGTTTACACAGCCGCAAAAACATCATTGTGTCGCTACCATTTGGTGGCCCTCGCCATTGACTGGGAACTCGCCGGTGACGCTCAGGTTGATGTCTTCGACGATCCAGACCATGGGCTCAGCCCTTGAAGACACGAAGAACCGTCCGGTGCCTGGAATTGTCGTCAGATGATAGGGTTCGGGCGTGAGAGCGACGGTTGTGACCGAGCCACTGTCCAGGTCAATTGCTGCCAACTTGTTCTCTCCGCGCCCCGCAACGAAAAGCCGGGTGCGATCGTCCGACAGGCCAAGGCCATGGATTTCGCCACCAATGTCGAAGCTTCGGCGCGCGGTTTCGTCAGTTAGATCAAGTTCCAGAACTTGCCCGACATCAGCGTCCGCGACATAGAGTACTCCTGCATCCGGATCGGCAACCATGTGCTCGGGCGCCTCGCCCGCAATCAAGTTGCGCCGCACGATCCCACGGGTCAGATCAACTTCGCTGATCGTCCCGTTACCCGTGTTCGTGACATAAACGATATCGGGATCGGCCCCGAAAACCGCATAATTTGGCATACTACCGGTCACCACAAAGGCGACCAGCTCGAAATCCACAAGGTCAACCACTGAAATTCCGTCACCGGAAGGATGGGTTGCAATGGCAAAACGGCCATTGGGCGACACAGCGGTGTGATGCACGGCGCCCGGAACTTCTATCTGGCGCAATATCTCACCGGATGTCGCATCGAGAATGCTGAGCAAGCTAAGCCCGGCATCAGCTGGTCCCAGACGCTTTGGCGCAGCCGCATGGTGTGCGGCATGGTCATCTGCAGAAACGCCTATGGGTTGCTCTATTTCGGTGATTTTGGTGCGTTCAATCTCGGTATAACTACCTGCCACCAGCACCGGCACGCCGGGGGCACCAGACAAACCGTGCACTGCCTCCAGCCCTTCGATCCGGCGGATCGTGGTGCCAGTCGCCGCATCCACGATCAGCATCGAATCTGCACTACCTTCTGGAATGAAAACAGTCTCAGCGGAGGCTGCGCCTACCACGAGTGCTGCAAACGTCACTCCGCCAAATAAATTGCCCAAATTGTGCGTAATCATTGTGATTTCCTTTTCATTTTAGGCCATCGGGGACGATTTCCGGCGGCGGGTCGGCTGAGGGGCATCAAAACTGTTGCGCAAAATGTGGCCACCACAGCGGCCACAGGTCACTACGATGGGGCGGGATCTACCCCGCCCTACGACATTCAGTTGTTTTCTTCACTCGTCTCGGTGTCGCCGCCCATCATGGCACCTGGGTGCTTTTGGCCGGATTGAGCCCGCATCTTTTGCATGCGTTCCATTTTCCTGGCAGGGGCGGCCATTTCCTCGGAGGTCACCTGTCCGTCGCCGTCATTGTCCAGCTTCTGGAACTTATCGACCATCATTTCGCGGATGGCTGCGCTGTGCAGGGCTTCGAATTCGTCCAGCGACAGGCTGCCGTCACTGTTTTCATCAAATCGCTCGAGCTTGGCCTTCTGACCCGCGCGCATTTCTTCGGGGCTGACGCGGCCATCCCCATCCGTATCAAAGGACTTGAACATGGGATTGTCCATCATGCCGCCCATCATACCGCCGCCGCCCATCATCTGGCCGTGCATGCGCATCATCATCTGCATCATCTGCGGGTCCATCATCCCTTGGCCACTCTGGCCGCCTGCCATCCCATGCTGCCCGTGGCTCATCCCGCCCTGGCCCATTCCACTCTGGTCGCCATGAGCTTTGTGGCCTGCCTGGCCGCCGTGACCCCCGCCGCTTGCCAGTGCTGGCAAGGCAATTACACCCGCAAGGGAAGTCGCTCCGATCAGACCAAGTGCGAAAACTGTTTTCCGTTTCATCATGTCACCCTATCATTTGATGTTTCGATGAAGCTTATCTGGGCGTCTATTGTCGCAAGACGATGCCAGTAGGAGGCGAATTTGTATCGGGCTGTGTCAGCCGGGCGATCTGATACATTCTGCGACAATTTCATTGCCCAATCACTGCGCCGCTCGGGTATGAACCGAGTATGAGCAAATTGCTGCATATTCTGGTCGTCGATGATCACCGCGAGATTCGCGATGCGGTCACGCGATATCTGGAGAAGAACGGGATGCGGGCAACGTCGGCACGGGATGCCGTCGAGATGGATGCCAAACTGAAAGTGGGACAGTTCGACCTGATTGTGCTTGATGTAATGATGCCGGGTGAAGACGGGTTGTCCATCTGTCGACGACTCACCGCAGAGCGTGGGCCTCCCATCCTGATGCTGACCGCGCTGGACGAAGACACGGACCGGATTGTTGGGCTTGAGATTGGCGCTGATGATTATCTGTCCAAGCCGTTCAATCCGCGTGAATTGTTGGCCCGGATTAAGGCCATTCTGCGCCGTTCGGAACGCCCTGCGCGGGTTGCTAGCACCCTGGCCAGCCTGCGAGTGCGCTTTGGTTCATGGGTACTTGACACCGACCAACGCCGCCTGATCCATGACGATGGACACGAGGTTTCGCTGACTACGGCTGAATTCAAACTTCTGACCGTCATGCTGGAACGTCCGCGTTTCGTCCTGAGCCGCGAGCAATTGCTGGATCTGACCTCGGGCCGTACGGGACAGGTCTTTGATCGAACGATCGACAATCAAGTCAGCCGCCTGCGTCACAAGATTGAGGCGGACCCGGCACGCCCTACAATTATCGCAACCGTGCGCGGCGGTGGCTACAGCCTGTCGGTCGATGTCAGGCCCGAACCATGAAACGGCTGCTGCCCCGAACGCTGTCCGGCCAGCTGATCGTGATGATACTGGCAGCTCTGGCCATGGCACAGGCCATCAGCCTGTGGATGTTCTTTGATGAGCGCGGTCTGGCTGTCCGCAATGCACTAGGGCTTGAAGCCGCGGATCGTGCTGCCAATGTCGCGCGTCTGATCACCGAGGTTCCGGCCGATTTGCATCCTTCTATCCTGCGGGCCGCGAATTCCTCTCTGGCAAGGTTCAGCCTTGATGCAGTGCCGATCGTCGACCATCTCGGCCACGGCGATACACAGATCGCAAGGCGTATCCGCGCCCAACTGTTCAGCACCGAGGTTGAAATCCGAGTGGAAAGCCATGAGGAAATACAGCCCTTGTCACCATTGCCCGGAATGCCACCCGAGATGGTCCGGATGCATCACCAAATGCCCTTAGAGATGGCGACGGTGGAAACGCAGATCGCCATTGGCCTGCGGCAGGCCCAATGGTTGAATGTGACCACACGTTTCCATCGCCCCCCATTGCAATGGGCCTGGTCGCAAATCGCAACCTTTACCCTGACGGCCCTGATGGTCGTGCTTGTCCTCTGGCTGGTACTTCGGCGTCTGACTGGCCCTCTGCGCGTTCTCGCCGATGCCGCCGATCGGTTAGGCCGAGGTGAACAGATCACGCCGATATCCTGCACTGGGCCAGACGAACTGCGCCGGTTGACAGGTGCTTTCAATGACATGCAGGACCGCCTCAGCCGGTTCGTTACGGAACGCGCTCAGGTTTTTGCCGCTCTGGGTCACGACCTGCGCTCGCCTTTGACAGCCCTTCGTGTGCGTGCGGAAATGGTCGAGGACGAGGAAACCCGCGAACGCCTGATCGCTATCATCGCTGAAATGCAAGAAATGGCCGAGGCCACGCTGTCATTTGCGCGAGGAACGACCACCTCCGAACCCGCGATCGAAACTGATCTGGCCGCGCTGTTGGCGGAGTTGACCGAGGAACTTCCCGACCCGGCGAGCGCCACCTTGGAGGCATCTGGTCCTGCAATGTGCCGGGTTCGATCCGGAGCCTTACGTCGTGCATTACGCAACCTGATCGAGAATGCGGTTCGGTACGGCGAAAAGGCGCGAGTAAGGCTGTCAACAGGGCCGGGCATGGTCCAGATCGTTGTCGAAGATGACGGCCCCGGCATTCCGGAAACTGATCGCACACGGGTGTTTGACCCCTTCGTGCGGCTGGAGACTTCGCGGTCACGCGACACCGGCGGTACCGGCTTGGGGCTGGCTATCGCGCGAGCCATCGTTCTTGCCCATGGCGGAGATATCTTGCTGGGCGCAGCATCCAGCGGAGGACTCAGAGTGGTGGTCACACTGCCCTGCACCGGCGTGGACATGAAACGGACACCGAAGACGTAAAGGAGAAAGAGATGAAAAGTTCAATCCTTATTGTGAGTGCTGTGACAATGGTCCTGACCGGGGGCACGGCCTGGGCTGACCCGGAACAATATGGCTATGGAGGTCACATGATGGGCGGCTATGGCCACGGGGTACTGGGTGGCGCGGTGATGATACTTTTCTGGATCGCAGCAATTGTATGCACCGTACTCGCCATCCGGTGGCTGAGCCAGAACGGTGGCAATGGAAAACGCTCTTCGGCGCTCGATATTCTTCAGGAGCGTCTTGCTCGCGGGGATATAGACTCGGACGAATACCAGAACCGCAAGAAGGCGCTGGAGGGATAACTTGGGTGCTTGCAAAGCCGAATGATGGCTCTCTGGGATCGGACGGGATTCACATAGGCCCCCCGGATTTCTATCCCTGCAGGTCGGTGAAGAACCTGCGGACACTGGGGATGCTGATCCGATTCCGGCCTCTGTCATCCAAGGAATCTGGTTTGGTTTCTGGCGGAAAATGTTGAACTGCCTGCTTCCGCCCTGCGCTCACAACAAGAATCTACACGGTATTGGTCAAAACATTGGTTGAAAAACACCTTCGAATGGAATTGCTCCCCACAACCACCCCGACAAATTTTGATTTTTGTTGCGAAAATGACGTCGTTTCTATCACTAATCCTGCCGAAAGGATGTTTCGGAAAAATTCAATTAGCGCTTTGAATTTGCATGATTTAGTTTCTTTTGGAAGGCGTTGAACATGGACGTGCGGACCTGTCTTAGGCAACTTCACACAACGGTGAGTCAAAAATACATGATTGGCGTTGACAAGAGCATTGGCCGCAAACAGAATGGTGGAATGAACGCTCAATTTCATATCATATGGTCGCTGAAAGCAGTGATGTTGGCACTTGCGGTTGGCGCATTGCTTGTCCAAGCGCCTTCAGTTCATGCCAGCATGATGAATGAAAATGTTGGGCAAATTTCATCTGCTGATCAGCATCAGCATGAACCATCGGACGTGATTGAAATCGCGGGTGACGAGTGTGGGTCACCCATCCACAGCAAAACCGACGATCATCACGACGGAGAGTGTTGTTCGGGCATGTGCCTGACTCTTGCTTTGATTAACCTATCTGCGATTGGCGAGCCTGAAACTGGCAGTGCGCAAAATGGTTTCGTCCCTCCCACGCTGGTATCAAGCGATATTCAGGCCTTTCTGCGCCCACCCTCTTTGTGATTTAGTACGCCGCTGTCAAAGCGGCTTTTGGTTCTCGCGCCTCATTGTGCGGCCGCAAGTTTACTAAATCTCAGGGAAAATCATGAAAATCCAATTTTTGCTGGGGGCATCAGCCTTGGCACTTGGCGCATGCTCATCCGAGCCGCGACCACTTCCTAACGTATCGCCGCAACAAGCGATTTCGTCTGTATCCGCGCCCCGATCACACTTCGCGTATCAAAATCCCTTGGCGGGCTTCCGGCGTCAAGAACCGTCAGAACCGGGTTCCTGGCGCGAGCTCAATGACGCGCAAACGGAGGGCAATTGATGTCAGTCAGAAAATGGCCCGCTCTAATTGTGACGCCCCTGATTTTGGCGGCCTGTGCCACCGAAATCCCGGGAAAATATACGGACCCAAAGGCAGGTTTCCTGGAGGTTTCCTCTCAGACATCGGCTGCAATTGGAAAGAGGACGGTCCTTGCGCAGACGCAGGCTGAAAACGTTGCCTTAAACAAACAAGTGCACGGCATGGTGTACCGGAAAACGATATCGGCGGACACTGCCGTGCAGGCGGCTTTGTTGAACAACAAGGGGCTGCAGGCGTCCTACGCTGCTGTCGGGATATCGGGGGCCGAGGTCTGGCAGCAATCATTGCTGAAGAACCCAGTAGTCTCCATCGGTCTTTTTGGGATTGGGGCACCCGAATTAGGTGTATACAGGGCACTGGAATCCACAATTGCCTTCAACCTTTTGGATGCCGCCACACGCAAACAGCGTAAAGCCCTTGCAAGTGCTCAGTTTCAGCAAGCCCAAATGAACGCTGTGAATGAGACCCTCATGTTGGCCAATCAAACTCGACAGGCATGGATCAACGCCGTGTCCGCGTTTGAAACGGTCAGCTATCTGAGACAAGCGAGCGACGCAGCGGCTGCAGGATCTGAACTGGCCGCGAAGCTCGGACAAACAGGTGCATTGAATAAGGCCGGGCAAGCCAGAGAATTTGCATTCAATGCAGAATTGGCCGGTCAACTGGCAAAAGCCAGACTTAACGCCACGCTGGCAAAGGAAGAGCTGACTCGCCTTATGGGGCTCTGGGGTACTGATGTAAATTATTTCGTTCCCGATGCTCTCCCGGCTCTGCCGACATCTTTGCGTCGAGTGTCTTCCATTGAAGCGACAGCGCTGGCAAATCGAGTTGACCTGAAGGTGGCCAAAATTGGATTGGAGGCACAAGCCAAGGCGTTTGGCTTGACGGATCAGACACGGTTGGTAACGGACCTTGAGCTGATCGCCGGATTTGAATCCGAGCGTGAAAACGACGGAGGAGACACGACAACGGACACTCGACCTCAACTGGAATTGGAGTTCGCAATTCCCATTTTCGATAATGGTGAAGCGCGGATGAAAAAGGCAGAGCTGTCTTACATGCAGGCTGCCAATGTCCTGGCTGAAAGGGCCGTAAATGTTCGCTCTGAGGCGCGCAGTGCAGAAGCTGCATATCATGCGTCTTACCAAATTGCCCGACACTATCGAGACGTTGTTGTCCCGCTTCGCGGAACCATCGAAGAGGAAGCGCTTCTGAGCTACAATGGCATGATAACAAACACTTTTGAGCTGTTGTTGGATGTGCGCCAGAAACTCGGCAGCTCGTTGGAGGCGTCCAACGCCAAGCGGGACTTCTGGTTGGCTCAGGCCAACGTAAAGGCGGCGATTTACGGCGGTGGTTCCGGAGCGGCGGGCGGTGGTGAAGGAATGGCAATAGCCGCTGGCGGCGGCGCAGGACATTGAAAGGAATACTGAAATGATGAACAGACGCCAATTGCTAGGTGCTGGTGCCGCTGCGGGGGCCTTAGTCTCGTCTCAGGCATGGAGCCAAACTTCAAACAGAGGGTTGCCGGAAGCCGCAGTGATGGACACGGCAGCCACTCAATCACCTACGCGACCTTCGACAGGTGTTGATTACAATCCGGTCGTAACCTTGAACGGGTGGACACTGCCGTATCGAATGAACAACGGTGTCAAAGAGTTTCATTTGGTTGCCGAACCTGTGGAGCGAGAATTAGCTGACGGGATGATCGCCTATCTTTGGGGATATAATGGCCAGTCCACCGGGCCAACTATTGAAGCTGTCGAAGGTGACCGGGTTCGCTTTTATGTGACTAACAAATTGCCAGAACACACGAGTATCCATTGGCATGGGTTAATCCTGCCCTCAGGCATGGATGGTGTCGGCGGGCTTAGCCACCCTGGCATCCCACCTGGCAAGACCTTCATCTATGAATTCGATCTGACAAAGTCGGGCACTTTCATGTACCACCCTCACGCCGACGAGATGGTGCAGATGGCAATGGGTATGATGGGCATGTTTGTAGTGCACCCAAAGGACCCAGAGTTCATGAGAGTAGATCGGGATTTTCTGATCATGCTCAACGCTTTTGATATTGATCCTGGTACATACGTGCCTCGCATCATGACGATGACGGATTTCAACTTATGGACCTGGAACAGTCGGATATTCCCTGACATCGACCCTTTGGTGGTCAATCAGGGCGACAAAGTGCGTGTTCGGGTTGGTAACCTTACTATGACCAATCATCCGATCCACATGCATGGGTACGACTTCAAAGTTACCTGTACCGATGGCGGGTGGGTTCCGGAAGCGGCGCAATGGCCTGAAGTCACAGTCGACATCCCGATTGGCGGTATGCGTGCCTACGAATTTGTGGCTGACAACCTAGGCGACTGGGCAATCCATTGCCACAAATCACACCATACAATGAATGCGATGGGCCACGACATACCAACATTCATTGGGGTCGACAAACGGCAGTTGACGAAACAAATCCGGAAACTCCAACCCGAATACATGCCTATGGGAACTGCTGGCATGGCCGATATGGGTGTCATGGAAATGGAGCTGCCGGACAACACGATTCCAATGATGACTGGCTGGGGCCCACATGGCCCGATTGAGATGGGTGGCATGTTCTCAGTTGTAAAAGTCAGAGAAGGCATTGGAGCTGACGATTACAGCGATCCGGGTTGGTACGTGAACCCTCCTGGTGAGCAGGCCTATGAATGGACGGGTGAGCTGCCCGAGTTTGCCACCAACACGAGCCCGAAAACGCTGATTACACCTAAACAAACCTCGAAGGGCTGAACGCCTTCGAGAACAAATCTCAAGCAACACTATCCAAAGGAAAACAAATGAAAAAAATTCTTCTGACGACTGCTCTTGCGTTCTCATTGCCCACACCTTCGTTCGCGACCGGCACGCACGGCGGCGGACACGATAAAGAACCCGTCGCGATGCAGGGCCACTCTGACGATGGGCACGGGCATGATGAGAAAATGGCCATTGGCATGCCTGCCGATGACCACCATGCCCGCATTGTGAAGGTTTCAATGCAAGAGACCGACGATGGCGACATGATTTTCGAGCCGTCAGTGTTGAGTTTCAAGTCGGGTGAGACGATCAGATTCAAGATCACCAACGACGGTGAGCAAGTGCACGAGTTCGTCATGGACACTGTCGAGGCCAACGTAGAACACAAGGCAATGATGGAGAGGTTTCCTGAGATGGAACACGATGATCCCAACGCAGTGCGGCTCGAATCCGGCGTATCGGGTGAAATCGTCTGGACCTTCTCAAACGCTGGAACGTTCGAATTTGCTTGCCTGATCCCAGGTCACTACGAATCCGGCATGCACGGCCCGTTGGTTGTCAACTGAGCACCACTTTCAAACGCTGAACAAAGGATAGCTAAATGTTTCGCAATATCATGATGACTGCCGCCGCAGTTCTGACCCTATCATCAGGGTTCGCACTTGCCGGTGGTGACTACACCAAAGGCACGATCAAAAAGATCGATTCGAAAGCGGGCAAGGTCACCATCATACACGAAGAGCTGGTGAACCTGGACATGCCCGCAATGACAATGGTCTTTCGCGCTGACGAAGAGATGATCGCCAAGATGTCCAAAGGGCAGGACATCGAATTTGTGGCCGACCGTGTGAAAGGCAAGCTGACCGTCGTCGAACTCAAGGAGTAGGCTTCGTCTGGCGGGTGGCGGCGCATTCTGCCACCCGTTCCTTCGACAAGACGGTACATGCCATTTTGAACCGTGCCGACCTCTCGCACCATCTGAATCAGGCAGGACGAAAAATGAACAAAATACACTCTCTACTCTTCGTTGCCGCCACGTTTGTTCAGACACCTCATGTCGAGGCAGCTCCGACGCTTCACTCAAGCCATGACCTGCAACAGGGCCACGTCACAAGTACAATCGGCACTCCCGGTCGGATTGAGAATGTTGATCGGACGATTGAAATCTTTGTGCGTGAAACGGGTTCCGGCGACATGCTGTTTGATCCCGACGTTGTTCATATTGAGCATGACACAACAATTCGTTTCATTGTTTCTAATACAGGCTCGTTAGTGCATGAGCTCGTTTTAGGAACATTCGACGAAATTGAACAACGGCGACAGTCATTTCGCAGAAACCCGGATTTGCCGCATGACGTTGCTAGCGCAGTAAAGGTCCCGGCCGGGGAGACTGCCGAAATCGTTTGGAAGTTTTCAAGCATAATGAATCTGGAGTATGCTTGTCTTATTCCTGGCCACCGGGAAGCAGGCATGTGGGGCGTCATCATTGTCCACGATCACCTCGCTCCGCGTTCCAAGAGCTAGTAGGGGTCGGCAAGATGTCACTCCTGGATCAATATCATGCAGTTGTGCACAAAATATCTTCGGATTTTGGATATGTCTTTAATGATGCTACGCCCGATTGGGTCCATCCTTTCATTCACTTGATCCTGGTATTTGCCCCGACCTTACTGATTGGGGTTGGTAGCTATCTGATCATTCGCAGCGGACTCAAATTTGTACAGACTCAGCAGCTGGTGGAACCGCAGCCAAGTCACGTTCAAGGCTTGGGAACAAGCCTGTTTAGCTCCGTTTTGCGATACTCCAAAAAGCAACAGGTCATTATGATCGCCCTAAGTCTGATTTCGTTGCCGATATTGTATCTGACACTGGAGTTGCCCAAGCAGATCGTGAACAACGCCCTGAATTCAAATCGCTTTCCGGTGGAAGTTTTCGATCGCGACTTTGATCAATTCACGTTTTTAATGGTACTTTGCAGTCTCTATCTGCTGGCAATCATTCTGAACGGAATAGGCAAATATGGTCTGAACATCTTCAAAGGCTACGTGGCGGAGCGGTTTCTGCGGCGTTTTCGACTGTTGGTCTATCGGCAATGGCGGAAAGATCCCACCGCACGCAAACAAAGTGAAATTATTCCGATCCTTGCACAAGAAGTAGAGCCAATTGGTGCTTTTGCGGCTGATGTGTTGACCTTGCCAATCCTGCAAGGCGGCACGCTCGTGACAATTCTACTGTTTATGTTCATTCAAGACCCTGTTTTAGGCGCTGCGGCACTAACCGTCCTGCCGGTACAGTTGATCCTGCTGCCAAAGCTTCAACGCAGGCTTAACGTGCTCTCCCGGACCAGAATTGCGGAGGTGCGGGAACTGGGTCGGCACCTTGGCGATCAGATACGGGTGGAATCCGGGGACAAAACGCTACTTGCGCCAACCAACGCAAGTTTTCGGGAGCTTGAGCGGGTGAGAAGGCGGATTTTCCGACTGAAGTTCTTCATCAAGGCGCTAAACAACTTTCTGACCGCGCTCACGCCCTTCCTATTCTATTCGCTAGGTGGATACTTCGTCATAGAGGGACGTATCAGTCTGGGGGCGCTTGTTGCAGTGCTTGCTGCACACAAAGACTTTTCGATGCCCCTAAAGGAGCTGTTTCGGTATTATCAAACCTTGGAGGACACCCGGATTAGATATCAGGAGATTACGAAGTTCTTTTCAAAGGCAAAAACGAAACAACAAACAAAGTCGACCCCAAAAAACTCATTTGCGGTGATTCATGCTTGATTGTCAGCCCTACACCTGACGATCACATAGACCTTGGCCGTTCTGCATTTTTCATGGCAGGATCTGTTTTTGGGGATATCCCAAAAGGAGCGTTTCATGTTGGTTCAACTTTATGGTCAGGCTAAGACAGCACCGATGATACATGTTGTTCTTCAGACGAGCGATGATCCCGCATGGATCTCTGCGGCGAAATATGGGACCTCCGAACAATCGGTTTGGAAGTGGCGCAAGTGAGACAGTATTGAGGATTGCGCATTCCGGAGTAATTCGTCGGCTTTTCCAGCGACACTCTGGCACCCATATTGGCTCATGCGCGCGCCTTTAAGTTCTTTGGCGGAGTGCCGGGTCAGGGGGGGCTTAGGCAATCTGAAGGCTCTATACCGCATTGATTTCGTGCGATTTTCCTACACGACTCTTCAAACGTTGAGGTGGCGTTGAGGTAAAACAGCACTTAGAATTCCCCAGTGTTTTACTCGGGTTCTAAGTGTTTGTTTTATTGGGTACAATTGGTTGCGGGAGTAGGATTTGAACCTACGACCTTCAGGTTATGAGCCTGACGAGCTACCGGGCTGCTCCATCCCGCGTCAATTGAGGCTGATGTAGATCTAATCATCGGGGACTGCAAGCGGAAAAGTGGCACAGAAAATTACTTTTGTGGCAGGGGCTTTGATCGTGACCGATCGAGCGACCCAGTGGACGCGCCTGTGAACGTTCGGGTCAGGTATGATCCCGATGTGTTATGCGTGCCAACCTCCCAAAAACTGGTGTCAGTTCCGTGCTGTGGCTCTTGGTGCAGGGACCCGTGCGTATGGCCCGAACGCGGGCAGGCGGGTCGCTAGGGAGCGCTCAAGACCCGGGAGTTCCTACCTTCACCAAGCTTCGGACAGGACATTGGTGATTTAATGCGTGAGATATGATATGACGAAACATCAATTTGGTTTTGATGAATTTTGCTGGGAGTGGATAGAGATGAACGATCCCGACATTGCCGAGCAACTGGTTGAGGCGCTTGTTCTGCCTGACGACAATCCCGTAGAGGGTCTTGTGAGGCGCCCCGTTCACACCATCGGCACAGGCGTGGCAGGGTATTTCCAAGCGTCTCCAGTCGCCCGCGATTATTGTACCGCCGAGCATTTTCAAGGCAAACAGCTGGACGTTACTGTTCGGTTTTCAAACGGGTCGGGCAGCGCGATAGAGCGGGATGGCTGGTCCGATGTGCGCGGCATGGCAACCAGGTTTCACCTGTCTGATGGTGGTGCAACAGATTTGGTGGCGATGACGCTACCCGAATTTTTTGCACCGACTCCTGAAACATTTCTGGAGTTCGCCAAAGAAGCAAAACCAGCGCCGTGTGAACGCCTGTCACCTTGGCGGAAAATCGTTGATTTTCTAAAGCTGACAATCCCCATGCCAGATCCCTACCCAGGACAGGATGTCAGGCCGAACGAAGGTGCTATCCGGTTCGCGGATCAGAATAAATTCGCACAACTGGCGGTATTGCAGGCCGCGACGATCGGGGCTCCGGTCAGCTATGAACGGGCGTCCTATCATGCGGTGCATACATTCATCGTCACGGCTCCGGACGGCACGCAACGCTGGGTTCGGTTTACATGGCAACCTATTGCGGGGGTGCAAAACACCACCCCCAAGGACCCCATTGTCGACACATACCTCAAGGAGAAGCTGGAAGAGTGTCTGGACAAGGGAGGCGCGCGGTTTTCCCTGATGATGATGATCGGAGAGCTGGGCGATGATTTCAATGACTCCACCCGCGCCTGGCCCCCTCACCGCAAACGGGTGATGATGGGGACGTTGACGCTGGACAAAAAAATCGAGGGCGCGGACGGGGATCTGGAAAAGATCAGTTTCAATCCCTGCAACTTGACGGATGGCATCCGGGCTTCGGACGATCCGGTGTTGAAAATCCGGCGCGAGGCCTATGAATATTCGAGCAAACGGCGAGACGCGACACCTTGCCCATTTTCAGGGAGCTGAATTCATGACGGATGATGGCGGTTGGTTCAATCGGTACGTCAACAGCCTCCCGGAACGGGGGTGGTTCAAATTTCTGTCGACCTATGTGGTTGTGCCGTATTGGGTCTGGCGCGAAAAAAAGCCAAAACTGCCGGGCGGTCCGCGTCCTTCGCCGCAACCGAGTGAAAACGTGCAGCGCATGATGAATCTGGTGATGCCGCTCAAGGATCCAACCCCTGTGGGGCGCGCCAAGGCCGCCATGGCAATTGCTACGAACGTGGACGAAATATTCGCCGGTCTGGACAATGTCGGCACGGTGCATTTCGCCCGCTTTCTGTTGATCGACGACTATATTTGCATGATCTCGGTTTATGATGGTGATTTCAGCAATTATATCCGCGACTTCATCATGACCATCGGCAGCGTTTTCGACGATGTGATGACTTTGGTGGACGGCGGTGAGGAACTCAAGCCAACGGCGCAGAATGTCGAGAAATTCATTGACTGGGTGCAGGATCACGACCTGTTCCAGGCACCGGATTTCCCAACGGACCTATTTGGTCTGCAGGATGCAGCCGCGGGCCGTTCCGCTGATGGTCCACCGCATGAATTGTTGAGCCTGCCACGAGAATTGATTCTGCAACTGAACGCGAACCCCAATATTTCGTTGGGCGGCGGCTATCGTGCGTATCCCGGAGTGTCCGCCGCACAGGTCCGTCGCAAACTGGGAGTAGGTTGGTAATGAGCGAAGCTTATGATTCAAACGAAGTCCAGGGCAACATTTTGCGGGGCTACCGAAACAATATGGTGCGTTACCTCATTCTCGAGGTGTCGGACCTGGCTGCAGCGCGGCGGTTTCTTGCGGCGTCGGCCGATGGGACCGACGCAGATGTACCAAAGATTACCAGATCAGCATGGTGGGCCACGAAACCCGATGTCTGTTTCAACATAGGCGTGACCTACGAAGGGTTGCGGGCGCTGGGGACACCAGGCGAATGCCTGGACAGTTTCCCTACGGAGTTCGTCGAAGGAATGCGCGCGCGCGCCATGAAGCTTGGTGATTTTGGGTCGAGCGCGCCCGAACATTGGCCTGCGCCGTTCGACCAGCCTGAGCGGGTGCATATCATAGCATCGATTTATGTGGACGAAGAACGTCATCTTGATGTCGTTCAGGGGCAGGTCGCGCGTGCTTTTAATGTGATTGGCGTCAGGAACGGGCGTAATCTGGCCGATCAAAAGGTGTTCTTTGGCTATCAGGACAGCATCTCGCAACCCAAGTTCCGACATGTTGATGATCCTGAGCAAGCCGCTGCAAATGAACCCACTGATCCCTTGGGAACTGTTCTGCTGGGCTATCCGACGCGGATGCAAGGGCTTGAATTCAGTATTCCTCAGCCCCGCGAACTGGGATTTAACGGGGCCTTCAATGCCTTTCGCATCCTGGCCCAGGATGCACAGGGGTTTGAAACCTATCTGGACAAGGCCGCTGACATGTTGCTGACCCATCCCAGGGCCAAGGACCTGGTGGTTCCGGGTACCGAAGACCGCATTGGTGCGGGGTTGGATCGCCATGGTGCCCTGCGCGAGGTTGTGGCGGCGCAGATGTGTGGACGTTGGCGCAACGGCATGCCGTATGAAACCTCGCCAGATGCGCAATGGCCAAAATCCGAGGAGCCCGGCGCGCTCACAAATTTCGATTACCATCACGGATCCCGATGCCCAGCAGGGGCGCATATGCGGCGCGTCAACCCGCGGGGCGGTCCGATCGTCCAACGTATTGCCAACTACACGCGCCGGCTTGTGCGGCGCGGTATGTCTTATGGCCCCGACTTTGACCCCGCCAATCCCGATAGCCAGGAACGGGGACTGTTGGGTAACTTTATCGGCGCGAATTTCGGGGCCCAATTCGAAGCGGTCATGTGTGATTGGCTGAACCTGGGACTGCAGGATCCGACTGTTACCGGCTCCAATGATCCGTTGATTGGGGCCAATTCTCCGGAAACCAGCTGGTTTGACCTGACGCTCCCAAAAGAGGGGACTATTCGACTGAGAGGGTTTCCCCGGTTTGTGACCACACGCGGCGGAGCCTATACCTTTTTGCCAAGCTTGTCTGCGATCCGCTATTTGTCCCGGCTGACGGGCTGACGGGCTGACGGGTTATCTGGCCTGTCACGCGTTCAGTTCGGCCAATGCCACGTTGATCCGTGTCAGCATGGGGGATTGCCCTGCTGGCTCGACGATCCGTTTGGCTTCGTTCAGATGCTGAAGCGCCTGGGCCTTCTTCTTCTTGATCTTGTAGAGCAATCCCAGGATCAATTCGCTTCGGGCGATGTAATGTCCTGCGGGATCGAACTGAGGATTGGCGCGCACGTGTTCGATCAGTTCAATGATCCGCTTGCCACCGAACAGGAAAACACCAGTCAAGGCACCGATATTGCGCATGAGCACGCCGAGAGATGCGCCGCCTTCGCCGGATAGAATTTCGAGATAGACTTCACACAGAAACAACCGGTTCCAATCGGCGGCGATCCTGGTGCCTTCGGCTTCCCGACGGGCAATCGCGTCTTCGATCTGGCGCAACCCGGCCCCGATCTGACCGTCCATCGCCAGCGCGACCCCCAGCATGGTTTCCGGACCTTCCGCGAACAGTGCCCACCCGTTCTGCTTGCACATATCTACGTACCCTCGAACGTCCTCCAGCGCCCCTGGTTTGCCCAATGGAACCAAAGCAGAGAATCTCGATGAATCGGCAATTGCCATTTCAAATTCGGCCCGGGAAACGCTGTGTGCCTGTTCGGATATCTCCAGCGCGGTTTGATGGTCGTCGGTGACCATGGCAATCAACGCCTTCATCGCGGTTCCGTACCCCAGGGAACGAGGATCGTTCTTGGAAATGCCTTCGGCGCGCATGCGGTCCGCGGCTTCATGCGCTTTTGTGACCCGACCGCGGGTGAGCTCGTTCCAACCCACGGTGGCAACGAAGAAATTTTTCAAATAGGCATCGTCGAAACAGGTCAGTGCAGTCTCTGCTTCCTGTCGCTTGGTCTCGAAAACATCATCGGGAATGGGCGCGCAATAGATCGACACCGATAGCTCGTTGACCAATGCATAGGCGATCGACTTGGGGTCGCCCAAACGATTGGCCATTGCCGTCAGTTCCTGCTGGACACCAAGCGCATCGCGATAGCGGCCGCTGCACACCAGACAGGATACATAATGATGCAAGAAGAGAACGTGGTCACCGCTATCGCCAATGCCATTGAGAATCGGTCTGACCTTGGGGGCCAGTTCGATCATGGGTTTGACCATGAGCGAGATGTTCGAACACAGCGCATAATTCGCGAGGAATTCGGCAAACTCCGCGTCGCTGGCACAGGTCGGATCATCCAGATAGAGCGCCAGGGCAGAGGCAAAATACCGGTTGGCCTGATCGTGTGAAAAAACACCCAGACTTTTTGCACCTGCCAAAGCGCTGTACCGAAAGGCGAGATCCTTACGGTCGGTTTGTGCGTAATGATAGGCAAGGGTATCGGCCACCTCGGCAAGCCGGTCCTGGTTGCGTTGGACCAGAGCTTCGGCAATCGCCAAATGCAGATCAGCCCGGCGATCGGACACCAACCCTTGATAGACGGTGTCTCTCAGCAGCACATGTTTGAACATGTAATCCGACGAGTTGGTTTCGCGGTAGACAATGTCCTGCGCCTGCAATCTGTGCAAGGCTGCACCTGTTTCCCCCGCGCGTCCAATCACAAGAGACAACAGGCCCGGATCGAAACGCCGACCAATTGTGGCCGCCGCCTGAAGCAACGCCTGGTCCTGGGGCTGCAATCGATCAATGCGGGCCGTCAGCAGGCTTTGCATGCTTGCGGGAAGCCCGCTTGTCGCCTTTTCGGCGTCAAATTCGGCCGTGCCCGATGTGATGCGCAACGCGCCCTGGTCGATTAGATAGCTCAGGATCTCCTCGCCAAACAACGGATTGCCCCCAGCGCGTTCTGTGACCTGTTGGATCAGAGCATCGGGCAGGGTTTCAACGCCCAGACGTGTGCGGGCCAGTTGCCAGATGTCGCCATCCTCAAGCGGTTGCAGTGCCAACGCATTCACGCAGGGCAGGGTGCACCAACCGGGATCATATTCCGGGCGCCGTGTCAGTAGGATCAACAGATTCGACTGCGTTCCGCTTTCGATCAGTTTGCGTAGCATCTCTTCGGACGCGCCATCGATCCAATGGATGTCCTCGATCAAAAGAACCACCCGTGTCGCCTGGCATTGCGCCTGCAACAACGCAGGGAGAAGATCGCGGGTCCGCAGGCCAATCAGAACACCGTCAAGCCCGTCCAGTGATCCGTCTGGAGGGGGAAGGCCCAACAAGTTGAGCAGAAGGCCCAGATTCTCGGGCGTATCCAGCCCCGCCCGGCGAAGCCCGGTTTCTAGCTTTCGCGCGATTTCAAACGGCTCATCTTCGTCGCGGATCTGGAATGATCCGCGCATAACTTCGAGAAACGGCAAAAACGGGGTTTGTTGGCCATTGGCCGAGCAATGCCCGGTCAGCACAAAGGCGTCTTCTTTTGTTATCGGATTTAGAAATTCGAAAATCAGGCGGGTTTTACCCAGTCCCGGTTCGGCAACAAGATCCACCACTTGAACCTGGTCACGGGCGCGTTCCAACGCGCCAGCCAGCGTCGCCAGCTCTGCATCGCGTCCGATATATTGGCTGAGTCCACGCGCCAGCGAGGCATCAAACCGCGTGGCCCCTTCGCGGATGGACAGCAACCGCCATAGCTTTTGCGGTTTTGCCACGCCTTTGATCTGATACTCGTCATCAAAGCTGAGGTCGACAAGCCATTCGACGAGACTTCGAGTTGCGTCGCAGATCAGGCAGCCACCTCTGGGGGCCAACGCCTCGATACGCGACGCGAGGTTCACGGTATTGCCGACCGCTGTCAAAGGCGACCCTTCGCCCTCGACATGGGCCATGACGACGGTGCCCGAGCTCACACCGACCCGCATACTGGGGCGTTCACCAAATCTCGCTTCGATGTCTTCGGTGGCGTCGCCAAAGGTTTTCTGGATCGACAACGCCGCCTGGCAGGCCCTCAGCGCGGCATCCTCCTGGGCGTCTGGAATGCCAAAAACTGCCATGACACTGTCCCCGGCAAAGCCGCGGACAGACCCGCCATGATCCTGAACGGCACCGGTCAGTTCCTTGTAAACCATTCGTGTGAATTGGAGAGTTTTTTCCGCGCCAAGTCGCTCGACGATGGCGGTATATCCCACCATATCGGTGAACAGAACGGAGACCAGACGCCTTTCGCCCAAACGCGTCGATTGGATCTCGGGTATGGCGGGTGTTTCATCCATTATTAAGATATTTTACAATATCCTGATGGAAACGCTAGCAAAGCTTGGCCTGATCAGGCTGGGCGATGGTCTTTTCAACCTATGCGCAGGGCCAGAAGAAACAGGAGCGCAATGCGGGTGCCAAAAGACCTGAACGCCACGGGCAAATACGCCTGTTTTGCGTTGTGGCCTGTTTGGGAGCGCAAGACATCGCAGTGTAAAAGGGCGCTGTGATGCGCCCTTTTACCGTCTACGTAGTCCGAAAAAAAGGGCAACAAACTATGCTGTGAATTCCAGCTTCAGACCGGGGCGTGGCCAGCGGGTCTTGTAGATTTTTCCGGTACTGGACGCTGTGATCCACATATCCATCATGTCTTCGCCGCCAAAGCACATATTGGTGGTGAAAATATCCGGTACATCGACATGCTCGGTC
Source organism: Rhodobacteraceae bacterium M382 (assembly GCA_025141015.1). NCBI lineage: Bacteria > Pseudomonadati > Pseudomonadota > Alphaproteobacteria > Rhodobacterales > Paracoccaceae > Rhodobacteraceae bacterium M382. The sequence continues at coordinate 3,548,545 of CP081098.1, read as the reverse complement.
GTGCCATCCATTTCAAAAATGGTGATACCTCCGGTAAAGATCGTACCAACACAGACGCGGCCATCCGCTTCGACCTTGAGGCTGTCGAGCCACTGAAACCCTGGAAGGGTTTGGACGACTTCACCGGGCATGATGCCCTGGATTGGTCCATCGTCCAGACCAACCGGGTTACCACTGCTGTCTCTTTTGATCTTCATCTTCCAGAGCCGCCCGAAAATCGTATCCGACACAAAAACGGTGTCTCCATCAGGCGATAGCCCAACACCGTTTGCCATCGGAATCGTGGCCATCCGCACAATCGACGATCCATCTGTCGTCGCATAATACAGCCCCCCCTTGCGAAGGGTTTCATCATCCTGAATGCCGGTTTCGGTGAACCAGAACCCTTTGGCCTTGTCAAAAACGATGTCGTCGGGGGCCAGAAGCCGTTTGCTGTCACATTCCGTGTACAAGGGCGTAACCTCACCAGACGTCAGATCCACCCTCTGGATCAAGCCACCGGTGTAATGTTCTGGATCAGGAAGAGGGATGTTCACCCCACCAGGGCCGGCGTTCTTGAAACAATAGACGCCGCCGTTGTTGCAGACATAGGCCGCACCATCGGGCCCGATTGCTACGCCGTTTGGGCCACCGGGGATCTCCGCGACATCATGACGTGCGCCACTGGGCTCCAGGCGCACCAGGGTTTCTTTTTCAATGTCGACGAACAGTACCGAACCGTCGTTCATTGCAACGGGCCCTTCGGGAAAGCCCAGGCCGTGTGCGACCTCTACCAAGTCCAGTTTAAATGCCATTTTGCTGCTTCCCTATGTTGATGCGTTTAAATTCCCGTCTCAAGTTCCGGCCGCCGCTGACAACCGCGCTTTTCAAAAATGTATAGGAGCCCCCCTGGTAGAGCTTAGCCAGTTGGTGGCTTTCGGGCAATTGGCTTGCTCGGTTCGGAAAACCTGGAGAGGCCCGTCAAACCGTGGCGACCTTTGGCGATTGGGTTGGCGATTTGGCATCATCCAAAATGAAGCCATGCCCCCTCCATTTACAAAACATTCAAGAAACCGTCATGCAATTGCAACGGAAGTCTTGCCATGTCCCCCGGAGTTAACTGGGGGCAAATATGCTGACCGTAGAGAATCTGACCAAACGTTTCGGCGCAAATGCGGCCGTCGACAATGCGAGCTTTTCGATCGACCGCCCGGCGATGATTGGAGTGATCGGACGGTCCGGGGCGGGCAAATCCACATTGCTGCGCATGATCAATCGGCTGACGGATGCCACAACGGGGCGCATTCTGTTTGAAGGCACGGATGTGACCACGCTGAGGGGCAAGGACCGACGTGCGTGGCAAGCGTCCTGCGCGATGATCTTTCAGCAATTCAATCTGGTGCCGCGAATGGATGTGGTTTCAAACGTTTTGCACGGCACATTGGGCAAACGATCAACCCTGACGACTGTGTTTAACCTGTTTCCCAAATCGGACATCCACCAGGCCATTGATATTCTGGACCGATTGGGCATGGCGGATCATGCTCCCAAAAGGGCCGAAGCCCTGTCGGGGGGGCAGCAACAGCGCGTCGCGATCGCCCGTGCGTTGATGCAGGATCCCCGGATCATTCTTGCGGATGAACCGATCGCATCGCTGGACCCGATGAACGCGCAAACCGTGATGGAGGCCCTGCGCCGCATTCACGAAGAAGACGGGCGCACTGTTCTGGCCAATCTGCACACCTTGGACACGGCACGGCGCTATTGCGACCGGGTTATCGGAATGCGCGATGGGCGCATTGTATTTGATGGTACGCCCGAACAGCTGACCACCGGCGTGGCCCGGGACATCTATGGCGCAGGGGATGACTTTTCCGAAGCGGCCACATCTACGGAAATTCGTGAGCCGGCACTGGTCCCGCCCAAGGTCGTCTTGCCTGAATTCGCCTGACACCCCCTGCAGGGCGCGCGCATTGCGAACCCCACTCCAAACTTTCTGCAACAGACTTCACTTAACCTGGAAAGAAAACATCATGAAAAATCTGATCGCTGCCGCATTGGCATCCACCGCTCTGGCCACACCGATCCTGGCCGCCGACATCGAATCGTTCAATATCGGCCTCCTGGGCGGTGAAAACGCACAGGACCGTCTGAACAACAACGAGTGCCTGCGCGCCAAAACCGAAGAGTTGCTGGGGGTGGAAACCAAACTGTTCGCGCCGGCCGACTATAATGGCGTGATCCAGGGCTTGCTGGGTGGTACCATTGACATGGCGTGGCTGGGTGCCTCGGGCTATGCCAAAACCTATTTGTCTGACCCCGAAGCGGTCGAGCCGATCCTGGTCAAAGTCAACAATGATGGTGGCTATGGCTATTACTCGGTTGGCTTTGCCCGCAAGGACAGCGGCATTTCATCGTTGGACGACATGAAAGGCAAAGTCTTTGGCTTTGGCGATCCCAACTCGACCAGCGGCTTCCTGATCCCGTCGATCGAAATTCCCGAAGCAACCGGATCGACCATGACGTCGGGCGACTATTTTGGTGAAGTGAAATTTACCGGCGGTCACGAACAGACCATCGTTGCGGTAAATGCAGGCGATGTGGACGGCGGCGTGACCTGGGCCGACGGTCTGGGTGAATGGGAAGACGGCTACAATTCGGGCGCGCTGCGTCGTGCGGTTGATGCTGGCCTGGTTGACATGAACGACCTGGTGCAAATCTGGCAGTCCAAGCCGATCCCAGAAGGCCCGATTGTTCTGCGCAAGGATTTGCCAGAAGACGTGAAAGTCAAATTCACGGCGCTGATGGCGTCGCTACCTGCGATGGACCCCGAATGTGCCTATGGCGTTCTGTCGGGTGAGGCCAAAGGCGTCATGCCGATCGGTCATGACGCATACGAAGTCATCATCGAAGCACGCAAGCTGAAATCAAACTAATTCAATACCAACCTTATGGCCCCGCGCGATTTTGCGTGGGGCTGTTTCTTTGATGGAAACACCCTGCCATGAGCCATACCGCCGACCAACTGGAGACCACCCGCAGCCATTATTTGGCTCTCATTCAGCGCAAGCGGTTATATGGCGGGTTGATGCTTGGGGTGTTTGCCCTGTTGCTGATTTCCGGCTTCATGCTGGCCGACGACCGTAATGCCGGTGGATTCTGGGCCGGGTTGCCGAATATTCTGGATTTCCCGGCGGATGTGCTGGCCGATACGCTTCCCAAGCTGGATCAACTTCCGGGGCATTTTCTGACCTATCTCCCGGCCTTGATTGAAACAATCAATATCGCGGCTGTTTCGACGATGATCGGGGCAGGGTTCGCAATTGTCCTGTCGCTGCTTTCGACGCGCGGGTTGGCACGCTGGCCCCGTCTGATCTCACTGTTTCGCCGGACGATGGACATCATGCGGGCGATCCCTGAAATCGTGATTGCGCTGGTTTTGATCTTTATTCTGGGTGGTGGACCGGTGCCTGCGATGATCGCAATCGCGTTTCACACCGCCGGAGCGCTGGGCAAATTGTTCTCCGAAGTGAATGAAAATGCCGATTTGAAGCCGGTCGAAGGACTGTCGTCTGTCGGGGCAAGCTGGTTCCAGCGGATGTTTCTGGGTGTTCTCCCCCAGGTCGCGCCCAACTATTTCAGCTATGCCTTGCTGAGGTTCGAAATCAACATCCGGGCCTCGGCCATTCTGGGCTTTGTTGGTGCGGGCGGCATCGGATACGAGCTCAAGAACGCGATGAGCTGGGGTTTGGGGAAATACGACGAAGCCGCCGCGATCTTTATCCTGCTGTTCGTCACCATCGTCATCTTTGACCAGCTATCGAGCCATGTGCGCAACGGGCTGACACATAAGGGAGGCCACTGATATGGCATCCGTCGATCTATACGCCTCTGCCGACCGTCTGTTCCTGCGCAAACGTCTGTTCACGCTGGGGCTGCCCGCAGTCATTCTGGCCTACTTGGTCTATGTCTTCTTTGCCTTCGATATTCCCGGCCTTGCCGAACGGGCCCGCTGGGACAATGCCCAGACGCTGACCCGTGATGCGTGGAGCCACAAGACCCACGTCACACGCGACAATCGAACAGGCGAGATCAGCGCCGCGATCGAAGGTGAACGCAAAGGGCAGTATCCGCAGGGAACGGCACCTGAGTGGGTGACGCTGGACGGCACCACGACCCAGGTCGATCTGGGCTCTGGGCATGCTGTGTACTTTTTGCCGGGCAATGGTTTGCGCTACGAAATCCCGGGTTTTGGCACGATCGAAGCAGCCATACAGGGGCGCAAGGTCGTCACCAATCTGACCGGTGATATTCCGGGCTGGATTTCCCTGTCCAAAACCCGCCTGGCGATCACCACGCCCGAAGGCCGCGTGTCTTTGACCCGCAACAAGACCGAAGTGTTCAACTATTTCCCCGGTTGGGAGCTGTTCTTCTTTACGCTGAAGAGCCCCTATTACGGACATGGCCCGTTACAGATCCTGTTCGGTGAACAGATTGATCCCACCCGCTCCAACATTGCGGGTGCCTGGAATGATTTCTGGTTCAACGAAATGTGGCGTCATGCAGATGTGGCCTGGGCGATGTTTGAAACCATCCTGATGGCATTTCTGGGCACATTCGGTGCTGCGATTGTTGCCTTGCCGCTTGGTTTTCTTGCCGCCAGCAATTTCTCCCCCTTTTGGGCCGCTCGTTTTGGTATTCGCAGGGTGTTCGATTTCCTGCGGGGTGTCGATGGGTTGATCTGGACCATCGTGTTGTCGCGGGCCTTTGGTCCCGGACCGATGACTGGTGCGCTGGCGATCCTGCTGACCGACACGGGTAGCTTTGGCAAAATGTTCTCTGAGGCATTGGAAAATGTCGATGAAAAACAGATTGAAGGCGTGGCCTCAACCGGAGCCAAAACGATCCAGCGGTATCGGTTTGGGGTGATCCCTCAAGTCACGCCGGTTCTGCTCAGTCAGGTGTTGTACTACCTCGAGTCCAATACCAGATCAGCCACGATCATCGGTGCAATCACCGGCGGTGGCATCGGCCTGCTGCTGACACAGGCGATGATCACGCAGAAGGATTGGGAAGAGGTCACCTATTACATCGTGCTCATCATTCTGATGGTGATGATGATGGATAGCTTTTCCGGGTGGTTGAGACGTCGTCTCATCAAGGGGGAATAATGAGCAGGCTTTGCGCACAGAGCCCTGTCCTCCATTCAGGTTGCCAGATCACAGAAACGACGTTTGGCCGCTATGTGGAAATCGGGCAGGGCAGCAGGCTCAGCTTCTCCGAAATCGGCGATTATTCCTATTGTGACCGGTTTGCAGACATTGCCAACGCCAGTGTCGGAAAGTTCTGCAATATCGCGAGCTTTGCCCGTATCGGCCCGACCGATCACCCGATGCAGCAGGCATCCCAGCACCATTTTCTGTATCGGTCATCGGATTATTTCGATGGGGCCGACATGGATCAGACGTTCATGGCACATCGCAAATCGCGCCGAACGCGGATCGGGAATGACACTTGGATCGGACATGGCGCTGTTATCCGGCCGGATATCACCATCGGTGACGGAGCCGTTGTCGCAACACAGGCCGTGGTGACACGGAATGTCGCTCCTTACACGATTGTTGCGGGGGTCCCGGCAAAGCCTATCCGGGCGCGCTTTGCCCCGCAGATCGCAGACCGGTTGATGGCGATGGCATGGTGGAATTGGGATCACGAAACCTTGCACCATCGTCTGGAAGACTTCCGGTCGTTGCCGATCCAGGCGTTTCTGGAAAAATATGAAACCGTCAGTCGTTCGCCACCGTCAACGTGATCCGATCTGCTGCGAACCAGGTCTTTCCCAGCTCGATGGGGAGGCCGTCGGCGGTGACATTGATGCCCACCGATTTGAGCAGGGGGGCACCTTCGCGCACCCGAAGATGCAGGGCCTGAACCGTATCGGCCAATTCTGCTGAAATCCGGGTGTCGCGGCGGGTGTAATCGTCAATCCCATTGCGGCGCAGGGCTTCGGTGACCGATGTGACCGTGGCAAAGGTTTCTGCGAGATTTGGGACGCGGGTCTGTGGGAAAATGCTTAGGAAATGTGCAATCGGCGCGTTGCCTGACAGGGAAAGCCCCTCGTAGACCAACACCGGGTCGCCCACCGCCAGGTCCAACGCCTTGGCTTCTCCGGGCGCGCAGGTGCGGGTTTCCAGACGCAGCATCTGTTTGGCCGGTAACCGTCCGGTTGCGCGAATGTTTTGGTGGAACCGAACCCGTTTCCCGATCGGGTAATCGGCGGGTGGGGTCTCGACAAAGACCCCGGCACCGCGTCGGGACCGGACGATCCCGCGATCTGCCATATCAGCCAGGGCACGGCGCACCGTATGCCGGTTGACCCCAAAGCGTACTGCAAGCGCAGCTTCGGTCGGCAGCTTGTCCCCGGTGCAATAATGACCATTGGCGATGTCATCATCCAATGTGGTCGTGATGGTTTTCCAAACTGGAATGCGGGTCATGCCTGTCACCAAAATTTCACAGTAAACGACTTGCCGAATGTACATCGGGTCCGTAATGATTTGTCTAGTTGTATAGTTATCTAGACAAATCGGCAAGGTGTATAATGACCAACCCCGCGATCACGGAACCGGAACGCAAGCGCTGGATGAGCCTGCTTGCCAAAGCCTCCCCCTTACGGCTGCAAATGCTGCTGGATGGTCTTGGGGATCATCCTGACCACAGTTGGTTAAGGGTGCCGGAAACGGGCGGTGTCATGGTGCAGGGCCGAATGGGGGGCACAGGTGCGCCGTTTAACCTGGGCGAAATGACTGTGACCCGGTGTGCGCTGAGAATTGACAGTGGAGAGGTCGGGCATGGCTATGTGCAGGGGCGTGACCGTGATCACGCCGGACGCGCCGCTTTGGTTGATGCGCTGATGCAGACGCCCCGTGCCGACGAAATCGAAGTTCAAATTCTGGGGCCCTTGGCCAGCGAGGCCACCAGCCGTGCACAAGACCGTGCTGCACATGCTGCGGCCACGAAGGTTGAATTTTTTACAATGGCACGAGGAGAAGACTGATGCTGGATCAGAGCCTGCAAGGAGGGTTTGACAACCCGCCAGTTCAATCCGCCACTGCCTTTCGTGCGGCGCTGTCCGTGATGGCACGACCCGGAAACATCGAGACCATTCAAGGGGCACAGGCTCCGGCCCCGATGTCGCGGGCGGCTGCCACGTTGCTGCTGACATTATGCGATCAGGATACGCGCCTGTTTCTGGCGGACGGGTTCGACACACCGGATATCCGCAACTGGGTGGCGTTTCATATCGGCGCTCCCATTGTTGAACCGGATTCAGCTCAATTCGCAGTGGGTCGCTGGTCGGGGCTTCCATTGCCGCTTTTGCCAATTGGCACACCAGAATACCCGGATCGCTCTGCCACGGTCATTGTCGAAGTGGAGCACCTGAACCAACAAGGCGCGCGTCTGACCGGGCCGGGGATCAGGGAGGCGGCAAATCTGTCGCTGCCAGAGACTGCCGCCTTTGTCGCCAATCGGGCCCTTTTTCCGCTGGGGCTGGATTTCTATTTCACTGCTGGTTCCAGCCTTGCGGCGTTGCCGCGATCGACCCGAGTGGAGGAACGCTGATGTATGTTTCAGTCAAAGGGGGCGAGCGGGCCATTGAAAATGCCCATGACTGGCTGGCCCAGGACCGCCGCGGCGATCCGGATGTGGCCGAGCTGGGCCTGGATCAAATCCGTGAACAATTGTCGCTGGCCGTGCATCGGGTCATGGCCGAAGGATCTCTGTATGATCCCGACCTTGCGGCGTTGGCGATCAAACAGGCACGCGGAGATCTGATCGAAGCGATCTTCCTGATCCGCGCCTATCGCACAACATTGCCCCGGATCGGGCATTCTCTCCCGGTAGAGACGGGGGCCATGGCCTGTGACCGTCGGATCAGCGCCACGTTCAAGGACGCTCCGGGGGGGCAGGTGTTGGGGCCGACATTTGACTATACCCACCGTCTGCTGGATTTCAAATTGGCCGCCGATGGACCGGTGCCAAAAGCGCAGACTGCCCCGTCACAGCCTGGCGAAATGCCGCGGATTACTGATTTCCTGAACCGTGACGGGTTGATTCAAAGCGAGCCTCGGTCGGATGACACACCGCCGGATATGACGCGCGCACCGATGGAGTATCCGGCCAATCGGGCTTTGCGCCTGCAATCCCTGACGCGAGGGGACGAAGGGTTTTTGTTGGGCATGGCATACTCAACCCAGCGCGGATATGGCCGCAATCACCCGTTTGTCGGCGAGCTGCGCATCGGAAGCGTGCCTGTGGAAATGGAAATTCCAGAATTGGGCTTTGCCATCGAAATCGGCGAGATCACAGTGACGGAATGCGAAACCGTGAACCAGTTCACGGGGTCCAAATCGGAACCGCCCCAGTTCACGCGCGGGTACGGGTTGGTCTTTGGTCAAACCGAACGCAAGGCGATTTCCATGGCGCTGGTAGACCGGGCGCTGCGTTGGGAGGAGCTGGGCGAAGACAATCTGGGTGCGCCGGCGCAGGACGAGGAATTCGTGCTCAGCCACGCGGACAACATTCAGGCGACCGGATTTCTCGAACACATCAAACTGCCGCATTACGTTGATTTCCAGTCCGAACTGGAACTGATCCGCAAACTGCGCGCCGAGGTGCTGGGAGATACCGGCACGAAACCCCACATGGAGGCGGCGGAATGAGCGACTATAATTTTGCCTATCTAGACGAACAGACCAAACGGATGATCCGCCGCGCCATTCTGAAGGGTATTGCGGTTCCCGGCTATCAGGTGCCCTTTGCCAGCCGTGAAATGCCGATGCCTTATGGCTGGGGCACAGGTGGGGTGCAGGTCACGGCGGCCTGCTTGACGCCCGAAGATACGTTGAAGGTGATTGATCAGGGGGCGGATGACACAACAAACGCGGTGTCGATCCGCAAATTCTTTGAAAACACGGCCCAGGTGTCGGTGACCGCCCACACCAGCCAGGCCAGTGTCATCCAGACCCGCCACCGTATTCCCGAAGAACCGCTGAGCGAGGACCAGATCCTTGTCTATCAGGTGCCGATCCCCGAGCCGTTGCGTTTTTTGGAACCGCGCGAGACCGAAACGCGCAAGATGCACAGCCTGGAAGAGTATGGGTTGATGCATGTGAAACTGTACGAAGACATCGCGCGCCACGGCCATATTGCCACATCCTATGCCTATCCGGTCAAGGTCGAAGGGCGCTATGTCATGGATCCGTCACCGATCCCGAAATTCGACAACCCCAAGCTGGAAAGCGCGGCGATCCAGCTGTTCGGGGCGGGGCGTGAACAAAGGATCTATGCGATCCCGCCGTATACACAGGTCGTGAGCCTCGATTTCGAAGACCACCCGTTCGAGCCGACAAAGGCGGATCACGCCTGTGATCTATGTGGTGCCGATCGCAGCTATCTGGACGAACTCATCGTCGATGATCAGGGCAACCGGATGTTCGTTTGCTCCGACACCGATTACTGTGCCACCCGCTGCGACAGCGGGCATCGAGGGCGACTGAGCCCAAAGGAGGACGCGGCATGACCCCGCTTTTGTCAGTGCGTGGAATTCACAAGACCTATGGGCATCGTATCGGGTGTAGCGATGTCGGCTTTGACCTTTATCCGGGCGAAGTCATGGGCATCGTTGGCGAATCCGGGTCGGGCAAATCCACCCTGCTGAATTGCCTGGCGGGCCATCTTGTGCCGGATCGGGGCGAGGTCCTGTTTGACACCCGTGATCAGGGCCCGCGCGATACCGTGTCCATGTCGGAACCTGAACGGCGAATGCTGGGGCGCACCGATTGGGCCTTTGTGCATCAGAACGCGCGGGATGGTTTGCGGATGAACGTCAGCGCCGGTGGCAATGTTGGCGAACGGTTGATGGCGGTGGGCGCGCGCCACTATGGGGGTATTCGCGATCAGGCCATCGATTGGTTGGGACGGGTCGAAATTGACTCAGACCGGGTGGATGATCGCCCGATAGGATTTTCGGGTGGGATGCAGCAGCGGTTGCAGATTGCCCGCAACCTGGTGACTGGTCCGCGGTTGGTGTTCATGGATGAACCCACAGGCGGGCTGGATGTCAGCGTGCAGGCGCGCCTGTTGGACCTGTTGCGCGGTCTGGTGCGCGAAATGGGTCTGTCGGCCATCATCGTGACCCATGATCTGGCGGTTGTGCGTTTGCTGGCGGACCGGCTGATGGTGATGAAGTCGGGCCATGTGGTGGAAACCGGCCTGACAGACCAGGTGCTGGACGATCCCCAACACGCCTATACCCAACTTCTTGTGTCCTCAGTATTGCAGGCCTGACCATGATCCAAATCGAAAATGTCTCCAAAAGCTTTACCCTGCACAATCAGGGAGGTGCCGTCATCTCGGTCATGCAGGGGGCGGGGTTTTCCGTGGCCCCCGGCGAATGCGTGGCCCTGATTGGCAATTCCGGTGCAGGCAAATCCACTCTGATGCGGATGATCTATGGCAATTACCTCTCGGCCTCGGGGCGTATTCTGGTCAACGGCGTGGATGTTGCCCGCGCCGAGCCGCGCGAAATCCTGACCCTGCGGCGCGAAACATTAGGTTATGTCAGCCAGTTCCTGCGGGTGGTACCCAGGGTGGCGACATTGGATGTGGTTGCCGAGCCGCTATTGGCGGTCGGATGCGAACGCGAGGTGGCCCATGCCCGCGCGCAGGACCTACTGGTGCGGCTGAATATCCCGCAAGCGCTGTGGTCCCTGTCGCCCACCACGTTTTCAGGTGGCGAACAGCAACGGGTCAACATCGCCCGGGGTTTTGCACATACCTATCCGGCAATGTTGCTGGATGAACCAACGGCCAGCCTGGACGCGACCAACCGCGATACGGTGTTGTCGCTGATCGAAGAGGCCAAGGCCCGTGGGGCGGCGATCATCGGGATTTTCCATGACGGTGATGCCCGACGCCGCGTCGCAGACCACGAGATTGACGTGTCGGCCTTTACTCGGGAGCAAGCAGCCTGATGGGGGGGATTTTTGCCATCGTCGGCCCTTCGGGCGTCGGAAAGGATACACTGATGCAGGCGGCGCTGGCAGAAGTGCCTGACCTGTGTCTGGTGCGTCGCGTGATAACCCGGCCCGAAGCGGCAGGCGGTGAAGCCTTTACCGGGGTCAGCCCGGCAGAATTCGCGCTTTGCGACGCGGCGGGCGGGTTCGCCCTGTCGTGGCAGGCACATGGGCTGTTCTATGGCATCCCGGTTCAGGTGCACGATGACCTGGCGGCGGGGCGCAGTGTGCTGTTCAACGGATCACGTGCCATGCTGGTCGAGGCAGCGCGGGTTTTCCCAGAGCTGAAGGTTCTGCATGTCACGGCCAGCCGAGCGGTTCTGGAGGCGCGGCTTTTGGCGCGTGGGCGCGAAAGCACAGAGGAAATCGCGCGCCGTCTGGACCGCGCTTGCATGAAGTTGCCCAAAGGTCTGGAGGTCATCACGATCGACAACTCCGGCTCTTTGTCGGCGGCGACCCGGGCCTTTGTTGATGCGCTGCGTCTGGAACAAGAGAAACCGAAATTCACCTGATAGTTTACTGAACCGCCCCGGATCATACACGTCACACAGTTGTGACACAGCTATGGCAAATGGGGGGCTTGCAAGGCGGGACACCCGATGCACGACCTTATTCTTTCAAACGCCCAGATCGTTCTGCCCGAGGAGGTTATCCAGGGCAGCCTGCAAATCAAAGACGGGCGGATCAGCACGATCGCGACTGGCGGCACTGCCATCAGCGGAGCCCAGGACATGAATGGCGATCTGCTGATCCCCGGCCTGATCGAATTGCACACGGATAACCTGGAACGTCACATCCAGCCGCGCCCCAAGGTGGATTGGCCCCATGCCGCAGCCATCCTGGCCCACGACGGCGAACTGGCCAGTGTCGGGATTACCACTGTTTTTGATGCGATGCGTGTCGGGTCGATTCCGGCAGGCCGCGCCAGATACGCAAAATATGCCCGCAACCTGGCAACCGAACTGTGGGAAATGCGGGCCGCCGGAGCGTTGCGCATTTCTCACTTTCTGCATTTGCGCGCCGAGGTCTGTTCGGAAACCCTGGTCGAGGAAATGGACGAATTCGGACCTCGGGACCGGGTTGGCATTGTTAGCCTGATGGACCACACCCCAGGTCAGCGCCAGTTCCGCGATATTGGCAAGCTCAAGGCCTATGTGCAGGGAAAACAGGGCATGAGCGATCCTGAATTTGACGCCCATGTCGCCCAATTGTATGCCCTGCGCGCGGCCCACGGTGATCATCACGAAGCTCAGGCCGTCGCCGCGGCGCAGCGATACGGTGCCGTATTGGCCAGCCACGATGATACCACCGCGACCCATGTTGCAAAAAGCGCCCAGCACGGCATCCGCCTGGCCGAATTCCCCACAACGATCGAGGCGGCCCAAGCCTGTCATGAACATGGGATCGCGGTCATGATGGGCGCGCCGAATTTGATCCGGGGCGGGTCACATTCGGGCAATGTGGCGGCTCATGAACTGGCCGACCGTGGTTTGCTTGACATCTTGTCGTCGGATTATGTGCCGTCCGCGCTTATGACGTCGGCCTTTTTGTTGGCTGACCTGTGGGATGACTTGCCGCGGGCCATCGCAACCGTCACCGCCGCGCCGGCGCGGGCAGCAGGGTTGGCAGATCGTGGTATGCTCCAGCCAGGTTTGCATGGTGACGTTGTCCGCATTGGTCGGGTGCAAGGCACACCAGTGGTGCGGGGGGTGTGGTCACATGGACGACAGGTTGGATAAAGGCAGGCGCTGAACGCCAGCCACCGGACCCGCCCTGAGCACGCCCCCGAGGGGTCAGCCTTGGGTCTCCGGGGTGTGGACCGTCAAACCGTTGTGGGATGCGTTGATCGTGATCTGACAGGCAAGCCGCGAGCGGCTGTCGGTCTGGGCGGCGGCAAAATCGAGCATTTCCTCCTCCATTGAATCGCGCGGGCTGACCCGGGCCTGCCAGGCGTCATCAATGTAGACATGACAAGTGGCACAGGCGCAGGCCCCACCGCAGTCAGCCGCAATGGCGTCGATCCCGGCGTCACGCGCGCCCTCCATCAGGCTGTGCCCTTCGGCAATTTCAATGTCCCGACGCACGCCCCTGTGGTCGACAAAAGTGATGGTCGGCATGGGGGAGATCCTTCTTGAATTTGAAATGGTCAGGCGCGGTGCAACTGGTCCTGAACCCAGGCCGCGACATCCAGAAGGCGCGCATCATCACCGCGTCGCCCGATCAGCTGAATTCCCAAAGGCAACCCATCTGCATCTGTCCCAAAGGGTAGGGCGACACAGGGCAGTTGCAGCAGATTCCACATCCGGCTGAACAGCGGATCGCCAGTGGCCTGCAACCCTTTGGGAGCGGCACCCGGAGCAGAGGGGACCAACAGCACATCGCAATCCGCGAAGAGAACATCCAGCATTTGGTTTGCACGTTTCCTGAGCGTCAAGGCCTGATCATAGGCCTGTTGACTGACACGTTGGCCCTCCTGAATCAGGGCACGGAATTGCGGGCTGATGGTTGCGCCACCGGCCGTATATTCGCTGATCCGGGCGCGCGCAGCTTCATAACCCATGACTGTAATCTGTGCCTGTGTCAGATCGGCAAAGGATGGTGGCGTGGCGATTTCGCCGGTGTCTGCTCCGGTGGCGGCCAGCGCGGCCATGGCGCGTGTGCAGGTGTCGCGCATTTCGATGCTGCCGTCCTGCCAATGCGGCCCCCGCATCAGGTTGATCCGGGGCAGCGTTTCGTCAAAATCTGCCGATGGCGGCAGGCTCTGGCCCAACAGAACCGCGCGGGCGAGGATCAGATCAGTGACCGAACGGGCCAGAACGCCCAACGTATCCAATGAGGTCGACAGCCCCATGACACCGGTCAGGTCAAAGCCGCCGGTTGTCGGTTTGAAGGCTGTCACGCCACAATAGGCGGCAGGGCGGATCAGCGATGCGGCGGTCTGCGATCCAAACGCCAGTGGGGCCATAAAGTCAGCCACCGCAGCAGCGGACCCCGACGACGATCCCCCCGGTGTATGCGCCAGATTGTGCGGATTGGCGGTTTTGCCCGGTTTGAAGTAGGCAAATTCGGTGGTGACGGTCTTGCCGATCGGAATGGCACCCGCATCCAGAAAGGTCTGAACACAGGCCGCGTTGCGTTCGGGTTGTCGGTTGGCATAGATCTCGCTGCCCCAACTGGTCAGCATGTCGTCGGTGTCAATAATATCCTTGATCACAAAAGGTACGCCATGGAGAGGGCCCAAGGGGGTGCCATTGACAGGGAGTGCATCAGCGGCCCTGGCTCTCTCCATGGCGCGGTCCGCGTCGAGGGTCTGGAACGCCCCCACCTGCGGTTCCCGTGCGGCAATGCGGGCCAGATGTGCCTGCATCACCGCCGAAGGGGTGGTGTCGCCCGCCCGGATCCGGCGGGCAATGTCCGTCGCTGAGAGCTGGTTCAATGCACTCATGCGGACAGCGCCTCGATTGCGGCGGAAAAGGGAGAGACGGGCATGTCATAGATGCCGCCTCCCAGCCGCCCGGCTTCGCCTAGGCGATCCAGAATACCCAGGCTGATGACAGGGCCCGCGCCCTGTTCCACAGCGCCGCGCGCGGTCGAGCCCAACCGGATGTCGAGATCGCGGAAATAGGGGTGTGCCCCCACCGACAGGCCCGAGGTCCGCGCCCGTGCATTGTCGGGCAGGTAAGCACCCAATCCCTTTTTCTGCTCGGGGCTCAGCTCGATCGCCATGGCCCCCAGACCAAAGGCTTCGACCACGGCGCTGTCGCCGATGGCGCCCAACGCACGGTCTGTGGGCAGATCCACATCGAATTTGCCTTGGGGTGCGGCAGCGGGCGTGGTGAACCACTGTCCTGGCAGGCCTGAGATCTGAATGCCGACGTCGCGCCCATTGCCACCGGCTGCGGTGACAAAGCTGGAGCCATCAATGCCTTCGGCCAGTTTCATCATGATCTTGGATGCCGCCATCCACAGGTTCAAAAACAACGAAGGCGAGCTGTGCAAGAATTGCAACGCGTCTTCGTCGGTCAACCCACCGGTGGTGCGATCCATCAGCTCGGCCGCCAATGCGGCACCGGCCACCGGGGTCCGCCCGTGGCAATCATCACCGCCTGCCAATCCGACCACGGCCAATGGCACCAATGCCATGCCTTCGGCCAACCCGTTTTCCAACACGTCCAGGAACCGGGTGTTGAGCCAGCGAATATGTTCCAGCACCGCCTCGGATCGCAGGCCCAACCGCATGGCCGGACGGGATCCACCATTGATTGGCGTAAATATCCGCTGTGTCCCGCGCCAGGCGTCATAGATCGTGTGCAAGGGCATGGACGCCGATACAACCGCGGCCAGCGGCGTGACCACATCATGATCCTGCGCCGGTTTCAGCAGGATCTCTCCGGCCCTGATCATCGCCTCGGCCTGATCAAAATCCCGCGCGACACCTTCGTAAACTGCTGCAACGCAGGCGGAATTCAGGATCGGTGCCGTGATCAGGTCCGGGCTGGAAAAGGCCGGGCCGGCGTGCAATAGCACATTTTGCGCCAGCCCCAGGGCTTCGCCAGCGGTGTTGAACCGGTTCCAAACAGGTTGGGTCACCATCGCCCTGTCAAAGGCCAGTTGATCGGCTGGGTGCAATGTCATGATGCCTCCGGGGGGATGATCCAGGTCTCGGAAAAATAGAGAAACGCCGTGGTGGTCTCATATCCGGCCTGCACACGTGTGCCGAGCTGCCCGGGCAGGGATTTTCCGTTCACAATGATCTGCGCGGCATGTGCGGGCACCAGCAGCGAAAACATGTTCTGTTCGCCCGAGGCAACCTCGTGCGGGGACAGTTCCAACGCGCGCGGCGGTTGCAGATCCTCCCAGATCAGTTCCACCGTCAGCCCCGCTGCCACCAGCGTTTCGCTATAACGATGCCCCATCGGATCACCCGAAGTCCGCACCACCTGGGCACCCAGTTCTGGCAGGGTGTCAAAGGCAGGAGCATTGGCAAAGGCGGCCAGCTTGCTGATAAAATTCTCTTTGAGAAACGCCGTCAGCGCTGGATTGTCGCTGAGGATCACATTGGGGGCCTCGTCCGACCCTTGGACGGCATCCGGTGTCCCGTAAAGCAACAGGACCTGACCCTGGCCCACCGGTGACCAGGCCACGCGGAAAAACAACGCCATGGCCGAGAAGTTGCCATCGGCGTCTTTCAACAGAATACCGGGGTTTTCACCGGTCCAGTCCACCACGCCGGGTGTAATTGGTTCGTTCAGCGGCATCAGTTACCCTCCTGCGGTGTGACCCAGGTTTCGGAAAACGCCAGAAAGGCGGTGCTCATGGTGCGACCAAAGAACTGGCGGTCCGCGACCTGACCGGGCAGGGCGGTACCGTTGAGTTTGACCTGCGCCTGCTTGGCCTCGAGAAACACGGAATACATCTCGTGTTCCTTGGTGGCCGAGTTTTCCTTGGTCACTTCGACTGGCAGCGGCGGGCCCATGTCCTGCCAGATCATTTCCAGCGTGACACCCGACCCGCGCAGGGTTTCGGAATACCGGGTCTTCAGATCTCCGGGACGTTTTTCGACGCTGTCGCAATCCAGCCAGGTCATCGCCTCCAGACCCGGTTTGCCGATGAATGTCGGCATTTTGGTGACCCAGCCATCGACGATCCAGCGCATCAGACGCTGGTTGTCGGTCATGATCAGATTGGGCACATGCGGCCAACCGCGTGCCTCATCCGGCGCGCCCAGAACAATCGCGGCATTGCCGCGACCATAAGGCGACAGCACCACCCGAAAAAACAGCGCCAGCGTGTCATATTGGGGGTTTGCCGGGTCGGTCTTGAGATAGATACCGGGGTTTTCCCCCGACCAGTCGACCCGACCGGGGTTGTGTGGAATTCGTGTCATGCCCAGCTCGCCTCATATGCCTTGAGCGCATCGATAATGTACTGTTTGCGCGTCTCGATGGGTTGTTCATCCCCATCCTTGAAAATACCGGCGACAGCAAAGGAGATTTCTTTGAGCACCGCGCCATCATCACGGCCGTCCTGTGCAGGGATGCGCAGCACGGTATCACCGGCATAGGTCGGCAACACACCATCATAGTCATCAGTGGGGTGGTTGACCGGATTGCCCGCCGCAACGGATCGGATTTCGTTGCGCAGCATGCGCCGGACCTTGGCCACGCCACGGTCGGTAAAGGACAGGTTTTCGCGGCTGTGGATGTTTTTGGGTCCCTGGCTGACCCAGGCATCGTAATCGCCGGGATCGCGCTGGCGCATTTCATAGGGGCGATCAGGGTCCTGACCGTAAAAATCGGTTTTGCCAAAGCCCACTTGGGACTTGTCGGTCAGGCCGCGCGGGTCGTCGCCGTCGCGGAAATGGCGCCAGGTCACGACCTGTGTGTGGGTGTCATCGATCGGCACCACCCAACGGGTCAGACCACAGCGGCCAAAGTAACGTTCACGATCGGGCACCGGGAAATGCGCGCCATTCTGGGTGAACGAAGGCATCATATGGTCGTGAATCCGCAGCCAGACAAAATCCCCGTCGCGGCGCACATTGGTATAAAACTCCCCGAATTTGGCCTCGTGGAATTCGATCATCGGCATATGGGCAAAGCTCTCATGGAACTGCACCCGCGCGGCCAGCGTGTGCAGATAGACCACGTGAAAGGGGTCCCAGGCGTTTTCCATCACCTGCAGCCAGTTGCAGGGGGATTTGATCAGCGACGGCAACATTTCATCGCCGTCTTCGTCAAAGGTATCCATCACCGGGAACGGCGGTTGCTGATCGCGCGGCCCCATATAGGCAAAGGCCAACCCTTTGTATTCGATCACCGGATAGGCACCCAGACAGGCTTTCTTCTTGACCTGCGAGGCCACAGGTTCACAGGGGGTTTCCTTGATCGTGCCGTCCAGACCGTATTTCCAGCCGTGATAGGAACAGCGAATGCCGCCGGGTTCGATGATGCCAAACTCCAGGCTCATGTTGCGATGCGCGCAATGCAGGTGGGTCAACCCCAACCGACCTTCGCCGGTTTCACGAAACAGCACCAGATCTTCGCCCAGGATGCGGATGCGATAGGGCAGATCGCCGATTTGATCGGTCATTGCCACCGGCATCCAGAACCTGCGCATATATTCGCCGCAATCCGTGCCGGGGCCAACTTCGCTCAGCTCGGGATCGGGTTGCTGGGACCAGACCGATTGCTGGTCATGGCCGCGAAAGTCGCCTTCGGGCGCTTTGAATGTCTCGTTCATGGGGTCCTCCGATGTCGTCTTTGTCTTTATGTGTCTGTGTTCGCGCGTGTTCAGGCGTGTTTGGCGGTCAGGGAAATGGATCCGGAACCGGGGCTGTGCCGGTCCAGATGGATTTCACCTGCAAAAAGTCCTTCACCGCATCCGGCCCCAATTCGCGGCCATAACCGGACAGCTTGATGCCGCCGATAGGCGCGCCGGGGTCAACGCTGCGATAATGGTTGATATAGATGGTGCCGCTGTGGATGGCATCGGCCACCCGGGCGCCCTTGACGGCATCCGTGGTCCAGACGCCGCCAGCCAGCCCATAGTCGCTGTCATTGGCCAGCGCGATTGCCTCGGCCTCACTGGCAAAGCTGGTCACAGCCAGAACCGGGCCAAATACCTCTTCGCGCCACAGCTGCATATCTGTGGTGACGTCGTCAAAGATCGTTGGACCGACATAATATCCGTCCCGCCCCGCTGCCGTTTCCAATCCGTCCAGCAGACAGGTGGCCCCGTCATCCTTGGCCTGCACGATCATCGAACGGACCTTGCGCAGATGCGGTTCGTTGGCCAGCGGTGCAACCTGAGTATCGGGATCCATCGGGTCACCCAGCCGCAGCGCGCGGGCGCGCTCAATGATGCGGGAGACAAAGGTGTCTTTGACCGTCTCTTCGACCAACAGCCGCGATCCGGCCACACAGGTTTGGCCATTGGACAGGAAAATCCCCGACAGAACCCCGTTGATCGCATTGTCCATATCAGTGTCGGCAAACACCACCTGGGCTGATTTGCCACCCAGCTCCAGCGTGGTGGGCACCACGCCGGCTGATGCGGCCTCGGCCACTTTGCGGCCGCCAAAGTCAGATCCGGTGAATGTCACCTTGCGGGTCAGCGGGTGGCGCACCAATGCCTCGCCAACCTCGTGCCCTAATCCGGTGACCACGTTCAGAACCCCGGCGGGCAGCCCGGCCTCATGCGCCAGCCGGGCAAATTCGACGGTGGAGGCCGAGGCCATTTCCGACGGTTTCACAACCACAGTGTTACCGGCGGCCAGAGCGGGGGCCAATTTCCACGCCAGGATCATCAGCGGCGAATTCCAGGGCGTGATCGCCACCACGACGCCATAAGGTTGCGGATGTGCGGCGCTGGTTACACCGGGAATGGCGTTGGCCTGCGGTTCAACAGTCAGCGTGCGGGCCTCGGCGGCAAAGTGGCGATACCAGCTGTGCAAACCCGAAAACTGCCCGCGCACTTCGGTGATGCGCTTGCCATTGTCGCGCACTTCAGGTTCGACCAGCACCTGCCAATGGGCTTCCAGATGATCGGCGAGACGGTCCAGAATGTCGGCCCGCTGAGCCGCAGTTGCATCAGCCCAAGCACCCTCGCGAAATGCTTTGTCAGCAGACCTGATCGCCAAATCTGCCTCATCCGCGCCACAGCGGGCAACACGGGACCACACCTGACCATTGGCAGGATCCACGCTGTCAATCCAGGCACCAGACCAGGGTATCGTGCGCCCATCTACATAGGGCTGATAGTTTTGCATCGTCTTGACCTCTTTGTGGCTCATCTCGTCCGGGTGCCCTGTCGTGATGGGGGGATTGTCGTGCTGATCAGGTTGGTGGGGCGTCTGGGACATCTGTCGCGATCAGGGCCAACAGTTCGCCCCGGCGCACCAACCCACGGGCGCAATGTGCCAGGATCAGTCCGGAGTGCGGGAACTTGAGCGCAAGAGAGTCGCGGTCGGGTTCGCCAGGAAAGTGGAAATGCCCGGCCAATGCGCCAGCAGTTACATTCTGACCGGCGCGGATCTGGCGATCAAACAACCCGTTTGACGGCGCATAAAGCGAATGGGATGCCGATGTGATCTCGACCCGGCGCGCGGCTGGTGGGTTCGGGAACTTTTGATTGATAACGCCCAGATGGGTCAGGCAGCGTAGCAATCCCAGTTCGGTGTCTGACGTGATATCCGGATCCACGCCGCCGCCACCGCCCAGCTCGGCCGCGATCATTGGAACGCCCGCGCGTTCTGCCGCAGAGTTGACCGATCGGTTGTCGTTGTTGGCCCCCAATTGCCAGATCAAGGGTAAGCCAAAGGCTTTTGCCAGAGCAAGGTTGCGGTCAAACAGGTCATCATCTGCTGTTCGGGTGGCCAGCGCACAGGGGTGAAAGAAGGAGGCCTTGCCTCCGGAATGCAGGTCGATCACGCCATCACAGCGCGGCATCAGCTCTGTTTCGACAAAATGTGCGATCATCTGTGTGGGGCCGCCGTCCGGATCGCCTGGGAACGCCCGGTTGAGATTGCCGCCATCCAAAGGCGAAACCCGTGAGGAGGCCTGAAACGCCGGTGCGTTCAGGGCAGGAATGAGAATGATCTGCCCCGAAAGGTCGGTGTGAGAGAGGCGCGCCAGCACCCGCATGATCGCTGCGGGGCCTTCGAATTCGTCGCCATGGGTGCCACCCAGGATCATCACAACCGGCCCGTCGCCATTTTTCAGGCTGATGATCGGGACCGGATGATACCCCAGCGGGTTTGTGTTGTCCGACCATCGCAGCATCAGATCCCCTGTCTGGCGTCCGTCCCGAGCCAGATCGACAGTCAATGACAGTCTGCTTTTGCTGCGTTTCATACCTGTTCACGCTCCTGATGCCGAGATGCGGGTTTCTGTTCGCAATTCTTTCTAGCATAATTTTTTTGAAAGTGAATTGCAAAAATTATGCATTTGTGTGATGGATTGAAAATGCAGATCAGGAGGGCTGAATGGCAGTCGCGCGCGCAAAACCAGGAATTGAACGAATAAAGGCACATATGATCGGCGGGGCTGATCAGGCGGTTCCGCCGGCGGCGGTTCTTGTGAACTCAAACGAAAGCGTCTTTGGTCCCAGCCCTCTTGCACGTGCCGCTGCCTGCGCTGCGGTGTCCGATCTGGAGCGGTATCTGGAGAACCCTGACCGCCTGCTTGCGCCAGCGATTGGCGCGCACTTTGGTCTGGATGCACGTCGGATCACGATTGGTCAGGGGTCCGATGATCTGTTGGCGCGTTTGGCGCGGGCCTATCTGGGACCAAATACCGAGCTGGTTCGCACGGCCAATGGGTACCTTAAGGTGCCCAATTACGCCCATGCCAATGATGCGGATGTGGTTTCGGTGGCCGATGACAACTTCAAGCCGTCGGTTGACCGGATGATCGCTGCGGTGACGGAAAAGACCCGCATCGTTTATCTTGCGAATCCAGAGAATCCGGCGGGTACCTATCTGAGCGGAGCAGAGGTGCGACGCCTGCACGCGGCCCTTCCCGACAATGTTTTGCTGGTGATTGACGCAGCATATGAGGAATACGTGGATGCCGCGGATTACGAACCTGCGCATGTCCTGGTGGAGGAGGCCGACAATGTTGTCATGTGCCGAACCTTTTCAAAGATCTTTGGCCTTGCGGGTGCCCGCGTCGGTTGGCTTTACGGGCCAGACGATGTGGTGGACTCGGTGCGCCGGATTGGTGTGACATTTCCGGCGGCTTCCCCATCGGCAGCGGCGGCCGTGGCCGCGTTGGAGGACACGGAGCATCTGAAATACGTCTATGATGAAAACCTCAAGAACCGAAGCTGGCTCAGCAAGCAGCTGGAAGAACTGGGGCTCGAGGTTATTCCCAGTCAGGCGAATTTCATTTTGGTCAAGTTTGCGGATCCAAAGAAATCGGCGGAATCCGTGGATCAATTCCTGCGACACAAGGGGATCGCGATTCGCCGTTTTGCGTCGCCGGCCTATCGGGATTACATCCGGATCACGATTGGACAGAGGGCAGATATGCAAGCCACGCTGGATGGGATTTCAGAGTTTCTGAAAGGGGATTTGTGATGGTTGCTGCACCCGCTTTGAATACAGACGCGCCGCAGGTTGCGCATCCGTCAGGCGCTGAAATCATAAATCTGATCAAGCAGGCTGGCCTGCGCGAAATCGTGGCGGTGCCGGATATTGTGACCAGCGACGGCCTGTTATGGCCGATCTCTCGGGACCCGGACTTTAGGCTTACCCGTGTGTGCAAGGAGGACGAGGGCGTCAGCATTTGCGGGGCGATGTCATATAATGGAACGCGGGCCATTCTGATGATGCAGCAAACCGGATTGATGGATTCGCTGAACGCGATCCGCGCCATTGGTGTGGATTATGAATTGCCGATTGTCATGATGGTGGGACTGCAGGGCAAAGATCCGGCTGTTCATCCGGATCAATCGGCCGCGTATGGTGTGCGCATCATTCGCCCGGTTCTGGACGCAATGGAACTGTCGCATTCCCTGATCGAAGAGCCCGACGATGTGGCGCATATTCCAGACGCGATCGCGCAGGCCTATGCACAGTCGCGCCCCCACATCTTTCTGATTGGCCGTTCCCCGGAGGCACTATGACCCTACGCCGAGATGATGCCCTTAGGGCACTGATTCCACACGTAAAAAATGATGACATTGTTGTTGCTGTCTATCAGAGCTGTTTTGATTGGCTTGCGATCAACCCGCGCGACCTGAACTATGTTGCAGTGGGGGCTATGGGGCAGGCGTCCTCGCACGGGCTGGGGCTGGCGCTTGCCAATCCAACCCGGCGTGTTTTTGTTCTGGATGGCGATGGCAGTCTGCTCATGAACCTGGGAACACTGGTCACGATTGCCAATGCCGGCGTCAACAATCTTTACCATTTTTTGGCGGCAAATCGCGTTTACGAAGTGAATGGCGCGCATCCATTGCCAGGGGCGGACAAGGTGGATTTCGAAGGTCTGGCCAGGGCTGCAGGTTATGCGGGAGCCCGCAGTTTTGATGATCTCGGGGCCCTTGAGGACGGGTTGCCCGAGGTGCTTGGCGCGGATGGTCCACAAATGTCTGTGCTGGAGATTGTGCCCGGGGATCCATACCCGCGGGACTACAATTACATTCACAGCGCAGCCGCGCGGCAAAGCTTTCGCGAGGCCCTGAACCGGGGTTAATGGATATCCACGTTCGCCTTGGCGATGTCCAGGAAATCCTGGGCAATCGCCGACAGCGGGCGACGGTTCGACCAGATCAACACCGCCCGAAAATTCAACGGCGCGGCAAAGGGCAGCGCGACGCAGCCGGGTAGGGATCTGAGATACCCTTCGCTGGAGCCCACGACAGACACACCCAGCCCCGCCGCCACAAGGCGACAGATCGCATCGGTGGTTCTGGTCTCGTACTGGAGCCGCCGCTTTACACCTTTGGATTCAAAAAAGTTGTCGATTTCAAAGCGGAACCGCGACGTGGCGATGTAGGAAATGAAGTTTTCGTCGGCCAGGTCCAGCGCCTTTACGATGCGTTTTTCCGCAAGCGGGTGCCCTTTGGGGACCACGCAATACACGTCATCATTGGTGATGGTCAGGCTGTCGAACGACGGGTTCTGGGTTTCGCTGGTGGTGATGCCAAAATCATAGCTTTGGGACACCATCCATTCCACCGCATCGTCAGCAGGGCCAATCTCCATCTTGACCATCGCAGAGGGGCGCATCTGTGCGAATTTTCCGATCAGGCTGGGGGCGACCAGGGTCGAAAAGGTTGGGGTTGTGACCAGCGTCAATCGCGCATGGCCAAAATTTCGAATAGCGACGGCCGTTTCCTTGATGTGTTCCATGCCGCTGACCGCCTGGCGGACTTCTTCCACCAGCAGCCGCGCTTCTTCGGTCGGGACCAGAACCCGTCCCGTGCGCTGAAACAGTTTGAATCCGACTTCGGCTTCCAGATCAGACAACAGCCGACTCACCGCTGGCTGAGAGATTCCCAGCATTGCGGCGGCTTCGGTGACCGTGCCTGTCGAAACGACAGTTCGGAAGGCGTCAACTTGGCGAAAGGTTATTTTCATGCACCCTTTATCCCCTTTCCGCCCAAGATTACACAACTTGATATGCAATTCATAATATTTTTGAATGAAGAAGGGTAATTTTTATTGACAGGGCTATACCGGAAAACCAATACTTCCTTCACATGTTTTGGCATCGACCATGGAGGCGAAATGCAAGAACGCGTTCTTTCAGCGACATCACGGAACTTGCGCCAGCGGGAAAAGGCTGGTCTGGACGTGCGGGCGCTGTCGCATACTCTCTGGCAGATTGCCCAGGCGATCATCGTGTTCGCCGTGATCGGATATCTGATTTGGCGCGGTGCCGATGCCATGGAGTACAATTGGCAATGGTACCGGGTCGAGCCGTTCTTTTATCGCGTCATTGATGGCGAGGTGATCTGGGGGCCTTTGGTGCGTGGTTTGATCCAAACGCTAAAGCTGGCCTCGATTGCCGGCGTTATTGCGATCGCCATCGGGTTTGTCACCGCATTCGCGCGACTATCCAATTCGATCGCGGGGCGGCTCATAGCCAAATGGTATCTCGAAGCGATCCGAAACACGCCGCTTCTGGTCCAGTTGTTCCTGTTCTATTTCGTGCTTGCCCCAATTTTCGGGATCGACCGGTTTTGGGCGGGTGTTCTGTGCCTTGCCTTCTTTGAGGGATCCTTTGCTGCCGAGATCATCCGCGGCGGCATCATTGGGGTCGACAAAGGGCAGTTCGAAGGCGCGGACGCCATTGGCCTGAGCCTGTCCGACAAATACCGCTTTATCATCGTGCCGCAGTCGCTGCCGCTGATTTTGCCGCCACTCACGGGGTTGATCATTTCGTTGATCAAACATTCGGCAATTGTCAGCGTCATCGCGGTATCTGAACTGACCACTGCGGGTTTGAACCTGATTGCAGATACCTTCATGGCATTCGAGATCTGGTTCCTGGTGGCCGGGATCTATCTGGCGGTTACGGTCACCATGTCATTCGGCGTCAGCCTGTTTGAAAGAACTCTCAATAAAAACAAACGCTAAAGCGTAGCCAAACCATAACACGCGAACCCAAGAAAAAGCCGGGATAACCGGTACATTCAACACTGGAGGAAATAATGAAATTTATGAAACCCATCAAAGGCTTGATGGCTGCCGCCGCATTGGCCGTAACTAGTTTTGCCGCCTCTTCAGCACCGGTCGCCGCCGAAGGTGTGCTGACCGATATTCAGAAACGCGGCACTCTGCGGGTTGGCATGGCAACCTTTGTTCCATGGGCCATGCGGGACAAGGAAGGCAATCTGATCGGTTTTGAAATCGATGTTGCCAAAAAGGTTGCCGCCGATATGGGGGTCGAAGTCGAATTTGTCCCAACCGCGTGGAGTGGTATCATTCCCGCTCTGATCGCCAAGAAATTCGACGTTATCATTGGTGGTATGTCGATCACACCCCAGCGGAACCTGACCGTCAACTTTACCCAACCCTATGCCCACTCGGGGCAGCAGATGGCGTCAAATATCGAACTGGCCGGCGATTTCACCTCGATGGATGACTATAACGACTCCAGCGTGACCATCTCGTGCCGCCGTGGTGCAACACCCTGTAATTTTGCGCAAAAGCGGTTCCCCAAGGCGACATTGCGTCGGTTTGATGACGACGCGCAGGCCTTTCAGGAGGTTGTGAACGGCAACGCCCATGCGACGATTTCGTCGGCACCCAAGCCGCGCTTTTGGGCCGATGGTTATCCTGACAAGGTCTTTGTGGCCAACGACGGCAAAAACCTGTCGCGCGGTGACGAAGCTTTTGCCTTGCGCAAGGGCGACGCGGATGCGGTGAACTTCTTCTCGAACTGGATCCTGGTGAACACCTCAAACGGGTGGCTCGAGGAAACCCACGCCTATTGGTTCGAAGATCAGTCCGCCTGGAAGGACATGGTTGCCAAATAAGCACCTGAGCAATCACCTGCCAACAGAAGAGGCGCAACAGTTTTGTGCCTCTTCCAACAAGTTCTGCACGAGGATCCAATGGATCGAAATTCCCCCCCTCCGGCACCGCCCAAAAAGCGACTGACTGCTGTTGATTTCGGGCTCTTTGCCGTTGTCATCGGGTTTGTTTTCTATTCCGGATACCGCGTGAGCGACGTTCTGGTGTATGATTGGGACTGGTCTCGGGTTTTCAATTTTCTCATCCGATATGACGCTGAATCCGACAGCTATGTCGCCAACCTGCTGCTCTATGGGCTGGCCACTACGTTGCGGCTGGCGGTCTGGGCCACGATACTTGCCACGATCATTGGCGTCGTCATGGGCTATTGGCGCACCTGCGAGAACCTGACGCTGCGCATCATCAGCCGCAGCTATGTCGAGCTGATCCGCAACCTGCCGCCGCTGGTTTTCATCTTCATTTTCTTTTTCTTCATCTCAAGCCAGCTGTTCCCGGCGCTTGGGGTGGACAGCATCAACCCGGACAACGCATTGGTCGACAATGCCGTGTTCCATTTCATGTTTGGTGACCCAAAGCTGTTGTCGAACTTTCTGGCCGGGATGCTGTGTCTGGCCATGTTCGAAGGTGCCTATATCACCGAAATCGTACGGGCAGGCATTCAATCTGTCGGCAAGGGCCAATGGGAGGCGTCCCGCGCCATCGGGCTGTCGCCCTTTAATGTCCTGCGCGATGTCATCCTGCCCCAGGCGATCCGCAAAATCCTGCCGCCGCTGGCCGGTCAGTTCATCACCCTGATCAAGGACTCGGCGATTGTGTCGCTGATTTCGATCCAGGAACTGACCTTCCTGGCCACCGAAGTCGCCGCGACAACAACCAAGGTTTTCGAGACCTGGATTCTTGTGGGCGCGATGTATTTCGT
The DNA here is from genome assembly GCA_025141015.1 of Rhodobacteraceae bacterium M382. NCBI lineage: Bacteria > Pseudomonadati > Pseudomonadota > Alphaproteobacteria > Rhodobacterales > Paracoccaceae > Rhodobacteraceae bacterium M382. The sequence continues at coordinate 3,521,583 of CP081098.1, read as the reverse complement.
CCTGTGTTACAGCTTTGCGGTGTTGTTCGGCTGGCTCGAACGTCGCGCGGCCAAATCCCATCGTTAGGAGAGACTGTATGCTAGACGCAACAGCAAACCCGCTCGTAGAAATACGCGGCATGTGCAAATGGTATGGCGATTTCAGCGCGCTGTTCGACATCAACCTGACGGTGGCCGAAGGCGAGAAGGTGGTTGTCTGTGGCCCGTCAGGGTCAGGAAAATCCACGATGATCCGCTGCATCAATCAGCTGGAGGCGCATCAAAAGGGAACAATCCATGTGGACGGTGTCGAGGTGACGCCGGACATGAAGAACATCGAACAGATCCGGCGCGAAGTCGGCATGGTGTTCCAGGGGTTCAACCTGTTCCCGCATATGTCGATCCTGGACAATCTGACCCTGGGGCCGATCCGCAATCGGGGTGCGACCAAGGCCGAAGCCAAAGATCTGGCAATGCACTATCTGGAGCGGGTCCACATCGCCGAACAGGCTGACAAATATCCCCCCCAATTGTCGGGGGGGCAGCAACAGCGCGTGGCCATTGCACGGTCGCTATGCATGAAGCCCAAGATCATGTTGTTTGACGAACCGACATCGGCGCTGGATCCGGAAATGATTGCCGGTGTTCTGGATGTCATGATCGAATTGGCCGAAGAGGGCATGACCATGATCTGTGTGACCCATGAAATGGGGTTTGCCCGCAAGGTGGCGGACCGGGTTGTGTTCATGGACGAGGGTGAAATCATCGAGGTGGCACACCCCGAGGCCTTCTTTGGCGATCCGCAAAGCGATCGGGCCCAGCTGTTCCTGAGCCAGCTTTTGGGCCACTAACCGGCTTTCGAAGATCCTGTGAAAGCCAGGAAACCCCCGGTGCTCTGACGAGAGGGCCGGGGGTTTTTGTTTGACCCACCCGATCAGGCGGGGCGTGATGACACTGTGATGAACTCGATGGCTGGGCTCCGGACCTCGGCAAATCCATGCGGCAGCTTGGCGTCAAAGCTCAGCGTGTCGCCGGTGGCCATTACAAACATCTGGGTCCCACATCTGTAGGTTGCCTGACCTTCGATCATGTAAATGAACACATGCCCTTCGTGTTGATACGAAGGCAGCGTTCCTGAATCCTTTTGTTGGATACGGATGCGCGCGGATTGAAAACTGCCTCCCGGGTCGGCGTGTTTGCCCAGCAACAGATAGTCATGTGCGTGATTCGGCGTGACTCTGCGCGAAGGCAGGCCATCTCCGGCCCTGACGTGATGGACGTCTGCCGTGTTCTCGCTGTGCGAGAACAGCGCCATGATGGAAACCGACAGAGCATCCGCCAGCGACTGAAGCGTGTTCAGAGATGGTGAAACATGGCCATTTTCGATTCTGGAAATCATGGCCATCGACACATTTGCCTTTGACGCCAGCTCGGTCACGGTCATCGTGCGTTCCTGGCGCAGGCGATGCAAAGCCCGTCCCACTGCCGCATCAATCTCCGAATCTCCTGCCATTCTGCTCTCCTTTTGGCTTTGGGGGCGTCATTGGCACGCCAGATGGCATCGGTAAATCCAGAATGACACCCAATTTTACTGTTGTGCAACTAATTTACTTGACCGGCGATAACCTTTGATAAATATTATTACCATCATGCAAAATTATTCACTCTTCTCCCTGGCCCGTAATGCACTTAGCGGGCACAAGAACTGGCAGCAGGCCTGGCGTAGTCCGCCGCTGAAGGACCAGTACGAAGTCATTGTGATCGGGGCGGGCGGCCACGGGTTGGCCACTGCCTATTATCTGGCCAAAGAATTCGGCATCACCGATGTCGCTGTTCTGGACCGGGGATGGTTGGGGGGGGGCAACATCGCCCGCAACACAATCACCATCCGGTCGAACTATATGCGCGATGAATCCATTCCCTTTTACGTCAAATCGGTGGCCATGTATGAGGGGCTGACCAAAGAGCTGAACTTCAACATGATGCATTCCAAACGCACCATGGTCGATGTGGTTCAGACCTATCCAAAAATGCGAGAACTGCGTCGGCGTCAGTTGACCATGGACATCTATGGATCAACCTATGAACAGATCGACACCCAGGAGTTGCGCCGCCGCATCCCAGCGTTGACAGGCGGTGGGCCGGATGCGCGTCTGCCCGTGATTGGCGGCATGGTGCATACAGATGCGGGCGTCAATCGACACGATGCGGTGGCTTGGGGCTATGCCCGTGGGGCGGATGCGCTGGGGGTCGAGATCCATCAGCAGACCCCTGTGACCTCGTTGATCCGTGGGTCGGATGGTGCGATCTGTGGCGTCGAAACGAACCGGGGGACGGTCAAGGCCAAAAAGGTGGTTGTGGCGGTTTCGGGGCATACAACGACGTTGACCGAAACGGCAGGGCTGAAACTTCCGCTCAGGACGATGAACCTGACAGCTTTTGTATCCGAACCGGTGAAACCACTGGTGGATGTCATCGTGAATTGTCCGGATAGCGGTTTCTATTTCAGCCAGTCGGACAAGGGTGAAATGGTTATTGGCGGCGCACCGGACATGGGGCAGAGTTTTCGCCGTGACATCAAACAACATGTTTTTGAGGACACGGTCACGGCCATGCTGTCGCTGTTCCCGGCCTTTAAAAAGCTAAAGCTGATGCGTCAGTGGGGCGGGCACCTGGACATTGCCCATGATGCTTCTCCGATCATGTCGCGCACCGATGTCGATGGGCTGTTCATCACCGCAGGCTGGTGGGGCGGCTACAAGGCCATTCCCGCGGGCGGTCTGACACTGGCCCATCTGGTGGCCAGGGGGGATCCGCATCCGTTGATGTCTTCTTTTACGCTGGATCGTTTTAAACACCTGGATTTCGTCATGGAATCCGGCACCACCACGGCCCGATAGGAGAGGACAGGACCATGTTGAAAATCACCTGCCCGTTCTGCGGGCCACGCACCGAAAGTGAATTTATTTTTGGCGGTCCGGTCGGGGCCGACCGTCCCGATCCCAATGCCGTATCGGATGCGCAGTGGGTTGAATATCTGACCATTGTCCCCAATCCATTGGGGCCGGTTCAGGAACGATGGTGGCACGCCCGAGGATGCGGTGAATGGCTGACCATCTGGCGCGACACCCGGACACATGACATCGTGGAGGCCCCCAATGGCTCAGAATAATCGCCTGCCGACCGGTGGCCGCATCAATCGCGACCGAAAAATTCCCTTTACCTTCAATGGTAAACCCTATCACGGAGTCCAAGGCGATACGCTGGCTTCGGCATTGATTGCCAATGGGGTTTCGGTAACGGCGCGCAGTTTCAAATACCACCGCCCACGCGGGATCGTCGGGCTGGGCGTTGAAGAACCGGCATCTCTGGTGGAACTGGAGGGCAAGGACGCATCGGCAAACTGCCCGATCACGACCGTTCAGCTGACGGAGGGGCTCGGGGCAAAATCGGTAAATTGTTGGCCATCTGCCCAATTTGATGTTGGGGGCGTGAACCAACTGCTGACCAAATTCATCCCGGCTGGTTTCTATTACAAGACGTTCAAATGGCCAAATTGGCACCTGTTTGAACCGTCGATCCGACGGGCCGCTGGATTGGCCGGGGCACCGTCTGACCCACCAGCCACCGGACATTTCGAAAGCCGCAATGCCCATGCCGATGTCCTGATTGCCGGAGCCGGTCCGGCCGGGTTGATGGCCGCGCTGGTTGCCGGTCGCAGCGGTGCGCGGGTTTTTCTGGCCGATGAGGGCACCGAGGCCGGTGGCAGTCTGTTGAACCAAACGTTGGAGATTGACGGGCACCCGGGCATGGATTGGGTCAAGGCAGCGGTTGGCGAACTTGCCGCGATGGAGAACGTGGTTCATCTGCAAAACGCGACTGTCTGGGCCTATCGCGAACACAACCTGATGATTGTCAACGAACGCCAACCCGAAAATACCAGCGTGATCGAACGCAGCTGGCGTGTGCGGGCCGGTCAGGTCATCTGCGCAACCGGGGCCATTGAACGGGCCATGGTGTTTGCAAACAATGACCGTCCTGGCGTGATGATGGCGTCGGCCATCCAGGCCTATGTCAATCGCTATGCTGTCCGACCTGGGAAACGCGCAGTTCTCTTTACCAACAACAACAGCACCTATGCCGCAGCTGCCACGATGAAGGCCGCAGGGATCGACATTGCGGCCATCGTGGACAGCCGCACGGCTGTTCCGACCGAGGCGCTTGCCCTGGTGCGGGAGGTTGAGGTTCTGGAGGGGTATGTCGTTGCCGACGTCAAAGGCCACAAACGGGTGCGATCCGTTACCGTGATGCCGCGTGCTGGTGGTGCGACCCGTCAGATCCAATGCGATCTGTTGGGGCAGTCTGGTGGCTGGAACCCGGCGGTACATCTGTTTTCGCAGTCGCGCGGCACATTGCGCTATGACGAGACGCTGGCCAGTTTTGTGCCGGATCAGCGGGCACAGGCGACGTTGAGCGCGGGATCAGCAGACGGTCAGATGACCCTGCCACAAGCCTTGCAGACCGGAGCGGAAGCAGGTGCCAGCGCAGCCCAAGCCTGTGGATTTGCATCAACGACACCCGAGGTTCCACCCAGTACCGACATTGCCTATGCGATCGACCCGCTGTGGCGAGTCGAAGGTGGGACGAGCAAGGGTAAGGCGTTTCTTGATATCCAGAATGACGTTTCGGTGGATGATGTGCATCTGGCGTTGCGCGAAGGGTACAGCAACGTCGAACATGTCAAACGCTATACCACGGGTGGCATGGGTATTGATCAGGGCAAAACCGGGAATATCAATATCATCGGCACGGTTGCCCTGCAAAAAGGCGTTCCGTTACAGGATGTTGGGACAACGACCTTTCGGTCTCCCTATACGCCTGTGTCCTTTGGCGCGATTTCGGGTATCCGCGAGGACTCGGTGTTGTTCCCGTACCGTCACACACCGGTGACCAGTTGGAACCACGACAACGGTGCATTCATGTACGAGGCCGGTGCCCGTTGGCGGCGTCCGGGGTATTTCCCGCGGTCTGGCGAAAGCTTTCAGGAGACAGTGAACCGCGAATGCGAAGCTGTGCGCAACGGGGTCGGGGTCTATGATGGCTCGCCCCTGGGGACGTTCGAGCTCAAAGGATGTGATGTCGGCAAGTTCCTGGATTTCCTCTACACCAATGTGATGTCGTCGCTGAAACCGGGGAACGGCCGTTATGGGCTGATGTTGTCGGATGATGGGTTGATCCTGGATGACGGGGTGACTTTCCGGCTGAGCGAACACCGTTGGATCCTGTCCACATCGACCGGTCACGCGGATGCCATGAACCAGCATATGGAAAAGCTGTTGCAAACCGAGTTTCCCGAGTGGGAGGTGAAAATCACCACTGTTACCAGCCAATGGAACAATGCCACAATCTGTGGTCCCAAAGCGCGGGATGTTCTGCAGGCGTTGGGGACCGACATTGATCTGTCGCCTGACAGTTTCAAATTCATGTCCTATCGTGACGGCACCGTTGCGGGCATCCCGGCCCGCGTTGTGCGGGTCAGCTTTACCGGCGAGCTGTCGTTCGAGGTCAATGTCGCAACCCGACATATGCGTGAATTGTGGGACAAGGTCATGGAGGTTGGAAAACCCTTTGGCATTGAGCCGGTTGGATCCGAGGCCAGCCATGTTTTGCGCGTGGAAAAGGGGTTCCTGTCCCTGGGGCACGAAGTGGACGGAACTGTCGATGCCCATGATCTGGGAATGGGTTGGGTCATGTCCAAGAAAAAGCCGGATTATCTGGGCAAGCGGGCGGTCGAATTACGCCGCTCGGCCGGTGCCACCCGGCGCGAACTGGTCGGGGTGGTTCCAACCGACCCCAACCGTGCCATTCCCGAAGGCGCACCCTTGACGCCGGGCGGGCGCAAGGAAGCCACCGAAGGGCTGACCACCGCCTGTGTCTGGAGCGTCGCCAATAAACGATGGGTTGGGCTGGCATTGCTGGACAACGGACATGCCCGCCACGGCGAAACAGTGCATGTGCGCCTGAAAGATGGGGTGATCCCCGCAACAGTCACCGCTCCGGTCCACTATGACCCGGCGGGCGAGAAACTGAGGTCTTGATATGGGCTATGACGTGACATTCCAACGCCAAAAGATCAGCGCATTGTTTGATCTCAAAGGCAAAGCCGAGGGGGTGGCAGATTGGGCCGGGGCCCATCTTCCCGCCTTCCCTGAGCAACCAAACACGTTCACGGACAAGGGCGGAATGGCCCTGTGTTATATTGGCCGTGACCATTGGATCCTGCGCGCCGAAATCGGCAGCGAAGAGGCCCTGTTGGAGGCCCTGAAACCCGAAGATGCCCCGCCTGATCTGAGCATTGTGCGCGTGTCGGACACGATGACCTTCTTCCAGGTCACAGGCCCTGATGCGGCCCAGATCATGGCGATTGCCAGCCCGCTGGACCTGCATCCTGCCGTGTTTTCGGATCACGCCGTCACCTTTACCGAAGTTTTCCATCTAAAAGCTTTGGTGCGACGGATTGAGGACGGGTTTGAATTTGCAATCGAGCAGAGTTTTGCCAATCTGGTAGAAGATTACCTGAGCCGGGCAACGGCATAACCAAAAGGAATTCCCCATGAGCCGCACGCATATTCACACCTATCAAACCCGATATCACGCCCAGGCCACATACTCCAAGGCGATCCGGGCGCGGGGGGATTTTGTGTTCATGCAGGGGCAAGTGGGGACTTTGCTGGACGGCACGCTGATTGGCGAAGGCGACCCCGGTGCCCAGGCGCATCAGGCCTGCAAGAACATCAAACGCTGGATGGAAGAGGCTGGGGGCAGATTGCAGGATGTGTGCAAGCTGACCGTTTATGTCACTGACATTTCTTATCGCCCGGCGGTCTATGCGGCGATCAACGAATGGTTTGAGGGCGTGCATCATTGTTCAACCGGCGTGGTGGTCCAGGGTCTGGCTGATCCGTCGCTGTTGGTAGAGATCGACGCGATGGCGGTGATCGACGATACCGAAGACCGTAGGTGAGCGCCGAGCGCCCCGTGCGACTCGTTCTTGAGGCAGCCCCAAATGCGGGCTGCCTTTTTTGGTTTAAGCAGCGAGCCTGAACATGTTTTTGGAATGTGTATATTGTCCACGCTTTGGGTGTTGAAATAGTGGGCAAATGAACTGAAAAACAAAAGATATCTGGTCGGTGCGGGTGCCCTGTCTCTCGCCTGGCTCCGAAAATTGGCGTAGACAGGCAGCATCTGCCGCTCATTTTGGAAGACGTCAAATGCTGGCCACTCTGACATCCATCCTACCGATTTTTATCATCATTGCGCTGGGGTTGGCGTTGCGCAAAGGTGGGATCCCCAGTGTCGAGTTCTGGAACCTGAACGACAAGCTGGTCTACTGGGTTCTGATGCCCTGTCTGATGTTCAACAAAATCTCGGTGGCGTCGCTGGGCGACACGCCGCTGGGACCATATGCGGCAACTATTCTGGGTGGTTTTTTTGCTGCGCTGGCTTTTGCGCTGCTGGTTTCCAGATTGCTGGGCTACAAGCCCGCTCAGGCCACATCCATCCTGCAAGGGTGTTCCCGGCACAATTCGTTCATTGGCCTGGCGATGGCGGCCAATCTGTATGGCGCGGCCGGGTTTGAAATTGCAATTATCGCTACGGCCATTCTGGTCCCTGTCACCAATGTGGTGGTGGTGATCCTGATGGTGATCGCGTTGCAGCCCGGCAAACGCAGCGGCCTGCCCAAGGCCATTCTGCGCGACCTGTCACGCAACCCGCATATCGTCTCGATCATTCTGGCGATCCTGGTCAATTTCCACTACGGGGCACCACTTCCTGTTGTGCATGAAGCGACAGGAATACTGGGGGCCGCGGCGCTGCCGGTCACGCTTTTGGCGGTTGGGGCCAATCTGCGCATCCGCGCCATGACGGCTGCGGCGTTGCCGCTGTTGGTGTCTTTTGCAGGCAAGATGTTGGTTTTCCCGATCGCAGTGGTTCTGATTGGGCTGATGGTGGGGCTGCCTCAGCAGATCCTGCAGATCGCGATCATCTACTCCGTGGTTCCAACGGGTGTCGGATCTTATACGTTGGCCCGCCAATTGGGGGGGGATGCTCCCATGATGGCGGCGATCGTGACGCTGCAAACCATGTTGGCGCTGTTTACGATTCCGGTCAGTTTGTTGATTTTGTTGCCCTTGGTGTAACGCGGATGGGGTAAACCCTCCACAAACCATTGATCTGATGGCGCGCGATGGATGTGGTGATCATCATCGCGATCACCCATCCCGAAACAACAGCGCTGGCCACCCCATACCAGACGCCGGTTTCATCAAACTGCCACAGCCCGACAAAGATCCAGACAAACAATGCGACTCCGATTCCCTGTCGATAGATGCCGATCCAGAGGCTCCAGATTGGTTTCTTTAGCGCTTGCAGAAAGGAATTGATTGAAAACAGCATCATGTAAAACGGCAGTATCACGCCATCGACCCGCAAATAGGCCACACCGACGCGGATTACTTGGGGGTCATCAGTAAACAGCCCCAGGATGAATTCTCCTCCAAACCACAGGGTGGGGCTGGCTATCAGGCACATGATCAGGCCAATTTTCCAACACTGAAAAAGCGACTCCCTGACCCGATTGAAATCTCGAGCCCCAAAATTTTGCGAGGCAATGGGTAACAACGCCCCGGTCATCCCCAGAATGGGAAGCAACAGTATCTGTTCTATTCGGATTGCGATGCCAAACCCGGCCACCGCATGTTCGCCAAACCCCTTGAGCGCAAATTGAACGACTATTCCGGACAGGAACATGATCAACAGGGCAAAGCTGGTCGGGATGGATTGGGTGGCGATTTCACGGAAACTGAACAGGCGCGGGATGAAATTGCGGGCCCGCAACCCCTCCATGGCTGAGGACCGCAAGGCTTGGATGAGCAGATAGATCATGACGCCGCTCTGGCTGAGTACCGTCGACACAGCCAACCCGTCGAATCCGATCCCGCCCCAGAGGCCGGGAACGCCATAGATCAACAAGGGGTTGAGGCCTATGTTGGCCACAAAGGCCAGCATCATTGCCCATTGCATCGACTTGTTGTCCCCCTGGGCCTGAAGAACACCGTTGATGCCAAAGGCCATGACAAAACCGGGCAGGGCGAACAGCATCACCTGAAAATACCGGACACCTGCGTCCTGATAGGAGCCGGATTCGGACATGAACCGGATCACAAACGGACCCAGCCAGATCCCCAACAGGATCAACAGGACGGATGACAACACTCCGAAACTGAGACCCTGGGCAGCCAATCGCCGGGCAACGCGGGCATCCTTTTGCCCCAACGCATTGCCAACCAGCGCGGCCATGGCTGCGCCCAATCCGATTCCGACCGACATCACCAGATAAAAGGTCAGGAATCCGATCGCCAGCCCGGCCTGGGCGTCTGTCGACAACAGTCCGGCAAAGAAGATATCGACAATGTTGTACAGGGTATTGAACAGCATCCCGATTGCGGCAGGCACCGCGAGGGTTCGAAAGTGAGAGCCAATGGACCCGGTGACCAGATCGCGGCTTGGTTTCAGCGCCATGTGCGGGCTTTCCTGATGGGGTATGGTCTGGGAGACTGGCGGCCCGATCGGTGCCGCCAGCCCGCCAGTCAGGCCCTGATTTGTACGGTGCCGTTTTCGACCCGCGTTTCAAAGGTTTTCATCGGCCGTGTTGCGGGTGCTGCAATCGGCTGGCCGTTGCGGACATCAAACGCGCCCTGATGCAGCGGGCATTCGATCACATGGCCATCGAAATATCCGTCACACAGATCGGCGCCGCCGTGATTGCACAACGCCAGCGAGGCAAAGATTCCCGACGGCGTGTCATAGATCGCCAACCTTCGGCGGCCGAGGTCCACGCGTGTGACCCAGTTTCTTTCCAGAGATGACACGGCAACCACATCTATCCAGTCGGGTTCACTGGCCATTGGCTGATCCTCCTGTCGGCTTGGAAAACAGTTGTCGCAGGATGTCACGATGGGCCCCCAGGTACCCGTCTTTTTCAACGTAGATGTGGGTTTTCAACTTTTCATGAAGCTGGGGCAACGCGTGATAGGGTACGGAAGAGACATAGTGATGTTCGGCATGGTAATTCATGTTCCAGCACAGGAACCGCCAGGGTCGAGACACCAGGTTTGTCCTTGTGTTTTCATGCATTTGCGCAACGGTCGGGCGGCCTACGTGTTCGGTCATACGCACCCACCGCATCACCGGTTCTCCCAGGATCAAGGGAATGAACCAGAACCACACAAGATCCCACCACCCCGTGAGCGCCATCACCAGAACGATCAGCGCATAGGCCGCCAACATCAAACGGGTCTCCAGATAGATGGCGTTGTGTTCAACTTTGGGAACAAAACGTTGTTCTTCGGGGCTGAGCCGACCAGCAACATGTCGAAACAGTTCGGTGAACTTGGTACGCCAATAGGGGATCGCGGTGATGTAGAACAGATATTGCCCCAGGGTCTGGGGCATGGGCACCAGCTCGGGGTCGTCACCTTCGACTTGGGTATAGGTATGATGATCACAATGTTCATACCGAAAGTGTTTATGGGGCAACATGATGATGAACCCGCAGATGTTGCCGACCAGATTGTTCAACCATCTGGTGCGAAACACCGAATAATGCACACATTCATGTTGCAGAGAGAAATGGTGTACCAGCACCACCCCATGCACAAACATGGCGGGCCAGATCAGCCAGCTGTTCCAGCTGAGTGCAACCAGCGAACTGGTACCGGCAAGCACCAGAAGCCAGAGTGCCAGCCGACGGATGGCCGGTCCGTCTGAACGCTGCATGAATGTTTTGAGTTCTTCGCGGGTGAGTTTGCCCTCTGCCAGTGCTTGGGTCAGGGGCGTGACAATTGCGTTGGTCATGATGATCCTCGCATGTTCAGGTCCGGATTTCCTTCAATCAACGTGACCTGAGCCGGAGACGGGAGTGCTCCGCACCATGGCATTATGTCTGTATTAAATGCCATTAAGTGTGAGCATACAAAACTCGGGCGTCGTCTGTCCAGACGTGAATCTGTATTTCCCCAAGAGGATCGCTCATCGACAAATGGCCTGGAAACACAGGTTTGTCTGTCGTGGCACAGCCGGTTGCCCCAGAGCAGAGCGCAGGGTGATCGGTGCTGCTATGCGCCGTCGCCTGATGGCTGACCTTTGCGCAGGCGGTGCGGTGATACCCCATAGCGTTGGCGGAACAGGCGCGCAAAATGCGAGGTAGAGTTGAAACCGCAGGCGACACAGACATTGGTAACGGACATATTGGTCTGAAGCAGCAGGTTCTGGGCCCGCTGCAACCGCATGTCGACATAATATTTCTTGGGTGTCGAATGCAGATAGCGACGGAACAGCCGTTCCAGCTGGCGGGTCGAAATGTTGACCGTTTCGGCCAGATCTCCGGGGCGCAACGGTTCTTCGAGGTTGGTTTCCATCAGAGCCAAAATTTCCGACAGTTTTGGATGGCGGAACCCAATGCGGTCCGCGACCTGCATACGGGCCGAGAACTGCAACACACGAATGTTGGTGTAATGCAGCTGATCTGCCACCAAATTCGACAGCGCCTCTCCCTCGGCCTCGGCCACCATGTGCAAAATCAGGTCGATGGCGGCGGTACCCCCGGCTGTGGACAGGCGGGACCCTTCGCAGACAAATGTGTATTCCGTGAGGTTTACTTCGGGAAATTCTTCCAGAAATGCCTGGCGGTTTTCCCAATGTATCGTGGCGGCGTGCCCATCCAAAAGTCCGGATTTTGCTAGAACATAGGCTCCGGTAAACAGGCCGCCGATCCGGCAGCCGTTTCGGGCGCATCGGCGGATCCAATTGGTGACGGCCGTCAATGGTTGTTTCTGGACGTCCTGGCCGGAACACACGATCACCACGTCATCGCGGTGAGCCTCTTCAAACCCATGGTCCACAGGAAAACGTGCGCCCAGCGAATCTTCGACGGTTTCTCCGTTTTCGGCACAAATCACCCAGTCGAACCGTTTGGATCCGGCCATCCGGTTGGCAATCCGCAAGGTTTCGAGCGCGTGTGTCAGCGACATGGCTGAATAGTTCGGCACCAGACCAAATACGAATCGCAGGGGTTTTGATTGTGGGGAGTTCGTCGAGGAATGATGACCCAGCCTCATGATTTTCGTCTCGCTTCGCAGAATGGCTTGATTCGGTCCGTTGTTGACCAGTTTTGCTTTTTGGGCAAGCCGTGGGTTTTACTCATCCGGCTTCAATTTGCCCAAATCCGTGGTTTTTTTCGGGGCCGGGTGGACACCAAAGGCGGGGGTTTCACCTGTTTGAGCGGCGTTTAGCAACCAGTCGCATAGAAACAGAGCCCGTGGTGATGCCTGTGGGTGGACCTTGATATAGAAATCCAACGGCGAGGCGATTTCATCTTTGGTCAGCTTGACCAGAACCCCTGTCTCCAGCAGTTGCCCCACCAGCCCCCCCCAGCCCAGAACCGCGCCCATGTCGTCCTGTGCGGCCTGCAATGCGATGACATAATTGTTGACCCGGAACCCGCTGGCCAACGGCCCGTTATACCCCAGAGCCGCGCACCAGGTCGCCCAATCTGTCCAGCCGGTATCTTCGGCGTCCAGATGGATCAGCGGAGTCCGGGCGAAATCCGACACGTGATGGACCGGGTGTTTTTGCGCAAACTGCCGGCTGCCCAATGCCATGATCCGGTCCTGGAACAGGATGCGGCAATCGCCGCTTTCCCGCGAAATTTCGCCATAGTGAATGCTCAGATCACAGTGACGGGCCGGGCCGGTTGTATCGCTGACATTCTGTGCCACTGAAACATGTCCATGGGCGCGCCAGAACTGCGCCAGCTTGGGCGTCAGCCACAACGCGCTGACCGCTGTTGTTGCCTGGATCGTAATCATCGCGCGTGACGCCTGTGACCGGAGCTGAGAAATGGCGTCCGATATCCCTTCGAGCCCGCGTTGCAGGCTGACCAACAGATAGGCCCCTGTCGGTGTCAGTTCGACCCCCCTGTGGTGACGGTGAAACAGGGTCTGGCGTAAATCGTTTTCCAATGCCTTGACCTGGTGGCTGACAGCGGCGGGGGTCACATTCAGTTCCTGCGCAGCGGTTTTGAAACTCTCATGGCGCGCGGCCGCCTCAAAGCTGAGAAGCGCGCTGACTGGAGGGAGATCATAAGGGCGATTTGGCATGACAAGAATTCATACTAATTCTCAAATGATCCATCAAGAGTGTATATTTTCCGATATTTTGGCTTAGCCAAAATAAGTCTGTGTGAATTTTTAGGAGATTGCCAGACCGACCATATCTGCTGATTTTGACCTCCAGAAGTTCGCCACGATGATCCCGATGTGGTGGCCCTGGCCGGGCCCGCATCGGTTACACAAGGACAAGATCCATGACCGTTTCCGACCCCAAACTGGCACCACGCGGCCGTCGCTCTCGTCGTGACGCAGGCAAGACCAAGACCGCGCGCACGGCCACGATCGGTCAAAACCTGCATCTGCGCGTTCCGTATATCACCCGACGCATTCGTCCCTATGACCTGATGGACGAAGAAGGGCTGATCAGGATCGAAGCCACCGCCGATCGGATCCTCGCCGAAATCGGCATCGAGTTCCGAGAAGATCCCACCACGGTCGATCTGTTTCGCCAGGCTGGCGGGCAGGTGTCCCAATTGTCCCAAGACGCCTGGAACATCAAATTCGAACCGGGCATGATCCGCGAAATCCTCCGCAGTGCCCCGGCCCGATTTACCCAACACGCCCGCAACCCGGCCAACACGGTCGAGATTGGCGGTAACGCGATGGTCTTTGCGCCGTCTTATGGGTCACCCTTTGTGATGGATCTGGACAAAGGGCGTCGCTATGGCACGATCGAGGACTTTGAAAACCTGATCAAACTGGCGCAATCTTCGCCCTGGTTGCATCACTCGGGTGGCACGATATGCGAACCAACCGACATCGCGGTCAACAAACGCCACCTGGACATGGTCTATGCCCATATGCGGTATTCGGACCGTCCGTTTCTGGGGTCGATCACTGCCCCGGACCGGGCCGCCGACAGTATCGAAATGTGCCGTATCCTGTTCGGATCCGATTTTGTCGACAGCCATTGCGTCATCATGGGCAATTTCAACACCACGTCTCCGCTGGTTCTGGATGGGGCCACAACGGCCGGGATCCGCACCTATGCCCAAGCAGGGCAGGGATCCATTCACCTGCCCTTTCTGCTGGGCGGGGCAGTGTCGCCGCTGACCATGGCGGGATCCATCGCGCAATGTCTGGCCGAATCCATGACCTCCTGCGCGCTGGCACAACTGGTGCGGCCTGGCGCTCCGACGGTGCTGGCCGGGTTCTTGTCGTCCATGTCGTTGCGGACCGGGTCTCCCACCTTTGGAACACCGGAACCGGCGCTGGGATCGCTGGTCATGGGGCAATTGGCCCGGCGGTTGGAGATGCCGTTGCGTTGCGCCGGAAATTTCAGCACGTCCAAGCTTCCTGATGGGCAGGCAATGCAACAGTCGATGATGTCGATGATGTCGGCCGTTCAGGGGGGCGCGAATTTCATCCTGCATTCGGCCGGGTTCCTCGATGGGCTGCTGTCGATGTCCTACGAAAAACTGGTGATGGATGCGGATATGTGCGGGGCGATGCACGCGTATCTGAACGGGATTGACGTGAACGACGACACGCTTGGGTTCGACGCTCTGGCCCAAAATGGCCCAGGGGAACATCTGTTCGGAACGGACCACACGCTGCGTCATTACAAGACGGCCTACTGGGACAGCGGGCAGAACGACGATCAACCCTTTGAAAGCTGGGAGGAACAGGGCAGTGTCGACTCGGCGCAGCGTGCCAACCAACGATGGAAGGATACGCTGGCAGCCTATGAGGCACCGCCCATGGATGTGGCCACCGACGAGGCGCTCAAGGCGTTCATCACTGACAAAAAAGCGTCGATGCCGGATGCTTGGTATTGACAGAATCACACCTTTCTCGACACTTGTGTCGAGTAGCCCATTTTCTGGACCTTCCGGGAGACCCCCCATGTCGACTGACCCTTTGTTGCAGCCTTATCAGTTGAAGCATTTGACGTTGAAGAACCGGATCATGACGACGAGCCATGAGCCTGCGTATCCCGAGGGCGGGATGCCCAAGGAGCGCTATGTTGCCTATCACGCGGAACGGGCGCGGGCGGGGGTTGCGTTGGCGATGACGGCGGGGTCGGCTGCCGTGAGCCGGGACAGCCCGCCGGTGTTCAACAACATCCTGGCCTACAAGGACGAGGTTGTGCCCCACATCCGCCGCCTTAGCGATGCCTGCCACGCGCATGGCTGTGCGGTGATGATCCAGCTGACCCATCTGGGGCGGCGCACGGGGTGGAACAAGGGCGACTGGCTGCCCTCGGTCAGTTCCTCCAAACACCGTGAACCAGCGCATCGCGCGTTTCCCAAGCTGGCCGAGGATTGGGACATTGCCCGCATCATCAACGATTTCGCCGATGCCACCGAACGGATGAAGGAAGGGGGCATGGATGGGGTTGAATTGCAGGTCTACGGCCATCTTCTGGACCAGTTCTGGTCGCCTCTGACCAATGATCTGGATGGGGAATACGGGGGGCAAACACCTGATTCCCGGTTGAAATTCCCGCTGGACGTGCTGCGCGCCATTCGCGACCGGGTGGGCGACGATTTCATCGTCGGGCTGCGCTATACGGCCGATGAGGCCGCCGCCGGGGGCATCACGCCGGTCGAAGGCATCGAGATTTCCAAGCGGCTTGCGCGCAGCGGCATGGTCGATTTTCTGAATGTGATCCGCGGGCGCATCCACACCGATCCGGCGATGACCGATGTGATCCCGGTGCAGGGGATGCCATCGGCACCGCATCTGGATTTTGCCGGCGCGGTCAAACGGGCCACCGGCATGCCTACGTTCCACGCCTCGCGTATCCCGGATGTGGCCACCGCACGCCATGCGGTGCAGGCGGGGCTTCTGGATATGGTGGGGATGACGCGGGCGCATATGGCCGATCCGCATATCGTGCGCAAGATCGTCGAAGGGCGCGAGGATGACATTCGCCCCTGTGTTGGCGCAACCTATTGCCTGGACAGAATTTATCAGGCGGGCGAAGCGCTGTGCCTGCACAATGCCGCCACCGGGCGCGAGCTGTCGATGCCCCATGACATCGCCCCTGCCGAGACCCGCAAACGGGTGGTCATCGTCGGTGCCGGTCCGGCCGGGCTCGAAGCGGCGCGGGTGGCGGCCGAACGCGGCCACGCCGTGACCGTATTCGAGGCCCAGCCCGATCCCGGCGGTCAGGTGCGGCTGACCGCGCAACACGCACGCCGGCGCGAGATGATCGGCATCATCGACTGGCGCATGGCGCAATGCGCCGCGCGGGATGTGGACTTTCGTTTCAACACCTGGGCCGAAGCCGATGACGTCACCGCGCTGAACCCGGATGTGGTGATCATCGCCACCGGGGGTCTGCCCAATACCGAATTGTTCGAATCGGGCCAGGAAAACGATCTGGTGGTCAGCGCCTGGGATCTCATCTCGGGCGATGTCAAACCGGGCCAACAGGTGCTGATCTATGACGAAAGCGGCGATCATCCCGGTCTGATGGCGGCGGAAATCGCCGCAGCAGCGGGCGCGAAGGTCGAAGTCATGACCCCGGATCGGGTGTTTGCCCCCGATATCATGGCGATGAACCTGGTGCCCTACATGCGCGAATTGCAGGCCCGCGACGTGACATTCACCGTCACCCGCCGCCTGTTGGACGTGATGCGCGACGGCAATCGCCTGTGCGCCACAATCGGCACGGATTACAGTGATTTCACATCCCAATCCTCCTATGATCAGGTGGTGGTCAACTACGGCACCTTGCCGCTTGACGATCTCTACTTCGACCTGAAACCGCTGTCCTCAAACCGGGGCGAAGTGGACCACACCGCCCTGATCACCGGCCAGCCCCAGACCATCAACACAAACCCGAACGCCACATTCCAACTCTTCCGCATCGGCGACGCCGTCAGCGCCAGAAACACACACGCCGCAATCTATGATGCGCTCAGAACTATGAAGGACCTGTAAACTGGGACAACGGACCTGGGGGGCAACCGGGTCCTGCCCACAAAAATTGAAAGGCGGCTGATGAAGTTCAAACATGTGTTTTCGCCGGTTACTCTGCGGCACAAGACCCTGCGCAACCGTATCGTGTTTGGGGCCCATACCACCAATATGGCCGAAAACGGCCTGCCCGGGGATCAGCATCTGGCCTATTATCGGGAGCGGGCCATGGGGGGCGCGGCCATGATCGTGGTTGAACCGATGCCTGTCCATCCGGCAGCGGTGTTGACCCGGGGCAATTTCCGCCATTCCAGCGACGCAGTGATTCCGCATTTCAAACGCCTGACCGAGGCCTGCCAGGCCGAAGGCACGGTGATGATCCAGCAGCTCTATCACGTCGGAGCCCATGGTGATCAGGACAACAGCTTTCACGCGGCCTGGTCCCCGTCTGGTGGACCAAGCTATCACGACAGTGACGGCAGCCACGAAATGAATGCCGCCGAAATCGAAGAGACCATCCAGGGCTTTGTTGATGCGGCGCGGCGTTGCCAACAGGCGGGCTTTGATGGGGTCGAAGTCTGGGCGGCCTATCATTGCCTGCTGGAACAGTTCTGGACACCGTTTTCCAACCAACGCACCGACGAATGGGGCGGCAGCCTGGAAAACCGCACCCGGTTCAGCCGGGAAATCATGCGCCGGATCCGGGCGGACTGTGGCGAGGATTTCATCATAGGTCTGTCAATTTCGGATGAACCGGCCGTCGAAGCCGCGTTGGGGCGCGAGGATCTGGCTGAGATTGTCGCATGGCACGACGGCGAACAGCTGATGGATTATGTCACTGTCGGGTCCAGCAGCTATCTTGATTTCTATGGTATTATCCCAACCTTTCAATATGGCGAAAAGCTGGGCGTGGATCTGGCCGCCCGATTGAAGAGGGTCGTGAAACACGCGTTGGTTACGGCGGAAAGCCACATTCGCACACCAGAAAACGCCAATACGGTACTGGGCGCGGGCGAGGCGGACATGGTGTCAATCGTGCGCGGCCAAATTGCGGATCCGCATCTGGTGACCAAGGCCGAACAAGGGCGGGCAGATGACATTCGTGGCTGTCTGTCCTGCAACCAGCAATGTTGGGGGCGGCGCGGGCGGGATTATTGGATTTCCTGCCTGATCAACCCGTCTGTCGGGTTCGAACATCAATGGGGCGGGGATCGGTTTGCGACAACGGATCGCCCGAAATCCGTGCTGGTGGTCGGGGCCGGGCCAGCGGGTTTAGAGGCCGCTCGGGTGGCAGCCGAACGGGGCCATCGCGTGGTTCTTGTCGAGGCCGGACCACAGATAGGTGGGCAATTTCGACTGGCCGGCGAACAACCGCGGCGCGCGCAGATCCTGGACCTGTTGGCGTGGTATGACCGGCAATTGGCACGTCTGGGCGTGGATGTGCGGTGCAACACCTATCTGGAAACTGACGACATCGCGGCGCTGAAGATGGACGAGGTGGTCCTGGCGACCGGTTCGTTACCGGATGAGGCGGGGTTCCAAAAGGCGTTGCCGCACCTGCGGGAACTGCCGGGGTTGGACGGCAATGTCTGGTCCGTCGCTGATGTGATGGGCCGGGCCGCGCGTTTGGGAGATCGTGTTATCGTGCTGGACGAGGGGGGGCATTGGAAAGGCTGCGGGACAGCCTGGGCCTTGGCCGAGGCAGGGCATCGGGTCACCATTGTCACGCCGGACGGCTTGGTGGGCAAAGAGCTACAGCGCCCCTCTGCCGACTTTCCGCTGCGTCGGACGCTGGCCGGTTTGGGGGTCGTGTTCCGCCCGGAAACCGTGGTGATGCGATGGGGCGATGCGGGGGCAGTGTTGCAATCGCTGCTCACAGGCGCGCAGGAGCATATGGCGGCGGACTCGCTGGTGCTGTCGACGGTGAACCGGGCCAATTGCGACTTGCGCCCTGCGCTGGCCGAATTGGGGATTTCGGCCCAGTTGATCGGCGATGCCCATGCGCCGCGCAACGCCGCGCTGGCGTTTCATGACGGGCGCAAGCTGGCGCTGGATCTTTAGGGGCCAGTGGCCGCATGTGCGCGGTTGCTGGCGTGTCCGGGAAAATCCGGCCAAGGGCTGGCAAAGCCAAAAATGCGCCTTGCCAGCAGGGCTGTCTCAACGGGCCCCAAGATCCGATTTTCGCAACAGATCCTGGCCCCGCCAAAAGGCGGCTGCCAACAGCGGGCCGGGCACCATGTCGATGGCGTGCTTCTGGTGAGGAAGGTGATGAATGATGTCACCAGGACCTGCATCCACAGAACCACGGCCTTTGGAATGAAATCGGGCGCGACCGGCAAGGATCAGATAGAATTCTTCGGGTGCATGGGAATGTTCATCATAATGCTGACCCGCACCCCAATATCCGATCGACACCCGGATCGTGTCGGAATGGAACATCCCTTCGGGAGAAACCAGATTGACCCAGCCATAATTGTCCAGCCAGTCGCGGGAAAACCCGTCTGCTTCGCTATAGCTTTGTTGCCAGCAAAGCCCGGGGGCGGCGGAGATCAGCGCCGCCACGGTGTCCCGTGTCTGGTCCGAAGCTGCGCCGGCGCTCGCTGGTAATAGACGGCATACGGGCAAGGCGTGCGGTTGGGTCGCGATCCGGGGCAGGTCCTGCATGCGATCGGCGAACCAGTCCAGCTCCCCGACGTGATGACGGGCGAGGGTGGTCAGGTTGTGCAGCAGCTGCGTGGGCAATGACAGGTCACTCATAGGTGGCTACCGGCGGGCCCAGCAGTTCGGGGTCGGGGGTGACGCCCAACCCCGGCGTGCTGGGCGGGGTCGCGACGCCATGATCGTTGCGCGCACCCTGGCCGGGAACCGGGTCGACTGACAGATGGTAGTGGCACAACCAGCTGGCCAGCCGATTGGCGTCGGGTGTCGATGCGGCCAGGTGAATGGCTGCCGTATCCGCCAACGCCGAACCGCCCAGATCTTCGACATGCATCTGCCAGCCGACTGAAACACCAAAGTCGCGGATCTGGCGGGCGCGGGTCAGCCCACCGACACGGTTCGGTTTGACTTTGACCCCTTCGCAGGCGCGCAGTTTCCAGGCATCGAGATGATCGATGAACGTATGCATGCATTCGTCCAGCATGATCGGGTTGGAGACACGCGCTGCCACATGCGCGCATTGGTCCAGTGTTTCACAGGGCTGTTCCACCCAATCACGGGCGCTGACCGAATTCAGCACCTGCACCGCCACGCCGGGTTGCCAGGCGCGGTTCACGTCAAAGGTCACCTTGTGCCCTTTGGGCAGCCCACCTGAAATTGCCTCGATCCGATCAATGTCCAATCCGATATCGGTGCCGCCCACCTTGGCTGAATGCACGGTATAGCCCTTTGCCGCCGCCGTTTCGATCCGCGCCAGCATATCGTCCGGCGTGCCGGTCGATATGGACGAGTTGACCAACACTTGCGCCGCCTCGGCACCGCCCCACATTTGCCAAAGCGGCATCCCAGCGGCCTGTCCGGCAATATCCCAGCACGCCATGTCGAGCGGGGATTTCACATAGGGATGTCCGGGCAACTGCAGGTCCATCACCCGGTTGATATGGTCCAGACTGCGGGGGTCTTCGCCTATCAGAAACGGCGCGAGCGTTTCGATCCCGGCGCGGATGCCGGGGCCGTGGGCGGGCAGATAGGTATGGCCCCAGGGGCATCCTTCGCCCCAGCCCGTCAACCCAGCGTCGGTATCTATGCGCACGAATGTGCTATCGAGGCGTTCGAATTTCAATCGTCCCCCCGAGAGCCAGTACGGTTCGTTGAGCGGCAGTTCAATCTGATAGACGGTGATGCGTGTGATCTTCATGGCGTGTCCTCGTAAATTGCAATGGGGGCCCCCATGATCGACATATCGGGCATAACGCCCAATCCCGGTATGGCGGGGGCCTGGGCACCGCCACCCTGGACCGGGGCGTCAAATGCAGCGGTGGTCAGTGAAACCATCGACCGGGTGTCCAGCGCACAGCGCAGCACGTGGCGGGGCGTCGATTGCGCCATATGCAGCACGGCGGCAAAGGCGATGTCGGATCCGGTGGTATCCTGCACCGACATGACCAACCCAGCGGCCCGCGCCATGTCACGCTGACGCCGGGTGGGGGTCAGCCCGCCCTGTTTCGAGATCTTGAGCCCGACCCCATCACAGGCATCGCTGGCCACTGCTTGGGCGATGTCGGCGTCGGACTGCACCAGTTCATCCAGCAGCAAAGGCACTCGACAGCGTTTGCGCAAACTCAGGGTTTCCCGCCAGCTGGCGCAGGGGGCCTCGAATGTGAAATCCAGCCCCTTCGGTAGCAATGCCAGGAACCGCAACGCCTGTTCCGGGCTCATCCCGCCATTGGCATCAACGAGAAACCATTCACCGGGGCGACGGTCAGCCAGGCACGCCTGTACCCGCTCGGCGTCCAGCATCGGGCCACCTTCAGCTTCGGTTGACCCGACCTTGACGGAATGGCCAAGGAACCCCAGTTCACGGTGTCGGGCCACATTTTCGCGCATCGCCTGTGGATCGTCAGAGCCGATCGAGGAGATCAGCGGCACTGCCCCCGGCACACGCCCTCCCAACAAGTCACAGACGGGCACTCCAGCGGCCTTGCCCGCGATGTCCCAACAGGCGACATCCAATGGGGTTTTGGCATGGGCATGACCAACCAGGGCGGCGTCCATCGCGTCATAGATCCGGTCATGGTGGCGCGGATCCATCCCGATCAGCGCCGGAGCCAGTTCGGCCAGGCCAGCTTTGACACCGCCAGCATGGGCCGCGATATAGGTCGACCCAAACGGCGTGCTTTCGCCCCATCCTTCCAGTCCGCATTCGGTCATGACCCGGGTAAACACGGCCGCAAAGGCTGTGAAACTGCGCCCCCCTGACAGGCGGTAGGTGCCGCCAGCATAGGGCAAAGTCACCGAGTAAACTTCGATGCGGGCGATTTTCATACAGCTTCTCCGTTGCAATCCTGAAACCAAAATTATCAGGCTCCCGGATCGCCCATGGTCCGGGAGCGGCATCCGCAGGCAATTTCATGTCGCTCGCAGAATGTAGGCCATCGGTTCAGGGCGGAGGCCCTGGCCCAAGTGATGTGTTTGCCCGTGCAAACTCAATATTCGATAGCAGGGGGGAACATGGCGGGTTTGCACCATAGAAAAACCAGGCGTGCCACCGCACCTGACAGCGGGCGTCAGGGTGTTTCGGGCTGACGCCTGTTCTCAAAATGGGACGGAAATAGCCCGGCCAGAAATCTGCACACGATTGAAACGGCGACCGGGCGGGAAAAATCGTCGGTGTTGGACATGAAGTCCACCCACATGCCTTCCAACAGCGCCAGGGTTCCCGATGTCGCATCACGGGCCAGAACTCTTGCCTCGTCGGGATCGCCACCTTCGGCCAATGTGTCGAATGCGCCCCGGATCATGTCGCGCAGGCGGCGATCCCGGGTGCTGCTGTAGCGTGCGATTTCCGGGTTTGTTCTGGCGACCCCCCGAAAGGCGTGCCAGATCCGGACCGACCGCTCATTGAGCAGGGTTTCGCTCAGATCTGCCTCAATCACGGCCATGACGATATCGGCCGGATTGTTCCCGGCCATGGCAACCCGCCGGTCGACTTCCTGATAGTATTCGATGCTTGTGGAATGAACTGCCGCAACCAGCAATTGGTCTTTGCCACCAAAATGCAGATGGATCATGCCGCGCGACAGCTCTGCCTTTTGAATGATTTTGGAGACTGTTGTGTCTGTGATTCCGATTTCAGCGATTGTGTCGAGAGTTGCGCGGATGAGAGTTTCCTTGCTGGCCTTTGGATTCCTTCGCGCGGTGCGTTTTTGATCTGAGCTGTCGGATTTTTTTGTGTTCGTTTTCAAGGTCGTGAGATCCTCAAATGGGTTGAGCGGCGAGATTATCTGTCTGCGAGATTGACAGAAACGCGGCATGCGGGCAATACTTAATGAACGATCGTCCATTAATGGGTGTGATTTTGGTAGACCCCGACTGGGAGGGCGAAGTGTTCAATCTGCGAAGCGAAACGGGACGGGGAGTGGCGCTGAGCGCGCCTGCGACGGTCTACGTCGGGTTCCTGGTTGCGGCGCCTTTGGTCATTCTGGTGGCCTATTCGCTGTGGACGCAGACATATGTGTCGATTGACAGGACGGTGACGCTGGCCAACTACGTCGAGGCGTTGCATGATCCACTGGTGCGTCATCTGATGATCCGCTCGATCCTGATTGCGGGGGCCGTGACGATTGTGACGGTGGCGCTGGCCTATCCGATTGCCTATTTCATCGCGTTGCGGGCGCGGCGTCAGACGTTGTGGTTGCTATTGATCACCATTCCGTTCTGGTCGAGCTATCTGCTGCGGGTGTTTGCCTGGAAGCTGATCCTGGGGTTCAACGGCGTGTTGAACTCGGCGCTATTGGGGTTGGGTGTGATCGACACGCCGCTGACGTTTCTGCTGTACAATGAATTTGCGGTGGTGCTGACGCTGGCCCATGCCTGGGCACCGTTTGCGATCCTGCCGATTTATGTGTCGTTGCAAAAAATAGATCCCTCGCTGCTGGAGGCGGCGCGGGATTTGGGGTCCAGCACAGCCGAGCGGTTCTGGCGGGTGACGCTGCCGCTGACCATTCCGGGCATCATTGCCGCCTGTCTGATCATCTTTATCCCGACGGTGGGCGATTATGTGACGCCGTCGCTGGTGGGGGGCTCGGACGGCAAGATGATTGCCAATCTGATCCAGGTTCAATTCGGCGCGGCGAACAATTGGCCGCTGGGTGCGACGTTGTCGTTGCTTGCGATGTTGGCGGTGGGGTTTGTGGCGGTGCTGTTTGTGTTGTCGGCAACCGGATTGGGGAGACGCATCAAATGAAGCGGTTCAATGCGCTGACGATCTATGCGGTGGCCTATCTGGCGTTTCTGTACCTGCCGGTGCTGTTTCTGCCGCTGTTTTCGTTCAATGACGGCACCATCGTGGCCTTTCCCATCAAGGGCTGGACGCTGGAATGGTACCGCCAGCTGGGCGGGCAGGAGACGCTGATCCAGGCGTTGCTCAACAGCCTGCTGGTGGGGATGGTGACGGCGTTGATGGCGACGTCGATGGGGTTGTTCGCGGCGCGCGCCTATGTGCGTTACCGGTTCCGGGGCAAGGAGGCGTCGGAGGCGCTGGTGATGTTGCCGCTGGTCATTCCGGGGATCATCGTGGCGTCTTCGATGCTGGTTCTGTTCATCTCGATGGGGCTGAAGCCGTCGCTGACCGCCGTGATGCTGGGGCATACGTTTTTGGCGCTACCGTTTTCCGTGTCGATCCTGAAATCGGCGTTTGACGATTTTGATGTCTCGTTCGAGGAGGCGTCATACGATCTGGGATGTGGTGTGGTCGAGACCTTTCGCCGGGTGACGTTGCCCATTGTGGCTCCGGGGATTGTCGCCAGTTTTCTGGTCACCTTCACGGTCAGCTTTGATGAATTTGTTCTGGCGTTTTTTCTGTCGGGCAACCAGCCGACGCTGCCGGTCTATATCTGGAGCCAGATCCGCTTTCCGGCCAAGTTGCCCAATACGCTGGCCTTGGGGTCGCTGCTGCTGCTGGCCTCGGTGCTGCTGTTGGTGGTGGCCGAATACTTCCGTTCCCGCTCGACCAGATCTGCCCGATCCACAGCATCATGAGGCCGCCCGTGCACCAGAAGAACATTATCGAAATCAAGGGCCTGCAGAAACGGTTCGGCACCTTCCAGGCGGTATCGGATCTGTCTCTGAACCTGCGCGAAGGTGAATTCTTCTCGCTGTTGGGCCCCTCGGGTTGTGGCAAGACCACGGTGTTGCGGATGATCGCGGGGTTCCAGGACCCGACAGCGGGTCAGGTTCTGATCGACGGTCAGGACATGGATGGGATTGCGGCCAACAAGCGGCCCACCAACATGGTGTTCCAGAGCTATGCGATCTTTCCGCATCTGAACGTGGGTAACAATGTGGCCTATGGTCTGCGCGGGCGCGGGATTGCCAAATCCGAGATTGAGGCCCGCGTCAGCGAGGCGTTGGAGATGGTCGAGCTGGGCGGCTTGCAAACCCGCGGTGCCACCGAATTGTCAGGTGGTCAGCGTCAGCGTGTGGCTCTGGCGCGCGCGCTGGTGATGCGGCCCAAGGTGCTGTTGCTGGATGAACCGCTGTCTGCGCTGGACAAGAAGCTGCGCGAGCAGATGCAGTTCGAGATGCGTCATCTACAGCAAAGCCTGGGCATCACATTCGTCATGGTCACCCATGACCAATACGAGGCGATGACCATGTCCGATCGCATCGGGGTGATGTTCAACGGCGAATTGGTACAGGTTGATGCGCCCCAGACGCTTTATGCCAAACCCGGCACCCGCGAGGTGGCCAGTTTCATTGGTGAGATGAATTTCTTGCCCGCTGAAATCACCGACGACCACGGGGATCGGATCACCGTGACAACCCCATGTTTTGGTCTGTTGCCCATTGATCGCAATCCCAATGTCCGCCCGGGCGGGCGGGTGATCTCGGTCGGGATCCGTCCCGAACAGTTGGAGATCTCGGGCACTCGGCCCGACGGTTATGACGCCACCGTGCAGGGCACCATCCGCGATGTCGCCTTTTACGGAGAGAATGTTCACTACCATGTGCAGGTGGCGGGCATCGACAGGCCGATTGCGGCCTCGGTTCCGAATTACTTCCACACTGTCGATCACAGGCCCGGCGATCAGGTCTGGCTGGGGGTGCAAAGCGCCTCGGTGATTGATCTGGGGCCTGATCCGGGGGCCGATCAGGACCGCAACCAATAATCACTCAGGGAGAATACAGATGAAATTTACAACATTCGGGTCACTGGCCATTTCGGCCGTTCTGACCGCCAACACGGCCTTGGCCGATGGATCGGCGCTAACGGTGTTTGACTGGTCCGGCTACGAGGATCAGGGGTTTTTTGGGGCCTATATGGAGAAATACGGCGCGGCCCCGTCTTATACGTTCTTTGGCAGCCAGGAAGAGGCGTTCACCAAGCTTCAGTCCGGGTTTGCGGCGGATCTGGCGCATCCCTGTTCGGATGCGGTCCGCAAATGGGTGGCAGCTGATCTGATCCAGCCGCTGGATCCCGCAAAGCTGAGCAATTGGGACGCGATGCTGCCTGAAATCAAGGATGTCGATGGCATCATGCTGGATGGCAAGCTGTACATGCTGCCGTTTGAATGGGGCAACACCGGTCTGATTTATCGCACGGACAAGATCACGGATGAACAGATCGCACTGCAGCTGTTGGCTGATCCGGCCTATCAGGGCAAGATCTCGATCCCGGATGCGGCCTCGTCGGCCTATGCGTTGGCATCCTTGGCGACGGGCAACAGCGCTGATTACACCAGCCTCAGCGATGAACAGTTCCAACAGGCCTCCGACTTCCTGCGTTCGATCCATCCCAATGTGCGGTTCTACTGGTCGGATGCAGGGCAGATGGACCAGGCGATGGCGTCAGGTGAGCTGGAGATGGGCTGGGCCTGGAACCAGTCCGAGCTGAACCTGATCTGGAATGAAACCCCGGCCAAGATGATGCGCGACATCGACAAGGGCATTGCCACCTGGGTTTGCGGCTATGTGCATCTGAAATCGTCAACCACGCCGGTGGATCAGATCTATGATCACCTGAACGCGCTCTCGGATGCGGCCAGCGGCAAATACATCATCGAAAGCTGGGGCTATCCGCATGCCAATGCCGAGGCCTTTGGTATCTCGGATCAGGACCTGATTGCGCAATACGGGTTTGACGACCCCAAATCCTTCTTTGAAGGCAGCTTGTTCTTTGACGCGGTCACACCCGAGCTTGAAGCCAAGATGCTCAAGGAATTCGAGCGCATCAAGGCCGGCTTCTAAACACCCCCAACACCGGGGGCTCCATATGGGGTCCCCGACAATCACCCGACAAAAAGGCGTTCTCATGTCAGAGGCGAACCCATATTCTGTGCTTTTTGAACCGGTGCAGATCGGTCCGGTGACCGCGCGCAACCGTTTCTTTCAGGTGCCTCATTGCAATGGCATGGGCCATCTGCGCCCCCGTGCAGAGGCGGCAATGCGGGCGATGAAGGCCGAAGGTGGCTGGGCTGTGGTCTGCAATCAGGAGACCGAGATCCACCCGACCTCGGATCTGTCGCCTTATGCGGAAAACCGGCTGTGGGATGCCCGCGACATTCCGGCGTTGCGGCTGATGACCGAAGGCGTGCACGCCAAAGGGTCGCTGGCCGCCATAGAGCTGGCCCATAATGGCAGCCACGCCCAGAACCTGCTGAGCCGGGCTCCGGTGTTGGCCCCCTCGGACATGTCGCTGGAGCTGGTTTATCCCAAACAGGCCCGTGCCATGGACAAATCCGACATTCGCGATCTGCGCCGCTGGCATCGGGCGGCGGCGCTGCGGGCGCGCGAGGCGGGGTTTGACATTGTATATGTCTATGCCGGGCATGACATGACGTTGGCGCATCACTTTTTGAAACCCCATATGAACGATCGCTCGGATGAATATGGCGGATCCCTGGAAAACCGGCTGCGTCTGACCCGCGAGCTGTTGGAAGAGACCCATGACGCGGTGGGTGATACCTGTGCGGTGGCATTCCGGTTCGCTGTCGATGAGATGCTGGGCGCGGATGGCATGCAGGCCGCCGAAGAGGGGCGCGCCGTGGTCGAGATGCTGGCAGAGCTGCCGGATCTGTGGGACGTGAATGTGACGAGTTGGGCCAATGATTCCGCCACCACACGGTTCCAGCCGCTCGATGGGTATCAGAACGATTATATCTCGTTCGTGAAATCCGTGACTTCCAAACCAGTGGTCGGGGTCGGGCGGCTGACCTCGCCGGACATGATGGCGTCGATGGTGCGCAAGGGGATTGTCGATTTTATCGGTGCCGCGCGCCCGTCGATTGCCGATCCCTTCCTACCGACCAAGATCGAACAGGGTCGAGTGGACGAGATCCGCGAATGCATCGGGTGCAACATCTGTGTTGCTGCCGACAGCGCCGGGGTTCCGATCCGCTGTACCCAGAACCCAACCATGGGCGAGGAATGGCGCCGCGGCTGGCATCCTGAACAGATCGCTGCCAAGGGCGAGGAGGAGGATGCGCTGGTGATCGGGGCCGGTCCTGCGGGGTTGGAATGTGCCATGCAACTGGCCCGGCGCGGCTATCAGGTGACCCTGGCCGAAGCGCGCGCCGAGCTGGGCGGACGGGTGCTGTGCGAAAGCCGGCTGCCTGGCCTGGGGGCCTGGATCCGGGTGGCCGATTACCGTCTGCACGACCTGCGCCAACGCGCCAATGTGCAGATCTATACGGACAGCCGCCTTGATGCCGCCCAAGTGCTGGAGTTGGGTATTCCCAATGTCTTTGTCGCCACCGGGGCCCAGTGGCGCGCCGATGGTGTCGGGCGCAACACGCTGCGCGCGCGTCCCACGATTGCACCGGACGCGGTGATCCTGACCCCGGATGACATCATGGCCGGGATCCGGCCGCCCGATGGGCCGGTGGTGATTTATGATGATGATCACGCCTATATCGCCGGGGTGATCGCCGAACAGCTGGCCGTGGCCGGGCATGCGGTGACCTTCGTCACCCCCGAACCGCTGGTGTCGTCCTTTACCGGGCTGACCCTGGAACAGCACCGCATCCAGACCCGCCTGATCGAGCTGGGGGTGGACATCCGCTGTAATCAGATCCTGGCCGGGGTGGACGCGGCCACGGTGCAGAGTGTCTGCAGTTTTACCAGCCGTCCCACCCAGTTTTCCTGCGGGTCTGCGGTGCTGGTCACCGAACGCACCCGCGAAACGGCGCTTTACACCGGTTTGCAAGCCAAGGGGCTCAAAACTCTCCAGCTCATCGGGGACGCCGCCGCCCCGGCGCTCATCGCAGACGCGACATACAGCGGACATATGGCTGCCCGGAATTTTGAACGCTCAGACACAGAGGTGGACCGCGACTGGTTCCGCCGTGAAATCATCGACCTTGAAGAAGGGGAAATCTAATGCCCAACATGTCCGCAAGACGCCCCAGCCGCCGCAGCGGAGGGCGTCAGGCCCGCCTTGTTACCCAGTCCGAAACCACCGGCAACGAAGCGGTGCGCGCCGGGTTGAGCGGGGGGCGTTACAAGCCCCTGTCGGATGTCGACATGGAGCGCATCCACAATGCGGCGCTGACCATTCTGGACCGAACCGGCCTGTCCGATCACACGCCCGAGCTGCTGGATCTGGTGCTGCCAAAGGGGGCCGTGCTGAATGCGCACAACCGGCTGTGTTTCCCCCGCGCCTTGATGGAGGATCTGCTGGCTGGGGCGGCGCGCGAATTTTATGTCCATGCGCGGGGCGAGCGCGCTGGCAAAGACGACATGCATTGCACCGCGCAAAGCGTATATTTCTCGAACTCGGGCACGGCGGTTACCACCTTTGACGCCGAGACCAAATCCTATCGCCCATCAACCCTGCGGGACGTTTATGATTTTACCCGGCTGGTCGATCAGCTGGAAAACATCCACATGCTGGGTGACACGGTATTGGCCACCGATGTGACGGGCGATCTGGCCCATGACATGAATGTCACCTATTCCATTCTTGCGGGCAGTCAGAAACCCGCCTGTCTGACCTTCCGCGATCGCAGCCATCTGCCCCATGCGATCCGCATGTTCGATCTGGCCTCGGGTGGCGAAGGGAGCTTTTTAAAGAAACCTTCGGTGATCTTTGGCGGTTGCCCTGTGGTGTCGCCGCTGCGTTTTGGTCGCGAAAACCTGGAATTGATGATCGACACGGCCAAATTGGGGCTGACCGTCGATCTGGCCGTCCCGCCGCAGGCCGGGGCTACAGCTCCCGCGACTTTGGCCGGGACGTTGGCGCAGGCCGTTGCCGAAACCCTGGCCTGTGTGGCGATTGTGAATCTGATCAATCCGGGGTGCCCGGTGTGTTTTGCGGCCTGGCCCTTCATCACCGACCTGCGCAGCGGATCCTTCACCGGCGGTGGCGGAGAACAGGCGCTGATCGGCGCAGCCGCGGTTCAGATGGGCAATTTCTATAACCTGCCCACGTCGGTGGGCGCGGGCATGACCGATGCCAAGATCCCGGATGCGCAATACGGGTTGGAAAAGGCGCTGACCTTTACGCTTGCGGCCCATGCCGGCGCCAATCGACTGTGCGAATTTGGCGGCATGATCGGATCCCTTATGGGGTGCAGTTTCGAGAGCATGGTGATTGATGATGAAGCAGGCGGCATGATCCTGCGCACTCTGCGCGGCATCGAAGTGTCGGACGAGACCCTGGCCGTTGACGTCATCCACACTTGCGCGATCGATCCGGGGCATTTCCTGGGCAATCCGCATACGTTGTCTTATATGAACAACGAATATGTCTATCCCAAGCTGATGGACCGCGAACGCACGGACACCTGGGAAACCGAAGGCAAGACCGACCTGCTGGAGCGGGCCAGGGTCAAATCCGACGCCATCCTGAACAGCCATTTCCCGAATTATTTTGGGGGCGCAGATGCCCAGGTGCGCAGCGAATTCGACATCGTTTTTGAGGCCGACACCATGACCCGTCCGGCCCCACGCGCCAATGTCGTCTGATGGGGGGTATGACATGCTGAAATACAATGATCACGCCACGATGAACCGCTGGGACAATGAGAATTTTGTCCACCCCTGGGAGGGCATGGAGGCGATTGGCCACAACGAGCGTACCTTTGTTGAAGGGGGCGAGGGCGTCTATGTGGTTACCGAAAAAGGCGATCGTCTGATCGACGGGCCGGGGGGCATGTGGTGTGTCCAGATTGGCTATGGGCGCGATGACATGGCCGATGCCATGGCCGATCAGGCCCGTCAGATGGCCTATTTTTCGCCGTTCAACAATGCCCATTCGACCGCTGCGCGTTTGGCCCATGAAATTGCCGCCCGTACGCCGGGGGATCTGAACCATGTGTTCTTTACCACCGGCGGGTCCACGGCGGTCGATAGCGCACTGCGGTTCATTCAATTCCGCAACAACCTGTTGGGACACCCGGAAAAGAAGATCGTGATCTCCAGGCACAAAGCCTATCATGGCTCTACCTATCTGGCGGCCAGCGTCAGCGGCAAGGAGCGTGACCGGCTGTGGCTGGACAAGGCCGAGGGGCTGGCGCATTTCCTGCCGGATGTGAACCCGCTGCACCGGGATGAAGGCACCAGCATGGAGGATTTTCTGGACCAGAAGGTGCAGGATCTGGAGCAGGCGATCCTGCACCTGGGCGCAGAGAAGGTGGCGGCCTTTATCGCAGAACCCATTCTGGCCTCTGGTGGGGTGATCGTACCGCCGCCGGGCTATCACAAACGCTGCCTCGAAATCTGTCGCCGCCACGATGTTTTGTATATCTCCGACGAGGTCGTCACCGGCTTTGGCCGTTTGGGACATTGGTTCGCCTCCGAGGAGGTGTTCGGCATCACCCCCGACATCATCACCTGCGCCAAGGGCATGACATCAGGCTATGTGCCAATGGGGGGCTGCATTATCTCGGATCGGCTGATTGACGAGGTATCCGGTGCCGCCGCGCAGGGGGCGACATTTTCGAACGGGTTTACCTATTCGGGTCATCCGGTCAGCGCCGCGGCCGCGCTGAAGAATATCGAAATCATCGAATCCGAAGGCATCCTGGATCATGTGCGTGAGGTCACACCGCTGTTCCAGGAACGACTGCACGCGCTGTCTGAGCTGGACATCGTCGCCGATACACGCGGAATGGGCCTGATGGGATGTGTCGAATGCAAAATGGGTGACAAAACATCCCTGGAAAACGACTATCAACTCGGAACCATCATCGATGCACATTGCCAGAAAAACGGCCTGATCCTGAGACCAATCATAAACATGTGCGTCTTTTCTCCCCCCCTCATCATAACAAAAACGCAAATCAACCAGATGTTCGATATCCTGCAGGATGGTGTTCGGGCCGCGATGGACGCACCTGCAAAATAGAGCCGACCATTGCAGATTGTCCCGTCGGGTGATGAAAATGACGCCGTCCCTCAGGGGGCGGCGTCTGTCTTTGCGCTCGGCCCACCGGGCATTGTTTGGTGAACAGGATCGTTGAAAACATTGATCCGAAACGGATTTCGCCAGGGTGACGTTACGGAGCCTGATGTTGACGCATGGCACACCAAGTGAAATCCTTTGACTGCGATCGGAGGATTCGTGGACGAGGTGATGCAAGCCAGTCACCGCATACCGGGATGATGTGCTATCGTGAGGGTTCTCACGTTTGGTGCCGGTCGCGGTGAGCGATGCAAGCCGAATTTGGGTGTGGGGCAGTTTCGAGCAAAACGGCTCTGGTGACGAGAGTTTGATTTTTTTCTCCGTTACGCCTGTGGGCCTTCATGGTTGGCTCTGCCCAAGGTCTTGGCACTGAACCGAAAGGAAAGGCAGCTGGTCCAGAATATGGCGGCATATGCTTGCAGGTATGCGCTCGGTACTCCGGGACTTTGGGATCCAACCCAAGGCCCGCGCAGAGATCGGGTGATCGGACACGAAACGCCGACCGAAATATGATCATCGCTATACTAGAAAAGGGGAGTACAGATGATTTCGAAACTTAAATTGGCAGGTGCGGCATTGATCGCATCCATGACATTCTCGGGTGCAGCCACTGCGCAAGAGTTCATTTCCATTGGCACCGGCGGTGTCACCGGGGTCTATTATCCCACAGGTGGCGCGATCTGCCGTCTGGTGAACAAAAGCCGCAAGGAACATGGCATTCGCTGCGCCGTGGAGTCCACCGGCGGGTCGGTTTACAATATCAACACCATCAAGGCCGGAGAGCTGGAATTTGGCGTTGCCCAGTCCGATTGGCAGTACCATGCCTATCACGGCACTTCCAAATTCAAGGACAACCCGTTCCCGGATGTGCGCGCCGTGTTCTCGGTCCACCCGGAACCCTTTACACTGATCGTGCGCTCCGACAGCGGCATTGCAGGCTTTGGCGATCTCAAAGGCAAGCGGGTCAATGTGGGCAATCCCGGATCCGGTCAGCGCGCAACCATGGAAGTGGTGATGGACGCCTTTGGCATCGGTATGGGTGATCTGGCGCTGGCAACCGAATACAAAGGGTCAGAAATGGCCAAACAGCTGTGTGATGGCAATATTGACGCGATGATTTATACCATCGGTCACCCCGCCGCCGCGATCAAGGAAGCCACCACCACCTGTGACGCAACACTGGTGTCGGTCAGCGGACCCGAGATCGACAAGCTGGTTGCCGACAATCCGTTCTACCGCACGGCGGTCATTCCCGGCGGCATGTACAAGGGCACCGATGGCGACACCACCACCTTTGGTGTGGGCGCAACATTCGTGACGTCGGCTACTGTGTCGGATGACGTTGTCTATGTGGTTGCCAAATCGGTGATGGAAAACATCGAAGACTTCCGCAAGCTGCACCCGGCGTTCGCCAATCTGAAAGCCGAAGAAATGGTCAGCGACGGTCTGAGCGCACCGCTGCATCCCGGGGCCGAAAAAGCCTATATGGAATTGGGTCTGAAGTAACCTTTTCCCAACGGATGTTTGAATGATGCGATGCGCCCCCACCAAACGAGGGGCGCATCCAAAAAGAACATAGGGGAGTGATATGGCACAAGATCATCAGACAGATGGCACCGCCACAGCCGACGCCATGGTGGCCGAAGCGGACACCGGTGCACGCAATCCATCCGGCATTCAGGGGCGGGCGATCATTGCGATCTGTATCCTGTGGTCTCTGTTTCAGCTGTATATCGCCTCCAAACTGCCGGGGGTTCTGGCGCTGGCCACCGGATTTTCCGACTTTGCCAATATCGTGGCGCAGGCACGGTTCGTGCACCTGGCCTTTGCCATCACGTTGGCGACAATGGCCTTTCCCCTGTTCAAGAATTCACCCAAGGACCGGATCCCGCTGTATGACTGGGCTTTGCTGATCCTCGGGGTCAGCGCCTGTCTCTACCTCATTTTCTTTCGCTACCAGATTGCAGACCGGCCAGGGTTGTGGAGCACATCCGATGTCGTGATGAGCGCGATCGGTCTGATCGTGCTGCTGATTTGTGTCTACCGTTCGCTTGGGCTGCCGTTGGTCTGTATTGCGTCGGCGTTCTTGCTGCTGGCCTTCTTTGGCGGTGAAAGCGAATGGATCCGCAATATCACCAACTACGGCGGTTCCTCTTTGACCAAGGCATTGGGGCACTATTGGATGCAGACCGAAGGCGTGTTCGGCGTTGCCTTGGGCGTGTCCACGACGATGATTTTCCTGTTCGTTCTCTTTGGTGCATTGCTGGACCGTGCGGGCGGGGGCAATTGGTTCATCAAGGTGGCGATTGCGCTGCTGGGCGCGCTGCGCGGTGGCCCGGCCAAGGCGTCGGTCCTGTCTTCGATGATGACCGGGATGATTTCGGGCAGCTCGATTGCCAACACGGTGACCACCGGCACTTTTACCATCCCGCTGATGAAGCGCATTGGCTTTCCGGCGGAAAAGGCCGGCGCGGTCGAAGTCGCCAGTTCGACCAATGGTCAGCTGACGCCACCAGTGATGGGGGCTGCGGCCTTCCTAATGGTGGAATACGTCAATATTCCCTACATCGACGTGGTCAAACACGCGTTTCTGCCGGCGGTGATCTCCTATATTGCGCTGCTCTATATCGTGCATCTGGAAAGCCTGAAAATGGGTCTGGAAGGGTTGAAGAAGGATGGTCGCAAGATCGGCGTTCTTATGATCCTGATCCTGTTCCTTTCCGGCTTCATCTTTCTGGGTGTGGCGACGTTTCTGATGGTTGGCGTGCGGATGCTGCTGGAGCCGATGATGGGGGAAACGGTCTATGCCGCCGTGGCCATTGTTGCGGTGCTCTATGTGTTTCTGGTGGCCGTGGCCGCGCGGTACCCGGATATTGCGGTGGATGATCCCAACGCGCCCGTCCCCCATGCGCCACGCCTGACGCCGACGCTGATTGGTGGGGCCTATTACGCGCTGCCGATTTTCATTCTGGTGTGGAATCTGATGGTGCGCACCGAAAGCCTGGACCGGCTGTCGCCGGCGCTGTCGGCGTTTTGGGCCACCATTTTCATGATCATCATTGCGCTGACCCATCGCCCGCTCAAGGCGTTCTTTCGCGGTGGCGATATCGGTGGCGAGGGCCGCGCCGGTTGGGGCGACTTTGTTCAGGGTTTGATCATGGGCGCGCGCAACATGATCGGTATCGGCGTTGCCACCGGGGCTGCCGGTATCATCGTCGGCACCATCAGCCTGACCGGGGCCCATCAGGTGATCGGTCAGGTGATCGAGGTGATTTCGGGTGGCAACCTGATGATCCTGCTGTTCCTGGTGGCGGTGCTGAGCCTGGTGCTGGGCATGGGGCTGCCGACCACGGCGAACTATATCGTTGTCAGTTCGCTCATGGCGCCGGTGATCGTGACGGTCGGGGCGCAATCGGGCCTGGTGGTGCCACTGATCGCGGTGCATATGTTCGTGTTCTATTTCGGCATTCTGGCGGATGACACGCCCCCTGTGGGGCTTGCGGCCTATGCGGCGGCGGCAATTTCCCGCGGCGATCCGATCAAAACCGGCATTCAGGGCTTTGGCTATGACATCCGCACGGCGCTGTTGCCGTTCCTGTTCATCTTCAACACCGACCTGCTGTTGATCGACGTGGGGCCGCTCAAGGCGGTGCTGGTGTTTGTCATTGCGCTGATTGCCATGCTGTTGTTCGCGGCTGCGACCCAGGGGTATTTCATCGCCAAATCCCGCAAATGGGAAAGCGCGCTGCTGTTGGTCATTGCCTTCATGCTGTTCCGGCCTGATTTCTTCCTGGATCAGGTGTCGGACAAATACGCTTCATCTTCGGGGCCTGCGGCCTTGAGCCTGATGACGGATCAGGCCAGCGGCAATAACATTCGGCTGTTGATCGAAGGACCCGATTTTGACACGGGCAAGATCCGTCCGACAACCGTGGTAATCCCCGCCGTGGCGGGGGATGCAGTGACGGCATTGTCGGACCAGGGGCTCAGCGTGATCGAAGAGGGTGACACCCTGCTTTTGGACGAACCCTTCCCCGGCACGCCGCATTTCGAAGCTTTGGGCAACGAATATGATTTCTACGGCGACAGCCCGGTGGTCATTGCCCAGGTGCAGGTTGAAAATGATCGCTTGCCCAAGGAGCTGTTCTTTATCCCGGCGCTGTTGCTGCTTGCGGGGCTGGTGTTGATCCAGCGTCCGCGTGCCACGCAACCCGCCTTTTGAGGGAGGACAAGATGTTCAAGACAATCCTGCTGACGGTTGACGTCAACGATTTCAAAGGGGCCGAACGCCCCGCCGAAGTGGCCATGCAGATGGCGCAAGCCGACGGCAGCGCGCTACACGTCATGAACGTGGTGCCCGATTATGGCATGGCCATTGTCGGGTCGTTCTTTGGGCCCGGACACTCCAAGAAAATCCTGACCGAGGCGCGCACCGCGTTGGAGACATGGGGCAAGGACCGGTTCGCCGACCTGCCCGAGGTGCATTTCCTGGTGGATCAGGGCACCATCTACGACCGTGTCCTCCAGGAAGCCGAAATCATCGGGGCCGATGCGATTGTCGTTGGCGCCCATAAATCGCAATTGCAGGACTATCTGATCGGCCCCAATGCTGCACGTATTGCCCGACACGCGACGCAATCGGTTTTTGTGATCCGATAATCAATAGGGCGGCGACACTGTGTCAGCCCAATCGCGGTTGTGATCGCGGCTGTGCCTGTGCGCAGCCGCGCAATTGTGCGCGCTGGGTGCACAAAAAACCATTGCTTTGCCTATTGAATAGTTCAAATTCAGAAGTATATCAGCTCGCAACCCTATGCGGAGCGTTGGCATGGCCCTGGATGAATCCGATGACGAGCTGAAAACCCTGACGCCTGAAATCCGGGCGATGATGGGGGTGTTCGCGCTTTACTGGAAGCTCGATGAAGGCATCGAGAGCATCAATGTCGAACCGGCGCTGGCAGATCAGGAATGCCACATGATCATCCGGTTGGATGAACCGCGCCGGATGGGGGTGATGGCACGGCTGATGTTGACGGTGCCCTCCGCGATCACTGCCGCAGCCGATAGCCTGGAGAACCTGGGATACATCGAACGCAAACGCGATCCCGCAGACCGGCGCGCCTGGCTGTTGCAGCTGACCGAAGCCGGATGGGAACGCCGACGCCAAATGGAACAGACGGCCGGGGAACTCTTCCGCGCCACCGCCGGTCTTTCGCCGGAAGAAACCCGGATCTTTGCCGAACTGGCAGACAAGATCCATGACAATGTTATGCGCAACAGCTTTCCCGAAGGACTCGCAAAATGCGAATGAGAACTGCCTTTCTGGCGCTTATGATCCCCCTGTTCACCACCACCCATCCGGCCCTTGCGCAGGAGGTGTTGAAACCGGTCAAATTGATGACCACCCAAGAAGGCGGCATGGCGGTGGAACGCCAGTTTTACGGTCAGGTCGCGGCCAAGGATACGGTTGATCTGGCTTTTCAGGTCGGGGGGCAGGTGGTCCTGTTCCCGGTGACCGAAGGATTCATCGTCAACCGGGGCAATTTGATCGCCGAACTGGATCTGGAGCAGTTCCAGTTGCAGTTGGACCAGGCCCGGCTGCAATTGGAACAGGCCGAACGCACCGTCGAACGGTTGACCCGTCTCAAGGGCACGGTCAGCCAGGTTTCGATTGATGACGCCGAAACCCACGCCGCGCTGGCAGCCATTGCCCTGCGCAATGCCGAATACGACCTGAAACATGCGTCCCTGAACGCGCCATTCGACGGGTTGGTTTCGAGCCGCGAAGTGGCGATCTATTCAACGGTATCGGCTGGCACGCCCATTGTGCGTCTGCACGACATGTCCGAACTGCACATCGAAGTCGACGTACCCGAAATCCTGTTCCAGCGCACCGATGGTGACAGCGGGTTCGACATTGCCGCGACCTTTCCGGGCCGGAACGAAGAATTTCCGTTGCGCATTCTGGAATTCGACGCCGAAGCCAGCAATGTCGGTCAGACCTTTCGTGTGACATTCGCCCTGACCCCGCCCGACGGGTTCGAGATCTATCCGGGGTCGTCGACGACCGTTTCAGTTCGGGTCAACACCGACCAAACTGCAATCACATTGCCACCTACCGCTTTGGTCACCAAGCCCAGCGGTGACATCGGCGTGATGGTCTTTGACCCCATGGGCGCAGACGAAGGCACTGTGACCTGGACGTCTGTCGAAATACAGCCGACCCAAAAGGGTGCCTTTCAGGTGCTGAGCGGTTTGACCGGCGGGCAGGAAATCGTCCTGGTGGGGGGCAACGCCTTAAAAGACGGTCAAGCGGTGCGCCGCTTTACCGGTTTTGCGAACTGAGGCTGCGATCATGGACATTGCACGCGCATCCATTGAACGGCCGTTGATCACATGGCTGATCATGCTGATCGCCCTGTTTGGCGGCATATGGGGGTTTTTGTCGTTGGGGCGGCTCGAAGATCCGGCCTTTACCATCAAACAGGTGGTCATTGCGACCCAATACCCCGGAGCCACCGCCGAACAGGTGGCATTGGAGGTGTCCGAACCGCTGGAATCAGCGATCCAGAAAATGGGCGAGGTCAAGCTGATCACCTCGATCAACCGCCCCGGCAGTTCGCTGATCGAGGTCGAGGTGAAATCGACCTATGACGGTACCGAACTGCCTGAAATCTGGACCAAACTGCGCGCCCGTATCCGTGACGCTGCGCGTGGATTGCCGGATGGTGTCGGGCAGCCCTATGTCAATGACAGCTTTGGTGACGTGTTCGGCCTGTTTTACGCGGTCACGTCAGATGGTTATACCGACGCCGAAAAACACGAACTGGCAACTTTTTTGCGGCGCGAATTGCTGACCGTGGACGGGGTCGCTGATGTCGAAGTGTCCGGGCTGCCCGAAGAGGCGATCTTTGTCGAACCGGATCTGGCGATTTCGATCAATCAGAATGTACCGATGTCCGCGATTGGGAACGCCATTGCCACTTCGAATTCGGTACGTTCTGCCGGGGCGCTGGATGCCGGTCCGGCCAAGACGATCCTGCAGGTTCCGGATGGCTCTGACAGCGTGTCCGAGATCGCCGGTCTGTCGGTCGGTGCCCAGGGCGAGGTCATCAATGTGATCGACATGGCGGATGTGTATCGCGCCCGCAAGGAAGATCCCGCGTTGATCGTACGGTTCAACGGTACCGAGGCCTTTACCCTTGGGATTGCCGGTCTGGCGACGGAAAACATCGTCAATGTGGGCAAACGCGTTGACGCCAAGCTGGCCGAACTGGGGCCGCAGATCCCGTATGGCGTCGAACTGGAACCGATTTACCAACAGCATGTGGTGGTGGAACAGGCGTCGAACGACTTTTTGGTGAATCTGGCCATGTCTGTGGCCATCGTGGTTGCTGTGCTCGCCATCTTCATGGGGTGGCGGGCCTCCATCGTGGTGGGGGCAACGCTGTTGCTGACCGTGGTCGGCACGCTGATGTTCATGAACCTGTTCTCCATCGAAATGGAACGGATTTCGCTGGGCGCGCTGATCATTGCCATGGGGATGTTGGTGGACAACGCCATCGTGGTTGCCGAGGGTATGCAGATTTCGATGCTGCGGGGAAAATCTTCGCGCGATGCCGCGGACGAAGCCGCCTCGAAAACCCAAATCCCGCTGCTTGGGGCCACTGTGATCGGGATCATGGCCTTTGCCGGGATCGGGCTCAGCCCGGATGCGACCGGGGAATTCCTGTTCTCGTTGTTTGCAGTGATCGGTATTTCGCTATTGCTCAGCTGGGTGCTGGCGCTGACTGCAACACCATTGTTGGGGCATTACTTCTTTAAACAGGGCAAAAGCGGCGATGCCGGCAGTTATGACGGTCTGTTGTTCCGCGTTTATGGTTCCATGCTGAGGCTGGCACTGAAGCTGCGCTGGCTGGTGGTGATTGGTCTGGTGGCGGTTACGGTTGTCTGCTTCGCGGGTTTTGGCCTGATGAAGCAACAGTTCTTTCCCAACTCGAACACGCCATTGTTCTTTGTCCACTACAAGCTGCCGCAAGGCACCGCCATCGCCACCACCTCGTCCCATCTGAGTGTGTATGAGACGTGGCTGGCAGACCGCGATGACGTGGTGTCCGTGACCAGCTTTGTCGGGCAGGGGGCCAGCCGCTTTATGCTGACCTATTCGGCGGAAAAGCCGAATCCCAGCTATGGCCATCTGATCATTCGCACCGAAACCATTGATGACATTCCCGCGCTGCAGGCCGATCTAGAACGCTTTGGCAAGGAACGGTTCCCCGAGGGTGAATTCCGCACCAAACGCCTGGTATTTGGCCCCGGAGGCGGCGATCCGATCCAGGTGCGGTTTTACGGCCCGGACCCGCAGGTGCTGCGCCAACTGGGAGAAGAAGCCGCCAACCGGCTGGTTGCTGCATCGGACAACGTTTTGGATGTGCGCAACAATTGGCGCGAACAGGAACTGGTGTTGAAACCGACCTATGCCACCGACCGGGCGCAGACGGCTGGCATCAGCCGCGAGGACATTGCCGATACGTTGCTGTTTTCGACTGACGGCATCGTCGGGGGCGTATTTCGCGAGCGTGACCGATTGATCCCGATCATTATTCGACGCCCACGCGACGGCGATTATAACCTGATGGATCAGATGGTGTTTTCCAGCTCGGCGGGGACTGTTGTGCCGTTGGAACAGATGATCGACGGTGTGGAAACCGAAGTTCAGAACACGTTGGTGCATCGCCGTGATCGGGTTGCGACGCTGACCGTTGGCACCGATATTCCGCCGGATCTGACAGCGGTCTCTGTTATGGCCGAGATCCGAGAGAGCATCGACACCATGCCGTTGCCGCCGGGCTACAAGATGGCGTGGGGCGGCGAGATCGAAGATTCAGCCGAAGCCCAGGAAAGCCTGGGCAAACAACTGCCGCTGTCGGCGCTGATCATGGTGCTGATTTCGGTGCTGTTGTTCAATGCGATCCGCCAGCCGGTGATTATCTGGCTGTTGGTGCCGATGTCGGTGAACGGGGTGGTGATCGGCCTGTTGGGAACCGGGCTGCCGTTTACCTTTACCGCGTTGCTGGGGCTGTTGTCGTTGTCGGGGATGTTGATCAAGAACGGCATTGTGTTGGTCGAGGAAATCGACCTGGTACGCGCCGACGGCAAACAGCTGCGCGAGGCGATTGTCGAGGCATCCGTGTCACGTCTGCGCCCCGTCATGCTGGCCGCGGTGACCACTGTGTTGGGCATGGTGCCGCTGCTGGGGGATGCGTTCTTTGTCTCGATGGCGGTGACGATCATGGGTGGTTTGGCCTTTGCCACGATCCTGACCCTGGTGGCTGCGCCGGTGTTCTATCTGATCTTCTTTGCCCGTGAAGAGAAGCGCGAATTGGCGGCGGCTACGACCTGATCCGCCACCATACCGGACAGACGACAATGCCCACCTGGAAACAGGTGGGCATTTTTCGTGCATCATGTCGGGTCGGTGTGCAATTTGGCCATTTTGTGGGCTGCGGTTTTGAGCGGGCTGAGGAAGGCCTTGATGTCGTCCAGGGTGCGGCGCTGGACGGGGGCGTGGGCCGACAGGGTGGCCAGCAATCGGTTCTGACCGTCCAGGATCGGCACCGCGATTGCCGCCATGCCGTTCATGAATTCTTCATCGTCGGTAGAATAACCTTGGGCGCGGGTCCGTGCGAGTTCGTCGATCAGCGCGTCGGGGTCGGTGATGGTGCGACCGGTCTGACGTTCCAGTGGCCGGGCCGACAGCACGCCGCGCAGCGTGGCCGGGCGCAGGGTGGACAGGTACATCTTGCCGCTGGCGGTACAATGGAACGGCACCTGGGTGCCGATGGGCAATTGGATACGCAGGGGCCATTTGGTTTCGACCCGGTCCAGATAGGTCATGCCTTCGCGGTCGGGCGTGGCCAGATTGCAGGTTTCGCCGATTTCCTCGGCGACGGCCTTGAGAATGGCGAGCCGTGCGGTGCGCAGATGTTCGGAGGACATCGTATGTACCGCGAGCGCCCGCAGCCGCGGCCCCGGCCCATAGGACCGCCCGTCCAGGTCGCGTTGCAGGAACCCTTCGGCCTCGGCGGTTTGCAGCAGCCGGTGGATGGTCGGCTTGGGCAATCCCATGGTGCCGATCAGCTGACCGGGTTTGACGGCGGTGCCCAGGCGGGCGACCTCTTCGAGGAGCAGAAGAAGACGCAGATTGGTGGGAATCTGCGCCTCTTTTTCCGGGCTCGCATTGTCCAGGGTCGGGTCGGGCATCGCATCACGTTCATCTGTTGGGCAACAGGATCAACGCGAGCTCCGGCACCAGCGATACCAGCACCCAAACGCCGATCAAGGCTGCAAGGTAGGGCACTGTATAGCGCAGCA
This sequence comes from Rhodobacteraceae bacterium M382, assembly GCA_025141015.1. NCBI lineage: Bacteria > Pseudomonadati > Pseudomonadota > Alphaproteobacteria > Rhodobacterales > Paracoccaceae > Rhodobacteraceae bacterium M382. The sequence continues at coordinate 3,479,070 of CP081098.1, read as the reverse complement.
GACGGAAGTAGGGAACGCCCGTCACACCCGATGCGACATAGAGGTTGAGACCATAGGGCGGCGTGATGAAGCCGATCGACGCACCAACGAGGAAAATCACCGAAAAATGGATCGGATCAATCCCGACCGAGGCCGCAATCGGGGCCAGGATCGGAGCCAGGATAATGGTGACAGGCAGGCTTTCCAGGACCATGCCGGAAAAGAACACGATCACCATCGAGGTGAACAAGACCGCATGATAGCCACCCATCGAGGTGACGAAATCACCGATGGTCTGTTGTGCTCCCAGCAACGACAGAATTTGTTGCATCACCACCGAAATCGCGATCAACGGCGCCAGAATGCCAGTGATCTGGGCTGATCGCACCACGATGGACGGGATCTGAAACGGGGTGAACCCTTCGACGACGAACATCTCGCCATAGCTTTTGTCCGAAACCGGTTTGTCCGGCGTTGACCCCATCATCCGGTTCAACGGATAGCTGACCAGCCCGGCAATCACACAGAATCCCACGGTCACCCCGGCGGCTTCTGTCGGCGAGAACTTCCCCGTGTAGATGCCCCACAGCACCAGCCCGATTGCAAAGAATCCCAGCCAGGCCCCAAAGGCTGTCTTCAGCACCCGGTTCAGCTGGAGCGGGATCAGGTAGCCCCAACCGTTGATGCGGCAGATGATCCAGCAGGCCAGTTGCATGCCGATCACCATCAGGGCACCGGGCAGAATGCCGGCCACGAACAGATCCGAAATTGGCAGGTTCATCAGGAACCCGTAAACGATGAAAATGATTGACGGTGGAATGATGATGCCCACGGTGCCACCCGCAGCGGCCGTGGCGGCGGAAAATCGTTCGTCATATCCGCCCTTGACCATTTCGGGGTGCAACATCGAGCCAATGGTGGCAGTCGTGGCGGAATTCGACCCCGAAATGGCGGCAAACAACCCACACGCTCCCAGCGCAGCCATGGCAAGCCCACCGCGCAGCCAACCCAGACAGGAATAGGCGAAATCGGATAATCGTCGGGCGATGCCGGATTGATTGATCAGGTCGCCGGTCAGGATGAACAGGGGCATGGCCAACAAGGCGAACCCCTTGTTGAACACATTGAGCAGCTCGGCCCCCATATTGTCCAACGTCAGTCCCAGCACAAACGAACAGCCGATCACCCAATAGGCGATGACCAACAGCACCGGCACCCCCAGCATGAACAACATGGTGACCCCGAGAGAGATCAGCGTAACCCAGGTTCCATCGGTCATCATACATCTCCCCCGATCACGGCTTGTTTGATCAGCGGGTCGCCGCTGCGAAAATTGGCGATGTCTTCGAACAGGTTCTCAAATACCCGCGCGGCCATCAGCAAAAAGGACATTGGCGCGGTGATCAGGAACCACCACTGCATCACGTTGTCAGTGCCCAGAACGATCTGAAAGTTTGAGGCCGACAATGCCGTCATACGGGCCGTCGTGACCAGCACGATGACCGAAAAGATGAACCACAGCACCGCGTCCAGCGTCAAACAGGCCATCTGTCCACCGCGCGGCATAATGGTTCGAAATTCGGCAAAGCTGAGATGCGTGCGCAACCGCACGTTAAACGCTGCGCCAAACCATGCCATGATCATGAACAGCAAGGGTGGAATGGTTGTGGACCAGGGTTGTTGATTGGAGAATATGAACCGGTCGATCACACCCCAAAAGATGATGAACGCAATCGCCAGATAGCTATAGACCATGATGGTGCGTTCCAGATGTCGGTCCAGCCAGGGCACCAACCTATAGATCCACATGACGGCCAGCCCGCCCAGAGCGGTCGCCACGGCACCGAACACCCAGGCTCCGTTAGATTTGAGTGCGTTGCGGATTTCCCAGCTGTCCTGGGACGCAAAGGCGCTGAAAATGTCGCTGATCTCGGACCAGAGTGCCATTGGATCCTCCCCCTCCTGTGCGCCGGGTGTGCCCGGTCTTGGTAAATGCAAACAAGCCGGCGCATGATACCACGCGCCGACCCGAAAATTTGCCTGTCAGATCAGGCTTTCCACCACCGGCGTGGCTCGACGTTTTCAGGCTTCATGTCTGCGGGGACTTGGCGGGCGATGTCATAGATCTCCTGATAGGTGTCGATGCCACCGGCCCAATTGTTCAGACGATCCCGCCACTGTTCCCACAATTGCGGTTGGAACTCGGGCGAACACATTTCTTCGGCCATCTTGATCTGGTCGTCGGCCAGGAAGGCGTTGCGGACGTTGTTTTCCGCAAAAATGGTGCCGGGCATCTGTGGATCGGAATGACCGACGGTCTTGACCAGCGCCGCTTCGTTGGCGGCCTGCACGTGGGTCTGGGCCCAATAGGCGCTCTCCATCACCGCGTCCTGCAGATACCCTTCGAGGCTGTCGAACACGCTCGCGCTCATCGAGGTATGTTCCGTGCCACAGAAGAATTTCAGATCGACGGATTGGCTGACCACAGGGGACATATTGGCATAGGCCACAGCCGAGGCCCAGGTTTCCGCACCATCAATCAGACCCTGTTTCAGACCATCCAGGGTTTCCTCCCATGCGACGGGAACCGGGTTCAGGTTCAATGCCTGCATGGCGATGCGGCCCAGCTGAGTGCCGGTGACGCGGTTTTTGGTGCCGAACAATTGTTCCAGCTTGGTCACAGTTGGTTTGTCCTGCCATCCCAGGCCCAGCTGGATACCGCGCAGTTCGCAATGGCTGAACAGGAATTTCAGCCCGTGCCGTTTTTCCAGCGGGTCACGCAGGATACGCTGGGATTCGGGGCTGTAGAGGAAATGATACTGCGAGGCGCGGCCCGGGAACATATAGGCATAGTCCAGCACGTTCAGATAGGGCGCACCACCGGCCGAATTCTGGGTCGATGCCGCATAGATGTCGACGATACCCTGCTGGGTTTTCTCGACGCAGGATGTCTGGCCGCAGATCTGGTTGTTGCCGATGAATTCAATCCGGATCTCGCCATCAGTGCGGCTTTCCAGATCACGGGCGAATTCCAGCGCACCCGCGCGTTCGATCAACAGGTTCTGCGCGTTAAAGCCTGATGCACCAAACTTGAGCGTGTGCTTCGCCGGTTTGGAATAGCGCTTTTCATAGGTCGATTCAGCTGCCGCCGCGAGATTGGCCAGCGACATCGCCCCGCCAAATCCACCAGCTGCCAGCAAGGTCGAGCTCATCCCGAACCGACCTGCCACACGAAACAGATCACGACGCGAGATGCCTCGCAGGTTTCCACCAACACTCATCCAAATTTCCTCCCGTTTGATGATTATTGAGACTTGTTGTCTCATTAATAGTGTCATATTGAAGTGTGACGCAAGGAGTTTTTGAACGCCTCGCGACTTGAGCCCGGGGAGGAACACCGTATGTCACCGAAACAAGCCGATTTTCTGATCGTAGGCGCTGGGTCTGCCGGCTGTGTTCTGGCCAACAGGCTGAGCAAAGATCCTGCGAATCGGGTGATTCTGCTTGAGGCGGGAGGGCGGGACGTGAATCCGTGGATCCATGTGCCGGTGGGCTATTTCAAAACGCTGCACAATCCCAACACGGACTGGTGTTACAAGACTGAACCGGATCCGGGGCTGGGCGACAGGTCGCTGGATTGGCCGCGGGGCAAGACACTGGGCGGGTCCAGTTCGATCAACGGGTTGCTTTATGTGCGCGGCCAGAAGGAAGATTATGATCGCTGGGCCCAACGCGGCAATCGCGGCTGGAGCTATGACGACGTGCTGCCCCTGTTCAAACGGTCCGAGGCCCATGAAAACGGAGCTGATGACTATCACGGGGGAGACGGCGGTCTGTCGGTCTCGCTGATCCGGGCCAAAAGCGATATTTCCGAGGCCTTTATCAACGCCGCTGTGGAAATGGGGGTGCCGCGCAATGAAGACTATAATGGCGTCGATCAGGAAGGGGTCGGATATTTTCACCAGACCGCCCGCGGCGGTTTCCGCTGCTCCAGCGCGCGTGCCTTTTTAAACCCGGCCAAGAAACGACCCAACCTTGAAGTTGTGACCCATGCGCATACCGAACAGCTGATTTTCGACCGGAATGACCCGCGCCGCGTGATCGGGGTGCGGTATTCGCGCAAGGGCGAGGTGCACGATGTGCTGTTGAACCCAGGTGGCGAAGTCATCCTGTCGGCAGGGGCCATCGGGTCGCCACAGATCCTTGAGCTGTCTGGAATTGGGCGGGGTGACGTCCTGCAAAAGGCGGGGGTACAGGTGCGCCACGAATTGCCCGGCGTGGGGGAATGTTTGCAGGATCACCTGCAGATCCGGCTGGTCTATGAGGTGAATGCCCAGACCCTGAATGATGCCATCAACCGGTTCGTTCCCCGCATGGGGATCGGGTTGAATTATGTGCTGTTCCGCAAGGGCCCGATGAGTCTGGGTGCCAGCCAGGTCTGTATCTTTGCCAAATCCATGCAAGGGCTGGCCACGCCGGATATCCAGTTCCATTTCCAGCCGCTCAGCGCCGACAAGCCGGGGATTGAAATGCATCCGTTTTCCGGCATCACCTCGTCGGTGTGCCAATTGCGCCCCGAAAGCCGGGGCCACATCCACATCGCGACACCCTATGCGTCGGACTATCCCAAAATCGTGCCGAATTACCTGTCTGCAACGGCGGATCAGCTGTGTGCCGTCCGGGCCGTCAAATTCGCCCGCGCCATGACCAGAACCCAGGCGCTCAGCCCCTATGTCCTGCGCGAACATGTTCCCGCCAACAATCCGCAATCGGACGCAGAATTGCTGCAATGTGCCCGCGATATCAGCCAGACCATCTATCACCCCACCAGCACTTGCCGGATGGGGCATGATGATCAGGCGGTGGTCGATGACCGGCTGCGGGTGCGAGGTATCGCCGGATTGCGGATTGCGGATGCGTCGATCATGCCGGACATCGTGTCGGGCAACACCAATGCGCCCACCATCATGATCGGGGAAAAGGCCAGCGACATGATCCTGGAGGACCGCAAGGTCTCTGTCTGAGCCGATTTATTTTGGGTGCAATTGCGCTGTCGTGGTGCAGGTTGACGGAAATAGAGCACTGGCTGACGGTGCCGATGTTGCAGGCGCCCAGAGGTTGCGATACCATAACTGTGATCACAGATTACGAGCCATGACAGGTGCCTGACATCGGAATGTCGACCACGGTATTACCAGGTCAGCACCAAGTCAGGACCAGGTCAGGGAACTCGGGTATGGATCAGATGAAACATGCGGGGGCCGCGCACCGATACCCCCCGGGGTCGCGACACAGCCAAAGTGCGCGGGACCAATGAAGGATGACCTTGATGCAGACCATTTCGTCCGGCCCGATGTCCGGGCTTATCGAATTTACGCAAAAGAACGGGCAGGGGTTTCTGGTGTCTGCCGTCATCGCAGCGGCGGCCCAGTTCCTTTCGGAACATTACGGTGCCCCGGCAATGCTGATGGCGCTGTTGTTGGGCATCGCCTTTCACTTTCTTGCCGAAGAGGGTGTGTGCAAACCCGGCATCGAATTCACCGCCCGCACGGTGTTGCGGTTCGGGGTGGCGTTATTGGGCGCGCGGATTTCAGTTGAACTGATGGTTGGATTGGGCCCCAAGCTGATTGCCGTTGTGGTCATCGGCGTGATTGTGACCATCCTGTTTGGCCTGTTGGGCGCGCGGGTGCTGGGTCGGGGGTGGCGCTTTGGATTGTTGACGGGCGGATCGGTTGCAATCTGTGGAGCTTCGGCAGCTATGGCGATTTCGGCTGTATTGCCCAAAAACGAACATTCCGAACGCAATCTGATCTTCACCGTGCTTTCGGTCACGGTGCTGTCGACACTGGCGATGATCCTTTATCCGATCCTGACCGAATATTTCGCCTTTAACGATGAAGTTTCGGGCGTCTTTCTGGGGGGCACAATCCACGATGTGGCCCAGGTGGTCGGTGCCGGGTTCTCGGTGTCGAATGAAACTGGTGAAGTTGCCACTTTGGTCAAACTGATCCGCGTTGCAATGCTGGCCCCTGTGGTGTTGGTGATTTCGATCATGGTGCGTCGCCACGCTGATGACACTGCACAGGGGGGAGATCGCCCGCCGATCCTGCCCATGTTCGTCATCGGGTTCCTGATCTTTGCGACGTTGAACTCATTGGGGTTGATCCCGGCCGTGGTTGTTGACTGGATGTCCAGCCTCAGCCGTTGGGCGCTGTTGATTTCGATCGCCGCGGTGGGAATGAAAACTTCGCTCAAACGAATTCTGGACGTAGGCGGACAGGCAATTGGTCTGATCGTGGCCGAAACGGTGTTTATCGCCGTGTTTGTTCTGATTGGTGTCGCCATATTCGGGCACCACTGAACCGGGGGTGGCATCCAGGCAGACGGCGCTGTCCGTCGGCGGTGGTATCTTGGCCCGCTGCGGGATTTCGCGTAAGCCACAGGATGGGCCCGTGTTTCAGTCGGAGTCCGGGACCGGATTGGAGCGGGCAGGATGAACGATGTGGACCATGGCCGCCGGGCCAATCTGATCGGCAGTCTGTGGATGGTTGCGGCCATGGCCGGATTTGCCATCGAGGATGTTTTTCTCAAGATCGCAGCACAGACTCTGTCGATCAGCCAGATCCTGATGATGTTCGGGGCCGGGGGGGCGGCTGTCTTTGCTCTTTGGGCACGCGTGACTGGTGACGCGTTGGTGTCGCGGGCGGTGTTGTCACGCCCCATGCGTATCCGGGTCGTGTTCGAAATACTGGGGCGGCTGTTTTATGTTCTGGCCATTGCGCTGACCCCATTGTCTGCTGCGACCGTAATCTTGCAGGCGACACCGATTGTCGTGGTGGCCGGGGCTGCGCTGTTCTTTGGAGAGCGGGTGGGATGGCGCCGATGGGCTGCCATTCTCGTCGGCCTGTTAGGGGTTATCGTCATCATCCAGCCCGGTGCCGACAGCTTTTCAATCCTGTCGCTTTTAGCGGTGCTGGGGATGTTCGGGTTTGCCGGTCGTGATCTGGCCAGCCGCGCCGCGCCTGCTTCGCTGGGGACGTCGGTTCTGGGCGTATACGGATTTCTGGCCGTCATTGTCGCGGGTGCGTTGTTTTCGCTGTGGGAGGCCCGCCCGTTGGTTCTGCCCGACGCGGGCACGTGGGGGATCATGGCCGGGGCCGTGTTCGCCGGAGTTGCGGCCTATAGCGCCCTGATGAAGGCGATGCGTACGGGCGATGTGTCTGCCGTCACGCCGTTTCGCTATACCCGGTTGCTGTTCGGGATTGGCTGTGGCGTGGTGCTGTTCGGCGAAACCCTGTCCGTTGCCATGGTGGTCGGCTGTGGCCTGATCGTTGTGTCGGGGCTCTTTATCCTCTGGCGCAGCAATTCGGGGCACAGGGCTGCCTGACTTTGCTCTGGGGGCGGCCGGGTCACATTTCGGCCTGCGCCAGAAGCCAGGTACAGATCGCGCTGACTTCTGCCTCGCGCGGGTCGGATTTGCGGCGCACCAGATGATAAGCCCGGTTTTCGCTCAGAACCGCATCGAACAATTGAACCAACGTGCCATTTTCCAATTCCGCGTTGATCAGCGGCACCCATCCCATGACCACGCCCTGACCGGCAATGGCCGCCTGCAACACCACATTTGTGTCTTCGATGACCGGACCGTGCAGGGTCGGAGGCGTGACATTCGCGCCCATGAACCACGCGTTCCACCCCAGTGTGTCCCGTTGGTGGATCAACGGATAGCGAAACAGATCTGACGGTTGATCAGGACGTCCCAGTCGGGCCAGCAACCCGGGGCTGGCCACGGGGGCCGACAGAACATTGACCAATGGTTCGGCAATCATTCCGGGAAAACTCCCGTCCCCCCAGGTGATAAAGATATCTGCGTCGACGTTCTGCGGCGATACTAGCAGCGGGGTCTGCACCAGTTCCAGCTCGACCGCGGGGAATTGGTCACAGAATTCGGCGAACCGGGGCAACAGCCAACGGGTGGCGAAACTGGGCCCCAATGCAATGCGGATTTTGGGCTTTTGACGCGGGCGATTCAGCACCGATTCCACGCTGGCCTCCAACACCCGAAACGCGGTGGTGGCCCCATGTGCCAGACGCTCGCCCTCGTCCGTCAGGTGGACCTGGCGGGTGCCGCGCGTGAACAGCTGAACGTCCAGCCGCGCCTCGAGCCCGCGCACATGGTGGCTGATCGCCGTGGGCGACACGCCCAACGCTTCGGCCGCGGCCTGAAAGCTGCCCAACCGGGCGGCTGCCTCGAACGCCCGCAGCGCCGGGAGGGAAGGAAGATTTGTCATGTCGGCACTATAGATGAGGTTTACTCACCAATAGCAAGAGAAACATGTTTTTGCTTGGGGCTGCCCGGTTGCGTACCCCTATGGCAACCGAAACAGACGTTGAGAGTTTGACATGGCTGGCAGATCAGGTCGCAGAGGCAGAGAAGCCCGCATTGAAAGCAACGCGAACCCGGGCAACGAAAAGCCTCCGGTTTGGGGCGGACTGACGGGGGGGGCGTTTCGTCCGCTGAGCGATGATAATCTGACTGAGGTGAATGAAGCAGTGCTGATGCTGCTCGAAACCCTGGGATTGTCGCAGGCGACCCCGTCGATGATCGAAAAGGTCTGTGCCCATGGCGGCACGTATACGGATGACAAACGTCTGCTGTTCCCCCGTGATCTGGTTCTGAAAACCGTGGCCGAGGCGCGCCGGGATGTGGTGCTGTACGGTCAGGACCGCAAACATGATCTGGATCTGTCAGGCGCACGGGTTCACATGAGCTCGGGCGGGGGGGCGCCGGGGGTATTTGACATCGACGATGGCCATTATCGCGATGGATCGCTCAAGGATTTGTATGACGCGGCGCGGATTTGCGACGCGATGGAGAACATCCACCATTTCAGCCGCTCGATCGTGGCGCGCGACGTCGAGAATGTCGCGGACATGGATTTGAACACGGCCTATGCCTGTTTGATGGGCACCTCCAAACACGTCTCGGTGTCGGTATCTGAGCCCGAGAACCTCCAGCAGCTGGCCGATCTGTGCTATGCGCTCGCCGGATCCGAAGACGCGTTCCGGGCCCGTCCCTTTCTGACCGTCATGGTCTGTCACGTGGTGCCACCGATGCGGTTTGCCGAAGAGGCGCTGGACACGCTGGAGGCGGCCATTCTGGCGGGCTTTCCGGTTCAGTTGATTTCGGCGGGACAGGCCGGGGCCACCAGCCCCGCGACCATCGCCGGGTCGCTGGTTCAGGCCGTGGCCGAAACCCTGGCCGGTTTGGTCTTTGCCCGTCTGGTCGACCCGAATGTGGCGGCGTTGTTTGGCCCCAAGCCGCTGGTTGCGGATCTGCGCACCGGATCTATGTGTGCGGGCGGTGGTGAACAGGCCATCCTGATGGCCGGCGCGGCACAGATGGGGCGTTATTACAATCTGCCCACCACGTCGATTGCCGGGATTTCCGACTCCAAGACGCTCGATGCCCAATATGGCAGCGAAAAGAACCTCGCCGTGTCATCTGCAGCTCATGCGGGTTCAAATCTGATCACCCAATCCTGCGGCATGCAGGCCAGCCTGCTGGGGGTCTCGCTCGAGGCCTATGTGGTCGACAATGACATGCTGGGCAACATTCTGCGCACTGTGCGTGGGATCGAGGTCAACGCCGAGAACATCGGGGCCGAGGTCATCGCCGATGTCTGCCGGGGCGAGGGGCATTATCTGGGGCATCGTCACACGTTCAGCCGGATGAAATCGGATTATTTCTATCCGCATCTGGGCGACCGGCGCACGCCGCGTGAATGGGAAGAAGACGGATCGCGCCCGATTGGCGATACAGCCCGCGACAAGGCGCGGGAATTGCTGGCCAGTCATTTCCCGGCGCATATCTCGAATGAAAAAGACGCCGAATTGCGGGATCGGTTCAACATCTGTCTCAGCTCTGCACAAATCGGTCGCGGTTGATGACTGCGCATCCGCTCTTTCCCCCTGATTTGGATCGATTGCCGCATCACCTGATCGATGGGGTGGCGCAAAGCGGTGGGGGGCAGCCCCGCGCGCTGATCGATCCGGCGACGGGAGAGAGCTATCTGTCGGTTGTCGACGCTGACCCCACGCAGGTGGGGCAGGCCGTGGCGAGCGCCAAGGGAGCATTGCGCGGCTGGGCCGACACCGCGCCGGGTGCGCGCGCGCAGGTGCTGTTTCGCCTCGCCGATCTGATCGCGGGACAGGCCGACCGGCTGGCCGCGGTCGAGTCGGTGAACGTGGGCAAACCCCTGTCTCAGGCGCGCCGCGACGTGATCCGGGCCGTGGCGTATTTCCGGTTCTACGCCGGATGCTGTGACAAGCTGAACGGTGACAGCATTCCCCTGGGACCGGATCAGACAGCATTGACCGTGTTGGAACCGGTGGGTGTGACCGCCCACATATTGCCGTGGAACTACCCGATTTCGACATTGGCACGTGGTGCGGCCCCGGCGTTGGCGGTGGGGGCCACGATTGTGGCAAAACCGTCCGAGCTGACGCCGCTGTCTGCCATCATGGTTGCGCAATTGGCGCTGGAGGCCGGGGTGCCGCCGGGGGTGTTCAACGTGGTCTGTGGTGCGGGCGACGTGGGCGCGGCGCTGGCTGGGCATGCTGACATTGCCCATGTGACCTTTACCGGATCGACCGCGACGGGCCGCCGCGTGATGCAAGCGGCCTCGGCTCCTGTGGCCTGTGTGACGCTGGAGCTGGGCGGGAAATCCCCGGTGGTGGTGCTGGCCGATGCCGATCTGGATGCCGCCGCGGATGGCGTGGTGCGCGGGATCTTCTTTAACGCCGGGCAGGTCTGTGCCGCCGGTGCCCGGCTGATCTGTCACCGTGATGCGCATGATGCGTTGATCGAACGGGTGATCGCACGGGCCGAGGCGCTGACATTTGGCCATCCCCTGGACGACCCGGATCTGGGGCCGCTGGTGTCTGCCAGCCAGCTCGCGCGAGTCGACGGCTTTGTGGATCGCGCACGTACCGCAGGTTTGCGTTGTGTGACTGGCGGCCATCGGGTTCGCCCCGACGCCTTGCCAAACGGGCTGTTCTATGCCCCGACCATTTTCACGGATGTCCCTGCTGACAGCGAGATCGCCCGCGACGAAGTGTTCGGCCCGGTGCTGGTCACCCAGATCTGCGAAGATGCCGATCACGCCCTGACGCTCGCCAATGAGTCAGATTTTGGCCTGGTCGCTGGGATCTATACCGCCGACGCCACCCACGCGATGCAATTTGCCCGCCGGGTCGAGGCCGGACAGGTGTTTGTCAACGGCTTCCTGCAAGGCGGCGATACCGTGCCGTTTGGCGGGGTCAAACACAGCGGCATTGGCCGGGAAAAGGGGTTGGCGGGGCTCGCCGCCTATTGCGCCACGAAATCCATCGTTTTGAACCACTGAGACATCGAACTGAGAGCTGACATGACACGCAACCAGACCCTCGCAGATCGCGCCCGCCAGGTGATGCCCGGCGGGGTCAGCCATGAACTGCGCTATCGCGCGCCGCACCCGATCTATATCGATCACGCGCTGGGCGCGGAAAAATGGGATGTCGAAGGCAAACGCTATATCGACTTCAAACTGGGCGCTGCCAGCCAGATCCTGGGCAACTCCTGTCCCGAGGTGATGCAGGCCGTGGCCGAACAGCTGACCAAAACGCCCTATACCGGTGACTGTCACGCGCTGGAAATCGAATGGGCGGAATGGATCGCGCGGCTGTATCCTTCGGCCGATCTGGTCCGGTTTACCGGTTCAGGCACCGAAAGCACCATGTTGGCGCTGCGTCTGGGACGTGCGTGGTCGGGCAAGGACAAGGTGCTGCGCATCGACGGGCATTTCCACGGCTGGCACGATATGCTGATCAAAGGGGCTAAACCTGGCACCAACACGGCACCGTCGTTGGGCGTGCCAACGGCGATCACCGATCTGACCGTGGTGGCACCGCCGTCAGTTGACGCCATCGCGGCGCTGTTGGATCAGGACGACGATATCGGGACTATTTTTGTCGAAGCATCCGGGGCCAATTATGGCTCGGTGCCTTTGCCGGATGGCTTCCTGTCCGGCATTCGCGACCTGGCCACGACGCGCGGCAAGGTTCTGATCTTTGACGAGGTGATCACCGGATTCCGCTGGGCCCCCGGCGGGCGTCAGGCGCGCGATGGGGTGACGCCAGACATCACCACGCTGGCCAAGGTCGTGACCGGTGGGCTGCCTGGCGGTGCGATCTGTGGGCGACGCGATATCATGGAGCTGCTGGATCCCGGCAAACCGCGCGACGGTCTGGCCCCGCCGGTCAGCCACAAGGGCACGTTCAACGCTGCCCCGATGGTCGCCGCAGGTGCCATTGCCGCGATGAAGCTGTTGTCCACCGGTGACGTTCAGAAACAGGCCGACGCCATGGCCGCACGTCTGCGCGACGGCATCAACACCTGTTTCACCAACCGCGGCATGGCGGCGGTGGCCTATGGCGACAGTTCGACGTGCCACCTTTATTTCGGCGGCAGCTCAATCGACGGGCTGACAGCGGCGCAAATTCGCACCGTGCCCCCGGCGCTGGTCAATGGGCTGCGCAATGGACTGCTGGAACGCGGGGTGGACTTCATGTCGTTCACCTCCTGTGTCACGTCCAGCGCCCACACCCCGGATCTGGTTGACGAAGCCATTGAAATTTTTGACGAAACGCTCGGTGAGTTGACCGAAGCAGGAGTGATTGCCCCATGACGTCTCTGCCCAAACAGGCCCGTACCGTGATCATCGGCGGCGGGGTCATTGGATGTTCCATCGCCTATCATCTGGCCCGCGAAGGGCGCAAGGATATCGTGGTTCTGGAACGCTCCAAACTCACCTCCGGGACCACCTGGCACGCCGCCGGGCTGGTACGCCGTCTGCGCCCGTCCGCGACGCTGACCAAGCTGATCAATTATTCGATCGACCTGTACAAGGACCTGGAGCAGGAGACCGGGCAGGGCACCGGCTGGACCCAGACCGGCAGCCTGTCGATTGCCACCAATCAGGACCGTCTGACCACCCTGAAACGGCAGGTTTCACTGGGCCGGGCCTTTGGGCTCGAAGCCGAAGTGGTGGACCGTAAGCAGGTCGAAGAACTGTGGCCGTTGCTGCACACCGACGATGTGATCGGCGCGGTCTATTCGCCGGTTGATGGCCGGGTGAACCCGTCGGATGTGGCGCTGGCGCTGTCCAAAGGTGCCCGTGCCCGCGGCGTTCAGATATTCGAGGACACCCGCGTTACGGGCCTGCAAAAACAGGGCGGCCGCATCAGCGCGGTTGAGGTCGGCGATCATGTGATCGAGGCCGACGAGGTGGTGATCGCCTGTGGGCTGTGGTCGCGCGAGGTCGCCGAAATGGCGGGCGCGCATATGCCGCTGTATGCCTGCGAACATTTCTACATCCTGACCAAGCCGCTGGAACAGGTACAGGCGCTGGGCAAGGGCGCGCATCTGCCGACGCTGAACGATCAGGACGCCTTTCTATATGCCCGCGACGATGTCGAAGGGCTGTTGGTCGGCTGTTTTGAACCCCACGCCAAGGGGCTGCCAATGGAAAAGCTTCCCGCCGATTTCAGCTTTGATTTGCTGGGCGAGGATTGGGACCACTTCATGCCGATGATGGAGAACGCCCTGCACCGTATCCCGGCGCTGGAACAGGCCGAGGTGCGCATGCTGCTAAACGGGCCCGAAAGCTTCACGCTCGATAGCCAGTTCATGATGGGCGAAAGCCCCGAAGTGCCGGGGTTGTTCCTGATGGGCGGCATGAATTCGACCGGCATTGCGCTGGCGGGTGGCGCGGGCATGGCGATGGCCGAATGGATCATGGCAGGCGAACCGACGATGGAGCTGAACGAGGCCGATATTCGCCGCTTTGGCCCCGAAATGAACGTGCTGGGCGCGCTCGAGGCCCGGATCCCCGAAGTTCTGGGCCGCCATTACGACATTGCCTATCCGGGGCGCTCCATGGACACCGCGCGTGGCCAGCGGCGCAGCCCGATCCATTCGGGCCTGCAACAGGTCGGGGCCAAATTCGTCTCGCGTGCGGGATGGGAACGGGTCGAACATTTCGGCGGCGACGAAAACCACCTGCCGTTGACCTTTGAGGCACCGAAATGGCGCGATCAGGTCGGGGCCGAGGTGGCCGCCTGTCGCGATGGGGCTGCCATTCTGGACCAATCCGCCTTTGGCAAAATCATGGTGCAGGGGCCGGACGCCTGCGATTTCCTGAACCGGGTCTGCGCCGCAGACATGGACGTCGCGGCGGGCCGCATTGTCTATAGCCAGATCCTGAACGCGCGCGGTGGGATTGAATCCGACATCACCGTGCAGCGCCACGGGGCCGACACCTATATGCTGATCGTTGGCGCGGGCGAGGTCGTACGCGACATGAAACGCCTGCGCGAAACCAAAGGAGATTTCCGGGTCGAAGTGACTGATGTGACCTCGGGCTATGCCATTCTGGGGCTGGCCGGGGCACGTGCGGCGGAAATCCTGCAAAAGGCATCGACCGCAAAACTGCCCAATATTGGCCGCTTCCGCTTTGCCCCGGTCGAAATCGGGCTGGCCAGCGGCTGGGCCGGGCGGTTGTCGTTCACCGGCGAAGAAGGGTTCGAACTCTACATCCCCGCCGATATGGCCATGGCTGCCTATGAGGCGCTGATCGCTGCCGGTGCCACCCACGCCGGGCTGTTTGCCAGCGGCTCACTGCGCATCGAAAGCGGGTTCCGCGCATGGGGGCACGAAATGTCACCCGGCGTCACCCCGTTCGAGGCCGGGACCGAGGCGTTCATTGGCTGGGACAGCGATTTTGTCGGCAAGGACGCCCTGTTGGCCGCCCGCACGACCCCACCCAAACGCCGCATTGTGTCGATGCTGTTTGACGATCCGGACGCGCTCCCGATCCATGATGAACCGATCTGTCGCGATGGTCAGGTGGTGGGTCAGATCACCTCGGCCGCCTGGAGCTATCGCTTTGGCCGCTCGGTTGCGCTGGCAATGATCGACGCGCCGCTGGAGGCGCTGGTCAGTCAGGACATCGTTGACGGGTTCGAGGTCGAAATCGCCTGTACCCGCTACAGTGCCAAGGCGTCGCTGAAACCCGCGAAATTCGCATTCAAAGGATCAAACTGATGACCCGAACAACCCAAGTCGCCATCATCGGCGGCGGCATCATGGGGGTCGCGGCCCAGCTGCAATTGGCTGAAAACGGCTGGACCGATACCATCCTGTTTGAAAAGGCCGAACTGACATCCGGGTCGACCTGGCATGCTGCGGGCCAGATCGCGCATGCCGTTGGCAGCCGCATTGCCGGCTGGATCAACAAAACCTCGCTGGAACTGTACAAACGGGTTGAACAGGAAACCGGGCAAAGCATTGGTTGGCACGAGGTCGGCGGATTTCGCATCGCCACCACCGATGACGAAGTCGATTGGATGAAATCCATCATGGGGGTCGGGCGTTTGCTGGACCTGCCGATGGAGCTGGTCGGCCCCGAAGAGGTCGCCAAAGTGAACCCGTTCTACAAGGTCGACAACGTCAAGGCGGCGATCCAGACGTTCCAAGACGGTCACATCGACCCCAGTTCGGTCACCATGGCGCTGGCCGCCGCGTCGCGCGCCCGCGGGGCCAAGATCGAACGCCGCAATCAGGTCACGGGTGCCTCGCGCAAAGGCGACATGTGGTTGCTGCAAACCGAAAACGGCGAGGTTCTGGCCGAACATGTGGTCATTGCTGCCGGGTCCTATGCCAATCAGGTCGGTGAATGGTTCGGGTTGAAAATCCCGTCCGTTTCCTGCCTGCACCACTATCTGGTCACCGATACTGTGCCCGAATTTGCCGACCGTCCCGAACTGCCGGTGATGCGGGATAACTCCTTTGGTGGGTATATCCGGCAGGAGCAGAAGTCCGGTCTGATCGGGATTTATGAGGGGCACGTTTGCCCAACGGTCTGGACCATGCCCGAAGGCGCGCCGTGGAAGGCCGAAAACGAGCTGTTCGAGGCCGATTATGACAGCATCGGCGATTTCCTGATGGTGGCGTTTGACAAGATGCCGATCCTGGCGGAATTGGGCATCAAACGCGTGGTGCGGGGGGCGATCACCCACACGCCGGATGGCGGTATGCTGGTTGGCCCGTCGGGCGCGCCCAATGTCTGGTTGTCCTGTGGGTCGTCCATTGGGCTGGCCTGGGGCGGGGGTGCGGGCAAGGTGCTCGCCGATTGGATGGTGCATGGCGAGGCCGAGATCAACACCCGGTCGATGGACCCGCGTCGGTATGGTGATTTCTCGACCGACAATTACATCGTCGAACGGACCAAAGACGAATTTATGCGCCGCCATGACACCCCGGTACCGGGCAAACAGTTCAACGCCATGCGCCCGTTGAACCGGCATGTTCTGTATGATCGTCTCGCCGCCAAAGGCGCGGTGTTCGGCGAAGTCGCAGGCTGGGAACGTCCGCGTTATTTCGGCGATGTGGGCGAGGTCGAACAGATGGGCTGGGGGCATCAGGCCTGGCACGCCAATGCGCTGACCGAAGCCAAAGCCACCCGTGCCGGGGCCGGGGTCATCGACCTGTGTGCCTTTGCCCAGTTTGAAATCACCGGGCGTGACGCGGGCAAGCTGCTGGATCGGATTTCGGCCAACAAGATCCCGGCGCGCGACGGGCGGCTGACCCTGAACCATCTGTTGACTCCCAAGGGCCGCTTCGAAACCGAAGTGACCATCTGGCGCATCGCCGAGGGGCGCTATTTCACCGGCTCGCCGATTGCCCGCGCCAACCCGGATTTTGCCTGGATCAAATCGCACATCCGCGACGGCGAAGACGTGCATATGGTCAACCACACAGCCGACTGGGGGATGCTGGCGCTGTCTGGACCCAACAGCCGCAAGATCATGGCCGACCTGACCGACGCGGACCTGTCCAACGCGGCGTTCCCCTGGCTGTCGGGGCAGGAGATCACTGTGGCGGGCATCCCGGTCTACGCCCTGCGGGTCTCCTTTGTCGGTGAACTCGGGTGGGAGCTGCACGCCCCGCTGGAACATATGGGCACGCTTTATGACGCGCTGCACGAGGTGGGCGGCAAACACGGGCTGGTCGATCTGGGCAGCTATGCCTTTAACGGCATGCGCATGGAAAAGGCCTATCGCGCGTCAGGTGAACTGACCACTGATGTGGGCCCCTATGACGTTGGTCTGGATCGGTTTGTGCGCGCCATCGACCGGGATTTTGTCGGTCGCGACGCCGTGATGGACCGCACTCCGACGTGGGAGCTGTTCTATGGTGAACTGCACGCCGATGGCATCGACATCCACGGTGGCGAGCCAATTGTCTGTAACGGCGCGATTGTCGGGCTGACCACGTCGGGCGGCTATGGCTATACCGTCGGTAAAAGCCTGGGCTGGTTGTTCGTGCGCAAGGGCACGCCCAAGCAGGGCCTGAAAGTGCAGATTTTGAATACAGAATACGATGTGACGGTGCATGAGGACGCGGTGTTTGACCCGCAGAACCTGCGCCCCCGTTCAGAGGACTGAAGATGACCAATAAGATTACGGGCGGGGAAGCCGCCTATCGCGTGCTCAAGGCCAATGGAATCGACACTGTGTTCGGGCTGTTGGGTGGTTCGATGCTCGAACTCTATGATGCGATGTATCAGGACGGCGCAATCAACTATGTCGGTGCCCGCGATGAACGTGCGGCTGGCCATATGGCTGACGCCTGGGCGCGGATGACCGGCAAACCCGGCGTCGTTCTGGGCGCGCAGGCCGGACCCGGCGTGGTCAATATCGTGACCGCCGTGGCCGAGGCGCAATTGGCGTACAGCCCGCTGGTTGTGATTGCTGGTGCGATCAGCCGGTGTGACCATGCCAAGGACACCTTTCAGGAGGTGGATCAGGTCGCGCTGTTCGCACCGATCAGCAAGAAATCGGTACTGGTCAGCGACGCGGCACGCCTGCCTGCGATGCTGGAGGACGCAATTCGTCTGGCCAACTCGGGCCGTCGGGGGCCGGTGGTGTTGCATGTGCCGCGCGATCTGTTTGCCGACATGGTCCCGGCCAATGACCCCAAACCTGTGAACATCGCCCGCCCCGGCCCTGCGGCCGGTGAAGATGTCGAGGCGATCGCGGCGATGCTCTCCGGCGCGCAACGTCCCGTCATCTTTGCGGGCGGTGGCTTTAAATGGGGGCAGGGTCGTGACGCCCTGACCGCATTGGCCGAAAAGCTGGAGGTGCCGGTTGTGGCATCGACCGGGCATGCGGACGTGATGGAACACGGCCATCCCTGGTTCGCCGGACAGGCCGGTCCGCGCGGCAACCGTGTGGCCAGCCGTCTGACACGCGAAGCCGACGTGATGGTGGTGCTGGGCGCGCGACTGGGGTTCAATTCGACCTTTCACAGCAACGACTATGTGGGGGCAGACACCCGCATTGCCCATGTGGACATTGATGGTTCAGCCGTTGGGCGCTACTTCCCCGCCGAGATCGCGGTGCAGGCCGATGCCCGCCTGACGGCCGAAGCATTGACCAACGCGACGCAAAAGCCTGCCGCCGATGCATGGCGCGCGTCCTTCCGGGACGATTGGGCCAGCCTGATGGCCGAGCGGGTTGAAGAGGCCCAAATCGCCACCCTGCCGATGCACCCCCGTCGGGCGTTGGCCGAACTGCGCGGTGCGTTGCCACGGGATGCGATTGTCACGCTGGACACCGGCAATACCTGTCTGCAGGGTGCTGACCGTCTAGCGCACTATCAACCGATGTCGCTGATCACGCCGCTGGATTTTGGTCTGGTGGGTTTTGGCCTGTCTGCCGCCATCGGCGCCAAGGCCGCCACACCAGACCGTCCGGTGGTGGCGATCATGGGGGACGGGGCCATGGGGTACACGATGATCGAAATTCAAACGGCCATTCAGAACAAGCTTCCCATTGTGGCGGTGGTTCTGGATAACGAAGCCTGGGGCGCGGAAAAGGCCTATCAGGAGGAGTTCTATGGCGGGCGTCTGCTGGGCGCGGAAATCCAATCGCCACGCTATGACAAATTCGCCGAACTCTGCGGGGGCAAGGGCATCTGGGTCGATGGCCCCGGCGCGCTGGGCGATGCATTGGTTCAGGCGATCGCCAGCAATGAGACCACGGTTATTCAGGCCAAGATCGACCCCAAGGCGCTGATGACGTTGCGCAAGGATCTGTTCAAAAAAGCGGATGACTAAAGCATGAGCACCTGCCCGCGCCCCACAAACGAACAAGAGGCCCGCCAGCAATTGGCGGCCCTTTACCGTTTGTGTCACCTCTATGGGTGGACCGATCTGACCAGCACGCATATTTCGGCCCGGATTCCGGGGCGTGATGATGCCTATCTGATGAACGCCCACGACGAACTGTTCGATGAAATCACCGCGTCGTCGCTGTGTGAGATCAGCTTTGATGGTCGGATGCTGACACCGGGGCGGGTGCTCAACCGGGCTGGGCACGAGATCCATTCGGCGGTCTTGCAGGCCCGCCCGAACGTCAACTTTGTATTGCACAGCCATACGCGCGCCGGGATTGCCGTGTCGGCGATGCCACAGGGATTATTGCCGATTTCGCAGCATTCGGGATTTGTTCTGGGGACGTTGGCGACACACCCGTTTCAGGACAGCACCGCCGTGGCGGATGAAGGCGCGGCGCTCGCGGCGGATCTGGGGCAGAATTATACGATGCTGTTGCAGAACCACGGTTTGCTGACGCTGGGCCGGACGGCGGCAGAGGTGTTCATGTATCACTATCACCTCGAAGCATCGTGCAAGATACAGGTGGATGTGATGGCGGCGACGGATGACCCGATTCTGATTTCGCCTGATGCGCTTGACCCGCTGCTGCAATGGGGCGCGCCGGAAAACGGTCCGCACGGATGGAAAGAATGGCCCGCCCTGTTGCGGCGCCTGGACAGAGAGCACCCTGAATATGACCAATAAAACGCCCGATATTGTGATTGTCGGGGGCGGCAATGCTGCCTTGTGCGCGGCAATCACGGCTGCCGAAGCAGGTGCGCGGGTGCTGATCCTTGAAGGCGCGCCCAAGGAGTATCGCGGCGGCAATTCGCGCCACACCCGCAATTTCCGCTGTATGCATGATGGCCCGCTGTCGGTGCTGACCGGCAGCTACGGCGAAGACGAATATTACAACGACCTGCTGTTGGTCACCAAGGGCAACACCGACGAGAACCTGGCCCGCATCGCCATTCGCGGCAGCCAGGAGAGCCAGCCGTGGATGGAGGCGCATGGGGTGCGGTTTCAGCCGTCGCTGTCAGGTACGCTCAGCCTGTCGCGCACCAATGCGTTTTTTCTGGGTGGCGGCAAAGCACTGGTGAATGCCTATTACCGCACCGCTGCGGCGCTGGGCGTCGAAGTGCTGTATGATGCCCATGTCAACCATTTGGAGCTGGAGGGCGACCGCATCACGCGGGTCGATTTCACCCAACACGGCACTGCACACAGCCTGACCCCGCGCGCAGTGGTCGTGGCCTCGGGTGGGTTTCAGGGCAATATCGAACGGTTGGTTGCGGCCTGGGGACCCGAGGCTGAAAACTTCCTGATCCGCGGCACGCCCTATAACCGTGGTGATGTGTTGTTTGACCTGCTGGATCAGGGGGTGCAATCCATTGGGGATCCGACCCAATGCCATGCGGTTGCCATTGACGGGCGCGCCCCCAAATTCGACGGCGGCATCGTGACCCGGTTGGACTGTGTGCCATTTTCCGTGGTGGTCAACACCCATGGTCAGCGGTTCTATAACGAAGGCGAAGACGTTTGGCCCAAACGCTATGCGATCTGGGGACGGTTGGTGGCTGCCCAAGACGATCAGGTGGCCTATTCGATCATCGATTCAAAATCGCGCGACCTGTTCATGCCGTCTGTGTTCCCGCCGGTGACGGCCGACACGATCCCCGAGTTGGCAGTGAAACTGGGGCTGGAGCCGGATGCGGTGGCCGCCACCATTGCTGAATTCAACGCCGCCTGCCAAAACGGTGATTTCAAACCGACCGAATTGGACGGGGTGGCGACCGAAGGATTGGACCCACCCAAGACCAACTGGGCCCGACCCATCGTCGACCCGCCATTCTATGGCTATTCCCTGCGCCCCGGTGTGACCTTTACCTATCTCGGGTTCAAGGTCGACGCACAGGCCCAGGTCCAAGGAGCCACAGGCCCAGTCCAAAACCTGTGGGCTGCCGGCGAAACCATGGCCGGGTCGATCCTGGGTCAGGGCTATTTGGCCGGGTTCGGCATGACCATCGGCACCGTTTTTGGCCGCATCGCAGGCAAGGAGGCCGCCGCCTATGTCCATTGAACAAACACCTCAGGCGTTCGAAACCCTGAACCCCATCGACGAGGCCCGCCGCCAGATCGAAATCTGCAATGCCTGCCGTTATTGCGAAGGCTATTGCGCGGTGTTCCCGGCGATCACCAAACAAAAGACCTTTGGCGATGGTGACATCTCGCAGCTGGCCAACCTGTGCCACAACTGTCGGGGGTGTTATTACGCCTGTCAGTACACCGAACCCCATGAATTTGCGCTGAACCTGCCCGGTGTGTTGGCGCAGGTGCGTCAAGACAGCTGGCAGGATCACGCCTGGCCTCGTGGCGCGGGACAGGCCTTTCACCGCTCTGGCGTGGCGATTGCATGTGCCGTGATTGTGGGCTTCATGGCGTTGTTGCTGGCTGTGCAGGCCATCGGATCGGCGGGGGGAGACGGGTTTTATGCCACCCTCAGCCACAATGCGATGGTGGCGATTTTTGTCCCCGCCTTCCTGTTTCCGGTCCTGTCGATCGGGATCAGCCTGCGCCGCTATTGGGCGCATATCGGCGGACAAAAAGTAACGCTGGGCGCGCTGACACAGGCCTTTGGGGATGCTGCGCGGTTGAAGAACCTCTCTGGCGGACATGGCGAGGGCTGCAATTTCGAAGACGAGGACCGGTTCACTCACCTGCGCCGGATCGGGCACCAGCTGACCATGTGGGGGTTTTTGTTGTGCTTTGCGGCGACATCAACGGCGACAGTGATGCATTATGTTTTTGACCTGCCTGCGCCCTATGATCTGCTCTCCCTGCCCAAGCTGCTGGGGATCACAGGCGGTGTCTTGCTGACACTGGGCACGGCCAAACTCGCCTGGTTGAAACCCAAGGGCGACAGGTCGCTGGGGGATACGCGGGTCTGGGGTGGTGAAATGGCGTTTATCCTGCTATTGTTCGTCGTCGCGGTGACGGGTTTGGTGCTGTACGCAGCCACTGGCACCGCTGCCGTACCGCTGTTGTTGGCCCTGCATCTGGGCACGGTTTTGGCGTTCTTTCTGCTGATGCCATTTTCCAAGATGGTGCACGGCTTTTATCGCCTGGCCGCGCTGGTGCGCGACGCCCAACAGAAATGACCAAGTGACCAATCAGCGAAAGCGCCCGTCCTCTGATTGGTCGATACATCAATGCAATGCGGCCAGAGACCCGCCAGGTGGCAACGGTTCGAAAGATTCATTTTGCGGGACGAACCCCGCCGGTCATGTTTTCTGCTTTGGTATGTGCGGACCCGTGTTAGGGCTGGGACATGACGACACGTTCGACACAGACACGCCCCTCTGTTTCCTATGCTCTTGCGGGGGGCGGTGTGCTTGTCGCGTCAATCTGTTTCGGACTGGTTCCCTATTTCAGCCGGGGGCTGACCGAACAGGGGGTCGCACCCTATGCCGTCGCATTCTATCGCTATATTGTTGCGGCGGTTCTGCTCTTTCCTGTTCTGATTGTGCACCGCAGGGCGTGGCGCGAGGTGTTTTGGGGGCTTTCGGCCGGGGCGGTAATGGGTCTGGGATGGATCGGATATGTTACGGCGATAAAGACATTGCCGGCATCGACAGTGGGCGTGCTGTATATGACCTATCCGGTTTTCACATTGATCATTGCCTGGGTCTTGTTCAGCGATGCCCCGACGCGGCGCGCTCTGCTGGCTTCGGGTCTTATTGTGGTCGCGGCACTCATAGCTGGGTCGCCGGCATCGGTTCCGATACAGCAAATCCCCACGCTTTTGATGTCACTGGCGGCCCCTTTGGGCTTTGGCTTTGGCATATGTGTTCTGGTCTACAGGCTGTCCCGTATCGCGCCGCTGGCACGCATTGCGTCGGTTTCTCTGGGGTCGGTTATTGGGCTCTTGCCGCTGATGGCAACTGCCGATGCGTCTGTGCTGCTCCCGAGCGGACAGGCCGACTGGATTTTGATCGCCGGAATTGGTCTGGTCACGGCGCTTGTTCCACAGCTCATCTACACAATCTGTTCGCCATTGATTGGTGCGTCGCAGACTGCGGTCATCGGGAGCATTGAGCTCCCGACCATGTTTGCGGTTGGTTTTTTTGCATTTGGCGAAGCGATCACGACGCCCCAGATTGTCGCCTGTGTTTTGGTGTTGGGCGCGATAGCAATCACCCGAAGCCGGACGACGCGGACTGTAACGACAGTGATCGCAAAAGAACCCAAAGCCTAGGTTGGGGGCATGATCCGCGGCTCATGGGGCCTGGGTCAGCGCGGAACCCCGGCAGGCGTGGCCAAGCCGGGGAAACCGGGGCACCGGGGACAGGGTGCTGGGCGGCGGGGACTGGGGTGATGCATGCATCATCCCGCCCCTTGCGATACCGTGTCGGCGACCGCAAATATCATCGCTTTTGTGTATTGGCAGAGCGCGCCGCAAATTTCATGAGGTGTTGGAATTTTGGGCAGTCCAGATGAGTTTCTGCCGGACAATCCGCGACGTGTCGCATCGCGTCGCGCAGTCTGGACAGTCCGCGAATCTGCACATCCAGCATATCTGCGCGAAGGTGCAGTTCGGCACGCGGCAATTGCGGGGTGCCGTCCTTGGCGAACATGCCCTTGATGTCTTCGAGCGAAAATCCGGCCATTTTCCCCAATGAAATCAGGGCGAGTTGCGTGACCGTCAATCTTTCGAACTGCCGACGCAGCCCCCGCCGTCCCACGGATTGAATCAGGCCGATTTCCTCGTAATACCGCAGCGTGGAGGGGGGGACGCCGCTTTGTTCCGACAAAACACCAATATCTAGAACTTCCATGGTTGACCTCAAGTTGGCTTGAAGTGGCAGGGTAGTCGTCAACTGTAGCTATGACAAGAGACACCACCATGATCAAAACCCAGCCGACCCCGACATCCACCTCCATTCTGGTTGCGCTTGCCGCAGCGGCAATGGCCGCCTCTCTGGGGGTGAGTATTGCGTCTGTCCTGCTTCCCAAACTGACTCTGGTCTTCTCGGCCACGGTGTCAGACGTCAAATGGGTGGTTTTGATCTATCTCATGTTCGCTACCATTGCCGTGGTCCCGGCCGGGCGGTTGGGCGATCTTTATGGTCATCGGCGCGTTCTGACAGCTGGCCTTGTTGGTTTTGTCGGCGCGTCAATTCTGTGTGCGGCTGCGCCGAATTTGAACGTGTTGATCGCCGGGCGGGCGCTGCAGGGGGCGGGGGGCGGCGTTCTGATTGCGTTGCCGATGTCGATGGCCCGCGATCACGTCTCGACAGACCGGCTGGGCACGGCGATGGGGCTTCTCGGCACGACCTCTGCCCTGGGCACGGCCCTTGGCCCATCACTTGGGGGGGTGTTGCTGGCCTGGGGCGATTGGCGGATGAGCTTTTGGGCGCTTGCAGGGTTTGGGGCCCTTGCGCTTGTTCTGTGTGCCACGGCAATTCCTCGGAACTCAAAACGGAGTGCGCCTGCGCTCAAGGACCTGGATGTGCCGGGAACATTTGTGCTTGTGTTTGCGCTTGCCGCCTTTGCGCTGGCGACGAGCGGCGGTGTCTCTGGTATCCCGCTGCACCCGATTGTGTTGTGTGCGGCTTCCGTCGCAGGGTTTATCCTGTTCGTGATTGTCGAAATGCGAACGTCTGCGCCATTGGTATCCATGCAGCTGCTTGCTGATCGAAAAACCAGCGTCGGCTTTGCCACGAATATGCTGATTGGTACCGTCATGATGTCGACGCTTGTGGTTGGGCCGTTCTTTCTGGCGTTTTCATTGGGGTTGAACGAGGCGCTCATCGGTTTTGTGCTGGCAACTGGCCCTGCTGTCGCAGCGCTTTTTGGTGTTCCGGCGGGACGATTGACGGACCGCATTGGTGCAAATCGGGCGCTGCTGATCGGGCTGGTGCAGACGGTGTTGGGATTGCTGTGCCTGGCGTTTCTGCCTCGGATGTTCGGAGCAGGGGGCTACATCTTGGCGCTTGTCATGCTGACACCGGCCTTTCAGCTTTTTCTTGCTGCCAACAACACGATCGTTCTGGTTGACGCTGACACAGATCAGCGTGGCCGCCTTTCCGGTCTGCTTGGCCTGTCGCGCAACCTGGGTCTGATGACAGGGGCATCCGCCATGCCCACTGTTTTTGTCACTGTCCTGGGAACCGGAGATGTTTCCCTGGCTGCTGTCCCAGATGTGTCACATGCGTTTTCGACGTCTCTGGTGGTCGCAGCCGGGTTGGCGACGGTCGCATTGGGTTTGGCGATTTACAGCGAGGGCGCGCGGCCACAGGGGGCCTGCGCTGTGGCAGAGTGAACCGTCAGGTTTCACAGGTGTCACCCCGGTCGACTTGGGGGCGGACCCGTCATGCCAGGGTGTCAACCCGGCTGACGGGACCTGTGGCCGCCTCAGGCGTGGGGCAGCGCCGATGCCAGGTGGCGCGGCCAGCTCCGTCTCACTGCGCCGCGCGTGTCCGAAGCGTCTGTGCATGGGCGACGATGCGGTCCAGCGCGGTGGCAAACCTTGCATCATCAACGGTCAGCGCCACGCGGACCCAATCGGTCAGCCCCGCGCCAAAGGACACCCCCGGCATGACCGCCACGCCACCGGTCTCGAGCAGATCGGCCCCATAGGCTGTGCCATCCAGCCCCGTGGCGGCCACATTGACCAACGCAAACATGCCCGCGTCCGGGCGGTGCACGGTCAGACAGGTGTCGCGCGCCAGCCGGTCGGCCAGCGCAGCAGCGCGGGCGGCATAGCGCGCGCACATGCCCGGGGCGACCTCGGATCCCGCGCGCACCGCCTGTTCGGTCATGTCGGCGATGAACGGCTGGTTGCCGAACAGCATGGTTTCCGACACTGGCAACAGCGCATCACAAAAGGATGCAGGTCCCACACACCAGCCGCTGCGAAACCCTGGCGCGGCGTGAGATTTCGAAATCGACGACACCGCAATCACCCGGTCGGCCAGGTGCGGATTGGACAGGGGCGAGGCAAAACCGGCCCCGTCAAACACCAGATGTTCATAGACCTCGTCCGAGATGATCCAGAGATCATGTTCCAAAGCCAGCGCACCGATGTCGGCAATGTCCTGCGCGCTCAGGATCGCGCCGGTGGGGTTATGCGGCGTATTGAGAAAGATCGCCCGGCTGCGCGGCGTGATACGGGCGGCAATGTCTGCGGCTTGCATCCGGAAACCGGCCTCGGGGCGCAGTGGGACCGGCACCATGTCGGCCCCCGTTGCGCGGATTACGCCTTCATAGGTGGCATACATCGGATCACCCACCAGAACCTGGTCTCCATGGTCCGCGACGCCCATCATCACCGCATACAGCGCGGTCTGGGTGCCGGGGAAGCACAGGATGTTTTCGGGGCCAAAAGCCCGCCCGCGGCTGCAGGAATAGCTGTCAGCCAATGCCTGACGCAGCCCCATTTCCCCCCGGCCTGTCGAATAGGTGGTGCGCCCGGCCTGCAGCGCCGTGATCGCCGCACCGCTCAGTGATGCGGGGGTGGGGACATCCGGCTCGCCAATGGTCATTTCGACGATGTCAGCCCCTTTGGCCACCATATCGCGTGCCTTTTGGTACAGGTCCCACTTGGCTCCACCCAGCCCGGCCAACCGGTCTGTAATCGCAGCTGTTTTCATGTTCATTCAGCCTTTTGTTTCAGGTCAATGTTGATCAATGCTCCGACCGAAGCCAGGCCGATTTCGGACAGTTCATCAGGTGCAAACAGGTTGGGCAACGCCCCCCCTTCGAGCCACAGCCCATCCAGCACCGCGTTGCAAGCGATGGCCAGACGTCGGGTCCGATCCTGGGGGGCAGGGTGGTTGGATTCGGTCAGGGCGGCGTGGATCAGCCCCTCGAGATGGTCGCGAAACACCATATACGTGCGTTGGTGTATGGCCCGCATGGCCGCGTCCTGTTGCACACGGTTCAGAAATGCAGCCCACAGCGCCAGCGATCTCTGGTCAACCACCGGTGGGGTCAGCGTGGCCCGCACGAACCCCGCCAACCTGCTCCGGGCGGTGTCTGCTGTCGGATCGACCGTGGCCTGCGCCAGCGTGGTCAACGTCGTCATGTGGTGATCATAAGCGGCAGAAATCAGCTCTTCCTTGGAGGAGAAGTGATGCCGGATCAAACCTTGGGTGACGTCTGCCCGGTCGGCAATGGCCCGCACAGTTGCACCCTGCACGCCCTTTTCACCGACCAACGCCAATGTGGCCTCGATCAGGGCCAGTTTGCGCTGATCGGGCGTGATGCGGTTGAATTTGCGAGGGGCAGAGGTCACGCGCGCGGTCCTGAAGTGGGAATCTAATTATACAGATGTATAGCTAGAGGCGATTTCGCACTGGCGCAAGAAAAAACGCCCACCTAATGGCGGGCGTGTCTGGAGGCGTTGTGTTGAAGAAGCGTTAGAAGCCGTGCAGCCGTTTGGCCCATTGATAGGCGACCACCAGCCCCTTCATCCGAGGCAGCAGGGCCAGCGCCCCGGTGACGGTGACCGCGGTCATGATCAGCGCCAGCGTCAAAGGCTCGGGGCGCCAGGTGGTGTAAACGAAATGCAGCGCAAACCCCAGGATATGACCCACCAGCAGGATGGTCAGATAGGCGGGGCCATCATCGGCCCGCTGGTGGTGCAGCGGCTGGGCGCAGTGGCTGCATGTGTCATTCACCTTGAGATAGCTGTGCAGCAGCTTGCCCTGGCCGCAATTGGGACACTTCAGGCGCAACCCGTTCAGGATGGCGGGTTTCATGGGGCGGTCTTCTTCGGTGGTCTGGGCAAGGGAATCGGTCATGGCGCGTGTCTCCGTGGATTGCCAGTCGATTAGAGTGTTTCAGAATTGATTGCAATCAAATTGAATGCAAAGTGATTGCAATGTGACGCAATCCCCCGTAATGATCCATTTTGTCGGGCCCGGTCCGGCACCCCACAAGGCAAGAGGCTGACATGAAACAGTGGATCCCAACGCTCGTTCCGACCGGTCACCCGCGTTATGTGGAAATCGCCGAGGCGATCAAATCCGATATCGACAAAATGGTTCTGGCCGCCGGAGATCGGTTGCCGCCGCAACGCGCAGTGGCGCAGGGGCTGGGGATTGATTTGTCGACCGTCTCGCGGGGCTATGCCGAAGCGGTGCGGCGCGGTTATATCGAGAGCTTTGTCGGACGGGGCACCTTTGTTCGGGCCGCAGCAGAACCGCCAGAGGCGCCAGAAGCCCCGGACCCGCGCCGGGCCCAGGAAGAAGACCCCATGATGAACATGCCGCCGGAACCGGATGATCCGGCGCTGTTGACGCGCATGGCGCAGGGGATGTCACATGTGTCGGCCAATCTGGTGGCCTTGCTGCGTTATCAATCGGTGATCGGTAGCGTCCAGGACCGCGAAATTGCAGCGCATTGGATGCAGGAACAGGGTATGACCTGTGATGTTGACCGGCTGGCCGTCACGGCGGGCACCCATGCCAGCCTCTATGCGATTTTGACGGTGCTGGCCGAACCGGGGCTGACCCTCCTGTGCGAGGAACTCACCTATCCCGGGATCCGTTCGATCGCGGCGCGGCTGGGGCTGCGGCTGATCGGGTTGCCCGGCGATGCGGATGGCATTCTGCCCGATGCGCTGGATCAGGCCATTCGTCAGGATCGCCCCGTGGCGCTCTATCTGAATCCGATCTTGCAGAACCCCACGACCGCCACCATCCCGCAAAAGCGGCGCGAACAGATTGCGGCGGTGCTGCGCGCCCATGATCTGCCGCTGATCGAAGATGACGCCTATCGGTTTGTCGCCGCAGAGGCACCGCAGCCGATTTCACAGCTCGTGCCGGAACTGGGATGGCATATCGCGGGTGTGTCCAAATGTTTTGGTGCTGGCCTGCGATTGGCCTATACCAGCGTACCCGTTGCAGGGGTGATGGGGCAGTTTTCCCAGGCGCTGAGGTCCATGAACGTCATGGCTTCGCCACTGAACCTGGCGCTGCTCAGCCGCTGGATCGAAGACGGCACTGCCGGGCACATCCAGACCTTTGTCCGGTCCGAGGCCGCCGCCCGACAGGAGATCGCCGCCACGGTCCTGAAACAATGTGACCTGCACGCTGCGCCCGAGGCCTTCAACCTGTGGCTGAACCTGCCGCAGGGCACCAGCCGCGCCGAAGTCATGGGGCGGATGGGCAATCGCCAGATCGGCATCATGCCCAGTGATGCGTTTTCAGTTGGACCCACCCCACCCGAATCAATGCGGGTCTGTCTGGGTGGTCCGGTGTCACGGGATCAGCTGCGCGAGGACCTGTTGGCATTGAACGACGCTGTGACCCGCAAGGATTGGCTGGGCTGACGTCCGAAAAGGATTGAGAACATGCACAGCCGTCTCCTCCCTGCGCTTGGCCTTGTTGTGAGCGCGATGAGCCTGATTGTCATTGGTGATGCAGCTGGAAAGCTGTTGACGGCCAATGGCTTTAGCCCGTTTTTTGTGGCCTGGTCGCGGTTTACCGTGGGGCTGGTGGTGTTGTTGCCGACGTTTCGGGTGCACCGGGCCGAGCTGTCACAGCTGTTGGATTGGCGCATCATCCTGCGGGCCTGTCTGATCGTGGGGGGGATCAGCCTGATCCTGACCGCGTTGCGAACCGAACCGATTGCCAATGTGTTCGGCGGGTTCTTTGTCGGACCAATCCTTGCCTTTGTGCTGTCGGCAGTGCTGTTGGGGGAACGGGTGACACCGGCCCGGGCGGTTCTGTTGCTGATCGGATTTGCGGGTGTTCTGTTGGTGGTCAAGCCGGGGTTCGGCATGACCGTGGGGCTGGGTTTTGCGGTGGCAGCCGGGTGTTTCCACGGCTCGTTTCTGGTGGCAACGCGGTGGTTGGCTGGGCAATATCGTTCCGGTTTTTTGATGTTCTCGCAGTTGTTTGTTGGCGCAATCGTACTGCTGCCGCTGGCCCTGACGGGATGGCCCGCAGGGATCGGTTGGGGGGATGCGGGGTTGATCCTGGTCAGCGCGCTGGGGTCAGCCGCTGGAAACTATCTGTTGGTGGTGGCCAACAAGACAACCCCGGCCAGCGTTGTGGCCCCGTTGGTTTACAGCCAGCTGCTGGCCGCGACAGTGGTGGGATGGATTGTGTTCTCGGACCTGCCGGACGCCTTGGGGCTGATTGGGCTGGGTGTGATCACCTGTTCGGGGTTGGCCTCGCTGTGGTTGTCAGGACGGGCGATGGCGCGGGTCTGACGGGCCTGTGTGAACGGGATGCAGCCGCATTGGGGGCATTCCCAAATCTGATCAAAGCCGCTATCAGGCTTGAAAACTGGTCAGGCGCAGAGGATAGTTTTGCCATGACGCTGCGCTATACCCTAAGACAATTGGAATATTTCGTTGCTGTGGGCGAATGCGGTTCTATCGCGGCGGCCAGCGAAAAGGTGAATGTGTCGTCGCCGTCGATCTCTGCTGCCGTGTCTCAGCTCGAAGAGGAATTCGGTCTGTCGCTGTTTGTACGCAAACACGCCCAGGGTCTGTCGCTGACCAAGGCCGGGATCCGCCTGTTGGGACAGTCGCAAAAGATCCTGCGCGAGGCGGATATGCTCAACTCGATTGCCGGGGATATTTCCGGGAACGTGCAGGGGCCGCTGTCCATCGGGTGTCTGCTGACATTTGCCCAATTTGTCCTGCCCAAGGTACGCCGTGAATTCGAAGCGCAATACCCCGATGTCCGCATCAACCAGGTCGAATTGAACCAGACCGAGATCTTCTCTCAGATCCGCCGGGCCGAGCTGGACATCGCTCTGACCTATGATCTGGATATTCCCGCGGACCTGGATTTTGTGCGGCTGGTGGAACTGCCGCCCTATGTTCTGGCCGCTGAAACCCATCCCATCGCGCATCTTCCGGCCGTTTCAGTCGAAGAACTGCGCGATCACCCCATGGTGCTGCTGGATTTGCCGATGAGCGGCGAATACTTCCTGTCGTTTTTTTCCAAGGCCGGGGTCAAACCCAAAATCGCGGAACGTACCCGTGATATGGCGGTGATGCGCAGCCTGGTCGCCAATGGATACGGCTATTCCATCGCCAATGTGCGGCCCCTGACCAATCAATCCCCCGATGGGGGCACCTTGCAGTTCATTCCGTTGACCGGCGATGTGCGCCCGATGTGCATGGGGCTGATCATGGCACGCGGAGCCGATGGCACCAGCACGGTCAAGGCGTTCATCGAACATTGTCGGTCCCGGATCACCCGCGACAGCGTGCCGGGCATCCGCATGGGCCCCGAAGGCAGCCGTCGCGACGTCTGACAGAGATCTTAGCCTGCCTCTAACCACTGCTTGGGCAGGCCTGTCTTTTGTCCGGGGCGCAATGTTCGTATTGAGTGGGAAACAGCGGCAATCTGAGTGGGCTTTGGACAAGATGACAGACACGATTGAAATTTTGGACCGTCTGATCGGTTTCAACACGGTCAGTGCCAACAGCAATCTTGCGATCATCGACTATATTCAGGATTTTCTGACCGCGCGCGGCTTTGCCGTACACCGGGTCCCGGATGGCACCGGCGAAAAGGCCGGGATTTTTGCCGCGCTGGGACCGTCTGGTCCGGGCGGAATTCTGTTGTCGGCGCACACGGATGTTGTGCCGGTCGAAGGACAGGACTGGACCCGTGATCCGTTCCGCCTGACCCGCGACAACGGGCGTCTCTATGGGCGTGGCACAACCGATATGAAGGGCTATGTCGCCTCTGTCATGGCGCTGGCCGATCGGGCAGCGGGACGGGATCTGAAAGAGCCGCTGAAAATCGCCTTTTCCTATGACGAGGAAATTGGCGTGGTCGGGATCAAACATATGATCGGCGCGCTCGACGGCACGATTGGCCTGCCGCGCGCCTGTTTTGTCGGTGAGCCAACCGACATGCAGGTCGCCGTGGGCCACAAAGGCAAAGCTGCTCTGCGCGCAACCTGTTTTGGGCAGAACGGCCATTCTGCGCTGGCCCCACAGTTTGTGAACGCGCTGCATCTGGCCACGGATTTCGTGGCTGAACTGCGCGCGTTGCAGCAGGATTTCATGATCAACGGCGCGCGCGATGCCGCTTATGATATTCCTTATTCAACTGTGCATGTGGGCAAGCTGTCCGGGGGCATGGCGTTGAATATCGTGCCGGACAAGGCGGTTGTGGATTTCGAATATCGCCATCTGGCCGCTGACAAGGCAGCCGATATTCTGGCCCGCATCCAAGCGGCGGCGGAACAGGTGGCGACCGCTCACCGCAGCCAATTTCCGGATGCCCGGATCGAGGTGGACCAATACAACGCCTATCCCGGTCTGTCGGTCGCGGGCGACGCGCCTGTTGTTTCGCTGGCCCAGCGTCTGGCCCAAAGCAATGATGTGACCAAAGTCCCTTATGGCACCGAGGCTGGCTATTTCGACGGGCTGGGCATTCCCACCGTGGTCTGTGGCCCCGGATCGATGGAAGGGCAGGGACACAAGCCCGACGAATATCTGGAGCAAACCCAGCTGGCGGCCTGTGATGCGATGATGGACCGGGTGTTGGAAGAGTTGGTCGGCTAAAGGGCTAAAGGTTCTTAATAACAGGGTGAGCAGTGCGGTCCGAGGGTCACTTCGGTCACGCAGGTTGTGTCAGACAGCGCAATGGTGGTCAGATGCTCCACCGCTGTCATGTCGCCCATCTCGGCGGGAAAGGCACCCCCTGTTCCGCCGACCTGCCGCCCCCGTGCAAGGGGGTCGTCCAACGCGTCCTGTTGGCACCCGCGGGCCACAGTACGCCGACCTTTCGGGTCCAACCTGATGGCTCTCCCTTGCTGATCCTGTGAACCATAGCTCACAGCGACTGTTCCTGCGCATTTGCGTCGGGGTTGCACGAGATACTGCTTGGATCAAGAGGTGTGGAGTTCGCGGCCCATTCTTCCAGATCAGATCCCAAGTCTTGGCTTCTCAACGCCGGTATATGCGGTCTGGCTTTGTGCTCAGGTTTGTGCTCTGGCCTGCGCGCGGGGCGGCGTATATTTCCCCCCGACCGGATTGGGCGGGGGGAAAGCGATCAGGCCGCGCTGTATTGCGGGGCCGAGGCCAGGAATTCCCCATAGGATTTGGCATCCGGAAAGGAGAATTGTTCCGCCAGCGGATTGTCCCGCTTGCGTTTGGTCGCGCCGATGTCGGCCAGCAATTCGTCGAAATGTTTGAAATGGAACGGTGCCGAACACAGCCCGCCGTAGACCTGGGCCGAGGGGCGTTCCTTGCGCCGCCAATTCAGCATCATCTCCATGTTTTCGTTCATCGCCTGGGCGCTGGGCTGGTGCGCCAACTGTCCATCGGCATAGCGGACCAGCCAATTGGCGATCATCTCCGCCGACAGGATGGTGCAAAAGGACGAATTGAACCCGACAAAGCCCATGTCCGGCAGATCCGGGTTCACCGACAGGCGGTAGACACGATATTGGCCGTCGCTCTCGATCAACTTGTCGCGGTATTCCTGCGCCAGATAGGGAATCCCCAGCTTCCAGCCCACGGCCAGAACCGACAGATCACAGGGGATCCTGTCGCCGGTGGTCAGCACGGCGTGGCCCGGTTCATAGTGATCAATCGTGCCCTGAATGGGTTTGATTGACCCGTCCCGGAACCCTTCGAACAGCCCCGGTGTCACAATCGGCAGCGAACAACAGGCTTCTTTTTCAATCGGGCTGTCGGGCACCATGTTCCATTTTTTCAGACCCAATTGCGCCTTGAGCAGGGTTTCGAGCCCACGAAAGTTGGCCCAGACCAGCGGTTTGAACACCGCCGCAATCACCCGCTGGAACGGGGATTTGCCCCATTGATTGAACTGCTGTTCTTGCGCCCGCATGTACAGCAGCCGTTTAAAGTTGATGCCGCCGACAAAATACGGCACCCGCCAGACGTTTTCGCGATAGACCATCGTGGCGGATTTGGCGCCGTTCTTGGCCGCGTTCACCACCAGATCGGTGGCCGATTTCGACCCACCCAGCACCAGCACATTCTTGCCCTTGGCGATGGCGCTGTCGACGTACTCCGACGAATGCATCACCTGACCGCCGTTCGCGATGAACGCGTCCTGACCGGGGTGGGAGATGATGTTCTTGTCGGAAAACTGGCCTGTACAGATCGCGACAAAGTCGAAATCTTCGCTGCTGACACTGCCCGCCCGGTCGATGGTCAGGGTCCAGCCCGGTTGGCCATCGGCACGACGGTCCATCGACAGAATGTTGGTGTTCAGCTGGAACAGCCGGGTCAGATCATGTTTGGCCGCATAGGAATGCAGATAGGCATGCACCTGTGGCCCCTTGGGCCATTCGGGATAATCGTCCGGCATCGGATGATCGGTGTAACAATACAGATCCTTGGGGCTTTGGGTTTGCACATCGGGGTAGGAGCGCGACAGCTCCCACACACCGCCAAAATCATGGGTGCGTTCAAACCCGAACACCCGGTGTCCGCGTTCATCAAATGCCTTGGCCGCAGCCAAGCCGGAGACCCCGCCGCCAATGATGGCGACGTTCTTGCGTTTTACCATTTCGTTGTTCTCCCGGCTTATGCGTCTGCCGGAGGGGGCAGAAAATCGACCTCGTGCAGGGCCGACAGGCGGACCAGCTCGGCCGGGTCGGTCACACCATCGAGCGCAATGAACAGATCAAACAGCTTGCGCGACGGGGCCACGCCGAACAGGCATTTCGCCTCGGCACCTGATCGGTTGAACACCCCATGCGCCACGCCGCGCGGCATCTGGATCATGTCGCCCGGTCCGGCCTTGTGGGCGACTACATTGCCGCTCTCATAGCCGAAGTCGACCTCCATGTTGCCCTCCAGCATATAGATCCATTCGTCCTGCGTTGGGTGCACATGCGGCGGCACAAAGGTGTCGGCCGGAATGACCGCATGCCACAGCATGGCGTTGTCGCTGTGCAGTTTCGGGGTGTAGATGTGACCGACCACATTCCAGGATTTGCCGTCTACTCCGGCGTCCGTGGCGGTGATTCCCGCGTCCATTTGCATTTCCCTGTTCTCCTTTATGGATTGGTTTTTCAATCAGGCTAGGCAGGGATTTGGCCCCCGAATATCCGAAAAGCGAAATTTTCTGCACATGTTTTATGGTAAAGAAGACGAAACGCTTTGTGAATTCGGGGTTTGGAGGCCATTCTGCGAACCATGCGAACAGAGATGACGACAGCCCCATTGAGCGCCCCCTTGAACGCGTATTGCCAATTCCAGACCGGTGATCTGGATCAGGCGCGCGATCTGGTGGCGCGCAATTTCTGCGGTCACCGGCTGGAACGCCAATCGGCGCGGGATCAATTCGACGCCTGCCAGAACCGGGCCCAGGGGCAGGCGTTGTCCTATAACTACATCCGCTATGGTGCCGATGTGGAAATCGAACCCGGCGAGCTGGGGTCTTTTTATTTGATCCAGGTGCCGCTGACCGGCCATGCGCTGGTGCGCAACGGGCTGGACGAAGTCGAGACCGGCGCGGGTGTGGCGTCAATCCTGAACCCGGATCGCCACACGGCCATGCGCTGGCATGCGGGCTGTGAACAGTTGTTGTTACAGATCGACCGGGACCAGCTGACACGGGTGGCCGAACGGATTTCTGGCACTGCGTTGACGGCCCCTGTGCGGTTCCTGCCCCAGATTGACGGCCGCCGGGACGAAATGCGCCGCTGGTTGACGTTGTTCCAATCTGCTGTGGCGGCGGTGGATCGTGGTCAATTGCTGGGCCTTGATCACCAATTGACCCAGGCCGTGGTCGAGGATGAACTGATCGCTGGGCTGATCTACTCCCAGCCCAGCAATATTGCCCCGCTGCTGGACCATCCGGTGCTGAAATCACCGTCGCCCTATGTGAAACGGGCGCAGGACCATATGCGTGCGCATCTGGCTGATCCGCTCAGCGTGACCGACGTGGCCAGCGCGGTGGGGACCTCGCCGCGCAACCTGCAACTGGCGTTCAAGCAATGCCTGGGCATGACGCCGTTGGAATACCTGCGGTTGTTGCGGCTGAATCTGGCGCGGTTCCTGTTACAGGAAAGCCCCCCGCATGACACCATCGCCCGCATCGCCGGTGCGGCCGGGTTTTCACATCTCAGCCGGTTCTCGGCGCAATACACCGCGCGGTTCGGCGAAAGCCCCAGCGAAACCCGCAAGCGGCGAATTCTGAATTAAGGCGGTGTGCTACATCGGCCAAAAGACCAGAATGGCCGGGATCGAAACGGCGACGATCAGCACCTCCAGCGGCAGGCCAATACGCCAGTAATCGCCAAACTGATACCCTCCGGGGCCCAGGATCAGGGTGTTGTTCTTGTGCCCGATCGGGGTCAGAAACGCCGCCGAAGCCGCCACCGCCACCGCCATCAGAAACGGATCGGGGGACACGCCCAGGGTTGTTGCCATCTGAATACCGACAGGGGCCGCGACAATGGTGGTCGCGGTGTTGTTCAAGACATCCGACAGGGTCATGGTCACCACCATCAGCACGGTCAGAACTGCCCAGGCCGGCAACCCCTGGGTCAGTCCGATCAACGCATTGGCAATCAACTGCGTCCCGCCCGAGCTGTCCAGCGCCGCCCCCAGCGGGATCATCGAGCCCAACAACACCACAACCGGCCATTCCACATGGTCATACAATCCCGCAATCGGCAGGATCTTGGTCAACACATAGGCCACCACCACCAACCCCAGCGCCACCGGCAGATACAGCAACCCAAAGCTGGCCGCCGCAACGGCCGCCGCAAACAGTCCGATCGCCAGCCAGACCTTTTCATTGGCGGTCACCGCCAGTCCCCGTTCGGCCAGGGGCAGACAGCCCAGCCATTCGGTTACATCCGGACCCCTGTCGCGCGGGCACAACAGCAACAGAATGTCGCCGGGCATCACTTCTGTCTTGCGCATTTGTTTGGTGATGCGCCGCCCCTGGCGTGAAATTCCCATCAACACAGTGCTTTGGCGCCAGGCCAGCCCCAGACCTTGGGCCGTGCGCCCGGCAATCCGGGCGGTTTCCGGGACCACCACCTCGATCACGTCGAGACCTTCGCCTGCGGCCGTCACCTTTTCCTGCCGCTGCGCATCGGAAAATCCCAGCGACAATGCGGCGCGAAATTCGTCCAGCGCTTCGGGGACTGCCTCGATCACCAGCGTGTCTTCGGCGCGCAGAACCGCGTTGGCGGCGCGCCCATAGCGGCGTTTACCATCCCGGATCAACCCCAGCAGGGCAACATCGGCCTGTTCCGCATCGCTGTCCAGTTCGGCCAGCCGTTTGCCGATCAGCGGGGAGTCTGCGGGAATGGTCAGCTCTGCAATATACTGGGCCAATGCGCTGGAGCTATCGCCGGAATCATCCCGCGCCGGAATGAAACGCCAGCCAATCAGCGCCACAAAGGCCAATCCAGCCAGCGCGGCAATGCCGCCCACGGGTGCAAAGTCGAACATGGCAAAGGGCGTGCCGGTCGCTTCGCCCCGGATGGCGGCGATGATGATGTTGGGGGGCGTGCCGATCAGCGTGGCCATGCCGCCCAGAATGGTGGCAAACGACAGCGGCATCAGGCTGAGCCCCGGTGCCCGACCGGCCTTGCGTGCGGTCTGCATGTCCACAGGCATCAACAGCGCCAAGGCGGCGACATTGTTCATGAACGCCGATAACACCGCGCCAATCCCGCCCATCAGCGCGATATGCGCGCCCAGCCCACGAGAGGCATCAACCAATGTCCGGGTGATCAGAAACACCGCGCCGGAGCGCACCAGCCCTGCGGAAACGATCAGCACCAGCGCCACAACCAGTGTCGCGGGATGGCCAAAGCCTGAAAACGCTTCCTTGGTCGGTACAACGCCCAGAACGACGCCCGCCATCAACGCTGAAAACGCCACCAGATCATAGCGATACTTGCCCCAGAGCAGCAGAATGAAAACGGCACCAAAAAGGCAGAAAAGAATGATTTGATCTTGTGTCATCCGGCCACTTTAGCGTGCGGGCGCGCATGGGCAACCATTGCAATCGTGGCGAGCCTTGAACCTAGGGGGCGCTCGGGGCTATATGGGCGCCAGTCAGATGAATTAAATATGGGAACGCACCATGGCCGGCCATTCCAAATGGGCAAATATTCAACACCGCAAAGGGCGCCAGGACGCGGCGCGCTCGAAACTGTTTTCGAAACTGTCCAAGGAAATCACCGTCGCCGCTAAAATGGGCGATCCTGATCCGGAAAAGAACCCGCGTTTGCGCCTGGCTGTAAAAGAAGCCAAGTCCCAATCGGTCCCCAAGGACGTGATTGACCGCGCGATCAAGAAATCGACCGCAGGTGATGGGGATGATTACGAAGAAATCCGCTATGAGGGTTACGGCCCCAGCGGTGTGGCCGTGATCGTCGAGGCAATGACCGACAACCGCAATCGCACGGCGTCGGTCGTACGCTCTACCTTCTCCAAGAATGGCGGCAATCTGGGCGAAACCGGATCCGTTGGCTTCATGTTTGATCGCAAGGGCGAAGTGGTCTATGGCGCTGAGGCCGGTGATGCGGATGCGGTGTTCGAGGCTGCGATCGAAGCGGGAGCCGAAGATGTGGAAAGCTCGGATGACGGGCACATCATCTATTGCGCGGACACCGATTTGAACGATGTTTCCAATGCATTGGAAAGTGCGCTGGGTGAATCCGAGTCGACCAAATTGGTTTGGAAGCCCACCACCACAACCGAATTGGACCTGGAAGGCATGCAAAAGCTCATGAAGCTGGTCGATGCGCTGGAAGACGACGACGACGTACAACGCGTCACAACCAATTTCGAAGCCTCCGACGAGGTTATGGAACAGCTTTGATCGCGTGACATCTGTCAACAAAAGCCGCCCCAGACAGGGCGGCTTTTGTATGTCTCGCGGCAAAATTTTTAGGAAAAATTTTGCCAAGACTTTTCTGGAAAAGTCTTGGCTCGGTGGTGAGCGCTGCGCTCAGGCCTTGTGCAGCACTTTTGTTGCCGCGTCGATTACGGCGCGTGTTACGGGTTTCAGCGCCGGAGCCATAATTCTGTTTACCTGCCAGCTCAGGGCCACGCCAATGTCTGCTTTGGGCAGTAATGGGATCAGCCGGGCATGTTTCAGATGTCCACGTATCTGCGCGAACGGCATCATGCCCCAACCGATGTTTGCCCGGGCGGCATCCACAAAGGCATGTGAAGACGGTAGAAAATGGCTGGGTGGGGACAGTTTCGTGCCTATGTAGGTGTCGAGCCAGATTTGCTGCAGGGCGTCTTTGGCATTGAAGGTCAGCATCGGTGCCTGAGCCAGCGTTTCGCGCGTGACACCCTGTGCAAACCAGCGTTCGTGAAATGCGGGGCTGGCGACTGCCACATAGCGCAGCACTCCCAGATCGTGCATGTCGCATCCGGCAACCGGTTTGTCACGGGCACAGACCGTGGCGCTGACCGCGCCGCGTCGCAGCCAGTCGGCGCTGTGATCCTGATCGTCCAGCACCAGATCGAACAGCAGATCGGGCACCTGCTCCATGGCCGCGACAAACCAGGTGGCCAGGCTGTCCGCATTCACCGCCACACGCAGCCGGGCTGGCGCGGGTCCGCCATCCAGGGACAGTTCCCGGCTCAATTGTGCTTCCAGAAGGCCGATGTCTTCGGCGTGTTTGGCCAATCTGATCCCCAGCGGCGTGCCGATACACGGGGTTCCCCGTCGGATCAACGCGGCCCCTGTTCGGTCTTCCAATGCCTTGATCCGTTGGGAAACCGCCGAAGGGGTTACCGACAGCTGACCGGCGGCCGCCTCGAACGACCCAAGACGCAGGACTTCGGACAGGGCGGCGAGCTGATGGGGGTCAAACTGCATAAGAAACTCTAATCTGGGAACACATTAATTAATTTGATTACGCACACGCGAGGCCGTAGTCAATTTTGAACACGCACACAGGAACCGTCCATATGTCTCCATCTTTGATCGCCGGCTTTGCGCTTGGTTTCAGTCTGATCATGGCGATCGGTGCGCAGAATGCCTTTGTCTTGCGACAGGGGTTGAAGCGGCAACATGTCTTTTGGATCTGCCTGACCTGTGCCACGTCGGATGCCGTGCTGATTGCGGCCGGTGTCACCGGGTTTGGAACGCTGGCAATGGCCTGGCCCTGGTTCGAACAGGTGATGCGGTATGGAGGGGCGGTGTTTTTGATCGTGTATGGTGCCCGGAACCTCAGGTCGGGTTGGACCGGGGGGGCGGCGCTGACCAGCGCGCAGGCGCAGGCGAGCGGAGAACCGGCCTTGTGGCCAGCCTTGGCAACGGTGCTGGCGCTGACCTGGCTGAATCCGCATGTCTATCTGGATACGGTGGTGTTGCTGGGGTCGGTTTCGGCGCAATACCCCAGCCAATTGGTGTTTGGCATTGGTGCTGCGCTGGCCAGTTTTACGTTTTTCTTTTCGCTTGGCTATGGGGCCCGGGCTCTGGCACCGGTTTTTGCACGTCCACGGGCCTGGCAGGTGCTGGACATCGGGATCGGCCTGACCATGTGGGCCATTGCGCTGGGGTTGATCTGGATCTGAGGCACTGGGCGCGGTGCCTGGCAAACGGACATCACATTTTGCTACGGTCACTGTTGTTAACTTGTTTCTCTTCTCGACATTGCCGATCAAAGGCGGTGTAAGGGATCTCATGAAACCCGACACGCATGCAAACCCCGTCATGGGGGTGGTCTGGATGTTGGTGACAGGGTTGAACTTTGTCGCCGTGACCGCCTTGGTAAAATACCTTGGTACAAATGTGCCGCCAGCCCAGGCTGCGTTCTTGCGCTATCTTCTGGGGCTGGTGTTCCTGTTGCCGATGCTGGGGGCGATCCGCAATACAGCGCTGAGCCCGCGTATGCATCTGCTGTTCTTTGGCCGCGGTATCATTCATTCGGGTGGGGTGATCCTGTGGTTCTTTGCCATGACCCAAATCCCGTTGGCTGAAGTCACGGCCATGAACTATCTGTCGCCGGTCTATGTCACGATCGGAGCGGCCCTGTTCCTCGGGGAAACCCTGGCGGCGCGGCGGATTGCGGCGATTGCCGTGGCCCTGATTGGTGCGATCATCATCCTGCGTCCGGGCTTTCGCGAGATCTCTCCTGGGCATTTGGCCATGCTGGTCACTGCGGTGCTGTTTGGTGGCTCCTATCTGCTTGCCAAATTCACCGTGGATGCAGCCAACCCGCCGGTTGTGGTGGCGATGCTGTCGATCTGGGTCACCATCGGGCTGGCCCCCTTTGCCTGGGCCGTCTGGGTGCCACCATCGTGGTCTGATCTGGGCATTCTGTTTGGTGTCGCCTGTTTTGCAACGGCGGGTCACTACAGCATGACGCTGGCGTTCCGGGCGGCTCCGGTGGCCGTGACACAGCCCGTCACCTTCCTGCAATTGGTCTGGGCAACGGCGTTGGGTGCGTTGGTGTTTGACGAGGCCGTTGATGTCTGGGTGGTTGCGGGGGGCACGCTGATCCTGGGGGCCGTGACCTTTATCACCTGGCGCGAGGCGGTATTGAAACGCCGGGCAATCACACCGCCGGACGCCGCGACCAAACTGTGACACGGCCAGCCAGCATTGCCAGCGCAACACAATGGGGGATAAGCTGACCTCAAAAGAGACAGAGGGGCAGGGCATGAGGTCTTTGTTTTCAGCAGCTTTTACGTGTCTTGTGCTGTCCGGTCCGGCCTGGGCCGGGTTGGAAATATGCAATGACACATCCGAACAGCAGGCGGTGGCGATCGGGTACAAATCCGATGATCAATGGGTGTCGGAAGGATGGTGGAACATTCCGGCCCAAGAGTGCCGCAGCCCGATCCAGTCCGATCTGAAGAACCGCTATTACTATATGATGGCGCGGAGTGATGGCTGGGAATTCGCCGATGAGAATATCCTGTTTTGTGTCCAATCCGAGGTCTTCACCATCGTGGGCGACGAAAACTGTGAGGCGCGGGGCTATGAAACCGGACGGTTCATCAAGATCGATACCGGCACCACGGCCAAACAGCACACGCATTTCCTGTCGGGCTATGCCTTTGCGGCCCAGGAGCCCGGTGGCGGGCAGACCAGCTATGGCGAGCCTTATGCCGACAATGTGACCTTTCAGAGCTGCCCGGCGATATTCAGCGAAGGCGATCCGTATTGCACCTTTCACGGCGGCGGGACCAAGTTCTTTGTCAATGACGACACGCGCACACCTCCGCATGTCTTTGGTCTGTTGAGGGCGCTACTGCCTGGCACACCGCTGTATGTCGAAGGGGAACTGACCGGCATTTTTGACACCACCGCCGAAGTCGTCCTGACCAAGGCCGAACCGCGCCCATGGCGCGAGGCCGACCGGCTGCTCGATCACTTGCAGGGGCATTGGTATTCCGTGTCTGACCCCAACGAACAATTCACCGTTCTGGGGGGCGAGCGGGAAAACAGCTATGACGGACAGGTCACGGGTGTGGAGTATCTGTCGATCCAGGAACGATGTGGGGAATTTGAGGGCGCGGGGCCGTACCTGTATGCCCGGGGCGAAGAGACCGGGGAAGGCTATTGTTATGGCATTGAGTACGTCGGCGATTGGGATTTGACGCTGATGTATCTGCCGCGGGGCTTGTTCCAGGACTTTCGCAAGTTGGACTGAGGCGTGGTGGGGGCTCTGCCCCCGCAGCCGTTGGCTGCTCCCCCGAGGTATTTGGACCAGAAAGAAGCAGGGGGATGGCGCGTCAGCGACGTTTCGCGGTCACGACAATGGCACCCGCGATCAGGCCCCAGACCGCGCCGCTGAGCCCCAGGATGGTTACGCCGGAGGCGGTCACGGCAAATGTGATGGCGGCGGCTTCGCGGTATTCCGGGTCCTCGAGCGCGGCATGGGCAGAGCCGGCAAAGACGCCGAGCAAGGCAACACCGGCCAAAGTGCCCAGTAATCCGTTGGGGGCCAGCCCGGCAAAGCTGGTGATGATACCGGCAAACAGGCCGAACAATGTGTAAAACAGGCCACAGACCACGGCGGACCAATAGCGCTGTTTGGGATCCGGGTGACAATCGGGATTGGCGCACATGGCGGCGGTGATGGCCGCCAGACAGGTGGCGGGGGCACCAAAGGGTGCCGACGCCATGCTGGCTGCGCCAACGGTTGTGAACAGCGGCCTTGAATCCGGTTGATAGCCATAGCTGCGCATGACTGCGATACCGGGAATGTTCTGCGTGGCCATGGTCACGATGAACAGCGGCAGCGCAATGCTCAGGGTCGCCGGGATGGAGAACTGGGGGCTCACCCAGACCGGGGCGGTCAGGACCGATGGGGGAGCAGGAATTTGAAACCCGGCAGCCCAGATTGTGACGGCCGTCGCCGCCAGAACTGCGGCGGGCACGGCGAACAACCGGTTGACGCGACCGACCAGGAACCAGG
This sequence comes from Rhodobacteraceae bacterium M382, assembly GCA_025141015.1. Classification (NCBI taxonomy): domain Bacteria; kingdom Pseudomonadati; phylum Pseudomonadota; class Alphaproteobacteria; order Rhodobacterales; family Paracoccaceae; species Rhodobacteraceae bacterium M382. Next base: position 3,435,457 of record CP081098.1, on the reverse strand, counting down.
CCGCAATCACTGGCAACGCGTGGGCGGGCGAGATGGCGAGGGCCTGAAACGGTTTGATGCACAGGGACAGCAGCACGCCGGCCAGCATGGATTGGGCAATCGGCCCGGGGATCATTGCCGTCAGTCGCCCCAAAGGACGCCAGAACCCGGCCACTGCCACCAGCAGCCCGGCGACCAGAAAGGCACCGACGGCCTCGGCAAAGCCGCCCTGAGGCATGGCGTTGACGGCCAGGAGCGCAGATCCAGGAGTGGACCAGGCGACGCTGATCGGCTGGCGTTTCCACAGGCTCAGACCGGCACCGGTCACGCCCATGGCCACCGCCGCCGTCATCAGGGCCGAGGCCGCTTGATCGGGGGTCGCCCCCATCGCGGCAACCCCTTGTAACAGGATCGGAAACGAGCTGAAGAACCCGACGATGGCCACGACGATGCCGGTTGAAACTGTTTGCAGGGGCGGGTGCCCGGAGCGGGGCGCTGTGTTCCCGGTCACCGCAACATCAGGTCCATGACCTTGTGCGCTGCGGTGCGTGCGGCAGCGGGATCAACGGGTTTGGCGGATTGCGCCGCCTCGAGCCAGACCCCGTCCATGTAGCTTTGCAAGGCCAGCCGGGCGGTTTCCACCTGATCTTCGGGCACCAGAGTGCGCAGTTCCGACAACACATGGCTGCGAACCCGGGCCCGATTGATCCGATGCAGCCGAGACAGGCGCCTGGAATAGGGCGCATTGGCCCAGAACTGCATCCAAATCGAACATTTTTCGACCGAGAACAGAGAATCAGAGAAATTCGCGTCCAGCACCGCCATCAGCCGATCGCGCGGCGTTTTGGCTTCGGCATAGCCAGCGGCCATAGCATTGCGCAGCAGGCGCAACAGATGGCGCATGGTGGCCTCCATCAGACCTTCCTTGGAGCCAAAGTAATAGTTGATCGAGGCGGCGGATGATCCGGCCTCCCTGGCGATTTCCGCCATGGTAACAACAGCATACCCTCGCGCGTGTACGGCGACGATTGTAGCTTCGATAAATTCTTCGTGGCGAATGTCGCGAATACGTTTCCTGCCCATATGGGGGACTTTAATTGGTTGAGTGACGGTTGCAACACCTGTTGCTCCGAACAAAAACCTGATCCATCATTCAAAAAATAGTTTGGGTATTTCATAAACTGTGTTAGCAACCGCTTCCATGTCAGAAATGGGCGCTTTTAAGGCGCGACATGGGAGGGACTAAATGACGACTGTAATTTCCGCTGGGATCCTGATGGCGTTCGCGCTGGTGATCTTTTGCGTGATCAAATGGTGGAACGTGCGCAATGTGGGGCCGACCCCGGTGCATCTGTTCACCTTTATCGCGATCCTGTTCACATCCGGTCTGGACGTGGGGCTGATCATGTTTCCGCTGGCCTGGGATTTTCCGCTGTATGCGGACACGGCTGCTGAACCGGCCTATGGGTTTACCAACCCGCTGGCGCTGGAGTTCGGGTTCTGGGGCTTTCTGATCTGGGGCTTCTACTTCCTGACCACCTTCTATTTCTGCGTGATCGAACCGCGGGTGAAGTTTTTCGAAATCGGGCTGGTCAAGCTGATCAACAACATCGTCATCATCGGCACCTGTGCCTTTACCGGCGCGCTGTTCCTGATCTATCTGCCCTATTACGCGACCTTCATGGGCGACGGCGAAACCGTGATCCCGGCGTTTTATGTCATCACCTTCCTGGTGATCCTGGTGGCGGCGTTTTCGTCGACCGACATCAAATACGTGCGGGTTCTGTCCGTGGGATCAACCATCCTGTTCCTTGCGCTGATCTTTGGCATGTGGGCCTGGTCGGGCATGGGCATGGGTGAATTCGCGTCAACCGCGGGCAACATTGGCGGCTATTTCGCCAATATTCACAAATTCATCCTGCCGCTGACCGATTACCACGAATTCTACCTGTTCTGGTGGTTTGCATGGTCGATCATGATCGGACAGTTCACCTCGCGCTTTGTCGGCGGGTTGCGGACCTGGCAGGTGCTGGGCGCGCTGTTGGTGTTCCCGTCGATCCCCTTGGGCATCTGGTTCTCGGTTCTGTACTATTACCATCTGAACAGCATCGAAACCACGCTGCTGATCAACGTTTCGATGGTCGTCGTTGGCATCATCTTTGTGATCAACTCGTTTGACTCGCTGATCCGGCTGTACACCGACAACCTGAACCTGACCGTCAAACGCTTTGGCACGTTGCCGTATGTTCTGGGCAATGCCGTGGTGCTGTTTGCCCTGACACTGGCCTTCCAAAGCCAGTGGTTACAGATCCAGTGGATCGGCACCGTGGTGATCGGCATCTACATCGCCTGCCTGGCGTATATCGTGCTGTTCAAACGCAAAGAAGTGATGGCAATCACCTCTTCCCCCGAAGGGCGCAGTCTGGACTTCGAGAAAATCGAAACCGTGCACTAAGCCCCTAAGCCCCGGTTTCCTCCCTGAGACCGGGGCTTTTTACGCCTTGATACAGAAACCTGAGTCACAAAGAGAATTCCTGATTGACCGTTCAAACTCTCATTCCTACGCTTTTTCCTGACAACAGGAAGGAAGCCGCGATGCCCAAGGTCGGAATGGAACCGCTCCGCAGGGAGGCGATTGTGCGTGCCACGATTGCCGAGATCGGAGAGGCGCGGTCACTGGACGTTACGGTGACGAAGATCGCCAATCGGGCAGGCATGTCCAGCGCGTTGGCACATCACTATTTTGGCGGCAAGGATCAGATCTTTTTGGCGGCCATGCGCCAGCTCATGCGCGATTTTGGCGATGAAGTTCTGGAAGAACTGGCGCTGACCACACCGGACACGCGGGCTGACGCCATTGTGCGCGCCTGTTTCAAGACATCCTGTTTCACTGCCGAAGGCATCAGTGCCTGGATGACCTTTTACGGGCTGGTGCAGTCGCAACCGGATGCGCTGCGGTTGTGGCGGATTTATCAGGCGCGATTGCGCACCAACCTGTGCCACGCACTGCGCGGACAGGTGCGGGACCCTGCCGGGTCGGCCGATACATTGGCCGCCCTTATCGACGGACTTTATCTGCGGGCGGCGCTGGAGGAGCGCCCGAACGCAGACCAGGCGGCCGCCAAAGCGCTGGCCATGTTGACACTGCTGCGGAGGAGCGGCCAATGAGCAATCCCAATATCCTGATCCTGATGGTCGACCAGCTGAACGGAACCCTGTTCCCGGATGGTCCCGCGGATTGGCTGCACGCCCCGAACCTGAAAAAGCTGGCGCAGCGATCAACCCGGTTCGCCAATGCCTATACCGCCTCGCCATTGTGTGCGCCGGGTCGGGCGTCGTTCATGTCGGGCCAATTGCCGTCACGCACAGGGGTCTATGACAACGCCGCCGAATTCCGCAGCGACATCCCGACCTATGCCCACCACCTGCGCCGCGCGGGCTATTACACGTGCCTGTCGGGCAAGATGCATTTTGTCGGCCCCGACCAACTGCACGGGTTCGAAGACCGTCTGACCACCGACATCTACCCGGCCGATTTCGGCTGGACCCCGGATTATCGCAAGCCGGGCGAACGCATCGACTGGTGGTATCACAACATGGGGTCCGTCACCGGGGCAGGGGTCGCAGAGACCTCGAACCAGATGGAGTATGACGACGAGGTCGCCTATAACGCCACCGCCAAGCTGTACGAGCTGTCGCGCGGGCTGGACGACCGCCCCTGGTGCGTCACTGTCAGCTTTACCCATCCCCATGACCCCTATGTGGCGCGCCGCAAATATTGGGATCTCTACGAGGATTGCGAACACCTGTTGCCCGCAGTTCCGGCCAAGGATTATGACGATCACGACCCCCACGCGCAGCGGATTTTCGATGCCAACGACTGGCGTGCCTTTGACATCACTAAAGACGACATTCGCAAATCGCGCCGCGCCTATTTTGCCAATATCTCGTATCTGGATGACAAGATCGGCGAGATCCTGAACGTGCTGGAAACCACCCGGCAAGAGGCGATCATCCTGTTCGTGTCCGACCACGGTGACATGCTGGGCGAACGCGGCCTGTGGTTCAAAATGAACTTCTACGAAGGCTCCGCCCGGGTGCCGCTGATGATTTCAGCGCCCAACATGCCCGCGGGTCTGATCGAAACGCCGGTCTCGACGCTGGATGTGACCCCAACGCTAGGCGTTCTGGCGGGGGTGTCAATGGACGAACTGGCGCCCTGGACCGATGGCGAAGACCTGGTGCCGCTGGCCAATGGGGTGGACCGCACCGCGCCTGTGGCGATGGAATACGCGGCCGAGGCGTCCTATGCGCCACTGGTGTCGCTGCGCTATGGCCCGTGGAAATACAACCGCTGTGCGCTGGACCCCGACCAGCTGTTCAATCTCGATGATGACCCGCACGAGCTGACCAATCTGGCCGATGATCCGGCCCATGCCGGGACATTGGCCACCATCAAGGCGAAATCCGAGGCCCGCTGGGATCTGGACAGCTATGACGCCGATGTGCGCGCCAGCCAGGCCCGGCGCTGGGTGGTCTACGAAGCCCTGCGTCAGGGTGGCTATTACCCCTGGGACTACCAGCCGCTGCAAAAAGCCTCTGAACGCTACATGCGCAACCACATGAACCTCGACAACCTCGAAGAAAGCAAACGCTTTCCCCGAGGCGAATGACACGAACCAGTTGAAAGATCTGAAATGACCCATCCGGCCCAACCCATCGCCAGCCATTTTATCGGCGGTGAATATGTCGAAGACACCAATGGCACACCGATCCCGGTGATCTATGCCGCGACCGGCGAACAGATCGCGACCGTCTATGCGGCGACGCCAGACATCGTGGAACTGGCGCTGACCACGGCAAAAGCTGCACAGGCCGAATGGGCGGCGATGACCGGCACCGAACGTGGGCGCGTCCTGCGCCGCGCTGCGGACCTGCTGCGCGACCGCAATCATGACCTGTCGGTGATGGAAACCTATGACACTGGCAAACCGCTGCAGGAGACCTTGGTGGCCGATGCGACCTCCGGCGCGGATGCGTTGGAATATTTTGGCGGCTTGGCCGGGAGCCTCACGGGCGAACACATCCAGATGGGCCAGGATTGGGTCTATACGGTGCGCGAGCCGCTGGGTCTGTGTGTCGGGATCGGGGCGTGGAACTACCCGACCCAGATCGCCTGTTGGAAGGGCGCACCGGCGTTGGCCTGTGGCAATACGATGGTGTTCAAACCGTCTGAAACCACGCCGCTGTGCGCGCTGAAAGTGGCCGAGATCCTGCACGAGGCCGGGTTGCCAGCGGGCGCCTATAACGTCGTTCAAGGCATGGGCGAAGTGGGCGGTGCGCTGGTCACCGATCCGCGCGTCGAAAAGGTGTCGCTCACCGGATCTGTGCCAACAGGCAAGAAGGTTTATGCCGCCGCGGCCGCCGGCATGAAACATGTCACCATGGAACTGGGCGGCAAATCGCCTTTGATCATCTTTGACGACGCCGACGTTGAAAACGCCGTGGGCGGCGCGATCAACGGCAACTTCTATTCCTCGGGCCAGGTCTGTTCCAACGGCACCCGCGTGTTCGTGCAAAAGGGCATCAAGGAAAAATTCCTGACCCGTCTGGCCGAACGTGTGAGCCAGGGCGCGGTTCTGGGCGATCCGATGGATGAGGCGACCAATTTCGGTCCGATGGTGACCGAGAACCAGATGCAGATCGTTCAGGGGTATATCGAAAAGGGCAAGGATGAGGGCGCGCGTCTGATCTGTGGCGGCAATCGCGCCGACATGCCGGGCTGGTTCCTGGAGCCCACCGTTTTTGCCGATGTCACCGACGAGATGACCATTGCCCGCGAAGAGATCTTTGGCCCCGTCATGTCGGTGCTGGATTTCGACACCGAAGAAGAGGTGATCGCACGTGCTAATGACACCGAGTTCGGCCTGTCGGCAGGGGTGTTCACCAAGGACTTTACCCGCGCACACCGCGTGATCGGCAAGCTCGAGGCAGGCAGCTGTTTCATCAACTCCTACAACGACGCGCCGGTCGAAGCGCCGTTTGGCGGGGTCAAGGCATCTGGTGTGGGACGCGAAAATTCCAAGGAAGCAATCAAGCACTTTAGTCAGGTCAAATCGGTCTATGTGCGCATGGGCGACGTGGAAGCGGCGTTCTGAAGATCAAAAAAACCCGGACCTTTGGGGCGGCTGATTGCCCCTTTGGTCAACACCCGCCCACCCACCCCGTTGCCCAAAGGGGCAATCCGCGGTTGGGCAGGGAACTGAACAGGCCCGGCAGGGGCCGGATGGAGAGACGAGATGAACGCGGATTATGTGATTGTCGGGGCCGGATCGGCGGGATGTGCCATGGCCTATCGCCTGTCAGAGGCCGGGAAGTCGGTTCTGGTGATCGAACATGGCGGCACCGATGCCGGACCGTTCATCCAGATGCCGGCCGCCTTGTCCTATCCGATGAACATGAGCCTTTATGACTGGGGCTATAAATCCCAGCCCGAACCGCATCTGGACGGGCGTGAATTGGTCACCCCGCGCGGCAAGGTGATTGGCGGGTCGTCTTCGATCAACGGCATGGTCTATGTGCGCGGCCATGCGGGGGATTACAACCACTGGGCCGAAAGCGGCGCGCAGGGTTGGTCCTATGCCGATGTGCTGCCCTACTTCAAACGCATGGAGACCTGGCACGATGGTGGCCATGGTGGCGACCCGGATTGGCGCGGTAAAGACGGCCCGTTGCACATCAGCCGCGGCCCCCGCGACAACCCGCTGCATGCGGCGTTCGTGAATGCGGGGAGCCAAGCCGGGTATCCGGTCACCAGCGACTACAATGGCGAACAGCAAGAGGGCTTTGGCCCGATGGAGATGACCGTGCACAAGGGGCGGCGCTGGTCGGCGGCCAATGCCTATCTGCGCCCGGCTCTGAAGCGCGACAATTGCGAAATGATCCGCGCGCTGGCCCGCAAAGTGGTGATCGAAGACGGCCGCGCCGTGGGTGTCGAAGTGGAACGCGGCGGCAAGATCGAGGTGATCCGTGCCAAGATCGAAGTGATCCTGGCGGCCTCGTCGCTGAATTCGCCCAAGCTGTTGATGTTGTCGGGGGTCGGTCCGGCGGCAGAGCTGGCCGAACATGGCATCGAGGTGATCGCCGACCGTCCGGGCGTGGGCAAGAACCTGCAGGACCATCTGGAATTCTATTTCCAGTTTGCCTCGAAAAAACCGATCACCCTGTTCAAATATTGGAACCTGTTCGGCAAGGCGATGATCGGGGCGCAGTGGCTGTTCACCAAAACGGGTCTGGGGGCATCGAACCAGTTCGAAAGCGCCGCGTTCATCCGGTCAGACAAGGGCGTGGATTACCCGGACATCCAGTACCATTTCCTGCCCATTGCCGTGCGCTATGACGGGCAGGCGGCCGCCGAAGGGCACGGGTTCCAGGCCCATGTGGGGCCGATGCGGTCCGGATCACGCGGCGAAGTCACATTGGCCAGCGCCGACCCTAATGACGCCCCCAAGATCCTGTTCAACTATATGTCCACCGAACAGGACTGGGTCGACTTCCGCAAATGCGTGCGCCTGACGCGCGAAATCTTTGCCCAACCGGCGATGCAGGAACATGTAAAGTTCGAAATCCAGCCGGGCGATGCGTTGCAGACAGACGATGAAATCGACGGCTTCCTGCGCGAACATGTGGAAAGCGCCTATCACCCTTGTGGCACCTGCAAGATGGGTGCCGTTGACGATCCGATGAGCGTGGTGGATTCCGAATGCCGGGTGATCGGGGTTGACGGTCTACGGGTGGCTGACAGTTCGATCTTCCCGCGCATCACCAATGGCAACCTGAACGGCCCGTCGATCATGACTGGCGAAAAGGCTGCGGATCACATTCTGGGTCGCCGGTTGCCCGCGTCAAATGCCGAACCGTGGTTCAACCCGGATTGGCAAGCCTCGCAACGTTGAACCACCAACCCGGCAGAGCAATCCGCCGGGTTTTTTTCTGCGAAAATTCGAATGTTTCAAATGCGGGTTTGATCGGGGTCAAAGTGGGCGGGATCACCGCTGCCTAAGCTTTGTTCGACACATGAAAGAAGGAGCGAACAGCAATGTCCCACACCCCCCACGAGCTGGCCGAAGAATTCCCGGATAAAGTCGACGCCATCAGCGCGCTGAAACAATCCGATGCCCATTTCGCCAAGCTTTCGGAAGAATATCACGAGATCAACCGCGCCGTGCACCGGGCCGAAACCAATGTGGAGCCGATCGAAGAGCTGGCCGAGGTCGGCCTGCGCAAGAAACGGGCCGCGCTAAAGGACGAAATCTGGGGAATTCTGTCCAAGTCCTGAGCCGGACCCGATCCGGGAAGCTATGACAAAGGGCACCGCTGGTGCCCTTTTTTGCGGGGATGTCGCAGGGTCATGCCCGGTCTGCCGCTCTGCACGCGATGCGCACGACCAACTGCCGGGGCATCCTGTCGGATCGTATCGCCTATGCCGTTATTTCGATCCCCTTGGCGTGCGCCCAATGCTCCAGCGCAACCACGATTTGACCGTCCTCTGATCCGAATTTCGATGCGGCCTGGCGTTTGCCGGTATACCGCATGATGTCCTGCAAAGCTGTATTCGCGTACCGGCCCTGATTGCCCTTTTCCTCGACCAGTGCGATCAGCCTGTCCGAGATACCGCGGTGTTTGGGTTGCAGGTCTGCGGTTTTGTAGCGGTCCCAGTTCTTCAGGATGACGCTGCACACATGGGAGTCATCCTGGGGTTTGTTGGGATCGGCCAGCGCATCCCACAGCCAGTGACCGTCCCCCTCTACCAGAAAAACCTGGGCGGCGGTGCCTTGGTCACATCTGTCCTGTTGCAACATCCAGGACAGAACCTTGGACCCATGATCATAGTTCCAGGACATCACGACCTGATGCCAGGTGTCTGCATTCTGCTGGTCCAGCCAATCAATGACACGGTTGTCTTGGCCAGCCGGGATAACAATGGTTTCAGGGTCAGCCCACCACTTCATCAAGGCATCCATATACTTCATCAATATCCCTTTCACGGCCAGAAACCGTAAACAACTGTTAAGTTTGAGGTCGGTCTGACCGGTTCAGGGACCCGACACAAGCTGCAAATGCCTTAACTGACCTGATAGGGCAGCACACCGCGTTCGTCGGTGTTGATCGTCAGGCGGCGTTCCAGCGGGGGAACAGACCGCTGGTGGCAGGTCTTGCGTTCGCATATCCGGCACGAGATCCCAATGGGCTCATAGGCGTTGGCATTGCCCACATCCAGGTTGTCAGCATAGACCAGCAGATCTGCATGGCGCACTTCGCACCCCAGGGCGATGGCATAACGGCGCACCGGGGATCCATATGCACCGCCGGTTTTCGACACATCCCGCGCCAACGAGATATAGCGCACACCGTCGGGTGTTTCGGCCAACTGGCGCAGGAACCGCCCTGGCGTTTCAAAGGCCTGATGTACGTTCCACAGCGGGCAGGCGCCGCCAAAACGGGCAAATTGCAACCGGGTGGCCGAATGGCGTTTGGTGATGGTGCCAGCCTGATCCACGCGGACAAAAAAGAACGGAATCCCTTTGGCTCCGGGGCGTTGCAGGGTCGACAGGCGGTGCGCGATCTGTTCGATCGACGCGCCAAAGCGGGTCGAGAGCAGCTCAAGGTCATGGCGGCATTCCTGCGCGGCGCTCAGGAATTTTCCATAGGGCATGATTGCGGCCCCCGCGAAATAATTGGCCAGGCCAATCTTGGCGATAGCGCGGGCCTCTTCGCTATAGAACCGGGCGAAATCCAATGTCGCCTCCAACAGCTTGTCCTGGCGCAACAGGGCCAGTTGCAGCAACAGCTGGAACAATTGGGTCTGGGGGACCGTGCGCGTCGACAGATGCAGGGTCCGGGTCTCACCATCATAAATCCGCATCTGCGCCATATCGGTGTATTCCACGGTGATCCCGGCGGCGCGCAGCGATTCCAGCGCCCTGAGCCGAACATCGCCCTGCGCGGCAAAGCTCTCGGCGGCGTGGTCCACGGCGTCGATATAGTTGTCGCAATAGTGGAAAAAGTCGCGCACCTCCTCCCATGGGCTGGCCTGAATGCGGGCATCTTCGCGCCCCAGCGCCTCGTCCAGCGAGGCCAGGCGTTCGTGGGTCTGGCGATAGGCGCGGTGCAATTCGATAAACGCCCGCGCCAACGCGGGGGCATTTGAGGCGGTCAGCCGCAGATCCGCCAATGGCGGCATGGTTTCGGCAAAAATCGGATCGGCCAGCGCTTCGCGCATGTCCGACACCAGCCGTTCACTGTCCCCTGTGGACAGTTCGGTCACATCCAGCCCGAATTCCTGCGCCAGCGCCAGAACCACAGTGGTCGACACCGGCCGGTTGTTGTTTTCCATCTGGTTCAGATAGGGCAAGGACACGCCCAGTTTGGCGGCAAAGTCCTTTTGCGTCAGGGTCAACCGGTTGCGCATCTCGCGCAGCTTGGCACCGGCATAGAGTTTCTGTGTGGCCATCAGAGGGGTCTTTGCAAATTCATGATTGGGTCATTGTAGAATTGCAAACTGCTCTGAGCAAGGGCAGCGGTTACAGCCCCAGCGTGCGTTCGCGCCGAATGACCAGCAGGATCGACAACAGCGCCGCCACCGCGGTGACCAGCATGACGATCAGCAGGGGCATTGGGCCGGACCCATCCGGCAATACCGCGCCTGCCAGCGCGCTCAATGCTGCACCAAGACCCAGCATGATCGACCCGCTCAGCCCCGACGCGGTACCTGCCAGGTGCGGGCGCACCGACAACGCTCCGGCGGTGGCATTGGGAATGGTCATGCCATTGCCCAGCCCCACCAACGTCATCAGACCAAAGAAGGTATAGACGCTGCTCAGCCCCAGCGCTGTCAGGATCACGGACGCGGCGACGCCCAGCATGTTGATCCAGCAACCGCCGTGCACCATGCGGTTGATCCCGAACCGGACGGAAAACCGACCCGAGATGAAATTGCCCAGAACATAGCCCGCAGCTGGCGCGCCAAAGAACACGCCCAGCTTTGCCGGCTCCAGCCCATAGACTTCGCTGCCCACATATGGCGCGCCGCCGAGATAGGCAAAAAACGCACCAGATGACAGGCCAACGGTCATGGAATAGCCCCAGAACCGGGGCGAGCGCAGCAGCTCGGGATATTCGCGAAACTGCTGGACCAATGTCAGCCCGCTTTTGTGTTTGGTTTCGCCAAAGTCGAGCCAGGTCAACGCCAGCGCCATCCCGCCCAGCACGAACAGCAGCCAAAAGTTGGCCTTCCAGCCAAAGATCTGTTCCAGAAATCCGCCCAGGGCGGGCCCGAGCATAGGCACCACGGCCATGCCCATGGTGACATAGCCAATCATGCTGGCGGCCTGATCCGGGGGGAACATGTCACGCACCGCGGCGCGGCTCAGCACCATGGCGACTGCAACGATGGCCTGCGCCATGCGAAACACCAGAAAGATTTCGGCCGTCGGGGCCAGAACGCAGCCCAGTGTCGCCAGCAGAAACAGAACCAACCCACCCAGAATGACAGGCCGGCGACCCATCATGTCAGCCACCGGACCGATCAGGGTTTGCAAGATGGCATTCATCGCCAGATAGATCGCGACAGACATCTGCAGCAATCGGTAATCGGCCTGAAAATATGCGGCCATGCCGGGCAGAGAGGGGAGAAAGATGTTCATTGCCAGCGCCGACATCCCGGACAACAGGATCAGCGTCGCAATATGCGGCGGTCCCTTTCGGCTGAGAAAGCGGTTGGCTGGTGCATCCATATTGTCGCACTTATGCCTTGTCATCGCGCGTGTCCATTCCAGCCAGGCGATAAGACAACTTATTAGCTAGTTTACAATTAGCATTCTAATATTTTGCATCACTTTGCAAATTTGCCGAAATCTCCTTTGGTGAAACCTCGGGACGCTATATGGTCCGGCAAAATTCAACAGAGGGTTTACGCCATGAAAGACATCCTTTCCGAGCTGGAAGATCGCCGCAACGACGCGCGGCTGGGCGGCGGACAACGACGCATCGACGCACAGCATGGGCGCGGCAAGCTGACGGCCCGCGAACGGATCGAGCTGCTGCTGGACGAAGACAGCTTTGAAGAGTTCGACATGTTCGTGTCGCACCGCTGTACCGATTTTGGTATGGAAAATCAAAAGCCTGCGGGTGATGGCGTTGTCACTGGCTGGGGCACGATCAATGGTCGCATGGTCTATGTCTTTTCCCAGGACTTTACCGTGTTCGGCGGCTCGTTGTCGGAAACCCACGCCCAGAAAATCTGCAAGATCATGGATATGGCGGTGCAGAATGGCGCGCCTGTGATCGGCATCAACGACTCGGGCGGTGCGCGAATCCAGGAAGGCGTTGCATCGCTTGCCGGATACGCCGAAGTGTTCCAGCGCAACATCATGGCCAGTGGCGTAGTGCCGCAGATCAGCGTGATCATGGGGCCCTGCGCCGGTGGCGCGGTCTATTCGCCTGCGATGACCGACTTTATCTTTATGGTCAAAGACACCTCTTACATGTTTGTGACCGGCCCTGACGTCGTCAAAACCGTCACCAACGAAGTCGTCACCGCCGAAGAACTGGGCGGGGCCTCGACCCACACCAAAAAATCGAGCGTCGCCGACGGCGCGTTTGAAAACGATGTCGAAGCCTTGGCCGAAGTGCGTCGCTTGGTCGACTTCCTGCCGCTGAACAATCGCGAAAAACCTCCAGTCCGCCCGTTCTTTGACGAACCCGGTCGGATCGAAGACAGCCTGGACACGTTGATCCCCGACAACCCGAATACGCCCTATGACATGAAGGAGCTCATCACCAAAGTGGCGGATGAGGGTGACTTCTACGAGATCCAGGAAGATTTCGCCAAGAACATCATCACCGGCTTCATCCGGCTCGAAGGGCAGACCGTGGGCGTCGTGGCCAACCAGCCGATGGTGCTGGCTGGCTGTCTGGACATCGACAGCTCGCGCAAGGCTGCGCGGTTCGTGCGCTTCTGTGACTGTTTCGAAATCCCGATCCTGACGTTTGTGGATGTGCCCGGCTTTTTGCCCGGGACCGGTCAGGAATATGGCGGCGTCATCAAACATGGTGCAAAGCTGTTGTTTGCCTATGGCGAAGCCACCGTGCCAAAAGTCACCGTGATCACCCGCAAGGCATACGGTGGGGCCTATGACGTGATGGCGTCCAAACACCTGCGCGGCGACTTCAACTATGCCTGGCCTACAGCGGAAATCGCGGTGATGGGGGCCAAGGGCGCGACCGAGATCATCCACCGTGCCGATCTGGCCGATGCGGACAAGATCGCGGCCCACACAGCCGATTACGAGGACCGCTTCGCCAACCCGTTTGTGGCTGCTGAAAAGGGCTTTATCGACGAGGTGATCCAGCCCAAATCCACCCGCCGCCGTGTGTCCCGCGCGTTCGCCAGCCTCCGCAACAAGTCGCTGAAGAACCCGTGGAAGAAACACGACAACATTCCGTTGTGATCAACCTTTGCAAAGGCGGGGGATTGCCCTGCCTTTGCCCAAATCGCGGCTCGTACGAGCACAGGGATACCTTTCTTGATGACCACCCTCTGGAAAAATCAGGCATTCACCATCTCCCATGCGGATAACTCTCCGTTTGTGGGCGATGGGTTGCGGGCGTTTTTCCAGTATCGGGATCTGGGCATCGACGCTGCGACCCAGGGCAAATTCGGCGCCCATGTGATCCGCGCCGTTCCGGGTATGGAAAGCCCCGGTGCCTGGCATTCCCACGCGCTGGATTTCCAGATGGTTTATGTGACCAAAGGCTGGGTGGTCTTTGAATACGAGGGGCAGGGGGAACAGATGCTGCGCGCGGGATCCTGTGTGCTGCAACCCCCTGGCATCAAACATCGCGAGCTGCGCCATTCCGACGATATGGAGCTGATCGAGATCATTTCGCCCGCAACATTTGACACACAGGATGAAACCGCGCCATGATCCGCCCAGACCGGCATAGAACAGCGCGCGCTACTTGCGCTGCGCCTGCAGCCCCGGCAGGAGGAGCTTGCCATTCGTGGTGGGGTCGGGGCTGCGGTTTTGCTGTGTCGGTTCTGGTTTTTGCCGGCATGGCCGCCGCGGCTGATATTGCCGTGCCTTCGGGGCAGACCGTTACCTTGAACGAAGTGCTGTTGGACAAGGCCCCCGGCGAGCTGTGGGTCCGGTTCCGTTTTGTCGCGCCTCAGATCGCGCGCGATGGCGGGACAGTTGCCAGTGATCAGGTTGGCCCCGATATGGATCACCTGTGCGAGTCGCTGGCGCTGCCGTATCTGACACATCACAACATCGACGCGGCGCGTGTGGTCATTTCCTTTTCCGATCAGGTTGTCCCCTTTGGCACCAAAAACCCCGCCGCGACCCAGTATTTCGAAGCCTATCAGCCGGATCCGGCTGGCTGTATCTGGGAGGAGTTCTGATGCAGCCACAACATCTTGCGGTTCGATCTTCACCTCATACGGGGGTTGAGGCTTCTGCACCACATCCGCGCGCCATGGCCACCGATTTGACCCACAGCGGATATGAATTCGACATGTTTTCGACTATTATTGACCCCGGTTGTCAACGAGCAACCGTAACCTCGAGGTTGAGGCAAGCGGGGGGCAAAACCCCTGCAGGTTTCGAAACATTAGTCAGGAGACAGCAATGTCTAAGAGCATCAAACTACTTGCAATGGTTGCATTGGTGGCTGGCGTCGCAGCGTGCGACAACAGCCCTCAGGAAGAATTTGTCATTGTCGAGCCGATTTCGGTCGAGCCGACATACACCGGCAAACTCAAGTAAGAACATTTGGGGCCCGGCCCTGCGGCCGGCCCCTTCTGCCGCGCAGCGTGCCGGGTCGGAGGCGCGCTCATGATCAAACATCGTGGATTCCCGGGCCGTTTGCCCGGTACCGACTTTCAATTCGTTATTCGCAGACCCAACCCCAAAGGGGTGACACCGTTGACCCGGCGGGAACGGCGGGCTGATCGACGCCCGGCCGATCGTCGTGCAGACGCCGGATTCATGCAGGCCCTTTGGGAACAATTTGGCGACCAGCCCTTTGAACGGGGCAATCTGGATGCCGGCCGGCTGAGCTGGCTGTTCGGGCGCGAAGTCGTCGCGGCCGAGGATCCGTTTGATCCTGCAAGCTATGACGCCCTGCTGGTCATCGACGTCGATATTGCCCGTGCGTCCTTTCCCGACGTCTTCGAAGGGACCCGTTGGTGATGCACGGGTCGGTCGCATATCAGGCCCCGTTTGGGGACCGGATCGCGCGGGGAATCCCGTGCGGCGCAGGTGCGACCCCTTCTGGCGCTTTGCGCGGGCGGCGGGATTCTGCCACCCGCGCAAAGGTCGGCACCTTTTCGCCTCGTCGTTTTGCAAAATGGCAAGAACCGGCTCAATTCCCGGTGTCTGTATCGCGCCGCTTGGAACCCCCAAAAACCTGGGGCAACGTCGCGTTGAAAGGGGGCAGCACTCCTGCGGCCACCTTTTGTGACCATCTATTCCGTACCCTATGCCTGGATGGGCAGGTGCACAGGACGTCCTGTGACCTGCCCATTTTTTTGTATTTTTTCAATGTTTTGCTAGGTGAGCAAGGATCTGCGCATTCATCGTCAGATGTGTGCGACGGCTTGACCGCGACGACAATTCACCGTCTCTCCACCCCATCGACAGTCAATAAGACAAAAGGATGGGCAGGATGCACACATTTAGAATTTGCGCCCTTGTTGGGTTGCTCGGCGCGCTGGGCGCATGTGGCGACACCACGGGTGAACAGGCGCTGTATGGCGCAGGGGCTGGGGTCGTTGGATCGGCTCTGCTGGATGGCAACCTGGTTGCGGGCGCCGCGGTCGGCGCGGCTGCCAATGTCATCTATTGCGCGGAAAACCCAAGCAAGTGCTGATCGCGCTGCTTTGATCACACGGCCCCGTCGCGGGTCGCTTTACATCATGCGCAACGCCGGTCGTGGCCTTCGGGCTGCGGGCGGCGTTTTGCGTTGCGAAACACCAAACCAAAGGACTGCTGATGTTTGACAAGATCCTGATTGCCAACCGGGGCGAGATCGCCTGCCGGGTTATCAAAACCGCGCGCAAGATGGGCATCAAAACCGTTGCCATCTATTCGGATGCCGATAAACAGGCGTTGCATGTGCAAATGGCGGATGAAGCCGTACATATCGGCCCGCCGCCCGCCAACCAGTCCTATATCGTGATCGACAATGTGATGGAGGCGATCCGCGCCACCGGCGCTCAGGCGGTTCATCCCGGTTATGGCTTCCTGTCGGAGAATTCGAAATTTGCCGAGGCGCTGGCCGCCGCGGGTGTCGCCTTTGTCGGCCCCCCTGTTGGTGCCATCGAAAAGATGGGGGACAAGATCACCTCCAAGAAAATCGCCCAGGAGGCGGGCGTTTCGACGGTTCCCGGATACATGGGGCTGATCGAGGACGCAGACGACGCGGTCAAGATCTCGAACGAGGTCGGTTATCCGGTCATGATCAAGGCATCGGCCGGCGGTGGTGGCAAGGGGATGCGGATCGCCTGGAATGACGAAGAGGCCCGCGAAGGGTTCCAGTCGTCCAAGAACGAAGCCGCCAATTCGTTCGGCGATGACCGGATTTTCATCGAGAAATTCGTCACCCAACCGCGCCACATCGAAATTCAGGTGCTGTGCGACAGCCATGGCAATGGCGTCTATCTGGGCGAACGCGAATGTTCGATCCAGCGCCGCAACCAGAAGGTCGTCGAAGAAGCGCCGTCGCCGTTCCTGGACGAAGCCACCCGCAAGGCGATGGGCGAACAGGCTGTCGCTCTGGCCCACGCCGTGGATTATGCCAGCGCCGGCACCGTGGAATTCATCGTTGATGGCGACAAGAATTTCTATTTCCTGGAAATGAACACCCGCCTGCAGGTGGAACATCCGGTGACCGAACTGATCACCGGTGTCGATCTGGTGGAACAGATGATCCGCGTCGCCAATGGCGAAAAGCTGACCATCACCCAGGACGATGTGCAATTGAATGGCTGGGCCATCGAAAACCGTCTCTATGCCGAAGATCCCTATCGTGGTTTCCTGCCGTCGATTGGCCGCCTGTCGCGCTATCGTCCGCCTGCGGAAATCTCGGCTGGTCCATTGCAGATCAATGGCAAATGGCAGGGCGATGCCCCGACTGGCGCTGTTGCGGTGCGCAACGACACCGGCGTCTATGAAGGCGGCGAGATCTCAATGTATTACGACCCGATGATCGCCAAGCTGTGCACCTGGGCACCGACCCGGGATCAGGCAATCGAAGCCATGCGTATTGCGCTGGACAGCTTCGAGGTCGAAGGCATCGGTCACAACCTGCCATTCCTCAGCGCCGTGATGGACCACCCGATCTTTATCAAGGGCGACATGACAACGGCCTTTATCGAAGAACAATACCCCGAAGGGTTTGTTGGCGTCGAGCTACCGGACGACACATTGCGCAATGTCGCGGCGGCCTGTGCCGCGATGCACCGGGTGGCCGAAATTCGCCGCACCCGCGTGTCGGGCCGCATGGACAACCACGAACGCAAGGTCGGCACCGATTGGGCCGTGACCCTGCAGGGGCAGCGGTTTGACACTGTGATCGCCGCCGATCCAGACGGCTCGACCGTCAGATTTTCCGATGGCAGCGAAATCCGCGTCACCAGCGACTGGACACCGGGCGATCAGCTGGCGACCCTGTCAGTGAATGGGGATCCGCTGGTGCTCAAGGTCGGCAAGATTCCGGGCGGGTTCCGTATCCGCAGCCGTGGTGCCGACATGAAGGTGCACGTGCGCACCCCGCGTCAGGCCGAACTGGCCGAATTGATGCCGGAAAAACTGCCGCCGGATACCTCGAAAATGCTGCTCTGCCCGATGCCGGGTCTGGTGGTGAATATCAACGTCGAGGTGGGTCAGGAAGTACAGGACGGCCAGGCGCTGTGCACCATCGAAGCGATGAAGATGGAAAACATCCTGCGCGCCGAGAAAAAAGGTGTGGTCTCCAAGATCAACGCCAGCGCCGGAGACAGCCTCGCGGTTGACGAAGTGATCATGGAGTTCGAATAACCTCATGTTTGCGGCACAGCCATATCGCCTGACGGCCCTTCGGGGGTTGGCGGCGCTGGCCCTTGGGGGGCTGGCGGGCTGTGCCATGGATCGCGAAGCTGATGTGCGCGCCCAGTTGGACACCTGGGTCGAACTGGGTGCCACATCCTATTTTCAGTCGACGATGGAATGTACGGCCGGGGTGTTTGCCACCGGATCGCAATACCTGTCGGCCCCGGTTCAGACCGTACGATCGGTGCGCCAGGGGCTGTTGCTGATGGGCCATGACATCGCGGTGGCATTTGATGTTTCGGGGCAGACCCCGACATTGGTCTCCGAAGCGGTGATGACGGCGGATCTGCCCAAGGGGCTGGGGGTTTTATCCTCGGGGGTAGCGGCCAAAGGGTGCATGGACGACACCCTGACCCGCTCCTATCTGGCGGCGCTGCATTCGGATCAGGCGATGCTGATCTTTGACCCGGCCAGCAATGTGATGGCGGTTCTTGACCGGGCCGGAGAGCGGATCTTTTATGCGCGGGGGAACATCTGATGGCTCAGCTGCCACGACGTTCCCGCACCTCCTGGATCCGGGAGGGGAATTTATCGATCGACCGGGTGATTTCGCGCACGCTCCACGGGGCAGGTTTGCGCAGCTTGACGCCGCCGTCCTTGTCGATGACGACCAGCGAAAACCCGCGGGGACGCAGTTTCTGGCGCGCGGCAGAGCGGGCCGCAGGGTCGGTATCGGTCAGAACGATCACATCCCGTTCGGCCAGCATGTCCACACCATCGGCCAGACGGTCGATCTGTTCATGGAAACGCGGGTCGGCAGAGGTGTCGGCAAACACCACAATGACCCGATTTTTCCATAAAAATTCAGTCAAATCGCTCTCGCCGACCGGTTGGGTCAATGCGGGGGGCGTGGTTTCCACCGTTTCTTGCGCCGCAAGAGTAAGCGGTAGAAAAGCTGTAAAAACAAAGGCTAGAAGCAGTTTCATAATCTCTCCTGTCGCTTTGAATATATGCTGTGTTGCGGGGAATGCGACCGTTGATTTGGGGCTGGGTCGTGAAAAATTGAACGTTAATCGCTTTGTCAGGGATTGCGCGGGATGATCGTGCCATTCCAGACACCTCGACCGCCCATTGCGGTCCCACGCCAAAGGAACGGCAAGGCGATGAATGTTTTTCTGCATATCGGGGCGCACCGTTGCGCCACCACCACGTTTCAGGACTATCTGCGTCAGAACGCAACCCAATTGGGGGTGCAGGGCACCGGGTTTTGGGGACCGCGCCGCACCCGGTCGGGTCTGTTCAACGGGATTGTCCCCGCGCCGGGCGTCAATACGGGCCGCGACAAACAACGCCGGGCCCAGGGGCGGGTCCAATTGAACCTGACCCGCTGTGCCGGGTTGGGCGTGCAACAGTTGATTGTCAGCGATGAAAACATGCTGGGGTCGGTCCGGGCCAACTTGCGCATGGGGGACCTGTATTGCGGTGTTGGCGAACGCATGGCGCGGTTCGGTGCGGCCTTTGGCGGGCGCGTGACAGATGTGGTTCTGTCGATCCGGTCGCTGGAGTACTACTGGGCCTCGGCCTTGGGGTATAGTGTGACCCGGGGGCGTCGCTTGCCGACTCCGGCCGAATTGAAACGGTTGGTCGCCAGCAGGCGCAGTTGGCGCGACGTGATCACCGATGTGGCCTGTGCCATCCCCGAAGCCCGGATCCGGGTGTTGCCGTTTGAGACCTATGCGGGGCGTCCAGATGCCCAGCTGCAGGCCATGACCCATCTGCCCGCCCCGCGCACCCATGCGCGGCTGTGGCACAATGCGACCCCGCGACTGCCAGAGTTGCGCAGCCTGGTTGCCCCCGAACAAATGGCCGCCCTGCCTGCGGGTGACGGCCGCTGGCAACCGTTTACGCCTGGCCAGCAATTGGCGCTGCGCGAAACCTATGCCGATGACCTGATGTGGCTGACCGCTGGTGCGGATGGTCTCGCCCGGCTGGCCCGGGATCCAGACAACAAAATGGTGGGCCAGAACCTGCCGTGGACAGACTTGACGAGAGGAAGACCTTATGACGACGAAGACAGACGATTGGCGGGCACTGGCTGAAAAAGAGCTGCGTGGCCGGGCCGTTGACGATCTCAACTGGGACACGCTGGAAGGGATTGAAGTCAAGCCGCTTTACACCGAAGACGACACCAAGGATCTGCCACATATGGGCACAATGCCCGGTATTGGTCCGTTCACCCGGGGCGTCAAGGCAACCATGTATGCCGGTCGCCCCTGGACGATCCGCCAATATGCGGGGTTTTCCACGGCCGAGGAATCCAATGCATTCTATCGCCGCAACCTGGCCGCCGGTCAGCAGGGTGTTTCGGTCGCCTTTGACCTGGCCACCCACCGTGGCTACGACAGCGACCACCCCCGCGTGGTCGGCGATGTGGGCAAGGCCGGCGTGGCGATCGACAGCGTCGAGGATATGAAAGTCCTGTTCGACGGCATCCCGCTGGACAAGGTGTCGGTGTCGATGACCATGAACGGGGCCGTGGTGCCGGTTCTGGCGTCCTTCATCGTCGCGGGTGAAGAGCAGGGCCATGACAAATCGGTGCTCGCAGGCACCATTCAGAATGACATTCTGAAGGAATTCATGGTCCGCAACACCTATATCTACCCCCCTGCACCGTCGATGCGGATCATTTCGGACATCATCGAATACACCTCCAACGAGATGCCGAAATTCAATTCGATCTCGATCTCGGGCTATCACATGCAGGAGGCCGGGGCGAACCTGGTACAGGAGCTGGCGTATACCATCGCGGATGGTCGCGAATATGTGCGTGCCGCGATTGATGCCGGCATGGACGTCGACAAATTCGCCGGGCGTCTGTCCTTCTTCTTTGCCATTGGCATGAATTTTTTCATGGAAATCGCCAAATTGCGCGCGGCGCGGACCCTGTGGCACCGCGTCATGACCGAATTCGGGGCCAAATCCGAACGCTCCAAGATGCTGCGCACCCACTGCCAGACCTCGGGCGTCAGCCTGCAGGAGCAGGATCCCTATAACAACGTGATCCGCACCGCATACGAGGCGATGTCGGCGGTGCTGGGCGGCACCCAGTCGCTGCACACCAACGCGCTGGACGAAGCGATTGCGTTGCCCACCGATTTTTCGGCCCGTATCGCCCGCAATACGCAATTGGTGCTGCAGGAAGAGACCGGCGTTACCAATGTGGTCGATCCGCTGGCGGGGTCGTATTATGTCGAAAGCCTGACCAATGACCTGATCGAAAAGGCCTGGGCCCTGATTGAAGAGGTCGAGGAAATGGGCGGTATGACCAAGGCCGTGGAATCCGGTATGCCCAAGCTGCGCATCGAAGAATCCGCAGCACGCCGTCAGGCCATGGTCGACCGGGGCGACGAAGTTGTTGTGGGCGTCAACAAATACCGCAAGGAAAGCGAAGACCCGATCGACATTCTGGATGTGGACAACCACGCGGTGCGCGAGTCACAGATTGCCCGCCTGGAACAGATGCGCGCGGACCGGGACGAGACCGCCTGTCAGGCTGCTCTGGACGAGTTGACCCGCCGCACGACCGAAGGCGGCAACCTGCTCGAAGCTGCTGTCGAAGCTGCCCGTATGCGGGCGTCCGTTGGAGAAATCAGCATGGCAATGGAAAAGGAATTCGGCCGTCACCGCGCCGAGGTCAAAACGCTGGCCGGCGTCTATGGGGCCGCGTATGAGGGCGACGAAGGCTTTGCCGCGATCCAGAAGTCGATCGAGGATTTTGCCGAAGAAGAAGGCCGCCGCCCGCGCCTGTTGGTGGTCAAGATGGGGCAGGATGGCCACGACCGGGGGGCCAAGGTGATCGCCACGGCATTCGCCGACATCGGGTTTGATGTGGACGTCGGTCCGCTGTTCCAGACCCCGGATGAAGCCGCTCAGGATGCCATCGACAATGACGTGCATGTCATCGGTATCTCGTCCCAGGCGGCCGGACACAAGACCCTGGCTCCGCAGTTGGTGCAGGCGCTGAAGGACCATGATGCAGGCGACATCATCGTGATCTGCGGCGGCGTGATCCCGCAGCAGGACTATGACTTCCTGTATCAGAATGGCGTCAAGGCGATCTTTGGCCCCGGCACAAATATCCCCGAGGCGGCCCAGGATATCCTGAAGCTGATCCGCGACGCGCGGGGGTAAAAGGGCGTACCCGGGAACCGGGGGGCGCTGCCCCCCACATTGCTGGCGCAATGTTCCCCCCGAGGTATTTTGAACCAGAAAGAAGCAGGCGTTTCGGGGAACCGGAGCGTCTGCTTTTTTCATTGTGCTGGCGCGGGCGCGCGGTAAGCTGGCAGAAACGGGGACGCGGAGGTCTTGGAGACATGGAACTCGATCACCTGGCCGTGGCGGGCGAGAGTTTGGAAGCGGCAGTGGCCCATGTAGAGGATGCGCTGGGGGTTCCCATGCAGCCGGGCGGGCGCCACGAGATGTTCGGTACGCATAATTTTCTGTTGGGGGTGTCTGACGGGCTGTATCTGGAAGCGATTGCAGCCGATCCCACGGCGCGGCCGCACAGATCACCGCGATGGTTCGATCTGGACCGGTTCCAGGGGGCACCGCGCCTGTGCAACTGGATTTGCCGGTGTACGGATCTGGCAGCTGTGGTGGCGGGCATGTCGGTTGATGCGGGACAGCCTTTGTCGTTGGCGCGTGGCGATCTGCGTTGGCAGATGGCGGTGCCGGACACCGGCGTTCTGCCGTTTGACAACACATTCCCCGCCCTGATCGAATGGCACAGCCCGCATCCGGCCCCTCTGTTGACGCAGCAAGGGTGTCGTTTGCGTCATCTGGTGGTTGCGCATCCACAGGCGGCAGACCTGGACGCTGCGTTGGGGTTGCGGGATCCGCGGGTGGTGATCGAAGTCGGACCAGCCGGGTTCGAGGCCACGTTTGACACCGCAGATGGCCGGCGGGTCCTGAGGTGATCCTGAGGGCGGCCCGGCCTGCGGACGCGCAGGTCATCTGTTGCATTCACAATCAGGTCATTCGCGACAGTCTGATCACCTTTACCACGGTCGAGCGACAGGTCGATGCGGTCGCGGGTGCGATCCGTGGCGGTCAGGTGTTTCTGGTGGCCGAGACAGGTGATCAGGTTGTGGGTTTTGCGGGATATGGCAGTTTCCGGTCTGGACCGGGCTATGTGCAAACGGTCGAACATTCGCTGTATCTGGACCCGGCTGCACGGGGGCAGGGCGCGGGGCGCAGATTGTTGTTGGCGCTGGAATCGCGCGCGCGAGGCGACGGTATACATGTGATGGTCGCCGGGATCAGCAGCGCCAATGCGGCGGGGGTCGCATTCCATGCGGCAATGGGATATTGCCACGTCGGACGTTTGCCAGAAGTTGGATGCAAGCAGGGGCAGTGGCTGGATCTGGTTTTGATGCAGAAAATTCTATCCGAACACGGGCCGGGATCCCCTGACACGGCACCAACGACACGCTAAGGTGGTACCATGTCTATCTGGACTCGCATATCCGACGCATTGGCGGCTCTGACCAAAGGGGAAAGCCTGGCGGATGTCTTTGATCACCTGCGCACTCCGCCCGAGCGCAGCGTGGCCTTTGCCATTGCGGTGATTGCGCTGGGGGCAAAGATGGCCAAGGCCGATGGGCAGGTGACCCGGGACGAGGTGGTCGCCTTTCGGGAGGTGTTTCAGATTGCCCGCAACGACGAAGCCGGTGCGGCCAAAGTGTTCAATATGGCGCGCACGGATGTCGCCGGGTATCAGGAGTATGCCCGCAAGATCCAGATCATGTTTGCGCGTGACACCGGCACCCTGTGCGATTTGATGGAAGGTCTGTTTCACATTGCCATGGCAGATGGGTTCTATCATCCGGGTGAGAACCAGTTTCTCGAAGATGTGGCGCGGATCTTTGGCCAGACGGACGCCCAGTTCAGGGCGCTGCGGGCGCGGTTTGTGCCGGATGCGCCCACCGATCCCTATACGGTGTTGGGCGTGGACCCGGACGCGGAAATGGTCGAGATCCGCAAAGTCTGGCGCAAATTGGTCCGTGAAACCCACCCCGACGCGATGATCGCACGCGGCGTGCCCGAAGAGGCGATCCGCCTGGCAGAGAAAAAGATGATCGACATCAATCGCGCCTGGGAAGAGATCAACAACGCACGGGCGGCCTGAGATGCGGCTGGCGACCTACAATGTGGAATGGTTCGCCAACTTGTTTGACCAGAATGATCAACTGATGGAAGACGACCGGTGGTCAGGGCGTCAGGACGTGACCCGGGGTCAGCAGAGTCGCGCTTTGGGGCAGGTGTTTCAGCGGGTCAATGCCGATGCGATCATGTTGATCGAGGCCCCCAATACCGGGCGCAAACAGAACACGGTGCGGGCGCTTGAGCATTTTGCCGGTCGCTTTGATCTGCGCACGCGCAAGTCGGTGATCGGGTTTGCCAATGACACCCAACAGGAAATCGCGTTGCTCTATGATCCGGATGTGATCGAGGTTGCCCACGACCCACAGGGGCCGGCGGTGGGTGAAACCGGCCAGGGAACGGCACGGTTTGACGGCGTGTTTCACATTGATCTGGACGTGGACGCAACACAGGACAAGGTGGTGTTTTCCAAACCCCCACTGGAACTGGCGATGTTGACCAAAAACGGCACGGCGTTGCGTTTGATCGGGGTGCATCTGAAATCCAAGGCACCGCACGGGGAACGCACGCGCGATGCCCAGATCCGCCGGTCCATTGCCAACCGGCGCAAGCAGCTGGCACAGGCGATCTGGCTGCGACGCAGGGTGGACGAACATCTGGTGCGGAATGAATCGGTGATTGTTCTGGGGGATCTGAACGATGGCCCCGGTCTGGATGAATACGAACATCTGTTTGGCCGTTCGTCGGTGGAAATCGTGCTGGGCGAGGATCTGACCGACCCGCACGCGGGCAAGCTGATTGCGCGCCGGGCAGGCGAGGTGCCGACCACGGCGCGGTTTTTCAATCCCGAGGCAAAACGATTTTTTCAGGCGCTTCTGGATTATGTGATGATCTCGGATGATCTGATGGCGCGGCGACCGGCCTGGCGGATCTGGCACCCGTTTGATGATGTCGAATGCTGGAATGATGCGGAATTCTGCGATGCGTTGCTGACGGCGTCAGATCATTTCCCGGTGACGCTGGATATCGAAATCTGAATTCTGCCTCTTACAGGGGGCGATCTCGCGTCCTATGTTGGGGGCATGACATATCGCGCATTTTTGTTTTCGGCCCTATTGATGGTCTCTTCGCCGGTTCTGGCCGAAGAGGATGAGCGCAGCCTGATGGAGCAGGGGGCTGAACTGTTTTTCGAAGGGTTGCGCAACGAAATGGCCCCGGCGCTGGATGATCTGCGCGACATGGCAGAACAATTCGGGCCATCCCTGCGCGGGTTCATGGTCGAAATGGGTCCAGCATTGGCGCAGCTGGCCGAGGACGTCAAAGACTGGTCCGTGTATCACCCGCCGGAAATTCTGCCCAATGGTGATATCATCATCCGCAAGAAACAGCCCACAGAACCAGACACGGACGCGCCGGACAACACCCCGGATAGCGATGCGCCGACGGGCAGCACCGATATCTGAGGGGCGCGCAGGGTCAGGCGGCAGGCAAGGTCCGGATTTCGTAATTCCCGTCCAGCGATTGCACCAGCGATTGCAGGCGTGCCTCGGCGACTTCGCCAAACAGCGGCATCGAAGCCGCGGGCAGGGTGACAGTCAGATGACGTTTGCGTGGCTGCCAGCGTAGCGACCCGATCGGGGCATCATCATTGACCATCAACATTGCGCCGAACCGCATGGCCTTGCCCAGAATCTGGGCTTGTTTCTGGCCGTGTTCATCCAGCAACCCTTGCAGGTTTTCAAACGCGGTGCCTTCGTGTTTGTTGCGATACCGGTACAGCAACGCCAGTCCCAGAAACACCCGTTCAGAATGCTTTAGCCCACCCAGATTGGCGCGTGTGGCATTGTCAAAACAGACCTCGGCCCGGTAATCGGGATGCGCGCGCCAGCTGACATCATGCAGCAGGCTGGCAGCCTTGACCAATCGCTTGTGGCTTTCGGGGCCATATTTGAACAGCGGTGCAACATAGTCATACAGCGTCTTGCCAAAGCCCGGCATCCGGGCGTCCTTGACTTCGGCATAGCGGCACGCCTCGATCAGCGGATCCCGGTCGCGCAGCCGTTGCGGCATCTGTTCATACAACAGCCCTTCGCGGATCCCATAGCTGGAAATCGCAATGTCCTTGGGTTTAAAGGTCCGGATCAGCCGCGACAGGACGTCAATGGCATAGGGCACCAGAGACATCCGCGAGGCGGATGTGCCCGTCAGCGCCCGCAATTCGTTCAGGTCAGACCCTTCGATGTATTTGATGGTTTCGCGCACCGAACTGGTGCTCATCCGGTATTCATGCAGCACCTTGAGCGGATAGCCGCGCCGCTCCATGTCGATGCGGGCAATGGCCCGCCAGCTGCCGCCGACCAGAAACAGGCGATCACGTTGCGATCCCATCTGTTCTTCCAGACCGCGGATCACTTCCTTGATGTGGTGTTTGCGCCCGCGTCGCCCACCGGGAATATCGCGCAGCTTCAGTGGCCCCAGAGACGAGGTCACCCGCCGCCCCACCAGACCGTTCTGGATCTCGGCCAGCTCCATCGACGAGCCACCAATGTCACAGACCAATCCATAGGCACCGGGCCAGCCCAGCAGAACCCCCTGGGCGGATAGGCGGGCCTCTTCTTCGCCGTCGATCACCCAGATTTTCAATCCGGTTTCGCGCAGGACTTCGTCGCAGAAATCCGGCCCGTCCTGTGCGTCGCGTACCGCGGCTGTGGCCACCACTGACAGCGGTGGCAGGCCCATGCCCTGGGCCAGATGCTGGAACCGGTTCAATGCGGCCAGCGCGCGTTTGCGTCCGCTGGGGTTCAACAGGCCGGTTTCAGACACGCCCGCGCCCAAGGCACACATGATTTTTTCGTTGTAGAAATAGGCAGGTGAGCGCGCCGCGCCGTCAAAAACCACCAACCGGACCGAGTTCGACCCAACGTCAACCACCCCGACACGGGACAGGGCCCGCACACTGGGGTCATCAAACAGCGGGCGTCCGAAGGGACCCCATTCCACAGCCGGAGGTTCGGTTGTCAGATTCATGTGTATCCCCAGGTATGCCGGTCTCAGAATGCTTTATTCAATTCGGCGGGTCAATTGAACGGTGGATCAAGGCGTCAGGACTATTCGTCGCTTTTTTCCTGCGCCAGCAGCCGGATTGCCAAAGCGCGCGACAATGTGCGTGATTCCGCCAGCGACAGGCGGTCCAGCTTGTCCACGATATCGACAGCGGCCTGAAACGACCGATCCATATGGTGCACCAGATACGGGATCACATCCGGGCGCGGCAGGATCTGCCGGTCGCTGAACAATTTGGCCAACACAACCGCCAACAGGGAATCATCAGGGGCTTCGATGGTGACATGCGCCGCAGCCTGCATCCGGCTTTGCAGATCGGGCAGGGACAGATGCCACAGGTTGGGGGCCGGTCGCCCGGTCAGCATCAGGGCCTGGCCATTGGCCAGCACCAGATTGTGCAGGTGAAACAGCGCTGTCTGTGCGGCTGGGTCCTGGGCGATGTCGGGCACATCTTCGACGGCGACAGGCGCGCGGGCCAGATCGGGGACCATGTCGTCAGTCAGGTCGCGGGCGGAAATGATTCTGGCTCGGGTCTGGGTGGACCAGGCGTGGGTCAGATGGGTTTTCCCCGCACCCGCCGGACCCGTCAGAACCAGTTTTCCGCCGGGCCAATTGGTGCCAGCGTCGATCATCGCCACCGCCATCGCATTGGACGGCGCGACAAAGAAATCCTCACGTCCCAGCGCGGGGATCGCCGGGAGATCAAAGCTGAGCTGTTGTGCCATTCAGTCTTGTTCCGGCTCGATATAGGCTTTGCCCTGATACAGGCGGCTTGTCATATATTGTTCCACCGCGAACCGGGCCACCACACCCAGCGCAGCAGCCAGCGGTACAGCGACCAGCATACCGACAAACCCGAACAGGGACCCAAACACCGACAACGCCAGCAGCAACCAGACCGGATGCAAACCGACCGAGCTCCCGACCAGTTTCGGGGTCAGGATATTGCCCTCGGCCACCTGACCGATCACAAAAACTCCGGCCACCATTCCAATCGACACCCAATCCCCCCAGAACTGGAACAGCGCCAGACCGATGGCAAGCACCCCACCGATCAATGCGCCCAGATAGGGAATGAATGTCACCAGCCCGGCAATGAATCCGACAGCCAGGCCGAAATTCAATCCCACCAGCATCAGTGCGACGGCGTAATAGGTGCCCAGGATCAGACAGACGGTCCCCATGCCCCGCACAAATGCGGCCAGGGTCTTGTCGATCTCCGTGGCCAGCCGTCCGATGGTCGGGGCGTGGTCGCGGGGCAACAGCTCGCCAATCCGGGCGATCATCCGGTCCCAATCGAGCAGCATATAAATCGACACCACCGGAACGATCACGATCAGCAGCACCACGTTCAGGAGCGACATGGCCGATCCGACCAGCGTATCCAGCAAGAGTACGCCACGCTCCTTCAGGGTCTCTCCCATGGCGGACAACGCCATATGGATGCGTGATTTTTCGTCCAGCAGAGACGGCACGTGTTCCCCGATAAACGTGCGCAGATCGCGCAGCAGTTGTGGCAGGAACTGGATCAGGTCAATCAGCTGGGTGATCAGCATCGGCACGACAGACAGCGTCAGGATCACGGCCAGCAGGATGGTTGAAATTGAAATCACCCCGGTTGCGGCCATGCGGCTCAGCCCCATACGCTCCAACCGGTCGGCAATGGGGTCGACGAAATAGGCAATGGCGCTGCCGATGACAAACGGCAGCAGCACATCCCCCAGGAACCACAATGCCAAGACGATTGCGACGCTGACAGCGCCCCAATATTTCACCTGATCGCGAACTGGAAGTGCCATGGCTGCCCCTGAAATGCTCGTCTGTATTTGTCATTGCCGATTGCTGGCAGGGTTGCAAGAGCAGCGTTACGTTCCAGCCCGGGCAGGGGCCGGATCCGCGGTTTTATCCCTGTGTTTTCGGGGTTTTCCCCATGTTATCCCCAAGGTGACGCCAAAGCGCCCTGTCCCTGCTGTATTGATGGACCACAGGGGTGGGCAGGACAAAACCTGAGATATCAGCTGTGCAGTGTTCCCAATTCGGGGGTGTCGGCGCTGGCCTCTTCATCGGGCCAATTGGTGCGCCAGATTTCGGCCGACCAATGGCCGCAATGCACGGCGGGGCGTTCGAACCCGTCGCGCGGGGCGCACAGCGGGGCAACCACCACATCATGGCGCGGCACGGCGAAATAGGGGAAAGAATAGCGCTCCTTGCCGGATTTGTTCACCACCCGGTGTGGGGTCGACACCAGCCGCCCGCCGGACCACAGCTCCAGCATGTCGCCGATATTGACGACAAATCCGCCGGGCGGCGTATCGGGTGTGATCCAGCCACCATCACGGGTCTGCACTTCCAGCCCGCCCACCGGGTCTGGCGCAATGATCGTCAGCGCGTCGGTGTCCTTGTGCGGGTGGATGCCAAACCCGGCCTCATCCGGGGCCTGCGGGGGATAATGCAGCAGCGTCATGTTTGTCATCGGTTTTGTGAACCCGTCCACCAGTGTGCCGGGAGGCAGCTGCAGCCCGTCTTCGAGCGCGCCGATCAACAGGCCGGCCACAGCGTCCAGCTGTCGCCAATACCCCAGAATGATGTCGCGGGCCTGGGGCACTTCACGCGGCCACAGGTTGGGGCCATATAGCGGGCAATCGGCAACTATCGGGTCATCCGAAGCGGTTTCAAAATGCAGCTTGTAGCCTTCGTATTTGTCGGCCGTGCCACTGCCGTCATTGGGGGTGAAGAAACCCATCGGGATATATCCACGATAGTTGTCGCGGGTAATCGCCTGATCCCATTTGGATTTTTCGTCGATGGCAAAAATTGTCCGACAACACTCCCGAACCTTATCCACAGTGTCCGGGGCGATTCCGGTGCCGGTGATGGACAGGAACCCAATGTCAGTACAGGCCGTCAGGATGTCGCTCACCACCCGTGCGCGGTCCGGTGAAGTCGGGCTACGCAGAGGCGAGATATCGATGGTGGGGATGGTCTGTGTCATGTGTACCTCACGCCCTGACGATCCAGTTCCTGATGGATCTGCGCCATGTTCAGATCGTCCAGCTCGCGGTTGCTTTTCAGCGACAACGCGGCGGCGATGCCCGCGCCCTGACCCATGACCGCACAGGCGGCCATATTGCGGGTGGCTGCATGGGCCACCTTGTCGGAACCATGCGCGCGCCCCGCAACCAGCAGCCCCTTGATCCCGCGCGGCAACAACGACCGATAGGGGATATGCATGTAACGCCCGGTGGTCGGCAGGATCAGGATGCCATAGCCGTCGATGAATTCGGGATAGATGCCGATGGTATCGTCGAACCGGCCCTGATGGCGGGCGTCGGTTTCGGTCATGTTGTAACATGCGTCGATCTTGCGGGTGTCGCGAATGCCGACGGTCATGCCAAAATTGCGCAGCCGGGCACCCTCGCAGCCCGGAGTATAAGCGCGCAGCGCGTCAATCGCGTGCATCGCCTGTTTGCGCCCTTCGATCTCGCCGTGGGTCATGCTGTCGGGGTCGGTGCCGTCAATGCCGGCCAGATGCACCAGGTTCATATAAGTCATCTCGCCGCTGTCATGCACGGCCCCCCAGGTGCCGCCGATGGTGTTGAGATGTGCGGGGATCACCCCGTCGCGGATTGCCTGCGCGAACGGTTTGGCCAGAAAGGGCGAAAACATATCGTCCTCTTTGCCGTCGGTTTCCACTTGCCATTCGCCGGTGGACCAATTGGCATAGGTTTGCGGGTCGGCCTTGACCCCGTCCATGAATTTCTGCTTGTCGACGCCCGCGATGTGAAACATGACGCTGGCCGCCTGCATCTCTTCGGGGGCGGTCATATGGGTCGGGGCCCCGGCACGATGCGCCACATCCGCGTCGCCGGTGGCGTCGATGACGACACGGGCCAGGATCGCCTCGCGCCCGGCCTTGGATTCGCAGATGATGCCGGTGATCCGATCGCCCTCCATGATCGGAGCAACAAACTGGCGGTGCAACATCGGGTGAATTCCGGCCTCTTGCACCAGCCGGTCGGCCACCAGCTTGAACCCTTCGCTGTCCAGCTCATAGCTGAGCGATTGGCTTTCCGGCACCGCTGCGCCCATCGCCTTGGCGCGCTCTTCGAACTCCCAGCCGATGCCACCTGCTTCGACCGTCTGTTCGTGGCGATACCAGGCAAAGCCTTCGACGCCGACGGCGGTGATATTGCCGCCGAAACAGCCGAACCGCTCCATCAACGTGACCTCGGCCCCGGCGCGGGCGGCGGCCAGCGCGGCAGAGAGCCCCCCGGGACCGGATCCGACGACCAAAACGTCGGTGCGGTGGATAATTTCGATTTCGCGGGCTGGTTCCAGAATTGTGGCCACTATGGTGTCTCCCCGTTCGGCGCATTGTCTGACAATTGCGAATCTTGAATTGCCATTCAAGAAAAATCCCGACATGAAATGGCGCAAACAGACGATGCCAATTGAATGCCAATTGCCAGTTCGGCGGGGATGGCATAGACCGGCTTAAACTCAGTTGATCAAAGAGACGTCCGATGCGCCTGTCCCGTTATTTTCTGCCCGTGCTCAAGGAAAACCCCTCCGAGGCCCAGATCGTCAGCCACCGGCTGATGCTGCGCGCCGGGATGATCAAGCAATCTGCCGCCGGGATCTATTCCTGGCTGCCGCTGGGCTTCAAGGTTCTGCGCAAGATCGAAAACATCGTGCACGAGGAACAGATCCGCGCGGGTCATATTCCAATGCTGATGCCGACGATCCAGTCGGCAGACCTGTGGCGCGAAAGCGGGCGCTATGACGCCTATGGCGAAGAGATGCTGCGCATCACCGACCGTCATGATCGCGACATGCTGTTCACGCCCACCGCCGAAGAGCTGATCACCGATATCTTCCGCAGCCATGTCAGCAGCTACAAGGACCTGCCGCTGACCATGTATCAGATCCAGTGGAAATTCCGCGACGAGATCCGTCCCCGGTTTGGCGTCATGCGTGGCCGTGAATTCTATATGAAGGACGGCTATAACTTTGACCTGACCAAAGAGGATGCGCTGCACGCCTATAACCGCCATCTGGTCAGCTATCTGCGCACCTATGAACGTATGGGGTTGCAGGCGATCCCGATGCGGGCGGATTCTGGTCCCATCGGTGGCGATGACACCCATGAATTCCTGGTGTTGGCCGACACCGGTGAATCCGAAGTGTTCTATGACAGCGCTGTTACGGATCTGACCTTTGGTGACCGCGAGATCGATTATGACTCGCACGATCAATGTCGCTCGATCCTGGAAGAGTTCACTTCGAAATACGCGCGCACCGACGAGACCCACGACGCGGCGTTGTTCGATGCCATCCCCGAAGAGCGCCGCCGTGTGGCGCGTGGCATCGAGGTCGGACAGATCTTTTATTTTGGCACCAAATATTCCGACGCCATGGGGGCCACGGTTCAGGGCCCTGACGGCAAATCGGTTCCGGTGCATATGGGATCGCACGGCATCGGCGTCAGCCGCCTGCTGGGTGCGATCATCGAAGCCAGCCACGATGACAAGGGCATCATCTGGCCCGAAGGCGTCACCCCGTTCCATTGCGGGATCGTCAACCTCAAACAGGGCGATGCAGAGGCCGACGCCGCCTGTGACCAGCTGTACAAGGCGCTGAGCGCCGTTGGGCTGGAACCCTTGTATGATGACCGCAAGGAACGCGCCGGTGGCAAATTCGCGACCATGGATCTGATCGGTCTGCCGTGGCGGATCACCGTGGGTCCACGTGGATTGAAGAATGGGGTGGTCGAACTGACCTCGCGGCGCAGCGGCGAAAGCGTCGAGCTGAGCCCGCAGGAGGCCGTCAAGAAGGTCGCGGAAATCTATGCGCCCCATCGTGGTGGCGGTGCTGGCGGCGATCAGCACCCCGAACCGATGGCCGGACACGCCTTTCACACCTGGCTGTAATGGCCAGAGGGCTGGGTGTGTGACGGCCTAGTGCAGGGTTTGACGAACAGGCGGGTGGCGCAACAGGTCGCCATCTGCACCTGACCCGGGATGCACCACGACACAGGGACGTCCCAGGCGGGCCACCAGGTCGCGCATCTGCAACCCGAGGAACGTCAACCCGCAGACCCGTGCACCTGTTTGTGTGTCGGTGATGCACAGGAGTCCCTGCCGGAACATCAGCCGATAACCCTTGGGTGTGAGCGTGTCGATCAGCTGTGACCAGCTGTTGGCCTGATCAAACACCGGCAGCAGGACCGAGCGCAGCAGTACGGCGGTTTCACAGTCAAAATGCGCCGGGCTATAGCGGTTATGTTGGATCAGCGCCGGGTCGGGACCCAGTTGCGACGTTTTCTTTGTGTCCATAGAGCACCTCAATTCCTGATGCCCCCCCAAGTTCGTTCATGCTGACAGATCATTCTGCGCTCTGTCAGATTTGTCATGAATTGTTGTTAACTTTGGTTAATTACTGTGGCGAATTGATGTCAATTTGCGCTGAAACGGCGCAATGTTTCTGGTCCTTCAACAGTTTCGGGCTGTGTGCTCCCGCTCAGATAGGCCAAAACCGTGTGCAACTGATCTGGGCCGTTCACCAATCGACAGGCGTTGATCCGCAGGGCGGCGGTGGCCGGGATGGTGGGGCTTGACCCCATGACACGCACACCCCACTCTGCGCCAAAATCAGAGCAGGAGCCGAAATGGCCAGCAGTCCCGTCCCGTTTTCCCGTTTCGAATGGATGATCGCCTGGCGATACCTGCGCGCGCGCCGGGCCGAGGGCGGGGTCAGCGGGATGACCTGGATCAGCCTGATCGGCATTGCGCTGGCCGTCTTTGCGCTGATCGCCACACTGGCGGTGCGCTCGGGGTTTCGGTCCGAATTTGTCGGCACCATCCTGGGCGCGAATGCCCATGTCACCGTGTATTCGGTTGGTGTGGTGCAGGACGG
This sequence comes from Rhodobacteraceae bacterium M382, assembly GCA_025141015.1. NCBI lineage: Bacteria > Pseudomonadati > Pseudomonadota > Alphaproteobacteria > Rhodobacterales > Paracoccaceae > Rhodobacteraceae bacterium M382. The sequence goes on along the minus strand of CP081098.1, from coordinate 3,401,246 downwards.
TGGACGGATTGACCGCACCATTCACGATTATGACGCCCTGGCCGACCGTGTGGCCCAAGTGCCCGGTGTCATCCGGGCCGCGCCTTTGGTCAAGGGGCAGGTGATGGCCTCCTTGCGTCAACGCAATGCCGGGGTCGAGGTCTTTGGCATCAAGGCCGAGGATATCGCCACCCTGCCGGGCATTGCCCAAAGCGCGGAGTCCTATGGCGACCTGTCCCGGTTCGGGGACGGGATCGCGTTGGGATCGGGCGTGGCGCGGGCGCTGGGCGTCAGCGTGGGCGAACGGGTCAAACTGATCTCGCCCAATGGGGTTAAAACCGCCTTTGGCACCAGCCCGCGCGTCAATGCCTATGAGGTGGTGTATATTTTTTCCGCAGGGCGCTATGACATCGACCGCACCCGTGTCTACATGCCGTTTGCCGAAGCGCAGAGCTATTTCAACCGCGAAGGCGTCGCGGATGAGATCGAAGTCATGGTAGCCCAGCCCGAACAGGTCGAAACGTTGACAGGGCCCTTGCTCGAGGCCGCCGGAGACCTGGGTCGGATCTGGACGTGGCGCGACGCCTCGGGCGGGTTCCTGCGGGCGCTGGAAGTCGAGGACAATGTGATGTTCATCATCCTGTCGATCCTGGTTCTGATCGCTGCAATGAACATCGTGTCCGGGCTGATCATGCTGGTCAAGAACAAGGGCCGTGACATCGGTATCCTGCGCACCATCGGTCTGAGCGAAGGGTCTGTTCTGCGGGTGTTTTTCATCTGTGGTGCCTTTACCGGCATCATTGGCACCGGCATGGGGGTGGTTTTGGGGAGCCTGTTTGCGATCTATATCGACCCGATCTTTTCGTTTGTGAACTATGCCATGGGCGGTGGTGTCTGGGATCCGTCGATCCGCGGGATTTATGCCTTGCCGGCCGAGCTGCATCTGAACGATGTGCTGAGCGCGGTGGGGCTGTCGTTGGGGTTGTCGTTTTTTGTCACGTACTTTCCAGCCCGCCGCGCGGCGCGGATGAACCCGGTAGAGGCGCTGCGGTATGAGTGAGCCTGTGTTGCAATTGCAGGGGATCTGCAAGTCCTACAATTCCGGCCAGAGTTCGGAAATCCAGGTGCTGCGCGGGGTCGATCTGACCCTGGCGCCAGGCGAAGTCGTCGCCATGGTGGCCCCGTCGGGCGCGGGTAAATCGACGCTTTTGCACATCGCCGGATTGCTGGACACACCCGACAAGGGCGAAATCCGGGTGGCCGGACAGGATGTCACCGGACGCAGTGACCGGGTGCGCACAGGGGTGCGGCGGCGTGACATTGGGTTTGTCTATCAGTTTCACCACCTGCTGCCGGAATTTACGGCCAGAGAAAACATCGTCTTGCCGCAGTTGGCCAACGGTGTCAGCCAATCACGGGCCCAGACGCGCGCCGGTGACCTGTTGGCCCGTGTGGGTCTGTCGGAACGGGCAGGGCATCGCCCGGCCGCCTTGTCGGGGGGCGAACAGCAACGGGTGGCCTTTTGCCGAGCGCTGGCCAATTCTCCGCATGTTTTGCTGGCGGATGAACCGACGGGCAATCTGGATCCCGACACGGCAGATCAGGTGTTTGGGGCGTTGATGGATCTCGCACGCGAGACCGGGTTGTCGGCGCTGGTTGCCACCCACAATCTCGAGCTGGCCGCCCGGATGGATCGGCAGGTGCGGCTGGAGGCGGGGATCCTGGTCAACACCTGAGGTCCATGTGTTCTCCAGTGATGCGGGCCGTTGGTCAGGTCATTGGGTCGGGTTGCAGCGCACCTCGGGGGGGGCGTGTGCAAACTGCCCAACCCATAGCATGTCCGCAGGTGCGTCAGAAACGCCAGCCAAAGCTCAGTCCTGTCACGACTGATGCTTCGCCGTCCACCCAATCGACGTTGATTTCCGGTTTGATGGAATAGCCGCCTTCCATTTCAAATTCATACCCCACGCCGGCCCGGAACAGAAATTCCGTGTTGCCGCCTTCGATCTCGGCTCCGGGCATGGCGGTCAACTGCCATCGGGTGTCTCCGAGATTGACGACCAAAGGGATGCCGACCACCCAGGCGTCGAGCGATTCTGTTGCATATTCAGCCAGAACACCGACCGACGTCCGATGGGACAGGGCATACCGATACTGCCCCCCAATCGAAAAGGCATGTTCCCGGTGCCCATGATGATCCGCGTAAGTAGACCCGATAAACAGCTCGACAATATGGGGCCCGCTCTCAGCTTCGAGAGTTTCATGCGCGGCTTCGTTTGCCGCGGATTGCATCGGGACAAGACCCCCAAAAGACAAAAGTGCAGCGGATAACAGATATGGAGCAGTCGATTTCATGGCAAATTTCCGAAAACAAAAAGGGAAGGTTAGACGCAATCGTCTAGCAAATTGGTCCAAATTGCAAAAAAATGCGTATCACCTGGCGAAGTGCATGGAGCGGACCCTGGGCCAAAGGTCCGATTTTGGCCGCGAACAGCGCCGAAAACATACCCTGATTACGACAGCTGGGTCACTCCGACTCCCACGGCCATCAACCCAATTCCTGCGGATCGGGCCAGCGTCAATGGATTGGCCTGGGCACCAAACAGCCCAAAGTGGTCGATTATCGCGGCGCTGATCAACTGACCCAGCAGCACAAAGAACACGGCGTTTCCGACGCCGAAATGCGGTGCCACATGGGTGATCGAAAGCACGTAGAACGCCACCAGAAGACCTGCAAGCAGCAAATGCTTGGGGGCTTCCACGACCTTGCTCAGGGCGTGCGGGCCGGTGAACAGCAGCAACAACGCCGAGGCCCCAAAAGCAACGGCAAACAGAACCACCCCGGCTGTGGTGGGCGAGCCGATGAACCGACCCAGCCCAGCATTCAGTGCGGCCAGAACCGGGATACCAATTCCAGCGGCCAGCATGAGGGCGGCGTAATGTGTCATGTCAGGATCCTGTTGCAGTGCTCTTGGGGAATGTGGATAGTCGGTTGATCTGGATCATTGCCGTCCGGGCAGGCAGGGGCAAGTCTGAAAATGCCAGGAAATGACCTGAGAAACCACGTTAGAAACGACAAGGATCCCATGTGACATTTTCCATGCATGCTGTGACTGTTCGGGTTGCGATGGCGGTCCCGGGCCTGTGTTTGATGGTCCTGATTGCCTGTACGCCGGTGACAGAGCGGTCGGGGGCCGATCTGTTCAAACAGAACTGTGTCTCCTGTCATGGGCGCAGCGGTGCCGGGGACGGACCATTGGCAGATCAATTGCCGGTTCCTCCTGCCAACCTGCGCGGGCTGAGCGCGGCAAATGACGGAGTTTTTCCGGCCGAGCGAGTGATCGCCACCATGCATGGTTATCGCGGCAAGGACGTCCAGGGGTTGATGCCAGAATTTGACGGGCTGTTGGACGGCCCCAAAGAAGCCTGGACAACCGCCGACGGTCAGGTGATCGCTACGCCAACCGCTTTGGTGACATTGGCGGGCTATCTTGAAACGCTTCAGGACCTGTGACAGGTGAATTCGACGGGAGGAGTTGAATATGAGATTTATGGCGCAGATTACTGCCTGTGTGCTGGCCGGAACCTTGCCTGGGATGGCTGGGGCCACGGATCCGGTCGGGGACGCCGATACCGGGGCCGGGGTCTTTCGGACCCATTGCGCGACCTGCCACGGCATCGAAGCGACGGGCCACGGTCCCATGGCGGGGGTTATGGTGATCAAACCGACGGATCTGACGGCGCTGCGTGCGAACAACGGTGGGGTTTTCCCCACTGCGCGGGTTGTCATGCGCATTGACGGGCGCGATCCGCTGGTCAGCCACGGCAGCCCGATGCCGGTCTATGGCCCCTTTTTCGAGGGGGACGACGTGGCGCTCAAGACTGCGGCGGGGCAGCCGATCCTGACCAGCCGTCCGATCGCCGATTTGATGGCTTTTCTGCAGGGGGTACAGGCACAATGAACCGGATGACACCATGGATGTGCTGTGCTGCGGCGCTGGGACTCTGGGCCTGTAGCGATGCTGAAATGCCACCCGCAGCCGAAGGGGAAACGCTGTATCTGGAAAACTGCGCGGCCTGTCACGGTGTGCGCGGTCAGGGCGGCGAGCTGGTTGGGGGACAAAACGCCCCGGATCTGACCCGGATCGCAGCCCGGCGGGGCGGAGATTTCCCCAGGGCCGAGATCCTGTCGCGCATTGATGGCTATGGGCGCGGACATGACACCTCCCAAATCATGCCGGAATTCGGAGCGCTGCTGTCCGGGCCACCCATTCCGCTGGATGTTGACGGGGTCATGACACCGACGCCGCGCTCGTTGGTTGCATTGCTGACCTATCTCGAAAGCGCACAGGTCGCCGACGGGTAACGCCGAACAGGCATAGCCTGTTCGGCGCTTGGCCCAACGGCCTGTGTGGCATCGCAAGATGCCCCTCAGGCGGGCGGGAGCGCGTGTTGGCAGGTGCAGATGCTGACACCGGGCAACAGGCAGACAACAGGCAACAGGGATCAGTCGCAGATGCCGTCGACCTCGGCGTCTTTCCACGGAAGATAGACATCGTTTTCCCGGCTTTGGGGCAGATCTGAGACCGGAAAGGCCCCTTGCAGCATGTCGTGCAGGCGCTGGGTGCGTGGGGCCGTGGGGGCCAAGGCGCGACAACAGACGTATTCTTCGACAATGGCCCCTTGCTGTTCGTAGCCATAGCTCAGGAAATCCGGGGCACCGGAAAATTCGAACAGATAGGGATCGTCGCTGGCGCTGTGCTCGGCGGCGGCGCGCAGCGGGTGATATCCGGTCTGTTTTCTGTTTTGCCATTGCCAGACATGGGTCATCTCATGGGCCAGCAACATGGCTTCGACCAGGTACAATCGGTCCGGATAGGCAGGCAGATAGTTTTCGGTATACCAGTGTTTGGCAAACAGGATCCGGTTGAACAACGCCACGGCAGCGGGAGAGGTGGTGACCACCTCGTCCTTGCTGGGTGGAAGAATGCGCTCGCGACAGGTCACCCGTGGGCGGGGTTTGCGCCGAAAGGTGACGCTGCCCACAGGCGCGCCTTTGACCAGACGCACCCGGTCCATGTCCAGCGCGCTGCCATGCAGCTTGGTCACAAAATCGCGTTCGCTGTCGGTCAGCGGGCGACCGCAAGACACGACCAGAAACACGACCAGCGACAGGATCAGCGACCGGTGGATCAACATGCGCGCCTCCCTGCACCCTTTGGCCAGGCTGCGACCAGGTCGAACATGAAAGACACGGATATGTTAGTCATACGCTCATTGCCAGTACACGACTGACTTCGCTCAGCGATCGCCCGCTTTGGTCGCACCAGGTGTTGAATGCGCTCTGCGCGGCCTTCATCGCCGTTTTCGACGTCGGTTGCTTGTCCACAACACCTTCGGCAATCAATCGTGCGGTGACGTCCCGTGACAGGATAAACGCATCGCGGCCGGCAAATCGCATGGCGTATTGCCCGGTCATGCCGCCCAGACGTGACCCGCGTGTCTTGAGCATGTCCAACAGACCAATGTAATCCTCGGATGGCCAGCCACCCAGGGTCTCGCTGACCCCGCCCTCGGCGCGCAACTCGAGCAGCAAGGCGGCGTTGTCGCGCACGGTGGCAATCTTTGGGCCATTGCGCACAATGCGCGTGTCCGTGATCAGGGCGTCGAATTTCTCGTCATCCATAAAGGCGCACCGCCCGACGTCAAAGCCGTCAAACGCGGCTTCGAACCCGGCCCATTTGTGTTCGATGACCTTCCAGTTGAACCCGGCCTGAAACACGCATTTGGTCAGTGTCGCCAGCCAATGCGCCTCGGGCAACTGGGCCAGCTCTTGGACAGGGCGGGGGCGTGTCAGCTTGGCTTCCAGACTCTCTGGCCCGCCGTGGCGGTCTGCCGAAATGGCAAAGATCTGGTCAAAATCACGCATCAATCCTGCCTCTCGCGTTCAGGGAACGTAGAACGTGGCGGTGGCGGTGGCCACCGGTTTGCCACTGTCGGCGCTGTTCATGCTGGCGCGGGTGAAAATCAGGGCCCGCCCGGCCCGCACCACTTCGGCGTGACACGCGATTGCAGATCCGACACCGGGGCGCAGGAATTGCGTGTGCAGATCGGTGGTGGCGATGGGGCGTGCTTCGCCGGTATGGGCAATGGCGGCCAGAACCATGGATGTGTCCGCCAGCGCGGCCAGCGCCTGTCCCGAGACAATGCCCCCCACCCGGGCAAGACTGTCGGTGATCGGCATCGACAGGGTGACACCCTCGGGGGTGGCCTGCGTCACGGTGAGATCCAGCGCCTGTACCCACGCGGCAAAATTCTCTTGCAGAAAGATTTGCAGATCCTGTGGTGTCATCTGTGTCCCATCCCTTGTCGCACCTGTCGCCGCTGGCCGTTGGTGTCGCGATTTGCTGCTGTGGTCCCATATGTGTCTGGCGATTGCCTGCAACGTCGCAGAAAACCCCACCCATGTTCAAGGATTTATCCCCATCGCGCTCAGGGCGTGGCAAAATCACCTTTGGGACGGGGTGCCGCGGCTGTGCCGGCTGGCAATGTCTGGAGGCGACTGGCGGGATCAGCGCAATTCGACAATGGATTTTCCCAATCGAAACGGTGCGGCAAAGCTGACCAGACACAGGGCAATGATCTGCAACAGCAGGATATGGGCGTTGTCCTGCAGGTATTCCCATTCGTCCTTGAGCTTGGCCACCTGCATCACCAGTTCGTCATAGGAGCGCGCCAGAATGATATAATCGCCGGCAATGGCAGGCACCTTGCGACGCAGGTTGTCGACGGCGACCTGTGTGGGGGCATCCAGGGTGGTAAAAACCAGGAACTGATCAGGGTCAAAGGCGGCGACCATGGTCTCCATGTCGTCCATGTCGCTATGCCCGCCCCCCAGGAAAAAGGTCAGCCCCTGCAACGGGGCCACTTCGTCGGTCACGGCGATGAACAGCGGCAGTTCGGAATTCTTGGCGGTCGAGGCCGACAGGAATTCGACCTTGTCACACAGCACCGCGATATCCGCGTCATACGCCGGATCGCAAAACCGCAACCGGAACCGGGCGGCGTCGCGGTCAAAGGCGGCCGTGGCGGCATAGGCCACGTCGATCTGGCGATCCAGCCGCGAGCTGTCCGCCTTGTAGAGCCCCGCCAACACCGCCACCAACGCGCCAAAGCCGCCCAGCACGACCCAGACCAGATCGGCGAGCTTCCACGATTTGTGCCCCGCGGGTTTGCGAAACAGAAATGCGGTGCCGATCAGCCCGGTGATGAAAAACATCAACAGCAGCGGCAGTTGGTTATTGGCAATGAATGTCATGTGCCGGATGTTCCGGCATTGCGCGCGCATGTGCAACCGGGCTCACAATAATTTGGGTATGCGGTTTTTCGGCCATACGGTGCGCCCCGGTCTCAGCCATGGGCTGCCGGGGGGATGTTTGGGAGCGGGGGGAGGCAAAAAAGGCGGCGCCGCCGGTTTGGATGAATGATGGGGTGTCAGCCCATCCCGTGATTTCGAAATCCGGGAGGCCCCGCCGATCAGGCAGACCCCGGTATCCATGAATGGCCGGGGTGCCAGTCCCGACCGGTGTTGCAACGCGGATGATCATGCGCGCCAGAGGTCAGCAAAGCGCTAACGAGGCGTGCGTTGCCTGCGTTGAAACAGGGGCCTTGCGGAGAGGGTAGATTGGGCGCCGCCCGATTGGATGAGGGCGAATGGCTATCACCCTGCACCACTTGGGACGGGACACGCAGTGGCCCGGCCCGCGCCTGACCTTCCCCCCGGGAGTTCACACTGGTCCGCGAGGCGGCAAACCGTCCGGGGGACGGTTTGAAGTGTGGACGGGCGGAGCCCTTCGCACCCGACCGTGCAAATCAAATAGCGGCGTTGGCAGTATTCCACCTGGGACGTGGCGCGCAGCAGCACGTCCCGCGCCTGACCTTCCCCCCGGGAAGGCGCATTCGCACCTCCCCAAGGTCAGGCGCGGGACTTTGTTATGTTTGGTATAGCTTTTTAAGTGGCTGAAATAATCGACATTGAATTGGAATGCTTCGCTACTGCCTGCTAGAGTTAGATTTTTTCGAGCTCACTAGCATCTGACAGAATTAGTTTAGTGAAGAAGTCTTGCTCAAGACCAAAGTTTGAAAGCCCCAGATCTTTTCTCATCTCTCTTTGAATGCTTTCGACAACGCGCAACATTTTCTTTGGATCTCCTTCTCCTACTTTGGAGAAGTCGTTTAAGGCTCTTAAGACACCAGTTGACCCCCATAAAACAGCCTTCGTGCGGACCTTGACTAGAGCTACTACTAAGTCATTCTGATCGACCTCGGGCGTTTTCAGCTCGGGTTTAGCTGCAAGTAGTAAGTGCTCAAAAGTTTCTAAGAACTCCAAATAGATTGAAATTTTTCGTTCCCTAAAGGCCGCTTCAATTTCGCGTTTGCGTGCTCTGTACTGAGTTAGCAGGGTCGTAAAGAGGCCGACGCCTGCCGAAACTACGGTAACAGTCAAAGGTACGTAAACTTTAGGTTCGAGGGTTTTTGCGCCTTCAATAACTGCGGATGCGATACTGACGGAATAATAGCCTGAAAATATCACCAGCAATAATGCAGGCGATAAAATGATAATAGCAAAAATAAATTTAATGAACTTCATTGTTAGACCTCAAACATCCAACTCCTCCACAAACCGCGCGTTTTCCTGAATATACTGGAACCGCAGTTCGGGTTTTTTGCCCATCAGACGTTCGACCAGATCACCGGTTTCACCCGGTTCGTCCTCGTCAATCGTGACCCGGATCAATTTCCGGGTTTTGGGGTCCATGGTGGTTTCTTTCAGGTCCTTGGCGTCCATCTCACCCAGACCTTTGAAGCGCGAGACGTCGATCTTGCCCTTGCCGCCCAGACCCTTTTCCATCCATTCGTCGCGTTCGGCCTCGTCCAGGCAATACACCCGTTTCGCGCCCTGGGTCAGGCGGAACAGCGGCGGGCAGGCCAGATACAGGTGGCCGCCGTCGATCAGCGGGCGCATCTGGGTAAAGAAAAACGTCATCAACAGCGACGCGATATGTGCGCCGTCCACATCCGCATCGGTCATGATGATGATCTTGTCATAACGCAGATCGTCGAGCTTGAATTTGGTGCCCAGACCAACGCCCAAGGCCTCGCACAGGTCGTTGATTTCGGCGTTGGTGGTCAGTTTCGAACTGGCCGCGCCCAACACGTTCAGGATCTTGCCCTTGAGCGGCAGCAGCGCCTGATTGACCCGGTTGCGCGCGCCCTTGCCCGACCCGCCCGCGCTGTCGCCCTCGACGATGAACAATTCGGTGCCGGCGCGGTCCTTGGAGGTGCAATCGGTCAGCTTGCCGGGCAGGCGCAGACGTTTGGTGGCGGATTTGCGCTGGGTCTCTTTTTCCTGACGGCGGCGCAGACGTTCTTCGGCGCGCAGCACCAGAAAATCAAGGATCGCACCGGCGGATTTGGTATCAGACGCCAGCCAGTTGTCGAAATGGTCGCGCACCGAATTTTCCACCATCTTGTTGGCGGCCTCGGTCGACAGGCGGTCCTTGGTCTGGCCCACGAATGCCGGGTCGGCAATGAAACAGCTGACCAGCGCACAGCCCCCCGTCAACATGTCGTCGCGGGTGATCTGGGCGGCCTTCTTGTTGTTGACCAATTCGCCGTAGGCTTTGATCCCTTTGAGAATCGCGTTCCAGAAGCCGGCGACATGGGTGCCGCCTTCGGGGGTGGGGACGGTGTTGCAATAGGATTGGATGAACCCGTCGCGCGCGGGCGTCCAGTTGATCGCCCATTCCACATAGCCCGCTTCGCCGAATTTTTCGCGAAATTCGACCTTGCCCGAGAAGGGGACGACGGCATAGGTCGATGCCTTGCCCAGCACCTCGCTGAGGTAATCCTTGAGCCCGCCGGGGAAATGGAACGTCGCCTCGGTCGGGGTTTCGCCGTCGTCGATGTGGGATTTCCAACGGATTTCAACGCCGGAATAGAGATAGGCCTTGGACCGGACCAGGGACATCAGGCGTTTGGGTTTGAACCGGTGCGAGCCAAAGATCTGTTCGTCGGCATGGAAGGTCACGGTGGTGCCGCGCCGATTGGGGGCCGCACCGATTTTTTCGACGCCACCCAGCGGGACACCGCGGGAAAAACGCTGTTCAAACAGTTCCTTGTTCTTGGCCACCTGGACAACAAGGGAATCAGAGAGCGCATTCACCACCGACGAGCCGACCCCATGCAGACCGCCCGAGGTCTGATAGGCCTTGCCCGAGAATTTGCCGCCCGCGTGCAGGGTACACAGGATCACTTCGAGCGCGGATTTGTCGGGGAACTTTGGGTGCGGGTCGATCGGGATGCCACGTCCGTTGTCCCGCACGGTGACCGCGTAATCTGCGTGCAGCTCGACTTCGATCCGGTTGGCGTGGCCCGCGACCGCTTCGTCCATCGAATTGTCGAGGATCTCTGCAACCAAGTGATGCAAGGCCCGTTCATCGGTACCGCCGATATACATGCCCGGGCGCTGGCGCACCGGTTCAAGGCCTTCCAGGACTTCGATCGAGGAGGCGTCATAGGTGTCGGGGGAGGCTCCGGACAGGAGATCTTCGGGCATTGCGGGCTGCTCATCGTTGGATCTTGTTTGAGCTGCATTATGGCAGGTGTCGTGGGTGGGGGGAAGGGGGACGCGAGGTGTTGTGGATAACCTGCGGACCCAGAGCGGCTGCGCCCCGGGCGGCGTCGGCATTTGCGAGGCTCTGCCTCGCGCTCCGGAGTTTTTTTGGCAAGATGAATGCAGGAGCGGTTTGCGCGTCCTGCCAGGGGTGCGCGCCAGGGGAGCGCGCGGGGGAGCGGGGCCATGGTCGCGATATTTCAAATTTTGAAAACAGGCCTGCAAAATCTGCGAGGTGCTGCGAACCGGGGTGCATCCCCGCGGCTGTCACGTTAGATCAGCGGGACCATAGGCACAGGCAGAGGACAGGCGCGTGGATCAGGACGGTATGGACCCCAAAGACTGGCAGGCGTTTCGCAGGCAGGCGCATCGGATGCTGGAGGCGTCTTTGGATCAGTTGGAGCAGGTGCGGGATCGTCCGTGGAAACCAGTGCCCGAGTCCGTGCAGCAGGGATATGCCATTCGGGGCGAAGGCGGCGATGTCGTGGATCGGATCACCCGCGATGTGCTGCCCTATCATGGCGGCAATATACATCCACGGTTCTGGGGCTGGGTCCAGGGCAGCGGATTGGCATCGGATCTGATTGCGGGCATGGCGGGGGCGGCGATCAACGCAAATGTCGGGGGGCGCGATCATGGGGCGGTCTATATGGAGCGGGCGGTTGTCGACTGGACCCGGACGAAGATGGGAATGCCCGAGCAGGCGGGCGGTGTCCTGACGGCCGGGACTTCGCAAGCCACGGTGATTGCATTTCAGGCGGCGCGGGTGCGGGCCATGGCCGAGGTACGCAAGACCGGGCAACAGGGCACGCGCCTGACGGCCTATGCCGGGCAGGGGGTGCATAACGCAACCCGCAAGGCAATGGAGTTGCTGGGAATTGGCGCGGACAACCTGCGGTTGGTGCCTTTGATCGACGGCCAAATGGACGGAGCTGTGCTGGCGCAGATGGTGGCCGAGGATCGCGCCGCCGGTGCGGTTCCCTTCCTGATGGTGGGCACGGCCGGGTCGGTGGATCTGGGGCTGTTTGACGATCTGAACATGTTGGCGGATCTGGCATCGGAACAGGACCTGTGGCTGCATGTGGACGGCGCTTTTGGGGCCTGGACCCGGATTGCCGAGGACCCCTGGTACAGCCTGACGGATGGGTTGGGACGGGCCGACAGTATTGCGTTGGATTTTCACAAGTGGATGTATGTCGGGTATGACTGTGCCATTGCGCTGATCCGCAACGTCGCTGACCAGCGGGCCGCCTTTGCGGCGCGGCCGGCCTATCTGGAGGGGGCGGATCGGGGATTGGCCGGAGGCGACCCGTGGTATTGCGACTATGGCATCGACCTGTCGCGGGGCAATCGGGCGATCAAGGTCTGGACCGCGCTGGAAATGCATGGCGAGGCGGCCTTTGCGGCGGCCATTACCGACAATTGCCGGATGGCGGCCTATATGGCCGACCGGGTCACGGCGGCACCGCAGATGGCGATGGGGGCACAGGTTGTGTCCAATGTCTGTGTGTTCACCGCGCGTGCGGATCTGGAGGCGGCGGCCCAATCGGCCTTGAACGCGGATATCGCCCAGACCCTGCAGGAAACCGGCGAAGCGGTCTTTTCCACGACGCGGGTGGACGGCGTGGTCATGCTGCGGGCGGCGATCACCAATCACCGCACCCGGGCTGCGGATGTGGAAGCTGCTTTGGCGGCCGTGGCGGATCTGGCCGCGCGCTGAGCGCCAAATGACGTGGCATTCCTGTTGCCAGACGGGGCACGTCGATTAGGCTGGCCCCCAAACCAACAGGGAGCCACGCATGAGCTGGATCAGAACCATCCCCTTTGAACAGGCCACGGGCAAGCTGAAGAAGCTGTATGCCCGGGTCACCGGCCCTGACAACAATGTCGACAACATCATGATGGCGCATTCCCTGCGACCGCATTCGATGGAAGGCCATATGGTGTTGTACAAGAACGTGCTGCACCACGCCGGCAATACGATCCCGAAATGGTTTCTGGAGACCTTGGGTGTCTGGGTGTCGGAGCGCAACGGCTGTGACTATTGCGTGCGTCATCATTTTGCAGGCCTGCAAAGGCTGCTGGGGGATGAGGCACGCGGGCAGGCCATTCTGGCGGCAATCCGCCACAACACCCCGTCCCAGGCTCCGCTGGATGCACGCGAACAGGCGGCGATGGTCTATGCCGCCAAATTGGCGCGCACGCCGGAAGATATGGAGCAGGCCGATGTGATTGCCCTGCGTGATGCCGGGTGGGGGGATGGCGAGATTCTGGAAATCAACCAGGTAACCGCCTATTTCTGTTATGCCAACCGGACGGTTCTGGGGTTGGGGTGTTCGACGGCCGGTGATGTGCTGGGGCTGTCTCCAAACAAATCCGAGGATCCTGACGATTGGGGCCACAGTTAGGATCTGATGCAGGGGGCCGGTGATGTCCGGTGGCACCAATACTGTGGGTGGTGCGATTTGGGAGTGGGCGGGTCATATCCCGCTTTGTCAGAGGGGATTTCGGAATGACTGTTTTTGATGCAACCAGGATCTGTTTTCGCAAGTATTTCGTCTTTTCAGGACGGGCGGTGCGGTCTGAATATTGGTGGTTTGTCCTGTTCGTGCTGGTAATCAGCACGGTTTTGGCCGGGCTTGACGCTGCGGTGTTTGGCGTGGATCCCGAAACCAAGGAGGGGAGACGGGTCATGGCTCCGGTTTTTCAGCTTGGTGTTGCTTTCCCGATGCTTGCCGCGGGATGGCGTCGCCTGCAGGACACGGGGCGGCCCGGTTGGTATCTGTTGTTGCCGACAGGGTTGGGTATCATGATGGTGATCCTTCTGTTCAGCGGCCTGGTCGTTCTTTCGGGGTTTGGGCCATATGCCGACGCGCCTGACGCCTTGACGGGGCCAGCAGGCATGTTGGTGGTGATCGGCGTGGGGCTTGTCTTCGCACTGCAACTCGGTCTTTCGATCTTGATGATCTGGTGGCTGTCCCGTCCATCACAGGAGGGAGCCAACGACTATGGGCCCGCTGTTGTCTGACCCAAGGGGCTGGGGCCCGCGCCAATAACCATTTGATCTCGTTCGGAGCATTCTCATGAAAACCTGTATTCTGACCAGCGTTGCGCTGACCGTGGCATTCTCATCTCCTGTATTTGCGGATTGGAGGTTCAGCGCCGGACCCAGTCCCATGGCGTTTGTTCAGGCCGGCCAGTCGACCCTGGAGTTGGGCTGTGACCGCATCCGCTTTGCGCCTGCGGGCGACAAGACCACTCAGGACATCGCCGCCAAACAGGGTCTGTCCCTGCGGTTCCTGACGGCTGGTGCCGTTGAAATCGCGGCCTTTCAGGTTGGGCAGGACAATGCCGATCTACGGGTGGGTGACGGCAATGTGGTGGATATCGTTCTGTGGGACAAGGCAGACCAGGCGTTCGTGATGGATCAGATGGCGGCGCATATGTCCGTCAATCTATCCGGGCAGGAAACAGAGATGTCTTATGGGCTGTTTGACCTGAACGGATCTGGGGCTGCGATCAAATCGCTGCGCTCGGCCTGTGATGACAGCCCGCAGGAGACTGTTGCCTACGAAGCCCCCGAAGGTGTGGTGTATTGCGGTGGCGGCGGCGTAAAGCGTCAGATCGAATATCTGATCCTCGCGAACCCGGTGGACGATTGGGATGCTCGGGTCACCGTCAACGGGGAAACAACCAAAGCCATGACGGCCTATAGCTATTTTGGAAATGCCCAACCGCCACAGGGGTTTGTGGTTGCGTTGCTGGGGCAGGACAGGTCCGAGTTTCTGATCTTTCAGGATGGCGGTGACCATTGGCTCGAATTTGGCGACTATCGGTATGATCAATGCAATTGACGCACGGGGCAGCGTCGGAGCGCGGGGGCGCTGGTGTGGGTCAGGTGTTCACCCACGTCAGCACCGCCTGGGCCACCTGTTCCGGCTTCTGATGCAGCAACCAGTGATCTGCACCGGGAATGGTGACCCGTGTCAGGTCGGCGGCAAACGCCTCCAGCCCCTGAGTGGTTTCAGGGCGCAGCGCGGTGTCTGCGTCGCCCCATAGCAACAGATGTGGACAGCGCACTTGCAGGCGATCCACCGGAAAGTCCGGCAGGTCGGTCAGCGGTTCTCCGGGTTTTGCGACCCGCAGTGGCGAGGCCCGATACCAGTTGATCATGCGATTCAACTGAGTGGCGTCGCCCCAGGCCTGTCGGTAATTGGCGAGCCGCGCGCCGGTGAGCCAGGACAAATCCATATTGGCCGAAAACAGGTCCAGAAGCTTGGCAAACCCGTCGGCGGCCAGAATGTCTTCGGATCCGGGTTGGCGCAGGAAGTCGATATATTGCGACGCCGCCGATTGGGCCCCACCTGCTGCCAGCGCCCGCTGGAACGGAACCGGATGCACCCCGTTGGCAATGATCAACCGCTCTGTCAGGTCCGGATGGAACATCGCCAGCCCATAGGCAATTGCCGCCCCCCAATCGTGGCCAAAGACGGTCACCGGCCTGTCCAGTTGCCGGATCAGCGCGGTCATATCCCCAACCAGTTCCGAGGCGGCATATCGGGGGATACCAGCGGGTGACCAGCTGCGCCCAAATCCGCGCTGATCCGGTGCGATGCAGTAAAAATGTCCGGCCAGCAGAGGAGCCAGGTCGGACCATGCACCGCCGTATTCGGGAAACCCGTGCAGCATCAACAGCGGCGGGTTGGCCGGATCGCCCCAGTGATAGCAGTGAAACCTCTGGCCGTTCAGGTCGCGGAATTGGGATGTCGATGTCATGGCCCCACGATGCGCGGTGTGACTGTCGGGATCAATCTGCGGTGTCGGTTTCGTGACGTCACCACGGGGGGCACAGACCACCCACAAGGTAAAACATATGCCGGTTTTGGCAATTTGTTTGACACAGATCAGCGCGCCATTTCGGGCCGCCTGCTAGACGGGTGCCAAACAGTGATATTCAGGAGATTAATATGACGAATGCGACTGCCAACCTTGCCCAAGCTCTGGAAAATGGGGCAACAGAGACCTTGGAACAACCGGGTGACGGGGTGAGCGAAACGCAGCCGGATGCCCCTGCCGTGACAGGGCGCGCAGATCAAATTCGCCAGGCGTTCGAGACCGGGGAATACCCCTATAGCCGCAAAATGGCCCGTCGCGTCTATGAGGCCGAGAAGGCGGAACTGCAGGCCGAACTGCTCAAGGTTCAGCATTGGGCACTGGAAACCGGACAGAAATTCGTGATGCTGTTCGAAGGGCGGGATGCAGCCGGCAAGGGGGGGACCATCAAACGGTTTACCGAGCACCTGAACCCGCGTCATGCCCGCGTCGTGGCGCTGAACAAACCCACGGACGAAGAGCGCGGCCAGTGGTATTTCCAGCGCTATATTGACCATCTGCCCACCAGTGGCGAAATCGTGCTGTATGACCGGTCCTGGTACAACCGGGCAGGCGTCGAACGGGTCATGGGGTTCTGCGAACCGGGTGAATATCTGGAATTCATGCGTCAGACCCCGGATCTGGAGCGGATGCTGGTGCGCTCTGGAGTGCAGCTTTTCAAATACTGGTTCTCGGTGACACGCGAGGAACAGCTGCGCCGTTTCAAAAGCCGCGAAACCGACCCGTTGAAACAATGGAAGCTGTCGCCAATCGACAAGGCCAGTCTCGACAAATGGGATGATTACACCGAAGCCAAGGAAGCGATGTTCTTTTATACGGACACCGCCGATGCACCCTGGACGGTGATCAAATCCAACGACAAGAAGCGCGCCCGTCTGAACTGTATGCGCCATTTCCTGTCAGCGTTGGAATATCCCGACAAGGATCACAAAATCGCCTGTGCGCCTGATCCGTTGATCGTGGGGCAGGCCCACCACGTCATCCATCGGGCCGACCATATTCTGGGCACTGCGCTGCATCCCAGCACGCGCAAAGCCTGAGGACACGCCTGCTCAGATGAGCAGGTTGAGCCGCTCCACCATTGGCAACAGCTGATCAAAGCCCCTGTCCAGCGCAGCGCTGGGCAGGGGCCACTCCTGAGCGGGCATGTCGCGCCAGAAGGTCATGGATTTGCGCCTGAGCAGATTTTCGCGTGGGTGATCTTTGGGGAAAGGCGCGGGGACGCGTTTGAGTTCGGGATGGTCGACGGAAAAGCCCTGATCTGAGAGCGGGGCACACAGCTGTCGGAAGCCCGCCCCCTTGCGGTCATTGGCCATCGCGTCGCGCCAGCGTGTCAGCTGGTCCTTGTCCATTGCCATGACCCCGCCGCCCAGCCGGACATATTCTGGCGCAATTCCAAAAAACAATCCGGCCGATCCGATCTGCCATAGCATGTGCAGATGGGTGGTATAGGGGGTCTTGTCCTTGGAAAATCGCACGTCGCGATGGGGGCGGAACAATTTGGTTCGAATTGGCAGAGCGGTCTTGCGCGCCAATTGGGCAGACAGGTGATCCAGCAACAGGATCGCGGGGCGTTTCAGGGTGCCGTCATACCGGGCCTTGTGCGTCGTGAACCATGCGCGGGTGTTGGTCTGGCTCAAGTCGTTCAGGAAACAACGGGCATCGGGGATCAGCGCGGCAAAGCTGTCGGTCATGGAAATCTCCCTTGTTGAAGTCAACCTAACATGAAACCGGTCGACGCACAGGCGATGTCGCCTCTTGCCCCGGCGCGCGGGGGCTCCTATGGCTGGCATATGAACAATTTGTCGCAGCCTATTTCATCCATGACTTTTTCCGGTCACGCCCGGGCAATTACCATTCTGGGGTTGCCGTTGGTGGGTGGCCATGTGGCCCAATTTGCCATCGGATTAACCGATACCATCATGTTGGGGTGGTACGGGGCCGAGGCGCTGGCCGCCATCACGTTGGCGGGCAGCTATTTCTTTTCCCTGTTTCTGCTGGGATCGGGGTTTGCCTTTGCGGTGATGCCGCTGGTGGCGGCCGCTGCCGGTGCGGGCGAGGACCAACAGATCCGCCGGACCACGCGCATGGGGCTGTGGCTGTCGCTGATATATTCCGTGCTGGCGATGCCGCTGTTGTGGTGGTCGGAACCTGTCCTGCTGGCCCTGGGGCAGAAAGAGCAAACCGCGGTACTGGCCGCGCAATACCTGCGCATTGCGGGCTGGGGGCTGTTTCCGGCGTTGCTGGTGATGGCGTTGAAGTCCTATCTGGCCGCATTGGAACGCACCCAGATCGTGCTGTGGATTACCCTGTTGGCCGCAGCGGTGAATGCGGTAGTCAACTATATGCTGATCTTTGGCAACTGGGGTGCGCCGGAAATGGGGTTGGCCGGGGCGGCCATCGCGTCGGTGGTCACTCAGCTGGTGTCACTGATCGCAGTGCTGGCCTATGCGTTGTGGGTGCTGCCGGAACATGAGCTGCTGAAAAATTTCTGGCGGCCCGACCCCGAGGTGTTTTCCAGAGTGCTGCGGCTGGGGTTGCCAATCGGGTTGACCAATCTGAGCGAAACCAGCCTGTTTGCGGCTTCGGCCATGATGATGGGATGGCTGGGCACCGCGCCGCTGGCGGCGCATGGGATCGCAGTGTCATTGGCCGGGCTGACATTCATGGTGCATCTGGGGCTGTCGAATGCGTCAACGATCCGGGCAGGCAATGCTTTGGGGCGCAAGGACCCGGAGCATCTGGCCCGTGGTGCCAAGGTGGCAACAGTCATGTCGCTGGCCATGTCGCTGGTGGCCATCGCGGCCTTTCTGCTGATCCCCGAGCAGCTGATGTCGCTGTTTCTGGCCGAAGACGACCCGCAAAAGCCGCAGATCCTGGCCATTGGCGTCGGGTTGCTGGTGATGGCAGCCTTGTTCCAGATGGTCGACGGATTGCAGGCCATCGCGCTGGGCGTGTTGCGGGGCGTTCAGGACACGGCCGCGCCCATGCTGATCGCAGCGCTCAGCTATTGGGGGCTGGGGATTCCATGTTCTTACGTCTTTGGGTTCGTGTTGGGCTATGGCGGCGTTGGCGTCTGGGTCGGTCTGGTGACGGGGCTGGGCTGTGCCGCGGTTTTGCTGATGTGGCGGTTCTGGCGCGGCGCAGTCAGGCGCATTTGAACGGCTGCGGTGCACCATCGCCACAAGGCGGCGGTCGCGCTGCCACAGGCGCGCTGGCAGGGAGGTGAATGGTGGTGCGTCCGGGTTATTTCGCCTTGGAAGCCTTGATCAGCCGGTCGGCCTTTTTGCGCACCAGCACGGTGCGCAGGTCATGCATTGCCAGCAACAAATCGTCAGTCACCTGTTCCAGCTGCGCGTCCTGGGCCTTGGTCTGGGCCCAGTGGGTGGTCAGGTTCAAATAATCTACGGCACGGTGAATGTCGTCGATGTCGCGGTCAGCCAACAGCGCCATGCGATCCGTCATCCAGGTTTTGATCTCGTGAAGATCCTGGTCTGACAGCTTGCGATCACCATGGGGTTTGATGTCGCCATTGCGGATATTCACAACGGCGATCTGATCCATTTCAATCCGCCGCTGCCGGTTTTCGGTATCGACGCGGAACACAAAGGCGCCGTTTTCACGTACCCGAAAGTAATAGTCCGGCAGCTCGGCGCCCATGTCGTTCCCTTCTCAAGTCAGCGACGCGCAGAAATTTTGGATGCGCGTACAGGCCTTTTGCAGAGCCTCGTCAGACGTAGCGTAGCTGACCCGGAAGTTCGGGGAAAGCCCGAAGGCCGCGCCAAAGACGACCGCGACATCAGCCTCTTGGAGCAACGCCAGCGCAAAGGTTTCGTCGCTGTCGATCACCGTTCCGGTTGGGGTGGTCTTGCCGATCAGCCCGGCGATCGACGGATAGACATAAAACGCGCCTTCCGGGGTCGGGCAGGTCAAACCGTCGATCTGGTTCAACATGGAGACCACCAAATCACGTCGGCGTTTGAAGATCTCGGCATTGGGGGCCAGAAAGTCCTGGGTGCCGTTCAGGGCCTCGACCGCGGCCCACTGGCTGATCGAACAGGGGTTCGAGGTCGATTGCGACTGGACCTTGCGCATGGCAGCGATCAATGCGACCGGCCCCGCGGCATAGCCGATGCGCCAGCCGGTCATGGCATAGGCTTTGGACACGCCATTGCAGGTCAACGTGCGGTCATAGAGGCCGGGTTCGACCTGGGCCGGGGTGCAGAATTCGAACCCGTCATAGGCCAGGTGTTCATACATGTCATCGCTCATCACCCAGACATGGGGGTGACGCATCAACACATCGGTCAGGGCCTTGAGTTCATCCCAGGAATAGCCCGCGCCGGTGGGGTTGGAGGGCGAGTTGAAGATGAACCATTTGGTGTTGGGGGTGATTGCCGCCTCGAGCTGATCGGCTGTCAGCTTGAAGCTCTGTTCGATCCGGGTTTCGACCACCACTGGTGTGCCACCGGCCAGCAGCACCATGTCCGGGTAGCTGACCCAATAGGGGGCAGGGATCAGAACCTCGTCTCCGGGGTTCACCGAGGCCATCAGGGCATTGTACAGCGTCTGTTTTCCGCCGGTGCCGATGGACACCTGGGCCGGTTCATAGGTCAGCCCGTGATCCCGCTTCATCTTGGTACAGACCGCCTGTTTCAGCTCGGGCATGCCGTCGGGGGCCGTGTATTTGGTCTTGCCCGCTGCGATGGCGGCGACGGCGGCGTCCTTGATGTTCTGGGGCGTGTCGAAATCCGGTTCTCCCGCGCTGAGCCCGATCACATCGCGGCCAAGGGCGCGCAATTCCTGGGCTTTGGTCGTCATCGCAATCGTGGGAGACGGTTTGACGCGGGACAGGGTGTCGGACAGGAATGGCATTTCGGGCCTCGGGTTTGTAAGTTCAGCCCGACTGTCATAGGGTGCGGCCCAAGCGCGATCAAGCGCGATTGCCCCCCTCAAGGAGATCCGAAGACATGAGCGAAGATGTGATTGACTGGTATGGCCCCGATATGGCGACATTCGGAGACCGGGTCGCAGCGGCACGCGAAGCTGCGGATATGACCCAGGCCCAGATGGCGCGGCGTCTTGGCGTCAAAAAGGCCACGGTTATTGGTTGGGAGCAGGACCTGTCCGAACCGCGTGCCAACAAGTTGTCGATGCTGTCGGGGCTGTTGAATGTTTCGATGCGGTGGCTGTTGACCGGCGAAGGCGACGACATGCTGGTCCCGGCCGAAGCCGATGCACCCCAGGATTTTTCCGAAGTTCTGAGGGAATTGCGCAGCATGCGTGAAAACATGCGTCAGCAGGCAGAACGCGCGGCATTGCTGGAAAAGAAGCTGCGCAAGCTGGTCGAGAGCGGCGCCCAATGAGCGAAACACCTGAACATCGTATCAAGCGCATGACAATGCGCTCGATGCGTCGGGGGATCAAGGAAATGGACTTGATCCTCACTGCGTTTGCGGAGCGGACGCTGCCGCTGATGTCCGCGGCGGAGCTGGATTTGTATGACGCGCTGCTGCACGAAAACGATCAGGATCTGTACCAATGGGTGACCGGGCAGGTCGTTCCACCGGAACCATACGCGAACATGATCCGCGATATATCGCAAACCTTTCAAAAATAGAGAAAAATTCGCTTAACTGATTATTCGGGTTTTTTCTGCACTCTCGGTCTCGGAAATTCGAGTCGGAGAGAAACAACATGAGTATGGAATTGCCTATTGGCCAGAAGTCCGCCAAGGACTTTATGTCTGGCTATCTGGAATCGCTTGCGCTGGTGGAACGGTTGCACCGATTGTTGCTGGATGTGATCAAGGACGAATTCGAAAGGGTGGGCGTGTTGGAAATCAACGCCGTTCAGGCCCTTTTGCTGTTCAACATCGGTGATAATGAGGTGACCGCAGGCGAATTGAAAAGCCGTGGGTATTATCAGGGCAGCAACGTCAGCTACAACCTCAAGAAGCTGGTCGAGATGGGGTACATGCACCATCAGCGCTGTGAGATCGACCGCCGGTCGGTGCGCGTGCGTCTGACGCAAAAGGGCCGGGATATCCGCGATGTGGTGCAGGGGCTGTTCAGCCGTCATGCCGAAGGTCTGGTGAATCGCGGTGTTGTGACCCACGAAGGAATCGAGGAAATCACCGGCGCGCTGAAGCGGATGGAGCGTTATTGGACCGATCAGATCCGGTACATCTACTGAACCTGCGGATGTCCCATGGGATGGGGCAACGTGTGAAAGCAGCCTGTCAGGCGCGCTTTTAGTTTGAGCCGGCCCGATGCGTGAACGGGCGGTTTGGTCGACAAACCGACAAGGGTACTCTTCGTCACCGAAGGGATATGGTCGGGAAGACGGTTGCAGAAGTGACCGGTTGTGGGCCCAGGGAACCAAACTGTCAAAATTTGTACGAATTTGAAGCGGGCTGTCTGGCGGTCCGCCATAAACATGTGCGGGTCGCTCTGCGATGTGTCGTTGCAGATCGTGTCTGAAGTCCAGACCCGGCGAACCGGGTGACTGACTGGCGCGCTCTCCCACCGGTGCGGGTGGAAGAGCGAATTCCGGGTCAGATATCAGGACGGGAAACCTGAACCCGGTATTTGGACCCGATATTTGGCCCGGTATTTGGACTGCAATTTGTTCCCTTGCCTGGCTGGATTACCAGTGACCGGTGCTGTCCATGCTGGTCCAGGGTTCAGCGGGAGCCAGCGCATCGCCGTTTTGCAACAATTCGACCGAAATATTATCTGGCGAGCGCACAAAGGCCATGCGACCGTCACGGGGCGGGCGATTGATTGTCACACCATTGGCCTGCAGATGGGCGCAGACGGCATAAATGTCATCGACCCCATAGGCCAGGTGCCCGAAATGGCGTCCGTCGCTGGGCAGACCGTCATCGCCATCCCAATTATAGGTCAACTCGACCGGGGCCTCGGGCTGACCGGGAGGGGCCATGAAAACCAGCGTGAACCGCCCCTGTTCGTTTTCCCAACGACGGGTTTCCTCCAGCCCCAACAGGCCGAAGAATTTCATGCTTTCGTCCAGGTCTTTTACCCGGACCATTGTGTGCAGATAGGTCAAAGCCATAATTGTTTCCTTGCGCGGGTCATGTTCCCGGGCAGCTTAGGGCGGTGGCAGGGATTGTCGAGAGGTCCAGGCGCTCAAAGCGGATCAGAATGCGGATTGAATGCCAAAGTTGATACCGAACCGTTCGGCCTGTAGGCGCGTCACATTGCTGTCGGTGCGCGAGGCAGACACCCGCATTGTCGGATTGAATCCGTAGTAATCAATTTGGTCAAAGACCAGGAGGAAGTCGGCAGTATACTGCATGTCTTCGCGCCCAACCTGTCGGATCAGCACCCCATGCACGTAGTCATCATGTACCTTGCTGCGGGCCGAAACCGAAAACGATGCCCGTGCGCCCAGAACCGGTTTTGTCAGCCTATACCAGGCCCGCGCCCCGATCGCTTCATAGCTGTCACCGGCATTGTTTGGCGACTCACCAATCGAGGCATTCAGGCTGGTTGACAGGATGCCCGAAGTTCCGATGGGAAACCGATAGGAGACGCTGGCGTTGACTTCGTCCAGATCGCTGCGGGTCACACCAAAGGTACGCCGCGCGGACAGGTTGACCCGAATGGATCTATAGTTCTCCAGGTAAAAGGTCTGCCCACCGGCCAGATCGACATAGCGGGAGTATTCCTCGCCGCCATACCAGTTCTGCCCGACCGTCGTGAACAGGCGATATTCCCCCCGTCCTTCGCGGTTCTTGCCGCGATGCGCGTAGCCGAATTCATAATACCCAAAGTCGTAGTCATTGCCTTCGACCGTGCGCAACCGGCGTTTGTCGCTGGAGGAAATGACATAGTGCTGGAACCGGGTCGAAAACGTCAGATCATTTGCATGTGTTTCGGTTTCGCGAAACCGATACCGCGTACTGGCACCCAAGGCGATTTCCATCCCGGGAATGGGGCGCGAATTGGCGCTGAATTCCGTCTGGGATCCAATAAAGTCGTCGGGATCGTCGCTCAGGTATTTTTCCGACGTCCCGTTGTTGACGTTTGAATCCGGCGTAATGGCAAAGGAAAATTGCGTGTTCCACGGATTGCGGGAGCGGACATAGCGGAAATCGCGGATCGCCCGGTTTTCCAACGCCTCGGTCGGGGCGTGTTGCGCGGCGCGGCGCAACCACAATTGCGCCATTGTCCGTTGGCCAGCCGATGACAGTGTCTGGGCCATGATCATCGACGTCGAGAATTTGTCTTCTGGTGTTTCCGCCTGCTTCCAGGCTGCCTTGGCCGATTGTTTGGCGTTGTCATACTGACCCAGGTCGCGCGCTGCGCGGGCCCGGATCAACAGGGCAGTGCGATCAGTGGCGTCGCGTTTGACCAACGCGTCCGAATACCGATAGGCGATTTCGGGATGGCCAGCCTTTAGCGCGCCAGTGGCTGCCTCGCGCAATTCCGTGGGGCTGAGGGTGACGCGTTTCACCACAGGCGTTGCCTGTGGTGCAGCAAGCGCCGCCCAGCCGACAAGCACCGCCAGGGTGCCTGTTCCTAATGCGGTTCTGATGCGTCCCCGGGCCATGGCCGCCTGCCTTTACTGGCGGACGAGAACAAAACCGCTGGTGTCGCGAACACCGGTTGCGCTGGGATCCCGTGTGGTTTCCATAACAAAAACCCCGACCACTTCGTCCGCGTTGGTGCCGGACAGGACAGCATAGTAGTTGCCGGTTTCGAACACCTGGTTTTGCCCGCTGGAATCAACATAGTAGCTGTTCATCTGGCCCAGGATTTCGCCGTTGTCGTCCAGAACTCCGGGCTCCACCACAAACGTTGCATCGGGAATGGCGGTCATCGTGGTGTTCAGGCTCGCGTTGATGCTGCCCAGAACACCGTCGGTAACGTCATTGCCGTCCATATCAAAGATGCGGCGGTTTGAGACATTCCCGCGCACAGCATCGCCACGGGTGCCGGTGACGTCGTTGAAATCGTCAAAGTCGATGGCAATCGACATATCGGCCCGCGTATGCTGAAGCCCGCCGGTGCCGTTCTTGTCGCGCAGACCCTGCGAGAGCCCGGTGTACAACGCCTGACCGGTTGCAGGCAGCACCACACCGCCGTCACGTTCATAGACAAACCCGCCAAATCCGTATTCGACATAGGCCCCGGTGCGCACGATGGCGAATTTGGTGTTGCCTGATTGGCTGACACCATAAATCGCGCGGTGGTTCAGCTGATTGATGGGTGTGCCGGTCAGGCTGTCGGGCAATTGGGCAGAGGCCTCGTAGACGGCAAAGGGCAGGTTGGACACGATATCCGGCGTGGTGTCGCGGGCATACACATTGTTGCCGTCAAACCCGAGGTTATCGACCGAAAATTCATCTGTTGCCGAATCATAGGCGATCGCCGTCGCATATCCGTTGCCGGATTTCCCGGCGTCGGTACTGGTCGGTTCGCTCCGAAAGATGGATGCGTCTGGGACCGGAGTTTGGGTTCCCGGTGGAACCGTTCGGTCGCTTGCAATACCGCCACCCGTCGATCCGCCTGATCCGGTGCCAGTTCCTGTTCCTGTGCCGGTGTCGGCTACAAACGGATTTCCGCCACTACATGCGGACAGCGTTAGGCCCGCTGCCAACGCAACGATATATTTTTTCATGACTGCCTGCCTCTGCTCGTTATTGGCATGAGTTTTTCAAGCAATTTCCGGTGGAATTCATGGAAAGTCAATAAAAACGCGGGGGTTGGGGGGGATTCTTCATTTGGTCTGGCGGAATTGCCATACTGCATCTTGCGGTTTGAGTTGGATGTTCCACTGGATTTGGGTATGTGTGATTCATCTAGTGACAGACAAAGTCCGCCAGTCGACCGGTATGGTGCCGGGTCCATTGGCCAACGGGGGCAGGAGCGAGCAACGTGCAACAATATCATGATGCGTTGAAAACCATTCTGGAAACTGGCGAAGTTTCAACTGATCGGACAGGGACAGGAACGGTGGCAACATTCGGGTTGCAAAGCCGGTATTCTCTGGCGGATGGATTTCCATTGGTAACCACCAAGAAACTGCATCTGAAATCCATCATCCATGAACTGTTGTGGTTCCTCTCGGGGGACACAAATATCAGATATCTAACGGAAAACGGGGTGTCGATCTGGAATGAATGGGCCGATGAAAACGGCGACCTGGGGCCGGTCTATGGCCATCAGTGGCGCAAGTTTCCGGCTTTGAAGGCAACGGATCGGACGGATGGGGATGATCCGTTGTTCCTGGCCCGCAGCGTCGATCAGATTTCCGACCTGGTGGACACGATCCGCACCAGCCCTGACAGCCGCCGCCTGATCGTGTCAGCGTGGAACCCGGGCGAGGTGCCCGACATGGCGCTGCCGCCCTGCCATACGTTGTGGCAGGTGCGGGTGCTGAATGGGCGGATGCATCTGCAGCTGTATCAACGGTCGGCGGATATGTTTTTGGGGGTGCCGTTCAATATTGCCTCTTATGCGCTGCTGCTGGAGATGCTGGCCCATGTGACCGGATATGAAGCCGGGGATTTTGTGCACACGATTGGTGATGCGCATATCTACTCCAATCATATGGAGCAGGTGAAAACCCAATTGTCGCGCAGCCCGAAACCGCTGCCGCGCCTGCGGATCAAACGTGATGTTTCGTCGATTTTTGATTTTCGCTATGAGGATTTTGAAATCACCGGATATGACCCGGATCCTCACATCTCCGCCCCTGTGGCGGTCTGAACAGAAAGAGCCGAAATGATCAGTCTGATTGTAGCCCGGGCACGCAATGGTGCCATCGGCAAGGACAATACCATTCCGTGGCGCGCACCCGAAGATCTGGCGTTTTTTCAACGCGAGACCACCGGCGGTGCCGTGATCATGGGGCGAAACACCTGGGATAGCCTGCCGTTCAAGCCCTTGAAAGGGCGTCTGAATATCGTGATCTCAAGCCGGGGTTCTGAGGCGGTTCCCGGTGCGGAGCATGTGTTCGGCGATCTGGACGAGGCCGTGCAATTTGCCCGCGACAGCGGCTATGGCCGGATTTATGGAATTGGTGGGGCACGGATCTATTCCGATCTGCTGGCGCGCGCAGATCGCCTGCTGGTCACCGAGGTCGATCTGACGGTTGACGATGCGGATGCCTATTTTCCCGAAATCTCATCCCGGGAGTGGCGCAATGTCGGGGCGCAGCTGTTGCGGGACGCCGACCCGCGATGCGAGGTGCATGAGTTTTTGCGTCGGGCCGGTTGACGGGTCCGCATTGCGAGACAGCCGGGATCAAAGTGTCGCGTGAGCCCTAGTCCCGGGTCTCTTCGGGGGCGACCCCCCACAGCTTGTCCTTTGGGGCCCACCCGCGATAGCCACCAGCGGTGACCTGACACCAATCCGGCAGGCATTTGCCCAGCCGGGCCACCACGCCCAGCTCAAAGGCGGCCGCCACGGGGGCCTTGGGATCAGGGTGGGTGCGGGCCGGTAACATGTCTTCTTCGATCAGAACGGTGCGAGAACCGGACAGCAACGCATAATGCACCCAACCGCCTGCGCCTTCGCGATCGCGAACCCGGCGCCAGTGACCGTATTCTGCGGTGATCTGCAACGGCATGTCGCGCCGTTTGAACACCCAGTCGATGCGATGTGTCAGAGAGGGACCGCGGCGCACGTTGCCTTCGCCGGTTTTCATCGACACAAATCGTGGCAAGGGCAGGTTGGTGACCGGACCACGGGCCTGTTGCGCCTGAACGGCGGTGCCAAGAATGCCGATACACGCGGCCAATGCCACGATGCGGAAGTGTTTTGTACCCGGTACTGCCACAGCCTGCCTGCCGTTGTTTGCCATCCGGTGTCCCCGGGCGGTCTTTTTCACTGTCGTTTTTGCGCTCTGCGCCAACCTGTCCCGGCCGGTCGCGGAAATGGGGCAAAATGACCCCGTGGACCGTTGGGTTCTTGTGCCCCTTTGGATCCTGAGCCACGATGACACGGAGCAGACTGATTTGAAAAGCGGTGGGAGAGCAGAAGTGCCAAGAGAACGTCTGAGTGTTGTCGTTACGCGACGGTTGCCGGAACCGGTGGAAACCCGACTGAGCGAACTTTTTGACGTGCAATTGCGTCCTGACGATGTGCCGATGACCCGGTCAGAACTGGCCAGCGCCATGCGTGGGGCGGATGTTCTGGTGCCCACGGTGACCGATACGATCGACGCGGCATTGCTGGCGCAGGCCGGCGAGCGGCTGAAGCTGATCGCCAATTACGGCGCGGGGGTCGATCATATTGACGTGGCGACAGCGCGCCAACGTGGCGTTCTGGTGTCCAATACGCCGGGTGTGTTGACCGATGACACGGCGGATATGGCGATGGCGCTGATTCTCTCCGTGGTGCGGCGCATCCCGGAAGGTTTGGCCGTGATGCAGAAGGGCGATTGGGATGGCTGGGCCCCGACGGCGCTTTTGGGTGGCCGAATTGCCGGGCGGCGCCTGGGAATTCTGGGCATGGGGCGGATCGGCCAGGCGGTGGCACGACGGGCCAGCGCCTTTGGCATGCAGGTGCATTATCACAACCGACGGCGTCTGCGCAGCGAAGTCGAACGCGATCTGGAAGCGACCTATTGGGAAAGCCTGGACCAGATGGTCGCCCGGATGGACGTGATATCGATCAATTGCCCGTCGACCCCATCGACCTTTCATTTGATGAACGCCCGGCGTCTGAAGCTGTTGAAACCCGGCGCTGTCATCGTGAATACGTCGCGGGGCGAGGTGATCGACGAACATGCGTTGACGCGGATGTTGCGGGCGGGCGAGATCGCCGGGGCCGGGTTGGACGTCTATGAACATGGCACCGACATCAACCCGCGCCTGCGGGAGCTGTCGAATGTGGTGTTGCTGCCCCATATGGGGTCCGCCACCGTCGAGGGGCGGGACGAGATGGGCGAAAAGGTCATCATCAATATCAAGACATTCGAGGACGGGCACCGGCCGCCGGATCAGGTCGTGCCAAGCATGTTGTAACGGCCTCACCCAAGGTTCGGGCGCTCCCGCCCGGGTCTGCTGCTTCTGGCGAAGCCGCGGACCCCGTTGGGCCGGGCAGCGCGAGGGCAGGCCCCCGCGCTGCTCCCGCGCGTGTGGATCAACGGCAGGGCACCGGATAAGTCAATGTGCCCTTTGGATAGGCCGTTGCAGGCCGAAAGCATGTCACCTGACCTGGACCATCGGCCCAGAACAGATGGGGGTTTGTGGCGCTCTTGCCGTCCTTGAGGTATTTGATGTGACCCCAATAGCTGCCTTTGGGGCCTGAACGATGGCTGCGCCCAATCTGAAAATGCAGGTGGCGCACCCCTGAAATACAGCGAAATTTAGTGAAATTGTTGCTGAGCCGGGCAATCCGCTGTCCACGGGTCACGGTCTGCCCTGTCTTGACCAAGATATCTCCCAGATGTCCATAGGCGGCAATCAGCGGTTTGCCGGAACGGTCGGCCCCATGATCAATGACAATTGTCGGTCCCCAACACGTCCCAATGTCGGTTTCAACGACAACCCCATCTGCTGCAGCCAGAATTGGCGCACCATTGGGGCCACCAATGTCGATGCCCTGATGTTTGGACCCGCGCCGCCGTCCCTTGACGCCCCTGCGACTGTGAAAGTCCGAAATGATCTTGGGGGCGCCATAGGGCAGGGTCACAGGGAGCTCCGTGGCCTGGACCCTATCGGCATCCAGGTGAAAAACGACGGAAAGAACGATTATGAAAAGCCAATGCATCTACGATATCCTGAACAAACGACCGGGGCAAAAGTGGCTGAGGGACATGGCCAGGGTCAAGCCATGACTTAGGCGCAAACTGTGGCAATGGAGACTGGCGAGCCGGGCGGGGGCCGGTTAGTCTGCGGATGAAACAGCGCCAGGGCGGGGAGAGCTTCATGCAACGAAGATCAATAGCAATTTTGGTGGCGATCTGGGCCGCCCTGCCGTTGGGCGCACAGGAAACCGCAGATAAATTTGCCCCCGAAGGCGCGGTCGAAGGGCAGATTGCAGCCACATCACAGGCGGTGGCCGCGGCGTTGGAGGCCAAAGCACAGAATTTGCCCGTGGTGGGGGAAACATGGATGGTCTCTGCGGCAAACCCGCTGGCGGTTCAGGCGGGGGCCGCAGTCTTGCAGGACGGGGGCAGTGCAGCGGATGCGATGGTCGCCGTGCAGAGCGTTCTGGGGCTGGTCGAGCCGCAGTCTTCGGGGCTGGGTGGGGGTGCCTTTTTGGTTTGGTATGACGCCAAAACCGGCACGCTGACAACGCTGGACGGGCGGGAAACCGCGCCTTTGGCCGCGACGCCGACATTGTTTCAGACCGAAGCCGGGGAGCCGATGGGGTTCTTTGATGCGGTCGTCGGAGGGCGGTCCGTAGGCACGCCAGGCACGCCTGCGTTGATGCAGGCGGCGCATCGCAAATGGGGCCGCGCACCGTGGTCGGGGCTGTTTGATGCGGCCATCGCGCTGGCGGACGGCGGGTTTTCTGTGTCACCGCGTTTGGCGGGGTTGGTGCAGCGTGACGCCGAGCGGTTGGCGCGTCATCCGGAAACTGCGGCTTATTTCCTGCCGGATGGTCAGCCGGTGAAACAGGGCGACACCCTGCGCAACCCGGCCTATGGCGATACTTTACAGAGACTGGCAGCACAGGGGGCGGAGGTCTTTTATGCAGGACCAATTGCAGCAGATATCGTGCGGGCGGTGCGCACAGCCGGGAACCCCGGCGTTCTGTCGGCGGTGGATCTGGCGTTGTATGAGGTCAAGGAACGCGCGGCGGTTTGCGCCGGGTATCGTGTTTATCAAGTCTGCGGCATGGGTCCGCCCAGTTCCGGCGCGCTGACAGTTGGACAGATCCTGGGTACGCTTGAGCCATTCAACCTGTCTGATCTGGGCGCAGACGACCCACAGTCGTGGCGGTTGATCGGGGATGCCTCGCGGCTCGCCTTTGCGGACCGGGGGCGGTACATGGCCGACAGCGATTATGTCCCGGTTCCGACCCGAGGGTTGCTGGACCCGGCCTATCTGAAGCTGCGCGGCAGCGGGATGACTGCACCCGTGGCGCTTCCAGAGGTGGGCCCGGGCACGCCCGAATTTGACCATGCGCTGAACTGGGCCGATGACGAAGCGATCGAGTTGCCATCAACGTCGCATGTTTCGATCGTGGATCGGTATGGGAATGTGCTGTCGATGACGACCACAATCGAAAATGCATTCGGGTCACGGGTGATGACCCGTGGGTTTCTGCTGAACAATGAGCTGACGGATTTTTCATTTCGTACCCATAGTGACGGTGTGCCGATCGCCAACCGGTTGGAGCCGGGCAAACGGCCCCGGTCATCCATGGCTCCGACCATCGTGATGCAGGCGGGCAAGCCGGTTCTGGCCATCGGGTCACCGGGGGGCAGCCGGATCATCGGCTATGTGGCACAGGCGATCATTGCCTGGGCGGATTGGGGATATGATGTTCAACAGGCCGTAGCGATGC
Source organism: Rhodobacteraceae bacterium M382 (assembly GCA_025141015.1). Classification (NCBI taxonomy): domain Bacteria; kingdom Pseudomonadati; phylum Pseudomonadota; class Alphaproteobacteria; order Rhodobacterales; family Paracoccaceae; species Rhodobacteraceae bacterium M382. The sequence continues at coordinate 3,370,205 of CP081098.1, read as the reverse complement.
CGCATCTGGTGAACAGGTTCGGCACCTATGATGTCGAAGCCGGGACCAATGCGGTCAACATGGTCGGAGCGTTGGAACAGATGGGCTATGAAGTGAACGCGCGGGATTTGAATTCCGGGCTTCATGCGATCGAGATTGGAGAGGTGCTGAAAGGCGCAGCAGATCCCCGGCGCGAAGGCATTGCGATGGGCCAGTAACACTGGCCGGGCCTGAATATGCCAGCATGGCTAGCTGGGGCTGACTTGTTTTGGTCTTTGCGGCACTGGGTCGCGACCCAGTGTGGGCCCGCGTGCATGAGGCGGGCCATATGCGCGTTTTCGCCTTGGTTGGGGTGATTGTTGTCTCCTGTTCGACAGGTGCCCAAGCGGACCAGATTTGTCATTCCAGCGGAGAATTCGTCGATGTCGCGCTGTGGGGCACGGCAGAGTCGGCAGCCATTCACCTGAGAGTAGATCGGGATTATCTGGACCCGCGGTTTGCACGGAAATCCGGTGGAACACGCACGGGAGGGGTAACTGCGCCTGCAAGCAACCGTATTTAACCCTTGCCCCCTTTGCCCCTTGGCCGCGTGATATTCGCCCCCATCAGTCCGAGGGGTCGTATCTGTCGATGCTGACCACCTGGTACCGTGACATGGAAACGGTGGTGCAACGACTGACAACGAAGAACCGGGGACGCAGATTTACCGGTGAAACACTCTGGCGGGATGCTGATGCCCGATATGGGCTAATAACTTTGACAGCGCCTCCGCCATACGTGCCTCGCAAAGGGGGGATTGGTGACAGCGACAAATGTCTTTCCGGAACGAAGATGGGAATGTAACCGATGTCATTGGTTGCTGCCGCCCTGGCAAAGCCCCTGACCAAAGCTGTGAACATTATATCGAAGCTGGTATCTTTGACGTGATGATCAGCTATGCGTCAGAGTTCCTGCCAGATTGGAAACGATTTTCCGTTCAGGCCCGGTCGTTCTTTTCCTGCATGAAGACCCACTAGGATATGGTCCTGAAGTTTGTTGAAGCCGAAACGGTGCGCTCCCGTCCGCCGGATCCGGATCAAAGATCCGCACCCGTCCGTTGGGCCAGGCAGGCCGCGCCGAAGGCGCGGCCTGCCGCAAAACCTCTTGTGGGTGTGGGCCCTGAGGAACAGCTCCGCCCCTTGCAGGTTGACAGATGGCTCAGGGATCTGCGGGCCAAGTGCGATGTCAGGTCTTGTCCTGTCGTGCATGTGCACCATAAGTTAACCTGTGAATCAACGGGCATTCAATGTCCGGAAAGGGAGAGCCGTCATGGTCCAGGCCACATCATTGCCCCGCAACGACACCGGGATAAAAGCCGTCATCGACATTCTGAAACAGCGGTTTGACGAGCGGTTGCAGACCGGCGATTCCATTCGCGAACAGCACGGCCACACCACAACCTATATCGTGAACCAGAAGCCGGATGCGGTGGTTTTTCCGACCAGCACTGCCGAGGTGGCTGAGATCGTCAAAACCTGTGCGACCCATGATGTTCCGGTCATTGCGTTTGGCACCGGCACCTCGCTCGAGGGACATGTGAATGCGCCTGCGGGTGGAATTTCGGTGGATATGAGCCAGATGAACCAGATCCTGGCCGTCCATGCCGAAGATCTGGATGTGGTGGTGCAGCCCGGCGTGACACGCGAGCAACTGAATACCTATCTGCGCGATCAGGGGCTGTTCTTTCCGATCGACCCGGGGGCCAATGCATCGCTGGGCGGGATGACAGCAACGCGGGCCTCGGGTACCAACGCGGTCCGCTATGGCACGATGAAGGACAATGTCATCGCGCTCGAAGTGGTGATGGCAGATGGCGAGGTGATCCGCACTGCGCAGCGGGCCAAGAAATCGTCAGCCGGCTATGATTTGACCCGGTTGATGGTGGGGTCGGAGGGGACATTGGGTCTGATCACCGAAATTACCTTGCGGCTGCAAGGGATCCCCGAAGCGATCAGCTCCGCGCGGTGTTCGTTCTCTACTGTGGATGCGGCCTGTCGTGCGGTGATGATGACCATCCAATATGGCATCCCCGTGGCCCGGATCGAATTGCTGGACACGCTCAGCGTCGGAGCGGCCAACAATTATTCAAAGCTGGACCTGCCGGAAACGCCCTTGTTGCTTTTGGAGTTTCACGGCTCGGACGCTGGTGTGGCGGAGCAGGCTGAAACCTTTGGTGCGATCGCCGAAGAGTTTGGCGGCACCGATTTTGCGGCGACCACGTCCACCGAAGAGCGCAACAAGCTGTGGCAGGCGCGCCACGACATGTATTGGGCCACGCATCAGCTGCGCCCGGGTGCCAAGGGAATTTCCACCGACGTCTGTGTGCCGATCTCGCGTCTGGCCGAAGCGGTGAGCGGAGCCCAGGACAAGGCCGCAGAATTGGGGCTGTTGGCACCGATTGTGGGTCATGTCGGGGATGGCAATTTCCACGCGCTGCCGCTGATTGACATGGACAACCCGGATGAGGTCGCAGCGGTTGAAGCGTTTGTGGCCTGGCTGAATGAATACGCGATTTCACTGGATGGGACCTGCACCGGAGAACACGGTATCGGCCAGGGCAAGAAACCCTATCTGGAAATGGAATTGGGGGCCACGACCCGCTATATGGCTGCGGTCAAGGCGGCGCTGGACCCACAGAACATCCTGAATCCGGGCAAGATCGTCACCAGGACCTGACACCACAATGAATACCCGTCCCAAACCCGGAACCATCACCGGGCAAGTCTGGCAAATCGCCGATGCGGTGACCGCAGCAAACCATGCACCAGCCTCCCGGAGGGAGGTGGTTCAAACAGCTGTGGCAAAGGGCATAAATCCGTCCACGGCCAGCACCCAATACCAACATTGGAAGCGCGCGTGGACCCAAACGCCTGCTGGCCTCCAATCTCTGCAGGGTGTCGGTGCGGCAGCGGAACCCGCGACTGGGCAGGGGGATCGCCGCAATTGGACCTATCTGCTGAAACGCGGATTTACCTATGGGGCCGACTGGCAGATCGGAGCGTCTGGCCAGTTGACTGCAGTCCGGGCTGGGAACGGGGCCAGGTCGGCAACGTGTCAAAAAACCCAAAAACCGACAAAGGTGACCCCAATTCTCACCGTTGAAGGCGTAGAAGGTCGGTTTTGTCGTTTTATGCGTCGGATGGCTTTTGCGCGCAAACGCTGGCTTGGGCATAACCATAGCCAAGAATCTTTAGAATCCGGAGAGCGGGCCCATGAAAACCCAAGTCAAAGCACTGGTCGTCGGCGGTGGTGCCGTCGGCACGTCGATTGCGTATCACCTCGCCAAGGCGGGATGGGACGATGTTATGTTGATCGAACGCGACGAGCTGACGTCGGGTTCGACCTGGCACGCGGCTGGCCTGCTGCCGCTGTTCAACATGTCCTATGCGACCACCCATATCCACAAATACTCGGTGGATTTCTACAAGACCCTCGAAGAGGAAACCGGGCTGAACGCCGGGTTTGCCGTCGTTGGCAACCTGCGCATGGCGCAGACGGACGAACGCATGGACGAATACATGCTTTATGCGTCGACCGCGGAAACCTGCGACGTGGACTATGAATGGCTGACCCCGGACCAGATCAAAGAGCGCTGGCCGCTGATCGAAACCGGCGACCTGAAGGGGGCAATCTATCACACCGAAGACGGGTATATTAACCCGGCCGACGTGACCCAGGCGATGGCCAAGGGGGCCCGTCAGCGCGGTGTCGACATCGTGCGCAAACTGCAGGCCGATGCCTTCCACTGGACCGGCACCCATTGGGAAGTCACCTGCACCAAGATGGTGGAAAAAGGCGGCAACCTGATTCCCTCTGACGAGCAGGTGGTGATCACGGCCGAGCACGTCGTGACCGCGTCCGGAAACCACGCGCAGCGTACCGCGAAAATGTTGGGTATCAAGATGCCCGCGATCCCGGTCGAGCACACGTTCATCGTCATGGACAAAGACCCCGAGCTGGTCAAATGGCGTGAAGCCGGCAACCCCGAGCATCCCGTTGTGCGCGACGCCGACAATGAATCCTATGCCCGCGAAGAGCGCGGCGGCTGGATCCTGGGCATCTACGAACGCGGCGCACCTGCACAGTTCGAGCACGGCGTGCCGGACAGCTTCCGGGCCGATCTGTTCCCGCTGGATCTGGACCGGATCGCGGATCAATACATGGCGATGGCCGAACGCGTCCCGTCCTGTGCCGAATCCGGCCTCAAGGACGACTTCAACGGCCCGATCTGCTATACCCCAGACGGCAACCCGCTGGTTGGTCCGGCACCGGGTCTGCGCAACATGTGGCTGGCTGAAGGTTTCAGCTTTGGTATCACCGCTGCGGGCGGCACCGGCTACTATCTGGCGCAGATGATGGTCGATGGCGAAGCCGAAATCGACATGGCCTCGCTCGACCCCAAACGGTATTCCTCCAACTGGATGACCACCGAGTTCGCAGCGCGCAAGAACGAAGAGTGCTATGAGCACGTCTATATCCTGCACCACCCGGACGAAGAACGCCCGGCGGCCCGTCCGCTGCGTACTGCGCCCGCGTTTGATCGTCAAAAGGCCCGTGGCGCACAGTTCGGCTGGGTCAATGGCTGGGAACGCCCCAACTATTTCGGTCCCGTCGATGCGCCGGAAAACTTTGACCATGATGCGCGGTCTTTCCGCCGGGGTGGCTGGTGGCAGCATGCTGTCGAAGAAGCCAAGGCAATCCGCGAAGGCGTCGGCCTGATCGACGCCACCGCGTTCACCAAGCACGTGGTCAAGGGCCCCGGTGCCACCCAGTTCCTGGACTGGTTCACCTGCAACAAGCTGCCCAAAGTTGGGCGCATCAACCTGACCTATGCGCTGACTGCATTCGGCACCACCCGCACCGAATACACCATCGTGCGCAATGGCGAGAACAACTATTACATCGTGTCCGCCGGTGCCTGGTCGGAATATGACGCCGACTTCCTGCGCAAAGCTGCCGAAGACAAGATGGAAGAGTTCGGATACGTCGAAATCCAGGATGTCACTACCCAGTGGGGCGTTTTTGCCATCGCAGGCCCGAAATCGCGCGACGTGCTGAAAGAGGTGATCGTCGATGCCGATCCGGAAACGGCGCTGTCGAACAAGCGGTTCCCCTGGTTGTCGGCGCGTCAGATCGAATTGGGCATGTGCCCGGTGAACGCCATTCGCGTGGCCTATACCGGCGAATTGGGATGGGAATTGCACCACCCGATGGAAATGCAGAACTATCTGTTCGATCTGCTGGAAAAAGCCGGTGAAAAGCACGGCATGAAGTTGGTCGGTGCCCGCGCGCAGAACTGGTTGCGTCAGGAGAAATCCTATCGTGCCTTTGGCAACGAATTGGGCCGTGACGCGACCCCGCTCGAAGCCGACCTGCCGCGTTTCGTGGATCTGAACAAGGAGTTCCACGGCAAGGACAAATTGGTCGAGACCGGTGTGCGCGTAAAGTGCTGCACCCTGTTGATCGACGGCCCTGCCGATGCTGATCCCTGGGGCCGCGAGGTGCTTTATACGCCCGAAGGCGAGCGCGTGGGTCGTCTGACCTCGGGTGGCTATTCGGTGGCCTTTGAGAAATCCATCGGTATGGGCTATGTCAAACCCGAGCAAGCGGTCGAAGGCACCAAATTGCAGGTCAAGATCCAGGACAAGCTGTGGGATGCGGTTGTCACCTGCGACAGCCCCTATGACCCCAAGAACGAAGTCATCCGCAAGGACGGGTGATTTCCCGACCCTGTGATTGGTATCTGGGCCCCGGTTGACAGACCGGGGCCTTTTTCGTGGGATTATGATGCGTAAATTCTGGCGGGACCTGGGAACACTCAGAGATGCAGATCTTTGCCGGGGAGCCAGGGCGCAGCATCAGGTGTTGGTAGACCGGGGTGTGGTCAGGATGCGTTTGCTCCAGCAGCCCGATTGCGCCCTCCAGCTGTCGCCCGGTGACATCGTCCGCCGGTCTGGTGTGACTGGCGTCGCATCCGGTCGGGGGCCTGTGCGTGACGAAGATCACGCATATGACCGCACGCGATCCTCTATTGGTTCTGACGGGCGGCGACCCAGCGTTTCCATTGGCGTTTGCTGCCGCCAAAAGCGTTCAGATCAACGTCGCCTTCTATGCCGGGAACGATGCCTGTGCTGCTGTATTGCCAGAAATGCCAGTTTTGTTTCGGATAGGCGCGGTCGGGGGTTTTTGCCGTTGATCGCACCCAGAATTCCGTGTTCTTCAATTTCCCGATGTCGGTTTGACGGTAGAATTCAGGCGTGGTGTACAGGATCGGACGTTGACCGTAATGGCGTTCGATCATGTCCAGAAATATCTGGGCTTCCCGTCGCACAACCGATCCATGGGGGCGTTTTGTGCAGGTTGGTGAAAACGGGTTCCATTCCATGTCCAGAACCGGCGGGAGCATGCCGCGGGTCTTGGGGACATTGCGGATGAACCAACGGGCCTGGTCCGCAGCCGGTCGGCAGAAATAGAAAAAGTGATACGCGCCGCGAAGGATTCTGGCGCGTCCCGCGCCACGCCAATGGGATTTGAACATCGGGTCCAGAAAGTCCCCGCCTTCGGTGGCCTTGATAAACGCGAAATCTATTCCTGCCTTGCGGGCCTGGGTCCAATCGACCTGGGGCTGGAAGCGGGCGACATCTATCCCGTGAACAGGATAGCGGCTGGGCGGCTTTCCCTTGAAATCAACCGGGTCGCTGTCCCCCAGGCCACGTGGAACCTGTGCGGCGGCTGGAAGGGCCAATAGCAGGAGCAAAACTAGGGACAAAACCGCGCGCATTCAGGATCCTCCAGGTACCGTTCACTGGGATCAGGATCACATTCTTGGGGCAGGTTTATCAACCATGCCTGTCCACGGGTTGGGCAGATGTGCGGTTTTTTGCGCTCGATTGGCGGTGAAGGCACCGCAGCACCAGCCCGCGCATTGCGCGCCGGCTGGTGTTGTTTTTCCTCAGGCTTGGTCCTGTGCGGTTTCGGCCAGCTCCATATGACCGTCCCCTTTGGAGAGAAGGTTTCGCAGGATGGGCTCAAAAAACTCGAGCGGTTTGGTGGGATAATCAGGGTCGAACGCGCATTGGTCATAGACTTCGCAGAAGTACCGGCAATCTTCCCAATACGGGCTGTCGCGGTATTTGTCGCGGGCGTGACGATCTCCCCCCAGAATGTGATTGTAGTAAAACCCCTGGAACACGCAGTGATGTTTGAGGATCCAATAGGTTTTGTCGCTCACATAAGGTTTCATCATGGCTGCGGAGAGTTCGCCATGGTTATAGGGCGACAGGATGTCACCGACATCATGCACCAGCGCGGCAACGATGATTTCGTCATCCGCTCCGTCCGCATGCGCACGGGTCGCGGCCTGCAGGCAGTGCTGGAACCGGTTGACCGGATAGGGGGTCCAGTCTTCGTCCAGGGACCGGATGGCGTCCAGAATGCGGTCGGGCAGGGCTGCGTTATAAGCATCCTCATAGGCCATGACGGCGTGCCAATCCGCTTCGGTTGCGTTCTCGAAACTGGTCCAGGTGGGCTTGTGGCTTTTGTCCAACATGTGCGCGTCCTCTGTTTGAATTGAGGCTCACTCTAGGGTCTATTGGTCGAGCAGGAAAACGAATTGATTTTATCAATCTGATCATTAAATTGTATCAGATGCAGATCAACGCGCTCAAGACCTTTCTCACCATTGTTCAAACTGGCAGCTTCCATGCTGCTGCCGGCGAATTGAACATCACGCAAACGGCGGTGAGCGCCCGGATCAAAAGTCTGGAAGCAGGGGTGGAGGCCAAGCTGTTTGAACGCGGACCCGGGGGAACGCGGCTCAGCTCGGCAGGGCGCCAATTTCGGCCCTATGCCGAACAAATGTTGCGCACCTGGGATCTGGTCCGGGCGGATCTGTCCGGTGCCATGCGCGGGCGCGTGTCGCTGCGGTTGGGCTCGCAATTGTCGATCTGGGATCCGTTGCTGGTGGATGTGGCGGTTTGGCTGGAACAGGATCAGGGCAAGGTGCCTTTTGTGATCAATTATGATCACGCGTTGAACATGGGGCAGGCTGTAGAGCAACAATTGCTGGATATCGCCATCGTCAACGAAACCCCGCCCGGCACCCGCCTTGGCGTCGAGGAATTCCCGCCCGAAACACTGTATCTGGTGGCCGATCGGCCGGTGGACCTGCGTGTTGGCGACCTGCCGCTGTTTATCAATCTCGAGTTTGGTCCCGAGTATGATGCCCAACTGCAGGTCGTATTGCCTGGTCGGTCCCAGCAGCATATCGTGTTGGGGAATGCGTTGATGGGGCTGCGCTATTTGCTGAAACGGGGAGGGATGGGCTTCTTTCCCGAGACAATGATTGACGAACACCTGGCAAGCGGGCGATTGCACAAGGTAACGGGAGCAGAGCGGATGTCGCTCAGTTGCAAAGCTTTGTACCTGACGGAGAACCCAAACCTGACATCGATTCAGGAAGTCATGCGGGGGCTGCGCCAGATCCGGCCCGCCAAAGGCAACGGATCACGAATCTGACGGCTTCGGTCAGCCAAGAATCCAAGAAAATTGGGAATTTTCTTGGCAAGATTTTTAGATAAAAATCTTGCCTGTTGCAGGGTGAACAATAAGGTCGTTTGCTGCCTCTGTCTGGCTTGGTCAGGCGTTCAGCTCGTCAAAGCATTCCAGCGCCTTGGCTGCATACATCATGGCAGGGCCTCCGCCCATCTGGATGCACATGCCCAGGACATCCGCCACTTCGGCGCGGGTGGCACCGGATTTGACCAGGGCTTCAATGTGCAGCGAGATGCACGGCTCACACCGATCTGCGACAGCAATTCCCAGCGCCACGAATTCCTTGGTTTTGAAATCAAGCACACCCCCTGTTTTGACGGCTTTGCCCAAACCGCCAAAGGCCTGCGCGGTTTCCGGGATGGCACCATTCAGGTTTCTGAGCCCCTTGCGGGTGTCGTTCAATTTCGCCTGCCATGTCATGTTGCAGATCCTTCCAATAACATCTTGTTTTGGGAATGTGTATGGAGCGGGTGTCTGGTTCACTTTGATTCAGATCAGAACACGGGTTTTTCTGCGATCAGGGCAAGATTATTGGCTGGCATTTCGATGATCTGCGACATCTCGAGACCGGCATCCTGCACCCAATCCATCGTGTCAAAGTCATCCTTGTACCCAATCGCGGGATCATGCGCGGTGAGGCTCGCGTCAAAGGCGCGGTCCGCGTCGCTGATCAATTCTCCGCCCTGACGGAAGGGGCCATAAATGACAAACCGCCCCCCTGGTGCCAACGCTTGGGCGGCTTCGTGGATCAGGGTCTGGACTTCGGATTCGGCAATCAGATGCAGCAGGTTGATCACAACGATCAACGATTGGCCAGAGTGCTGGTGCCCCCATCCAGGGGCTGTCGCATCCACCGCCACCGGTTCCAGAACATTGGAGACACCAGCGTCAGTGACATGGGCCAGAATGGAGGGATGTCGGGCGGTGTCGATCTCGGTGGGTTGCCAGCGGAGGCCGGGCAGACGCTGTGCAAACAGCGCCACATGCTGTCCCGTGCCACTGGCCAGTTCCAAGGCCAGTCCCTCAGGTGGGGCAATCTGAACAAGCAGATCGCAGATTGCAGTGCGATTTCGACTGGCTGATGGCGCGATCATCTTGTCGCCTTGCGTTTGTGCCACCGAAGCGGAGGTGGGAACCGATCTGCGGGGCATCAGCGGAACCTCCGAGGACTGAGCATGGATATAACGTCGGCGGGCAGCGATGTGGGGCGGCCCAATGCCAGATCCGCAACCAATTGCGATCCGGCCGGGGCCGTTTGAAATCCGTACCCGCCCTGACCGGCGCACCAGACAAAGCCGGAATTGTCCGGATCGGGGCCCAAGACCAGCGCACGGTCAGGCGCAAAGCTGCGCAAACCGGCCCAATTTGTTTCGACGCGGGTCACGGGTTCGGTCACCATCTGTTCATACCGGGCCAGCCCTTCGGCCAGAACCATGTCATCGGCATAGGCGTCGTGGGGGGGGACGAGGTCTTCTTCGGCGGGGGAGACCAGCAGCTTTCCCGCGTCTGGTTTGGCATACCATGTTTCACCAACACCCATCAGCATGGGCCAATGACGCAGGTCATGACCGCCGGGCGCGGGCAGGCGGGCCATGGACCGGCGCAGCGGGGTGATACCGATCGGACGTATCCCCGCCAGGTCCGCAACCACATCTGCCCAAGGGCCAGCGGCGTTGATCAGCATGTCGGCTTCGAACACGTCGCCAGAGGCATCAACCCGCCATCCGGTGTCCGTGCGCTGTATTGCGCTGACCGGCTTGCGGGTCAGGATCTGCCCGCCATTGGCGCGCACCACACGGGCAAAATCCTGCACCATGCGGTCGGTATCCAGGTCCAGCGCAGCGTCGTGACGGGCCGCCAGGGTGACGGTTTTCGGGTTGAGGATCGGCACCATGTCACGGGCTTCGTCTATGGATATCCGGGCCAGATGCAGGGTGTCGATGTCTGCATTGAACTGGGCAAGATCCTGTTCCCCTGCGATCAGCAGCAACCCACGCGGTGTCAGATAGCCGCCATTGTTGGTGTGGTGATACTCGGCGCTGGCCCGGTTCAGGGCCAGCGTCGAAGGGGCACCGTAATTCTCTTCGAACATGGCGGCCGATCGGCCTGATGCGTGATAGGCCAGCGCGTCTTCCTGTTCCAGAACAACCACTTGTGCGTGTTCAGACAGGCGCGCTGCGGCACTCACTCCGGCGATGCCGCCGCCGATGACAATGAAACTTGTCATGTCAAATTCCCATTTCAGTTCAATCCGTTTCCGGCCTCCCGCGACGGGGGACGTTCTCGTGAACCGCGACCATGACATGTCCCCAAAATGAGGAAAAGCGCAAATGTCGTTGCTGGCCGGGTCCGATGGGAGAAAGGCGTTCGGGCATCGGGCGGCAGGCTGATGCTAGTTCGAACAAAGAAAAAGGGCCCGCCAAACGGCAGGCCCCAAATCATTCAGTCGAAATACCTTACTGCGGGATATCGCCTTCCAGACCTTCGACATAGAAATTCATGCCGGCCAGGGTGCCGTCGTCTGCGGTTTCACCCTCTGCCAACCAATCGCTGCCGTCCTGCTTTTTCAGCGGTCCGGTGAAGGCGTGGTAAGAGCCATCCGCCAGAGCGTCTTTCAGGGCCAGAGCGGTTGCTTTGACGTCGGCAGGAACCGCATCGGAGATCTCGCCGATGCCAACCATGCCGGCACCGATGCCGTCCCAGGTGTTCACAGATGTCCATGTACCGTCCATGACCGCCTGGGTGCGGGCGATGTAATAGGGGGCCCAGTCATCAATGATCGAGCTGACGCGCGGCATTGGGCCGTATTCGCTCATGTCCGATGCCTGACCAAAGGTGATCACGTTGCCTGCGGCCTGTGCGGCGGCCTGGGGCGCGGTGGAATCGGTGTGCTGCAGGATCACGTCGGCGCCCTGTTCGATCAGCACCTTGGCGGCGTCGGCCTCTTTGGCCGGGTCAAACCAAGTATAGGCCCAGATGATCTTGAACTCGACATCGGGGTTGACCTTTTGGGCGTGGATATAGGCCGAATTGATGCCGCGGATCACTTCGGGGATCGGATAAGAGCCGATATAGCCGATGATGTTGGATTTGGTCATGTGACCGGCGATGGTGCCCTGTACGGCGCGCCCTTCATAGAAACGGGCGGAATAGACCGATACGTTTTCGGCCTGCTTATAGCCGGTGGCGTGTTCGAATTTCACCTTTGGGAACTTCTTGGCCACGTTGATCGTGGGATCCATATAGCCAAACGACGTGGTAAAGATAAGGTCGGCACCCTGCAGCGCCATCTGGGTCATCACGCGTTCTGCGTCGGGACCTTCGGGCACGGATTCAACGAATACGGTTTCGACCTTGTCACCGAATTCCGCCTCAACAGCCAGACGGCCCTTGTTGTGTTCATAGGTCCAGCCGCCGTCGCCGACAGGCCCGACATACACAAAGCCCACTTTGGTTTTGTCCATCGCCATGGCTGCGGTGCTTAGGCCGGTGGCCAGACCCAGCGCAACGGCGGCGCCGGTAAACAGTTTGGTCAGTTTCATCAAAGATCTCCCCATTTTTGTTCTTTAGGATCAGGTTCAGTTCATGGATCAGACCCCCCGCAGCAGATGCGGGAGGCCGGTTGGTTGGCCTCTCTGCTATCGGGAGGCGTGGAAGTTGCGGCCAAGCGCGGCAGGCGCGCTGCTTTTGTCCGCGGAAAGAATGACCAGCACGATAATCGTGATCAGGTAGGGTGACATTGCCAGATACTCCACCGGAATGGCAACGCCTGCGGCCTGTAGATTCAGCTGAATTACCGTAACGCCGCCAAACAGATAGGCACCCAAAAGCGCACGCCATGGTTTCCAACTGGCAAACACCACCAGCGCCAGGGCAATCCAGCCGACACCGGCGGTCATGCCTTCGGTCCACTGCGGCACCCGGATCAGGCTGATGTATGCGCCACCCAGACCGGCACAGGCACCGCCAAACATGATCGCCATGATGCGGATGCGGATCACCTTGTACCCCAATGCGTGGGCCGCATCGTGGTTTTCACCCACCGCGCGCAGGATCAGGCCCATGCGGGTGTATTTCAGCGCAGCCCAGACCGCTGCCGTCAGGGCGATGCCCAGGTACAGCACCAGATCGTGGTTGAACAGGATCGGTCCTAGCACCGGAATATCGCTGAGCAGCGGGATCTCCAATTTCGGCGTCGCGGGCGGTTTGATGCCGACGTACCCCTGGCCCATCAGGGCGCTGAGGCCCAGACCGAACAGGGTCAGCGCCAGACCGGATGCCACCTGGTTGGCCTGCGCCACCTGGGTCAACACCACGAACAGCAGCGACAGCAGCGCGCCGGCAATGGCGGCGGCGATAAACCCTAGGAAAGGCGAACCGCTTTCCACCGTGATGGCAAAGCCCGCGATGGCACCGACAATCATCATGCCCTCGACACCGAGGTTCAGAACACCTGCTTTTTCCACCACCAGTTCGCCAATTGCGGCCAACAGGATCGGGGTTGCAGCCACCATAAGCGAGGCAATGAGCAGGACGGGATTAATTGCACTCAGATCCATATCAGGCCACCTCAGTTTTGCGAATAGCGATGCGGAAATTTGTCAGCAGGTCCAGCGCCAGCAGAAAGAACAACAGCATCCCCTGGAACACCTGGATCGCAGCCGCAGGCAGGCCGAGGCTGCCCTGGGCGATTTCACCGCCGATATAGGTCAGCGCCATCAGCAAACCGGCCAGCAGGATTCCGACGGGATGCAGGCGACCCAGAAAGGCCACGATGATCGCGGTAAAGCCATACCCGACGTTAAAGTCGATGGATATCTGACCCGACGGGCCCGCGACTTCGAACATACCGGCCAGACCGGCCAAGGCACCCGACATGCCCAGACAGAACAGGATCAGCCGGGCGGGTTTGACACCTGCGAATTTGGCGGCACGGGGCGCTTCGCCGGTCAGGCGGATGTGAAAGCCCAGCATGTGACGGTTGAGCAGCACATAGGCAAAAATCACCGCGATAAAGGCCGTGACCACGCCCCAATGCATGCCGGAACCCGCGATGAGTTCTGCGTTATGCGCACTGTCCCAGGATTGCAGATTGCGCGAGCCGGGAAAACCGAACCCTTCGGGGTTCTTGAGCAGGCCCAGCGACACGGACGCGAGCATCTGTTCCGCCACATAGACCAGCATCAGCGACACCAGGATTTCGTTGGTGCCGAACCGCACCTTGAGAAAGGCCGGGATCATGGCCCAGATCCAGCCCCCCAAAGCGCCTGCAATCACCATGATCGGAAAGATGTAAAACGCTTCGAGCGGATAGAACGCCAGACCAGCCCCGGCGCCACAGATGGCGCCCATGATGTATTGCCCTTCGGCACCAATGTTCCAGATCCCGGCGCGAAAGCCCAGGGACAGCCCAATAGCAATCAGGATCAGTGGCGCGCCTTTGACCAGCAGTTGCGGACGATAATAAAAGGCGAACTCGCCAAATAGCGGTTCCCAGAAAATGGTGCGGATCGCCTCGACCGGGTTCTTTCCCAGTACGGCAAATAGAATTCCGCCCATGATCATGGTCGCCAGCACCGCCACCAAGGGCGTTGCCATCGACCAGGCCCGCGAAGGCTGCGGTCGTTTTTCCAAAACGATCATAATGTTACCCCTGTCGTTTTTCTTGTTCGGGCCCGTGGCCCGTATTTGGTTGACACTTTGGTTGATCAGGCGGTCGCTCAGACCGTATCTTGACCAGTGTCGGAATCTTTTCCTTAGCGGCTCTTAGACATGGGCCACCTCCATGCCGTGCGCACCACCCATCATCAGACCGATTTCATCGACGGTCAGTCCGGTGGTCGAACGCGGAGCGCTCAGGCGGCCTTCGTTCAGCGCGGCAAAGCTGTCGGCGATTTCCATCAGTTCGTCCAGATCCTGGCTGATACAGATGACGGCACAGCCCTTGGCGGCCAAATCCAGAAGCGACTGCCGGATCGACGCTGCGGCAGAGGCGTCAACGCCCCAGGTCGGCTGGTTTACGATCAGCACTTCGGGACGCTGCAACACTTCGCGACCAATCACGAATTTCTGCAGATTGCCGCCCGACAGCGACCGCGCCGAATTGGCGGGGCCAGGGGTGCGGACGTCAAAATCGGCGATGATTTTTTCTGCGAACACCTGTGCCGCAGCCCAATTCAGGAACCCGTTGGTCTCCAGATTTTCGCGCACCGATCCGGTCAGCATCGCATTTTCTGTCAGGCTCATATCCGGCGCGGCCGCATGGCCCAGACGTTCTTCGGGAGCAGCCAGCACACCCAGCTTGCGCCGTTCGGTTGGCCCCGTTCGCCCGATGGGACCGCCGTGCAGCTTGACCGCGTCGGCCTCTGTCAGGGTTTCGCCCGACAGCACCATCAGCAATTCATCCTGCCCATTGCCAGCCACGCCACCAATGCCCAGAATTTCGCCCTTGCGCACTGTCATATGCACGTTCTTCAGCGCAGTGCCAAAGGCCGAAGGTGAGGGAACCGACAGACCAGAAATATCCATGGCCACGTCGCCAAAGTCACGCCCGCCCCGTTCCGGGGTCTGCAATGCCGTGCCCACCATCAGCTCGGCCATGTCCCGGGCCGAGGTTTCCGACGGGGTGCATTCGCCCACATTCTTGCCCAGTCGCAAAATGGTGGCGTGGTCACACAGGGTGCGGATCTCCTCCAGCTTGTGGCTGATATACAGGATCGAGGTGCCTTCGGAGCGCAGTTTCTGCAAGGTCTGGAACAGGATGTCGACCTCTTGTGGGGTCAACACGGATGTCGGTTCGTCCATGATCAACAGTTTGGGATCCTGGAGCAGACAGCGAATGATTTCCACCCGCTGGCGTTCACCGGCAGACAGGTCACCCACCGTGCGAAACGGGTCCAGCGGCAGCCCATAGGTTTCCGACACTTCGCGGATCCGGGCGGCAAGATCGCGCATATGGGGTGGGTTCTCCATCCCCAACGCGATGTTTTCGGCCACGTTCAGCGCGTCGAACAGCGAAAAATGCTGGAACACCATGGCGATGCCGTCGGCACGGGCCTGGCGGGGTTCGGCGGGGGCATAGGGTTGCCCGCGCAGCTCCATCACGCCGCTGTCGGGTTTGACCAGACCATAGATCATCTTGACCAGTGTCGATTTACCGGCACCGTTTTCTCCCAACAGCGCGTGGACTTCGCCGGCACCGATGTCAAAGGAAACAGTGTCATTTGCGACCACACCGGGATAGGCCTTGGTCAGCCCTTTCAGGCTTAGCAGGGGAGTATTCACGCGTGGCTCTCCTTTTTCATTTGGACGTGCAGGGCGGGACGCAACATCTGCGCAGCCACGCCGATGGCGATTTGCTGTGGGTGCTTGCCCAGGGACGGGTCCCCGATCGGGCAGGTGAGTGTGTCAACGGTCATCGGGCAGTGACCCAATGCCGCCAGACGCGACCGGAAACGCGCCCATTTGGTTTTGGACCCGATTACACCCGCAAATGAGAACCCTCTGAGCAACGCCTGATGGCATAGCTCCAGATCCAGGGCATGGGAATAGGTCAGGATCAAATGTTCCGCATTTTCAGGGGCATGGCGCATCAATGCCGCAGGCTGAACGGCGGGCAATGATGTGACGCCGGCCGGGATTTTGTCGGGGAACCGCTCTGGGCCGGTGTCGATCCAGGTGACGGACAGATCTGGCATCGGGGCCAGAACATCAACCACGGCGCGGCCCACATGTCCCGCACCCCAGACCCACACGGGGCGGGTGGGTTTATGTACGGGTTCCACCATCCAACCATCAATCAACTGTGGTTCGGGCGGCAGCCCCGACCCGCGCGCGACGTTCAACAAACGCTGTACAGACAGCGGGATGTCGGTTGTGCCGGTGGTCGTTGGTCGGACAATCATTTCCTGGTCCAGGGCCGCGACCCGCGTGACATCGTAGATCTCGCTCAGCAGCACCACAGCCCCGCCACAGCATTGACCCAGATCCGGCCCCAAGGCATGACGGCTCAATACAGTCGGTTGTGTCTGTCGGCGTGCGGTTTCGGCCGCTTCGAACTCTAACGCACCGCCACCGATCGTACCGGATTGCCCGCTGTCCCAGACCAACATCGCCGCGCCGACTTCGCGGGGGGAGGACCCGCGAATGTCGGCGATCACCACGCGGGTGACCTGGCCATGCTCGACCACGGCGGTCTGCAAATCGCTCAGATCAAATCCCATCACGCACCCTCCGAATGGCGCGCCAGACCTCTTCGCCGGTGCCGGGTGCGTCCATCGCTGGATAGGCGTCGCCAAAGGCCGCAACAGCCGCGCTTTGGGCCAGCCAGGCAGAAATCCCCAGCATAAAGGGCGGCTCGCCCACGGCTTTGGAGCGATAGATGGTGTTTTCGCGGTTTTCCCCGTCATATAGCGCCACGTTGAACACGTCAGGGCGATCCGAACAGGCGGGGATCTTGTAGGTGCTGGGGGCATGGGTGCGCAGCGCGCCCCGGTCGTCCCACACCAGTTCCTCGGTGGTCAGCCAGCCAGCGCCCTGAACATAGGCCCCTTCGACCTGGCCGATGTCCAGCGCCGGGTTCAGCGAGGCCCCCGCATCATGCAGAATGTCTGTGCGCAGAATGCGGTTTTCTCCGGTCTGACGGTCGACAACCACTTCGGTCACAGACGCCCCGTAGGAAAAGTAGAAGAACGGCCGCCCGCGTCCCTGGATGCGGTCCCACTCCAGCTTGGGTGTTTTGTAGAACCCGGTGGCCGACAGGCTGATCCGACCCTGATAGGCAAGGCTTGCCGCCTCATCAAAGCTGATGAGCTCATCGCCGATATGGACGGTGCCGTCCTCGAACCGGATCTGCGCCACTGCGGTCTGATAGCGTTCGGCCAGAAAGTTGGCCATTCGGTCGCGGATCGTGTCACAGGCGGCCTGGACGGCCATGCCGTTCAGGTCCGATCCCGAAGAGGCGGCCGTGGCCGAAGTATTGGGCACTTTGGCGGTGTCCGTGGCGGTAATCTTTACCTTGTCCAGCGGGATGCCAAAGCGGCTGGCGGCGACCTGGGCCACCTTCTGGAACAGGCCCTGACCCATTTCGGTGCCCCCATGGTTCAGATGCACCGACCCGTCCTGATAGACGTGCACCAAAGCGCCGGCCTGGTTCAGATGAGTGAGGGTAAAGGAAATCCCGAATTTCACCGGCGAAAAGGCAATGCCACGGGCAAACCGGTCCTGACCGGCGTTCCATGCTGCAATGTCGGCCTTGCGGGCGGCATAATCGCTGCTCTCCAACAGTTGCGCAGTGATCGCGTGCAGTTCGAAATCCTCGACCCGTTGGCCATAGGGCGTGGTGTTGTCGGGCCCGGCCTGATCCGGTGCCGCATAATAGTTGCGCTGGCGTAGCTCTACCGGATCAACGCCCAGATCATGGGCGATGTGATCCATCACCCGTTCGATCCCGACCATCCCCTGTGGCCCGCCAAAGCCGCGATAGGCGGTGGCGCTTTGCAGGTTGGTCTTCAGTCGGTGGCTTTCGATCCGCATTGCGGGGATCAGATAGGCATTGTCCGAATGCAGCATGGCGCGGTCGGCCACGGGCAGCGACAGATCCTGAGCCCAGCCGCAGTTGACCAGATGCAGGAATTCGACACCCTGAACCCGTCCGTCGTCGTCAAACCCGGCGCGATAGGTAATGCGAAAGGCATGGCGTTTGCCGGTGATGGTCATGTCGTCGTCGCGATCATAACGCATCTTGCAGGGCTGACCGGTCAGACGGGCTGCGATGGCGCAGGATACGGCCAGCGCATTGCCCTGGCTTTCCTTGCCGCCAAACCCCCCGCCCATGCGCCGGGTTTCGACGCGCACGGCATGCATCGGCACGCCGATGCCTTCGGCCACTTTGTGCTGGATCTCGGTCGGGTGCTGGGTCGAGGAATGCACCAGCATGTCGCCGCCTTCCTGCGGCAGCGCCAATGCGGCCTGACCTTCGAGATAGAAATGTTCCTGACCGCCCAGCTCGAACTGTCCTTCAACCACACGCGGCGCGGCGTCGATGGCGGCGGCGGCGTCACCTTTTTCATAGATGCGCGGGCCTTCTTCAAACCGAGAGTCTGCGGCCAGTGCCTGATCCAGCGTCAGCAGGGCGTCCTGTTCTTGATAGTCGATCTGCCCCTTGCGTGCCGCAACCCGGGCAGCGCGATGGCTGGTTGCCACGACCAGGAACACCGGCTGGCCCAGATGGTTGACCGTACCGTCCGACAGCAGCGGTTCATCATGGGCCGAAGGCGACACGTCATTGGCAAAGGGCAGGTCATCGGCGGTCAGGACAGCGACCACTCCGGGGCTGGATCGAACAGCGTCCAGGTCCATCGCGGTAATGGTGCCCTTGGCGATGGGGGAGAGGCCAAAAGCCAGATGCAGACACCCGCGCGGCGTGGGGATGTCATCCACGTATCGCGCGGTGCCGGTCACATGCAGCTTTGCGGCATCATGGGGCAGCGGTTTCGCGACTTGGCCCATGTTCGTCTTTGACAGAACGTTCATACCGCGACCTCCAGAACGGACGCCAGATCGCCGTTCATCTCGGCAAAATAGCGGGCCAACATGTTGCGGGCTGTTTCCAGCCGGTATTCAGCCGAGGCCCGCATGTCGCTCATCGGTGTATAATCCTTGTCAAATTCGGCCTGAGCGGTGGCGATCGTCTCTGCTGTCCAGGGCTGGCCGACCAGCGCCTGTTCCACATGGGTGGCCCGCTTCGGAGTGCCGGCCATGCCGCCAAAGGCGATGCGGGCCGCGGTTATGGTTGCGTTTTCAACGATGATGTTGAATGCGCCGAGCACGGCCGAAATGTCCTGATCAAAGCGCTTGGAGAGTTTGTAGGTTTTCAGCACATCGACCTGACGCGGGATGCTGACTGCGGTCACGAATTCACCCGGCGCGCGGTCCTGTTTGCCATAGTCGATAAAGAAATCTTCGAGCGGCAAGCTGCGCGCGGTCTCTCCCTTGCGCAGATGCAGTGTCGCCCCCAAGGCGATCAGCGCAGGCGGGTTGTCCCCGATAGGAGAGCCATTGGCGATATTACCGCCGACGGTGGCCGCATTGCGAACCTGAACGCTGGCATAGCGACGGATCATTTCCCCATAAGAGGGGTGCAGCGGTTCGATCACGTCACGCATCTGGTTCATATTCACCATGGCACCAAAGGTGATGGTGTCATCGGTGGCGTCAATCGCTTTGAGATCGTCACAGCCACTGAGGAAAATCACCGGGTTCAGATCGCGCAGCTGTTTGGTGACCCAAAGACCCACATCCGTTGCGCCGGCGACCAGCGTGGCGTCGGGGTGTTGGGCATAGGCCTGGGCCAAGTCATCGGCGTTGCGTGGGGTATAGAGGGGTGATGGGGGCTCTGCCCCCCGGCTTGCAGCCTCCCCCCGGAGTTTTTCTGGCAAGATGAAGGAGCTGTCGTCCTGGATCCATGTTGGGACCGGGGCGTTTTCTGTGGCTTTGGCGGCCCGGATAATCGGGGCGTAGCCCGTGCAGCGGCACAGGTTGCCGGCCAATTGGGTGTCATGGTCGGTGGTGCCATTCGCGTGGCTGGCGACCATCGACATCACAAAACCGGGCGTGCAGAACCCGCATTGGCTGCCGTGCAGGTCGATCATGGCGGTCTGGGCAGGGTGCAGGTCGCCGTCTGGCCCGGCTGCGCCTTCGACGGTGCGCACCGCCTTGCCGTTCAGCTGTGGCAGAAACAGAATGCACGCGTTCAGGGCCTTGGCACCGTCCTGATCGGTGATCATGACGGTGCAGGCACCGCAGTCGCCTTCGTTGCAGCCTTCCTTGGTGCCGGTCAGGCCGCGGTCCTCGCGCAGCCAATCCAGCAGCGTGGCCGTCGGATCGGGATCCGTCAGCTCTACTCTCTCTCCGTTCAGAAGAAAGGTGATTGTCATGTGTGTGACCCGTCGCGTTACCCCGTTGCGCCCTTGTGATGCTCTCCTTCGATGCGACGTAGAAGACAGAGCGGGCATTTGATTGAGATCAAAGTAGAAAGACCGGCGGGGATCTGGCAAGGAAAAGTCGCTCTGCGGTGCAGTAATTTGCCAAAAATCAGATAAAAGCTGCACAGAAGAGGCGTTGGTTTGTCTTTTGGTACCAAAAGGTTAACGTTGTATGGGATATGGGTGGGCATTAAGCACTTTCAAACAGATCCGAATAATGCACGCGTATTCTTTTTCGATGTGCAGGGGTAAGGAAGCGCTTTCCTCTGCTGGCCGGGCCGGGTTAATCTGTCGATCATGACCAGCTCTCCCCGATTCATTCACCTGCGCACCCACACCGAATACTCGCTGCTTGAAGGCGCGGTTCGGCTCAAGAAACTACCGGATCTGTGCAAGCAGGCCGAAATGCCGGCCATTGCGGTGACCGACACCAACAACATGTTTGCGGCACTGGAGTTTTCTGTCTCGCTCAGCGGGGCGGGTATCCAGCCCATTCTGGGGTGCCAGGTGGATGTGACATTCCAGCAGCCGGAACCGGGGGGGAAGCCGAAGCAGCCTGCACCGATGGTGTTGCTGGCGCAGAGCGAGGCCGGGTATGAGAACCTGATGAAACTGTCGTCCTGTCTGTATGTGGACAAGGGCGGGCAGCTGCCGCAGGTCACGCTGGAGGAACTGGACGACCGATCCGCAGGGTTGATCTGTCTGACTGGGGGGCCGAATGGCCCTGTGGGCAAGCTGTTGCAACAGGGTCAACGCCCCGCAGCCGAAGACCTGATGCAGCGCCTGAAAGCCATGTTCCCTGATCGATTGTATGTGGAATTGCAGCGCCATCCGGGCGAGGGTGGTCAGCCGGAGGCCGAACGCCTGACTGAACGCGGCCATGTCGAGATGGCCTATGCCATGGATCTGCCGCTGGTGGCGACCAATGACGTCTATTTTCCAGCCGAAAAGATGTACGAGGCGCATGACGCGCTGATCTGTATTTCCGAAGGCGCCTATGTGGACCAGCAGGAAGGCCGCCGCCGCCTGACGCCACAGCATTATTTCAAGACCCAGCAGGAAATGGTCACCCTGTTTGCCGATCTGCCCGAGGCAATCGAGAATACGGTGGAAATTGCCAAACGCTGCGCCTTTATGGCCTATCGCCGGGATCCGATCCTGCCCAAGTTTGCGGATGATGAGGTCGCCGAGTTGCGCCGCATCGCCAATGAGGGGCTGCAAAAGCGTCTGGCCGTCATTCCCCATGCGGTGAGCGTCGAAGAGTACCAGAAGCGCCTGGATTTTGAGCTGGATATCATCGAAGGCATGGGGTTCCCGGGGTACTTTCTGATCGTTGCGGACTTTATCCAATGGGGCAAGGATCAGAATATTCCGGTGGGACCTGGTCGGGGGTCGGGGGCGGGCAGCCTGGTGGCCTATGCGCTGACCATCACCGATCTGGATCCTTTGCGGTACAGCCTGCTGTTCGAACGGTTCCTGAACCCCGAACGGGTGTCGATGCCCGACTTTGACATCGACTTTTGCATGGATCGCCGCGAAGAGGTGATCAAATACGTGCAGCAGAAATATGGCCGCGACAAGGTCGGCCAGATCATTACCTTTGGTGCGCTGCTGTCCAAGGCGGCGGTGCGCGACATTGGCCGGGTGCTGCAGATGCCCTATGGTCAGGTCGATCGCCTGTCCAAGATGATCCCGGTCGAAGGTGTCAAACCCGTCAGCATCGAAAAGGCGTTGCAGGACGAACCGCGTTTGCGCGAAGAGGCCCAGAACGAAGAGGTTGTGGATCGGCTGTTGACCTATGGCCAACAGGTCGAAGGGTTGTTGCGCAACGCGTCGACCCATGCCGCCGGGGTTGTGATCGGTGATCGTCCGCTGGACGCGTTGGTGCCGCTGTATCAGGATCCCAAATCCGACATGCCCGCGACCCAGTTCAACATGAAATGGGTGGAACAGGCCGGGTTGGTCAAATTCGACTTTCTGGGGTTGAAAACCCTGACCGTCATTCAGAATGCTGTCGATCTGATCCGCCATTCGGGTCGCGATCTGCATATCGCCGAAGACGGGACCGAGCTGTACGATCCGCCCGAAGGCGCGGTGAACGAAATCAACGCCATCCCGCTGGACGACGAAGCGTCGTACAAGCTGTATTCCTCGGCCAAGACGGTCGCCGTGTTCCAGGTGGAATCCACCGGGATGATGGATGCGCTGAAACGGATGAAACCCACCTGTATCGAGGACATCGTGGCGTTGGTGGCGCTGTATCGTCCCGGCCCGATGGAGAACATTCCGACCTATTGCGAGGTGAAAAACGGCCTCAAGGAGATCACCTCGGTCCATCCGCTGATCGATCACATCCTGGAAGAGACCCAGGGCATCATCGTCTATCAGGAACAGGTGATGCAGATCGCCCAGGTGATGGCGGGCTATAGTCTCGGCGGCGCTGATCTGCTGCGCCGGGCGATGGGGAAAAAGATCAAAGAGGCGATGGACGCCGAACGGCCCAAATTCGAAAAGGGTGCCGCCGAAAACGGCGTACCTGCGAAAAAGGCGTCCGAGGTTTTTGACCTGCTCGAGAAATTTGCCAACTACGGGTTCAACAAATCCCACGCGGCGGCCTATGCCGTGGTCAGCTATCAGACCGCCTGGCTCAAGGCCAACCACCCGGTTGAATTCATGGCTGGTGTGATGAATTGCGATATCCACCTGACGGACAAGTTGGCGATTTATTTCGAAGAGGTCCGCAAGGGGTTGAGCCTGAAATATGTGCCACCCTGCGTGAACAGGTCGCTGGCGACGTTCAATGTGGTGGACGGAGAGCTGGTTTATGCGCTGGGCGCACTGAAGAACGTGGGCCTTGAGGCGATGAACCTGATCGTGCAGGGCCGCCGGGATGAAGGCCACGACCGCCCCTTTGCCACGCTTTTTGATTTGGCGCGGCGGGTGGACCTGAAAAAAGTCGGCAAACGACCGCTGGAAATGCTGGCCCGGGCCGGGGGCTTTGACCAGCTTGACCCGAACCGACGTCGGGTGTTCGAGAGCCTGGATGGGCTGGTCAATTATTCGGCGGCGATCTTTGAACAGAAGAATTCGAACCAGGTATCGCTGTTTGGCGAAGCGGGGGATGACCTGCCTGAACCGCGGTTCGCTCCGGTGCCCGACTGGTTGCCGGCCGAACGGCTGGGCGAAGAGTTCAAGGCCATCGGCTTTTATCTGTCCGGCCATCCGCTGGACGATTATATGGTGGCGCTGCGGCGCAAAAAGGTGCTGACCCTGGACGAAGTGATGGTCAAAGCCGAACGCGGAGGGCCAATTCTGGTCAAGCTGGCGGGGGTGGTTGCCGGGCGGCAGGAACGCAAATCGGCGCGTGGCAATCGGTTTGCCTTTGCCCAATTGTCCGATACCACCGGTGCCTACGAAGTGACGCTGTTTTCCGAGGCATTGGAGAAATGCCGCGACTATCTGGAAACCGGAGCCAAGGTCGTGGTGACGGCCGAGGCGACGATGGAATCCGATCAACTGAAACTGTTGGCGCGCTCTGTGGGCCCGGTGGATGCGGTGACCGCGGATGCGGGGACGTCAAACCTCAAGATCTATATCTCGGACGCGCAGGCGATCCCGACCGTTGCGCGGGTTCTGCAGGACGCAGCCCAATCCGCGTCGCGCAGCGCACGGGGCGAGGTGTTCATGATGCTGCAGGATCCGGGTCTGCCCGGAGATGTCGAGATGGAGCTGGGGTCAAGATTCCCGATCAACCCGCAGATCAAGGGCGCGATCAAATCGCTGGATGGGGTGCTGGAGGTGGAAGAGGTCTGACAGATCAAAGCGGACCGAGCTGGACATCGCCCTCCTGCTCGTGACCGTCACGGTGAATCTGCGGATCGGATCACAGCTTTGCCCCGTCGCGGCGATCACGGGCGGCGATGCCAGTTGCATTTTATGCGCATCGCTCCTGTTTCTTTCTGGTCAAAAATACCTCGGGGGAGTCGCGCAGCGCGCGACGGGGGCAGCGCCCCCGGTCTTGTGAGGCATGGCCGTGCTCACAGCATTCGGAAACTGTCGCACAGCCAGGGGTGGTCATCGGTCAACGGGCGTACCACGTTGCGCTCGAGCAAGGACCGCAGCGCAGCACCGACCATGGTCGCCATCGGTTCGGAACATTCGGGCGAGGAAAAAAGGGAAATGTAACGGGCGAATCCTTTGCCTGGAAACGGGTGCAGGCGGACCTGTCCCTGGAACCGTTTGGCGCGCATGTAGCACAACGGCGTTGTGATCGCCCAACCGGCCCCGGCGGCAATCATTGCCATGATGGTCTGGTTGCTCTCGATTTCAAAGCGTTGCGGGTGCGACAGGCGCAGGCGACGCAGATGGGCTTCGATCTGACCACTGACGATCTGGCCGGTGCTATAGCGCAGCAGGGGCAGGTCGGTGTCCCCGGCCAGCGTCGCCTCTGGGGTGGCGGGGTATCCGACGGGCAACGCCAATACAAAAGGATCGCGCAGCATCTGGCTTTCCTGCAGGTCGCTCACCGTTTCGACCGGGCGCGAGGCCAGACCGATGTCAATGCGCCTGTTGCGCAGCAGGTGCAAGATGTCATGGCTGGGGCGGGTGAAATGTGAAAAGTCACAGAACGGCATTGTTTCGGCCAATTGCACGGCCAGCTGCGGGGCGATGTCGCTGTCGAAATCTTCGATCAACCCCAGCCGAAGGGACCGTACGCCGATCGTATCCCCTGCCACGGCCTCGGACCGGGCCTTGCGGATCAGGCGCAGCGCCTCTTCGACATATTTCAGAAACACGGCCCCCTGCGGCGTCAGCACCATGGGGCGGCGTTTGTGGTCCAACAGGGCGACACCCACCTGCGCTTCTAGAGATTTCAGGTGGTGCGACACGGTGCTGATCGACAGCCCCGATTCAACCGCCACCGCCTGAACCGACCCAAGGCGCGCCACCAGCTGGAACACCTCCAGCGCCTTGAGGCTAGGGTCAGCCGTGCGGGACATAGGACATTTCGTTCTTGAAACACCGTAACGAGAAAATCGACCGGGAATGGCGAATGCCCGAGATCCGATACAGTTTGTTTTTCAGGAACTCCTCGTAGCCGCGGGTGCCGCTGACCGCGATCTTGATGAACAGGTCAAATTCGCCAGATGTTACATGCATCTCCAGCACCTCGGGCAGTTCGGCGAGAGTCTGGCCGATCTGTTCCAGCTGATAGCCTTCGTTGCGTTCCAGAGTAATTTCCACCAGCACGATTTCGGGCACTCCCATCAGTTCCTGATTGAGCCGTGCGTGATAGCCCGCAATGATGCCTGCTTCTTCCAATCGGCGCACCCGCTGCCAGCACTGGCTGGGAGACAGGCCGACGGTTTCAGCCAATTGGGTGTTGGGCTGACGTCCATCCTCCATCAGGGCACGCAGGATCTTGCGATCCATTTCAGTAATTGTGGTCATGTCGGGTCCAGAGAATTCATCACGATGGGGTATCTCCAAAACAATATTCATCTTGTCGTGTCACGGGCAAACCATTTGTCGGTCCTGGTGCCAGGATGCAAGGAATATATAGGGGTGTGCGTGATTTTGGAAAACAAAAATCTGTAACGGTGGAAATTTCAGAAGATAATTTTGAATAAACTAAAATATATCCAAACTATCAACGCCAATTTTGCCAATACTCAGGATATTCTGCTTTCAGCAATTTCATTGCGCTGGTTCTGATGCCCGCGGGCCTACCGGGGGACTGGCGCCCGCCCCTTTGCGGGGCGCATGACCGACAAGGAGACAGGCATGACCCCACGCAAGGTCAAATTGACGTTCCCAAAACCGCCGACCCGCCCCGGAGATGAGCCGGATTTTTCCGGTATCGATATCCCCCAGGCGGGGCTTTTGGATGTGCCGTCGCTGGACATGGACGCGCGATCATCGCGCGATTATGCTAATGGGTTGATCCGCGTGCTGGACGATGATGGCAATGCCGTAGGTCCCTGGGCCGACTATCTGGGCGATGACTGTGGTGATCTGCTGTTGCAGGGGCTGCGCGACATGATGACCATGCGGGCCATCGATAAACGGATGCACACCGCGCAGCGCCAGGGCAAGACCTCGTTTTACATGCAATGTACCGGAGAGGAGGCCGTGGGCTGCGCCTTTCAGCGACAGATGCAGCCGGGGGACATGAATTTCCCGACTTATCGTCAGCAGACCCTGTTGGTTGCCAATGACTATCCGCTGGAAATGCTGTTCGGTCAGTATTACTCAAACGACCTCGACCCGTTGCGCGGCCGCCAGCTGCCGGTGCTGCATTCGGCGCGAGATTTTGGCTTTTTCACCGTTTCTGGGAATCTGGGCACGCAGTACGTGCAGGCGGTGGGATGGGCCATGGCCAATGCGCTCAGCGGTGATGGCAAGATCGCAACCGCCTGGATTGGTGACGGGGCCACGGCGTCGAACGATTACCACGGGGCGCTGCTGATGGCGTCTGTCTATCAGCCGCCGGTGATCCTGAATGTGGTTAACAACCAATGGGCCATTTCCACCTATACCGGTGTGGCATCGGGCGCGGCGCGCACCTATGCGGCGCGGATGCGGGGGTATGGCATTCCGTCGCTGCGCGTGGATGGGAATGACTATCTGGCCGTGGCGGCGGTGTCGCGCTGGGCCCGGGATCGGCTGGCCAATGGGTTTGGCCCCGTCGGGATCGAATGGTTCACCTATCGGTTCGGGGCGCATTCATCCTCCGATGATCCGTCGGCCTATCGTCCGCGCGATGATGGGTCGGCCTGGCCGCTGGGCGATCCGATCGAGCGACTGAAAACCCACCTGATCACGCGCGGGCTGTGGTCCGAAGAGCGTCACGTCCAAGTGCAGGCACAGATCCTGGAAGAGGTCACCGCCGAACAAAAACGGGTTGAGGCCCATGGCACATTGGTCAACCCGGTGCCGATGTCGCCCGCCGAGATATTCAACGATGTCTACGCCGAACTACCCGACCACCTGCGGCGGCAGCGTCAGGAAATGGGGTACTGAGATGGCTGTGATGACAATGATCGAAGCGCTGCGCGACGCCATGGATGTCATGTTGGCGCGCGACCCGCGGGTGTTGGTGTTTGGCGAGGACGTGGGGTATTTTGGCGGCGTGTTCCGCTGTACGGCCGGGCTGCAGGAGAAATTCGGCGAAGAGCGGGTGTTTGACACCCCAATCAGCGAAAGCGCCATCGTTGGCGTCGCCATCGGCATGGCCGCGCATGGGCGCAAGCCCTGTGTCGAAGTGCAGTTCGCCGATTACATGTACCCGGCCTATGACCAGATCACCCAGGAAGCCGCCCGCATTCGGCATCGGTCGAATGGGCAGTTCACCTGTCCGCTGGTCATCCGTATGCCGACGGGGGGCGGCATCTATGGCGGTCAGACCCACAGCCAAAGTCCAGAGGCGTTGTTTACCCATGTGGCAGGCCTGAAGACCGTGATGCCGTCGAACCCGCATGATGCCAAGGGGCTGTTGATCGCGTCGATCGAGGACCCGGACCCGGTGATCTTTCTGGAACCCAAGCGGCTGTACAACGGTCCGTTTTATGGCGATCACAGCGGCAAATCTCTGAGCTGGTCCAGCCATGAACGCGGCGATGTTCCAGATGGATATTACAAGACCGAATTGGGCAAGGCGCGTGTCTGTCGCGCGGGCGCGGATGTCACGATCCTGGCCTATGGCACCATGGTCTTTGTCGCGGAACAGGCTGTGCAAAACACCGGTGTTGATGCCGAAGTGATCGACCTGCGCTCGCTCCTGCCGCTGGATCTGGAGACCATCAAGACGTCGGTCGAAAAGACTGGCCGCTGCATTATCGTGCATGAAGCAACCCGGACCTCTGGTTTCGGGGCCGAATTGATCTCCGAAGTGCAGGAGGCCTGTTTCTGGCATCTGGAGGCACCGATTGAACGGGTCTGTGGTTGGGATGCGCCGTACCCGCACGCGCAGGAATGGGATTACTTCCCCGGCCCCGACCGCATTGAACGCGCGCTGCGCAAGGTTTTGGAGGTCTGAGCCATGCAGGAACTGGATATTAAACTGCCGGATGTTGGTGAAGGCGTGACCGAAGCCGAGCTGGTGGAATGGCACGTGAAACCCGGTGATCTGGTGCGCGAGGATGATATCCTGGCCGCCGTGATGACCGACAAGGCGACGGTTGAGATCCCCTCGCTTTATGACGGCAAAGTCACCTGGACCGGAGGCGAGATCGGCGACACGGTGGCCGTGGGGTCTGTGTTGGTGCGCATCGAAACCGAAGGCGAAGCGGTGCCGGATGTGTTTGAACAGGCCGCACCGGTGGCCGATCCGGACCCGGCACCGGCGGGTGAAAAGGCACCAGAGCCCGCACCAAAGCCAGAGCCCGAGGTTGCGCCGGTTGTGATCCCTCAGGTTATTGCGCCGCGTGTGGAACATGCGGATGTTCTGGCCTCGCCAGCTGTGCGCAAACGGGCGCGCGACGCCGGGATTGATTTGCGCCAGATACGGGGTACGGGACCGGGCGGACGCATCGGGCATGGTGATCTGGACGCCATGTTCCAAAGCGCACAGGCCCCGGCCGCGCCGATAGACTCGCCGGTTCGTAAACCGGAGGTGGAGGAGATCAAGGTCGTGGGGCTGCGCCGCAAGATTGCAGACCGTATGGCGTTGGCCAACAGCCGCATTCCCCATATCACCGTGGTCGAGGAGGTGGATGTCACAGGCGTCGAGGATCTGCGCGCCACGATGAACAAGGATCGCGGGGACAAGCCCAAGCTGACCATGCTGCCCTTTGTCTGCGCGGCGCTGGCGCGCGCGGTGCGGGATCATCCTGAGATGAACGCCCATTTTGATGACAATGCGGGTATCATCCGTCGACATCGCGCACTGCATGTCGGCATTGCGACGATGACCGACAATGGCCTGATCGTCCCGGTGCTGCGCGACGCCGAAACCCGCGGGATGTTTGACACAGCCAGCGAAATTGCCCGCCTGTCCGAAGCTGCCAGAACCGGCAAGGCAGTGCGCGAGGAATTGACCGGATCAACGCTCACCATCACGTCTCTGGGCCCGTTGGGTGCCATTGTCACCACACCGATTATCAACCACCCCGAGGTGGCCATTGTTGGCATCAACAAAATGGCCATGCGCCCGCAGTGGGACGGCACCCAATTCGTGCCGCGCAAGATGATGAACATCTCGTGCAGCTTTGACCACCGGGTGATCGACGGGTGGGACGCGGCGGTGTTCGTGAACCGGATAAAAACCCTGCTGGAAACCCCGGCGCTGATTTTTGTGGAGGAGTGAAATGCAACACCTCTCCTGCAAGCTCCTGATCATTGGTGCCGGACCGGGCGGCTATGTTTGCGGCATTCGTGCCGGGCAACTGGGCATTGATACCGTGGTTGTTGAAGGGGGCTCTCCTGGGGGCACGTGCCTGAATGTGGGGTGTATCCCGTCCAAGGCACTGATCCATGCAGCCCAGGAATTTGATACCGTCAAACACGCCGGCAGTGAGAATGCTCTGGGCATCAGCGCGGGATCCGCAACCATTGACCTGGGCAAAACGGTCGATTGGAAGAACAGCGTGGTGGCCAAGCTGACGGGCGGGGTCGCGGGGCTGTTGAAGAAATCCGGCGTCAGGGTGGTCCAGGGCTATGCCCAGATTCGCGACGGCAAATCGGTGGTCGTGGATACGGACAAAGGCCCGCTGCTGATCCGTTGTCAACATTTGGTGCTGGCCACCGGATCGGCACCGGTTGAACTGCCCTTTTTGCCATTTGGCGATCGGGTGATTTCTTCGACCGAGGCGTTGGATCTGCGTGCCGTGCCCAATCATCTGGCCGTGATTGGCGCGGGTTACATCGGGCTCGAAATCGGCATGGCCATGGCGAAGCTTGGGGCGCGGGTCACATTGGTCGAAGCCGAACGCAATATCCTGTCGCAATATGATGCGCCCCTGACCCGCCCCGTGATGGCCCGACTACAGGATCTAGGCATCCAGGTGCGTCTGGAGGCGCGGGCACAGGGGATGACCGACACCGGGAATCTGTTGGTCGAAACCCCAGAAGGATCCGAAGAGATCCCCGCCGACAAGGTTCTGGTGACTGTCGGTCGACGTCCGGTCCTGGACGGCTTTGGCGTCGAGGATCTGGGACTGGATCGCGACGGCCCATTCCTGCGCATCAACGACATATGTGCCACCTCGATGCGCGACGTCTATGCCATCGGCGACATCACCGGCGAACCGATGCTGGCGCACCGGGCGATGGCGCAGGGCACATTGGTTGCCGAACATCTGGCCGGGCATCGGGTGCGGTGGGACAAGCGCGCCATTCCGGCAGTGTGTTTCACGGACCCGGAGATCGTCACTGTCGGACAGGGACCATCCCAGGTCAAAGGAGCCAAAGTGTCGCTGTTCCCGTTCCAGGCCAATGGTCGTGCGCTCACCATGGAGCGATCCGATGGGTTTGTGCGCATTGTTTCGGACCCCGCTACGGGGCTAGTTCTGGGTATGCAGGCTGTGGGGCAAGGTGTCTCGGAGATGGCCGGGGAATTTGGGCTTGCCATCGAGATGGCGGCAACCCTGGCCGATATCGCCGGCACCATTCACGCCCATCCCACCCTGGGGGAAACCACGCAAGAGGCCGCACTGATGGGGTTGGGTGCCGCGCTGCATATCTAGCGGTGCCCCGTTTTCCGACACGGAAAACGGCTCGGAATTCGTATCGAATTCCGGTTTCGCCAGGATCGAACGGATTGAAAGGAGAACCAGAGCGATGGCTATCGGAGGACGTATTCTCACCTGGTGGGAGGGGGCCTGGCGCGCGGGCAATATCCCGGTCATTCGGGCCGCGGACCATGTGGCCTGGCTGGGGACACAGGTGTTTGATGGAGCGCGACTGTTTGACGGGGTGATGCCTGATCTCAACTTGCATTGTGCCCGGTTGATCCGTTCGGCTCACGCATTGGGGATGCAAACCGCGATTACGGGGGCGGAGATCGAAACCATTGTGCGCGACGGGGTGGCCCGCTATCCGGCAGGAGCCGAGCTCTACATCCGACCGATGATGTGGGCCTGCGACGGCTCGGCTGGTCTGATCGACCTGGATCCGGCTTCGACCGCCTTTGCGATTTGTATCGAAGAGCTGGCAATGCCCCCAATCGAAGGGTTTTCGTTGACGGTCGCCCCCTTTTGCCGCCCGCGTCAGGACATGGCCCTGACCGAGGCCAAGGCCGGATCACTGTATCCCAACAATGGTCGCATCATGGCCTGGGCGCGTGCACGTGGTTTCAACAATGCCTTGTCGCTGGATGTCGACGGGCATGTTGCGGAAACCGCCTCGACCAATGTGTTTTTGGTCCGTGACGGGAGGGTGTCGACCCCGGTGCCCAACGGGTGTTTCCTCAATGGTTTGACCCGTCAACGGGTGATCGGCCTTTTGCGGGACGATGGGGTCGAGGTATGCGAAGACCGCCTGACGGTTGCGGATTTTGAGACCGCGGATGAAATATTCTGCACCGGAAATATCGCCAAGGTTATGCCTGTTAGCCGATTTCAGAACCGGGAACTGGGGATCGGTCCGGTGACCCGAAAGGCGCGCCAGCTGTATCTTGAGTTTGCCCATGAAACAGGGGGGCAGGCAACTGGGGGCTACAATCTGGCCAAAGCCGGTTAGCTTTGTGTTGTTGTGTGGTTTTTTGGGCTTTTCTGGGTGTATTTTTTGGGCGGTGCGGCTTGGTGCGCCGCCCTTTGATTTTGGGGGTGTTTCAGATTGATTGATTGAAGAGCTGCGTGAGGTTTTGTTGGGTGAGTGTGACGGGGTTTCCGCCGCATGAGGGGTCTGTGAGCGCGCCTGCGACGAGGTCTGGGATTGCGTCTGCTGTGACGCCGAGCTCGGTGAGTTTGCGGGGGATGGCGAGGCTGTCGTTGAAGGTCTGGACAAAGGTGCAAAACCCGTCAAAGCCGCCGGTGATGCCCAGATAGGCGGCGGCCTGATCAAACCGGTCGGCGATTTCGGGTGCGTTCAGCGCCAGCACGGCGGGCATGCAGACCGCATTTGTGGTGCCGTGGTGGGTGTTGAACATGGCGCCGACGGGGTGGCTCATGGCGTGGATGGCCCCGAGACCCTTCATGAAGGCGGTGGCCCCCATGGCGGCGGCCGACATCATCTGGGCGCGGGCCTCCAGATCGGTGCCGTCCGTATAGGCGCGCGGCAGATATTCCTTGACCAGGCGCATGCCTTCGAGCGCGATGCCCTGGGACATCGGGTGGTAATGGGGGCTGGAGAACGCCTCGACGCAATGGGCGAAGGCATCGAGCCCGGTGCCTGCGGTGATGGCCCTGGGCATGCCCACGGTCAGCTCGGGGTCGCAGATGACGACTTCGGGCAGCACCTTGGGGTGAAAGATGATCTTCTTGGCGTGGGTCACCGAATTGGTGATGACGCTGGCGCGGCCGACTTCGGATCCGGTGCCTGCGGTGGTGGGCACGGCCACGATGGGCGCGATGGCGTCCGCATCGGCGCGGGTCCACCAATCGTCCACATCCTCGAACTCCCACACGGGCCGGGTTTGGCCGGCCATAAAGGCAACCATCTTGCCCAGGTCCAGCCCCGAGCCGCCGCCAAAGGCGATGACGCCATCGTGGCCCCCGGCGTTATAGGCGGCAACCCCTGCGGCCAGGTTGATCTCGTTGGGATTGGGGTCGACCTCGGCAAACAGACCCCGGCCCAGACCGGCGGCCTCCAGGATGTCCAGGGTGGCTTTGGTGATCGGCAGATCGGCCAGGCCGCGGTCGGTGACCAGCAGGGGGCGTGTCATGCCGGTGGCGGCGCAGGCGGCGGGGAGTTCGCTGATCCGGCCAGCGCCGAATTTGATGTTGGTCGGATAGGACCAGTTTCCAACGAGAGACATGTTCGTTCTTCCTTCAGACAGGGTCAGGGCGGCTCTCAGCCGGTGACTTTCTTGAGATGGTAGGATTTGGGCCGGGTCAGATTGTGATAGCCGATGATGGAGAGCCCACCGCCGCGCCCGGTGTTCTTGCAGCCGGTCCAGCACAGGCCGGGGTCCAGGTAATCGGCGCGGTTCAGGAACACGGTGCCGGTCTCGATGCGATCGCCGACCGCTGCGGCGCGGTCCACATCCGCCGTCCACAGCGATGCGGTCAGGCCAAAGTCGCTGTCGTTCATCAGGGCGATGGCCTCCTGGTCACCGGACACCTTCATGATGCCCACCACGGGCCCAAAGCTCTCGTCGCGCATCACCGCCATGTCATGGGTCACGCCGGTCAGGATCTGCGGCGTCAGATAGGCCGCACCATCATCGGCCACCATCGGCGCGATATGGGCGGTTGCACCGGCGGCCACGGCGGCGTCGATCTGGGCGCGCACCTCGGCGGCGAACCGGACATTGGCCATCGGCCCCAGGGTGGTGTCCGGGTCCAGCGGATTGCCCAGGGTATAGCCGCTGACGATCTCCACGGCCTTCTCGACAAAGGCGTCATAAAGGCTCTCATGCACGTAAATCCGCTCGATCCCGCAACAGCACTGACCGGCGTTGAACATCGCCCCATCGATCAGCGTGTCGACGGCGGCGTCCAGATCGGCATCCTCCATCACGTATCCCGGGTCCTTGCCGCCCAGCTCGGTGCTGACGCCGGTGAAGGTCCCGGCGGCGGCGCGTTCCATCGCCTGGCCACCGCCGACCGAGCCGGTGAAATTGACAAAATCGAACGCCCGGCGCGCGATCAGCTCGGATGTGGTGTCATGATCCAGAAACACGTTCTGGAACACGTCCTGCGGCACGCCCGCATCATGGAACGCCGCGGCCATGCGTTCGCCCACCAACAGGGTCTGGGTGGCGTGTTTCAACACCACGGTATTGCCGGCAATCAGCGCCGGGGCCACGGTGTTGATGGCGGTCATATAGGGATAGTTCCAGGGTGCGACGACCAGCACCACCCCATGGGGAATCCGTTTGATATACCGTTTGAATGTCGCGTCCTCGCCCACGGCGATATCAGCCAGCGCCTCCGCCGCAATCGACGCCATATGGCTGGCGCGCTCGTTGAAACCGCCAAATTCACCACCATACCGAATGGGCCGCCCCATCATATGGGCCAGCTCGGGCACGATGGCATCATTCATCGCGCCCACCGCCGCGACCCCGGCCATCACCAATTCGACCCGCTCGGCCAACGGCCGCGCCGCCCAGGCGGCTTGCGCATCCCGTGCCCGCGCCGCCACCGCAACAGCCGCCTCGCGCGACAGCACTGTGCGTTCGGCAAACACCGATCCGTCAATCGGGGAAATACACGTCAATGTCTGGCCCATGCCCTCAACTCCACATCTCGGATCAGGGGCACGCGCCCCTGCTTCTTTCTGGTCAAAAATACCTCGGGGGTCTGGGGGCAGCGCCCCCAGCCTTGACCCCAGCTCACGCCCGTTCGAACCCGCGCGCGACCTCCCAATCGGTCACAACGCGGGCAAACTCTTCGATCTCCACCTCGGCGGCACGGGCGTAGTGGTCGACCACATCGTCGCCCATCGCCGCGCGCAGCATGTCCGAGCCGTGCAGCGCGGTGCGCGCCGCGCCCAGATCGCCGGGGATCAGGCCGGTGTCGCCCTGATAGACATCGCCCACCGTGGGCGGCTGCAGCTCCAGACCTTCCTCGATCCCGGCCAGACCGGCGGCCAGCATGCCCGCCATCGCCAGATAGGGGTTCATGTCCGATCCCGGGATCCGGCATTCGACGCGGATGGCCTTGGACCCTTCACCACACAACCGATACCCGGCGGTGCGATTGTCCACCGACCAGATGATCCTTGTGGGGGCAAATGTCCCCTTCATGAAGCGTTTGTAGCTGTTGATATAGGGGGCCATGAAATAGGTGTAATCAGGCGCATATTTGAGCAGCCCGGCCATATAGGACTTCATCAGGTCCGACATCCCCAGCGCGTCATCCGGGTCGTGAAACGCCGGTTTGCCATCGGCCCACAGGGATTGATGCACATGGCTGGAACTGCCGACCTTGTCATGATGCCATTTGGGCAGAAAGGTTGCGGCGTGGCCCTGCTGCCAGGCGATCTCCTTGATCGCGTGTTTGGCGATCGAATGATACTCCGCCGTGTCCATGGCAGGCGCATATTTGATGTTGAGCTCTTCCTGCCCGGTCTCGGCTTCGCCCTTGGTGCATTCGATCGGCAG